>NZ_MAFC01000023.1 GCF_002013465.1 Mycobacterium sp. D16R12 | reverse complement strand
CCCCTTCGCGCCCCCGTCCCACCCCCCTTTGCGCCGACACGCCGCGTTTTGCGTCGGCTACTCGCGAAATGCGTCGAAAACCGTAGTCTCGGCGACTTGTCAGAGGGGCATGCAAGGGTCCTGCCATGGGTGGGCTCATAGTTGCACGCGAGGGGCTGGCGTCGGGGGTGCTGACACCGCAGATCCTCCGCAAGGACTACGCGAAGGTGTTCCAGAACGTCTATCGGCGACGAGACGTCGAACTGACCGCAGCGCTGCGTGCCGAGGCTGCCTTCTTGTGGTCAGGGCGCAAGGGTGTGGTGTCTGGAGTGTCAGCCGCTGCGTTGCACGGCAACTCATGGGTATCGGCGGAGCGACCGGCCGAGCTGGTGCGTCGACGACACGATTCACCACGCGGCATTGTGATCCATAACGACAGACTGCTGCCCGCGGAGGTGATGACGGTTCGCGGGATACCGGTGACTACGCCGGCCCGCACCGTGTTCGATGTTGGACGCCGTACTCGGCTGAACAGAGCTGTCGAACTTGTTGATGTGTTGCTGCGGCTGTGCACCGTTGAATCGGTCATGCGAGTCGCCGAGCGCCATCGCGGAGCGCGAGGGCTGCGGCAGTTGGAACGTGTGCTGGCACTGGCAGATGCGGGCGCGGAGTCGGTGCAGGAAACTCGACTGCGCGTGTGCCTCGTTGGTGCTGGATTGCCCGAGCCAGAGACTCAGATCGAATTGTGCGGTCCCGACGGGCGGACCATTCGCCTCGACATGGGCTGGCGGGAGCAACGGGTGGCCGCCGAATTCGACGGCGCGCAGCACTGGGGCGATTCTGTCCAGCATCGCCGCGATATCGAACGGCAAGAGCTCATCGCCGCGATGGGCTGGCGGCTCGTGAGAGTCAGTCGGGATCAGCTGACGCACCGGCCCGGTGCAGTGATCGAGCGCGTGCGAGCGGCACTGGCCGCCGCGCGGCGAGCCGCCTAGTCATCGAAGCTACGGTTTTCGACGCATTTCGCGAGTAGCCGACGCAAAACGCGGTGTGTCGGCGCAAAGGGGCGGAGTGGAAAGGGGCGGAGCGTGGCACGCCTTCACCACCAGGGGTCGGGGGTCTCCGATGCCCAGTTGTTGATCGACTCCAGCTGCGCGGCAAGGGAAATCAGCAGCGGCTCGCTGTTCGCCGGACCCATCAGCTGCACGCCGACCGGCAACCCGTCCTCGGTGAACCCAGCGGGCACGTTGATCGACGGCCACCCGAGCACATTCCACGGCCAGGTCATGGGACAGGCACCGATTTGTCCGCGATCCGTGGCGATACTGCCGACATCGTCGAAATCGTAGATACCCGTGGGTGGTTGGGCAGTCGTCGGCGCCAGCACGACATTGAAGCTGCCGAAGATCTTGCCGACGCGCGCCTGCAACCGTGGCTCGGCGGCACGCGCCCGCCGCAGCGCCCAGCCGGCCAGGCGTCGGCCCGTGCGCATGTTGGTCACGGTGCGGTGATCCCAATGTGCCCCGGCGTCGAGCCGGTCCCGCCACGGCAGCAGCCCGGCGGTCGCCCGCGGCAGGAAGTTCAGACCGAGCCCGACGCCGTAATCCGGATCGCCCTCGGACACCATGTGCCCAAGGGAACGCAGCTGATGGGCCACGTATCGGGTGGCGGCTTCGATCGTCGGATGAATGTGCGCGGGAAACCCCGAGAACGGAACCTTGAGCGACAGCGCGATACGAAGCTGCCCCGGGTCCTCGTGGACGGCGTCGAGCACCCGGACGTGGGGTGGCTTGTGTAAATCCCCGGGAGCGCTCCCCGAGACGGCGTCTAACAACAGCGCGGCATCGGCGACCGTGCGCGCCAGGGGCCCGTGCACCGTGATCCCGTTGAACGCCTCCGCCAGTGGCCAGGTAGAGATCCGGCCACGCTGCGGCTTGATGCCGATCAGGTGTGTCCATGCGGCCGGAATCCGGATGCTCCCGGCCCCATCCGAACCGATCGCCCCGGCGACGAGCCCGGCCGCCACCGCGGCCGCACTGCCGCCTGACGATCCGCCGGGGGTGTGGCCACGGCTCCACGGGTTGCGGGTGTGTCCGAAGCCCGGACCGCTGGTGAAGCCCCACTGACCGAGCTCACAGGTATTGGTCTTGCCGACGATCACCGCGCCCGCTGCCCGTAGCCGTCGCACCAGCTCGGCGTCCTCGGGTTCTGAGCCAACCGCCCCGGCGGTACCGAATGCGGTTGGGGTGCCCGCCAAGTCGGTGTCGTCCTTGATGGCGATGGGAACCCCGAGTAACGGCAGCCGCTCGCCGGCGGCTAATCGCTTGTCGGCTTCGGCGGCCTCGGCGAGGGCGCTCTTGGTGCACACCACCCGGAACGCGTTCAAGGTGGACTGGCTGGATTTGATCGCGTTGAGCGCCGCGAGGGTCAGGGAAACGGAGCTGGCCGAACCCTCTACCAGCGCGCAGGCCTGGGCGGTGAGCGTGGGAAAGCCCGACATGACCAGAAGGGTAAGCCGTCGAAATAGTGCGTCAATGCGGGGATTCGTCGGTACCAGATGGAAAACTGTTCGAATGCGGCTTTATCGGGATCGTGCTGTCGTGCTGCGGCAGCACAAGCTCGGTGAGGCCGACCGCATCGTGACCCTGCTGACCCGCGAGCATGGCCTGGTCCGCGCGGTAGCCAAGGGAGTGCGCCGCACCCGCAGTAAGTTTGGATCACGGCTGGAACCATTCGCGCATATCGATGTGCAGCTGCATCCGGGACGCAATCTCGACATCGTCACGCAGGTGCAGGCCATCGACGCCTTCGCGTCGGACATCGTCAGCGATTACGGCCGGTACACCACCGCCTGCGCCGTTCTGGAGACCGCCGAGCGGATCGCCGGTGAAGAGCGCGCTCCGGCCCTCGCTCTGCACCGCCTCACCGTCGGTGCGCTCAGGGCCATCGCCGATCAGCAGCGCTCCCGCGAACTGGTTCTCGATGCATATCTGTTGCGCGCCATGAGCATCGCCGGGTGGGCACCCGCCATCAACGAATGCGCGCGCTGCGCCACCCCCGGCCCACACCGTGCCTTCCATGTGGGGGCGGGTGGCAGCGTCTGTGTGCACTGTCGTCCCGCGGGTGCGGCGACTCCACCGCCGGGTGTGCTGGAGCTGATGGCGGCACTGCATGACGGCGACTGGGCGGCCACCGATGACGTGCCGCAGGCCCAGCGCACCCAGGCCAGCGGATTGATCGCGGCGCATTTGCAGTGGCATCTGGAGCGCAAGCTACGGACACTCCCGCTCGTCGAACGCGGGACCAGGTTAAATATGACCCATGGTGAAGAGCAGCCAGCCCGATCCGCAGCAGGATAAGTACTTCACGGATTGGGCCGACGTCCCGCCCGGCTACGCCCCGACGTTCCCGGACAAGACGGTGTTTCCTGCCGTTTTCCCGAAGTTGCTGCCCGGATCGGGCCCCCATGGCACCCGTCCACATCCCGCGCCGAAGCATCCGTCGGGTGCCATACCGCCGGCCATCCCCAAGGAGCTGGTTCCCCGGCACGTCGCGGTGGTGATGGACGGCAACGGGCGCTGGGCGCGGGCCCGCGGGCTGCCACGCACCGAGGGCCACAAGATGGGCGAGGCCACCATGATGGACATGGTCTGTGGCGCCATCGAGATGGGCATCCCGTGGCTCACCACCTACGCGTTCTCGACGGAGAACTGGAGAAGGCCCGCGGACGAAGTTCGATTTCTCATGGGCTTCAACCGCGACGTGGTCAAGCGGCGCCGACACGATCTGAACAACATGGGGGTGCGGTTCCGCTGGGCGGGGCAGAAGACGCGGTTGTGGAGCAGCGTCTACAAGGAGCTCGAGATCACCGAGGAGCTCACCAAGAACAACAGCACGCTGACGTTGACCACGTGCATCAACTACGGCGGCCGGGCCGAAATCGCCGAAGCGACAAGACGAATCGCGCGACTGGTGGAGTCCGGACAGCTCAAGCCGGACCGCATCACCGAGGAGACCATCGCCAAGTACCTCGACGAGCCGGATATGCCTGATGTCGATCTGTTCCTGCGGCCCTCGGGTGAGTTCCGCTCCAGCAACTTCATGATGTGGCAGTCGGCCTACGCCGAGTTCGTGTTCCAGGAAAAGATGTATCCGGACTTCGACCGCCGCGATCTGTGGGCAGCCTGTCTCGAATACGCGCAGCGCGACCGGCGATTCGGTACGGCGTGATGACCGACCCCGACAACGGAGCCGACGAGATTCTGGACCGGGTACACCGCGTGCTGCACCCGGTGCTTCCGGTCACCAGGGAAGCCGATGGTGCGCTGACCGCCGACTACCAGGGCACGCTCACCTCGATCCGCGCGGTCACGATCGCGCCGGGCCTGGACGTGGTGTCGCTGTCGCAGGTGCTGGCCTGGGACGTGGCCGTCAATGCTAAATCGCGGGACCTGGTCGACGGGCTCGCGCAGAGGTCCCTGTTTGGGAACATTCTGTTGATCGCCAAGGGGCGCAAGGCAGATGTGTTGTTGCGCTACAACTTTCCCGCCACCGAAATCACGGATGAGGCATTGGTGACACTGCTGCTGATGGTCTTTTCGACGGGTGCTGACGCGAGAAAGGCGTTGGGCAACTAGGAGACCGGGTTGGCGGCGCTGCAGCGACTGCACAGACCGAAGACTTCCACCGTGTGGTGGACCTCGGTGAACCCGTGCTCCACGGCGATATCGGCGGCCCACACCTCGACTGCGCCCGCCTGTACTTCGACCGCGAAACCGCAACTCTGGCAGACCAAGTGGTGGTGGTGGCCGTCCGAACAGCGCCGGTACACCGACTCACCGGTGTCGTTGCGCAGCACATCGACCTCGCCCGAGGTCGACATCGACTGCAGAGTTCGATAAACGGTGGTCAGGCCGATGCCTTCGCCGGTGCGCTTGAGTTCGTCATGCAGTTCTTGCGCAGACCTGAATTCGTCGGTCCGTTTCAGCAGGGCGGTGATGGCCGCGCGCTGGCGGGTGGAACGCACGGTTCCCGGCAACACCGCCCGCTCTTCGCGGACACTCATCGCTGCTCCTCGGTGTGCGCAACGGCGTCGACGACGATGTGTGAGAGGTGATCGTCGACGAGGCGGTACATCACCTCGCGCCCCTGGCGCTCCCCGGAGACCACTCCGGCGGCCTTGAGGACCCGTAGGTGCTGACTGATGAGTGGCTGGGCGACGCCGACCGCGTCGACCAACTCGTGGACGCAGCGTTGCGACTCGCGCAGCTGCAGCACGATGGCGATGCGGACCGGAGCGGCGAGTGCGCGGAGCAGCTCACCGGACTGTTCGAGGATCTCGCGTGGGGGCAGCGGGCCTGGCGGCGTGAGCGGAGCATGCGGTGGTTCGTCATGTGCGGAACTAAGCACGGTGTTCACCACGGCGCTTCACCTCAACCTGAATCACGCCCCGGCCTGTCCGGAGACCCAACATACGGTCCGGCGGCAAACCGGGCCCATCTGTTGAGGGTAGTGGCCGATTGCCGATCTGGTTATCAGGGTGTGGTCGTGGCGGCTGCGGACCGGTGTGGACTCTGGTCACGGCAGGCTGCCACCTCCGAATCTTCCAAGGTTTGCTGCAATGCCTGGATTTGTCGGCGTGGCGGGTAGCGAGCGGAGTGGAAGGGCCTGCAAGGCTGGCCGCAACCAGTGACTTGACCATGGCGCCCTGGTGTTCACGCCAGGTCGGCGTGGTCGGGTTTCTGACATGTCGCATAGTAATTTGTGCACCTTAACCGGCCAATTGTGGGTGAGAAGCGTCACAGCCCGCTCACAGGTCTCGGCGTTGACACGTGGCCGCTACGTCTCTACGTTATGAAAACGATAATCATTATCAATTATTGTTTTGACGCCTACCTGAGGACGATCGCCATGGCCACCTTTGCTACCGGCACCGATGAGATGAAGAACGCCGACGGTGTGAACCGGCCGGGGTGGTTTGTCAGCAGACGCGTCGACATCCTCTTTGTCTTCGGTTTGGGCGCGTTGTTGTCGGCAGTGCTCTTCGCGGCCGACGGGCACAAGGGGGTATTCCTCGTCGGCGCGGTGGCCTTCTCCCTGCTTTCCGACCTCCCGCATGTGCTGACGACCTCGGCGCGCGTGTGGATGGATCCCCGCGAGCGGTCCCGGTTCTGGGCGCACTACGTGATCAGCTTCACCGTGGTGGCCGCCATCGTCGGCACGTTGTGGTTCGGCGGTTGGATGGTGCCCCTGCTGGCTGTCTGGGCGTATTGGCAGGTGTTCCACGTTCTCAAGCAGCACTTCGGCATCATCAACATCTACGCAGCGAAGAATGGCTACAAGGGCCCGCGCAACCGGCTCAAGTACGCGTTGTATGCCGTCTGCCTGGCCCCGGTGCTGTACCGGGCGAGTCAGGGTCTGAACTTCTCCGAGTACGTGGTCTTCGGCCACCGACTGCCCTTCTCGAACCTGAGCGTGCCGGTGCCGCCCATTCCCGGATTCTTGGTTGTCGGCGGATTCGTCTGCGCCGCAGTCATGTTGGGTATCGCGGTCTGGGAGCAGGTGCAGCTGAAGCGGGCCGGGCAGCGCACCCTGCCGGCCATGTCGGTGGCCACCTTCGTCATCGCAGCGCTGTCCTACAACCTGTCTTACCTGCTGGTCTCGGACCTTTTCGCGCTCATTCTGATCGCGACGACAACGCACAGCCTGCAGTACCACCTGATCAACTGGACACGGAACAACACCCGCTTTGCGCGCACCGAGGATCCGGGCGAGAAGAAGCTGCTGCTGGCACGGCTCTCGACGCGCAAGGCGCTGCCGCTCTACATCGCATTCTTCGGGGGGCTGGGCATCCTCGCGGGGCAGCTCGACACGGTCATCTTCGCGGTCCCGCTGACCTTCGTGCTGCACCACTTCTACATGGATGGCGCGCTGTGGAAGAGCAAGGGCAATCCCGAACTGGCCTATGACCTGGGAATCGTCCGTGCTGGATAGCGGACTGATCGAGCAGCGGCAGGCTCGCCTGCCGGTGTCGGTGCGGCGCGTCGAGTCTCATCGCGATGCCAAGCAATTCGTCGCGATGCCATGGCGCATCTACGGTGACGACCCCAACTGGCGCCCCACCCTGCGCCGCGTCATGCACGCGAAGATGAACTCCAAGCACAACCCGCTGCATCGCGAGGTGCAGATCGAGAACTTCGTCGCCTATCGCGGCGGCAGCCCCGTGGGCCGTATCTCCGCCAGCATCGACTCGGCGTACGTGCAGCGCTACGGCGAGTGCGCATTCTTCGGGTTCTTCGAGAGCGAGGACGATGAGGCGGTCGCGAGTGCCCTGCTCGGGGCGGCCGAACACTGGGCGGTGCGCCGCGGTATCACCAAGATGGTCGGCCCGTTCAGCTATACCTCCCGTGAGGAAGTCGGCCTGCTCGTCTCCGGGTACGACAGGCCGCCGGCCGTCATGCAGCCCTACAACCCCCGGTATTACCAGGCGCTGGTAGAAGGGGCCGGGTATCGCAAGAAGTTCGATACCGCCTCCTTCCGTTGGCATGTCGATGGCAACCCGGAGGTCCAGCAGCGCCTGCTCAAGCGGGCCGATGCGGTCATGCGCGATCAGGGAGTAACGGTGCGGTCGGTGCGGATGCGCGACTACGGCGACGAACTGGAGATACTGCGCGGTCTCTACAACGACTCCTTTGCCCATCATCCCGAGAATGTCCCGCTCAGTCGTGAGGTGTTCTCGGGGATGGCCGCGGAGATGCGGCCCCTGATCGACCCGAAAATCGTCCGGATTGTCGAATCCGGTGGCACTCCAGTGGGATTCCTGCTGATGCTGCCGGACGTCAACGAGGTCGTCGGGCGCTCGGGGCGGCTCACGCCGGCGCTGCTGGCGCGGCTCGCGGCCCGGCGCGACGGACGTATTCGCGGAATCGAAACCGCTGTGGTGGTGCTCATCGGCGCGGTGCAGACCCAGTTCGGGGCCGGGATCGGACGCATCCTGGCGGGGGAGATCGTCCGGACGATCACCGGCAGCGGCTACTCCTCGGTTGCCACCACATGGGTGCACGAGGACAACGTGTGGTCGAATTCGCTTACTTCCCAAATGAAGACCGACCCGGAGAAAATCCATCGGGTCTACCAGAAGGCGCTCTGATGAGCAGCCGCATATTGGTCACCGGGGCCACCGGGTACCTGGGTTCCACTCTCGTCGCGTCTTTGGTGCAGGCGGGCGAGCGGGTCACCGTCGTGACGAACCCGCACGACCCAGCCATTCTTGAGGCCGAGCTGCGCCCGCATGTCGACACGGCCTGCGCCGACATCACCGATGCGCAGAGCATCGATGACGCGATGCGAGGTGTGTCCCACGTGTACCACCTCGCCGGTATCGCATCGCCGAACTCCCGCCTGGGACACAAGATTTGGCAGACCAATGTGCTCGGTACCTACCAGGTGGCGCGTGCCGCCCTGAAGCACGGTGTCCAGCGCGTAGTCCACGTGTCGTCGACCGCTGCTGTCGGCTACCCGCCCAACGGTGTAGTGGCGGACGAAGACTTTGAACTGCGCGATTCGGTGCTGGACAACGTGTATTCGGAGTCCAAGCGTGCGGGTGAGCGGCTGATGCTGGACTTCGCCGAGCGCGGCCTGGACGTTGTCGTCGTGAACCCCGCCGCCGTGTTCGCGCCGGGCGCGGGGCCCGCCCGGTCCTGGCAGGGGTTGTTGGTCGCCGCCCGTAAGGGACTGCTGCGCGTGGTACCGCCCGGCGGCACCGCGGTGTGCTCGGCACGGGATTTCGTCGTGGGTATCACCGCGGCAATGGCCAAGGGCGACACGGGTCGCCGGTACATCCTGAGCACCGTGAATCTGTCCTATCGGCAGATCGGGGAGCTGCTGGTGGCCGCGGTGGGGCGTGATCACCCGGTGCGTTCTGCGCCGATGGGTCTGTTCCGGGCGGCGGGCAAGGGCAACAGGTTGGTGCGCGATGTCTCCATGCGCTTCGACGCCGACGATGCGCTGATTCCCGAGAACGTGGAACTGATGGCCTGCGAGTTGTATTACGCGCCCGATAGGGCAGTGCGAGAGCTGGGAATTCCGAAGGTGTCTACCCAAGAACTGATAGCGGAGTTTGTGCGATGACGGTCGAGGCACGGCAGACGCAGGGTGGCTCCAAGGAAGCGCTCGGCATCTCGATGGCCGATGCGCGCGCACTGGTGGCAGACCTGACCGCCCGCCGCCAGTGGATCTACTGGCTGGACCTGGCGGCCTGCGTGGCGATCGGATACACGGCGTTCCTGTTGTGCCCGGCCGATGATCTGCTGTCGGTGCCGGCGGCGGCATGCATGGTGGTGGCGGCCTTCGCGTTCTATCGCGCCGTGTTGTTTGTCCATGAGCTGGTGCACGCCGAGCGCGACCTGCGCTGGTTCTCGGTGGTGTGGCACGCGATATGCGGAATCCCGCTGTTGACACCGAAGTTCACCTTCGAGTTCCACCATGAACACCACGCTTCGCGCACCTATGGCACCGCCGAGGATGGGGAGTACGTCGCCTACAGCAGCGAACCGCGCTGGCGCATCATCCTCTTGCCGTTCACCGCGCTGGGCGGGCCGTTGGCATTCGTCTTCCGGTTCCTGGTGCTGGCTCCGCTGAGCTGGCTGGTGCCCGCGATCAGGCCCATCGTGCTCACTCGGGCGTCATCACTCATGATCGACGCCGATTTTGAGCGCCCCTTGCCGCCGGAAGGCACGCCCCGTTCCTGGTTGGTGCAGGAAATCGCTTGTTTCGTATACACATCGGCCTTGCTGGTGCTGCTGCTCCTGGGCGCCTACTCGCCGTACCGGCTGCTGGAAGCGCACCTGGTGGTCGCCATGGCGCTGTTCGTGAACTGGCTGCGGGTGCTTGCGGCGCACCGGTACGAGGGCACGACCGAGCGGATGACCTTCCCGGAACAAGTTCTCGATTCCATCGACCATCCCTCGGTTCCCGTCCTGGGCTCCCTGTGGGCACCGGTGGGATTGCGCTTCCACGCGGTGCACCACTTCTTTCCCCAGTTGCCCTACCACCAGCTAGGTGAGGCGCGCCGCCGGCTCATGGCGGCGATCCCGCCCGATGCCGGGTACTGGTGCACCGAAGACCGTTCACTCGCCTCATCGCTGCGGCGTCTACTCGCCCACCCGCGTAAGGACACGGTATGAACACCACCCAATTGACCCCCATGGCAAGAGAATCCGCGGCCGCGACCTACTCTCGCCGCCTGCCGATACGGCCGGTTGAGGCGCGCGGCGCCCGGGTGCGTGCCGACGACGGCCGCTGGTACGTCGACTGCCTGGCCGCTGCCGGGGCCATGTCACTGGGCTGGAATCACCCCGTGGTCAGTGAGGCCGTCTTGAAGACGGTTTCCTCCGGGGAGCCATTGCTGTCACTGGACTTCCACACGCCGTCCCGGGATCGGTTCGTCGAGGAGCTGCTGTCCATCCTGCCGGTGCGGCTCGCCGCCGACGCCAGCATCCACCTGTGCTCGCCCAGTGGGGCGAGCGCGGTGGAGGCGGCGCTCATGCTCGCCGAGGTTGCCACCGGCGGACGCGAACACGTAGGTGTGCAAGGCGGATTCCACGGCTGCACGCGCGCCGCACGCGCGGCGAGCTCCGGCGGTGGCCTGCGCCAGCAGCCGGTGGTGCTGTCCCCGCACGCGAGTTTCCTGCCATACCCGCAGGAGTACCGCAGCCCGTTCGGGGTGAGCGGTGAACAGGGTGTCGACCTGGCGATCGCGGCGGCCGATGCGCTTGCGCGCCCGCACAGTGGCGTGACGGCGCCCGCATCGTTGATCGCCGAGTTTGTACTGGGTGAGGGCGGGGTGATTCCCGCACCGCCGCGTTGGGGACAGGCATTGCGCCGGACCGCATCGACGCTCGGGATACCGCTGATCGCCGACGAGGTGCAGGCCGGTATGTACCGCACGGGCCCGGCGTGGGCGTTTCAGCACTGCGGCATCGAACCCGACATGGTGGTGATCTCGAAGGGGCTGGGCTCCGGTATCCCTATCGCGGTTCTGGTGGTGCGCAAGGAATTTGACGTATGGGAGCCCGGCGCGTTCACCGGGACTTTCCGCGGGAATGCCATGGCCTTCGCCGCCGCCAGTGCCGTGATGCGCTTCGCGCGCGAGAACGGCCTGCGTGGGCAGGTCACCGCCCACGGCAAGGTCTTCCTGGATGGCTTGAACGCCATCGCGTCCCGCTCGAAGCTGATCGGTGATGTGCGCGGAATCGGTCTCATGCTGGGCGTGGAGATCGTGGACCCGGACCTGCCGTGGCCGCACGACGCCGGAGCGCCGGCCCCCCAACTCGCCGCCGACATTCAGCGCGCGTGCCTGCACCATGGCCTGATCGTCGAGACCGGCGGTCAGTACGGCAACGTTGTGCGATTCTTGCCGCCGTTGACCATCGAGGAACCTGATATCGCCGCTGCGCTGAACGCATTCGAATCCGCAATCGTTGCGGTGGAGCGCACTCGGTCAACCAGCGAGCGCGCATGGGCAGAATCCTGGTGACGCCCAACCCGAGTCCCTTCGTGAGTGACTTCCTCACCGGGGAAAGCAAAATCGCGTATCGCGAAGCCATCGCACTGGCGGCCGACCGGGCGAGCGCCGCGCTGGGCGATGCCACCAGGCCGGGCCTGGTGGACGGCTATGCCGCGCTCAAAAGTGATGCCGGGCGCCTCGACCTCGACGATCCCGAGGGCGTCGGACTGAGCCGGGCATTGGACGAAGCGGCCGGGCTGCTCGCGGAGAAGTCTGTGGTGGTCACCCACCCGGCGTATCTGGCGCATCTGCACTGCCCGCCCGCGCTGCCGTCGCTGGCCGCCGAGGTACTGATCAGTGCGTTCAATCAGTCAATGGACTCCTTCGATCAGGCGCCGGCCGCCACGGCGATCGAGCAGCAGGTCATCGAATATCTTTGCGCCAGAATGGGGTACGCCCCCGGATCGGATGGGACCTTCACCAGCGGGGGCACCCAGTCGAACCTGCAGGCGCTGCTGCTCGCGCGGGACCTGTTCGCCCACAACACCTACGGCTGGGATATCGCGGCACGGGGATTGCCACCGCAGGCCAGTTCGTGGCGTGTGCTGTGCACCCGGCAGACGCATTTTTCGGTGCGCCAGGCACTCCGGCTGCTTGGGCTGGGGACCGCCGCCGTCATCGAAGTACCCACCGATGAAGCCGGGCGCCTGCGCGTCGAAGAGCTCGCGGGAACCCTGGATGAGGCGGACCGCGTGGGTACGCCCGTGTTTGCGCTTGTGCTTACCGCCGGGACCACAGATTTCGGGGCGATCGACCCGCTGGAAGCGTCCATTGCGATAGCCCGTACGCGCGGGATCTGGAGCCATGTGGATGCGTGTGCGGGTGGGTGCCTGATGTTCAGCGAGCAGCACCGGAACCTGCTGCACGGTATCGAGCTGGCGGACTCGGTTGCGCTCGACTTCCATAAGCTGCTGTTTCAGGCGATCAGTTGCAGCGCCCTGCTGGTCCGCAGCCGTGCGAGCTTCGATGTGCTTGCTGCACATGCGGATTACCTCAACCCGGAGAGCGACTCAGAGCACGATGTGCTCAACCTGGTGGGCAAATCGCTACAGACCACACGCCGTTTCGATGCGCTCAAAGTGCTGGTCACGCTGCGGGCGGTGGGCCAGCGTCACGTCGCGGCGATGATCGATGGCACCTGTGCGGCGGCGCATGCCGCGGGCTACGCAGCGGCCGAACACCCGGACCTGGAACTGGCGGTGCCGGTGTGCACCAACACCGTGGTGTTGCGCTGGCGGCGGCCGGGCCTGGCGGCCGAGGCGTGCGACGGGATCAACGACACGGTTCGCGCCGAGCTAGCTCACACCGGCAGGGCGATTGTGGGCCGGTCCAGTGCAGCTGGGGGACAGGCGATCAAGCTCACCTTCGTCAACCCCTTGGTGACGGCGTCGATGGCGGCCGCGATGGTCTCCGAGATAGCCGCCCACGGCAACCGGATCTGGTGTGCCCGTATCCCGGAGGGCAGCGCCGTATGAACAATCCCGTAGTACGTGTCGAACGCGTTCCGGCCTCCGATGCCCGTTTTGCCTGGGCGAAGAACGTCGAGTTCACGATTTTCGGCCTGGAGAACGATTTTGCCGACGACGTGGATATCGCGGCGGGGGAGATGGTGCACTACCGCCCCTGGGAACGGTCATCGGAGATCTACGTCGGGTTTACCGAAGAGTCGCGTGAGCATCCCGTGGGCGTATTGCGTTCCCTGCGACACGATCCCGAGCTTGGGTTCGACAGTTTCAGCACCTTGCGAGACGCGCGGAACTTCCGGGTCGGCGGTGGACCGGCGCACAATTATCTTTACCCGCGCTGGGATTCGTTCTTCGGCGAGGTGGCGCCGGAGCGCATCGCGGAGCTCGCCACCCAAGGGGTGCGCAAGAAGTACCGGCGCGCCGGCATGATCGAGCAGATCTGGCAGGCATTCTTCGGCAGCCTGGCCGCCGACGGCGTCCAGTTCGTGACGGTGGCACTGGTGGTGCCGCTGTTCGACTGGTATCACCACCTGCTGCCACAGCGACTGCATCAGATCGGCGACATCCTGCCCAACTACATCGGTGCGGATAGCGTGCCGGCCGTCCTCGACATCAGCGGCTCCTTCGTCCCCGACGCCGCCGACGCCGTGCGTGACGGCTCGCTGCTGACCGCCACCACCGCACTTTCGTCCCCCGATAAGGAAAGAACCAGATGAGATCGATTCACACCGAAGAGCACGTGTTCCGCAAGGTCAGCGAGATCGACTGTCCCGTAGACAAAGTGTGGGAGCGAGTCACTTCGCAAGAGGGCATCAACGACGAGATGGGCCCCTACATGAAGATGACCATGCCCAAGCAGTTCCGTGGCAGGTCCATCGCTGACGTCACTCCGGGCACCCGGATCGGCAAGAGCTTCCTGCTGTTGTTCGGCGTCTTGCCGTTCGGGTTCGACGACATCACGGTGGCGCGGCTCGAGCCCGGCCGGATGTTCCGCGAGGAGTCGCTCATGACCGGTATGCGGGTGTGGGTACACCACCGCACCCTGGAGCCGGTGGCGTCCGAGACGGGCGAAAAGACCAGGGTGACCGACGAGATCACGCTGGCTCCGCAGGCGCCGCTGGGTCTCATCCCCGGGTGGGGCAGGCTGATGAGCAGAATTCTGGCGGCCTTCTTCGCGCATCGGCACCGGCGACTGAGCCGGACCCTGTCCGTCACCGGAGCTCCGCGATGAGACGCCTCGGTGCGGGTGCCGCCGCGGTGCTCTCGGTCGTGGCGGCAGCGGCCTGCGCACCGGTGAACGAGGAGGCAGGGAAGCCTGTCGGGCATGCCTTCGCGCTCTTGAAGTACCCGGTAGCACAAGGGGAACCGGCCTCCGAGCCGCAAGGAAAGTCACCCTTCGGCGACTATGCCCTGGAGGTCTCCGGCTCGGTGACCTACCTCGGGGAGACCACCGCGTTACCCGGTGCCGGTGTCATGACCATCGGCCCGGGCCCCCGGCGCGGCGAATTGAAGATCGAGCAGTACTACCAGGGAGACCGATTCCCGTACGAGACCGGGATCGTCTCCGGCGGCGAGGGTAAGCCCAGCACCCTGGATGCCATCACCATCGTCAACCCGCTGGACTCGCGGGTGACGCTGCAATGCACCCTCGACGGCGGAATCTCCCTGGCGGAGATCGACAGTGAGCGTGAACTCAACGGCACTTGCGGTGGGGGAGCCAAGGCCCACGGTCACATCAAGCCCGACGGCAGTCGCACGGCGACCTGGCGCGACAAACCCGTCGAGCTGGTGCGCACCGTCATGGATCTCACCGTCACCGGCGCCAGCAGTGGCCAGATCCACCAGATCAACGAGGTACCCAGGGACAGCACGGTCGGCAGTTTCCCCTTGTTCACATCGATCGACGTGAACATGACGGCACAGGGCATCAGCCTCGCCGAGAAGCTGGAACGCCACGTCCTCCCGAAAGTGAAGGGCTGAGCATGACCACCGATGAGAAGACCCCGGCATTGCGTGCGACAGATCTGGTCAAGGCCTACCCCGGCTCGGAGACTCGCGCCGTCGATGGACTGAATCTGACTATCCCGCAGGGCATCGTCTACTGCCTGCTAGGCCGGAACGGTGCCGGTAAGACCACCACCATCCGGATGGCGACGACGCTGCTGGCCCCCACCAGCGGGGAGCTTGAGGTGCTCGGAATTCCCGTCGACAAGACCAAGGAATTGCGCCCCCTGATCGGCGTGGCCTTGCAAGAGGTGGCGCTGGATCTGTGGATGTCACCGGTTGAGCAGATCCGGATGAGCCTGGCCATCGCCGGCTGGCCCAAGGGACAGCGCAAGGCGCGCGAGGACGAGCTCGTCGAGCAGTTCGGCCTGGGCAGTTACCTGAACCGGAAGGTGGGTGCACTCTCCGGCGGCATGCGCCGCCGCGTCGATGTCGCGCTGGCGGTCGCGCACAACCCGCAGATGTTGTTCCTCGATGAGCCCTCCAGTGGGCTGGATATCGAAGGCAAACAGGAGGTATGGAATGCCATCCGGCTGCTGCGCTCCGAAGGACGCACCGTCGTGCTGACGACTCACGATATGGACGAGGCAGTCTCGCTTGCCGACGAGGTTGGCATCGTCAAGAGCGGTCAACTTGTCGCCTCGGGCTCCACTCAGGAGTTCACCCGCAGCCACGGGTATGCGGTCGAAATCGCGGCCGAAGGCGGCGTATCGGAAGATACGGCCAAGGAGCTGGTGGCCGCGGGTTACGCCGTGCAACGCACGGAGACCGGGACCTTGTCCGGGGCTTTGGATTCCGCGTCGGCATCGGATCTGGGGGCGCTGAGCGCCGAACTCGGCCGGGTCGGCTTGGGCACGGCCAGTATCGAAGTGCGATCCACCTCGCTGCGCGACGCATTCCTGGAGGTAACCCAATGACCGCCTTGTCCAATTCCGCACGGTTGTTCCGTCGCTACGTCGTGGTGGGCCTGCGGCAGCCGGTCTTCGGATTCATCTTCCCGATCGTGTTCCCTGTCGTTCTCGTGATCTTCGTGCGGTCGATGTTCCAGCGCGTGGCCGATCTGCCCGGATTCCCGCTCTCCTCGTACACCGCGTACATCGCGCCCGGGCTTATCATGCTCATTCCGATGCTCGGCGCGGGGTACGGAGCCGGGACGCTCATCGACGAGATCAGATCGGGGTTCACCGATCGGCTGCGGCTCTACGGCGTCTCGACCGGGCAGATCATGGCGGCCAAGATCGGCTTCGAGATGTTCCGCATCCTGCCGGCCGCGGTCATCGTCATCGGGCTGCTCGCCTTCCTCGACGCCCCACTGCGGGCGGGCCTGTTGACCGGGGTGTTCCTTGTGCTGGTGATGTTCCTGTGGTCGGCGGCCTACAGCTCGCTGTTCTACCTGGTGGCGCTGCGCACCCTGAATCCACAAGCGCCGGTGGCGATGTTGCCGCTGGCGTTGCCGGTGCTGTTCGTCAGCCAGGCGCTCATGCCCTCGGTGTTCCTGTCCGACTGGCTCAGGATCAGCATCAACGCGAACCCCTTCTCACACATTGTGTCCGCCGCCTCGACGATCATGTACGGCGAGTTCGATGTGATGCTCGTCGTCAAGGGTGCCCTGGTGGCCGTCGGCATGTTCGCGCTGCTGCAAATCCCCATCCATCTGGTGATCCGCCGAAAAATAGGCAAGTAGAAGGCTTACAAAGAAAATGGAAACTACATCAGAAGTTCGCGAGTTCCTCATCGAGTTCATCGCCGAGGAACTCGAGATGCCCACCGGAGACGTCAACGACTTCTCCGAACTGGTGGGTGATCTCGGATTCGACTCGCTGTCGTTCGCGGTGGGAGTATCGGAGATCAAGGGCCGCTTCGGTATTCAGCTGACCAAGGACGATGTCTTCGAGTGCAAGACGCTCGGTGCGTTGATCGAACTGGTCGAGAGCCGTTTGTGATGAGCCGCTTGCGCGAAGAACGTCCGTTGATGAACCCGGTGCTCGACAGACTGCGCGGCAGCGCCGTCACCGACCGCGGCCTCACCTCGGCACCGATCGGAGCCGACGGCACATCACGGTTGACCGAGCTGCGCACCTCGCCATGGGCCGATGTGCACCAGCAGGGGCTGCGCATCGCGGGTGCCCTGCAAGCGGCGGGCGTGAGCCCCGGTGACGCGGTGACCGTATTGGCCGGTAGCCCAGGTGAAATCGCGCCGTTGGTGCAGGGCATCTGGATGTCCGGAGCGTCCGTGACCATGCTGCACCAGCCCACGCACCGATCGGATATGCAGGCGTGGATCGAGGACACCCGCAAGGCACTGGCCACGGTGGGTTCCTCGACGGTGGTAGTGGGGGATCCGTTCCTCGCCGCCGCTGGGCAGTTCGCGGAAGTCGGTGCCCGCGCCCTGGAGCTTCCGGGCCTGCTGACCGGCGCGCCGGGGGAGATCGTCGATACCGACCAAGACGCTATCGCGTTCCTGCAGTTGACCTCCGGGTCTACCGGGGCGCCGAAGGCGGTCAGCATCACCTACCGCAATATCGAGGCCAATCTGCGGGCGATGGTCAGCGCTTCAGGTGCCGATCCCGAGTCCGATGTGGTGGTGAGCTGGCTGCCGCTGTTCCACGACATGGGCATGATGGGTTACCTGATCGTCCCGATGTGCCGGGGGATGAATACCGTCAGCGTCACACCGATGGACTTCCTCGGTGATCCGCTGCTGTGGGCGGAGCTGATCAGCAGGTACCGCGGCAGCATGACGGCGGGTCCCAATTTCGCGTACTCACTGCTGGCCCGTCGGCTGCGCAAGGCGCCCGACGGTGCCTACGACCTGTCCTCGCTGCGGTTCGCGCTCAGCGGCGCCGAGGCCATCGATGTCGCGACCCTGGAACGATTCGTCACCGAGGGCGCCCGGTTCGGGATGCGCGCCGACGCCATCGTTCCCGCCTATGGCATGGCCGAGGCCACCTTGGCGGTCTCGTTTGTGCGGCGTGGCGAGGGCTACCGGGTATGCCCGCCGCATCCTGATCTGGTGGCCGCCCAGGGGGGAGAGGCCAGCGCCCGTGTGGCATTGGGCCTTCCCCTGCCCGGCTGTGAGGTGCGGGTTGTATCCGAGGACCGCTCGGTGCTGCCCGCGGAGACGATCGGCGAGCTCGAGATCCGTGGGGAGAACGTCACCGCCGGATACCGCACGGCGGCGGGGTTCGAGTCGATGCTCGACGCGCAGGGCTGGCTGTCCACCGGCGATATCGGGTACCTCACCGAGGATGGGCAGCCGGTGATCTGCGGGCGCAAGAAGGACATCCTGATCATCTCGGGTCGCAACGTGCACCCCGAGGACATCGAGCGGTCGGTCGCGGGCGTCTCGGGAGTGAAGTCGGGCGGTATCGCCGCGGTACGTCTGTCCACCGCTGCGGCGGGCGAGGGGTTCGCGATGGTGGCCGAATCGGCGCTACATGCCGACAGCGCCGAGAGTGCACGCATCCGTGCCGAGGTGGCCGACCGCGTCTATCGCAGCCTGGGGGTGAGTCCACGCGATGTCCACGTGGTCCCCGCCGGGTGGATTCCCAAGACATCCTCGGGAAAGCTGCGCAGGAGAGCGACCAGTGACCGGCTGAAGAGGTGTGAACCGACCCGATGACGACACGGGAACAACTTCTCCGTGTCCGCACCTGGATGCCCGAAGGGCTTCGCACACTTGGTGATCGCGGTGCACGCTATCTGCGGCACCATCCGATCGCCGCGCTCACCACCGTCGGCGAACAGTTCGTCCTCGGCGCGCACACGCTGCGGTACTTCGCCACCGACCTGGTGACGGGCCGGTTCCAGTGGGCGGAGTTCGTGCGGCAGGCGGCGTTCATGGCGGGTACCGCGGTGATGCCGACGGTCCTGGTGGCACTGCCCATCGGGGTAACGCTCTCCATCCAGTTCGCACTGCTGTCAGGTCAGGTCGGTGCTACTTCACTGGCCGGTGCGGCCAGCGGGCTGGCCGTGGTGCGGCAGGCCGCCTCGTTGGTGGCGGCCATATTGCTGGCCTCGGCGGTGGGCTCGGCGATGACCGCTGATCTCGGCTGCCGGACCATGCGGGAGGAGACCGCGGCCATGGAGGTGATGGGTGTGTCGGTGGTACGGCGCCTGGTGGTGCCGCGCTTCGCGGCGGCGATCGTCGTCGGTATCGCCCTGACCGGTGTGGTCTGCTTTGTCGGGTTCCTGGCGAGTTATCTGTTCAACGTATATGTACAGGGCGGTGCCCCAGGAAGTTTCGTCGCCACCTTCGCATCGTTTGCTACCACGGGAGACTTGCTGCTGGCCTTGTTGAAGGCCGCGGTGTACGGCGCCATCGTGGCGGTGATCGCCTGCCAGAAGGGGCTGGCCGCGCACGGCGGACCGACTGGGGTGGCCAATTCGGTCAACGCGGCCGTCGTGGAATCTGTGCTGCTCCTGATGGTCGTCAACGTCGTGGTCAGCCAGGTTTACACCATGTTGTTCCCGCGGGGGGTGCTATGACCGCCATACTTCCGGCACGTCGGGTGCTGCTGCAGCCCAGGGCATTCCGGGCTGACGCCGCGATGAGGCCATTGGCGCGGTTCGGTCACATGGTCACCTTCTTCCTGCATGCTTTCCTGGCGATCCCGATCGTGCTGCGCCGGTATCGGCGTGAGTTCCTGCGGCTGCTTTCCGATATCACCTGGGGCAACGGGTCGATCGTGGTCGGTGGAGGGACCGCAGGTGTGGTGCTGGTGCTCGGCGTTACCACCGGTGCGCTGGTGGCGATCGAGGGCTACAACTTCCTGGAACTGATGGGCCTGGGCCCGGCGACGGGCGTCATCTCTTCCTTGGTGACCACCCGCGAGCTCGCTCCGATCATGGCCGCCTTGGCCTTCGCCGTGCAGGCGGGATGCCGTTTCACCACACAGCTCGGGTCGATGCGCATCTCCGAAGAGGTGGACGCGATGGATTCCCTTGCCATCCGGCCGATTCCCTATCTCGTGACGACACGCCTGCTGGCCTCTGTGGTCGCCATCATCCCGCTGTACGTGGCATGTCTGACGATCAGCTATCTGTCCTGCCAGGTCATGGTCGGCATTGTCAGCGGCGGCTCGCAGGGCCCGTACCTGCATTACTTCACGCTGCTCTCCAGCGGCACGGATATCCTCTACTCGATCCTCAAGGCCATCGTCTTCGTCTGGATAGCCTCGGCCGTGCAGTGCTATTACGGGTTCTGCGCCGATGGCGGACCGGAGGGTGTCGGTATCGCGGCGGGGCACGCGATGCGTGCCAGCATCACCGCAGTGATCGTCGTCAACATGCTGCTCACCATGGCGCTGTGGAGTGTCGACTCCGGCGCCAGGTTCGGGGGATGAGGTGACGAATCAGCTTGGCATTCATTACGACCTGGACGGCGTGCGCTTCTCCCGTCGGCAGCTGCTGATGCGCGGGGGTGCCGCGTTGCTCGCGGTCGCCCTCATCACCTCGGCGTTGTTGATCAAGTCGACGGGAGTGCTGGACAGGTACGTCAACGTGATCGCCGAGCTGCGCAACGTCGGCGACGGGCTGCCGCCGCGCTCGGATGTGAAGTACCGGGGTGTGCTCGTCGGTGTCGTGGACAGCGTTGTCCCGGCGGTTGGCGCACAACCCAATCGGGTGCATCTGCGGCTCAAGCCTCTGTACGCCAACTCAATCCCCGGTACCGTCACCGCGCGCGTAGTACCGAGCAATGTCTTCGCGGTCTCGGCCCTGCAACTCGTCGACCACGGGGCCGGTGCACCCGTGCGCGACGGCGGGCGTATTGCCGAGGACACCCGGCTGCCGACCGTGCTGTTCCAGACCACGGTGAACAAGCTGCGCCAGATCCTCTCCGCGACGGGCCGCGGCCGTGAGGGCAACACCGTCGGCATCCTGGCAGCGGTTGGCGCGGCCACCGATCATCGCCGCGCCGAACTACTCACCAGTGCAGCACAACTCGACCGCATTCTGGACCAGCTCAACGCCGTCGTGGCGACGGACCAGGGGCCCTCCACGGTGTCGGCACTGGTGGATGCGGCGCGCGGGCTCTCGCAGACCGCACCGGATCTGGTGGATGCCCTGCACGAAGCCGTGGGGCCCATGCGCACCCTGGCCGAGAAACGAGACCAGTTGCGCACGTTCATCGGCGCCGGGGTGCACACCACCGGCACCACCGTGGAGTCGCTGCGCAACCACACCGATCAGCTCATCCAGATCACCACCGACCTGACGCCGGTGCTGGGTGTGCTGGCTGATAACGCCGAGCACTTCGTGCCGATCACCCGGCGCATCACCACGTTCTCCAACACCTTCTTCCAGGAAGTGTGGGACCCGGAACTGACCACAGCCAAGGGCCGGGTCAATCTGTCGTTCACCCCGTCGTACACCTACACCCGCGCGGACTGTCCGCGCTACGGGGAACTGAAGGGGCCCAGCTGCTTTACCGCTCCCCAGATCGCGGTGCGGCCCGACCTTCCCGAGGTGCTGCTGCCGCAGAACTATCACCCGCCGGCCAACCTGGCTCCGCCGCCGGGAACCGTGGTGGGCCCCCATGGCAATCTCGTCGCCGTCGGGCCGCCACTGGTCAACCCCAATCCGGACCTGCGTGATCCCAATCCGCCGGTGCCGTCCTGGCTGAGTCCGGCTCCGCCGGTACCCGGAAGCGCCGATCCGGGTCAAACCGCCGTCGCACCGGCATCTTTCGGCGGGAATGTGGGGCCCGTCGGCAGCGTGCAGGAACGGGGGCAACTGGAGCAGATCCTGGGACAGCCCGCGACAGTGGCCGATCAGCTGATACTCGGGCCTATCGCCCGTGGCACCACCGTGAGCAGAACCGAGGATCCGCATCGTGAAGGAGGTGCTCGATGAGGCCCATGACAACGCGCGGCCCTCTCGTGGGTCTCGTCATCTTCCTGGTGATCGCCACCGTGCTGACGTGGCTGGTCTATGTCACATTGCGGCGCGACGTCAAGGGCGCGACAGTCTCCTACGGCGCGGTGTTCACCGATGTCTTCGGGCTGCGCGAGGGTGATGACGTGCGGATCGCGGGGGTCCGCGTGGGCAGAGTTCAGGGCATCGAGCTCAACGGAACGCTCGCCACGGTGAGCTTCGCCGTGCAGGACGGCCAGCGGCTCCCCGACAGCACCATCGCGTCGGTGACCTACCAGAACATCGTCGGTCAGCGGTATCTCGCATTGGCGCAGGGACACTCGGGACACGGTGGCCTGTTGGCGCCGGGTGGCGTCATCCCGGTCGAGCGCACCGAGCCCTCCTTCGACATCGGCATTCTGCTCAATGGGTACGAACCTCTTTTCGCGGTGTTGGACCCTGCGCAGGTGAACAACCTCACCCAGGCCGTCATCGGCTCACTGCAGGGGGACACCGGCTCGTTCGCGACACTTGTCGACCAGACATCAACACTGACCAAGACATTCACGGGTCGTGACGATGCCCTGGACCACGTGATCGAGAACCTGGACCGGGTGGTGGGCAGTCTGGCGGCGCAGAATCGTGACTTCGAGGAGGCGATCGCCGCGACCCGTGCGGTGGTCGGCCAGTTCGACAGCCGCAGACCCGAGCTGGTGTCCTCCGTCGGCAAGATGAACGCGGTGGTCAGCAACCTGTCGCGGATCGCCCACGATGTGGACCCGCAGCTGCACGAATTACTCACGCGCGAGCCCGGTTACACCCGGCACATGCTCAACATCGAGCCGCAGATCGCCTACACGGGGCTCAACATACCGCTGTTCCTCAAGGGGCTGGCGCGCATGTTCGGGGAAGGCTCCTACATGAATGCCTATGCGTGCGACGTGAACATCTACGGGTTCTTCCCCGGGCTCAACGACGTCGTGCCGATCATCGTCAACGCGGCCACCCCGGGAGGCAAGATCCAACACACGGCTCGCTGCAGGAATGCCGGCGATGGCGGCTGAGATGATCGGGCCGCGCTGGCTCTCCTTCATTCGTAGGCCGCTGGACTCCTACAACAAGACCTGGCTCGGTGTCATCGCCGTGGCGGTTATCGCCGCGCTCATCGGCGCCCTGCTCCTGGTGAAGCAACTGGGGATCGGATATCGACAATTCACCGCCGAGTTCTTGCAGGCGGCCGCATTGCGGCCGGGGAACATCGTCACCGTCGCGGGCGTGCAGGTCGGCTCGGTCACCGGTGTCCGGCTGACCGGTGACCATGTCGAAGCCACCTTCCGGGTCCGTGAGCACATCCCGGTGGGCAGTGAGACACACGCGGCGATCAAGATCACCACACTGTTCGGTTCCCGGTATCTCGACCTGTGGCCCGCGGGCACCGGCACACCAGCGGGACGGCGAATCAGCCTGCAGCACACCGCGGTGCCGTATGACCTGCGGGCGGCCCTTGCCGACTCCACCCGCACCTTCGAACAGGTGGATGCCGACCGCATCGCCTCCTCGCTGAACGTTCTGGGCACCCAACTCGACGGGCTGCCGAACGTGGTGCCACAGGCCATGGAGAACGTGCGTGCCCTGTCCGCGGTGATCGCACAGCGCCGCGAGCAGCTGGGCACGCTGCTGGCGAGCACCGAGAATGTGACCGGCATGCTGCGCCGTCAGCAGTCCGATATCGGCACTTTCATCCGTCAGGGGCAGGAGTTGGTGGGGGAGTTCGTGGCACGCTCGGCGGCCTTCCACGCGATGATGCGCTCGCTGCAGAGCATCGTGGACTCGCTGCGCAGCATCGTGGTCGATGACCACCGCGTACTCGACGGTGTCATCCACACCATGGAGGAGCTCAGCGGCAAGCTTGCGCAGCAGGATGCCTTGTTGGGCAACCTGCTTCAGATCGCGCCGGTACCCATCCGTGAGATCGCCAACGCCACCGGGTTCGGCAACTCGATTGAGGCCAATCCGCCCGGGGGTGCCCTCATCGACTCGTGGATGTGTGCGATCAGCGGCCGTGCCAAGCAATTCGGGATGATCCAGTACTTCAAGGACTGTCAATGAGAAAGATTCGCACACTCACCCTGATCGGGCTGGGACTGCTCGTCGTCACCGCGACGACGGTGGGTGCCGCCTGGTCCGTCACCGGGGCCAGCGGGACCATCACGGTGACGGCCCAATTCGACAGTGCCGCAGGTATTTATCCAGGGAACGTGGTGGCCGTGCTGGGCATGCCGGTGGGGCAGGTGTCCAGGATCACCGCCAGGGGCGGATATGCCGAGGTGGAGTTCACCGTCGACCGGCAGGTCCAGATACCCGCCGATGCCCAGGCCGTCACCCTGTCCACGTCCATCCTGACCGACCGGCAGATCGAGCTGTCACCGCCATACCGCGGCGGTCCGGTGCTGCATGATCGCGACACCATCGGCTTGAACCGGACCAAGACCCCCGTCGAATTCGACAGGGTGCTCGGCATGCTCGATAAACTGTCGGGCTCCCTGCATGGTGACGGCACCGGCAGCGGACCCATCGCCGCGGTGCTCAACGCCGGTGACGGTGTCGCGTCCGGCAACGGTGATCGCATCAAGACGGCGCTGGACGAACTGTCCCGGGCGTTGCGTCTGGGTGCTGATGGCGGTGCGCACACCCGCGAACAGATGACCGCCATCGTCAAGAATGTCAGCGGCTTGCTGGACGCGGCGGCCCGCAACGATGCCAGCCTGCGCCAGTTCGGCTCCACGGTGCGCCAGCTCAGCGACATCCTGGCGCAAGAGAGTTTCGGTTCGGGCAGCACCGGCCGCAAGTTCAACGAGGTGATCGAGCAGACCGGGAACATCCTGCAGTCCAACCGGGATGCCGTTCGCCGGGGTATCGCCAACGGCAACAAGAGCATCCAGACGGTGTACGACCGCCAGCGTGAGGTCGCCGAGTTCTTCGATGTGCTGCCGCTGATGGCCGACAACCTGTACAACGCCATCGATCAGCGCAACGGTGCGATCCGCGCCCACTTCCTGGCCGACCGCATGGTCTTCGACGGGCAGATGGGCAAGGAGATCTGCAACATGATGGGTCTGCGCCAGCTTGGCTGCAGCACCGGGACATTGCAGGACTATGGGCCGGACTTCGGGCTCACGTACATGCTCGACGGTCTCGCGGCGATGGGGCAGAAGTGATGAGGCGCAGACTGTCGGCGATAGCCCTGACGGTGGTGCTTGCCTGCGCGGGGTGCTCCACGAGCGGCCTGGCCGACCTGCCGCTGCCCGCGCCCGGATTGGGCGCCGGGGGATACCGGCTGACGGCCATCTTCGCGAATGCGCTGAATCTGCCCGAGCGCGCCAAGGTGAAACTCGCCGGTGCCAACATCGGCGAGGTGGAATCCATGGCGGCCCGTGATTTCAGCGCGGTGACCACCCTGCGCATCCGGCATGACGTCACGCTTCCCGTGGGCAGCACGGCGCAATTGCGCACGGCCACACCGCTGGGCGATGTGTTCGTGGCCATTGCGCCCCCGGAGCAATCCGCCGGCGGCGTGCTGGCCGACGGAGACACCATCCCGATCGACCGAACCGGGGCGGCCGCCACCGTGGAATCGGTGCTCAGCTCGGCGGCCATCCTCGTGAACGGCGGTGCGGTGCATAACCTCACCAACGTCATCAACGGCACCGGCAGGGCCGCCGGACCGGACGGGCAGGCCTTCGGGCGCATGATCGGGAAGTCGAATGAGCTGCTGGGCAAGCTCAACGCGCGCTCGGGACAGCTGGAGGCCGCGATGACCGAGACGGCCCAGCTGGCCGAGGCGCTCGACGGCAAGAGCGACAAACTCGCCGAGGTGCTGCACGCGGCCGGCCCGGCGACCGCGACTTTGCGCGACAATGCCGACCAGATCTCGAATTTGGTGCTGCTGCTGGGCGATACCGCCGGTGAGCTGGGCAAGTTCCCGTCCATCGCGGGTACCGATGCCAGCGGGCGCAGCGTCGTCGCCGACGCGAACGCCATCTCCCGGTCCTGGAATGACGTGGTGCTGGATCCCGAGACGAGCCTGCTCGCGCTGAACCGGTTGTACGCACCGTTCATCAAAATCACTGCGGGATCGGCCATCTCCGGCAGCGCCGGTATCGATCGCCTCGTGTTGGGGGCGATACCGGACGCCGGATTCGGGGGAGACCAGGGTTTTCACGGACCCAAGCGGTACGACTGGGCCAAGCTCGTCGGGACCTTCAAGTACACGCTGTGGCGACTGCAGGAGCGCGTAGTAGGTCAAGGGCCCGCCGCGCAGGAGGCCCCCCGATGAGCCGCGCCTGGGTCAGCGGTTTGTCGCTGGTGCTCATGTTGACGGTCTCGGTGACCTATCTGCTTGTCGGGGTGCTGCACGTGCGGCCGCTGGCGTCGAGCTACCCGGTGACCATCCAGCTCGCCGAATCCGGTGGCCTGCTGCCCAATCAAGACGTGACGCTGCATGGGGTGCGCATCGGTGCGGTCGATTCGCTGACCTTCACCGGCCAGGGTGTGAACGCGACGGTCAGTGTGGACGGCGGTGTGCGCGTTCCCGCCTCCGCCTCGGTTCGGGTGTCCGGGCTGTCCCCGGCCGGTGAGCAGTACCTGGACTTCTCGGCGGGATCGGACGCGGGTCCGTTCCTGTCCGCCGGGGCCGTGATCACCCGGGACCGTACCGCCATCCCGGTCACGCCGGCACAGCTGCTGGTCCACGCCGATGGTGTGCTCGCCCAGGTGGATCCGGCCAAGATCGAGCGCATCAAGAGGGAACTGAGCCTGAGTGCCGAAGGGCCAAAGAAGCTTACGGCGATTGTTGACGGCGGGGTGTTCCTGCTCGCCACCCTCGACGCGGTGTTGCCCGAGACGGTCAGCGCGATAAAGGACAGCCGGACGGTGCTGTCGGCGGCGATCGACGTCAACGGCGGTATCGCGGCCACCGCGCGCAATCTGCGCGGCACCCTGGCGGGTATCAACAGGATGGACGGCGGCTACCGGAAACTCATCGACCAATCGCCACGTGTGTTGGGGGCCACGGACAATCTGTTCACCGACAACTCGGACACCATGGTGCAGCTGCTGGCCAACCTGGCCGCCAACGCCCGGTTGTCGTATGTGCGGGTACCGGCGCTCAACGCGCTGTTCCCCGACTACCGCGGTTCGGCGCTGGAGGCGTTCAGCACCACCATGCACGAGCACGGGCTATGGGTGACCGCCGATCTGTATCCGCGTTACGCCTGCGATTACGGCGTCCCGCGGCATCCGCCGTCCTCGGCCGATTACCCGGAGCCGTTCCTGCACACCTATTGCCACGACGACGATCCCGCGGTCTTGGTGCGCGGCGCCAGGAACGCTCCGCGCCCGGCGGGAGACGACACGGCGGGCCCGCCCGCGGGTGCAGATCTGGGCGCCACCTCCGACCGGACGCCGCCGGGCCGGTACACCATCCCGACGCCCTACGGCGGCCCCGCGCTGCCCATCGAGCCACCGAGGTAACCGATGCCGGCCAACAGTGCGCACGACCGTCCACAGTCCGCGGCTACGCGGGCGGTGAACACCCGCCGGATCGCGTTCACCTTTGACGGGGCCTCACCGGCGCGGCGGCACTTCGTGGCCGGCGATATCGCGATGAGTCACCTGGTCGCCCTGTTGTCCGGCTTCTTCCCTTCGGGGGAGGAGTTCTTCATCCAGTCGGTGCGGCGCTACGACGGTCAGATCGTTGATCCCGTGCTCAGGAAGCAGGTCGCCGGGTTCATCGGGCAGGAGATGACGCACGGCATCCAGCACCGCGAGCTCAACACACAGCTGGTTCAGCGCGGCTACTGGGCCACCGGGCTCATGGACCGGGTGGGCACGCGGCTAGTCAAGCGGATGAAGCAGAACAGAGACCGGCTACCGGATCGGGTGGCCAGGTCCGCACTCGCGGTGACGGTCGCGGTGGAACATCTCACGGCCATCCTCGGGGAGCAGGTGCTCAGCGTCCCGTGGATACAGCAGCAGCTGACCGATCCGGAGGTGCGCGCGATGCTCAACTGGCATGCCATCGAGGAGATGGAACACAAGTCCGTCGCCTTCGATGTGTACCGCCATGTTGGGGGTACCGAGCGCATGAGGATCGCGGCGATGGTCCTCACGCTGGCCCTTTTCCTGAGCCGGACGCTGATCCTGCTGGCCTCGATCCTCACCGACCCGTGGGCATGGCGCCATCCCGCGGCCACGCTGCGCAGCATCGTCACGCTGCCGCGCACACCGCTGTTCGCCGGGCTCGGCGCCAAGATCCGGTGCTACCTGCGCTCCGGCTTTCATCCCGACGACATCGACCACGGCCCCTTACTGGAGAAGTGGCGCGACGAGTACTTCGGTCCCGAAGGCATCCTGCTGGACCATCTGAAGTAGCTGCTAGCAGCCACCGAGGTAAAAGGCGCTTTGCGCGGCCCTTAGGCTGTTCAGGTCAATTACTGCAGTCTTGCAAGAGGAGCCTGAGCAGATCGTGGCCGCCAAGCCGAACGCCGCCGGTAAGAAGATCGAGGCTGTCGTCAACCTCGCCAAGCGCCGGGGACTGGTGTACCCGTGCGGCGAGATCTACGGCGGCACCAAGTCGGCGTGGGATTACGGGCCGCTCGGTGTGGAGCTCAAGGAGAACATCAAGAAGCAGTGGTGGCGCTCCGTCGTCACCAGCCGCGACGACGTCGTGGGCTTGGACTCCTCGGTGATTCTGCCCAGTCAGGTCTGGGTCGCCTCCGGTCACGTCGAGGTGTTCAACGACCCGCTGGTCGAGTGCCTGAACTGTCACAAGCGCCACCGCCAGGACCACCTGCAGGAGGCGTACGCGGAGAAGAAGGGCATCGACGACCCCGAGTCGGTCGCGATGACCGAGATCGTGTGCCCGGACTGCGGCAACAGAGGCCAATGGACCGAGCCGCGCGACTTCAACATGATGCTCAAGACCTACCTCGGTCCCATCGAGACCGAAGACGGTCTGCACTACCTGCGTCCCGAGACGGCGCAGGGCATCTTCGTGAACTTCAAGAACGTCGTCACCACCTCGCGCCAGAAGCCCCCGTTCGGCATCGGCCAGATCGGCAAGAGCTTCCGCAACGAGATCACCCCCGGCAACTTCATCTTCCGTACGCGCGAGTTCGAGCAGATGGAGATGGAGTTCTTCGTCGAGCCGTCGACGGCGCCGGAGTGGCACAAGTATTGGATCGACGCCCGCCTGCAGTGGTACATCGATCTGGGTATCGACCCGGAGAATCTGCGGCTCTACGACCATCCCAAGGAAAAGCTGTCGCACTACTCGGACGGCACCGTCGATATCGAGTACAAGTTCGGTTTCAGCGGCAACCCGTGGGGCGAGCTGGAGGGTGTGGCCAACCGCACCGACTTCGACTTGTCCACGCACGCCAAGCATTCCGGTGAAGACCTGTCGTACTACGACCAGGCCGAGGACCGGCGCTACACGCCGTACGTGATCGAGCCCGCAGCCGGTCTCACCCGCTCGTTCATGGCCTTCCTCGTCGACGCCTACCAGGAGGACGAGGCCCCCAACGCCAAGGGCGGTGTGGACACGCGCACCGTGCTGCGGCTGGATCCGCGTCTGGCCCCGGTCAAGGTCGCGGTCTTGCCGCTCTCGCGCAACGCGGATCTGAGCCCGCGCGCCAAGGCGCTGGCCGCCGAGCTGCGCCAGAGCTGGAATGTCGACTTCGATGACGCTGGTGCCATCGGTCGCAGGTATCGTCGACAGGACGAGATCGGCACCCCGTTCTGCGTCACAGTCGATTTCGACTCGCTCGAAGACGACTCCGTCACCGTTCGCGACCGCGATGAGATGACCCAGCAGCGTATTCCGATCGGCGGCGTGGCCGATCATCTCGCCAAATCTCTCAAGGGCTGCTAGCCGAGGAGCAGAAATGACTGACGTTCAGAATCACATCGGAATCGATCCCGCCAGCGCGCCCATCGAGGCACCGGCGGCCGAGGCGCAGGTCCGCGCCGACGACCGTGGACATGTTTTCCACTCGTGGTCCGCGCAGGCGGCCATCGACCCGTTGCCGGTCGCCGGGGGCTCGGGTGCCACGTTCTGGGATTACACCGGCAAGGAGTACCTGGACTTCGCCTCGCAGCTGGTGAACCTCAATCTGGGACATCAGCATCCGCGTCTGGTCGAGTCCATTCAGCGTCAGGCCGGTCGGCTGTCCACCATCGCGCCCGCCTTCGCCAACGATGTGCGCGGTGAGCTCGCCCGGCTGGTCGCCGAGCGTGCGCCCGGAACGCTGAACAAGGTGTTCTTCACCAACGGCGGCACCGAGGCCGTGGAGCACGCGGTGCGCATGGCGCGCCACCACACCGGTCGCCGCAAGGTGCTTGCCGCATACCGCAGTTACCACGGCGGTACCACCACCTCGATGTCACTGACGGGTGAGCCGCGCCGCTGGGCCAATGACCCGGGTGACAACTCGGTGGTCCGCTTCTTCGGTCCGTACGCCTACCGTTCGGTCTTCCATGCCACCTCGCCCGAAGAGGAAACCCAAAGGGCGCTGGAGCATCTGGAGCAGGTGATCAACCTGGAGGGTCCGCCCACCATCGCCGCGATCATCCTGGAATCGGTGGTCGGCACCAACGGTGTGCTGGTGCCGCCGCCGGGCTACCTGGCCGGGGTGCGGGAGATCTGCGACCGGTACGGGCTGGTGTTCATCGCCGACGAGGTGATGGTCGGCTTCGGGCGATTCGGGGAATGGTTCGCCATCAACGCCTTTGACGTCGCCCCGGACCTCATCACCTTCGCCAAGGGCATCAACTCCGGTTACGTCCCGCTGGGTGGTGTGGTGATCTCCGATGCCATCGCCACCAGCTTCGATCATCGTCCGTACCCGGGTGGGCTGACGTACTCCGGTCACCCGCTGGCCTGCGCGGTCGGCGTCGAGACCATCAAGGTGTTCGAGGACGAGAAGATCCTGGAGCGGGTGCGCGATCTTGGCGAGCGCGTGGTGCGTCCGGAGCTAGAGCGTTGGGTGCAGACGCATCCGAGCGTCGGCGAGATCCGTGGCCGTGGCCTGTTCTGGGCCGTGGAACTGGTGCGCAACAAGGAAACTCGTGAGCCGCTGGTGCCGTTCAACGCCAGTGGTGAGGCGGCCGCGCCGATGAACGCCTTCGCGGCGGCGTGCAAGAAGGATGGCCTGTGGCCGTTCACGCACTTCAACCGCACGCACGTGGCGCCTCCGCTGATCATCAGCGAAGAGGATCTGCGGCGCGGGCTGTCGATCATCGACGAGGCACTGAACGTCGCCGACGGGTATGCCGACTAGCCGGTGAAGACGCCGCTGTAGGCGTTCAGGGCCGGCTGGCCACCCAGGTGGGCGTACAGCACGGTGGAGCCCGGCTCGATGGTTCCATCGGTGACCAGGTCGATCAGGCCTGCCATCGATTTGCCCTCGTACACCGGGTCGGTGATCATCGCCTCCAGGCGCCCGCAGATCTCGATCGCCTCGATGGTGGATTCGACAGGCACGCCGTACTTTTCGCCTGCCCAACCCTCGAGCACGGTGATCTCGTCGGCGCTCAGGTCGCGTTCGAGGCCGATCAGGCCCGCGGTGTGCCGGGCGATGCGGGTGACTTGGTCGACGGTCTTCGGGAGAGTGGCCGACGCATCGATACCCAGCACCCGCCGCGGTGGGCCGCCGGCATCGGCGAGTGCGGCGAATCCCGCGATCATGCCGGCATGCGTTGAACCGGTGACGGTGCACACGACGATGGTGTCGAAGAAGACGCCCAGCTGTCGTTCCTGCGCGGCCACTTCGTAGGCCCAGTTGGTGAAGCCCAGGCCGCCGTATTTGTGTTCGGATGCCCCTGCCGGGATGGGATAGGGCTTGCCGCCGCCCTTTTCGACCGCGGTCAGTGCGTCCTCCCACGACCCGCGGATGCCGATATCGAAGCCCGCAGGGTCCAGCTGAGTCCGGGCTCCCATGATCCGTGAGAGCAGGATGTTGCCTGCCTTGTCGTTGACCGGGTCGTCCCAGTCCACCCAGCGCTCCTGGACCAGGTGGCATCGCATACCGAGCACCGCCGCCACGGCGGCCACCTGCCGGGTGTGATTGGACTGGTAGCCGCCGATGGATACCAGGGTGTCGGCGCCGCTGGCCAAAATGTCCGGGACGATGTATTCGAGCTTGCGTGTCTTGTTGCCGCCGAAGGCGAGTCCGGAATTGCAGTCCTCGCGCTTGGCCCAGATCTGGGCGCCGCCGAGGTGGCGGCTCAGGCGTTCCAGCGGGTGGACGGGGCTGGGCCCAAAGGTCAGCGGGTAGCGGGGGAAATCGTGGATCGTCAAGACGTTCTCCTGGCTTCGGCAGTTTCCGGCGTCGGGATGAGGGTGTGCCAATTGGCGCGCACGGCATGACCGGCGCCCTCGCCGTCACCGGCCTCGCATCGGGCGATGATCTGCTCGTGCAGGGCCACCGAGTGACGCCCGTCGCGACTGGCGAACCGGATGCGCTCGAGGCGGCGCAGCACGGGGGTTACCTGCTCAAGCACCGCCGCGATGTACGGGTTGGCACTGGCCTCGACGGCGATGGCGTGGAACTCGTCGTCCGCGGCCAGCGCGGCATCGGGATCGTGCGCGTCGAGCGCGGCGGCAAAACGCGCGTTGGCGTGCCGCATCGCGGCGAGGTCACCGGGGGAGATATTGGTGATCGCCTCCCGCACGGCGAGCTCGTGCATCGCCGCGGCGACGGACTGCGCCGCGCGTGCTTCCCGGACGTCGACGGGGCTGACGATGGTGTGTCGACCCGGTTGGGTCTGCACCAGGCCGGCCTGCTCCAAACGGGCGAGGGCCTCGCGGATCGGGGTTCGGCTCACGCCCAGCCAGCGACTCAGCTCGTCGTCCCGTAGCCGCTCGCCGGGGGCGAGGGTGCCGTCCACGATGGCCTTACGCAGGGCTTTATAGGCATCGTCGCGCAGCAGGGACCGTGCTACGACCCCTTCGGACGGTGGTACTGGCATGCAATATATTGCACATCGCTATCGGCGTGCCGTCAAGTGTTGAGGGAAATTTTCGGAAAGAGACGGCCTGCTAGAAGCGGCCGCCGCCGCCCCGGAAGCTCGACCCCGAGGATCGGGACGACCCACCGTAAGACGATGACCCGGACCCGGACCAGGAGCTGTGGTGGCTCGATCCGCCGCTGAGCATGCCGCGCAGGATGCCGCCGATCACCGCGCCCGCGACGTTGCCGGCCACATCGCCCGCGACGGAGTATCCGGCGGAACCGCCGTAGTTGCCATACCCGTTGCTGTAGTACGACTGGGCCGCGCGCACCTCTTGGATCGCGCCGCCCTCGGCACGCGTCGCCAGTTCGGCTGCCCGGTTGGCCCACAGAATGGCATTTGAGGGATCCGATTGGCGGGCGGACTCGGACGTGGCGATGCTGCGCTCGGCCTCCGCGAGGTACCCCCGCGCGGCGGCACCGACGGCTCCGCGGTGCAGGCCGATGTACTGGCTGACCGCATTCACCTTCTGGCGCGCGGTGCCGATTGCTTGATCGAGCGCCCGGGCGCGGCGTTCGGCGGCGTCCTTCTCCTCGCGCACGGCGGCCAGGAGCTTGTCCAGCTCGGCATCGGCCGTGGCGAGGTGGGTGAAGGCGGTCAGCGGATCGGTGGACCCCACGCGCTCGGCATCGGCCACGGCGGCAAGGGCGGTGTCGTGGGCCTTCGTCAGCTCGTCGGCACGCGGCACCGAACCCTGCCGTTGGAGTTCTTCGGCCTGGGCGATGCCCGACTTCGTGTCCGCGATCGCCGCGGGCAGCGCGTCGGTGGCGCGCCGGATGTTGTTGGCGGCGTTGTCCACCGCGTCCAAGAGCGCGGCGGCCTGGGTCAGTGCCGATTCGGCGCCGCGCACGGCGTCGACGAGATTCATCTGCTGGCCCTCCAGGGGGCGGGCCGCCAGTTCCCGGCCGTGGGTGATCCGGGAGTCGGCGAACGTGGTGCGTTCGGTGGCCTCGGTGATGTTGTCGGCAATCGAGGCCAGCGCCGCGGCATCGAACTGGGTGCGCAGCTGCTCGAGAACCCGCTGCGACTCGGGCACCCGAGCGGTCGTCGCGACCACTTGCTGGGTCAGGGTGTCCAACTTCGTGGGCGCATTGATCACCAGGTTGCGCAACGCGTCAAAGGCATTGGACTGATCATCGAGGGTGCGGTCGGCGCGTGCGGCCGCGGTGATGACATCGATCAGCAGGCGGCGCTGCTCCGTGGGCGTCTCCGGGACTGCGTCGTCGAGCTGTTTGCGCACGGAGAATGCCTGAGCCAGCGCCTTTTTCGCGGAGTCGACGGCTTGCTGGAAGGGCGCGGTCTGGTCGGTGCCGAATTCCTCGACGGCCAGCGTGAGCTCGGCCTCGCTGGTGCGAACGGCGTTGTCGACATTCACCACAATCGATTTCGACAAGCCGTCGAGTGCATCGACCGACTGCGCGGCGAGGGCCTCGGCGTTGGTCGGATCGATGCCCTTGGCGGCCTCCACCTCCGCGCGGCGACGGGCTCGACTGCGGAACCAGGAGTACAGCATGAAGGCGCCGACCACGACGGCGCCGAAGGCCAGTGCGGCCAGGATGGGCTTCCAGGGAATGGAGGATGATGATGCGGCGGCCGACTCCAGGCCGTTGGCGGTGTTGATGGCGGCGCCATCCCAATCCGATGCGCGCAGCGCGGGTTCGATCGTGTTGGTGCGCAGCTCGTCGATTTCGGAGTCGCTGACGTTCTTGATCTCTGACGCGACGAGGAACGCGTAGCTGCGTTCTTGGGTGGCCACGGCCAGCAGGGCGTCGCGATCGCCCAATCCGCTTGTCTTGAGGGTTTTGTTCGCCCATGTCACGGGATCGGTGCCGTCGAAATCCTTGACGTACACCACCCAGAGTCGCACGTGCTGCTTGTCGTAGAGCTGATCGATGGCGGCGCGCACCTTGGTGGGATTCTTGAGCGCCCCGGCCCGATCGGTGACATAGCTGGGTACCCGGAAGGGTGGGTCGGCGCTCGCCACTGGTGTCAGCAGCAGGGTCGGGGCAAACACCGTGAGTACCGCGATCATGACTCCCAGCAGGCTCCCGAGGGCACGCAGCAGACGCATGGTCGCCAATCTAATGCCTCGCGAGGCGCGTGGACCCGTCCTGGCAGACTGGTGCCCACGATGCGTACTCCGGATGCCCACAGGGATGCCTACAAGGACGCCTACACCGACTCCGACCGTGAACGCGTCGTCACCGAGACACCGAAGACGGCGGCGATCGTTGAGATTCCGTCGTCGGAGCACCGGACCGACTTCGCGCGTGACCGGGCCCGCGTTCTGCACAGTGCCGCGTTCCGGCGTCTGGCCGATAAGACCCAGGTGGTGGGCCCGCGCGAGGGGGATACGCCGCGCACGCGGCTCACGCACTCGGTGGAGGTGGCGCAGATCGGCCGCGGTATCGCCACCGGGTTGGGCGCGGACCCGGACTTGGTGGACCTGGCCGGGCTGGCGCATGACATCGGCCATCCGCCGTACGGACACAACGGTGAGCGCGCGCTCGACGAGGTGGCGGTGGACTGCGGCGGGTTCGAGGGCAACGCACAGAATCTGCGCATCCTCACCCGGCTGGAGCCCAAAGTCGTTGATGCCGAAGGTGACAGCGCCGGGCTGAACCTGACGCGGGCGGCTCTGGATGCGGCAACGAAGTACCCGTGGCTGCGTCCGCCGGGCGGCGGAAAGTTCGGCGCGTACGTCGAGGACACGGCGGCTCTGGATTGGGTGCGGGCCGGGGCGCCGCCGCGGCGGCGGTGCCTGGAAGCGCAGATCATGGACTGGTCCGATGACGTCGCCTATTCGGTGCATGACGTCGAGGACGGCGTGATCTCGGGGCGTATCGATCTGCGGGTGCTGGCCTCGCCGGGGGAGGCGCAGGTGCTCGCGGAGCTGGGGGTGAAGTCCTTCGGCGGGCTGGAGCAGGGTGCGTTGGAGGAGGCTGCTGCGCGCCTGGCCACGCTGCCGGTGGTCGCGGCCATCGGCCCGTATGACGGCACCCTGGGTGCGTCGGCCAACCTCAAGCGACTGACCAGCGAATTGGTGGGCCGGTTCGCCTCGGCCGCGATCGGTGCCACCCGGGCGGTGGCCGGGGATGGGGCGCTGGTCCGATTCGAGGCCGAGCTGACCGTGCCCGAGGTGGTCGCCGCCGAGGTGGCAGTGCTGAAAATGCTTGCGCTGCAATTCATCATGTCCGATCCACGGCATATCGCGGGACAGGGCCGTCAGCGTGAACGCATCCATCGGGTGGCGCAATGGCTGGCGGCAGGGGCCCCCGCGACGCTGGATCCGGTGTTTGTGCCCGCGTTCGAGGCCACTGTGGACGACGCGGCGCGCACCCGGGTGGTGGTGGATCAGATCGCCTCGTACACCGAAAGCCGGCTCGAACGGGTGGACCGCGATAGCCAGGGTGTGCAAGCCAGCTGGGCCTGACGGCGCGGTTGGCTAAGCTGACTCAGTGGCCGGCCGGATTCCTGATCGCGATATCGCGGCGATCCGTGAGCGGACCCAGATCGAGGACATCGTCGGCGACTACGTTCAGCTCAAGCGCGCGGGTGCCGACTCGCTCAAGGGGTTGTGCCCCTTCCACGACGAGAAGTCGCCGTCCTTTCATGTGCGGCCCAATCATGGCCAGTTCCACTGCTTTGGCTGCGGTGAGGGCGGCGACGCCTACACCTTCATCCAGAAGATCGAGCACATCACGTTCGTGGAGGCCGTCGAGCGGCTGGCCGACCGCATCAACTACACCATCAACTACGAGGGTGGCGGCACGGCGGCGCAGCGTGACCGTGGCACCCGGGCGCGGCTCGTCGCCGCCAACGCGGCCGCGCAGGAGTTCTATGCCTCCGCATTGGATTCGCCCGAGGCGGCGCCGGCGCGCCAGTATCTGACGGAGCGCAATTTCGATGGCGCCGCCGCCAAACAATACGGTTGCGGATATGCGCCCTCGGGGTGGGACACCCTGACAAAGCATCTGTTGCGCAAGGGTTTCGAGTTCAAGGAGCTCGAAGCCGCCGGGCTGTCCCGTGAGGGCCGCCGCGGCCCGATGGACCGGTTCCACCGGCGGCTACTGTGGCCGATCCGTGCCAGCAGCGGTGAAACGATCGGCTTCGGAGCGCGCAAGATCTTCGAGGACGACACCATGCCGGGCAAGTACGTCAACACCCCGGAAACCATGCTGTACAAGAAGTCCTCGGTGCTGTTCGGTCTGGATCTGGCCAAACGTGATATCGCCAAGGGGCATCAGGCCGTGGTCGTCGAGGGCTACACCGACGTGATGGCGATGCACCTGGCCGGGGTGACCACGGCGGTGGCGTCCTGCGGTACCGCCTTCGGTGACGAGCACCTCTCGATGCTGCGGCGTCTGATGATGGACGACTCCTACTTCCGGGGCGAGCTCATCTACGTGTTCGACGGAGATGCCGCCGGACAGGCGGCCGCCCTGAAAGCCTTTGAGGGAGAGCAGAACCTGGCCGGCCAGTCGTATGTCGCGGTGGCCCCGGACGGAATGGACCCGTGCGATCTGCGGCTCAAGTCCGGGGAGGGGGCGCTGCGCGATCTGGTCGCGCGTCGCACTCCGCTGTTCGCTTTCGCGATCCGGACGGCGCTGACGGATTCGGATCTGGAGATCGCCGAGGGGCGTGTGGACGCGCTGCGACGGTGTGTGCCGATAGTCGCCAAGATCAAGGACCCGACGCTGCGCGACGAGTACGCCCGGCAGCTGGCCGGATGGGTCGGGTGGGACGACGTGGCCCAGGTGCTCGCGCGGGTGCGTGAGGAGGCCGGTAAGGCGGCGAAGGGCGGTGCGGTGTCGCCCGACCGTCGTCCCCGCGGTTCTGAACCTGCCGCGGCACCCAAGGCTGCCATGCCCGACGCCAAGGACCCCACGTTGTGGCCGCAGCGTGAGGCGCTCAAGGCGGCGTTGCAGTTCCCGGCCTTCGCCGGACCGGTGTTCGACTCGCTGACCCCCGATAGCTTCACCCACCCCGGATATGTGGCGGTGCGTACAGCGATCGAGACGGCGGGTGGCACCGGGGCGGGGATCGTCGGTGGGGAGTGGATCGACAAGGTGCGTCAGAGCGCGTCGTCGCAGAACCAGGTGATGCTGATCAACGCGCTGACCGCCGAGGCCATCCAGGTGGACAGCGATGAGCGGTTGCCGCGCTACATCGGGTCGGTGCTGGCCAAGCTGCAAGAGGTGTGGGTCGGACGGCAGGTGGCCGAGGTCAAGTCCAAGCTGCAGCGGATGTCGCCGGTGGACAACGCCGATGAGTATCACGCGCTGTTCGGCGACCTGGTGGCGCTGGAGGCGTACCGGCGCAGCCTGGTAGAGCAGGTCAGCGGGGACGATCCGTCGGTGTAGCGGCGTTACTTGTTGTCGAGCTGAGGCTCGGGCTCCAAGATCATGGTCGTCTCATCGATGGGTGTGAGCTCCACCATGTGAGGATCGGGAGACAGTGAGTTGGCCAGGCGGCGACGGCTGATCTCGATCAGCTTCTTGGTCGCGGGGCTGGCGGTGACGGCCTGATACCCGTTGACGATCTGCTCGTACCGGCGACGGCCAGCCTTCGCACCCAGCACGTAGCCAGCGGCCAGCACCAACAAAACCCGAATCACGAACCCTCCACCAACTAACGAAGTTCTCCCTATCCTGCCTGACGCACCTGTGAACGGCTGAGCCAGGACACTTCCTTGTGCCCGACTATGAGCGACAACACCCTGTGCACTCCGTCTTTGTCGCTCGTAGGCGGGCGATACGGCCTGGCGACCGGTTTGGCTTTCACCCCTACCCGTAGGCTAAAGTCATGCCTCGGTTCGCGGTACAAACCGATGCGATCCGGATAGTCCCCTGTAGCTCAATTGGCAGAGCTTCCGACTGTTAATCGGACGGTTCTTGGTTCGAGTCCAAGCGGGGGAGCAGGTCAGACGGTGTTTTTGGATATGCGGTGTAGCTAAAGGTGTAGCTAATCGCACTCCGCCGCACTCGATCTGACACTCCATGCGAGTCCAGGCCAGCACAGATTTGTGCTGGCCTGCTCTGTTTTGTGGTCCGTTTGCCCCGTCGGTGCACTGATGCGAATTTTCTTGACGATTCATGGAACCGGATTGGCCCTAGTGTCGTCGTATCTAGGTGAATGCCAGTTGTGACGATGAAACGCGAGGTGGGCCGTGGGCGAGTACAAGTTCGACATCAACGGGATGTCCCCTGGTGATCGACAGGAGGCCGCGGAGGCCGCTCGGACCACGCTGCGTTTCAAGGACGGTTATGGGGTGGAGCTCGCGGGGGACATGCTGCGGGCCCGCGACATGGTCGAGACGCAGATTTCAGCGGTGAGCCGTGAACAACAGCTTGCGCTCGGGGACCTGCCCTCTGGACACGCTGCGGCACAGCACTACGCAGAGCAGCGTGCGGCGGCCGTCGATGCCCTGAAGAAGATCTCGGCACATTACAAAGGTCACGCCGATCACTTCATCGCTACCGAGATGTTGTTCCGCAACACCGAGGAACGCAATGCCGGCCGGATAAATCCGTACAAGGACGGAACGGCGACGGTGAAGTACTGATGATGCGGTTGGTTCTCGCGCTGGGAGCGACGCTTTGTGTGGCGGTGGGGTGCGGTCCGTCTACTGCCATTACCAAGTCACCGTCTACTGGTGAGTCTGCGTCTTCGGCCGTGTCCAGCGCCGCAAGTTCGCAGCCACAGGTATCGAGCACTTTGACGGCTCCACATCCGCCGCCGAGCCATTGGAATGACGGCACGAGTTACGACCCTTGTCTGATGTATTCAGCCGAACAGATCCGTTCTTGGGGCCTGGATCCGTCGAAAGTGAGCGATGTTGGCACCCAGGATCCGCAGTTGCGTGGCTGCCAATGGAAGGGTCTCAGCGGCGGTTGGACGGCGGAATTGACGGTCGCTAATACCAAGGTGTCGTCTTACCTGGATCCTGGGTTGTACAACAATCCCAAGCCAATCACGGTGGCGGGTCTTGATGGAGTGATTTACCAGGGCCGCGTCGCTTCGGTACCTACCTGCACCGTGATATTGCCGTCGCAACAGGCAACGGTCGCAGTAGTCGTGGTGGTGGTCGACGTTCAGGAAGCCAAAGACGTGCCCGATGCGTGCGCAAAATCAAAGCAAGTGGCTACGACGGTAGCTCCGACTCTTCCGAAGTGAAATGGGGTGTGAGTAATGGCTGATGATGGTTGGCAGGGGATGTCGCATGAGGAGATCATCTCCAAGCTTTCGGATTTGAAGGTGCAGACGGCCCGTGCGGAATCCGATCGCTGGGGCACGGTCTATCAGGCCGTGTCTGATTCGGTGGATACCGCGATGAAGGTGCGCAGCAAGCTTCTCGATACCGAGTCTTGGTCAGGTGAGGCGGCCAATTCGGCGTACGACAGTGTTGACCGCACGTACAAGAGGATCGCGAACCCGGATACGGGATTGGCGGCCGAGGCGGGGAAGCTGAGTCAGGCCGCCGATCAAGATGCCGAGACCCTGACCGCGGCTGGCAGGGTGCCGCAGAACTACCCGGCCCCTGACAAGAACGCCACCAAGGACGAAAAGCAGCAGGCGCTCAACGCGATTCGCAACGAAGCGCAGAGCCTGTACACGAATCCGATGTCGACGAACCGGCCCCGGGTCACCGACCCCGACTTACAGCAGCTTGGCCCCACACCGAACGACTCCGGTGGAGGCGGCAACACTGGTGGCGGAGGCGGCTCCGGCACTGGCGGCGGTGGTGGAAGTCAGACGCCCAAGTCGCCTTCTGGGACTGACGCTTTGGCCAACAAGGACACCAAACCGCAACTTGCGGGCGGTGATGGGCAGCAGGCGGGTGCCGGTCAAGGCCAGGGGCAGGGCGGCGGGCAAGGCAGCGGTTCTGGTGGTGGTCAAGGATCCGGATCGGGGGCTGGCTCGGGTTCCGGTGGTTCAGGTTCCGGGTTGGGTTCTGGCTCTGGGGGTTCTGGCCTGCCCATCGGTAGCACGACGGCAGCCGGATTCTCCCCGTCGTCGACGGGCACAGGCGTCGGCGGGCCCGGTTCAGGTGCTGGCGGACCTAGCGGTCTGAGCGCGCTGCGTGGTGGTGCGGGTCTGCCTGGCGGTGCGGCTGCGGGGAATGCGGGCGGTGTGAATCCGGCGGCTATGGGTGCTTCCGGTGTGCGCGGTGGTGGCCCGATGGGGATGATGGGCGGCGCTGGCGGGCATGGTCGCGGCGGCAAGGGTGAGGACGATGAAAGTAAGCCGACACCGCAGATCCTGATCAACTACGACAACACCGACGAGTTTCTTGGCGATATGCCGGCAGCTTCACCGGGGGTTATCGGTGACTGGTCTGAGCAGGAGAAGGCCGAAAAGGCGGCGCGGGAGCGGGAGGTGCGCCGTTACAAGGCCCTTGGCTGGGATGTGAAGTTCGAGTGAGAGCTGTTGGGGGTTGGTTGTGAAGGTTGATCCGGTAAATGTGCGCGAGGGTGCCGGCAAGGTGGATGGCGCTCATTCTGATGTGTCCAAGCTAAAGGTGCCGATATTTGCCAATGCGGTTCCGGGCTTGCAGGGTTTCGCCACGGCGGGGGCGTTGCAGGGGACGTACGAGGCGGTGAAGAGTTCGTTGGATGTTGTCGGTGGTCGCTATGACGTTATGGGGCAGCTTTTGCGGCGTTCGGCTGACATGTACGAGCATCAGGACAACAAGAGTGCGGTGTCGCTGACGCAGTTGGCTGCCAACGGGTTGACGTCGCTCGGTGATTTGAACGCGGCCACTTAAAGTGGTTGCGGGGGGAGGGATTTGATATGGGCAGGCCGACTAAGACAGTGGTGTACAACGCCAAGGTGGCGGCGCTGGGCGATTTGGCCGAGCCGACTCTCACACTTGGCACGCAGGTGCTCGATGCAGCGGGGGTAGTGCACGGCGCGATAGTTGACCTTGAATGGGAGGGCGAAGGTAAGGACGCGGCGGTTGGTCGCGCGGATCGTGAACTGGCACAGGACAAGCAGGTTGTGCAGGGGTACAACGCTTTGGCCGATGCTTGCCAGAACGGCTCCGCAACGATGGCGCCGATGATCGCAGATCTGACGAAGACGGGCCAGGGCCTGGAGGCCGATACGTTCGCGGTATCGGAAGACTGGACCGTCACCGACATGTTCGACTATCGGGCGGGCAAGTTCGCCCTGATGGCGTTCGGTGTCGCAGAACCTATAGCCACCGACCGGATGAACCAACTGCAGGCCGAGCGCGGCAACGAAGCACAAACCGACACCGCGAGTTTGCAGGAGCGGGCCGACGCGCTAGGGCAGGCTGACCAAGACACTGCCGATGCGATCAACAACGCTAAGGCCGATCTTGGTGCAGCTGCTCCGGTGGCCGCGGGCCTGAGCGGCGAAGAGGGCAAAACAGATCTTCTCGACGCGATAGCGGCCAGTAAGTACACGGGCATGCCCGTTGATCCGAAGGCCTTGGCGAAACTCGTTGCGGCAGGCAGTTTGTCGCAGACTGATCTCGATAAGTTGGCGCGCGGGGAGAAGGTGGAAATACCTGCCGGGCAGATGGCGTATCTGTACCAGATGTCCCAGTCGCTCAACGGTTTAAGTCCTGAGCAGATCAAGGAGATGCAGCGGACGTTGCCTGCCGATGCGCAGGCAACGTTGGCGCAGGGTTTGAAGATCGTCTCAGATCCCAATGTGCAGGTTGCGGGTGCCGACCAGATCAAGCCACTGGCTCAGGGGGCTACCGATGCGACTCGTGGGACATTCGTGCCGGTCACCGGCTCAAAGGTCAACCTGCCCTCAGAGATGGCTAAGGAGCTGTCCCGTACTGATCGGGTCACCACGCAGATAACGCCGGCCCGCGATATCGGCGGCAATACGCTGCCCTCGGAAAGTCACACGAAGCTCAACGGTGTAGGGGCGATGCAGGATATCGCTGACATCCTCAGGCCGGGCGCAGCGATTTCGGGCAGTGAGGCCACCAAGTCGATGCTCGAGGCCGCCACGCAGTACGCCAACGCCGACATCAAACACCCCGATACCGGCGCCTACGTTCAACAATTCGATGGCGGGGATCAGCATGGCGGCTCACTGCAACACGCGTTGGCTGACGTGGTGCAGGTCGGTGGCAGTGACCACTTGAGCGTGCATGATCTGGCCACCAACCCGTCCACCAGTGACGGGTTCTTGCACGCAATGACCCAGGAACGTTGGGGCGACGAATCCGCCAAGATCGGCGATGCATTCCGGTGGACCCATGACGACACCGGTAACCCCATCGCCGGGGAAACCGCCAATGCGGTCGGCCACTACATAGCTGATCCGGGCCATGCCGACGCCCTGAAAAACATGCCTGGCGGCGGAACGTTCGGCGAAGTCAACGGCGGCCTGGCCAAAGCGATGGCCGATGGCATCAACCCATATCTGGCCCAGTTCGCCGGAGCAGACCCAGAGACCGGGTTCAACTCCCCGGGTATCCAGCATTTCGACTCCGCTGATCAGATGAAGAATCTGTTCTCGGTGTTCGATCAGAACCACGACTCGGCCATCAGCATCAACGGTGCCGCCAAGGCCGAATACGAGGGTCTGGTGACTAGCGCAAGCGAACATGGCACCCCGGACAGGGATCTGGAGATTGCAGGTCGCCTGGCTCATTCGATGCACGAAGGGGCCAACGACGCGCACCTGTTCGATCAGGAGAAGGCACGCTGGGAAGCCGCCGAGAAAGCGGACGGCCAAAAGAACATGGTCGAAAACAGTCTCAAAGCTCTCGGGATGATCCCTGGATTCGGAGAGTCTGTCTCGGCCATTGAACTGGCCGCCAAACTCACCCAGCCTCCAGGGCCTAACCCCTTGCTGATCCACGGCGATGAGTTCGCCCGCCAACTCGTGGACACAGGAGGAGCCGCGGCCAACTCCACCGACTACCGGGCAACCGTCCTCAGAGGTTTGATCGCACGTGACCCCTCCATCGCCGCTGACCGTGACTTGGCCGCTTTCATGACCGGCGATCACCTCGATATGCAAAAGGTCGTAAGCAATGGGAACGCACACAAGATTCTGACAGATTGGTTCCAGACGACCGGGAAGAACCAGTATGGCGTGGATATCGGCAACTGGCAGGGGCTAGAGAACGTCGGCGCGGGCAAGTCGGATTGGAGCCACTGAACATGGACCGCACCCGTTTGGTGCGCAGTTGCACTGCTGTGATGGCCGTCGTGCTGTTGGCGGCGGGATGCCATCGCGGCGATCAGCCCCAACCCACCACTTCCTCGCCTGCGGATGGGCTTGATAGGTACAAACCCAATGTGTCTGGCCGTTGGATCGCCAACCCCGCCATAGACTTAATGGCACCAGAAGGCACCTTCATCCGCGCGGCCGTCGAATCCTGGGAGCGAGCCGACCATTCTCTCCGCCGGGACGTTGACACCGTCGACGCGGGCGGCTACCCCGGATTCGTCCACGCCCTCAGCAACACCATCTCGCCCGCCCTCGTGACCGGCGGTGCCGGAGGAGGATGGGCCGGCACCATCTATTACGAGGTGGTGACTTTGCGTCGGGAGGGGAACCAGTTTGTCGCAGGAGTCTGCGATTATCTCTCGGCGCTTTCCGAGAATTCCCTCGGGAGGTACGAGCGGGGTGGTCCTCCAAATAGCACGGGGTATTGGTTCACGTTTGGCCCCGACCCTGCCGTTGCGCCAGATCAGCAGCATGAGCCTCCGACAAGTCAGAAGGGCCCGGCACTGCGCCCTACCAACAATGTGTTCGGCACCTGGATCATTACCAAGATCGATCTCGTGACCACAACGACGCTGCCGCAATGCCACAACAAATACCCGCCCGGCGTTCCCGCCGACCGGCCCGATAAGTACTTGAGTGCCGATCCTGCACCGGTCCTGCCGCCCGACCCGGGCTGGCCCGAGGCAGGGAGTCCATAGCCGTGGCTGACACCTCAGACCTTCACCCGACCGTCGTGCACGCCCTTCGAACCGGGGATATAGGCCCAGCACAGGATGCCGCCAAACTCAACGCGTCGACTTCCGCTGCCATGTCTGCGCGAATCTCCCGAAACGAATCACCTCGTGAGACAAAGAAGCAACCTCCACCCGCAGCTCTCGAAGAGGACGATTTTTACCAGAACTTCCGGAGCAACCCACTGGGACGACGATGAAGAGTCCGCAGGCGATGCTGCAGTTTCTGCGCAACCGGCGGCAGGATGCTGCCGACAAGCTGACGGGCAACGGAGACTTCGGAGTCGCGGTGTGCGAAGTACTCGATGAATTGATCCGTCGCGTGAAGCGAATCAGACACCTCACCATGGTCACTGCCGCAGCCACCAGTTTTGTTCTGGTGCCAGCCAATGTGGCCCACGCTGAACCGCCCGGTTTCCCGGACGTATCGAGTTTCGTTTCGGTGAATGCGGCTGAATATCCTCTCCCGCTTTCGCGTTCGACCGACAAGGCGGTGCGATTCTCGACCCCATTCGGATATACCTGCGACATGGGGCAGGGCCGGTTCATCCATTGCTACGGTAAGCAGCTTCCTGGTTATTTCAACCAAACCGAGCTACCTGATGTCTCGTGTGGGCAGCAGGTAGGCACGGGCGCTGCCCCCGAACGCCCGGCCTATTTTCAGCCAGCCCAGATTTTCTGTAGTGACCCCCATAGCCCTGTCTTGCCGCAAGGACACAAGATCGAATTTCGTGGAGAGCTGTGTGCGGTCGGACCCGATTTCACCGCGTGCAGGGACAGCAGTCAGCCCGAATCTCGCGGTTTCGTGCTGCGCCAGGACGGCAACAGCTTCCTCTTCTAACTCCCATTGAAGAGCTCCGGCCTTATGGCCCATCGCTGGTCAGATGCTGAGGGGTTTTCGAGCGGTTTGTAGAAACAGAAGCGGTTTGTAGAAACAGAAAGGTAGGGGCGCTTTAGATGGGTGCTGACAAAGAGATTCAACGCATCGATCAATTGCGAGAGAGTGCCAAGAGCCGAATACTGAATTTTCCGCTGAACGTGGTCGAGTACAACCGTGCAGACCACAAGCACGGGTTCTTGCGGGACACCGCCGTCCTCGCTCAAACAGAGGCGCTGCTGGCGATCAGTGAGGAACTTGCGCTGATACGTCAGCACCTTCAAACGTCCCAGCCACGAACGCCACCTACCCCATCCGCGGCGCCCCCAACCCCGCCGACTGGAGAATCAAACACCGCCTCCCAGGCTCGCTCCGGACAAAACTGGCCAATGTAACCGCGGCCCGAACTGTTGGTTCAGCCCGTACACGATGCTTTGACGAGTGCCTGAAATTGTCCCTGGTGGCATCCCGTCTGGCTCTACTTCGGATCTTTTGCAGATCGCCGTTACCAATGGCCCGCCCCGGCCTAATCTCCTTGGCGTGTAACGCAATTTGCCGTAGGGATAGGAGAATAGACAGTCATGAAGCATCCACTGGCTCGATTCACTGCTGCTGCTGTGTCTATGACGGCTGCCCTGCTTGTCGGTGAGACAGTTGCGCTCGCTGAACCGGACTTCCCCAACCTCGATTTGTTTGTGGCAGCACCCGCGAAGGACTACGCGGCGGGACCAGATGTGAAATATCCGATGTTGTCGTTTACGGCACCCAACGGGCTGCACTGCGCGATATCTAGTAGCCGTGGCAGTACCAGGAGCGTCGTGTTACGGCGCATTACCGGGCGCGGGCCAGGGAGTGACCTCTGTATCGGCAAAATGACTATCAATCAGGTTTCGGGACAGGCGAACTGACGGACATTGATAAAGCTGCACTGGCCGGGAGAGGCTTGCGCTCTGGCCAGAAGCTCACGCTCGGACCGGGGGGCATGGTGATGGGTGGCGATCAGATCACCTGCGCGGTGGACGACAGCTTGGTCGCGTGCGTGGTCGATCGCAAAAGCGGTGAGCGGCGCGGGTTCGTCGTGCAACCTCAAGGTAGTTACACGTTCTAGATCGGCAGTACCGGATATCCGCCCAGGTGATGCAGCAGTTGGGACGCAAGTCCCGGGGGGGGGCGTTGCGGTGCTTCTTTGATGAGTCGTTGACCACAGCGCAGGTTTCGCAGTGACCGAATCACGAGCTCCCACTATCGTCACGTGGTGTCGTCGGCCACACCGTGTCCCGTACTGCCGGAAACCGTTGGTGCAGTTTCTTAATCAGCCGTTGCGCTTCGTAGATGTCCTTGCGCATAGCAGCCACGCGGAGTCGGTGATGTCGGTGTGGGGAGCCGTGGCGCGGGGTGTGTCGGATCAGGTCTTCAGCCTCGGCCATCGACTGTCCTACTTCGTTGACATGCTCATAGAGCGAGATCAGCAGTGTCCGCGCTTGCGCCACGGACGGGTCCTCCGCCACCGCACCATGCTCTCATCTATTTGCTAATCCCGCATTCTTGAACTCTGGGAAAATTATGTACGGTCGTTCTGAAAACTGCACGCCGGAAGGCATCTAGTTACCAGAGGATCTTTCGGCTCAACGTTCTCCATCATCAAGGCTGCGTTTAGCTGGTGGCTATCAGGCAATGCCACGATCTTTAGCCCGGCATCGAGATAGCTGAGCCGAACCAGCCCCGTTGCGTAGCGAAATGGTGGTACTGCTAGTACGGTTACTTCGCCATGGTTGCTAGCCGATGGTCACATGTAGGCGTCCTTCGGGGGGCTGTCCGGGGAAGGGGAGTAGGTGGTACGCGCCATATGGGAGTTCGAACATCCGCGCACGCAGGTGTGGGACGCGATCACCGATCCAGACCAATGGCCGGTGAGCGTGCGGGGGTTCCGCCCAGAGCTTGGCGCGAAGTTTGTCGTCGGATCGGTGCCGGCGGTGGGGACGGGATACGCGGGGACGCTGGAATGTCACGTCGTGGAATTGGCGGCGGGCGAATTGATCTCGGTTGATTCCTTCGCGCCCAAGGGCGATGGACCCGGTACGCATTGGCGGTTGACCGGCGAGCTGTACGAGCGTGGCTGCGGTACGTCGGCGGTCACCAACATCTATGGCGTCGACACGCAGGATCCGGAGCAGCGGGTCCTGCTGCACCTCGTCAGCCGGGTCATCTTCTGGATCTACGGGCAGGCAGGTGAGGACCTGGACGGCATGAAGCGGCCAACGGGCAGCAGCCTGTCCGACGCGGCCTTCTAGGCGAACCAGCGTCACGTCAACGCCGCGTTCAGCGCACGAGTCCAGAGCTATCCTGGAAACATGAAGCGACCACGAAATGTGGCGCGAACTCTCTGCTCGGCACTCATTGTCGGAGCTCTGGCTTCAGCGCCATTGATCTTGCCCAGTCCCGCGACCGGCACCGCGCAGGCCACCGTCTGCGCCTCTGCCGGAGGTACCACCAAATGCGAGGGTGTGCCCAGCTCTGCCTGGTATGGCTACGGCTACTACCCGCCCGGCGGGTACTGGGGAGCGCCCGGGTACCCGCCCCTTGCTGCCGGGGCGGGCATCCCGGTACGGCCTATCCCTTAACGGCGTTGACGGCCTTCACGAAGACGTCGGACAGCTCGTTGCGGTCGACATCACCCATCCCGGACACCGACACGGCGTGGTGGTCATCGAGCTGAGCGGAGTAGGCGATCTGCACCATCTCCTTCTCCATGCCGGGCGCGCTGATCTTGATGTTCGTTGAGGTACCCGTCGTCTTCACGCCATCGATGGCAGGCGCGTCGATCTTCTCGCCGGTGCCCTCGGCCATGCCGGCGATCGAGAGGCTGAACTTGTCGCACGCTCCGCCGGTGGTGTCCTCGGGGATCGCGCTGACCGTCTCCATGGCCGCGGCGATGATCATCGTCTTGGACATCGGGTCGCCGTTGCCCTTGGCGCCGGTAACACCCTGCATGGACGTACCGGTCACCTGGGGGAAGGCGCCCAGCATCTTGTCGGCGCATTCCTGCGGGGTGAAGGTGGCCTTGTCGAAGATGCCCTTCATCTGATCGAGCATCTCTTGGGTCACCGTGGTCTTGGGCTGTACCTCGACGGTGTACCCGGCGGGGAACTGGTCCTTGATGGCGTCGATCTTGGCGATGTCGAAGCTGCTAGCGGCCACCGCGGGAGTGGTTGCGCTGCTGCTGGCCGAAGAGCTCGCGGACTCGTCCTTCTTGTCATTGCTCGAACACGCAAGCATCAGCCCGCCAGCCAACACCGCGGTGCCGAAAACAGTCAGTGAACGCTTCATATCGGTAATTCCCCTCTGAGCAGTGCGTTTTCAGCAACCTGGAAGTAGATTCATTCATCGTGGCACTCGACGGCTCTGCGGGATCTGCCGAACTACCGCATGAATTTGACCACACGCACCCAGACGTGTCCGGGGGATGGTTGCGTGCGGCCACGTTCGGCGCCATGGACGGCCTGGTTACCAACACGGCTTTGGTCGCCGGTGTGGGTGCCAGCGGGCTCGACACGCAGGCGATCGTGTTGACCGGGGTCGCCAGCCTGGTGGCGGGTGCGTTCTCGATGGCGCTGGGCGAATTCACGTCGGTATCGACGTCCAATTCGCAGATCGAGCATGAGGCGAGCGTGGAACGCCGTGCCATTCAGCTGCACCCCGATGCCGAGAAGCGGGAGCTCATCGCCATGCTCGGCGATATCGGGCTCTCGCCGCAGACGGCGACCGCGGCCGCCGACGAGATCCACCAGGACGAGAACACTGCGGTGACGATTCACCTCACCCGAGAGCTCGGCATCAATCCCAACGAGACGCCGTCACCGTGGGTGGCTGCGATCTCTTCGTTCGTGACATTCTCGGTGGGTGCGGTGGTGCCGCTGATCCCATTCCTGCTGGGATTCGCGTCACTTCTGGCCGGTCTGGTCTGCGGAGGAGTGGGTCTGGTGATCGCCGGATGGGTCGCCGGGCGCTTCACGGCACGGGCCCCGTGGCTGAGTGCTTTGCGGCAGTTGACATTTGGTGCCATCGCTATCGGTGCCACCTACGTGATAGGTCATCTGATCGGCGTCGCAGTGAATTAGCGGTGCGCCGGGCGAAGCTGAGAATGTCCTGAGAGCGGGCAAACCTGCTGGCAGAATTGTTGAAGTGAATTTCACCAGGGTGCCCCTGAAACCCGATGAACTGGCTCAAGCGGCCGTCATGGCCGCGCTCACCGCCGCCATGGTCATCGTCGGGGTCGCCCTGCCGATTTTGGGTGCCGTGCAACTACTCGGCGCCGTACCCATGGGCCTGCTCGGATATCGCTACCGCGTCCGCGTGCTGCTTGCTGCCGCCGTGGCCGGCGGCGTCATTGCCTTCCTGTTGGCCGGGCTCGGCGGTCTCATCGCCATGGCCAATTGCGTGTACATCGGTGGCCTCACCGGCGTGGTGCGCCGACGCGGACACGGCATGCCCCTGCTGACGGTGCTCGGAGTCATCTGCAGCGCGATCATTGCGGCGCTGGCGGTCGGTGCGCTGGCCCTGCTGGACCGCATGCGCAACCTGCTCTTCGACGCGCTGCGCGCCTCGCTGGAGGGCCTGTTCAAGATGATCGCTCACCTTCCGCACTTGGAAGCCGTGGGTGTGAACGCGACGAGCGCGATCGACTTCGCGATACGCAACTGGGTGTGGTTCATCGGTGGCATCGTCTTCGTCTTCGTGCTGTTCAACGCACTGTTTGGCTGGTGGGTACTCTCGCGCGTGATCCATCGCCTGGCGGTGATTCCCGATGTGCACCAGCTCGATCCGCCGACGCCTACGGGTGCGGTGGGTCCGGTGCCCGCGCGCCTGCGGGATGTGCGATTCCGCTATCCGCGTGGTGAATCCGATGCGCTGGCGCCGCTTTCGATGAGCATCGAGGTCGGCGAGCATGTCGCGATCACCGGTCCCAACGGATCGGGCAAGAGCACCTTGATGCGCATCCTGGCCGGGCGTGAACCCACATCGGGGGAGATCGATCGGCCGGGTTCGGTGGGGCTCGGCGCCATCGGCGGCACCGCGATCGTCATGCAGCACCCGGAAAGTCAGGTGCTCGGCACCAAGGTCGCCGACGACGTGGTGTGGGGTCTGCCCGCCGATCACGACGTCGATATCGAGGGTCTGCTGCGCGAGGTCGGTCTGGAGGGGATGGGCCAGCACAGCACCTCCTCACTCTCGGGTGGAGAGCTGCAGCGTCTGGCGGTTGCCTCGGCCCTGGCGCGCGATCCCGCGCTATTGGTGGCCGACGAGATCACCAGCATGGTCGACCCGAAGGGGCGCGAGGACCTGTTGGGTGTGCTGTCACGGCTCACCGCGCAGCACCGGATGTCGGTGGTGCACATCACCCATTTTCAATCTGAGGCCGCCGCCGCGGACCGTGAGATCTCCCTGCGCGCGGTCAACGGCAAGACGGCCCGCACGGCGATACAGACCGTGCCGGTGCCCACCGCCACGGCCGCGCGACCCGATGTCGAGTCGCCCGTCGTTCTCGAGTTCGATTCCGTCGCACACGAGTACGCCAGCGGAACTCCCTGGGCGAAAACGGCCTTGCATGACGTGTCGCTGGCGGTGCACGAGGGCGATGGTGTGCTGATCCATGGCGGCAATGGATCGGGAAAGTCGACGCTGGCCTGGATCGCGGCGGGGCTCACCAAGCCAACCTCGGGGCAGTGTCTACTGGATGGCAAGCCGGTGTCCGATCAGGTGGGGTCGGTGGCCATCAGTTTCCAGGCCGCTCGCCTGCAGCTGCTGCGTAGCCGCGTCGACTACGAAATATCCTCGGCGGCAGGGTTTTCTGTCCGTGATACCGACCGAGTGGTGCGCGCCCTCGCCAGTGTCGGGCTGGAGGCGGACCTGCTCAAGCGCCCCATCGATCAGCTCAGCGGAGGTCAGATGCGCCGCGTGGTGCTGGCCGGGCTGTTGGCGCGTTCACCGCGTGCCCTGATTCTCGATGAGCCGCTCGCGGGTCTGGACGCCGAGTCGCAGGCTGGTCTGCTGCGGCTGCTGGTTCAGGTGCGCGAGCGGGAAAGGCTCACCATCGTGGTCATCTCGCACGACTTCGATGGCATGCAGGAATTGTGTCCGCGGACCGTGCATCTGCAATCCGGGGTGCTGCTGGCCGAATCGGTGGGGTTGGGGAACCGCTCATGACGACGACACGCGCGCCGCGCCGCCCGGTGGTACTGCTGCGCCCGGTCCCCGGTACCTCTCCGATCCACGAGCTGTGGGCCGGAACCAAACTTGTTGCGGTCTTCCTTATTTCGGTGCTGTTGACACTGTTCCCCACTTGGACGGCCATCGGCGCGGTGGCGGCTCTGGTGATCCTCACCGCGTGGTTGGCCCACATCCCGCGCGGTGCGATGCCCACCATCCCGATCTGGATGGTGGCCTTGGTGATCGGTGGCAGTCTCACGGTCTTCTTCAGCGGCGGGCCGCCCTTCTGGCATATCGGCGGGATGACTATCGGATTTCACGGTGTGCTTGCGGTGGCCCGCACCACCGCGGTGGCGATTGTGCTGCTCGGTACGGGAGCCATGGTGTCGTGGACGACGAATGTCTCCGAGATCGCGCCCGCCGTGGCGCTCTTGGGGCGGCCGTTGAAGGTCTTCGGGATTCCGGTTGACGAGCGCGCCGCCACCCTGGCGCTCGCGCTGCGCTCGTTCCCCATGTTGTCCGACGAGTTTCGGGTACTTATCGCGGCTCGCAGGTTGCGTCCGCCGCAGGTTCGCGAGGGCAGGCGCGGGCTGAGATGGGTGGCCGAGATAGTCGACATGCTCACCGCGGCAATCACCGTCGCGTTGCGACGTGCCTCCGAGATGGGGGATGCCATCACCGCGCGCGGTGGTACCGGGCAGATCGCGGCACATCCGACACGGCCGGGTCTGCGTGATGCGGTCGCGCTACTGATCATCATCGCGATCGGGGCCGCCGTCGTGTTGTTCGAGGTGCTGTAGCGCGGAGCTAGCGCTCGATCGCATTCAACGCGTTTGTTGCAGTGGCCCTTGCTATTTCGATGGCAAGCCACGTCGTCGTCGGTGGGTGCCGCGTCGACGTCTGGTGCCCCAAGATGGGGTCAGAAGTTGCGTCTTCAGGGTGGTTGTCCACCACGGTTGGGAACCTTCGATAGACGATGCCGTTGGACTAGGCGTTCCTCGGGGCGAAGCTCGACGGTGAGCATTGAGTCGGCCAGTACCGGATTCATGACCGTCGCTACCTGTTCCGTCCTGCCATGATCTTGAATTTGCTGCTGTCTCCATCTGGTCGATGTTCCATCCGCCGTGCTGGTTGATAGGTGGCGAGATCCCAGGTTGTTGATCTCAGCTCGTTGTATTTGCCCCATGTCTCGACAGTCGTTATATGCAGGCGTATTGTCCTCATTAACTAGTTGCCATACATGGCTGGAGGGGTCAGTGATGCGTGCAGAGTTGGACGAGAAGCCCATTGTCAGGGCGGATTCTCTCACCAATAGGGAGTTCGCTAAAATGAACTGGTCGGCGGGTGTCACGAGTCGCCGGGTCGCTGCGGGGATCGCGGGTGTGATCGTCGCAACGGGTGCCGTCGCCGGGCTGCACGCCCTTCATCGGGTCGGTGAAGGGGTAGGAGCTTGGCTTGTTTGGGCAGCTGAGTTGTTGATCCTGCTGATCGCTTTGAGCGGCGGGATCAAGTTGGCTGTTTGGGGGCGCCAGCCGATCATTTCGGCGATGTTCAGTGCGGTCGAGACTCGAGTCGGAGAGCCGACGCGGGCGGTACTCGCCGCCCTGAGCCTGCTTGCAGGTGCTGTTGGCACATGGTGGGTTTTCCGGGGTGGTTATCTCACCTGGTGGGCGTCAGCGACAGGACAGGGCACGTGGTCGATCGGGATGGGTGCGGGTCAGCTACTCGTGGCAGTCGTGTCGGGTGCCGCGCTGTTCACCGGGGGCCGGTATTTGTTCGGGCTTGCCCGAGAGGCGTTAGTTGATGCCGGTTTTGCCGGTGTGCGAGCTCGGCAAGGACGTGCCGGCCAGCAAGATAGCCGGAGCTGGCATCCGGGTCTGGTGGGCGCCTTGGTGGCAGGCTCGGCGGGCTTGATCGTGCTCGCAACCTGGCTTGCCCCCACATTGACACCGGTGGTGTTTGGACCGCAGCTCCTGACCGCAGCAGGCGCGATCACGGTCATGCTTGTGGTGGCGGTGTATTCGAATGCCGGTCTATGGAACGGTCTTGCTGGCCTGTACAGGTGGGCTGCGGATGGTTCACAGAAGGCAAGCGCGACCGCGGGCGTCGTTGCGGTGCTGATGTTTTCCGCAGGCGGTCTGGGCTTGGGTTGGTTTACCCCGGCCACGGTGCCGCAGGCTCATGCCGCGTGCCCGCCGGATTGCGGCGGTAGCCCCGGCGGTAATGACGGTCCGCCTGGGGGTGGGCAGATGTTCCAGCCGCCTCAGATGCCGAATCAGACGCCCGACTACCAGGGCTCCAACTCGAGCACGCCGAGTCTGGACCAGAACAACGGCATCAGCATCTATAACCAGCAGCCGAGTCGGGGCGCGAACGCCTCAAGCCCAAACAACAGCGGTTCTGCGCAGCAGGGATTGCAACCCGGACAGAACGCTGACGGTTCGTGGCAGCGCGCAGCACATGGTGAGCAGATCCCGAACTATCAGAACGCCACCCCCTACACCCAAGGGCCCGGTACGCCGAATCCGGAGTACAACGGTGGACAAGCCAACCCTGGCACTAATACGGGATCGCAAGGTGGGCAACCGAATCAGGGCGTGCAGCAGCCCGCGCAACAACCGCAACAGCCGGGGCAGCAGAACTCTGGGCAGCAGCCGAATCAGTCGTCGGATCAACAGAAAATCGATGACTTGACACGTCAGCTGCAAGATCGGCAGCAGCAGTCCGGCCAGGATCGTCAGCGTCTGGACGATCTCACCAAGCAGCTGCAACAGCAGAAGCAGAACAAGCAGCAGCAGCTGCCGAAGTTCCCGTCGAAGGACAAGAAAAAGGACGACAAGGACGATCAACGGGATAGCGACCAGCAGTCCGGCGATAACGATCTGACCGCGCTGCTATTGGGTGCGGCGTCAACGCGCCGCCGCAAGCAAGATGAACAGCAAGGGCCGGACACCGAGGCGCTTGGGCAGGATGCATCGCAAGCGGTGCAGGGGCTTCCGGGCGATATTCAGACATATGTGCAGTCGGGTCAGCAGATCGGGCAATCATCTGGGCAGGCCGCCCAGGGCTTCGGCTCGGCCGCCCAGGCCGGCGCCTCGTTGGCTTCCTCGGCGCAGTCCGGTGCGGTGAATCCGCAGGATGCGATCACGCTGGTGCAGGGCGCTGCTCAGGGCATCCAGGGCACGGCCGACGCTGTCAATGCGGGCAGCCAGATCGTGAAAACCGCTCAGAAGGAAGCCGATCAAGTCGCTCAAACAGTCGGCGATGTCAATCCGCAACTCAAACCCCAGGCCGAGCAGTTCACGCAGCTCAACGACCAAGCATCACAGGTCACCGACCTTGTGGGGCAAGGCTCCCAACTCACCTCTCAAGGAGCCGGCGCGGTCAATTCGGTGAGTAGCTTGGGTGCTGGCGGGATGCCGGTTGATTCCGCATCTGGACTTGATGACGCGGCGGCAATTCCAGATGCCTTGTCCAGGGCCACTAATAGCACCGATCTCGTCAACGCGGCTACCGATCCGAACAGCGGCGTGGTAGATACCCGCTCACTCGCCAGCATGGTTGTCGACGCCATGGGCCAGGACCCTTCGCAAGCGAATACCGCCTTCACAGATATTGGGTCGGTGTTGGCGCAGCGCAGCCCCACTGATGCTGATCGTTTCACCAATGACGTTGTCGAGCAGGCCTCAGCCAACCCAGTTTCGTCGACCAGTGCTACTGGTATCGCGCAGGGTTGGAAGCATGCTGGATACAAGACGCTGGTCAACAATCCGCTTCTGACAGTGCGTTGGGAGTCGACAGTGAGCCCGTGGACCAACCAAGGCGGATTTAGCCAGAGCTTGGTTGACGCCCTTAAGGGCCATGGGATTGAGGTGGCACCGAGGATAAATCCTGCACCTGCTGGCGGTGTCAGCAAGGCTCCCGGGCTTGTTCCACAGAAGTACACCACCAAGAACGGCAATCTCGCACGAGATGCGATCGCCAACCGCCTTCAAGCGCAAGGCTACGACGTCACCAAAGAGGTGCAGGTCACCAAGGACGGCGCACGAACTCCGCTGCAGCCCGGTGAGAAAGCCGCGCCGGGTTCGCGTGTCGTCGACATACAGGCCGACAAACCTAATCCCGCCGATCCACGCAACGCTCAACGCCTGGATGTTGAGTCCAAGGCCGGGGCGCAGGGCCCCAGTAAGAGCAATCTTGCGCAGGCGGCTAAAGACGGTGAGCGCGTCGCTGACAACAAGCTGTTACGTGGAGCAGGTCAAGCACTCGAAGACGTCGGCAAGGTCGCGCGTCCCATTGGGTTGGTAGTCGATGCGGTGCAGCTTGGCGAGGCCTTCCATCAAGACGGTAATACTGTTGGCGCGAACACAGTGCAGGCTGGCGCCAACTTGGCCGGTGGTGCGGCCGGGGCGTGGGCCGGCGCCGAAATAGGTGCCTCGATCGGCTCTGTAGTCCCTGGAGCTGGCACCGTCGTGGGCGGGATCGTCGGCGGCGTTGTTGGCGGCGTGATAGGCAGCGGTGTTGCCAGCAAGGCTGTTGACTGGGTCAAGAGCCTGTGGTGATGGGATATCAATATGTTCAGATTTTCTCGTCGCGGTGGCAAGGACGGACCTGGGCGGCATCCTGGCCGTTTGCTTGAGCTACTGGTGGACTATCCGCCGTATTTGACGCCGTTCCCTGGCGAGCCCCGCGCTTTGAGTCTGACGCAATGCGAGGAGAACCTGCGTTACCTTCTCGAGGTGCGCCCACAGCGGCTCCAGATTGCGGCGAACCTATTGCGGCAGTTCGATATCGACCTGTCCGCAGGCTTGTCCGCCGATGATCCGCGCGGATTCCTAGAGTCGCTGGATGTCTGGGCACGGACCCAGTGGCCCGCCGCGTACGGCACCGCGTTCTCGGCTGACAGAAGGGTTTGGCTGCCATGCCCTAAACGAGGTGAACATATCGTCCTGGCGATGCTCATGGACATTGCCATCGTCCTGGGCGAGGTTCTGACGCGCAAGCGCCCGGACTACCTGTGGCGGCTTGACCTCGCCCCGGAAAACTGTGACATGGACAGCTACCGGCGTGTCGTTATGGCCAAGGACCTCGAAGATCCGCGCTGGACACCCGTGTCGCTCGACTTCGAGTTCGAATGTATCAACAGCTTTGATGAATTCGGCCGTGATGTACTAGGCAGTTATTCACTCGGATACACGACCATTGCGGCAATCGAGGGCGGCTACGACCCTGCCAGCAACCAGCCAGTCGACGCCGCCGCAGCTGAGACTTCTGCGTCCCGCGACCCACACGTGTACGACAAGGCGGAATACCATGTCGATGCCCTTGTGCACGACTACGGCTTCGACCTGGATCAAGCCGACGAACAAGCTGCCGTTCCGGGAGCACTGTTCTTCGGCTGGCTCGCCTCACGAGATCTGCTCAGCAAGAGTCAGCTCAAAAACTTCCGCAAGGAGATTGCCGCTTACAAGACCGCTCGGTTGACAGCACCCGCTCTCTGGGAACTGTTCGACCGTTCCTTGATCGACTACATGCTCGATGACAAAGCTAGCGCGTTCGCGCGCACCTACTTCGACAGTGCAGAGAACGGCTACTTCGGCGACCTCGCTGCGGCGCTCGCCCCAGATTTGCCATCGTGCTTTCATGTGCCCTACACCTTCGAAAACCAAGCACACATCGATGCAATCCTCGACGAACGCTACGCACAATGGAAAGCCGACCATCCATCGCGTTAACCGTGACGGGAGTCGGCTCCGCCGAACTGTCGCTCATAGCCGGGCGCAAGGGGTGTGTGGTTCCAGCCGGGCTATCGCTCGATCGCCCTGTTCGCCGCCTGCTGCGCCTGTTGTAACGCACTGTGGACATCGAGGCGCCCCAGGAACATCTCGGCGAAATATGGCTTCAGCGCGGCGAATCCGGCTCCGAATCCCTGCCCGCCCGGAGCGGCGATCTGCGCACCGTTCAGCACCTGGAAGAACGGGGCGACGTCGACGTCCCGGGCAGTCCAATGCTGGAAGTACGGCTCGCGCGCACCCAGCACGGCGGGGATCGCCGAGCCGCTGCGACCCAGGAAGACATTGCCCTCGGTGCTGCCCATCCAGGTCAGCACCCGCTGGATGGCATCAGGGTGGGACGAGGACGAATTGGCTGCGGCCACAATGCCGTTGGTGACGCTAACCCGACCCTCAGGCCCGGCCGGCATCATCGCCACACCCCAGGGGAAGGTGGCGTTCGCCTGGATCTGTGACAGGTTGTAGGTGCCCGATTGAAACAGCGCCATCCGCCCCTGCAGGAACTGGTTGCGCGAGAAGTCGTTGTTGTCGTTGGTGTCGGCGGCCGACGGCGCCACCTTGTCGAGGTTGATGAGCTGCACCAGGTAGGCGAACGCCATCTCGGCCCGAGGATTGGCGAACGCGAACTTGTCGCCGGCCTGGAACACGGCCCCCGCCGACCCGAGGTAGTTCAGGTAGATGCCTTGCAAGTCGTTGGCGGCGTTGTAGGCCCAATGCCCGGGCCCGGTGAGCCGGTGCAGCATCGGGCGCAGGGTATCGACGGCGGGGTCTGCATCCCACCGCAGCTCCGCCAGCTCGGCCGGATCCACCTGCGCCTCGTCGAGAAGATTCTTGTTGTAGTACAGCGCAATCCCGGCGTCACTGAGCTGCGGGACGCCCCACAGCTTGCCGCCGCGGGTGAACTGGGCTACCACCGACGGATCCCAATCTTCTTGCGGATCAACGGGAATGAGGTTCCCGGTATCGGCGTAATCGGACAGGTATGCATTGCTGAGCCAGAAGATGTCGCCGGCGCCGTGCCCGGCCACATCGGTGCGCAGGCTGTTGAAGTAGCTCGCGTACGACGTCACCGTGACCGCGACCTGGATGTCGGGATCGCGTCGGCTGAACTCGTCGAACGAGCTGCGGTAGGCCTCGGCCACCCGCTCATCCCAGACCCGGACGGTGACGACCGTTTTCCCGTGCGGTGTCTTCGGAATCCCGAGCCATCCGGCGATTCCGAACAGCAGCAGGGCGACCAGCCCGAGGGTCAGGGCGGCGCGGGTCGAGGATTTCATTACTTGAGCCCACTCAAGGTGATCGACCGGACGATGTACTTCTGGAAAGCCACAAACAGGATCACCAACGGCACGATCGCCACGGTGGTTGCCGCCATCACGATGGGCCACTGCGCGTTGAACTGTGACTGCAGCCCGGCGGTCGCCACGGTGAGCACCCGCCAGTTGTTTCCGCTGGTGATCACCAACGGCCACATGAAGTTGTTCCACTGCGACACCACGGTGATGAGCGTCAGCGTGATCAGGATGGGACGACTGACCGGCACCACGACATGCCACAGAATGTCGAGCGTGTTGGCGCCATCCAGGCGGGCCGCGCGGATCAGGTCGTTGGGGATGGTGCGGAAATGCTCACGCAGCAGGAAGATCGCGTAGGGCGATCCGAACATGAACGGGATGACCAACGCCCAGAACGTGTTCCGCAGCCCAGCCTGCGTCAGCATCAGATACATCGGCACCACGGTCACCGTCGCCGGAATCATCAACGTGGCCAGATACACCCAGAACAGTCCGTCGCGCCCCGGGAATTGCAGCCGCGCAAAGGAATACGCCGCCAGCACGGAGAACGTCAGCTGGCCGATCACGATGATGGCCGTCATCAACACCGTCACCAGAGCGGCGCGCCCGAACCCGGCATCGGCCAAACCGGTGTAGTTGGCGACCGTGAACGGATTGGGCGGTGCCAGCGGAGAGTCGGTCGCGAACTGTCGCGTCGACTTCAGCGACGCCGACAGGGCGAACATGAACGGCGTGAGAGTGACAACTGCCCCAGCTGTCAGCAGCAAATAGACTGCCATGTTTCGAGAGGTGTTCCCGAGCGCTGCTAAGGCGCGGGGACGGTGATACGCTCTCGTCGCCAATGTTCCTGTTGGCTTCATATGGAGGGGATTTCCAATGTTGTTTTGGGGGTGGGGCGGGCGCTCGAATCAGCTTGAGCTGTCGCCGACTCAAATGCTGGCATTCGCGTACCGCTACTTTCACTTGTTCTTCGTTTTTACGGTGACTTTTGGTGGCAGCTACTCGATATACACCTTGACTGAGCACGGATGGGCCGCAGCGTCTATCCCCAAGGAGCAGGCTGAAGAGATCCTGGCCGGACGTTCTTTGCAGCCCAATCCTTGGCGACGTTTCAGCCTGTACGGCTTGATCGCAGTGTTCGCGCTGTTCATCGCCGTGAACTCGCTGCGGCACGGAGCCTGATACGCCTTCCTACACCAGGTCATAGCTCACCCGCGTCCGGAAGTAGCGGTGCTGAATCACCGTGACCGCGACCAAGATCAGAAACAAGATCAGCGACATGGCGGCCGAGCGTCCCACGTGGGCGGACTCGAAGGCCTCGGCGTACACGCGATGCGCGGCCAGATCGGTGCGGTTCTGCGGGCCACCGCTGGTGAGCGCGTACACGGTGTCGAAGGTTTGCACCGCGCCCACCACCCCGGTGACCAGAACGAAGAAGAATGTGGGCCGCAGCATCGGCAGGGTGATGCGGCGGAACCGCTGCCATGCCGTCGCACCGTCCACCCGGGCCGCATTGTGCACATCGCCCGGGATGGCCAGCAGACCGGCCATGAAGAACAGCGCCACGTAACCGACGTTTGTCCACACGCTGACCGCCGCCACCACGGGCAGCGCCAACGTGGGATCGGTGAGCCATTCGATGCGTTGCCCGAGCAGAGCGCCGATCGCACCGTCGGTGGGCGCCAGCATCCAATGCCACAGCACACCGATGGCCAGCGGCGCGCAGATCCACGGGATGACGTAGATCGTCCGGAACAGCACGGTGCCGGGCAGACCGCGCACCAGCAGCGTTGCCGCCAACAGCCCGAGGGCCGTCTGTGCCGGGATCACCAGTGCCACAAAAATCAGCGTCACCAGCAGGGAGTGGCCAAAGGCGCCATCGGTGAGCACCGAGCGCCAGTTGTCCAGGCCGATGAACTCGATGGGGCCCAGCAGATCCCAGCGGCACAGGCTCAGCCACACCACGACGAGGATGGGTAGCAGCAGAAACGCCGCCACCCCGAACAGGCTGGGGGCCAGCAGCCCGTACGCGAGCGCAGAGGGTCGGAGACCTGCGCGGTGTTCCTGCACGGGGACATTAAACCGTGGACGGCGACTGTAGCGTTGAGCGCGTGACTCGGTCCGTAGATCCCGATTTCCTGGCGCTACCTCGCGCCGCACTCGCCGACGCTGCTCTGAACGCGGCGCGCGCCGCCGGTGCCAGCTATGCCGACCTTCGTATCCATCGGCTGATCAACGAAGAGCTGGTGCTGCGCGACGAGCAGGTCGAGACCGCGGTCTCCGGTCGCACCATCGGTTTGGCGGTGCGGGTGATCGTCGACGGAACCTGGGGATTCGCCTCCCATGTGCAGCTCGACACGACCGCCGCGGCCGACACCGCACGCCGGGCCGTGGCCGTCGCCGGCGGGCTGCGCAGCCTGAACCGCGAGCGCGTCGAACTGGCAGCCGAGCCCGTCTATGCCGACGTTCAATGGGTATCCGAATACGAGATCGACCCGTTCGGGGTGCCGCAGGCCGACAAGATCGCGGTGCTGCAGGAGTATTCGGGGCGGCTGCTGGCCTCCGACGGGGTGGACCACGCCTCGGCGACCCTGACGGCGGTCAAGGAGCAGACCTTCTACGCCGACACCTTTGGCTCGTCCATCACCCAGCAGCGGGTGCGGGTCATGTCGCAGCTGGACGCCATCGCCGTCGATGCCGCCACCGGATCCTTCGAGACCATGCGCACCCTGGCTCCGCCGATGGGCCGCGGCTGGGAGGCCATCGGTAGCGACGGGGTGTGGGACTGGAGCACCGAGCTGCGCGAGATCCCAGAGCTGCTCACCGAGAAGGTGAAGGCGCCCAGCGTGGTCGCCGGCCCCACCGACCTGGTGATCGACCCGACCAACCTGTGGCTGACCATCCACGAATCCATCGGCCACGCCACCGAATACGACAGGGCCATCGGCTATGAGGCCGCGTACGCGGGCACCTCGTTCGCGACCCCCGACAAGCTCGGCACCATGAAATACGGCTCGCCGGTCATGAACGTCACCGCCGACCGCAACGAGGTCCACGGCCTGGCCTCGGTCGGATACGACGACGAGGGGGTGGCCTCGCAGCGCTGGGATCTGGTGCGCGACGGCATCTTCGTCGGCTACCAGCTGGACCGCGTGTTCGCGCCCCGGCTGGGGCAGGAACGTTCCAACGGCTGCTCATACGCGGACTCGCCGCACCACGTGCCGATCCAGCGGATGGCCAATGTGTCGCTGCAGGCCTCTCCGGATGAGCGCAGTACCGACGATCTGATCTCCGGTGTGGAGGACGGCATCTACATCGTGGGCGACAAGTCGTGGTCAATCGATATGCAGCGCTACAACTTCCAGTTCACCGGGCAGCGGTTCTACCGCATTCGGGGTGGCAAGCTGGACGGCCAGCTGCGCGACGTCGCCTATCAAGCCACCACCACCGATTTCTGGGGGTCGATGGAAGCCGTTGGCGGCCAATCAACCTGGCGCCTGGGTGGTGCGTTCAACTGCGGTAAGGCCCAGCCCGGACAAGTGGCGGCGGTGAGCCACGGCTGCCCGTCGGCGCTGTTCCGCGGCGTCAACGTTCTGAACACCAAGCAAGAAGGTGGTGCCGCGTGATCCCCGCACAGCAGGTCGCCGAAGATGTCCTGGCCCAGGCCGCGCGGCGCGGCGGCGCCGACGACACCATCGTCTTGATCCAGGACAGCAGCGAGGCGTCGCTGCGCTGGGCGGGCAGCTCCATGACCACCAACGGCGAGTCGGTTAAGCGCGGCATTGCGGTGGTATCGATTCTGCGGCAAGGGGATCAGACCCGGGTCGGTTCGGTACACACCGAGGACGCCGATCCCGCCGCGCTCGCGGATTTGGTGGCGGCCAGTCAGGCCGAGGCCGCGTCGGCGCCTCCGTCACGCGATGCCATGCCACTGCTCGGCCCCGGCGACAACGCGGGGGAGAGCTGGGACGCGGCGATCTCACCGACCAGCGCCGACGTGTTCGGATCGCTGGCCGCCGATCTGTCGACGGGTTTTGACGGCCCCGACACCCTGTACGGATACGCCCGCCACGAACGCCAGACCACGTTCCTGGCCTCGTCCACCGGGCTGCGTCGCAGATTCACTCAGCCGACGGGGCAGGTGGAGATCAACGCCAAACGCGGTGTGGGCAGTGCCTGGGCCGGGGTGTGCACCCCCGAATTCGTGGATGTGCCCACCGAATCGCTGCTGCGTCAGCTCAGTGAACGGCTCACGGCCGCACAGAATCAGATCGAGCTCAAGGCCGGACGCTACGAGACGCTGCTGCCGCCGTCGGCCACCGGCGACCTGATGCAGTACCTGGTGTGGACGATGGGCGGGCGCGGCGCGCACGAGGGACGCAACGCCTTCGCGGGGCCCGGCGGCACCCGGATCGGGGAGCGCCTCACCGAGCTGCCGGTCACGGTGTACTCGGACCCGTCGTACCCGGGGCTGGAGAGCAGCCCGTTTGTGGCGACGCCCATTTCTCGGGAATCGTTGTCGGTCTTCGACAATGGCGTGGGCATCGAGCGGGTCGACTGGGTGCGTGACGGTGTCATCAATGCGCTGAGCTACTCGCGCGCCGATGCCGCCGAATTCGGTGCCGCTCCCACGGTGGGCGCCGACAACCTCATCATGACCGGAGAAGGCGGGGCGACGCTGGAGGAGATGATCGCGGCCACCGAGAACGGGCTGCTGCTGACGACGCTGTGGTACATCCGCGACGTGGATCCGACGACGCTGCTGTTGACCGGGCTGACCCGTGACGGGGTGTACCTGGTGCGCGACGGCCAGATCACCGGCGCCGTCAACAACTTCCGGTTCAACGAGAGCCCGATCGACTTGTTGCGGCGGGTGTCGCAGGTGGGCGTCACCGAGTACACGCTGCCGCGCGAATGGAGCGATTACGCAACGCGCCAAGCCATGCCGGCGCTGCGGATCCCGGACTTCCACATGTCCTCGGTCAGCGCCGCGCAGTAGGGGCTTTGTGCGCCGAACCGAGGCGCTGGGCGAGCAGAGTCCGAATCCCGCCCTACGGGTAGATGGTTACCCGTCCGGCCGCATCTGGGTATCTGCGGGACTGGACGTAAGCCTCTCCCGCAGAACGCATCATCGCATTCGAATGTGCGATCGCGAACGGCCGCAGGAACGGGGTGTCGCCGTCCTTGTTGATGTAGTAGCTGTGCGAGTTCGCGCAGCCGGGGCTCTTGAACACCAGGTTCTCGGTCGCGGCCACGGCCCGATCGAAGAACTGGTCGAAGGCGTCCTGACTGACCTCCACGCGCGTCGCGTGCCGGGTGATGCCGTCGGCGATCATGTCGGTGGCGTGACTGGTGCACATCTTGATGGTGTCGAACCAATTGAACCCGACCACACCGTAGGGTCCCGGTGCCAGGAAATAGTTGGGGAATCCTGGCACCGCGACGCCCTGGTAGGCGCGCACGCGATTGTTCTCCCAGAAGGTGCCGAGATCCTGCCCATCGATGCCTTGCACCGAATAGGGCAAGTCGAACACCTTGAACCCGGTAGCGAGGATCAGGGTGTCGAGGCGGTGCAAGACGCCATCGGTGGTTTCGATTCCCTTGGGGACGATCCGGGCGATGGATTCGGTGACCAGATCCACGTCCGGGCGGGCGAATGTCTCAAGGTAGGTGGCCGAGGCCGAGGGCCGTTTGCATGCGAAACCGTAAGTGGGAATGAGCTTCTTGCGGAGCTCGCGATCCTTGATACGTGCCCTCATGCTGGCCTTGACCACGGCGCCCGCGATCTTGGTGGCATACGGGAACTGCTTGTAGTGCACCACGCCAACGGTCTGCACCAGATCGCCGCCGAGCCCACCGCCGAACCTGATGGACCGCAGCAGGAAGGGCGTGTATCGCAGTACTTTCCGAAGGAAAGGAGGTATCGACGGGTTCGTCTTGGGGCCCACATAAATGGGGGTGCGCTGGAAGACAGTCAGATGTTTCACCGTGTCGACGATCGCCGGGATGATTTGGATGCCGGAGGCCCCGGTGCCGATCACCGCGGCCCTCTTGCCTGCCAGCGGATAGTCGTGATCCCACTCCTGCGACAAGATCTTTTTGCCGGCAAAGGATTCCAGCCCGGGGATATCGGGCACCGCGGGCGTGCTCAAGGCGCCGTGGCAGGAGACGACGAATCGGGTGGTGATCTCGAATTCGCCGTCGGCGTCTACGGCGTGCACCCGCCAGAGGTCGTTGATCTCGTCGAAGACGATGCCACGGACGGCGGTGCTCAGCCGTAGCTTGTCCCGCAACCCGAATTTGTCGGCGCAGTCCTGCGCGTACTGGCGAAGTTCACTGCCGGGTGCGAACATTCGGGACCATTTCGGGTTGGGCGCCTCCGCGTAGGAGTACGCCATCGAAGGGATGTCCACCTCGATGCCCGGATAAGTGTTGTGCCACCAGGTTCCGCCGACCCCGTCGGATTTCTCCAGGATCAGGAAGTTCTCGATGCCCTTCTTGCGGAGCCGGTTTCCCGCGGCCAGTCCGCCGAACCCGGCCCCGATGACGACCGCGACGAGGTCCGGTACCAGCAGATCCTTGTACGCAGGCAGGGCATTGTCGTCCACTGCGCGGGCCGCGGAGAACGTCGTCATCGACCTTCCTTCTGTCCGGGAATGAGCTTCATCAGGTCAGTCATGCCGCCCTTGCTGGCGAAGAAGCGGCCCAAACCTGGAGCGACCCGATTGTTGAGGTACTGCAGGTGCGCCTCCGGTGTTACCGGCACGACCTGCTTGTTCTTCTGGACCGCTCGCACGATCTGCTTGGCCACCTTTTCGGGGCCGTAGCGGCGCATCGCATACGCCTTGTCGCCGGCCTGTTGCATGCGAGTTTCTTCTTCGGCGCTCACACCGGAAATCTTGCTGGTGGCAATGATGTTGGTGTGCACGATGCCGGGGCAAATGGTGGTCACGCCGATGCCGTGGGTGGCCAGGTCCGCGCGCAGGCAATCGGAGAACATGAACACCGCCGACTTGCTCGTCGAGTACGCCGTGAACTTCTGCTGAGGTGAGTACGCGGCCATGCTCGACAGATTGACGATATGACCGCCGAGGCCACGTTCGGCCATCTGGGCGCCGAAGGCGCGGCTGCCGTTCACCACACCGTAGAGATTGATGTCGATGACGCGTTTGAATTCCGCGGCCGGGGTCTCCAGAAATCCGCCCGCGGCGCCGACGCCGGCGTTGTTGACCAGCACGTCGGGCACGCCGTGGTTGGCCAACACTTCGCCGGCGTGTGCGTTGATCGCTGCTTCGTCGGCGACGTTGAGCTGATAGGCGTGTGCAGTGCCGCCGTCCTGTTCGATCAGTGTCACGGTCTCCTTGGCGCCGTCGAGGTTGATATCCGAGAGCACCACCTCGGCACCTTGACGGGCGAACTCCCGGGCGGTTTCCCGCCCGATACCGCTACCCCCGCCGGTGATGACCACCAACTGATCCTCGAATGGTTTGCGGTCCTTGCCCATCTCCGCACGCCGCAGCGCGCGCGCAGGCTGCTTGCCGCTTACCGTGTCGATCAGCTCGACGGTCGCGGCCGCCAGCGCCTGCGGGTGCGAGAACGGCAGCCAGTGACCGCCGTCGAGAACCCGGCGCCAGGTCTGCTTGTTCCAGATGGGCTCGTCGTCGTAGCACGACTGCCTGATGGCAGGATCGCGCTTTCCGACGATGACCTGAACCGGCACATTCGTGTAGCGCTCTTCGGGGTGTAAGAAGGCGGGAATGGCGTTCGCACGGTAGACGCGCAACGCTCTGGTGATATCGCTGGCGAAGGTGGGGGCCAGGTGAATCTGTTCCCGCGGTGCGCCTTCTCCGATGGAAAGTGCATTACGCCAACGTTTCTCGTTGACCAGCAGTTTCATCACGAGGTTCGGGACGCCGGGTGTTCCGAAGGCCAGCATGTAGAGGACAGATCCGATCTGGCCCAGCGCCAATGCCAGGTTCTTGGGGGTGGGGTGCGCTAGCCGGGCCCGCACCCATTTGCTCATGTGGCTGGCACACGGTGCGGACACCGAGGTGAACGAGGCGAATCGGTGTTCGAGCTCCGGGTCGCACACGGCTTCCCAGGCGGCAGCGCTGCCCCAGTCGTGGGCCAGGAGATGTACCGGCTTGCCGGGGCTGACGGCATTGGCCACGGCGACGTAGTCACTGGCCATCTCGGTGAGGCGAAAGTCGCGGAAACTCTTGGGATTAGTGGTTTTTCCTGCGCCCCGGTTGTCAATGGCCACTAAACGGAACTGGTCCCGCAGCAGCGGGACGACGCTGTCCCAGAGGTGATGCGTGTCGGGCCAGCCGTGCATCAGCAGGATGGTCTCCCCGGTGGGGTTGCCCTGCACGAAGTAGGCCACCTCGATGTCGCCGTTGCGGACCACATGCTCGGTTATTTCCGTGGTGTCGTCCCCGGGCAAGGTGACTTTTTGATCGATCGTGTTCGTCATGCCGACTCCGTTTGTGTCTTCTGTTGTTGTGACTCTTGGTCACTCGGATTGAACGAGACTGCCCGCATCGCGGGCTGCCGCCTAGAGATCGAGAACCAAACGTCCACCCTCGGCGCGTGAGACGCAGATCAGCATGTCGCCGGCGGCGCGCTGCTGGTCGGTGAGGATGGTGTCGCGGTGATCGGGTACGCCGTCCAGCACGCGCACCTTGCAGGTGCCGCAGAATCCTTGCCGGCATGAGTGTGGGGTAGCGGGACGAGTGGCCAGTATCGCGTCCAGGGCGCTGCGATCGGCGGGCACTGAAACAACGGTGCCGCTGCGCTTCAGCTCCACGTCGAAGGGCACCCCATTGTCGATGGGCGGTGCGGCGAATCGTTCGAAATGCAGCTCTGCGCCTGGGTGTTCGGCGACCGCGTCCCGCACCACTTTGAGCATCGGTCCCGGTCCGCAGCAGTACACCGCGAGGTTTGAGTGGAGCTCTGGGATCAGGTCTTTGGCAGTGGGTAGCCCGAACTCGTCATCGGTGCGAATGGTGATGCGATCGCCGTAGCGGGCCAGCTCTTCACGGAACGGAATCGATTCCTTGCTGCGGCCGACATAGGTCATCGTCCAGGGCAGCTGTAGGTCGGACGCGGTGGCCAGCATGGGCAGGATGGGAGTGATACCGATACCGCCGGCGATGAAATGGAACTGACGATTGGCGGTATTGAGATGCCCGGAGGTGGCCAGCGGGAAGGCATTTCGTGGCCCATGTATCTCGACAGTGTCGCCGACGCGAACCTCGTCGTGCAGTTCGACAGAGCCGCCGGCGCCTTCTGGGATGCGCCGCACCGCGATTCGGTAGTAGGAGCGATTGCGGGGGTCACCGCACAGCGAGTACTGACGTACCGCACCCGAGGGCAGGGTCACATCGAGATGTGCACCAGAACGCCAGCTGGGCAGCTCACCGCCGTCGGGCGCGGTGAACACGAGGCTCACCACGTTCTCGTCGGCTGCCACCACTGATCGGCCGCGCACCACCAGATGCAGCGTTCGGTCTATCAGCTCCGGTTCGGGAGGTTCGGGAGTGATCAGTGGCGTCAACCGCAACACCACTGGCATCGCCTTGTCCAAGGCCGTCAACACCGACGGCCCCATGCGATCCATGAGCCGCATCAGGGTGTCCAGCCCGCTCGGGGCATGCGGTGGCGACGGGTGAGGTCTCGTCATGCGACGGCGGCGGCTTTGGCCGCCGGGGACTTCGCGAGATACGCGACTGCCTGCGCGGTGTCGCCGATGGCCTCCGGGGTGAAGTCGGGTTGCAGATAGGCCTTGAACGCCTTGCTGAGCAGCGCGAGACTCAGTGTCGACTCCCGCTTCATTGCCAGTCGCACTTCTCGAACAAATTTGATGGGGCCGATCTTCGGCAACGATGGGTCCGCGCGCGCCAGCATCCAGCCTCCGGCTATCAGTCCGCCGACAATGGGCACACAGGCGCCGAGGTAGTAGACCATCAGCCGGGTACGGCTGGCCCCGAAGTAACGGGCGACATTCCATGCAACACTGCGGTGTTCGACCTCTTCGGCGCCGTGCCAGCGGAACATGTCGGTGATGACCGGATCGGCCCCGAACTTCTCGAAATCGAAGTTGAGTAGCCAGTCGCCGCCGGTGGAGGTCAGATGTTCCAGACCGGCGATCATGGTGAGGCCCTGGACCATGACGCGGTACTGGAGCTTGGGCGGCAGCGCGTCCATGCGCTTCTGAAATTGCTGGAACATGAGTTCGGATTGCTTGACCCACACGCTCAGATCGATGCCGTGTTGTGCAAAGAATTCGCGTAACGCGTGGTCGTGGGTGTCCGAGTGCATCTTCTCCTGGCCGATGAACCCGATGACGTCTTCTCGCAGGCGATCGTCCTTGATGTACGGCAGGGCGCGGCTGAACACGTCGACGAACATCTGCTCGCCGACCGGGAGCATCAGGTTCAGTGCCGAGAGGGCATAGGAGGCGATCGGTTCACCCGGAATCCAGATCAGGGGGGAGCGGGAGAAGTCGAACGTGACGTTGCGAGCGTGCAGTGCGACCTGGCCTGCGTCGGCGGGCGGAGCCACATTCGGGACCTCTGAGAAGATCGCGGCGGTGGCCAGTGCCTGTTTACTCATCGTGTTTCTCCTGGTCAAGAGCCTTTGTCCCTGCGCTTGCGGTGTGGGACGGAGTGTATACGAATGTGCGTACTGTCTGTATCGGATACTAGAAGTATGGCTAATATTTCGGCAGCAGGGAAGGAGTAAGAGCTACCCAATTACTGTGGAATGACGGAGTTCGTCAGGGACGCAAGCATGTGCGGTGTCTTCGCTAGTGCACCGGTGGGTAATCCTCCACAGAACCTTCACAAAGGGTTCCAGCGATCACCACAGCGATCAAATACGCTGGTCATGTGCCCATCCAGCGACGAATCTTGGTAGTCGACGACGAGCCCACCATCTGTGCGTCCATTTCCGCGCGGCTTCGCGCCGAGGGGTATGCCGTCGACACCGAGGACAACGGACTCGATGCGGTGCGGCATTGCCGCGAAAACCCGCCGGACCTGATGGTGCTGGATGTCATGCTGCCCGGGCTCGACGGCCTGGAGGTCTGCCGTCAGGTGCAGGCGCACGCGCCGATTCCGGTGCTGATGCTGACCGCGCGCGGCACCGAGACCGACATGCTGGTGGGTCTGGGGGTGGGTGCCGACGACTATCTGCCCAAGCCGTTCAGCATGCGGGTGCTGGTGGCCCGGGTGGCGGCGCTGCTGCGCCGCACGGATCGGGTGGCGGTGCCGAGTACCGATGTGCGGATCGGGCAGGTGCGCATCGACGTCTCCGAGCGCCGCGTGTATCACCGCGACGACGAGGTGCACCTGACGCGCACCGAATTCGATCTGCTGGCCTATCTGGCCGATAACCCACGGGTGGCGATCAGCCGTGAGCGCCTGCTCGATCAGGTGTGGGGCTGGAGCGAGGGACTGCCGTCGGGCCAGCGCACCGTGGACAGCCATATCAAGGCGCTGCGCCGCAAGCTCGGTCAAGAGCTGATCCGCACCGTGCACGGCATCGGATACGCGTTGGAGGTACCGCGATGAGCCAACTGCTGGAACTGCTGCCGCGACCGCTGGATCCGTTGCGCTCCTTCAAGTTCAAGACGGCGGTGCTGGTGGGGGTGGCGCTGCTGATCGCCACCTGCCTTCTCTGGATTACCGCCGAATGGAAGCTGCGGTACGCGCTCACACTCGCGTTGTTCGTGTCCTTCGGCGTGACGTGGTTCCTGGCGCACGGCATGACCTCGCCGTTGCGGGACATGACGGCGGCGGTGCGCTCGATGGCGCAGGGCGACTACTCGCGCCGGATCCGTTCGACCTCTCGCGATGAAGTGGGCCAGCTGGCAACGGCTTTCAATCACATGGCCGCCGAGCTGCAGTCCGCCGAGAAGTACCGCCGTGAGTTGGTCGGCAATGTCTCCCATGAGCTGCGCACGCCGATCACGGCGCTGCAGGCGGTGCTGGAGAACATCGTCGACGGGGTGGCCGAGCCCGACCCGGCGACATTGAAAACCGCGCTCGCGCAGACCGAACGGCTGGGCCGGCTGGTCAATGATCTGCTGGATTTGTCGAAGCTGGAGAACGGATCGGTACCGGTGCACCGCGAACCGTTCGCGGTGCGCGAGTTCGTCGATGGGGCGGTGGCCGAAGCCAAGACCACCGGACGTCAGGTGCGCTATCACGTCACGGTTGAGCCGTTCGATCTGGAAGCGGTCGCCGATACCGCACGGCTGCATCAGGTGGTGGCCAACCTGCTGGACAACGCGTCGCGGCACAGCCCGCCCGGGGGACAGGTATCGGTGTTCGCACGCACCGAGAACGACGCGCTGCTGCTGGAGGTCGCCGACACCGGGCCCGGCATCGCGCCGCACGAAAGATCACGAGTGTTTGAGAGATTCACCCATGGGGGATCGCGTGATGGCGGCACCGGCTTGGGGTTGGCCATCGCGCAATGGGCCGTCGATCTGCATGGCGGCCGCATCGAAATCGTGGACGCACCCGGCTGCCGGGTCCGAGTCACGTTGCCGCAGTTTGAATCCGAGGAGGGGAATTCATGACCACAGGTTCGATAGTGCCGCCGCCGTACCCGTATCCGATTCCGGGGGCTGCAGTTCCGGGTACGCTCGCGGGGCCGCCCGTGCCGCGCCCGCCGGTGCCGATCTTCGGGCCGCCGACGCGGTTCCTGACGGCCTGGCCGCGCGACATCCGCTCGAAGATGACGCAGGGCGCGCTGCTCAGCGGTATGGGGGCGGGCCTGGTCGCGGCGCTGTGCTGGCGCTCCTCACTTCCGGGTCTGGGCTGGACGCTGACGGCGTTCGCGGTGGCCCTTGCCGCCTTCGCGACGCAGAAAGTGCAGTGGACGCCCACCCGCATCGGCGCGCTGCTGCTCGCGCTGAGTCTGGCGGTGGTGCCGACCGTGCGTGATGCGGGATGGCTTGTCGCGCTCTGTGTCCTGACATCGTTGGCGCTGTTCGTGTACGCGCTGGCACCGGCGCGGACGTGGACAGGCTTGATCTACGGGCAGTTCGTGATGCTCAGGGCACCGTTCCGGGTGGCGGGCTGGATGAGGCGCGGCACCCGGACGATGTCACGCGGCCGCAAGATCAACCCGGACCGGGCAGCCATCGTCGTGCTGGTGACTGTCGGCCTGGTGGCTGCGTTCGGTGCGCTCCTGGCCGATGCCGATGCGCGGTTCAGGGCGCTGATCAGCGGAGTCTTGCCGTTCGTGTCCTTCGGGGATGTCGTCGGGCGGGTGGTCGTCGGCGTGCTGGTCGGCGGGTTCGCCTTGGGCTCCATCTACGTGCTGTCCAAGCCGCCGAGCTTTGACCGGTTGGCCCCGACGGAGCCCAAGAAGTTGCCGCGCTGGGAGTGGAGCTTGCCGCTGGCCGCGCTGAATCTGCTGTTCATCGCGTTTGTGGGCGTGCAGATCTCGGTGTTGTTCGGGGGAGATGAGCATGTGCAGGTCACTGAGGGGTTGACCTACGCAGAGTATGCGCGGCAGGGCTTCTGGCAGCTGCTGTTTGTCACCATTCTGGTGATGGGGGTGATCGCGGTGGCGATCCGGGTGGCGGGGCGCGATGATGCCCGCGACCGGCTGTTCCTGCGGGTGCTGATCGGCGGGCTGTGCCTGACCACGCTGGTGATCGTGGCCTCGGCCATTCACCGGATGTCGTTGTACGAGAAGGCGTACGGGTTTAGCGTGGAGCGACTGCTGGTGCGTTGGATCGAGCTGGGCATGGCCATCGTGTTGGTGTTGATCCTGGTGGCGGGGATTCGGATGAGTGCGCGATGGCTGCCCACCGCGGTGGTCGCTGTGGGTGCGTTCGGGATGCTGGGGCTCGCGATCTTCAACCCGGAAAGCTATATCGCGCAGCGCAACGTCGAGTTCTTCCAGCAGACCGGCAAGATCGATCAGTGGTACATGGGGACACTGTCTTCGGACGCGTTCGCAGCGACGAAGTCGCTGCCCGAGGATGTGCGGGTATGCGTGCAGGGGCGGATGAAGGAGCACTTGCGGCCGACGGCACCCTGGTACGAGTACAACGTGAGCCGGGCCAAGCTGCGGGCCGCTGAGGTCAAGGAGACCTCCTGCAACATGGACTACGACCACAGGTGACCTGGGTCCCCGGGGCGTGGCGGGGGATCGGCTAGAGTCGTGACCTGCTGGGGGCGGTAGCTCAGTTGGTTAGAGCCGTGGACTCATAATCCATTGGTCGCGGGTTCGAGCCCCGCCCGCCCTACAAAGGGTTTCGTCAGGTCCGAGCTGTTCGACTCGATTGGATAGCTCTGATCTGCACCATGAAACCGCTGTTGTTACGAAAGTCTTACGCAATTTCGGTAGGTCAGCTCGAGCCTTGGATTTGCAGCAAACGACGAGCGTGGGTGCCGATTTGGCTCTCGCCGGGCCAACGGGACGCATACGCTAGGAGCGTGGACACCGGCTTTAGCGCACATCAGCTGTATTCGGCTTGTCGGCTGGAGGCGACGCACCACTTTCAAATCGATGACACCCATTGCACCGACCTTGCAGGTACCGGGTTCCTTGCGGAGTTTCCCGCCGGTGACGGTCGTTTGGCAGTGGTAACTAATCGACACATCGCTGATGCGGTTTTCTATAATGAGTGGGAAAACAAAGGGTCATCTATAAAGTCGATCAAGATGCAATGGTGGCAAAGTAAAGAACTGCGATGCGAACATATAATTACTGACCCGAAGCCGCTATATCATTCAGACCATTTGCTTGACGTAGCGGTCATTCCTCTGGCTTCGAAACCCGAAGCACTGTTACAAGCTACTGCTGAAATATACGGTGACATAGAGAAGTTCATGGCCGAAAATAGCCCAACCGAAATCACGCTCAACCATGCGATCAGTTGGGAAACGCTCTTGGAATGCGAGCGACTTTGGTCGCAACTACAAGCAGGCGAGTTCGTCGTCTTCCCTGGTTATCCAGTCTGGTACGACCAGTTGCAAATAAGGCCCGTGATGCGCTCGGGTTTACTCGCCAGTGACCCGCAAACCGAATACCGATCAAGCAAGGGTGCGCCAACAAAGAGTGATAGCAATCATCAGGTCTTGTTCGATGCGTTCTCGACAAGCGGCAACTCAGGAAGCCCTGTATACGTAGCCCAACGCGGAATAACTCCGATTAACTTCCTAATCCCCAATGGTGATGGCATGACTGCTGTTCAGGCGCAAATTGGGACTAAAAACTATCACCCGTCGTTCCTCATTGGGATCAACGCAAGTCACTACAACGACAGCGGAATACCTCGCCCCAATGAACACGCGGGACTGTCTCGGATGCACAAGCTTTCAGTCATCATGGATATCTTGCGAGCCAACCAAATGCCACACGGACCAGATGCGCGAAAGATGAGCATCCTCATACGCATTCCTGAAGAATCGAAGTCTATAGCTGCTCGAGCGGCCCGTGACCAGTCCATCATTGTTCTACGTCAGGAAGGCAAAACTCTGAAGTCAATTGCTGCCGAAGTTGGCTGCTCTGCAAGCACTGTGAGACGGGTAATCAAAAAATATTCTTAGATTAACGCAGCGATGAGCGTCGTGACCGTACTCGAATCCGACAAGCATAATCTGGAGGTGGATAGTGCTCATACATCAGGACGGTGAGGCTTTATGAGAATTCTGCTGCTCGATACCTGGATGGCGGTTGAGGATGCAGTTTATGCTGAATTTTCTTCAGCCAGCACGGTATATGACTATGACCTCGTGCTGTGGGATCCTTTGCGCACTATCAAGACTTACAATATGCCCTCTGGACGATTCCGCGACAGGACGTTCAGGGGTCGTCGCTGGCTATCTAGCCACGACTCGGCGGAGATTGCGCGGGATGTTGTAAGGCGCCGTAAGGAATTCGCTGAATTTCTCGGTCTAGGTAGAACTTTGGTTGTATTCCTCCCTAGTGATATAACTGTTGCTCGTGAAACCGGTGAGACGAAGGTTTCCGGCACTGGACGAAACCAGAAAGTCACGACGATTCTGGAAGATTTCGACGTTCTTGACGCGCTGCCAGTCGATTTGAAGCGGGAATTTGCAACAGGAACTGACATGCAGCCTATTGACGGCGCGATAGGCCCACTTTATCGGAAAACGGCACCTTGGTGGCTCTATGGCTGCCTGCTCGAATCAGATGCACAGATGCATCCGCTACTTCATGTTGCCGGCACTACAAAAGTGGTTGCCGCTGAGATTGCTTACGAATCAGGCAGAATAATTCTTCTTCCTTTGCTTTGCGTGCATGGCGATGACGCAGGGTTCGATTCGGAAGACGACATAGATGACCAAGATATCATCACTGGTTCCGCCGAGGCAGCTCGAAGCAGGGAATCGGGGGAGGTCAACGAACCTGTTGACCCGGATGAAGGGACAACAGCAGCAGCTATCGATGACCTGGTATTGCGCTGGCTCATCACGCGTGCATCTACGGACGATATTGAATGGCCGAAGTGGGTCGATGACTACAGATTCCGGAGTGAAATCGACCGTGCAGCCGTCGTTCAAGAGCTCGAAGCAAAGGCCGCGAAAATTCGGACAGAGCTTGACGAATTCGCTCTTGAGCAGGAATCGGATCGAAAATGGAAACTTCTCATCGCAGGTACCGGCACCTCTTTGGAAATTGTTGTAGCTGACGCCTTTAAGGTGTTGGGATTTGAGCTGGAACCTGTAGCTCCTGGTCGTACCGATCTTCGAGGGATGCGACGGGGCAGACGAGTAGTCGTGGAAACTAAAGGTGTGGCGAAAACTGCCGCTGAGAAGCACTGCGCCCAACTGGAAAAATGGGTGGCAGCCGAACTTGAAGAGGATGAGAGGAACGCAAAGGGGATTCTGGTTATCAATGCTTTTCTCAATGACCCGCCCCTTTTGCGGCGAGATCCTCCCTTCCCTTCGCAGATGCAACCCTATGCTGAAAAACGCGAGCATTGCCTGATAACAGGACTTCAGCTACTGAATATTGTTAGAACTGCGCTCGCGAAGCCGGAGCGTTGTGACGAACTGGCCGATCTCCTCCTGGAGACGAGCGGCGTGCTTAAGGGTTGGAACGACCTAAGTGAAGTGTTTGACGATATCCCAGCTGGATGAGGGGCTGGCCTGTCAACTCCGGAACCACAGTTCGCAGGCCATGGATCTGTTCATCGGTACGGGTATTGCACTCCGGCCGGCTCGTAGCTCTGCCAGTGTCGGCGCGGCGGTAGGCGATAGAAGGCCTTGCTGTACATCATGAGTACCGCCGCGTACACAACCCGGCACCCTACGATCGACTGCCTTACGCGATCATCGGGTCGATCGCCGACCGGGGCACCAGCACCTGCAATGCCCCGTATGAGTCGGGCAGTATCGCGCCCTGGTCAAAGAAGAACATGACGCCGTCGTTGAGCACCGCGAAATTCTGGTAGTTCGAAGGGTTGTACAGCGACGCGGGTGAGAATGGCAACGGTGGCGGGGGAGGCGGCGGCGTTGTGGTGGTCGACGTGGTGGTCGTCGGCTGTCCCGATGTCGTCGTCGGCGTGGGAGTCGCCACCGGCGGCGGGGCCAGCTGCTGCTGCAGCTGAGCTTGAACGATCGGCGCGACGGTCTTCAGCGGATCATCCACCCGCCACAACGCGGCACTGTCTTTGTCGTCCTGCGCGACGGTGTAGAGAATCGGCTTGCGATAGCTCTGATCCCAGTTGTACGCCTTGAACGTTGTCGTCGTGCTCCCGGTGTTTTGGTACACCTTGAACGCCACGGTCTGCGTGCCGCGCGGGGGGATCGCCGAGGTGTATTCCGTTGGCTTGATGCTCAACTGATACGGCGTGCTGCGGGCGGTACCGGACTTGGCCGTGTTGAGGAACGCGTCGCGCGTCTTGGCGACGTATTCGGCGATCGGCTTCTGGTCCGGGTAGTTCAGCGGAATGGTGATGTCGACGCTGTACCCGGTATCGGAGAGGCGGATCTCACACGTCTTGCCGGTGTTATTGCCCTTGAGGTCGGCGCAGTAATCGTGCGGCGCCGCCACCGCCACGCCAGGAGAACTAACAATGGCGGCAGCCGTGGCCAGCACGGACACGCTTACAGAGCGTATGGATAAGAAGGGCACGTCTGCACTCTAACTTCGCAACGTGAACCAAGTGCCTAGACCGGTGAACTGAGCCACCGAACTGAACTGCGCCTTGAAGTTGCCTGATAATCGGGTGGAAGCCCTCTCCGCAGCCCAGTTATCTCGCTACGATCACACCGTTCTTGGATCTTGAACCCCTACGAGGGAGCAGCCATGGCGGGATCACCCGACTCCGGATTCAACGGCAAAATCGCCCTGGACATAAGGGATTCCGAGCCTGACTGGACTCCCTATGCAGCCCCCACAGCGCCCGAGGGCGCGCCCAACGTCTTGTACCTCGTCTGGGACGACACCGGCATCGCCACCTGGGACTGCTTCGGCGGCCTGGTCGAGATGCCCGCCATGAGCCGCATCGCCGAGCGTGGTGTGCGGCTCTCGCAGTTCCACACCACCGCGCTGTGCTCACCCACACGCGCATCGCTGCTCACCGGGCGTAACTCCACCACTGTCGGCATGGCCACCATCGAGGAGTTCACCGACGGCTTCCCCAACTGCAGCGGCCGCATTCCCTTCGACACCGCGCTGCTCTCGGAGGTGCTCGCCGAAAAGGGCTGGAACACCTACTGCGTCGGCAAGTGGCACCTCACTCCGCTGGAAGAGTCGAATCTCGCCGCCACCAAACGGCATTGGCCACTGAGTCGAGGATTCGAGCGGTTTTACGGATTTATGGGCGGGGAGACCGACCAGTGGTACCCGGACTTGGTCTACGACAACCACCCCGTCCAGCCGCCCGCCACTCCGGAGGACGGTTACCACCTGTCCAAGGACATCGCCGACAAGACCATCGAGTTCATTCGCGACGCCAAAGTCATCGCGCCCGACAAGCCGTGGTTCTCCTACGTGTGCCCCGGCGCCGGCCACGCCCCGCACCACGTCTTCAAGGAATGGGCCGACAAATACGCCGGCACGTTCGACATGGGCTACGAGCTCTACCGCGAGATCGTGCTGGAGAACCAGAAGAAGCTCGGCATCGTTCCATCGGACACCGAATTATCGCCCGTCAACCCGTATCTCGATGTCAAGGGACCCAACGGTGAACCCTGGCCTTTGCAAGACACCGTGCGGCCGTGGGACTCACTCAACGACGAGGAAAAGCGCCTGTTCTCCCGCATGGCCGAGGTGTTCGCGGGCTTCCTGAGCTACACCGACGACCAGATCGGCCGCGTCCTGGACTACCTGGAGGAATCCGGCCAGCTCGACAACACCATCATCGTCGTGATCTCCGACAACGGCGCCAGCGGCGAGGGCGGCCCCAATGGCTCGGTCAACGAGGTCAAGTTCTTCAACGGCTACATTGACACCGTCGAGGAGAGCCTGCGTTTCTACGACAACCTCGGCGGCACCGAAACTTACAACCACTACCCAATCGGGTGGGCGATGGCGTTCAACACTCCGTACAAGCTCTACAAGCGCTACGCCTCTCATGAGGGTGGCATCGCCGACACGGCAATCATCAGCTGGCCCAACGGGATCGCAGCGCACGGCGAAGTCCGCGACACCTACGTCAACGTCAGCGACATCACCCCGACCATTTACGACCTGCTGGGTATCACCCCGCCCGACACCGTGAAGGGCATCGTTCAGAAACCGCTCGACGGCAGCAGTTTCACCGCAGCGCTAAAGGATTCAAACGCCGACACCGGCAAGGAAACGCAGTTCTACACGATGCTCGGCACCCGGGGAATCTGGCACAAGGGCTGGTTCGCCAACACCGTGCACGCCGCCACACCCTCGGGCTGGTCGCACTTCGACAAGGACCGCTGGGAGCTGTTCCACATCGAATCCGATCGCAGCCAATGCCGCGACCTGGCCGACGTCCACCCGGAGAAACTCGAAGAGCTCAAACAACTCTGGTTCGACGAGGCCGCCAAGTACAACGGCCTGCCGCTGGCCGATCTGAACATCCTGGAAACCCTGACCCGGTGGCGGCCCTACCTGGTGGGGGAGCGCAAGTCCTTCATCTACTACCCGAACACCGCCGACCTGGGCATCGGCGCCGCCGTCGACATTCGCGGACAGTCCTTTTCGATCCTCGCCGAAGTCACCGCAGACTCGGGAGCCGAAGGCGTCATCTTCAAACAGGGCGGCGCACACGGCGGGCACGTCCTCTTCATCCAGGACGGGAAGTTGCACTACATCTACAACTTCATGGGGGAGAAGGAGCAGAAGGTCTCCTCAGACGGCGCGGTGCCGCTGGGCGCGCATGTGCTCGGTGCCCGCTTCGCCAAGACCGGCACCGTCGCGGGCAGCCACACCCCGCTCGGCGACGTGACGCTCTTCATCGACGAGCAAGCCGTCGGCTCGCTGAGCGCCGTCGAAATCCACCCGGGCACATTTGGTCTCGCGGGTGCCAGCCTGTCCATCGGGCGCAACAGCGGCTCGGCGGTCTCCTCGGATTACAAGGCGCCGTACGCCTTCACTGGCGGAACTATCGCGCAGGTGGTCGTCGACATCTCCGGGGAGCCGTACGAAAACCTGGAGAAGAAACTCGCGATCGCCTTCGCCAAGGACTAAAGGACTAGGCGGGCCAGTCGGTGAGCTGTTCCCACTCACCGAACGGCGGCTTCTTCGCCGCCTCGATCACGATCTGCGCGGTCACCGCCGAGCCGGGGTGGTACTCGTCGATCGGGAAGCCGCCCTGCCGGTCCTCGGGCGTGGTGCCGTCCCAGATGTAGATCGGGCCGGGCGCCGCGGCGGCCTCGGTGACTTCTTGGCCGCACTCGGCGACAGGCTCGTCGCGACCAACACCGGTGTGCTTGCCATCGATACGTCGCCAGATGCTCACGAATCGGATGCTACGCGCCGCTGCGCGCTCTGGGCAGCCACAACTTGACGAAGCGGTGAACTCACAGAACGAGTAGGTGTCTACTTGCGCCATCGCGGCCGGACTGTGTCACCGTGGACTGGTGATGAAAAAGTTTGGCGCGTTGATGGTCGCGACCGCGCTGCTGCTTGTGACGGCGCCGCTGGCCGCGGCCTGGGGTCCGCAGGGGCACAGCATCGTGGGAGCAGTGGCCGATGCGCAGCTCACGCCCGCCGCCCGCGCGGAGGTTTCGCGTCTGCTGGCCGGACAGGCCACCCCGACGCTTGCCGGTGTGGCCAACTGGGCCGACCAGGTGCGCCCCAGCCGACCGAACACCGCACCCTGGCACTACGCCGATATCGCCGAGAACAACTGCCAATACGTGCCCGCGATCAATGGGGACAACGGCAATAACGTCATCGAGGCCATCCGCACCCAGACCGCGATCCTCGGCGATGCATCCAAAACGGATGCCGAACGCCAAGAGGCTCTGAAGTTCGTCGTGCATTTCGTCGGCGACATTCATCAGCCGATGCACGAGGCCTATGCCCGCGACCGCGGCGGCAACGACATCCCGCTGACCTACAACGGCCGGTCCACCAACCTGCATTCGGTGTGGGACAGCGGATTACTGAACACCCGCGGCCTCAACGACGCCCAGTACACCGAGGTGATCCAGGCACTGCCGGCACCCGATCTCGGCAGCACCGATCCCGTCGACTGGGCGCAGGACACCTGCCATATCGCCGTCGGCGCGTACCCGAACACCTCGACTATCGGCACCGACTACACCAACCAGTACCGGCCGATCGCCGAGGCACAGCTGCGCCTGGCCGGCGATCGCCTGGCGCGTTTGATCAACGAGACACTCAGCTAGCGCCTATAGGTACTTCGCGAAGAACTCGGCGAGTTTCTCGACGGCGGGGCCGACATACTGTGGCCTGTCGTACAGGTCGATATGTGTGGCGCCGTCAATCAAGAAGAGCTCCTTGGGCTCAGCGGCCTTGGCGATGGCCTGCTCGCTGAAGTACAGCGTGTCCGCTTCGGTGCCCGCGATCATCAACAGCGGACGCGGAGAAATGAGATCGACGTGGTCGTACGAGGAGTACGCCGCGATCGGAACGATGCTCGATGCCACATACCAATTCGGAGAGTTCGGATGCTGCGCCCGGGGTGTGCGGTAGTAGTTGGTTCCTTCGGCGAACAACGAGGGGGTGTCGGCAGTAATTTCATCTGGTTCGGGAACCACGTGTGCCAGTGTTGGTTTAGCACCCTGGGCTTGGGCGGTGCGATCGACGGCCGCCGCGGAGAGCGCTTGTTGGAGCTGTTCCACACTCTGCCCACCGCCGAGCCCGTCGCGGTACAGCGATCCAATGTCGGCTGCGCTGATAGTCCCGACAGCCTTGATCCGCTGATCGGTGGCGGCGGCGTTGGGGACGTAGCCACCGGATGCGCAAATACCCAGTGCGCCAATCCGATCAGGGTCTACCCGCGCCACGGTGGTCAAGAACGAGACCGCCGAACGAATATCCTCGACCCGAGTGGACGGATCCTCCAGGAAACGTGGCTCGCCCTCGCTCTCGCCTTGATAGCTCGCGTCGAATGTCAATGCCACTAAACCCTTTGCGGCCAATTCCTGTGCGTACAGTCCGGCTGTTTGTTCCTTCACTCCGCCGAACGGGTGGCCGACCACAATGGCAGGCAGGCCGCCGTCCGTGGATTCGGGGTAGTAGAGGTTTCCTGCCAGTTGTAGGCGTTTGCTGGTGAACCGGACACTCTCGGGCATTGTTGGCCCCTTCTGCTCGTGCGGAATTGCGACCGACCATCACCTAGCCGCTATCGACTCATCCTGGTTGAGATTTCGGGGCGCGGCTAGGCCCTGTCCCTAGGTACTTTTTACCTACCCGGACTGAACTGGCGAATGCGATTCAGATGGCATGCTCTGCCCATGGCGGATATCTCCGAGGCCAGTATCGGACTGGGACTGTTTCTGCGGGCACGCCGCGCGGAACTGACTCGAGATCAAGTAGGGCTACCCCCAGCAACGGGGATAAGGCGGGTCAGCGGCTTGCGGCGCGAGGAGGTCGCCCAGCTCGCGGGGATCAGCGCCGACTATTACGCACGGTTGGAGCAGGGGCGGCTTTCCAGTGTTTCCGAATACACGCTGACCGCAGTATGTGAAGCGTTACGGCTCAACGCCGATCAGGAAACCTACGTTCGTACGCTGGCTCGAAAGCCTGCGATCCCCATGTCGAATGGCGATATGACGATCGATGCTTCAACCCGCAGCCTCTTAGCGCACCTCAGTGATGTACCGGTACTGGTGCTCGGCCCTTACTTGGACATCCTGGGTTGGAATACCCTTGCGTCCGCATTGTTCCTGGATTTTGCGCAGGTCCCACGTGAGCATCGAAACCTGGTCTGGCTGGCATTCTTGGACGCCCAGGTTCGCGCAATGTATCTCGATTGGGAGTCCGTAGGCCGTACGTGTGTGGCCTATCTGCGGATGGACGCGGCGCGTAACCCACACAGCCCCCGCCTGGCTGAACTAGTGGGGGAGCTCTCCGCACGCGACCGAGACTTTCACGTCTGGTGGACATCGCAGACGGTGGCGCACCACAACACCTCAGGCCGTAAGCGGTACAGACACCCTGTCGCCGGGGAATTCACCCTGGATTCGCAGATCTACCAACGTGCTGAGACCCACGAAACAACGTTGGTGTTTCTGGTACCCACCCCGAACACTCAATCACGTAAGGCCTTTAGCGCCCTCACGCGAATTGCTGCCAATCTCCCGGAGTCGGCAACCCCGCGCGGTGACTACCAGACGCGCACGTAGTCGACGAGCATCTCGGCCGGGTAGGAACCACCCGACGGATCGCCGCCACCGGAACCGGAAACCGCCAGGTTCAGCATCGGCTGCAGCGTGTAGCCCGGGTCGTTAAACGGCCAGTCATCAAGGGAATTCGCGTCGACCGTCAGGTACGGCTCCGCGCCGTCGTGGTAGTCCATCCAGAAGTACAGCCCGGCCTCGGTCCACGTGCAGCGCCAGGTGTGCCAGTTGCTGTCCACCGGCATCGGCAGCGTCTCGAACGAGGTGCCGTCCAGGCGCGCGTGAATCGTGGTGCCCGAAGGCCAGTCACGGTTTCCGTACCACTCCACGAGGTCGATCTCGCCGCCGCGCTCGGGATTGTCGTTCAGCAGCCACCACGCCGGCCAGGCGCCGTCGGTCAGACAGTTGAACTTGACGCGCGCCTCGAAGGTGTGGCCGATGCCGCCGCGGAAGGTGCCGTGCAGCTTGCCGCTGAAGTACTTGTTCCCTTCCTTCGTCGCGCGGATCACCAGATTGGAGTTTCCGTCGAGGAAGATGTTGGTGCGGCTGTCGCGGTACTCGCCCATGTTCTCGGGGCGGTCCCAGAACACCGGGTTCTTGATCTTCTCGCGGAACTTCGCGGCCACCCACTTGGAACCGTCGGGGGCAGAACCGGCGGGGCCGTCGAACTCGTCGCGGAAGACAAAACCGGCCGTCTGGGCATCCGGCGGCGCCGCAGGCTGACGTCGCGGGTCGGCCTGAGCCGTCGCGAGAGGCAGGGCAGCTGCGGCAATGCCGAAGCCCATGGTCAGTATCAACTTACGGCGATCCATTTCGGGCACCCCGAAACGATAATGGTTGTACCTGGGTGATTGGCGCAGCCCCGGCCGTTTTGGCTGCTAGTGGCGCGGAAGCATTCTGGCGAGCAGCCCGTCCCGCAACCCGATCGTGTGAAACAGCACCGCGCTGACATGGGCAACTATGCAGGCGAGCAACGCGTACGCCACCCACGCGTGTGCCTCGCGCAGCACGCCGTACCACCCGATGCTGGTCGGCACGATCGACGGAAGACGCAGCCCGGCGACCTGGACCGGGACCCCCGACGCCGACACCAACGCCCATCCGATCACCGGTTGCGCCAGGAACAGCGTGTACATCGCGAGTTCGGAACCCGCCGCGATGAAGCGCTCCGGCTGGGCCAGGGACAGCGGCGGCGGCTTGTGCCAGATCCGGTTCCCGAGGCGCAGCACCGCGAGCACCAACACCAGCACGCCCACCGCCTTATGCCAGGCCAGCACCATCGGGTAGTCGCCCAGTGACCCGACGAGCAGCGCGCCCAGCACCAACATCGCGATGATCGAAACCGCCATCACCCAATGCAGAAGCTGCGCCGCCAGTCCGAAACGCTCGACACCCGTGGATTCAGTCATCACATGTCCTGCCCGAACTGTTCCACCGGCGCCGGGGTTTCCCGCGCGCGGCGCCGGAATGACTCGGCATAGACGGCCGCGCGGGCCGCCAGGATCGGATCATCGGATATCTCAATTCCGTTGGGCAGCACAGTCGGATCGAAGTTGGTATCCCGGATGCGTTCCTGCTCTTGGGTTATCGCGTGGCCGAGTACGAGTGTTCCGGCGTCGATCTGCTCACGGTCGGCCGGCCACGGCAGCGTCGGGTCGTGCGTCTGGTCTACGCCCGGCATACCGATCTGAAGCAGTAGCCGGTAACGCAGCTCACCGCGACGCACCCGCTGGGCCAGCGCCTCGAACATCCAGTTGGGACCGTTCTTGGCCGGGGTCCCGGCCTCGTCGCCGTCGGGAATCACCCGCCACCGCACCGGAGTCCGGGCACCATCCTTGGTGACGAAGATGAAGGTGTTGAGGCTCGAATAGCTGGCCTGCGCGAACGACGATGCCGTGGGTGCCGCCTCGATCAGCTTCTGCGCGGCCGCCGTGGCGGGATTATCCCGCAGGAACGCCGCCACCTTCTCCTTGTCACCCGAGGTTCGCGCCTCGATCAGCCCAAAGAACATCTCCGGCGTCGGGGCCATGAACACCGGCGCGGCGGCCATTGCGGTGCGCCACTGCTGCCCGCCGGGAAGCGAAAACTCCAGGGCCAGCGCCTGTCCGGCGCCGGTATCGGGCTGGTGCGGATTCTGGCCGCCCACTGAGAATCGCCCGACGACGGGATGCACGCCCTTGACGAACACCGACGCCGACGAGACTTCCGCGCCATTGCCATTGCTTTCGAAACGGCCCGATACCGCAAGAGCTTTGGCGTGGTTGCGTCGATACCCGACGAACTTCCCACCGGTGGCCTCGAACAGGTCGATGAAGGAGCGCCCGGTCAGTCGCAGGCCGCCTCGGCCCTCCAGAGCCAAGAAGCCACCCAGCCCCGTCACGGTGACTGCCCCGGCGGCGACCAGACCCAGGAACATGCGGCGGTCTAGCTTGTGTGCGACCACGAAACGAGCCTAATACGCGAATCTGTGAGTGCACCGAGGACAATGAAACGATGATGAAGCGTCTCATCCTCGGTCTCGGATACGCCGCCCTCGGTCTCGGGTGCGTTTTCAGCCAGGTCGCCCCCGCCAGCGCCGACCCCGATGTCCCACCCGTGAGCGAGGCCGCCCGCGCCGCCGGGCTGCTGGACGTGCGCAGCGTCGTCCCCGACGCGATCATCGACCTGCGCTACGCCACCACCAACAACTTCACCGGTGTGCAGCTGTACCCGGGCAACGCCCGCTGCCTGGTGCACGAGTCGATGGCGCCCGGCCTCAAGACCGCCGCCGACACGCTGCGCACCAACGGCGAGCGGCTCGTCTTCTGGGACTGTTACCGCCCGCACGACGTGCAGATTCGCATGTTCCAGGTAGTGCCCAACCCGAACTGGGTGGCCAAGCCCGGCCAGTACGCCCGCAGCCACGAGGCCGGACGTTCGGTGGACGTCACCCTGGCCAATGCGCGGGGTCTGGTCGACATGGGCACCGGATTCGACGATTTCTCACCGCGTTCCCTGGCCTACGCCACCGACGGGGTCAGTGCGGACCAGCAGGCCAACCGGGCCCGCCTGCGCGGCGCCATGCAGGCCGGCGGGCTGCAGGTGTACTCGGGTGAGTGGTGGCATTTCGACGGACCCGGCGCGGGTGTGGACCGTCCGATTCTGCAGGTGCCGGTCAACTGACCAGACGGTTGTTCCACTACTCGGGAGAAATTGAGTAGTCCAGTACCCGGTGCGATGGCGCTCTACCGGAGTAATTTCCCATTCGGGTCGAATGATCCTGCTGGGAGGTTGCCATGCCTGCATCGCCGATTCCCGTTGGGACAGTGCGCCGCCACGCTCCTCTTGCGGTGCTTATCTGCGCCGTTGTGGTCGCCTGCGGCGGCGCCGGTGAATCTGTCACGCGCACGGTGACGCAGACCGTCACCGATCAGACGACCATCACCCACGAGGATGACGGTGGTTCGCACGAAAGCACCAGCGGCGGTGGGTCGTCCACATCCGGCAAGACGCCCACGGACGACGGGCTCGCATGGGTGCCCTACGGGCCCAAGGACCCTGCCTTTCCGACGCCGGGCTGGGACGTCTACGTCTACTTTCTCAAGCATGACTGCGACAGCCTGAAGAATGTCCAGAAACCCGAGGGCAACCTCTACGAGGCGGCGGTGGGGGTGTGCCGTGCCGCGGTGAACGGCGAAGCGAGCCAATGGGATGTGGCGGCCAAGGCCTTTGCGGCGCGCGGCGGGGGCGTCGAGATCGGCCCGGCACAGTGCGTCGACGACACCATCGCGGCCATGGTCACCAAGCTGCTTGCCTGGCATGAGGAGCACCCGAGCAGCCAGCCCGAGCTGACGTTCCCGCAGACCGATGGCCGGACGGCATGCTCGAAGGACAACAACAGCTTCGTGCCCCCGGACGAGACCGATTCCTCCACAACCAGTTCCACGACATCAAGCACCACAACATCGAGTACGACCTCAACCACGACGACATCGAGCACCACAACCACCACCACGCCGACGCGGTGAGCTCAGTGCGAGAACTGCCAGTGCACCGAATCGTTCTCGTCCAGCACGATGATGCTGCCGTTCCGCACGGTCCATCCCTCGGTCATCAGGAACAGCCGGCCCCCGGACTCGGCGAGCAGCCGTAATCCCGTGGTGCGGTACAGCGTTTTGGGTCCGGTGGTGATCTCCTCGGTGCGCACCACGGGCGAGTCGATACCCAGCGGGCTCTCGCTGACCGCCGTCGCCCGGGGCAGTGAGGACACCGAGTCTTCGTAGCGCTGCGCATACCCGCGCCCGACGATATCGGCGTACCCTTGCACCGCCCAGAACATCGCTGCCGCAATCACAATGCCGACGAGCACGGCCTCGAGCACGTCTGGGGGGCGGGCAATGGCAGTGCGTGGCCGGGTGCGTTCCTGCCCCTGACGGCTCAGATGCCTGCCGTACACCGCCAGTGCCGTGCCGATCGCGATCATGAGCGGCCACACCACCGTGCCGGGTTCCCAGCTGCGCGTCAGCGCGGGCAGCACCACACCCAGGATGGCGACACCCAGCCCGCCGAGCATCGTCACCCGGCAGATCACCCGGATCGTGTCGGTCATGCCATCGCGCTCGATCTTCTCGGTCAAGGCGCGATGCGCTGCCAGCCAGGCGATTCCGATGACCGCCGAAGCCAGGATTGGCAGATACAGCGTGCTGATGCTGCGCAGCACGTAGTCCTGGGTGGTGAAGCGGAACAGGCTTACCTCGATACCCATCCACTGCGACTGCGCGTCGCTGCGGGCCCAGCCGAAGTACAGCAGCAACGCGGTGATCATCGTCAACGGTGTTCCCACCGTGGTGATGACGGCGATGACGGGGCGAAGGACCGACACCGGATCCGGTGAGTCTTCGGTGGCCGGAGCGTCGAGCTTCCCCGGCGCATCGGCAGATTGATGCGCTGGCTCCTCCGACGCTTCTTCGGCCGGCATGCGAGCATGCTACGCGCGAGGGCCCTGACCAGGGAGGAAAATCCCGTTGCCGCCCCATCCCGCGGCGCCTATCCTGGCTGGCGTCCTCGTCCCCGACGAAAGGTACGACATGGATCTGTGAGGTCTGGCATTCCGCCGACGCGCCCTCGCGCGATTTCGGCGACCCACCTCACAGGAAGTTTTTCCATGTCTGCTGTCATTTCCTCGAACGCTCTCACCTACGTACATCCCGACGGTTCCGTCGTTCTCGACGGGCTCGACATGCTGGTTCCGGCAGGACGCTCCGGGCTGGTGGGTGTCAATGGCTCCGGCAAGTCCACACTGCTCAAGCTCATCGCGGGCGAGCTGCCGCCTACCTCGGGGTTGGTCCACGCCTCCGGGCATATCGGTTATCTGCCACAGGATCTCACCATCCGCGCCGACCAGTCGGTACCCGACCTGCTGGGTCTGGCGCCGGTGCTCGCCGCCATCGGGGCCATTGAGAACGGCTCCACCGATCAGGCCGACTTCGACACCGTCGGCGACGACTGGGATCTGGCCGAGCGGGTGCGCGCCGAACTGGATCGTCTCGGCCTGCCGACCGCGGTGCTGGACCGCACGCTTGGCGATCTGTCCGGGGGCGAGGTGATCCGGCTCGGTCTGGCCCGGCTGCTGTTGGGGCGCCCCGACGTCCTGCTGCTGGACGAGCCCACCAACAACCTCGACGGCCAATCCCGCCGGCACCTGTACGACGTGGTGTCGTCTTGGCCGCGCACGCTGCTGGTGGTCAGCCACGACCGCGAGCTGCTGGAGCACGTGGAGCGCATCGGGGATCTGCGCGACGGCGCCGTGGCCTGGTACGGCGGTGGATACGGCGAATACGCGGCGGCGATCGCGGCCGAACAAGAGGTTGCCGCGCAGGCGATCTCGACGGCCAAGGCCGAGGTACGCCGCGAGCGCCGCGACCTCGCCGAGTCCGAAAGGGTGATCGCGCAGCGGCGTCGCTACGGCGCCAAGATGCAAGCCAACAAGCGTGAGCCCAAGATCGTCATGGGGATGCGCAAGCGGTCCGCGCAGGAATCGGCGGCGGCGCTCAAGCAGACGCAGACCGACCGGCTGGACAAGGCCCGTGAGAATCTGGATGAGGCGCAGACCCGGCTGCGAGCCGACCGCTCCATCCGTATCGACCTGCCGGGCACCGAGGTTCCCGCCGGTCGCGTCGTCCTCACCACCGACAACCTGGTGCTGCGGCATGGTACGGCCGCGCGTCTGGAGCTGCGCGGACCCCAGCGGGTGGGGCTGGTGGGGCCCAACGGTTCGGGGAAGACCACCCTGCTGCACACCATCGCGGGGCGCATCCCCGCCGCCGGAGGTGCTGTGACGGTACATGTTCCGTTGGGTCTGCTCCCGCAGCGTCTTGACCTGCTGGACGATGCGCGCAGTGTCGCCGACAATGTTGCCCGCCGTGCTCCGCACGCCGACATGAATGCCATCCGTGCGCGGCTGGCCCGATTCCTGTTCCGTGGCAATGCCGCCGACAGGGTTGTCGGTGCACTCTCCGGTGGCGAACGGTTCCGGGCGACGCTGGCCGCGGTGCTGCTCGCAGATCCCGCCCCGCAACTGCTGCTGCTGGACGAACCCACCAACAATCTGGACTTCGCCTCCTACGACGCGCTGGTCTCGGGGCTGGGGGAGTACCGGGGTGCGGTGATCGTGGCCAGCCACGACCTGGGCTTTCTCGAGGACATCGGGGCCCGGCAGACGGACTGGAAGGCGGAACCGGTAATCGGGTAGTGCAGTACGCACGTCAGGGGGATACCTCCGCACGCACGCTGAGCTCGTCATGTTCCCACCCCGCGCATGCGCGGCCATGTTCAAGGAGACTCACGATGTGTTTCATTATCCCCCAAGATGTCCTGCTGCGATTGGCCGACGATGACAGCGTCGCCGACGATTCGCGGACGGCCCTGGCGGCCACGGCCGCGTCCGAATCGGCCTGGCGCACATTGCGCGACGCGCACACCGAGGCCACCCAGGCCGGACTGCTGGCCCGCGCCGATGCCTTCGCCGGCGTAGCCAAGGCGCTGGCCAAGGCTCCCGGCACCCCGGTGTTCGACTGCAAGCACACCACCTCGCTGCCCGGTATCACGATCGCGAATCCGGGCACCTCCACCGATACCTCCGCCAAGCACGCGTTCACCGAAACAGCTGCGGTGGCAAAGTTTTACAAGGAATGCTTCGGACGTAACTCGGTGGACGACGAAGGTATGACGTTGGTGTCCTCCGTGCACTACAGCGTCAACTACTCCAACGCATTCTGGAACGGTTCGCAGATGACCTACGGCGACGGTGATGGCGCGATCTTCGTCGACTTCACCGGATCCAACGACGTGATCGGCCACGAGCTGACGCACGGCGTCACCCAGTACACGGCGGGCCTGCTCTACAAGAATGAGGCCGGTGGCCTCAACGAGAGCATGTCGGATGTGTTCGGATCGATGTTCCGGCAGTGGAGCGCCGGACAAACGGTCAGTCAAGCCGACTGGCTGATCGGCAAGGACATCATGGGTCCGCGTGCCATCGCCAAGGGCTACACATGCCTGCGCGATATGGCTGATCCGGGTGCCCGGCACTGCCTCGCGCCGCAGCCGTCGCACTATCGCGACTACGTGCCCGGCAGTGACCCGCATGAGAGCAGCGGCATCCCCAACTACGCGTTCTACCTCGCGGCGACCAAGCACGGCTCGTACTCCTGGCAGGGCGTGGGCACGGTCTGGTACGAGGCTCTGACCAGCCCGAAGGCCCGTCCGAACATGAAGATGAAGGCCTTCGCCAACCTGACTCGTGAGATCTCCGCAGCCAACGCGGCCGCCGAATCTGTACATAAGGCGATAGACGACGCGTGGACCGCGGTCGGGCTGTAGCGTCGCCGTCATGGTGGAGTACCTCATCGACAGACGGGGCGGATTCACCGGGCTTCCGGCCAGCGGCACGTGTACTGACCAGAGCTTGGACCCCGAGGCGCGACGCGCACTGGATGGATTGTTGGACAGCCCCGGGTCGCTTCCGGGCGACCCGGGCGCCGACCGCTTCACCTACACGGTGACCCGGGTCAGCGGGTCTGATCGGACCACTCGGGCCATCCCGGAGAGTCTGTTGCCCGACGCCGTCCGCCAGGTCGTCAAAGAGCGGATCTGACGGCCGGACCTGACAGTTCACCGCTCGCGCGCCGAGCGGGCATGCACGCTGCCGGGTAGGGTGATTCGTAATGTGCACGCGTTTCATCATCCCGCCGGCCGTACTGTCACGACTGGCCGAGGATGGTGACATCACCGAAGACTCACGGGTGGCGCTCTTGTCCACCGCGGCATCCGAATTGTCTTGGCGTACCTTGCGCAATGCGCACACGCGCGCTACCCAGGCGGCAAGTGGTAACACCATCAGCGCAGCCGCCACCGCGTTGGCCAAGGTCCCCGAAACGCCGGTGTTCGATTCTCGGCAGACCACCTCGTTGCCGGGCGTGGCCGTCGCCGATCCGGCCGCGTCCAAGGATGCCACCGTGCAGCGGGCATTCACCGAAACGGCTGCGGTCGTGCGTTTCTACCGGGAGTGCTTCGGCCGCAACTCCGTTGACAACGCGGGCATGACGCTGATCTCGTCCGTCCACTACGGCGTCAAGTACGCCAACGCGTTCTGGAACGGTTCGCAGATGGCCTACGGCGATGGTGACGGCCAGATGTTTCTGGACTTCACCAAGGCCAACGATGTGATCGGTCATGAACTGACACACGGGGTTACGCAGTTCACCGCGGGCCTGAACTACGAGAACGAGGCCGGGGCATTGAACGAGAGTGTCTCGGACGTCTTCGGGTCGATGTTCCGGCAATGGCAAGCAGAACAGACCGCGGACAAGGCCGATTGGCTGATCGGCAAGGACATTCTGGGGCCCCGTGCCGTCGACAAGGGGTACACGTGTCTGCGGGATCTCGCCGACCCCGGTGCCGCACACTGTCTCTCGCCGCAACCGGCGCACTATCGCGACTACGTGTCCGGCAGTGACCCACATGACGGCAGCGGCATCCCCAACCACGCGTTCTACCTCGCGGCGACTAAACACGGCTCCAGATCCTGGGAGGCGGTGGGGACGGTCTGGTACGAGGCGCTGACCAGCCCCAAGGCACGTAAGAACATGACGTTCAAGGCTTTCGCAAAACTCACCCGGCAGATCGCCGCGGCACGGTCCGGTGCCGACTCACCCGCAACGGCCATTGACGAGGCCTGGACCGAAGTCGGGCTCTGAAGGCCTAGTCGCCGGTATCCCAGTAGTTGGGACAGGAGACGTCGACGTAGACGGTGGTGTTGGCCTTGACCTGCGTGCCCGAGCGGTCGGGATTGTTGATGCCGTTGACCGTGCAGAACTCCAGCGGGGTCAGGGTATTGCCGTTGACCCAGTTGATCTGAACCTCGTACCCCTGGCTTTCCAGTTCCGAGATGGTTTCGCGGGCAGAGCCGGATCCGGCTATCGGCCAGTTGGGGTCCGCGACGGCCATCGGCGCAAGTGACAGCGCCATCACTGCCGACGCGAACACTGCTGCGAACCTCATGGGGGACCTCCGCCACCATGTTAGCTCGCCCGGCTGAGGCAAGATGGCTCCCAACACCGATACAAGGAGAGACCGATGACGTTCTCGTCCGAGCACGACGACTTCCGCAGTACCGTCCGCCGGTACATCGAGGAGAAGATCAACCCGCAGGTCGACGAGTGGGAACGCGAGCAGATGATGCCGCTGCACGACGTGATCGCCGATATGGCCAAACTCGGATTGGTCGGCCTCGAATACGACCCCGAGTACGGCGGGCAGGGCGCCGATCACCTCTTCACGCTGGTGCTCGCCGAGGAACTGGGCCGGGTGGATCACGGCTCGTTCCCGATGGCCTTCGGAGTGCACGTCGCGATGGCGACCCCGTCGCTGCACAAGCACGGCACCGACGAGCTCAAGCGCGAGTACCTGACTCCGGCCTTGCAGGGCGAGCAGATCGCCGCCATCGCGGTCACCGAGCCCGACGCCGGATCCGATGTGGCCGGTATCAAGACCCATGCCCGCCGCGACGGGGACGACTGGGTGATCAACGGCTCAAAGATGTTCATCACCAACTCTGTTCAGGCCGACTGGTTGTGCGTGCTGGCCCGCACCTCCGATGAGGGCGGATACGCGGGGATGAGTCAGATCATCGTGCCGACCAAGGCGCCCGGATACGAGGTGCGCAAGCTCGACAAGCTCGGCATGTACGCCTCCGACACGGGCCTGATCACGTTCGACGACGTGCGGGTGCCGGTGTCCAACACCATCGGCGAGGTCGGCCGCGGGTTCCAGCAGCAGATGTCCCAGTTCGTCATGGAGCGCATGTTCGGCGCCTACGGCATCCCCGCCAGTGTGAACAGGGCCCTGCAGCGCACCAAGGAATACGCGTTGGCACGCCACGTGTTTGGCAAGCCGCTCACCAAGAATCAGCATCTGGCCTACCAGTACGCGGGTTTCGCCGCGCGGGCCGACATGCTGGAGGTCTACAACCGCGATATCGCCGGGCGGTACATGGCGGGGGAGAACGTGACCCGCGAGGTGACCATCGCCAAGCTCACCGCCGGACCGCTGGTTCGCGAGGCCGGCGATTGGTGTCTGCAGGTGCATGGCGGCATGGGCTACATGACCGAGACGTGGACGTCGCGATTCTTCCGGGATCAGCGTCTGCTCAGCATCGGCGGCGGCGCCGACGAGGTGATGATGCGGGTGCTATCCCAGATCGACGGATTCTCCTGAGGGTTGGGCCCAGCGGGGAGTCGGGCGGAAGGACACGTCGATGTGCCCACCTCTGAGCGACAATCCGGCGCCCTCGCGAAGTTGTCGCTTGTAGCCGGGCACTAGAGACATGTCCCGAAAATCGGGCCAACTTCGCGCTGCGGAGCCCGTCACGCCACCACAGCAGGGGCCCAATCCGGCGCGCGCCCGAGGTGACGCAGGATGCGGTCGAGGTCGCGCTGGCCGTCAACCTCGTCGAGCGCCCGCGCGAACGGCGAGCCCTCGGCGGCCCGCAGGTCACCATCGGGTACGCCCAAGGCGATGGGAACCGCGGCGGCGATCACGTCGTCGGGCAGCGCGAACGGAGCATCGATGCTGCGCGCCGCATCCCACCCGTGCACGACGTAGTCGATGAAGTGGAATCCGATGGCCATCGCGCCGGGAAACGAAGCGTCCGCGCCGAATTCGGCCAGTGCGAACGTGGCCTCCGGCACTCCGTCGACGGCAAACGCATCCAGCACATCGTCCACGGCGGCGCGATAGGTGCCCGCGGGATTGGCCATCACCGCGTCGGCGACGGTATCGGGGTTCCAGACCGCCGGGTCGCCGCCGGCACCACGGGCGGCGGCCGCGAAACCGCGATGCTGGACGGTCATGTGGATCAGCAGGTCCGCCAGCGTCCAACCGGCGCACGGGGTCGGGCGCCGCAGGTCATCCACGGTGATGGCCGAGACGATATCGGCGGATGTCAGTACAGCGGTTCTATGCGCGGCACGAAGATCAGGGGGCGTGTTCATGCACACATCATATGCTCGTGCATATGATGTGCCAAGGTGTATATACCGGAGAGCAGCTACACCTGCACGGTGACCGGCTGCACGCCCCAGATCTCGTCGCAGTACTCGGCGATGGCGCGGTCCGAGGAGAACTTGCCGCCGCGCGCGGTGTTCAGGATCGACATCCGCGTCCACGCCGTCACGTCGTGCCAGGCCTCGGACACCCGCTCCTGGCACTCGATGTACGAGGAGTAGTCGGCCAGCACCAGGAACGGGTCGTGACCGCGCAGCGAGTCCACGATCGGCGCGAACACCGACGGATCTCCACCCGAGAAGTGGCCACTGGCAATCAGATCCAGCACGGTGCGGAGTTCGTCGTTGAGCCCGACGAAGTCCTCGGGCCGGTACCCCTCGTGCACCAGGCGCTGTACCTCATCGACGGTCAGCCCGAACAGGAAGAAGTTCTCGGCCCCGGCCTCCTCGAGCATCTCGACATTGGCGCCGTCGAGCGTGCCGATGGTGAGCGCCCCGTTGAGCATGAACTTCATGTTCCCGGTGCCCGACGCCTCCTTGCCCGCCGTCGAAATCTGCTCGGACAGATCGGCGGCCGGGTAGATCAGGTGCGCGCTCTTGACGTTGAAGTTCGGCAGGAACGCCACCTTGAGGAACTGGCTGACGTGCGGGTCGTTGTTGACGGTCTCGGCGACCGCGTTGATGAGCTTGATGATCCGCTTGGCCATGAAGTATCCGGGTGCGGCCTTGCCGCCGAAAATGAAGGCGCGTGGTGCGATTCGCAGATCCGGGTTCTGCTTGAGCCGGTGGTACAGCGTCACGATGTGCAGCACGTTGAGGTGCTGGCGCTTGTACTCGTGGATCCGCTTGACCTGGATGTCGAACATCCAGTTGGGGTCCAGATCCACCCCGGTGGTCGCCAGCACGTACTCGGCGAGCCGGGCCTTGTTGAGGCGCTTGACCTCTCGCCACTGCATCCGGAAGGACGAGTCCTCAGCGTACGGTTCCAGCTCGCGCAGCTTGGTCAGATCCGCCACCCAACCCTCGCCGATGGCGTCGTCGAGCAGCTCCCGCAGGCCCGGATTGGCCAGCGCCAGGAACCGGCGCGGTGTCACCCCGTTGGTCTTGTTGCTGAACCGCTCGGGCCACAGCTCGTAGAAGTCCTTGAGCACGCTCTCCTTGAGCAGCTCCGAATGCAGTGCGGCCACACCGTTGATGGCGTGGCTGCCGACGGTGGCCAGGTGCGCCATCCGCACGCTCTTGCCGCCCTCTTCGCCGATGAGCGACATGCGCCGCACGCGGGCGTCGTCACCGGGGAAGCGGGACCGGACCTCATCCAGGAACCGGCGGTTGATCTCGTAGATGATCTCCAGGTGCCGCGGCAGTGATTCGGCGAACAGTCCCAGCGGCCAGGTCTCGAGTGCCTCGGGCAGCAGGGTGTGGTTGGTGTACCCGAAGGCCGCCACGGTGATCTCCCAGGCTTCGTCCCAGCCCAGGGCGCGCTCGTCGAGAAGCAGCCGCATCAACTCTGCGACACCGATGGACGGGTGAGTGTCATTGAGCTGCAGGGCGAATTGCTCGGCGAGCTCGTGGACCGGGCGCTCGGCCACATCCTCGAGGATGTGTAGCACGCGCTGCAGTGAGCAGGAGACGAAGAAGTGCTGTTGCAGCAGCCGCAGCCGCTTGCCGGCCTCGGGCTCGTCATTGGGGTAGAGCACCTTGGTGACGGTCTCGGAGGACACCTCGTCCTCGACGGCCTTGTAGTAATCGCCGGCGTTGAAGGCGTCCAGTTCGAACGACTGCACGGCGCGGGCGCTCCACAGCGTCAGGGTGTTGCAGGTGTTCACGCCGTAGCCCTGGATGGGGGTGTCGTACGGGATGCCTTTGAGGAAGCGCTGCGGAATCCAGCGCGCGCGGAAGTTTCCATCCTGATCCAGGTACTGCTCGGTGTGGCCGCCCCATCCGACGAGGAAGTTGAGGTCGGGCTTGGCGATTTCCCAGGGGTTTCCGTTGTCGAGCCAGTTGTCGGTCTTCTCGACCTGCCATCCGTCGCGGATCTCCTGGTCGAAGATCCCGTACTCATACCGGATGCCGTAGCCGATCGCGGGACGATCCAGGGTGGCCAGCGAGTCCATGTAGCAGGCCGCCAGGCGGCCCAGGCCACCGTTGCCCAGCCCCGGTTCCTCCTCGCACTCCAGCACCTCGTCGAAATCCTGGCCGAGCGCCGATAGGGCATCGCGGGCCTGCTGCTCGATCTGCAGGTTCAGCAGGTTGTTGCCCAGCTGCGGCCCTATCAGGAACTCGGCCGACAAATACACCGCCACCTTGCGGCTCAGGTCCAGGTAGGTCTGCATGCTGGCAATCCAGCGCTGCTGCATGCGATCTCGGACCGCGAGTGCCAGAGCCCGGTAGTAGTGCGCGGGGGTCAGCACGCTCGCCGGACGCCCGATCGAGTACCGCAGATGGTCGATGATGGCTCGTTGCAGTGTGTCGGCGTTCAATCCGGTGCGGGAGTGTTCGTCGTGATCGAGCTCGGCGAAGTGCGTCATGTCCATACCGTGCCATCGAATGGCCCACGGGAAAACCGGAAATAGACGACCGGCAGGTTACTGGGGGGTGACCACCACACGCACCCCGGACGGCTCCTTTGCCGCCCAGACGGTTTCGATATCGGCCAACGGCCGGGCCAGCGTCTGCAGCTGCAGGTCTCCGCTGTCGAGCATGGCGAACAGCTTCGGCAGAGCCTCGGTGCGTGCCCGCAGCAAGGCCTCGGGCGGCACACTGCCGATGCCGACGCCGGACAGCGTGATGCCGGTGCTGCGCAGGGTGGAGGCGCTGACGCTGACGGTCTCGCCGGCCATCGCGCCGATCTGCACGAAGCGGGTGGCGTGGAAGTGCGCCGACGAATGGCTGGCCGCCAGCGCGTTCAGCGTCTGTTCGGCGGGGGAGCCCCACAGGTAGTCAAGCACCGCGTCGAACGGGCGCGCCGCGTGCCGTGCGGTGATGCTGTCGGTCAAGTCATCGCTGCCCAGCGTGATGACGTCATCGGCGCCCACGGTGCATAGCCATTCCAATCGCTCGGCGTTACGGCCCGCGACCGTCACGCGCCCGGCCCCGAACACCGATTTCGCCAGCTGCACGGCCAGCGAGCCGGTCACTCCGGTGGCTCCGAGCACCAGCACGTGCTGACCCGGCTGCACCGCGGCGCCATGGGACAGGGCCAGCCACGCCGATATTCCCGGATTGGGCATTGCGGCGGCGGTCACCGAATCGACATGCTCGGGCACCTCGACGGCGCCGGTGGGGTAGACGACGGTGCGTTCGGCCATCAGGCCGTGTGGTGCGATGGATCCGGTGTATACCCGCTTGCCGCTGGCCAGCCGGGCGACACCGTCGACACCGGCAATCGCTGGAAGGGTGATTTCCTTGCTGCTGTAGTGCCTTCCGGAGATGACGGACCGGGTCAGGTTGGTCAGGGCGGACGCCTCCACGGTGGCGATCTCGGCGCCCTCGGGGGCCTGTGGGTCGGGGAAGTCGGTGTAGGCGGGCTGTTGCCCCCATTCGTGCACGACTGCTGCCTTCATGGCGTGCTCCTCAAGTTTCTGTTGAAATGGTTTCCATCGAAACCATGTGAACAACGTACGGCACCGGTCGCGGGATGGCAATATGGTTTCCATGAAAACCAAGTCGGCGTTGATCGGCAGCATCAACACCCTGGTGGGCGCGGTGGGGGACAAGTTCGACCCGGACGAGGACGCGGACGCCGAGCGCGATTTCCTGGCCGAGCGGCTCCCGAGCCGGATGGAACACCTCATCAGAACACTGCCGACGCTGTCGCTACACCTGTTGGCGGCGATCGCCGACGGGCCGGTCAGTGTGGTGGGCCTGGCCGCACGCTCGGGTCAGCTCAAGGGCACCGTATCCAAGCATGTGCAGCGCCTGGTGGATGCGGGCTGGGTCGTGCGTGCGCCGATTCCAGGTAACCGCAAGGAGATTGAGCTCATCATGACCGCCGACGGGAGCACCGTCGTCGATGTGCACACCCGCCTGCACGAGGAGATGGAACACGGTGTGCGCGATTTCCTGCAGCGCTACAGCAATGCCGACCTGCAGGTTGTCCAGAAGGTGCTGCAGGATCTGCTGGACGCGGGCAGGGATGGGGTCCGGATCGTGGCGAAGGGCGGCTAGGCCGGGATCCAGTTGCCGTGGAATTGAAACGGTATCCGCGCTGGGAGATGAATGGTGGCAAGCTTTTCCATCGACTGAGCATCGACGATCAACATATTGCTCAGCCGGGTGCTGCGATCGTATTCATATCCGATGAGCACCCCGTCGCCCTCCTCGGCGTCCGCGGAACGGGGCACGGGGGAGAACTCGCCGGGTATGTGTCCGGCCTCCAGCTTGTGTTCGGTGGCGCCGCCGCTGTCGAGGTCGTAACGGATCAGGGAGGCACGTGCGTCATCGAGGCTTTTCAGGGTGTCGATATCGGTGTCGCCTACGCTGGTGGTGAAGCCGTATCGGTGCGGCAGGCTGACTCGGCGCGGGTCGACCATGGGGAATTCCTGGAGGCGTTCGTCCGTCCATGATTCCTTGACCACTCCGGTCTCTAGATCGACCTCCCACCGGTGTAGGCGTGGTCGCCCGGTCCCCAGTACATCGGCGATGTTGTACTCCGAGTCGTTGTCGGGGCCAGTGATACGGCAGGCGTCGATGACGATGGTGCCGTTCTCCTCGTGAGCGTTCAGAGTGTGGAACACGTAGCACGGTTCGATCTCGAACCAGCGCACCGTCGCGGGCCCCTGGCGGGCAATCACCCCAATTCGGCTGGGGTGCGAGCTCTTCCACCGCAGCGGTACCTCGGCAGTCTTGGGCAGGGGTGCCCGGGCCACCAGCGGGCCGAACAACGCGGGCGGCTCGAATCGGCCGAGGAGCCCCGCCGCCATCCGGGTGATGAACTGCGGTGTCGCCGAGGGCGCGACCTTGCGCGTCAGCTGGTTGAGGTCGACCACCAGCGGGCAGTCGAAGATCATCACGTAGTTCTCGCTCAAGGCGATGTCGTGCAGTAATGGCCGGCCCGGTACATCCAGTGGCACGCTCTTGCGCACCGTGCCGTGGGGATCGATGACCACATAGCGCGCCACCGCCGGCCCGACGAGTTGGTAGGTGACAGCGTGCAATTCGCCGGTGACCGGATCCAGCTTGGGATGTCCGGTGTATCCGCCTTCCAGTGTTTGGCCGAAATCACAGGTTCCGACGGTCTCCAGCTCATCGTTCAGCTCGTAGGGTGCGACACCGCCTTCGGCGCTGACGATGGTCTTGCCGGCGAAGCCGTACACATTCGTCTGCGGGGACACGGTCGTCACACCAGCGCGATAGTTGGCGGGCTTGGGCTTCTCGCCGAGCAGTCTGGACACCTTGGGCGTGCGCACCCACCGGCTGCGATACCACTCGGCGCGGCCATCGCGCAGCCGCACACCGTGCACCATGCCGTCCCCGGCAAGGCCAAACACCGAGTAGTTGTTGGGGTCATATTGTCCGGGAAGTGGATTGGGGCCGGTGCGGACATAACGGCCGTTCAGGAATTTCGGTATCTCACCGGTTACGCGCAAGGCGGTCGCTGTCGTCTCCCGATCGACCGGGAGTGCATGCTCGTCCGCAAGTAGATCTATTTCCATGTCGACATCCTTTGGCTGCATCATCGAAGCTAGAACGTAGAGTCAAGCTCGACGGTAGACCGCATGAATGGGTATGACAAGAGCCAAATTTCGTGATGCCGGAATGTGGGGAGGTTAGATGGATTCCGGATAGGCGGTGCTGATGCCGGCGACGATGTATGCCGCGCAGGTACGCACCGCGACCTGGGGGTCGATGTGGTGGGCGATGGCCGTCAAGACTCCCGACCTGATGGCTTGTGCACTCATGGTCGCCAACAGCAGGCGCCGGTGCTTCTCGGCCTCGTCGTGTACCGGCTCCCAGAGTTCGAGGATGCTCATGATCCGGGACACGGCATCGGTGAGCACCTGCTGATCAAATCCCGGGACATGTGGCGCGGTGGCGTCGGCCAGCAGCCGCATGCCCAATGGGCGGGCGGCGGCATGGATGAAGAATGGCTTCAGGGCTTCGCTCAGCGATGCCGCCGGGTCATTCAGGTCGACGTTCTCCGGCATCGACACGTCGTCGAAGATCGCGCGCATCAAGGTTGCCTCGCGCCCGACGAGTCGGATGAGCAATCCGTCCTTGGAGCCGAAGTGTGCGTAGAGCGTCTGTTTGGTCACCTGGCCGGAGGCCACTATCTGGTCCATAGTGACTGCCCCGCAACCCTGTTCGGCCACGACGGGTAACACCAGATCGAGTAGCTCGTCATCGGTGGGCCGATAGCCGGGGCTGCGTGATGTCACGTCAGTACCGTAACCGCCTGGGGCGGGGGTTAGTCGAGCACTTTGATGGATAGCGTGGGCTTCGGGGTGTCCCCGTGCTCCAGCCGGTCCCATACCGCGTCGATCAGGGGTTGCAGCAGCAGGGCGCCCATCTGCCGAACCATCACGGACACAACCTGAGTGGACTCGGGACGATCGGTGGGTGCCATGCCTTCCTCGCGGAGGGTGACCACCTCGTCGCGTGTCAGCTGAATCAACGCATTCAACATGCTCAGCTGTTCTTCGGAGGGCTCGAGCACGGCCCGGCGCACGTAGTTCACGATCGGGGGATTCGCCTTGAGCATCGCGACGACGGCGGCATCGCGGGCCGCGGCGAGCTTGCGCGGGTCCTTCTCTTCGTCGACCGAGCGCAAGGCCTCGACGTGGTAGTCGACGACCAGCTGATCAACGGCCTCGCGCAGGCCGGCCTTGGTCTTGAAATGGTGTTGTACCAGCCCGAGTGTCACCCCGGCCTCGGATGCGACCGCGCGCAACGAAATTCGCTCCTCGCCGTACTGGGCGTACAAATCCAGCGCGGTGTTGCGAATGCGCGCCTTCGCGGTCAGGTCCTCGTCGGTCGCGCGCGGGTTTGCCATGGGACTCATCGTACCGCACCCCTTTACAAACGAATCTGAAACGATACACTTGTATCGTCCTGACGAGGAGGTCAACGAAGATGTCCGCACTGTTTCCGTCCTATCGCGCGTCGTGGGAGACCGAAGCACACCGCGACCTGCGCAAGCATGCCGCCGAGTTTCTGCGCAAGGAGTCCACGCCCAACCAGGAACGCTGGAGCGCGCAGCACCAGGTGGACCGCGAGTTCTGGAACAAGCTCGGCGATGCCGGTCTGCTCGGCCTGGACTTGCCCGAGGAATATGGCGGTGCCGGAGGCGATTTCGGATTCTCCGCGGTGGTCGCCGAGGAGTTGGCCCTTGCTCAGGACACCGCGACGGGCTGGGGCGTGCACTCGCCGATCGTCGCGCACTACATCAACACCTATGGCAACACCGAGCAGAAGGCTCGCTGGATGCCGGGCATCATCAGTGGTGACCTGGTGCTGGCCATCGCCATGACCGAGCCGGGAACGGGATCCGATCTGCAAGGGGTGCGCACCAGCGCGGTCCGGGATGGCGATCACTACGTGATCAACGGCTCGAAGACGTTCATCTCCAACGGCACACACTGTGACCTGCTGGTGATCGTGGCCAAGACCGATCCGTCACAGGGCGCGAAGGGGATATCGCTCATCGTCGCCGAGACCAGGGACCTGCCCGGATTCGAGCGAGGCCGGGTGCTGGAAAAGGTGGGGCAACACGGGCAGGACACCCGTGAACTGTTCTTCAGCGATATGCGGGTGCCGGTGGCCAACCGGCTCGGCGAGGAAGATGGCCAGGGGTTCATCCAGCTCATGACTCAGCTGGCACGCGAGCGCCTCATCATCGCCTCGGGGAACGCCGGCATGGCCGAGGCCGCGGTGCTGGAGTCGATCAAGTACACCAAGGAACGTGAGGCATTCGGCCAGCCGCTCATCAAGTTTCAGAACACCAGGTTTCAGCTGGCCGAGCTGAAGGCCGAGGTGCTTTCCATCAAGACAACCGTCGACTGGTGCATTCAGAACTACATCGAGGGCGCCAATGACCCCGCGACGGCCTCCATCGCCAAGCTGGTGGCCACCGACAAGGGGGTCGCGGTGGTCGATCGGTGTGTCCAGTTCTTCGGCGGATACGGATACATGATGGAGTACCCGATCGCCCGGGCGTACGCCGCCGCACGCGTCAACAAGATCTACGGCGGGACAAGCGAAATCATGAAAGAGCTCATCTCTCGGTCTTTGTGACGAGACGCGACAAGGAGTGACAATGAAGCAGCAGAACAGGGCGTTCGTCGTCGGCGTCGGCATGACGAAGTTCGAGAAGCCCGGGAGTCGCGAAGGCTGGGACTACCCGGCCATGGTCAAGGAGAGCGGAACCAAGGCGCTCGACGACGCCGGGGTCCGGTACGAACAGATTGAGCAGGCCTTCATCGGAAACGTCTATGGCGATTCGTGTTCCGGGCACCGTGCCCTCTACGAGCTGGGCCATACCGGCATTCCGATCTACAACGTCAACAGCAACTGCTCGACGGGATCGACCGCACTGTTCATGGCGGCCAACGCCATTCGCAGCGGCCAGTCCGACGTCGTGATGGCCGCCGGGTTCGAGAAGATGGAACGCGGCTCGCTGAGCATGAAGTTCACCGACCGCGAGTCGCCATTGATGCCGCAGCTCGAACGTCTCGGTGAGCTGACTCCGCCGCAAATGCCCATGACCGCATGGATGTTCGCCGCCGCGGCCGAGGAATACATGCGCGAGTACGGCCTTACCGCCGAACAGCTGGCGTGGATCGGCTACAAGAACCACAAGCACTCGGTGAACAACCCGTACAGCCAGTTCCAGGACGAATACTCACTGGAAGACATCCTGTCGTCGCGGAGCATCGTGGCGCCACTGACCAAGCTGCAGTGCTCGCCGACCTCTGACGGGTCCGCGGCAGCCATCGTGGCCAGCGAGGAGTTCGTCGACAAGCACGGACTCGCCGACCAGGCCGTCGAGATCGTCGGGCAGGCCACCGTCACCGACCGGGCCGACACCTTCGACGGCACCGCGGCGGGCATCGTCGGCGCGCACATGAACAAGGCGGCGATCGCCGCCGTCTACGAGCAGGCGCAGATCGGCCCCGAGGACATCGACGTGGTGGAGCTGCATGACTGCTTCTCGGCCAACGAGATCCTGGTGTACGAGGCGCTCGGCTTCTGTGAACAGGGTGAAGCCGGCAAGCTGATCGACAACCAGGACACCACCTTTGGCGGGAAATGGGTGGTCAACCCGTCGGGCGGCCTGATCTCCAAGGGACACCCGCTGGGCGCCACCGGGCTGGCCCAGTGCGCCGAGCTGAACTGGCAGTTGCGCGGGCAGGCCGACAAGCGTCAGGTCGCCGGCGCGGCCACCAAGGACGGTGTGGCCTTGCAGCACAACATCGGGCTCGGTGGCTCGGTGGTCGTCACGGCGTACCGCCCGGCTCAGCGTTAGGCGGCGCGCACCAGCCCGGACCGGGCGAACCGGCCGGCGGGGGAGAATCGCTCCAGGATGGCGTCGGCGGGTTCCCCCGCCCATTCGGTGATGAGCTCCTTGGCCGTCTCGATCGAGGTGACCCCCTCGAAGGGCTTCGGATCATCGAGCAGGCTGAACAGTTTGGATGCGAAGCCCTCGTGCACATGACCCGCCGCGAAGAACAGGTCGCCGTAGTCATGCAGCTCGTCGTCACCGAGGTAGAGCCGGGTCACCAGCTGCGCGGCACGCGCCCGCCGGTGGTAGAAATCCTCGAAAGCCGCAGTGAGCCAGGCCGTGTCGAAGGGGCCGTCATGCGCAGCGGCTTTGTGGACCAGTGCTGACGCCTGGACCAGGCCGCCCTGCGCGCCCTGTCCGGCGATCGGGTCATAGGCCACCGCGGTGTCACCGAGGGCCGCCACGGGATGTCCGCTGGCGGTGTGCCCCACGCCGTGCCGCACCAGCTGGGTGACCGCGCCGGTGATCCACGAATGCGGGTCCTCCTCGATGACGTTGAGCGACAACACCTCCGGCAGATCCCAATCGATGTACTCGCGATGCACATCGGTGACGGCTTCCAGCGCGGCGGTGGCGCTGTCGACGGCGGCGTACCGCCGTTCCCAGTCACTACCGGGCTTGGCCCAGGTCAGGAATGACCACGACGGTCCGGCGTCCTTGTGCAGGTACGGACCCCACCACGCCTCGCCTTGATCGGTGATGAATGAGAACGCGCTGTGGCGCCCACCCGCGGGTCCCCGGTGGGCGAACACATCGGGCCCGTGTCCCAGGCCCGCGACAGTCAGCATCAGCAGCCGCCGCTGGGGGCGGTCGTACACCGTGCGGTCGGCATCCACAGGGAACAGCGAGGACAGGCCGCCGCGGCCGGTTGCCGCCAAGGTCAGGTCGTGGGCGGCAGCGATCGAGTCAAGCTTTTCTGGATCCACCTGTTCCACGAGGAAACGCCCGCCGCGTTCCTGGAACTGTGTGAGGCGATCATCGGCCTTGAGTCGGGTGTCGACGGCGACGCCCTGAGTACCGCGATCGAAGTCGGCATCGAAGGCGATGACCTCGGGGCGGCCGGGTTCGTTACCGTCGACCAGGCGCACGCTGAGACCGGTCGAGGTGGGGCCGGGCTCAAGGTAATTGGTCAGCCCCAGGCTCGCCTCGGCACGCTGCGCTTCGCCGAAGATCAGCGCGGTGCCTGTCGCGGGCACGTCTTCCCGCAAACTTCTCTGATCGCGGTCGCTGTAGATGGTGACGTCAAAACCATTGTCCAGCAGTCCCAGTGCAGCGGTGGCGCCGGTCTGTCCCGCACCGATGATCGCCGCCCTGCGCCCGTGTCGTGTCGTCATGTCCGCCACTATCGGCGTGCGACCTTGTGTGCAAAAGGCACCTGCTCATGGTGATTGCAAGGGCCATAATCGGGTGTGCAAAATCGGCAGCAGCTAGAGCCAGGGTTTCAATACCTCCTGGTTACCGACGCGCTTCGCGGCGCCGGGCAGTTGAGGCAGCTCAAAGTTGGCATCGGGCTCTTGTGCTTCTCCATCGTGGTTCTGGCGGGAGCCACCCAGTTCAACCCATTAGGGCCCCAGGGGGTGTGGCCTCGCACGATCCAGGCCGTAGCGGCTGCGATGGCCGTGATCGTCGGCTTGTGCTGGATCTTGTTTCCCTGGCCGAACCGGCGTGGCATGGTCGCGTTCGTGACGTGGGCAGACGTGACGCTGGCGATCACGGCAGCGATGTTTTCCGACCCGACGGCCAGGCTCTGCGCGGTCGTGTACCTGGGCCTGGTCGGCCTTCTTCCCACCTTTTTCCTGGGCAGACGCGCCTTGGTGGTGCACTGTGGGTTCGCGCTGGCGCTGTTCGGCGCGCTGGTGGCGGTGAACGTAATGGTTGACGGTGCGACCTGGTCCTCGCAGTTCACCTACGGAGCGCCCACGCTCGCCGCGGTGGTGTTGATGCCGACCATCATCCAGCTGGTCCTGGAAGGAGGCCGCGACTCGATCCTGGCAGCTGCGGTTTCGGCAAACCGCGATCCACTCACGGGTCTGTTGAACCGCCGGGGCGTGACCACCGCGATCGACCTGCTGCACCGGGGCCGCATCGACGCCGTCGACGTCGTGGTGGTGTTGATGGACGTGGACGGGCTCAAGGAACTCAACGACACCCGGGGCCACGGCGCCGGTGATGCGATGTTGAAGGCAGTGGCAGCCATGCTCACGGTGAGCACACGGGTCGGCGAGATCGCCGCACGCATCGGTGGCGACGAGTTCTTGGTGGTGGCGTTCCCTGGCCGTGCCGAGAACATCGACACCACCATTCGCCGGGTCAGCACGCCGCGTGCGGGCATTGACACGTGGAGCGTCAGTGTCGGCGCCGCCTGGCAGTCGCAAACAGGCGGCAAAGTCGACTTGGATTCGCTTGTTCAACAGGCGGATTATGAGCTGTACAAAGTTAAAAGCTCTCGCGGGATGCTAGATCCCCAGCACTGAGTGCGGTATAGGTCAGCCCTGCGGAGCGGCGTAGGTCTGCCGTCCGGCGAGGTAAGTGGCCCGCACCGTGATGTCTCGTAGCGCCTCCGCGTCCACGGCATGCGGATCTGCCGACAACACCACAAGATCGGCGTACTTGCCCACCTCGAGACTGCCGATGTCGGTATCCAGATGCAGCTGCCAGGCTGCGTCGATGGTCTGCGCCCGCACGGCTTGTGCAACGGTGATCCGCTGCTCCGGGGCGAGCACCCGGCCGGATCCTTTCGCCTTGCGGGTGACCGCGGTGGCGATGTTGCCCAGCGGATCTGGCGGCGTCACGTTGCCGTCGTTGTGAAACGAGACCCGTAGCCCGGCATCCAGCGCGGACTTCGCCGACATCCAGTGCGCGCCATGGTCTTGACCGAACAGCTCGTCGATGAGGGGATCGCCCCAGAAGTAGACGTGTTCGATGAACAGGCTGGGATGCACGCCCAGGCGCGCCGCGCGCTGGAACTGTGCCGGGGTCATCGCGCCGACGTGTTCGAGTCGGGAGCGTGCCGACGCGGGGGATTGGGCCTTCTCGTACGCGTCCAGCACCACGTCCACCGCGCGGTCACCGTGGACGTGACAGGCCAGCTGCCAGCCCTGCTTGATGAAGGCCGTCGCCAGTTCGGTGACCTGTTCGGGGGTGTAGTTCATCCCGCCGTGGTGGTGTGGCTCCAGACCCATCCGGCGGGTGGCCGCGGTGTCCAGGTACGGGAACGAGGTGAAAATGTTTCCCTGCCAAGGTGATCCGTCTGCCCACATTTTCATGCCGATCTGGGCGAACATCTGGTCCGCGCCCGCCGGAGGCCCGGCCACGTGCGCCGGGTCCTTGGCCAGCTCGGGGGTGCCCATCTCGTAGGCGCGGATGCGCAGTGTGACGCCCGGGTCGGCGGCCATCCTGCGGTACAGGTCGCCCTGCTGCGGCGCGCTGTAGCTGTGCTCACTGCTGGTGGCGATTCCCGCGGCCGCCAGCTGGCCGAAGGCCCACCGCAGATTCTGATATGCATTGGGTTCGGCGACATCCCGCAGGTACGGCGTCGCCAACGTGACCAGTGCGGCTGTCTCCCGGACCTCACCGGTGAGCTCACCGTCGGGTCCGTGAACGTACTCGGCGCCGAGCGGATCGGGGGTGTCCTTGGTGATGCCGGCGAGCTGGAAGGAGGCGCTGTTGGCGTAGGCGGCATGCCCGCTGTTGGCGATGATGATCACCGGATTGTCCGGCGCCAACGCGTCGAGCTGTGTGCGCGTGGGCAATTGAAGATCGGATTGCAGCAGCACGTCAATGCCGTACAGCAGCACCTGAGTGCCCTTCGGGGTGGCCCGGACGGTATCGGCCAGCGTGCGCATGACCTCCGTGCCGGTGGGGACCACGAACGGGCGCACATCGACGGCGGGCGGGCCGAGCGTCGCGGCGATCTGACTCGGGTGGCTATGCGCCTCCACGAACGCCGGAAGCAGGGCACGCCCGTCGAGTTCGACCACCTTCGTCTCGGCGGTGCGCAGCCTCAGCACATCCTGCCGCGTACCGACGGCGGCGATCTTCCCACCGGTGACGGCCAGCGCCTCGGCCGTGGTGCCGTGGCCATCGACCGTCACGACGGGACCGCCGACGAAGATCAGATCGGTGCCGGCCCCAGGGCTCGCATTCTCATCGCCGCACCCGGACAGTGCGGCCAATCCCGTTGTGGCAGCGGCCACGCCGACACCTCCCGCCACAAACTGCCTCCGATTGATCGACACCGGAGGACCCGACTACAGCACCACGACTGAGCGTAAGACTTCGCCGTGATGCATTTTGTCGAATGCGGCTTCTATATCCCCGATCGCGATGCGTTCGGTGACGAAGCGGTCCAGCGGCAGGCGGCCCTGCTGGTAGAGGCTGACCAGGGTGGGGAAGTCGCGTTCGGGCAGGCAGTCGCCGTACCAGGAGGATTTCAGGGATCCGCCACGGGAGAAAAAGTCGATCAGCGGCATTTCGAGCTTCATATCGGGGGTGGGGACCCCGACCAGCACCACGGTGCCGGCCAGATCGCGCGCATAGAAGGCCTGCTTCCAGGTTTCCGGACGCCCGACGGCGTCGATGACGACATCGGCACCGAACTCGTCGGTGAGATCCTGCACGGCGGTGATCACATCGTCGACCTGGCGGGCGTTGATGGTGTGCGTGGCACCGAAGTCCTTGGCCCAGGCCAGTTTCTTGTCATCGGTGTCGATGGCGATGATGGTGCGGGCCCCGGCGAGTTTGGCGCCGGCGATGGCGGCGTCTCCGACTCCGCCGCAACCGATGACGGCCACGGTGTCATCGCGGCCCACATTGCCGGTATTGACGGCCGCACCCAGGCCGGCCATCACCCCGCACCCCAGCAGGCCGACCACGGCCGGATCGGCGGAGGGGTCGACCTTGGTGCACTGCCCGGCGTGTACCAGCGTTTTTTCGATGAACGCGCCGATACCCAGCGCGGGGGTCAGCTCGGTGCCATCGGTGAGCGTCATCTTCTGGGTGGCGTTGAAGGTATCGAAGCAGTACTGCGGGCGCCCGCGCTTGCAGGCCCGGCACACCCCGCACACCGCGCGCCAGTTCAGGATGACGAAATCGCCCGGCGCAACGGTGGTTACTCCGGCGCCGACGGTTTCCACAATTCCGGCGGCTTCATGGCCGAGCAGGAAAGGGAACTCGTCGTTGATCCCGCCCTCGCGGTAGGTCAGATCGGTGTGGCACACCCCGCACGCCTGCACCTTCACCACAACCTCACCCGGGCCCGGATCGGGGACCACGATGTCCACCAATTCCACCGGAGCCTTCACCGACCGAGCGATCACACCGCGCACCGTTTGAGCCATGCGCCAGACACTATCGTCATCCCTGTGAGTGCCCTCGACCTCGTCGCCGATTGGCCGGTGCCCACCGTTTCCGCCGCAGTGGTGGGGCCGGAGGGGATCAGGGCCCAAATAGGCCCGGTGACGCACCAATTCGCCCTCGCGTCGGTCACCAAGCCCTTGGTGGCGCGGGCCGCACAGGTGGCGCTCGAAGAGGGCGCCATCGATCTCGCGACCCCGGCTGGGCCTCCCGGCTCGACCGTCGAGCATCTGCTGGCGCACGCCTCGGGGTTGTCGATGCATTCGGACGCGGTGATCGCCAAGCCGGGCATGCGGCGCGTCTACTCCAACTACGGGTTCGGGGTGCTCGCGAAGGCGGTCGCGGCCGGCGCCACCATCGAGTTCGACCAGTATCTGCGTGAGGCGGTGTTCGAGCCGCTCGGTATGACCGGCACCGTCCTGGCCGGGGGAGCCGAGGCCGCGGGTTTTGGTGCGGCCTCCACCGTGGTGGATCTCGCGGCCTTCGCCGGTGACCTGTTGCGGCCGCGTCTCGTCACGGCCGAGACGCATCATCGTGCGACGAATGTTGTGTTCCCGGGGCTGGACGGGGTGCTGCCCGGGTATGGCGTGCAACGTCCCAATGACTGGGGGTTGGGTTTCGAGATCAAGGGCACCAAGCTCCCGCACTGGACCGGTAGCGAGAACTCGTCGGCCACCTATGGCCACTTCGGGCAGGCGGGCACCTTCATCTGGGTGGACCCGAAGGTCGACCTGGCGCTCGTCGTGCTGACGGACAGATCCTTCGACGGCTGGGCCAATCAGGTGTGGCCACAGCTGTCCGACGCGGTGCTGGCCGAGTTCGGATAAGGGCTCCCCACAGACTCTCAGGAAGCCGTTACCTCAAATTCGCCCTTAGGACTGGCGCAACACGCGCATCAGAAGGCACAATGGTGTCACAAGGCACACAGGTGTAATTCAGTAACACGCTCTAGAAGCTTCGCGAGCCGTTGGGGAAGACGTCCTCGTCGAAGACAAAGGAGCACTACGAATGCACGCGTCGCCTCAGTTCGCCGACTCGACAACCGGCGTGGTGTATGTCCACGCCTCACCGGCCGCAGTGTGCCCGCACGTCGAGTGGGCTTTGTCGTCGACCCTGTCGGCGATCACGTCCGGCCGTACCGCTGACACGGTGAAGCTGCGCTGGCAGGCGCAACCGGCCATGCCGGGGCAGCTGCGCGCCGTCACCAACTGGGTGGGCCCGGTCGGCACCGGTGCGCGCCTGGCCAACGCCCTGCGCTCGTGGCCGGTGCTTCGCTTCGAAGTCACCGAGGATGCCAGCGACGGCGTGGACGGTCAGCGCTTCAGCCACGTCCCGCAGCTCGGCATGTGGAGCGGCAGCACGAGTGCCAACGGCGACATCATGGTCAGCGAGATGCGGTTGCGCGGTCTGATGGATGCCGATCCCGGCAGCATCACCGCCGAACTCGACACCATGCTGGGCAGTGCATGGGATGACGCCCTGGAGCCGTACCGCAGCGGCGGGGACGGCGCCGAGGTCACCTGGCTCCGCGGGGTCGGCTAGACCCTCAGCTCTTGTTGGCGACCAGGCGGCTTACCAGGAAACCGATGTAGGCAAGGCTACCGAGGCTGCCCACGATGCGGGTACGCCGGAACGCCAGGGCAAGTCCGAGCAACAGCTCGGTGAAGCCGTTCTGGTAGACCCAGCGGCGAGTGTCCTCCGGGAAGGCGACCTTGGAGATGGACTCGAACGGCTGAGGCGCGACGAAATGCGCAACACCGGTGGCGGCCAGGCCCGCGCCGCCCGCCCGGAATCCGATACCGGTAAGGCGAACGCCCAGACGCACCAGAGTCTGGATGAGTGCCGACAGGCGCTGGAACAGACTCGGGCCGACCTTGGTCGTGATGAGCGTCGCGGTCGGCTGACCGTCGACAAGCAACTTGAGTGCCTTCTTACGCCGAAGTGCCATTCCCCAGACTCCCTTGTCGATTATGTGAATGAAACGTCACTCTAACAGTAGGGGGATGGCTAGGCATCGGCTTGTCGAGCGGTGACATCGATGCCGAACGTCTCCACCAGGAAACTCACGATCGCGGGTGTCACCCGGCGCGGCCAGAACCGTAAGGTCGCCAACGTTCCGGCCGAAACCACTTGCGCACCAACGATATCGATGGCGAGGTTATGTGCGTCGGCCGCCGGATGCAGCGGGTCCGCGGTGAGCGCGAGAATCATCGTCGGCGCGTTCACGGCCCGGCGCACCGCGCGCGGCGGTGCCATCCGGCCCACCAGCATGCCCTTCATGAATGCCGCGGAGCGCGACGGAGGAGCCGTCAGGAATTCGCGCAGCAAGCCGAGGGTGGGCTGTTCGGTTTCGGGGAACGATCGAGCCACCGCGCCGACCAGCCACACCAGCGGACGCCCGAGGGTGAACAGGGTGAGCCCGGCAGACCACAGATAACCGGCGGCGCCGATACCCCGTTCCAGGAATGGTCCCTCCAGCAGCAGACCGGCCACCCGCTCGGGCGCCCAGGCCGCCGCCTCCACCGAGATATTCGCGCCGATGGAGGTGCCGCCGAGCACCGCGCGTTCGACACCGAGAGCATCCAAAGCGCCAATGAGCTGGCGCCCCAAGGCCTGCGAGTTATAGCGATCAGGCTCCAGCGGGTGCTCGTCGGCGGTGGTGCCGAGCAGATCCAGGCAGATCACCCGAAAGCCGCGCTCGGCCAACTCCTTGGCCCACGCATGCTCCAGATAATGCGAGGTGAGGAAGGCGTGTGACAGCACCACAACACGGTCCCCGGAACCGAACTGGCGATATGCCAGCCGGTGTCCGTCGACGGTGAGTGTGGTGCCGACCGTCACAGCGGGATGTTTTTGTGGCGGCCGCGTCGTGAGGGGGCTTCGGCGAGTGCGCGGGTTAGTACTGCGCGGGTTTGTGAGGGTTCGATTTCTTCGTCGACGACGCCGATTTCGATGGCGCGGTCCACGCCGCCGGCGATGCGTTCGTGTTCGAGGGCTAGTTCTTCGTGTAGGGCTTCGCGTTCTTCTGCGGGGGCGGCGGCGAGTTGTTTTTTGTGCAGGATGCCGACCGCGGCTTTGGCGCCCATGACGGCGACTTCGGCGTCGGGCCAGGCGAAGACTTTGGTGGCGCCCAGTGAGCGTGAGTTCATGGCGATGTAGGCGCCGCCATAGATTTTGCGGGTCACCAGGGTGACGCGTGGGACGGTGGCTTCACCGAACGCGTGCAGCAGTTTGGCGCCGCGGCGCACGACGCCGCCCCATTCTTGGCCGACACCGGGCAGATAGCCGGGCACGTCCACGAGAACGATCAGGGGGATGCCGAAGGCGTTGCACAGGCGCACGAAACGTGCTGCTTTTTCGGCGCTTTCGGAGTTCAGGCAGCCACCCAGGCGTAGCGGGTTGTTGGCCAGTACCCCGACACTGCGCCCGGCCAGACGGCCCAGGCCGATGACCATCGAGGGTGCCCATTTGCCTTGGAACTCCTCGAACGGGTCATCTCCATCGAGCAGGGCGTTGACGATGGGGTGCACGTCGTAGGCGCGTTTGGCCGATGCGGGCAGCAGGGCGCGTAGGTCGGTGTGATCGGATTCGGCGCGGCCGCGATCGAAAACACCTTGCTGGCAGAAGAACCCGATCAGCTTGCGCCCGCGCGCGTAGGCGTCGAGTTCATCGTCGGCCACGATGTGGCACACACCAGATTTTTTGTGGTGCGCTTCGGGGCCGCCCAGGGTGGCCATGTCGACATCTTCACCGGTCACCGAGCGGACCACGTCGGGTCCGGTGACGAATACGCGGCTTTCGGGGGCCATGATGATGACATCGGTCAGCGCCGGGCCGTAAGCGGCGCCGCCGGCGGCGAACCCGACGACGATCGAGATCTGCGGGATGTACCCGGAGGCGCGGATCATGGCCTCAAAGACCAGCCCGACGGCGTGCAGGGCCGAAACTCCTTCAGCCAGACGGGCGCCGCCGGAGTGCCAGATACCGGCGATGGGGCTTTGTTCTTCGATGGCGGTGTCGTAGGCGTTGACGATGTGGCGGCAGCCCTCGATACCCATGGCGCCGCCCATGACGGTGCCGTCGGTGCAAAAGGCGATGGTCCTGACTCCGTTGACCGTGCCACCGGCGGCCAGCACACCCGAGCGATCACGCTCGTGCAGCAGCTCGACAGTGCCCTCATCGAAGAACATGTTCAGCCGCAGCAACGGATCGCGTGGATCGAGCGATTCGTCGATGGCCTCAGGAGCCAGGATCGTCATCTTGAGCCTCTCTGGTGCTTAATACTTGCCAAAGGCAAGCGCAACGTTGTGCCCGCCGAATCCGAACGAGTTATTGATTGCGTATTTAAAATCCCCGTGTCGTGGCTCTCCCGCAACGACATCCAGGTCGATTTCGGGATCAAGGTTGTCAAGATTGAGCGTCGGGGGGATAACGCCGTCGCGCAGCGCGAGCACGGTGAGCACCGATTCCAGGGCGCCGACGGCGCCAATCGAGTGCCCCAGCGCCGACTTGGGCGCGTAGACCGCGGCGTGCTGGACACCTGCGACATGGATGGCGTTGGCCTCGGCGATATCGCCGATAGGGGTGGCCGTGCCATGCGCGTTGATGTGGTCAATGTCCTTGGGGGACAAGCCCGCTGTCTGAATCGCGCGGGTCATCGCCGCACCGGCGCGCACACCATCGGGGCCCGGGGCCACCATGTGGTACGCGTCGGAGGTGATGCCTGCGCCCATCACGCGGGCCAGGATCTGCGCGCCGCGAGCCTTGGCGTGCTCCTCGGTCTCGATGACCATGAGCGCGCCGGCCTCGCCGAACACGAATCCGTCGCGGTCCTTGTCGAACGGGCGAGAAGCCTTCTCCGGCTCGTCATTTCGCGTCGACATGGCGCGCATCATGGAGAACGCGGCGATCGGAAGGGCTTCGATCATGCCCTCTACGCCACCGCAGACGACCATGTCGGCATCGCCCATCACGATCTGGCGCCATGCGTGCGCGATGGCCTCGGAGCCGGAGGAACACGCCGACACCGGCGTGATGACACCCGCGCGGGCGCCGATCTCCAGGCCCACCACCGCGGCGGCACCGTTGGGCATACACATCTGTACGGCAAGCGGCGAAACCTTGCGAATGCCATGTTCATTCATGGTGTCGTAGGTCTCGACGATGCGCTCGCCACCGCCGAGCCCGGTACCGATGACGACCGCGAGGCGGTCCTTGTCGATGTCATCGGGCGTGCCGGCGTTCTGCCACACCTGACGGCCTACGAGCAGCGCCATGCGCTGCACGTAGGCCATCCGGCGAAGCTCCAACCGGGTCATGTGGGTGTCGATGGGCTCCTTGAGGTGCCCACCGATCCACACAGGCAGACCGAACTTCTCGACGAATTCGTCTTCGAGAACCTCGATGCCGCTTTCCCCGGCGATGAGTCCCTTCCACGTGCCCTCGATGTCAGGCGCGATAGAGGTCGTTGCGGCGAGAGCCGTCACAACGACATTGGGGAAGCCACCGTTTGCAGTGGAAGGGGTTGTCACTGGTCCTAGCCCTCCAGCTGCGCGCGGATGTTGGCTGCGGCCTCGGGGTTTTCCTGCTCGAGCTTCTCGATGTAGTTGACGACATCGCCAACGGTCCGCAGACCGGCCAGATCCTCATCGGGGATCTTCACGCCGTACTTGTCCTCGGTCTGGACGGCGATCTCAACCATCGACAGCGAGTCGATGTCCAGGTCGTCGACGAACGACTTCTCGAGGGTGACCTCGGAGGGCTCGATACCGGTGACCTCTTCGATGATCTCGGCGAGACCGGCGACGATGCGATCTTTTTCTTCTGCGGTGGCCACTCGGTGGCTCCCTTCGGTGTTATGGACTGCAGGTGCAGCCCTGGGGTGAACTCTGATATTTGAAACTGGATGAGGGGGCGGCTCTGCCCACTCATCCGGGGTACTACTTTTTGGTGGTTTGGCCGCTTACAGCTCGGCCAGGGCGTCGAGGTCTTCGAGGGCTTTCAGGGCGTGATTGGTGACACCACGCATCTCACGCTTAGCGATGCCGGACAGCGCACCCGAGGGCGGCAGTTCCACGACGGCCTGTACGTCTGCCGTCTTGAAGTACTCGGTGCACAGGTCCCAGCGGACCGGCGAGGTGAGCTGGTTGATGAGCTTCTCCATGGCATCGGCGCCGGAGGCGACGGGAGTGCCATCGAAGTTGGACAGCAAGGTGGTCACCGGCTCGGCCGGGGCGATCGCGGCGGCCGCGGCGGCGTACGCCTCCTGCGCGGGAGCCATGAAGTGGGTGTGGAAGGCGCCGGCGGTGGCGAGCTGGCGGACACGCGCCTTGGCCGGGGGATCCTCGGCCAGCTTCTCCAGTGCCGTGATGCGGCCGGCGGCGACGATCTGCCCGACGGCGTTGCGGTTGGCGGGGATCAGTTCGAGGGCTTCCAGGCGCTCGAGCACCTCGGCCTCGTCGCCGCCCAGCACGGCGGACATACCGGTCGGGTCCAGCGCGCAGGCCTTGGCCATCTCGGCGCCGCGGGTGGCGGCAAGAGCGACGGCGTCGTCGGCGGAGATGACTCCGGCGATGGCGTAGGCGGCGATCTCACCGACGGAGTGCCCTGCGACCACGGTGGTCTTGGCATTGAGGTGACCACGCTTGGTCAGCTCGTCGTAGGCCAGCAGGGTCAGCGCGACCACCAGCGGCTGGGTGATGGAGGTATCGGTGATCTCCTCGGCGGTGGCCGTGGTTCCCAGGCGCACCAGATCGAGTCCGCTGGCCTTCGACCACTGCTCAACCTGGTCGGTGGCACCGGGCAATTCCAGCCACGGGGTCAGCATGCCGGGGGTCTGGGATCCCTGTCCGGGAGCAAGCAGCGCGATCACGTGTTTAAGAGAACACTGTGAAGGGTGGTTTGCGCCGTGTAAGAGAAAATGAATCTTGTCTTAAGTATTTGTGGGATGCCTACAAAAAGGCATCCAATGCGACCCGATCTATACCGTCTCGCAATGTGGGACCTCGCAGGTGACCGGTCAGTAGCCGTTCTAAGCCTTGATGACATTAATTGTGACGGGCGTGATTCCTGGTTCAGGAGTGAAAACGTCGGAGTGGTCCTGGGCCAGTCTGCCGACGGTTGCCGCGACTCGCAAGACATAGGCATCACGCGGGGACGTTGGGTCTCTTCCGGTGAAATCGGTGATTCGCTTGAGTCGATAACGGACGGTATTTGGGTGAACAAACAGTGCCCGCGCGCAGGCCTCGATGGCGCCCCCGGAATCTAAGTAAGCGTCCAGGGTTTCGGTGAGTGCCGGGCCGGCGTCCGCCAGTGGGCGCATCACTTCGGTGTTGAGGGCCGCGATGGCCGCCTTATCGCCCAGGAGCGCACGTTCGGGCAGCAGCTCGCGCGATGACACCGGACGCGGCGCGCCGCGCCACCCCGATACCGCGTCCATCCCCGAGAGCGCCTCCACGGCGCTGTTGTGCGATGCACTCAGTGTTCCGGAGGTCGGGCCCACCACGACCGGACCGTCGGAGAAGACCTTGATCAGGTCTGCCAGGAACTTGTCGTGTGTGGTGAACCTGCCCGACACGATGGTCAGCAGCCGGGTGCCCTGGATGACGGCGAGTGCCCCACGTCCGTGGCGCTGGGCCACCTCATGCACCAGCGTTGTTGACGTCGCGATGATTTCTGGCCGGGGAGTGCCGACAATGACGGTCGCCGGAGCGGTGGTATCCCAGTTCAGGGCCGCCGCGCGCGAGAGCATGTCCGGTCCGGTGTCACCGCGCACCACCGCATCGACCACCGTGGCCTCCAGGCGGGAGTCCCACGCGCCGCGGGTTTCCGCTGCCTCGGCGTAGGCGCTGGCAGCTCCGAAGGCAAGGTCACGGCTGTAGCGCAGGATCCCTTCGGTGAGCGTCACCAGCTGCTCGTCGTTGCGGGCCAGCAGGGGTAGCACCTCTTCGAAGAACTCCATTGCGGTGCGCACCATGTCCACGGAGTGACGCAACGCGATGCGTTTGGCCAGGTCCTGGGGCACCACCTCAAAGGCCTGCATGGTGAAGCCGACAGTGCCCTCGGGGTCGCGGATCCACTCGACGAAGTTGTTGATCGCCGTCTGGACCACCAGCGCCACGCTGGAGCGTTGTGAGGCCTCCAGGTCGGCGAAGAACGGCAGCCGGTCCTCCATGACGTGTACGGCCTCGGTGGAGAGGCGTCCGGAGTACTGCTTGATCCGGTGCAGCAGCGCCTCGGGCACCGCGGCCCGCTCCCGCGGTTGCCGAGTGGCGCGAAACCCGCGCAGAGTGCTCACCGAATTGTCGGTCATCCCTAAAAGGTACCCCGAATTCCTGGTGGGAACCGCTAAATGTCTGCACTTTTGGGTCAGTTGCGCAGTCTGCGCCGAATACCTTCGATGGCCAGATCGATGCTGTCGCGCAGGACGGTGATGTCCATGGTTGCGCGCCCCATCAGCATGCCGCCCTGCAGGGTGGCAAGGACTGTCGCGGCCAGCCGCTGGGGATCTTCGGTGCGGTCAAGGTCGCCGCGATCCTGCATGCGGGTCAGGCCGTCGGCAAGCAATGACTGCCATTGGTGGAACGCGGCGGCAAGTGCAGGCTGATAGGCCGGATCATTCTTGAGTTCGGCGGCCATGCTGCCCAGCGGGCATCCGAACGGGCCGCCGGGCACTTCGTGGTTGGCCAGGATCGCCTGGGCCCACTGCTCGACGCCCTCCATCGAGTCGATCTGGGCGAGTATCGGCTGTGCCTGCAGGACGAGCTCGGTCTGACGTTCCAGGACCGCCTTCACCAAGTCGGACCTGTCCTTGAAATAGTGGTAGAGCTGCGACTTGCCCGTGTTGGAGGCGGCCAGGATGTCGTCGAGACTGGTTGCTGCGACACCCTTTTGGTACATCATCTGGGCAGCCGCATCGATGATGGCCGCGCGGGTGCGGCGGCCGTGTGCGGTCGCGGGCAACTTGGTTGCGCTTTGTGGTGACTTACTTACCATCCCGGACAACATTAGCTGTGACCTTGGCGCGTCCGCGTCGCCGTATTGAGTAGTGGCCGCTTGGCGTCGGAAACGCGATGATGACCGCCGACAGCGCCGCCATCACCGGGTACTGGGTGATCAGTTGGTCTGAACTCCAGTAGGTCAGGAGCATCAACAGCGAAACCATGGCTGCGGGTTGGGGGAGCAGCCCCAGGATCAGGACTGCCCCGAGTGCCGTCTCCAACAGCGGGATGGCGACACCGAAAAGGCCCGGCCATGCGCGAAGCACGCTGTCGGAGAAGACGGTGAAGTACTCCGGCACGCGGGTGTTGGACTGTGCGCTGTGGGTGATGAGCAGAATGTCCGCCCGGCCGAAGTGTGCGCTGTATTTGAAGATTCCCTCGTGCAACCACAGTGCGCCCAGTGCCACCCTTGCCGCGCCGAGGGCGATCGGCGCGGCAAGGGCGATCCATCGTGCGTGGGTTCTCACATCAAAGCCGCCGCGCCGAAGGCCTCTTTGGCCTTGTCGCAGTTGATCAGAACCGTGTCGTACATGGAGGTGTCCGCGCCGTTGACGTCGAATGTCTGTGACGCCGTGTCGGAGGCGACCATGCCGAGCTCCTTGCCCGCGCTCACTGCGCTCTGGTCTGAGCCCTTGGTCAAGTAGATGTGCAGGTCGGGGCCCTTGTCGGAGGAGAATCCGGTCAAGCTGACCCGCCCATTGGCGATCGTGACGGTTCCCGCGACGTGCTTGCCGTCGATTCCGCTGAACGAACCGGTCCGCGTGGTGCCTGCCATGGCCTGCGATGTCATGGGCATTGCCGACATCGCCTGAGGTGACTGCGTGGTGGATTGAGTGTCACGAGACGGCGCGTTACACGCGGCAACGGCTAAGCCGATGCCCAGAAGTGCTGTGCCAGTGAGAACTTTGAACCGCATGGGGGATTCCTTTCCGAGGGTGAGAGCGAGCGATCTCGACTGTACCGATCAGTACAATTGATGTCGACAAAAAAGCGCGAGCAGACACGTACTGCACTCGCGACCTGCGCTTTATGTGCAATACATGTCTGCTCGCGCCAGCAGAGCTATGCGCTGCCGGTGTCCTTGAAGGACACGTCGGCGGCCAACACGTCATCGATCTTGTACTGGGCGGCCGCACGGATGGCGACGTCGCGGTCGACGGTGCCCTCGTCCGACAGTGCCTCCAGGACCGCGACCACGACCGACTCGGCGTCGGTGTTGAAGTACCGGCGTGCGGCGGGTCGGGTATCGGAGATACCGAATCCGTCGGTACCGAGTGTCCGGTACGTGCCGGGCACCCACGGCCGGATCTGCTCGGGCACCGCGTGCATCCAGTCCGAGACGGCCACCTTGGGCCCCTGCGCGCTCTCCAGAGCCTTCGTCACGTACGGAACGGCCTTGGGGCGGTCCGGGTGGCGTAGCGCCTGGTGATCGATGGCGAGGCCGTCACGGTTGAGCTCACCCCAGGATGTCACCGACCACACGTCGGCGGCCACGTCCCATTGCTCGGCCAGCAGATCGGCCGCCCGCAGCGCATCGGGCAGCGATACCCCGGAGGCCAGGATCTGCGCCTGGTGCTTGCGCGCCTCGGGCGCGGCGCGGAACTTGTAGATGCCGCGCAGAATGCCCTCGGCATCGACGTTCTCCGGTTCCACCGGCTGCACGTACGGCTCGTTGTACAGCGTGATGTAGAAGTACACGTTCTCGCTGTTCTCGCCGTACATCCGCTGCAGGCCGTGCTCGACGATATGTGCGATCTCGTAGGCGAACGCCGGATCGTAGGCCACCACAGCGGGATTGGTGCTGGCCAGCAGCAGCGAGTGGCCATCGGCGTGCTGTAGCCCCTCGCCGGTCAGCGTGGTGCGGCCCGCCGTGGCGCCCAGGACGAACCCGCGCGCCATCTGGTCCGCGGCGGCCCACAGGCCGTCACCGGTGCGCTGGAACCCGAACATCGAATAGAAGATGTACAGCGGGATCATCGGCTCGTCGTGGGTCGAGTACGCCGTGCCCACCGCGGTGAACGTGGCGGTGGACCCGGCCTCGTTGATGCCCTCGTGCAGGATCTGGCCCTGCGCACTTTCCTTGTACGCCAACATCAGTTCGGCATCCACCGAGGTATACAGCTGGCCGTTGCGGTTGTAGATCTTCAGCGACGGGAACCACGAGTCCATGCCGAAGGTGCGCGCCTCGTCGGGGATGATCGGGACGATGCGGTTGCCAATGTTCTTGTCGCGCAACAGTTCCTTGAACGTACGCACCAATGCCATGGTGGTGGCGATCTCCTGCTTGCCCGAGCCCTTCTTCAGCGGGGCGTAGGTCTCCGGGCTCGGCAGTGTGAGCGGGCGCGACTTGTTGCGCCGCGCGGGCACGAATCCGCCCAGCGCACGGCGCCGGTCGAGCATGTAGCGGACCTCGGGCGCCTCCGGGCCGGGGTGGTAGTACGGCGGCAGGTACGGATTCTCTTCGAGTTGGGCGTCGGATATCGGGATGCGCTGCTTGTCGCGGAAGTCCTTGAGGTCGTCCAGCGTCAGCTTCTTCATCTGGTGGGTGGCGTTGCGCCCCTCGAAATGCTTGCCGAGCGTGTAGCCCTTGATGGTCTTGGCCAGGATGACCGTGGGCTGGCCCTTGTGCTCGGTGGCCGCCCGATACGCGGCGTACACCTTGCGGTAGTCGTGGCCACCGCGCTTGAGGTTCCAGACCTGGTCGTCGGTAAGGTTTTTCACCAGTTCCTTGGTGCGTGGATCGCGCCCGAAGAAGTGCTCGCGGACGTACGCGCCGTCGTTGGCCTTATAGGTCTGGTAGTCGCCGTCGGCCGTGGTGTTCATCAGATTGACCAGCGCGCCGTCCCGGTCGGCGTGCAGCAGGGCATCCCATTCGCGGCCCCACACCACCTTGATGACGTTCCAGCCGGCGCCGCGGAAGAAGGATTCCAGCTCCTGGATGATCTTGCCGTTACCGCGCACCGGGCCGTCCAGACGCTGCAGGTTGCAGTTGACGACGAACGTCAGGTTGTCCAGGCCCTCCGTCGCGGCAATATGTGCCAGGCCGCGCGATTCCGGCTCGTCCATCTCGCCGTCGCCGAGGAACGCCCAGACCCGCTGATCGGAGGTGTCCTTGATGCCACGGTCGCGTAGGTAGTGGTTGAACCGCGCCTGCATGATCGCGTTCATCGGCCCCAGGCCCATGGAAACCGTTGGGAACTGCCAGAAATCGGGCATGAGCCGCGGGTGTGGGTAGGAGGGCAGGCCGCCGCCGGGGTGACTCTTCTCCTGCCGGAACCCGTCGAGCTGATCGGTGGTCAACCGGCCTTCCAGGAAGGCGCGGGCGTAGATGCCGGGGGAGGCGTGGCCCTGGATGAACACCTGGTCGCCGCCGCCCGGGTGGGCGTTGCCGCGGAAGAAATGATTGAACCCGACCTCGTAGAGGGCCGCTGAGGAGGCATATGTCGAGATATGGCCGCCCACACCGACCCCTGGCCGCTGCGCGCGGTGCACCATGACGGCGGCGTTCCAGCGGATCCAGGCGCGGAAGCGGCGTTCGGTGTCTTCATCGCCGGGGAACCACGGCTCGTTCTCGGTGGCGATGGTGTTCACGTAGTCGGTGGACGTGAGCGCCGGGATGGCCACGCGGCCGGCGTTCGCTCGTTCCAGCAGTCGCAGCATCAGGTACCGGGCGCGGGCCGGACCCGACCGGGCCAGCAGGCCGTCAAAGGACTCCAGCCACTCGCCCGTCTCATCGGGGTCGATATCGGGCAGATACGACGCGACACCTTCGCGGATCACCCGAACGCGCTCGGATTGATTTGCGGCGCTTGAATTTCCGGCCAGGTCTTGGCGAGCGAACTCCGTGGTCAACTTTTCTGCTCCTTAGGGGTGGGGGTGCAGATCTCAGTCACAATCAGATCGGTACCTCCATCGTGCCGCAAGTCACTTGCTACTAGCGAGTCTGGTCCAGTCACAAGGTCAGGAGCTGCCCTAGCGGGTACCGTCATGACATGCGTATTGCGGCGCTGTTCATCGCGCTGGCGGCCATCTGTGCCGCGGCCGTGGCGGGCTGCACCATGACCACCGGAGGGCGGGCGTCGGCGCCCAGCGAGTCGGTGTCGGAGTACCGCACGTACGTCTCACAATCCGTCGAGACGTCGCGGTCCGAGGAGTCCAAGCGTCAGGAGACGTCCCGGGCGCAGGCGATAGCCGACGCGTGTGAGATCTTCGCCATGACGTCGAACGCCGCCGTTTCCGCGGGCAATGACCTGATCTCCGTCATGAACGACGAGGGCGGCTACGGCGCGAGCGCGGAGTCCAAGGTGGGGCCCGTCATCAATGCCCTCAACACCAGCGCCGGGCAAATCGACTCCGCCAAGGCGAGCGCTCAGACCGACGAGTTGCGCGATGCGTTCACGCAGTACGCCGAGCAGTCGCGAAAACTGGCCGGGGCGTTCGATAATCGGCTGAGTGGCGGCACTCTCAACTCGGTGGTCCGTACTTTCAACGATGCGCGGGAGCGCGCCGGGAAGATCTGCGAGCCGCTTCTCCAGACAAAAGGTCGATAGTGCCTGACGAGGATTGCCGGTGGCATGCGACGATGTGAGCATTCATCCCAAGTGCGAAAGCACGCATCTGTGAACAAGGAGGGGCCGAACGGTGGTCGCGGCGGCTGACGCCTCGAACTACGCCCACAAGCTGGGCGTCCAGCGAGATCAGCTTGTGCAGGAGCTGGGCTGGGATGAGGATACGGACGACAATATCCGGGCCGATGTCGAGGACGCGTGCGGTTCGGAGCTACTCGACGAGAGCTCCGACGACGTCGTCGATGTGGTCCTATTGTGGTGGCGCGATGACGACGGCGACTTGGTCGACGCGTTGATGGACGCCATCACTCCACTTGCTGAGGACGGCGTGATCTGGGTGTTGACACCCAAGACCGGCAAGCCGGGCCATGTACAGCCCTCGGAAATCGCCGAATCGGCGCCGACCGCGGGCCTGGTGCAGACCTCGTCGGTCAACCTGGGGGACTGGAGCGCGACGCGTTTGGTGCAGCCCAAGACGTCACGCGGCGGGCGGCGCTAATGCTGCCTGTTGGCACCGTCGCACCCGATTTCACCCTGCGTAACCAGAACAACCAGCTCGTCAGCCTGAGCGATCTTCGGGGCAAGAAGGCCGCGCTGCTGGTGTTCTTCCCGCTGGCGTTCACCGGGGTCTGCCAGGGCGAGCTGGATCATGTGCGCGACCACATCGGAGACTTCGAGAACGACGACGTGCAGATCATCGCGCTGTCGGTGAGTGCCGGGCCGATCCACAAGATCTGGTCGAGCTACAGCGGCTTCACTTTCCCGATCCTGTCCGACTTCTGGCCGCACGGCGCCGTCGCCGAGGCGTACGGGGTGCTCAACGAGAAGGCTGGGTACCCGAACCGCGGGACTTTCGTGGTGGATACCGACGGAATCATCCGATTCGCCGAGATGCTGGATCCCGGGCAAGCCCGTGACCAGGGAGGTTGGGTAGAAGCGCTCGCCGCGCTACATTCGTGAGCTGATTCCCACGTTGGCGACGACGTGGACCGGGCGTGTAGCTCAGTGGTAGAGCTCTGGTTTTACACACCAGCGGTCGGGGGTTCGAAACCCTCCGCGCCCACCAAAAATTGCAGGTCAGAGGGGTTTTTGCTCTTCGTGGACGTCTGCGTTGACTCACAGTTGACCCATTTTTGGACGCCCATGGTCTCTATGGAGTCCGTGTGGTCACTCTCGTATCAGGGACTGCTAGGCAGGGTGGGTTCGGTCCTCAGGGTCTGGAGTGCGACCTACCCGTGATTACGGCGAGCTTCGCACATCGAGCCAGAACCTTGGAAAGGTCATGAACGGCTAACTCGTTGTTAGCTTCCCGTCCGATGAGCTGCGTTTGGCCGATACCATCGCTGACGGCACTCGGGCCCGTATCTGCGACCGCCGTAGCCTGCTGCACATATCACTTGGAGTTGCAGCGAGAGCTCACCGAATGGGCCGCAGAACAGGCGCGCGCCTTCTACGCCTGGCGCCACCCACCTGTTAACTCGTAACAGGGGTCGCTTGCCTGAAACTACGACGAAAGAGGCTGTCGACTCGCCCTTCGGCGGCGGGCGGATAGTCCTGAGCATCGAGGCCTCAGTAACTCCACCGGTATGGGGAGGAACATGCAGCCACGAGGGCATCATCGTATGCTCGACCCGAGGTTGGCGAACAAATAGGTGGGGGGAAGCAATGGCCGAACAGGTCAGAATCGACACGGCGACAGTCAAGGTTGGCGCCGGCCAGATTGGCGCCGCTGCGGAGGATGCCTCGAGGAACCTCAATAAGCACCATGAACAACTCGCGGAGGCTTCGGAACGTTGGGTCGGCTCATCGCAGAGGGCGTTGAACGAGCTAGTCGAGCGTTGGTCAACTGATCACGAGCGGCGTCACAAAGCGATCAATCAAACGATCGACAACACCAGGGCATCAGCGACGGCGTTTCGTGACACCGAGGACCACAACGCCACCGGGATCCATCAAGCTGGTGACAGCCTGTAATGGCCCAATTGACCGTCTCACAGGTATTACGTTGGGATCCAAAGGCAATCGACGATGTGTTTCGCCTCGCCAAAGATCGCACAGCGACCCTGCATACTTTCGGCGAAGACATGCGGCGCACCCAAAACGCGTTGAAGGACTGGACCGGAGATGCGGGAACCGCTTTCCACGAGGCGGTAGGACAACATCGCACAGACATCGATAACGCCGGCCATGAATCAGCGTCGGTCGCACGTGCCATCGATCGGGCAGAACGCGATGTCGAGGACTTCCAAATCAAAGTTCGCGGAGAGCTGGCGGCAGCTAAAGACATGCACTTGACCGTCTCAGATGACTGGAAGGTCACTATCGCCGAAGGGCAGGCTGACAACGCCGAGAACCGGCATGCGCGTGACTACATGCAATCCGAGATGGACAAATCAGCGAGCAGAGCTGATGCGATCGACGAGGAGATCGCCGCTGCGATCCGTGCATCCGTGGGCAAGCAGGACCTCGACAGCGAAGGGCGTCCCACAGGAGCGCCACGCAAACCCGAGAACGACCTTTTGACGGTCAAGCAACTGCATGAGATCTTCCCGACGTTGCCGATGGCTGACGTGGAAAAGAATGTAGGCCCGCTCAACGAAGCAATGCGGGCTGCCGGAATGACGACTCCGGAATCACGGGCAGCGTTCCTAGCAACTTTCGCCGTGGAGTCAGGTGAACTGAAGTACCCCGCCGAGCTGCGCAGTAAGCAATCAGCGAACGAGATGTACGGCCCTGAATACAAAGGCGTGACGTTCACAAACGATGTCCCTCACGACCCCGACACCCCGACCGGGTACACGAACTCATCTGCTGGACTTGGAAACACCGAACCTGGTGATGGTGACCGGTTCCGGGGTCGTGGCCCCATCCAGCTCACGGGCAGGGGAAATTACGCCGCCGCTGGGCAGGCGATCGGTGTCGATCTCGTCAACAATCCTGACGCGGCTGCTGACCCCGCGAACTCATTCCGTGTCGCGACCTGGTTCTGGAACAACCACTACGCGAAAAGGCCGGACGGAACAATCCTACTCAACGCGGACGGTTCTAACATGACCCTTAATCAGGCAGCCAACAGTGGAAATTTCGCGGCGGTCACGAGGTCTATCAATGGCGGATACACCGGTCAAGGCGAGCGCCAGGCTTACTTCGACCGTGCCCTCGCGGCACTGCGATAGGTCTTGCGACAGATGGAGTATCAAATGCCCCAAAGAACACGCGCTCATCAGGGCCTAGTCGCTGCAATCATCAGCGTGGTCGCGATATCTGGTTGCACTCCGGACACAACGAAGACCAACCAAACGTCAGGATCGAGCGCTCCAAAAACAGCGCAAGACAATATCTTTGCATTTACCACCGCAAGCCAAGTTAGTGTGGTTCAGGACGGGAAGATCACAAATACTGTTCAGGTTCCAAGTTCGCCTCGGTGGCCGGTTTTCACTTCAAACCGTAAATTCGTTGCGTTCACCACTCAGGCCGATCAGATTGTGGTCATGGGTCTTTCAGGTGCTAGCCGCACGCTCGACGCACATGCAAAGCGTGTGTTCGCCACGGGGTCTGACCGCATCACCTGGTGGGAGTCGCCCGACAAACTGGTGTCTATTGACCTCGCAAACCCGAACCCATCACCGCAGACTCAAACTGTCACCGCACCAATCGAACCGGAACGCAACCCTCAGCTGGTCACCGCGCAGAACCGTGTCGCGTTGTTCACCCAGGAACCCGCTGAAACGTCCGCACAAGACCCTGGCATCGGTGGCGCCGCAGAGCCACAACCCCAAGAACTCATCCTCACCAACGGCGATTCCACGAAGTCGTTAGGGCTCACTGACGCAGGCGCATTGACCACAGAGGCGATTGCCAACGGTAGTGGCACACAGATCGCATGGCCCGTAAGCCCTAGTGGCGCGTGCCCACAAGCAACCCTGGCCCAACTCGACACCCGCAACGGTGTCACGTCGAACACACCCCCGCTGGGCGCCCCCGCGACGATGACCACGGTCCAAAGACTGTGGTGGGACACCGATGATCAACTGCGAGTTGGCATTGCCGCGCGATCATGCGCACAACCCGGTGAACGAACCATGTCGATTTGGCGTCTCCAGGACGGCAATTGGACCGAGCAGAACTCCGGCCCTGCGCTCACAACCAGGCAACTCCCAAGCGGTGCTACCGCGAGCGTTACACCTTCGGCTGGTGAAACATCAAGCGGCACACTGACAATAGAAGAACACGGGAACCGCCAAGAAATAGCCACCAAGGTAACAGGGCTCGCCGCGCCGGTCGGAAGAAACGACTCGACATGACCGGAAGTCATCGGATCGCTCATCAGTAACTATGTGTGCTGTCCGGTGGCAGCCAGCGCTGCAAAGGTGACTACGCAGTTGACACTGTCCGCTCACCTATGTGCATGTATGCGACAGACTCGAACAAGCGTGCACTGTTTCCGGTTCCTTTACACACCAGCGGTCGGGGGTTCGAAACCCTCCGCGCCCACCAAGTTTGTGATGCGGGTATGGCCTCCCTCCGGAGCGTCGAGCGCAGTGATGGAGCGCTGGGGCCGGAAGCCGCAATCTCCTGGACGCGCGCCGCCGGAACGGGCCACCGTGCGACACATCCGCGAGTGGGTGGCATGGGCCATTAACTATGCACCCGGCTCACCAACATCTGTGCTATCGAAGCACGCCTAGCCGCAAGCCGCCGTCAATGTTTGCGGTTGGGTAAACGAAAAGTTCCCTAGCGATAAATCATCCGTCTCGGGTGACGCCGGTCCAAGATCTGCTCTGGCGAAGTTTATGCAGCTAGCTGGCAGTCTCGTGTTCCTTTCGGTTCCGATATTTTTCAGTTAGCTTCAAATAAGCTTATGAACTCGTATTTTATGTTCTGTAGCGACGGTGTACCGTTCCGAACCATGGCCGCAAAAGAGACTTTCCAGCGCAGTAAGGGCAAGCTTATTTCTGTCCGTGATTGCCACCGGATTTGGCCAACAGGGCGTCGTACGAGTCGGGATGCAGGTTTCCTGGAAGCTCCCTCAAAAAGATTGCCATCATTGGTCAAGGCAGTAGCATTGCTCGCTGCTGTGGCGATCCCGCTGTCGGCGGTGCAGCCAGGCACACCCTCGGATACCCCGGTGCGGCTGGCCAGCGCACAACGCCAGGTAGATGCCGCTGAGTCGGCCTTCGAAGCCTCTCCATTCACCGACACCGCACCGCTGAGCGCGCAGCAGCGCAGCCAGGGCTTACCTGTCGATCCGGAAGCGGGATTCACACTCCAAGACGGCCCCCAGGGCACAGTGCAGATGGTCGCGGCCGACGGACTTGGACAGGGCCGTGCGACCGACTCCGGGCATCTGGTCTATCCCGATTCCGGGGCCGGATACACCTTGATCGCGGGACGCACGGCGGCCGGTACCCGCACGTTCGCGCGTCTGGACCAGGGCAGTGGCCCACGGTCGGTGACGATGTTCCTGCGCACTCCGGCTGACACGGTAATGCTCGGGCACACCAACGGTTTTGTAACGATCAACGCTGCCGCCGAGGCGGCGCCGACGCTGGGCATGTTCACCCCGGCAGAGGCCCGCGACAGTGCGGGCCGCATCGTGCAGTCTTCGGCGGTCCTGCAGCAGGTAGGCCCGCAGCTGTATCAACTTTCCGAGGTCATCGTCCCCGACGCTCAGACCGCATGGCCGGTGTATGTCGATCCGGGGTTTATGGACTTCGTCAAAGACCCCATCGGAGCCACCAAAGAAGTTGCCGCATCGGCAGTCTCGGCGGTCTCCAACGTCGCCGAGAAAGTCGGGGACCTATCCCAGCAGGCGGCCTCGGCCACCTGGTCTGGCATGAAGACCGTTGGTAACTTCGTCAAGGAGAACCCGCTTGAATCGGCGATGATCGTCGGCGGAGTTGCCTTGTCATTCACCGGGGTTGGCTCGGGCGCGGGCGCCGCGCTGATCGGCGCCGGGGTAGTCAACGCTTCGGCCACCGTTATGGATGCCGTGGCCGCCCATAACCCCGAAAACCAAACCCTGGGCAATGTGGCCATGGTGTTGGATACCGCCTCGCTCATCACCCCGCAGGGAGCAACCAAGAAGGTTCTCAAAGAAGGTCTGGAAGCCGTCGGCGAGCAAGCCGTCAAACATGTCGACGACGCGGTAGACGTCACTAAAAGCCTCCCGGTACCCACACCCAAAGAGCAACTCCGCCAAGATATCCCTGCAGCGGGAAGTGCACCGGCAGTTGCCAATTCGGCCGAGATGCCGAAGACGCCCCGTGCGCCGACCGAAGTCCCCTACGGGCCCATCCGGCCGCCGACGGACTACAAGCCGCCGACATACTCTCTGCCGGCGTGCACGCACCTCGACTGCGGTCACGTGCCGGAGAATCCGGTCACGGTGTACAGCAAGGAGTACACACCGGATACCTACGACAACAAACTTTCCGCCATCGAAGAAGGTCGCGCTCCCGTGACCGTGAATCGCGAAACGGACCGGCCGACGATCAACGCGAATCGTTCCGACGCGTTGCGCGAAACGCCGTCCGCGCGAGATTGGGTGCGCGATGAGGACAGCCCAGCATCAACTCAGCAGGGCGGCCCCGATGCGCGAGTCCGGTACGTCCCTCACTGGGAAGGCCCACGCGAGGGTGTTCAACTGAGCAAGACCTATAAAGATCAGAACATCGGTCACGGCGATCCTTACGATCGCACATTCCGAGGCGAGGACGGCAAGGTCCGTTGTGCCTCTTGTGAAATCACGCGCCGTGCCGAACAACAACGTGCCGAAAGCTCGGCGCAGCAACATAGGGCCGGTGCCATCGAGGGGGCTAGGCCACAAGACCAGCGCGACAAGCTCGCCCGCACCGCGGTACAGGTAAACCGCGAAGCGCTACGTGAGCGGCCGGAGTCGCCTGACGACCAGCGTAGGCAGCAAGCCTCACATGTGCAGGCCTCGACCAATCAAACCCGTCAGAGTGCTGTCGAGCACGCCCGCACCAACAACTCCCAGAGTGGATCCAACGGCAGCAATAATGGGCACAGCTCAAACTCCCACGAGGGCAGCGGCAGTTCACACTCCAAGAACAACGGCAACAACAAAAACAACAAAAACAAGAAGAACAAGAAGAAGAACAAGTAACGGCAACCGCACCAAACGTAACCGAACCGGCCGCAGATAGAAGGGTCAGCCACGCATGACGCAAAACGAGGTCTTGCTGGACGTCAACGTGTTCCCCGACTATGGACAAGTACGCATCGAAGACCTTGGCACAAAAGAAGTTCCAGATGGCTGGGGCGTAGAAGAAGCATTCACCGCAAGCGAGCACGCTGTCTACGTCCTAACCATGACCGCAGACGAGGCAGACATGGCCAATCGGGGAGTGCAGGTACGAGTTCTACGCGGGTCAGATCATGACGGCCTGGGCGAGCTGATATTCGACGACCAGTTGACTTTCGATAGCCAAATCCTGGCCGTCGGTGAGATATTGGATATTGACGACAACATGCACAAGGTTCAGCTCCCGGATGGTGGCCCGTTCCAGGTTCGGATATTCACGGCAAGCAACATCCCAGGCGAGGGACTTGAGTGGCCGATCGAAGGCGCCACCGAAATCAACATCGTTATCTAGCAACGACAATGGTCCCGCGAGTCTCGTTCACCGTCAGTCCAGGTCGGCGAGGGCCTTGCGTGCGGCTTCTAGTTCGGCTTCCAGGGCGGCGACCTTGGCGGCCTGCTGGGATCGCGCTTCCTCGATGACGGCGTCGATCGGGGTGGAGAGATCCTCGTGCAGTTCCTTGGCGGCACGGGAGACGGCGGCCGCCGCGACAGCGAGGTTACGGGCCAGGTAGGTGCTGCCCTGTTTGAGTTCGGCGTGCCATTCCCCGTCGGCGGTACCGGTGACAGTGAGGGTCAGTTCGAGGGTCTTGGTTCTCTTGCCCGTGGCCTTCTTGGGGGCCGCCTTCTGCGGCTTCTCCTCGCTGGAATCTTCCGAGGTAGGCGTAACAGGGCTTACCAGTGCATCGGAAAGGCTTGGGTCGGCGTCCAATACGTCTACTGGTGAAGTGTCTACAGTCATCGTCACAGTGGGCTCCTTCTGAAGTGTCGCGCCGTGGGCGGTCAGTGAGAACCATTAGAACACACGTTCGATAGGTTGGGGCAACTCGCCGCGCATGCGGCTGGCCTTGCCGACAGTGGGGCCTGGGGCGCTCCGCATCCTCATCGGTGCCGGTTAGCAGGCAAACGTCTCGGCGTTGCCTTCCAGCAACCTTGGGCAGGGGCGACTGTCCATCTTTGGGCCACGGCGGAGCCTGTCTCTCGCGATGTTTCCGCAGATCCGGGCCGCCTGAATGACCTAATCCTCTGGTGGCTCGCCGAGCCGTGCGCAGGGTGTTCGCTGCGGTCGCTCCGGAAAGGTTTCCGGTAGTGATGCTGACATCTTTTTGCTCGTATTACCGGTCACCTCGTCAAAGTTCGCGATCTTGAAAGCGCAAACTGTGACGAAACAGTCTCAGTGTTGACAAGAGGAGGTCTCGGCCTTAGATTCTCCACCATTGCCATGTGATGTGTTTTCGCAGGAAGACGCGCTAAGTGGCATTGCCTATCAAAAGGCGAGTGCACGGGGGTCCGGCCCGATCGGGTTAGGACGGGACACGGAGGGGTTCGGTTTCATGAAGTTGCCAACTTTGGCACGTCGAAGCTGTTTCACTTCCATCGCAGCGTCTGTGGCCGCTGCGATGGGGCTTATGGTGAGCGTTTCTGACGCCGCCGCGGATCCGCAGGGGATGCCCGACCAGTACCAGCAGTTCGTGACGGACGACGGCTGGACAGTCGGCCTGACGCTGACCAACGAGGTCATCGATCACATCGACAACATCGCGGGCGCGAGCAACTCTTGGCAGGCGCGCGTGTCCTACCGGGCCGAGGCGACGATCACGGGCTCGGGGTCCGCTGTCATTCAAGATGCGCAGTTGGAGACGGGTTACTTCGTGGGTTGCCGCACCGACTCCTCGTCGGGTGTGGAGTTGGGCGGGGACCTCGGTTTGACGCTCTCGCAGCAGGTCTTTGGCCAGGGCTATGGCGGCGGCTACGGACAAGGTAGTCAGAGCGGTGGTGGCGGTGGTGGCTTCGGTGGTGTGTCCGGCGGCGGTTCGTTGGGCGCCCAGGAGCACATCGGCGGGTACATGCGCGTGCTGCTGAAGCCGGGTGGTTTGGCTCAGCTGCCGATGGATCGGATCAACTTCCGCAACATGCACGCGGTCTCGCAGGTGCGTAATCAGAACGTGGAGGCCGATGGCTGCGGCGGCCAGGTGAAGATCCAGTCCTTCGCGACATTCCGGATCCGCACCGAGAACGGCAACGACACCCAGACCGTCTACGGCGAGCCCAAGGATCTGTGATGACTATCCGTACTCGTGGTGTCGCGCTGATGGCGGCGCTGGCTTTCGTTTCTGCAATCGTGATGGGTTCTGCTCCAGGGGCTTTGGCCGATCCAATCCAGCCGCCGCCCCCGAAGCCGATTCCGTATCCAGTGGCTCAGCCCGATGATCTGCCGCGTATAGCCCCGATCGGTGGGGCTCAGGTGAAGACGAATACGCCGTTGGGCCTCGGGCCGGGGACTGGTCGGCCGTTGGCGGCGGGACGCGAGCGCTCCAACGTCACGATTTCGCCGTCACCCACCGATGGCACCCATCTGCCGACCGCGATCGCCGGTAAGGATGTTGTGCTGCATCTGCCTCAGGAGCGAGAGCTCACGCCGGCGCAGTGGGGCGACGGTGGCGCGGCGACTTTCACCTCTCGGGATACCGATTACCGGATTTCCCCGTTCGCCGGGGGTGGGGCTGACGTGAACATCATCCGGCGCACCATCTTCACGCCGGAGAACTTCACCTTCGGTCTGCGGGTTCCTGAGGGGACCCACGTTCGCCAAGGCTCCAATGTGGTCCTGGTCGAGTCCGATGCCGCGCCAGGACTGCCGGCCACGACCATCGCGACGTTGTCGGTGCCGGTCGCACGCGATGCCAAGGGCAATCCGGTGCAGGTGAACCCGGTGATCCACGGCGACTACATGTATCAGCAGTCCAACCTGGCTTTGGATCTTGGACCCGCGGATATCTTCGCGTTCCCGATCACGATTACGTTGTCCTACCGGGCCTCGTCGATCCCGGCCAGCGGTCAGCTGACCAGTGACTGGGACGGGCTGCCCGAGGGCGGCGGTCCGCCAGAGGCGAAGAAGGCCGCGCAAATCATTGGTGCACCAGGCGATTACGTGGTCGATCCAGGCGGCGCTCACCGGCCGGGGAATGTCGATCCGGTGCTGTATGCCCAGCGGCACGCCGATCGCTGCCTATCTGGTCCAAACGAGTTCCGGTCCGAGGACGGACGGACCGCTGACTTCTGGAGTTCGTGCCAGCGGCAGGCAATGTGCCTCGACGTCACGCCGGCACAGATGTCAGTAGACGTGTGCAAGAACCAGGCGTTCGCGAACATGTCAGCGCAGTGCACCGCCACGTTCGGCCAGACCGGCCCTGACTATGAGGCGTGCCTGAATGTGGCGAACGGACATGCGGCGTGGTCCAAGGAGAACTTGTTAGGCGGCGGGCTATGCCAACCGGTCGGACCAGGTGCGAACACCAGGTTCTTGCCCTCAAACAACAACCGTTATTGCGCCTGATGTCGATTTTGACCGCGAAGGGATCGTCATGACTGCGATGAAGGCCCACAAAAGAAGGTGGATGACCGCGAGGTGGCGGCGTCGGATGGCTGCCGTAGCGGTGTTGGCGGTAGCTGTGGCCGCATGGCAAGTAAGTACACATGGCGCGAACGGGGAATTCGGTGTGCTGGTTATCCCCGGCGCTACAGCCGAACCGACGGGTCCTCCGGGGCCAACAGGTGATCCGGGCGGGATGAATGGTGGTCAGTTCCAGCCCCCGGGATTACCGCCTCAGCAGCCTGACTACCAGGGTGGTATCAACCAGCCACCGCTTGATCAGAATAACGGCATATCGATCTACAACACGGGCGCGCAGGGTCTGCCCCAGCAGGCCGGGCAGCAGGGTGCGCAACAAGGTAACCCGGGCCAGCAGCCCCAGCATGGAAACCAGCAGCCTGACTACCAGACTGCGACTCCATACACCCAGGGCCCAGGACAGACCAATCCGAATTACCAAGCGCCGCAGCAGGGGAACCAGGCTCAACAGCCGCAGCAGGGCGAGCAGCAGCAGAGCCAGGCTCCCACGCAGACTCAATCTCCGCAAAATCAACAGGACGGCACCCAGCAGCTCCGGGATATGAAGCAACAATGTGACCAGGCTGCGCAAATCATGGATGTTGCCCAACCTGTGTTCAACATGGGTGTCGGGGCTGGCAGCGCCCTGGCACCACCGAAGGATCCGGTGACTGGCCCAGGATGCAGTTGTACGAATCCAAACGGTCAACGGTCTATGTCAAATGACGACATAAAAGACCTATGTTTCGAAAAGCACTTCAAAGAAAATCTCGGACCCACGATGGTAAAGAGCGCTTTCATGGGGGCCTTTCGTAAGGCACTCACAACCGCAGTCGCAGGATGTGTGATCACCTCTGAGATTGGCTGCTGGGAGGGTGCAATCATGGGTTTCGTGGGTGGCTTTGTAACTTCCCTGCCGATATCAGTCCTGATCAAAGCGGCTAAGGCTGCGGCATTGTGCTACTTTGGCATCAGTATCCCCGATAGTAATTTAACACTTATTAAGGATCTTTTGTGGCCATTTTAGTAGAGACTGGAGTTGTCGACAATGGATAAGAGGCGACTGCTGATTGCATTCCCGATATACGTGGTCGGTCTTACGGTGATCAATGTGTTGGGTTACTCACTGGGGTTCGGCGACGGTGGGCCAATACCTGTGTGGCTATGGATTGCGTTTTCCCTGGTATCGGTGTTGGTCGTGGTTGTGATCATCGCCTACATCGGTAATCGGTACGCTGGGCGCACGTTCCCGCGCGAAAAGAATCGTGCATATATCACACTGGCGATAGCGCTTGTTGTTACTAATATTTTCGAGAGTATCTGTTTTGAACTCTTCGAGGTGCGCACGGTGTGGGCCTCTATTCCGGTTGCTGTGGTATCTTATTTGATAACAATTGGTATTCTCTATTGGCGGAGTGCAGGTTTAGAGAAAAGTTCTATCCCGGATGGGCATGGGGATGTTTGAGGCATCAATATTGGCTTTGCGCGGGCGCTCAAATTTGCTGAATCTGCGACGCTTTTCCCTTTATATTTCTCTATTCGCTGCTGTCGGGATAATTGCTATGGCGTGCAGCTCAAGTAACTCGTCTGATACCGCCAACGAAGGCGATCGGCTCGAATTGAGTAGCCTTGGCCGATTGCCCGGACAATTCCCGCCAACTCCAGACGCTGCTCCTGAGGGAGGGTTGGAGGCTCCAGTAGGCGCTTGTGTCAGCGTCACTGGCCCCCGTGAACACGCCGGCCTAAAGACGGTCAGATGCGGTAGCCGGGACAACAACTATGTCGTGATCCAACGAGTTCGTTGGCCTGCCGAATGCGTCGCCGACTCGGATAGAAAGTACTACCGGAACGGCATTGACGGCGAATGGACTGCGTGTCTTGACTTGGCCTGGGCTTCTTCAGATTGTTTGGCACTGTCTCCCGACGATGCTCAGCGCGTGGATTGTGCTGACCCAACAGCGAAAGAGAAAGAGAAGCCGACCGAGATATTTATCGACACTGTCAACGCTGCCCAATGCGACTCTGGTGGCTATGCCCACCCTGTTCGTCGCTTTACCGTGTGTACTGAAATGCAGCGGTAGGTAATTTCCGACTCGATTAAGCTTCAGTTTCGTTACCATCGAGATTCTCTTGTGTGTGGCCCTATGGCGGCTCATTAAACGCGAGCACCGCTCGATGAGGTTCGACCTAGAGTATGGCGTGATTTCGACAGGAGATCTTGTTCTTCACTGAGATCGCTTACTCCGTACTCGTGGCAGAAATGAAAGCTAGGCTGAACCAATGATTCGGGCACCTCGGTGGATGCTGGTAGTGGCTTGTGCTGCGACGATGCTGGCATCGGGGTGCACGGCGGTAGTCAACGGTGACGCGATAGCCACTCCCGGCGAGGAAGGTAAGCGGCTTACCAACCCCAAGTGCAACTCGGTGACGGTGCCGCTTGTGGACATGCCGCTGGATGACGACTCTGAACCGCGCGTTGAGGTTCCGCAGCCCTCGGGCTGGGAACGCGTTAAGCGGTTCGAGAGCGGCGTGGTGCGTGTCTACTTGGCGGCCCCAGACCTTCGCGCCAATGGGTTTGTCCCGAACGCCACGGTCGCCATGGCCAATCTGACCGGCAAGGTGTCCACCGAGGACGCCGCGTTCGCCGCCGAGCAGGATGGCTTGGAGATGTTCGGCATTACAGACCTTGTCGAAGCTTCGAGCACTATCTGCGGGTATCCGTCGAAGACGTTGACCTACAACATGGCGCTGGGAAAGATTCCTGTTCACCGGGTCACTACCACCATTGTGGTGGTGAAGAATGGCAGCAAGGTGTTCACCGTTGGGGTGTCGGTGCAGGCCTTGGATGACACCGTGCGCGGTTTCGACAGTGCTCGCGAAACAATCCTGGCAGGGCTACAGGTCAGTCCGCCGGCTACATCCTGATATCGGTTGCCGGAGTGGCCCATTGGGCATCGACAACAGTGGTGTGCTCCGGTAGCGGTGGCCGGTAGCCCTTGTCTTCTGCCATGCGGTCAGCGACGCTGGCGTGAATCCAGGCGCCGTCGGGGATGCGTCGGCGACGGAAAATCAACAGCGCCCAGAGCCAGTTGACCCGATGAATCTTACCCATGGCGTAGGTGGGTTCAACAGAGCAATACCATTGGTATTTATCGGTATTGAGTAGCAAGCCATGTTCGGCTGCGCCCTCGATCACCCACTTGAGTGCGATATCGGAAAGCCTGTCGTCATCGGCGTAATCGCCGCCGATGTCGGAATGAATGCCGGCGAACCACGCTTCGTTGACGAGCCGTTGCTCGCCCAGGGGTTTAATGAGGTACTCGCGGTAGGGTCGGCGTTTCTCGTCGATGGCTACCGCATGCCGCCCAGCCTGCGCATTGGGAACACTTGGTGCATATGGCCATTGCATGCTGCGCTTGAAGATTCCGGGCGCGCTGACGGTGTCCCACAGACCCAGATATGCGATAGGGATGGAGTACTTGCCATCCTCGCGACGAGCGAGGGTTCGAGAGAACGAATGCAGCTGGTCCCAGCGCTCAGGGGACCAGGTTGCGCACGACTGCGCGTACAGGCTCACCGCATAGGGCACGAGGTTTTGCGAGCCGGGGCGCAGCATGCCGACAGAGTTGAGAAGTCCGGCAAGGCCTCTCGCACAAAACGCACCGCGGCTGAATCCGAAGATGAAGATGCGGTCTCCGGGCTCCCACCGCTCGATCAGATATGTGTAGGCCTGAGCCAGTTTGGCGCGCAAGCCAATTCCGAATGCGAAACCCAGAATGCGGGCAACGAATTGACCTGCTGGGGCATAGGTGCCAACGGCCGGATCGGTGCCGACTCCGGGGTCGTAGTACGAGATCTGGCGGTCGGTCAGATCGTGGATCACCATGTCATACCCGCGCACGACGTTCGTGTTCCCCGCGGCGCGGATCTGGTTACCCGTGCCGTCGAAGCAGATGACGATGTTCTTACCCACCGTCATCTGGCGTTAGTCCTCGCCGTCGTATGGCTTCGGGTCGTACGGTGACGCGTGCGGATTCTGGTACTCGACGTGCTCCTCGTTCCATACGCCGATGACGGCGGGGGATACCTTGGGCAGCGGGCCGATTAGTTCGTTGCCGTTGTCGAGGCTTACCAGGAACTCCGGGGTGAAATGCTGGTCCTCGTCCTCTTGGTGATGCTGACCCGCAGCACCCGGAGTCATCATGGTCGGCGGCTGGGCGATTCCCATGCCCGCCATCGGCGACACTGACGGTGCGGCCGTGAGACCCATGCCAGCACCCGCGGAGTAGGAGCCGGCGATGATCGGTCCGGCGGCAAGGGGAGTGAGGTCCGCGTTCTGGTCCTTGTCTTTTTCATCCTTGTTGGTGGTCGGCTTGCCCCACCGCCCGATGCCATAGGTGCCCGGGACTGATCCCGTGTTGGGGCCGGTCGCGGTGGTGCTTCCACCCGAGGATGGCCTGGTTCCGGCTCCGGCGCCCGCTCCGGCAGCAGCGGACGCTGCGGCTGCCGGTCCACCGGCACCAGCTCCCGAACCACCACCCGCTGCACCTGCGGCGGCCGCGGCTGCACCTGCGGCGCCAGAGCCGCCGGAGGCGGATGCTTGAGCGGGGTCGGCCAGAGCGGCGGCTGCTGCAGCGCGTACCGCGGCCTCGTCGATCGGCTTGACCTGGCCCGGCTGGATGTCCTTGCCGCCGCCCAAGCCGGACAGCGATGACGCGGCGTTGACCGGCATGGCGGCGGCATCTGCGAATTGCGGTGCCGCCGGAAGGGCAGGGAGGCCGGAAGCCGCCTGCTGGGAAACAGGGGACCAGACGTTCCGCATGATCATGCGAGCTTCGTCTTGCTTCTGCTCGGCCAGGGCTTGTTGGGCGTAGTACTGCTCGTAGGCGGCGCGGGTGTGCTCTTGAGGTTGCTGAACCTGGACAACCTCGGGCATGAGGCCCTTGATCTGTGTCATCGCCGTCTCAACCTCTTGAGGTTTGGTGGCCATGAGTGAGAGGCCGTCACTGACCTTTTCGGCGTGGCTCTTGTACTCGGAGATTGCCTGCTTGGCCGCTTCGGCTCCTTCGCCTGTCCAGCTGCCATTGATGGCTGCATCTAGCGAACTCTTGAAGTTGTCGAGGACCGATTTGAAGCCGGTGGCGAGCTTCTCCCACTGGTTTGCGACTGCGAGGGCCGACTCCGAATCGAATTCGTCAGAAGCTTGCTTGATCTGTGCGTGTCCCCAGCCGCCGAAGTCTTCGGTTGGGATGTTCGCCGACTCCGTTCCACCGTCGATGTTGGAGCCGTGTAGACGCTGCTTGGCGTAGAGCACATCGCGTTCGCGGTTGCCCTTAGTCCAGTCGTCATCTCCGCTCATGGCAGCTCCTTCGTCTCGTGGCACACAGGTCCGCTATTAGGTTCTGACGTGACGGGCATCGATCCGGTTCCATGATTCTTGAACTTTCTTCGAGCGGCCCTGTCGCGTCTGTTAGGAGGGGAAGTACGGCATCAAGGCCTCGATGTTTGCTTGCGCAGTGGCCAAGCAATCTGGGTAGGGGGCGAAGCCGTTCAAACCGTCGGAGACCAGGACCCCGTACACGCCGGTGGATGCGGCCACATCGATCGCACACCCATTTGTCCTCGGCGGCGGTGTTAAGTAGTAACTCAGTGCCTTTCGGCCATTGATCTCGAAATCCTGGTATCCCCAATGACTTGTGTCTCGTTTGTCCATGTCAAGGGTGTAGTTCGACGCGGAGACCTGCAGGTAGTAGCCCGACCGGGACTTGTATTGGCATAAGTAGTTCTCAACGCCACCACCGTTGATCGAGTTCGGTTCTGGCGGTTGCGCGTCGAGCTGTTGCTGTGCAATGACGCTCGCCGGTATCTCTTTACAGGGCTCATACGTGATGCGAGTGTGGCCCTTGTCGTTCGTTGGGAGCGGCGACGCCACCGGTGCACCGGAGATGGGCGGTCCGCATGCAATTAGGACCATCCCAGCACAGGCCAATGCCAATATGCGAAGCAACATGTCTCTGTCAGTCGATTAACGACCGAATCCGCCAAACGAGTTCGCGTTGCTGTGGTCCGTCCGTTCGTAGGCGTCTCGAAGTGCGATAAACAAGCTCTTCATCTCTTCGACACGATCGATGTGCGACTGGAAGGTGTTCTCGGCGCTGTTGACATCCCCGGCCGCCTTCGCCTGGAACTTTCGCGCAAGTTGTGCACCTGAGTCGAGGTGCTCCTCGGAGAAGCCTAGTTTGCGTCCGCTAAGAGCGAGGGCGTTGTTCTTCAATTTCTGCAGCCCATCGGCGTACACGTCGCATGCCGTGAGGATGGCCTTGAACTGGCTCGGGTCGAGGTGCAGTACCAGGCCGTCGTTGTTGGCGCTGTTTCTCAGGTTGTCTAGCGACATCGAGCCCCCTCAGGTCTTGGCCCGGTTTGGCCAGGTCAGGTTCATCGTATGTATATAGGACGTCGAACGTCCCGAATCGGTTCCATCGAATTTCGAACAGTTGCGAAAACCCGCACTACCCACCCCAGCGCCTGCGCACCCCGGTGTACCGCCAGCCCAGTGCCGCCAAACCCCACGTCACGATGAACAGCGCCACGATCACGTAACCCATCGCGGCCAGATCCAGATCGCCCACCGCGGCCAGCGGACCTGTCGTGATGTCGAGCTTCTCCGTGAGAATAGAAATGATCTCCTGCGACCCGATCAGCACCGCCACAGCCACCGAAAGTCCAGTGACCACCAGGTTGTAGTAGATCTTGCGCGCCGGCTCTTGGAACGCCCAGTCGTAGGCGAAGTTCATCAGCGATCCGTCGAGCGAATCGAACAGCGACATCCCAGCACTGAACAGGATGGGCAGCACCAAGATCGCGTACCAGGGCAGCCCGGTCACCGCGGCACCGCCGGCGATCACCAGCAGCGACACCTCGGTGACCGTGTCGAACCCCAACCCGAACAGCAGGCCCACCGGGTACATCTGCCAGGGCTTACGGATCGTCGCCATCAACGGCCCGAAAAGCCGGTTCAGCCCACCGCGATTGGACAGCTCGCGCTCCAACGCGGCCTCGTCCACCTCGCCGCCGCGCATCCGCTTGGCAATTCGGTAGATACCGATCAGCGACACCAGGTTGAGCAACCCGATCAGCAACAGGAATGTCCCGGACATCGCCGTCCCGAACACGCCCGTCCACTGTTGCAGCGACGAGTGCTCGTCGGAAACATTGGCCGCCAACGCCTTAACGCCAAGCGCCAGCAGCCCGACCATGATGAACACGATCGACGAATGCCCCAGGGAGAACCAGAAACCCACCGACATCGGGCGTCGTCCATCGGCCACCAGCTTGCGGGTGGTGTTGTCGATGGCCGCGATGTGGTCGGCATCAAAGGCATGCCGCATGCCCAGCGTGTATGCCGTGACACCCAGCCCGACCCCGAACACGCTGCCCTGCACCGTGAAATGCGCGGGAGCGACCAGGAAGAGCAGCATGCCCCAACCGAGGATGTGCAGTGCGCCCACCGCGACGCTCATCCCGACGACGCTGCGCCTCTGACCTTCGTCCAAACGATGCCAGCCGGTGAGAATCTGCACGTCTGCGAGCCTAGACGACAGGCTTACCCACACGCTCGCGCAATCGCATGTCCCAGATGAGCACGGCATAGGACAACGTCCACAGCTGCGCGGGCACCATCCGATCGGCGATCCGCAGCGCGCTCAGCAGCGCATCGAAGCGGCGCTGGTCGCGATCCGTCCACGGAACCTGCAACAGCTCGCGGAACTGTGCTGGCAGAAACCCTTTGGTAGCAAACAGATTGAACCGCCCGGCCATCCGCAACGGCCACGGCAGCATCTTGAACGACGCGACACCCAACAGATGCTCACGTACCGGCGCGTCGATCCGCAGCTCGTCGACGGACCGTTTCCAATAGTCGTTGAACGCATCCCGATCCGGCGGCCAGTCCTCGGGCCGCACCTGCAACGCGGTGCCGATCCGTGCGCCGTCGCGATAGATCTCATCTGCCGTCGCATCATCGAGCGGGCCGTGCAGCGACTCATAGGCCTGCACGTAGTACTGGTACAGGCACGCCGCTACCCACAGCTGCAGTCCCGGATCGAAGGCGTTGTACTTGACCGGGCTCGTGGGTCTGGAGCGCACGTGCCGGTGCACCGCGTCGACACCGCGCTTCATCACCTCGCGGTCGCGGCGGCTGCCCATTGTCGCGACGGCCAGAAACATCCCGGTGGTCCGGGCCCGTTTGAACGGATGCTTGTAGACGTTGCCGCTGTCGACGGTGCTCTCCAGCACTCCATATCCGACACCCGGATGCGACAGCTGCATGATCACGTTCGAGGCAGGCAACAGCAGCGAAGCGGGATTGACCAGGTCCACGAGCCTGGCAGGCGAGTGCTTCATTGCACAGCAAATTCTATAGGGTGTCTGCGTGTCGCGCCGAGGATTCCGCGCCGCGGGTATCGCCCTCGGTTACGCCCTGGACCGGGCCTTCGGCGACCCGCAGCGGTTCCACCCGGTCGCCGGATTCGGGCAGGCTGCCGCGACGCTGGAGACCTATACCTACCGGGACACCAAGCTCGCCGGCGCAGCCCACACCGCCGCACTGTTGACGGCCGTCACTGTCGCGGGATGGGCAGCCGAGCGCGCGGCGCGCCGCTCCGCAACCGCCACCGTCGTCGTGACCGCCGTCGCGACCTGGGCGACGCTGGGCGGAACGTCCCTGGTCCGCGTGGGTGCCCAGATGTCGGAACATTTGTATGACGACAACATCGAGGACGCGCGTGCGCTGCTGCCGTCCCTCTGCGGCCGGGACCCGAGCCTGCTGGACGTCGACGGCATTGCCCGCGCCACCGTGGAATCCCTGGCTGAGAACACCTCCGACGCCCACACCGGGCCGTTGGTATGGGCGGCAATCGCGGGAGTGCCTGGCGTGCTGGCCTACCGCGCGGCCAACACCCTCGACGCGATGATTGGCCACAAATCAACCCGATACCTGCGATTCGGCTGGGCGGCAGCACGGTTGGACGACCTGCTCAACCTGCTGCCCGCGAGGATCACCGCGCTGGCCACGGCGGTTGCGGCCCCGTTTCTCGGGGGATCACCGGTCGCAACGTTGCGCGTCTGCCTGCGCGACGGGCATCGCCACCCCAGTCCCAACGCCGGCGTCGCCGAGGCCGCATTCGCGGGTGCCCTCGGCGTGCGTCTCGGCGGCCCCGTCCGGTACCCGTACGGCGAGGAGATCCGCCCCACCTTGGGTCGCGGTGCCGCGCCCAGGATCGGGGAAGTGCATGAGGCAGCCCGGCTTTCGCGTGCCGTCCAGAACGTGACGGCCGTCGTCGCAGTGATCGCTGCGCTGCGTCAGCGCCGCCCGTAACGGTCGGCCAACCGTTCCTCGGTGGTCTTCGGTGTCCCGGGTTTCACGGCTTTCACCGCAGCGGCCGCCGCGCGGCGCTGCCTGATCTCGGAGAACACGAAGTACCCCAACCCAAATGGCGCCAGTATCCCGAACGCGATCCACTGGATGCCGTAGGACAGGAACGGGCCGGCGTCCAGCTGGGGTAGCGGGATAGCCCCCAAGCCGCCCGGCTGATCCTCCGAGAGCTGCAGATACGGACCGGCAAGCGAGGTCTTCAGCAGCGTCGATACCTGCCCCGGAACAATCGAATACACCTGGTATTCACCATTTTCCAGGAACGGCGCCTTCTCCGACTGCTGTTCGGGCTCCCGCAGCCGCGCGTTGATGGTCACCTGCCCGGTGGGCGCCACGGGTACCGGCGGCGCGCTGGTGCCCTCTTCGGGCCGCACATAGCCGCGGTTCACCAGAATCGCGGGACCACCATCGACCTGGAACACCGTCAGCGCCTCATAGGCAGGCTTGGCATCGACCACGCGCAGCCGGGCCAGCACCTGACGGTCCGCCAGGTAGTGGCCGGTCGCCGTCACCCGGCGCCACTCGGAGTCCTCGGGCATCGAATAGTCAGGCCGCAGCTCGTCTTTCAGTGGCACCGGATCGGCGCTCACCGAATGGGCAATGCGGCCGTTCTCCCGCGAGGTCTTGGTGTTCTTACCCAGCTGCCACGGAGCCAGCACCGTGAAACACAGATACGCGAATGCGATGACCACCAGCGCCAGGGCAATCCATCCCGGACGCAGCAGAAACGCGAGCCGTCGCATCAGTGGTTCTCGTGCTCCGCGAGTGTCTTGTCGACCCACTCGTGCAGGCCGGGCATCGCGGCCTCGATGACCGACAGCACGTCCACGAAATCCTTGCGGTCGCCGTAGTAGGGGTCTTCGACATCCAAGGCCGCCCGGCCGGCCCGCGGGTCGAAAGACCGCAGCAGCCGTACCCGCTCGGGGTCGGCTCCCAGATGCAGCAGCATCCGGGAGTGGTTGCGCGCCAGGGCAATGATGAGATCGGCGCTCAGATGATCACCGTCCACCTGGGCCGCTCGGTGCTGCGTCGGGTAGCCGTACTCGGCCAGCACGCTGACGGCGCGTTCGTCGGCCGGCTGTCCGGAATGCCAATCGCCGGTGCCGGCGCTGGTGACGCGGACTCGCTCGCCGAGACCGCGCGCGGCGAGCTGGTGCGCCAGCATCTTCTCGGCGATGGGGGAGCGGCAGATGTTGCCGGTGCACACGAAGGTGACATGGAGGGGCTGGGATGAGCCGCTTGCGCTAAGACTGTCGGACTCAGACATGAAGCTCCTCCCGCAGTTCTTGCGGGGTGCCGACACGGCCGATGATCCATCGGGAAAGATCCCCGGAGTTCGGCGCATCCTCGTCGAAATCCGTTGCTCCGTAGCCCCAGTCGACGACGACGGTGCCGATACCGTGCGCGGCCGCACCTTCCACGTCGTGCACCCGGTCGCCGACCATCACCACACCGGTGGACGGAACGTCATCCAGCTGGGACAGCGCGTGCTCGATTACATCGGCCTTACTGGACCGAACTCCGTCTGGGCTTGCTCCGGCGATCACCTGGAAAAACTCGGCGAGCCCGAAATGCTCCAGAATGCGCGCCGCGATCGGTTCGGACTTGGACGTGGCCACCACCATGGGCACCCCCGCCTCGCGTAGCCCGGTCAGCACGTCGTGGATGCCGTCGAACATCTCATTGACTGCCCATCCGCGTTCGCCGTAGTCGGCTCGGTAGGCCGCTATGGCGTCGTCAGCACGGTCGCCGAGCCCCATCGAGCCCAGTGTGACGTGCATCGGCGGTCCCACCACCCGCGATGCGATATCGCCGGTGGGTTCGGGGGCGCCGACATGACTGAGCGCGTGACGGAAACTGGAGACGATCCCCGGTGCAGAGTCGGTCAAGGTGCCGTCGAGATCGAAGATCACCAGCATCGGAGGAGCCACCCCCCTACATTAGTGTCGAGACATGACTGGGCCGCGAAAGGGAGTGCGCTATCACGGCGACCAGGCGCTGATTCCCGGCGTCCTGGACTTCGCTGTGAATGTGCGCGCCGCCGCGCCACCGCGCTGGCTGCGTGATCGGCTCGCCGCCCGGCTCGATGAGCTGGGCAGCTATCCGCGCCGCGCCGACCAGGAGCGCGCCGTTGCCGCGATCGCCGAACGACATGGCCGAACAGCCGACGAGGTGCTGCTACTGGCAGGGGCCGCGGAGGGCTTCGCGATGCTGCCCCGGCTGAAACCGCGCCGGGCCGCCGTGTTCGCGCCGGGCTTCACCGAACCGGAAGCCGTGCTTGCCCACGCTGGTGTCCCGATCGACCATGTGGTGTTGCCGCCACCATTCACCCTCGGCGACGTCGCTGTCCCCGAGGAAGCCGACCTGGTGGTCATCGGGAACCCCACCAACCCGACCTCGGTGCTGCACCGTCGTACGGATCTGCTCGCGTCGTGTCGCCCGGGACGAATCCTGGTGGTCGACGAGGCCTTCATGGATGCGGTGCCCGGTGAGCCGGAGTCGTTGGCCACGTATCGACTGCCCGGTCTGGTGGTGTTGCGCAGCCTCACCAAAACGTGGGCACTCGCGGGATTGCGCGCGGGCTACGCCGTGGGTGATCCCGAGGTGCTGGGCAGGCTCGCGCACGGTCGTGCGCATTGGCCTTTGGGCACACTGCAACTCGAAGCCCTCATCGCCTGCAACACCCCGGAGGCGGTCGTGCTCGCCGGTCAGGACACACAGCGTCTTGTCGACACGCGGCGCCAACAGGCCGATGCGCTGCGCGGCCTGGGGTTGACTGTCACCGAAGGATCGGCGCCGTTCCTGCTGGTGGCCGTGCCCGATGCGAACCTGATGCGAAAACATTTGGAGGTCAAGAACATCGCCGTGCGTCGCTGCGACACCTTCGTGGGCCTGGGTGGCGACTACCTGCGGGTGGCGGTGCGAGCCGAATGGCCGGAGTTGGTGCAAGCGATGAAGGAGATTCTGTAGTGGGTGTGCGGCTCGCGGACATCATCGGTGTGCTTGACGCGGCGTATCCGCCGGCTCTCGCCGAATCGTGGGATTCAGTGGGCTTGGTCTGCGGTGACCCCGAACAGCAGATCGATACGGTGACCGTCGCCGTCGACGCGACAGCGTCGGTGATCGACGAGATAGACAGTGCCGGTTTGGATTCCGGTTCACATCTGCTGTTGGCGCACCACCCGCTACTACTGCGCGGTGTGGACACGGTGGCGGCCAGTACGCCGAAGGGCGCGCTGATCCATCGCCTCATCCGTTCGGGCGGTGCCTTGTTCACGGCGCATACCAACGCCGACTCGGCGAGTCCCGGGGTGTCCGACGCCCTCGCCGAAGCCCTTGGGCTGCAGGTGACCTCGGTGCTCGCCCCGCAGTTCGCCGACTACGACAAATGGGTGGTGTTCGTGCCCACCGAATCTGCTGAGGTGGTGCGCCGAGCCATGTTCGACGCCGGCGCCGGGCAGCTTGGTGCCTACTCGGACTGCTCATGGAGCGCCACCGGGACCGGGCAGTTTCGGCCGCTGGAGGGTTCGGACCCCGCAATCGGTGTGCACGGTGTAGTGGAGCAGGTTGTCGAGGACAGGGTGGAAATGGTCGCCCCAGCCCGGCTGCGCTGTGCGCTGTTCGCGGCGATTCATGCTGCTCATCCCTATGAAGTGCCGGCCATCGACGTGCTGCCGATGGCGCCAGTGCCGGCGGGCACCGGTCTGGGGCGCGTAGGTGCCCTGCCCGAACCGGAGCCCCTCCGTGACTTCGTATCGCGCGTCGGCGCGGCGCTGCCGGAAACCGTGTGGGGAACCCGGGCCGCCGGTGATCCGGATGCGCTGATTCAGACCGTTGCGGTCTGCGGTGGTGCGGGTGACTCGCTGTTGAGTAATGCGGTCGGATCCGGGGTTGATGCGTACGTCACCGCCGATTTGCGGCACCATCCCGCCGACGAGCATGCCCGGGCAAGTAGCGTTGCACTCGTCGACGTCGCCCATTGGGCCAGCGAGTTCCCGTGGTGTGCGCAGGCAGCGCGGGTGCTCGACACCGAATTCGGGGAGAAGTTGCCGACGCGCATCTCGCCAGTTCGCACAGACCCTTGGACCCTAGGTGGTCCAGAGAAAGAAGAACGAGCATGAAAGCCGATGTGGCACAGCAGCGTCTACTGGTAGACCTAGCGTCCGTGGATGCGGAATTGACGCGCATTGCGCACCGGCGCGCGAATCCGCCGGAGCACCAGGAGCACGGTGAGTTGCGGGCGCAGCAGCGGAAGATTCTCGACGAGGTGGGCGCGCTCGGTCTCGCCTTGGAAGACCTGGACGTGCAGGTGGCGAAGTTGGACACCGAGGTGACGGCCGTCCGGCAACGAGAGGACCGCGACCGCACGCTGCTGGCCTCGGGTGGTGCGAATCCGAAGGAACTCGTCGATATTCAGCATGAGCTCGACACTCTGGAGCGCCGTCAGTCCAGCCTGGAGGACTCGGAACTGGAGCTGATGGAGCGTCGTGAGGAGCTGCAGGCCCAACAGGCATCGAGTCAGGCCAATGCCGACAAGATCGCCGAGCGGGTGGCGGAGATCGAACGGCTCCAGCGTGCGGTTTCCATCGACACCGACGCCGAGGAGAACCAGATTCGGCAGCGTCGCGACGGCCTGGGGGCCTCCATCGACGGGACGCTGCTGGAAGCCTATGAACGGCAGCGCCGCTCGGGAGGTCCGGGGGCGGGGTTGTTGCAAGGCAACAAGTGCGGCGCGTGCCGTATCGAGTTGGACCGCGGTGAGCTGTCGCGGATCTCGGCTGCTGCCGCCGACGAGGTGCTGCGGTGCCCCGAGTGCAGTGCGATCCTGGTGCGCCTGTGAGAGTTCTTGTCGAAGCCGATGGTGGTTCGCGTGGTAACCCGGGGCTGGCCGGGTATGGCGCCGTGGTGTTCGCCCCGGATCATGAGACGGTGTTGGGGGAGTCCTGCGAGGCGATCGGTCATGCCACCAACAATGTGGCCGAATATCGTGGTCTGATAGCGGGATTGGCCGAGGCGGCACGGTTGGGCGCCACTGAGGTAAGCGTCTCGATGGACTCCAAACTCGTCGTCGAGCAGATGTCCGGTCGATGGAAGGTCAAACATCCCGACCTCATCACGCTGTACCGGCAGGCGATTGCCGCCGCGATGCAGTTCGAAGCCGTCGACTACAAGTGGATTCCGCGGGAACGCAACAAGCACGCCGACCGGCTGGCCAATGAGGCGATGGACCGCGCCAGTGGCATCGAACCCAAGGCTCCGAAGAAGCCCAAGGAAACCAAAGAAGCCAAGGAGCCCAAGCCTGCCGATACCGCGCCGGGCTGGACCGGTGCGCGCGGCAAGCCCACCCGGATGCTGTTGCTTCGCCATGGGCAGACCGAGCTTTCGGTGCAGCGTCGTTACTCCGGACGCGGAAATCCCGAACTGACCGAACTGGGGCTCGATCAGGCCGCGAAAGCGGCGCAGTACCTCGCGAGCCGCGGCGGCATCGCAGCCGTCATCAGCTCGCCGCTGGGCCGCGCCAAGCAGACTGCGGCGGCCGCCGCCGAGGCGCTGGGCGTGCCGCTCACCGTCGATGACGATCTGATCGAGACCGACTTCGGCAAGTGGGAGGGTTTGACATTCTCCGAGGCGTCCGAGCGCGATCCGCAGCTGCACGCCCAGTGGCTCAGCGATACGTCGGTGACTCCACCGGAAGGGGAGAGCTTCGATACCGTGCACCACCGGGTGCGCCGTGCCCGCAATCGGATCATCGCCGAGTACGGTGGCGCAACGGTTTTGGTGGTCGCCCATGTCACGCCCATCAAAACGCTGCTGCGTCTGGCACTGGATGCGGGACCCAGCCTGCTGTACCGGCTGCACCTGGATCTCGCCTCGTTGAGCATCGCCGAGTTCTACTCGGACGGGCCGGCATCGGTGCGACTCGTCAACGAGACCTCATACCTGACTTAGGCTGTCGCCATGGCTTCTCGCGATCACGGCGATCCGGGCGATGCGCCCACCATCGCCCCACCCCTGGCAGATGTCGCCAACCCGGCTCGGCCTTCGGCCGCCGAGGAGGCCAGAACGGTCGCGGCGTCGACGAACGTCGCGACACTGGCGAGCCTGTCCACCGACGGTGAGCCATGGGCTTCGCTGGTCACCTACGGGTTACTGGGTGGGGCGCCGGTGCTGTGCGTATCGAAGATGGCCGAGCACGGACGCAACCTGATACGCGACCCCCGGGCAAGCGTGTCCATCGTGGCGCCCAACGCACCCGAGGATCCGTTGGCCAACACCCGGATCACGCTCGCCGGGAAGGTGCGCCGACCCAGTCCGGAAGAGCTGCCCGCGGCTCGCGAGGCTCACATCGCGGCGGTGCCCGCGGCCCGTTATTACATCGACTACAGCGATTTCTCCGTCTGGATCCTGGACGTCGAACGCGTGCGCTGGGTGGGCGGTTACGGACGCATGGACTCGGCCAGTGGCGCCGATTACGATTCGGCCGCACCAGATCCCGTCTCGCCGAAGGCTGACCGTGCGGTTACTCACCTGAACGACGATCACGCGCAGGCGCTGCTCGCGATGGCGCAACGGCTGGGTGGGTACCCGGACGCCACCGCGGCTCGCTGCGAGGGAGCAGACCGGTATGGGCTGGATGTCCGGGTGAGTACGCCGCGGGGCTGGTCCGTGACCCGAGTCGGCTACGTCGACCCGATCGATTCGATCGATGAACTTCGCGGTGCGACCGTGCAGCTGGCACGGCTGGCCGACCCGGGCGCTTAGCGCACGCAGGCTTCGATGTCCACTAATCGGCAAGGTTGTGGACAACTCGGATCACGATCGAATAATTGTGGATAACAACAGAAGTCGACGCTATTCGAACTGATGTTCGAGTAGCGTTGATGACGTGTCCCAGACAGATCCAGCCGTCCACGCGGCGCGGCTCGTCGAACGAATCGCCGAGCTGGAGCGGGTGAAGGCCGCAGCCGCTGCGGAGCAGGCACATGCCGCGGTGCTACTTGATCGCGCACGCCGCGAGGAAGAGGCCGCCAACGGTGTGCCTCGACGACGGCAGGGGACGGGTGTCGCCACCGAGATCGCCTTGGCGCGCCAAGATTCACCGGCCCGTGGCGGTCGTCATCTCGGCTTCGCGAAGGCGCTGGTGAACGAAATGCCCCACACGCTTGCGGCATTGGTGTGCGGCGCGCTGAATGAATGGCGCGCGACGATCCTGGTGCGGGAAACCGCCTACCTTGCCGTCGAGGATCGGCAGAAGATCGACGTCGAGATGTGCGCAGACCCGTCTCGGCTGCGAGGAATCGGTGACGCCCGGCTCACCGCGGAGGCGAAACGTCTGGCGTATCGACTCGATGCGGAGGCTGTTGTGCGCCGCGCACGCCGGGCCGAGAACGAACGTCGGGTATCGATCCGTCCGGCGCCCGACACCATGACGTACCTGACGGCGTTGCTCCCGGTGAAACAGGGTGTGGCGGTCTACGCCGCTCTCAAGCGAGCCGCCGACACGTCGATGGATCCCGTTCGTGGCCAAGGGCAGATCATGGCTGACACCCTCGTGGAACGGGTAACCGGAGTGTCCTCCGCTCAGGCTGTCCCCCTGGGCGTGAACATCACGATCTCCGATGCGGCGCTATTGGGCGGAGGTATCGAGCCCGCGATGATCGCGGGTCACGGACCCGTCCCGGCCGCGGTGGCGCGCAGGCTCATATCCGACGCCGTCAGTGCCGGTGCGAAGGTTTTGGCACGACGGTTGTATCGACGCTGCGGTACCGGCGCACTGGTGGGTGCGGAGTCGCGAAGTCGGTTGTTTCCCAAGGGATTGGCCGAGCTGATCGACCTGCGTGACCAAACGTGTCGGACGCCGTATTGCGATGCCCCGATCCGTCACCACGACCATATCGTGGGCAGCGCACAGGGCGGCGCGACCTCGTTCGACAACGGTCAGGGCCTCTGCGAGCGATGCAACTACGTGAAGGAGTCGCCGGGGTGGAGGCATACCGTCGCGATCACGACGCCGACCGGGTCGGTCTATCACTCGACGGCGCCGCCGCTGCTCTGAGCAGAGGCCACAGGGCGAGAACATAAATGAGGACGACAGCGACCGGTGCGACCAAGGGCAGCCAGGACGACAGTCCCGTGGGTATCGCCGCTGCCAGTAGTGCCGTGCCACCGAACAGCAGTGCGGGAAGGACTTCGGATGACCAACGCCGGGTATACGCGGCCGACAGACATATCACGGCGGCCAGGCCGGAGAGCATCGCGACCACCGGGGACGTCTCGCTGCGCGCCAAGACGCCGATGATGAACAGCACGGCCAGGACCGCACCCGCTCTCATCGGCGCCGTGCCATTCGCGGGCGCTGCGGCATCAGGTGCATTGCGTGGTTGAGTCCGGAGTCATGACTCCAGCCGATCACGTCGACTCCCGTCACGGCGATATTGCGGTACATCCGTGAACGTTCCAACCGCCACCAGCGGGCGACGATCGGATCGGGTTCCTCGCGGAAGGGCAAGCGATCGAGCACGTCAACGACCAGCACCGGGTGCCCGCGCCGCCGGCGGCGCGCGGCGCAAGCGCGCTACTGCTGTGCGAATGCCATTCTCCGGCATCCAGAACGGCATCAAGCAGGCGATAAAACTGGTGGCGGCCGATATCGGGAGCAAGCCAACGCGGAGCGCTGCCCAACAGGACAACGCCCGCCCGATCTCCACGCTGCAACACCGACTGCACCAGCTGGGCCGCGCCACGTGCGGATCGCTCCGTCGCCGTTGTCGCCGGGCCAGATGGCTGGGGATAGGCGTCGATCAGAACGATCACATCGGCGGACCGGTCGGTGAGCCGGTCGGTGACATGCAACCTTCCCCGCCGCGCGCTGACCCTCCAATTGACCGTTCGCAGTGAGTCACCCGGGACGTACTCACGGATATCCGCGTATTCGACGCCCGGTCCATGGTGCCGCGTCAGGTGGGTGCCGATCCGGTCGGGAAGGTCGGAAGGCGGCAGCGCGACGTCTTGCGGGTCTGCCAATGGATACACGCGCAGCTCCGCGGCAGGCAATGTCACCGGGGCACCGGCCCACAGGCCGGACGTCGACACCGTGTGAACCTGAACCGCAATGGTGTACCGGCCCCAGCGTTCAGCCGACACGCGCATCGTGAGCTGGTTGGGCGCCGTTGCCTTATCCACCTCGATGTGCAGACCATCCACGGGTGCCGGGTGCAGCCGACGGACCACGGCAGGTTCGGCCGATTCGATCGACGTGGTGATGGTTACCGTCTCGGACTCCAAGCACCGTAACGGTTCTGGCTCGTCGGAAACCCACACTCGACCACCCTCGGGACGTCTGGAGGCACCGACGAGGACGCCGAGGAAGGGGGCCGCGAAAACCACCAGCTGCCATCGACCCGTGACCATCGCCAGCGTCAACGCGACGCCGGTGCAGGCAGCCAGCGCCGATGTCAGCGGGGACGCGCGCCAACTGATCATCCGGACGCTCGCGGTACCGGCAGCCGGTGCAGCAGCTCGTCGACCACGTGCGCGCCGGTGATACGGCGTACCCACATCTCGGGACGCAGACTGATCCGGTGCGCGATAGCTGGCACCGCGAGCGCTTTGACGTCCTCGGGTATCACAAAATCGCGGCCGAGCAGCATGGCCCGGGCGCGCGACATCTGCACCAGGTCGAGCTCGGCGCGCGGACTGGCACCGACCTCGACATGTGAGTGGGTTCGCGTCGCGGCGGCCAGCGCGACAATGTAGCGAAGGACATCCGGATGCACCGAAACGTGTTCCACCGCTTCCCGCATCATCACAAGGTCTTCGGAGGCGATCACTTGCGACACGGTCGGCTGCACTGATCCGCGGCTCAATCGCCGCTGCAGCATTTCGATCTCGAGGTCCTCGCTCAGATATCCCAATTGCAGCCGGATCGCGAACCGGTCCAGTTGGGCCTCCGGTAGCGGATAAGTTCCCTCATACTCAATGGGATTGTCCGTCGCCAGCACCACGAATGGTGCTGGCAGTCTGCGAGTTTCGCCGTCGATGCTCACCTGCCCCTCGGCCATCGCTTCCAGCAGCGCCGATTGTGTCTTGGGTGGAGTTCGGTTGATCTCATCTGCTAGTAAGAGATTCGTGAAGATGGGCCCGGTCCGGAACTCGAACAGACCCGAAGACATGTCGTAGATCGTGGAGCCCAGCAGATCGGCGGGCAGCAGATCGGGAGTGAACTGCACCCGGGTGAAATCGAGCCCCAGCGCGGCCGCGAATGATCGGGCGATCAATGTCTTGCCCAGACCCGGTAGATCCTCGATGAGGACATGCCCGCGTGCGAGGATCGTCAGCAGAATCAGTTGTAGCGCACCGCGTTTTCCGACAACAACCCGTTCGATTTCGGTCAGCACCGCATCCGCGTGCTGGGTCGCGACGGCGACGGGAAGTGTCGTCACATCTGCTCCAATCGTTCGAGTATCGATTGCAGTACGGCGCGGCCGGGCGCGGGCTCGGCGCGATCCTCATGCGACGTGCCGTTCGGGTCGACCCAACGCCATAGTTCGGGGCCGAACATCATGCGGCCGGTCGCGGCGAGCGCGGCTCGATCTTTTGACTGCCGATGACCCGCCGCAGTTTCGAAATCGGCTGCTATCAGTGGCCGCAGATGCCGATCCCAGTCTCCGCGGGTCCGTTCGGCCCAACTGATCCTGGCCTCGGCACGGGCCAGCCATCGGTGCAATGTCTCGTCGGCCGAAAGGCCGGCCGGGGGCAAAGGCTTCGGTTCAGGCGCACTTCGCAGTTGTCGCCACAGCAAGTACAGGGCGACCGCGACCACCGCGCCGGTGATGGGGAGAGTGAGGGAGCGCAGCGGACTGGCCGCTACACACGCTTCGGCCAAGATCACCACCAGCAGCACGGCCGGCACCAACCATTTCATTGCCTACTCCGAAGGTCATCCAACACGTTCTGCAGCCAGCGCACCGCGGACTCACGATCGGTGTGGGTCATCTGGTGCGGGCTGAAACGAGCTTCGGAGAAGAGCGATACGAGCTGGGTACCCGCATGCGATTGCAGAGCGCCGATATGGACCGCCCGCTGCAAGACTTCCGACGGGGTGTCCGAGGCAAGTGGTGCCGCCTCGGGTGCCGCCGTGAGTCCCTGCTCCATGGCCGCGTAGCAGGCAATGATCGACGCGCGTGGATCTCGGCCCGGCTCGGCGACCTCGGCGAGACCGAGTTCGACGAGATGGGCGAGGGATCCTGGTGTGGCATCGGCGCCTTCGGATTCCGAGGAGTGGTCGCCACCGGCATCCAGGGCGTCCGGATCGTTGCGTCTCAGCACGAAGATCATCACGACGATGCCGATCAACACCACGCCGAGGATCACCATAGGCGCGCCGGGTTCCTCGCGTCCCGGTGCGTTGCCCGACGTCTTATCGGGCGCGGCCTCGCCGGCCGGCCGCGGTTCGGAGGTGCCCGGGGCAGGCTCTCGCACCGGAGAATCGCCCGTCTGCCTGGTCAGGTAGAGCGATACCCACCCCGCACCCACCAGGACGAGAACACTGGCTGCGGCAATGAGCGCCTCGCGCCGGGTCAACCCCCGTAACCGCAAATACGACGGGCTGTCGGTCCCCACTGGCATTCCAGCGCCCCGCCGCCGCAGGCTCAACAGGATGAGTACGGCTACCACACCACACAGCAAGAGCTGCAAGGCTATTGAACGAGGCTCAGCGCGAGGTTCCTCGGACCGGGGGAGAAGCGCTGGGTCTGGCAGATAGCTGCGCAGCGACACGACCAACAGTGCGACGAGGACAATGAGCCCCGTCGCTCGAACGAACAGCTTGTTTGCACTGTTCATGCCTCATCGTCACACGTAGATGGCGGTTCGCGTCAGTAGACGGTCAGGAATAGGTGCCCTCGGGGATGAGGTTGGTGATGCAGAACGGGTGACCGGCCGGGTCGATCAGCACCCGCCATCCACCCGGATTCGGCTGGGTTTCGGCCTTGGTCGCCCCGAGACCGAGGATGCGCGCCTCTTCGGCATCCAGGTCTGCCGCCGCCAGCTCGAGGTGTAGTTGTTTCGGTAGCGCACCCACCGGCCACTGCGGCGGCTGATGGTCTGCCACCCGCTGAAACGTCAGCAGCACGACGGCACCCTTCAGTGCGACCATATCCGGGCTCTCGAACAGAATCTCCAGGTCAAGCACCTGCTGGTAGAACCGGGCCAGTGCCGCCGGATCCGCACAGTCGATCGATATCGCGCCCAGTCGAGCTGTTGTCGTCATGGCGATGAGCTTGTCACGAGTACGATGACCGCGCGGACGAGTTGGCCGGGCGGCCGCGGATCGTGGGAGAAATCCCGCGGCCCGAGGAAAGTCCGGACTTCACAGAGCAGGGTGATTGCTAACGGCAATCCGAGGTGACTCGCGGGACAGTGCCACAGAAAACAGACCGCCACCACTGGGTCTTTCGGGAGTCAGCGGTGGTAAGGGTGAAACGGTGCGGTAAGAGCGCACCAGCGGACCGGGTGACCGGTTCGGCTCGGTAAACCCCACCCGAAGCAAGGCCAAAAGGTTGTGCTTGCACAGCTGCGGAAGTGTTCGAGGGCTGCTCGCCCGAGCTTCCGGGTAGGCCGCTCGAGGTACCCGGCGACGGTGTGCCCAGATGGATGGTCGCCGCTGCGCGGCCGCGGCTAGCCCGTGGCTGCGTGGAACAGGATCCGGCTTACAGGCCAACTCGCCCGCCTCGCACTACCCTGACGTGGTGACGTTGAAGCGCCTGGTCGCCCGTGACCTCAGCTTCGACGGCATCCGTGCGGAGTTCGCGCTGCCCACCGAATTCGGCCCGGACGCGCAGCGCGACGCCGCCCAGGCCGTTGACCGTCACCGCGCGGAACGCATCGACCGCACCGATCTGGAGTTGGTCACCATCGACCCGCCCGGATCGCGTGATCTGGATCAGGCCATGCACCTGGAACGCACCGACAACGGTTACCTGCTGCACTACGCCATCGCCGACGTCGCCGCGCAGATCGAACCCGGCAGCGCCTTGGACGGTGAGGCCCGCAAGCGTGGCGAGACCATCTACCTGCCTGACGGTTCGGTGCCGCTGCACCCCCTGGTGTTTTCCGAGGGATCGGCGAGCTTGCTGCCCAACGAGATTCGGCCGGCCGCGCTGTGGCGCATCGAAACCGATGGCGATGCCAACCCGGTCAGCTGGAGCGTCCAACGCGCCCTGGTGAAATCCATACGGCAGCTGACCTACCGGGAGGCCCAGGACGCGGCGGATGCCGGTGACCCGCATCCCTCGATCGCGGCGCTCCCTGAATTCGGGCGCAAGAGAAGAGATCTCGGACTGGCCAGGGGGGCCATCGAGTTGAACCTCCCCGAGCAGGAGGTGCTGCGCGGCCCGAGCGGTGACTGGGAGCTCGGCATCGAGGCGCGCACTGAAACCGACGGTTGGAACGCGCAGATATCACTGCTCACCGGGATCTGCGCGGCGCAGATCATGCTCGACGGTGGCATCGGCATCCTGCGCACGCTGCCGCCCGCGGACGGCGATGTGCGCCGATGGATCCGTCGCACCGCCGAGGCGCTCGGGCTGCCCTGGGCGAGTGACACCCCGATCGGGGCACAGCTGGCCGCGCTGGATCCCTGCGCTACAACAACATTGGCGATGATGACGCAGGCGACCACGCTCCTGCGGGGTGCTTCCTATTTGGTCTTCGACGGAAAACGTCCGGATGACCAGGCCGCGGGGCATGCGGGTATCGCCGCCCCCTACGCGCACGTGACCGCACCGCTTCGCCGGCTGGGAGACCGGTTCGCCACCGAGATCTGCCTGGCGTTGTCCGCGGGCACGCCGGTGCCGCAGTGGGCACGCGATGGCCTGGCAGACGTCAGATCATCGCTGCTGACCTCGAATGCGCTGGCCAACAAGGTGGAGCAGGCGTGTGTGGACCTCACCGAGGCCACCGTGCTCGCCCCGCAGAAGGGTCAGACCTTCGATTCGGCAGTGCTACGAGGCGCCGAGAAGAAGCGAGCCGCAGAGGTTTTCGTCACCGATCCGCCGATTCTTGCCCGCTGCGAGGGCAATCCGCCCGAGGGGCAACGCGCCAAACTCACGCTGCGTGAAGCGAATCCGGACACCCGGACCGTGCTTTTCGGCTTCCCGGCAGACGGCAGCTGATCACTTCTTGTGGCGCACGGCCTGACGCAGCGCCTTGAGTGTTGCCTCCACCTGGTGGCGTGCGGTCTCGGCGGCGTCGTGCTCACGCTGGTACAGCACCCCATAGGTGAAGGTGTCCTCGCCGGCGGTGTGCGCCTCGGCGGCCTGTGTGGCCAGATACGCGCGACTTACCGTGCTGTCCTGATGCTCACCCAGCAGTTCCTGAATGTCCTTGGCGGCTTGCGAGACTCGCTTGGCACCCTCGGCACTGGCCACGTAGCGCAACCGCTTGGCCGACTTGCGGATGCGATGCAGGGCCTCGTCGCGATACTCGCCTTCGGCGCGCGCCGCCGCCCGCGCCGCACGGCGCACCTTGCGGTACGCGGCATCGAGCGTTCCGCCCTCATCCGAGTGATGGGTGTCCGATGCCGGGCCCGCGGAAGCGACCAGCGTGTCCAGTGAATCGAGCAGCCGGAAGTAGCGATGACTGCGCATTGCCGCCAACGAGCGGCGTAACCCGTTGTCGTAGTGCTGCCTGGCCGCGTCCACCAAACGTTCGTGCACCGGGCCCCGGATGAGTGGTTCGGGAAGCTCGGTCAGCGCCGCGGCGTAGCGCTGCGCCAGCACCTCGGCATCACGCGCACCACCGAGGATGTTGGCCAGCAGACGCAGCTCGTCGAGCGGCTCGGTGTTCGTGTCGACGCCGAAGCGCTCCGGATTGGACTGCAACAGACTGCGGATCCGCCGAATGGTGACGCGCATCTGGTGCACCGAATCATCGGTGTCTACCCGTACCGCGCGGTCCCAGCCGAGCAGCTGATCCAACTGCTCCAGGAGGGCGCGCTGGATCGGATCCTTACCGGAGGGGCGCGCACGCTCGGGCACGTCAAGAACGCGGGCCAATTTGGAACCGTGTCCGGCAGGGGCCGCTCCGGCGTCCAGCAGGCGAGCGGTAACCCGGTCGAACAGTGCGGTGTCGCCGAATGCCGATAGCTCCAGCTCCCATTCCCGCCAGCGCTGCACGGCTGCTTCCTCATCGGAATCCTGGCCGGTCAGCCGAGTGGCGGTCACCTGGTCATCGCAGAACTCGGCGAGCTGCTCACCCTCGGTGCCGATCAGCCGTGTCAGCGTGCGCACGGTGCTGATGCGGGCCACCGGGGCCAGCTCGTCCTCGCGCACCACCGCCAGCACGGTGTCCCGCAGCTCCTCCGGGACGGCAAGGGAATCCGCGTCGTCGCCCTCGTCGAGGGGGAGCCGCAGCTCGGTTCGGGTGTCCGGCCCGGCGGGCAACTTCAGATGCCATCCCGCGTCTGTGCCGCCGGTGCGTCGCCGCAACGTGATGCGCTGGTAGGCCAGCCGCTGATCGGGCGTGTCAAAGTACACCGCGTTCAATTCTTGCTGGGGTTGCTGCTCCACATGCGCGACGGCGGAGATTCCGTCGAATGATGGATTGACGGTCGCGTCGGTGACGTCGAACTTCCGCTCGACCTCGACGTGCTGAGATGGCATGAGGGGTGTGCCCTGACGGTCGAAGGGACGGGATGCTCGGCGTGCGCGGGCTTGGGCGAGTATGAGACACGGTGCCACATTCAGGTAAACAATGGTCACGACTTGTCACCGGGTAATCTAAGATTCTCTTAGGATTCTCATAAGGTCGGGGTATCAGATTGGGTAGCCATATTCGTTTCGCACCGCGTGTGGTGCGCCGTGTTGGTGTTGTGTGGTCGGTATCGTCCCCTCATGGGACGCCAGCCGTATCCACAGCTAGACCGAGGTCGACATGAAGTTACGTGTTGAGGAGTACTTGGACGGCAAAGGTGCGATCACCTTGCCAGACGGTTACACCGTCAACTACTACCTCGAGCGTGCCGTGGCCGAGCTGGGCGACACTTTGGCCTACCGGTACCTGGACTTCAACGCCAACTCCGAGGGCGAACCCAACGATCTCAACTGGACACAGCTTGGCCAGCGCTCTCAGGCAGTCGCGGCCCGTCTTCAGCAAGTCACCAACCCCGGCGATCGGGTCGCGATCCTGGCCCCGCAGGGCATCGACTACGTAGTCGGTTTCTATGCCGCCATCGAGGCCGGGAACATCGCGGTTCCATTGTTTGCTCCGGAGCTTCCCGGCCACTCCGAACGACTCGATTCGGTGCTCACCGATGCGCAGCCGACCGTGGTCCTGACCAACAACGCAGCCGCCGAGTCCGTCAGCCGATTTGTGCGCGGTCTACCCCGGGAACGGCGGCCCCGTGTGGTCGCCGTCGACAGCGTGCCCGATTCTGTGGCCGCCACCTACGTCAAGGTGACGCCGGGTACCGACGACATCGCCTACCTGCAGTACACCTCCGGATCTACTCGGGTGCCCGCCGGTGTCGAGATCACCCACCGTGCGGTGATGACCAACGTGCTGCAGATGATCATCTCGGTGGGTCTGGACGATGGCATCCGCAGCGTCAGCTGGCTGCCGCTGTACCACGACATGGGTCTGCTGATGATCGTGTTCCCGCTGTGCGGCGGCCGGATCACCCTGATGTCTCCGGTGTCGTTCGTACGTAGGCCAGGTCGCTGGATCAAGGAACTTGCCGCCGAGGCTCACCTCGGCCGAACCTTCGCCGCCGCACCGAACTTCGCCTTCGAGCTGGCTGCCGAGCGCGGCCTGCCCAAGGACGGCGAGGAGCTCGACCTCAGCAATGTCGCGGGTCTGATCAATGGATCCGAGCCGGTCAGCATCTCCTCCATTCGTAAGTTCAATGGCGCCTTCGGGCCCTATGGACTGCCGCCGACCACCATCAAGCCCTCCTACGGAATGGCCGAGGCGACGCTGTTCGTCTCGACCATCGACGCCGATGCCGAGGCCTCGGTGGTGTATCTCGACCGTGCACAGCTGGGCGACGGGCGTGCCGTACGGGTCGGCGCCGACCACGAAAACGCGGTCCCGCAGGTGTCCTGCGGCAAGATTTCGCGCAGCCAGTGGGCGGTGATCGTCAACCCGAACGCGGACACCGAGCTGCCCGACGGTGAAGTCGGCGAGATCTGGTTGCACGGCGACAACATCGGCCGCGGATATTGGGGCAGACCCAAGGAAACTGACTTCTCGTTCCGCAACAAGCTGCAGGCCCGGCTCGATCAGGGCAGCCATGCCGGTGGCACCGAGCCCGGTGCCACCTGGTTCCGCACCGGAGACCTGGGCGTCTATCTGGATGGTGAGCTCTTCATCACCGGACGGGTCAAGGACCTGGTCATCATCGACGGTCGCAACCACTACCCGCAGGACATCGAGGCCACCGTCGAGGAAGCCTCACCCGCGGTGCGGCACGGTTTTGTGGCGGCCTTCTCGGCACCCGCGAACGAGCTGCCCGCCGGCGTCGACCAGGGCAACGGTACGGGGGAGCGGCTGGTCATCGTGGCCGAGCGTGCTGCCGGCGCGGGCCGCGCCGCACCAGAGCCCATTATCGATGCGATTCGGGCGGCCGTCTCGCGGCGGCATAACCTGCCCATCGCGGATGTGCAGCTGGTTCAGGCCGGTGCGATTCCGCGCACCACCAGCGGAAAGCTCGCACGCCGAGCCTGCCGCCAGGAATACCTGAACAGCAAGCTCGGCGTACGCGCCTGAGCTATCAGTAGCTGTGTTCGGGAGCGGGGAATACCCCGCGAGCCACCTCATCGGCATACAGCTCGGCGGCCTTGCGTAGCTCCGCGCCGACCTGACCGAACTGCTTGACGAACTTGGCGGTCTTGCCGCTGGTCATCCCGGCCATGTCCTGCCACACCAGCACCTGGGCGTCACAGTCCTTACCCGCGCCGATACCGACGGTGGGGATGGTGAGCTTGCCGGTGATCTGTGTTGCGACGTCGGCGGGCACCATCTCCATGACGACGGCGATCGCGCCGGCTTCCTGGACGGCAATCGCATCGGCGACGAGCTGCTCGGCCGCGTCATCGCGGCCCTGAACTCGGTATCCGCCAAGGCCGTTCACGCTCTGCGGGGTGAACCCGATGTGTGCCACCACTGGAATCCCGGCGGCGGTCAGCGTGGCGATCTGGTCGGCAACCCGTTCCCCGCCTTCGAGTTTCACGGCATGGGCACCGGCTTCTTTCATGAAGCGGGTGGCACTCGCCAGGGCCTGAGCGGCGCCGCCCTCATACGAACCGAAGGGCAGATCGGCGACCACCAGCGCCTCGGTGGCACCGCGAACCACACCGCGTACCAACGGAATCAGTTCGTCGATGGTGATCGGCACGGTGGTGTCGTACCCGTAGACCACGTTCGCGGCCGAATCCCCGACCAGCAGAACGGGAATCCCGGCATCGTTGAATACGCGAGCGGTCGAGTAGTCGTACACGGTGAGCATCGACCACTTGTGGCCCTCGGACTTCCACTTTTGCAAGTGGTGCACGCGGGTCTTGGTACGCGGTTTTGCGTTCGTTTCGGAAGCAGCGCCGTACAAAGCAGATTCGGACATCTCGGACATCACTGTCACCTTTTCGATAAAAGCCTCAAGGCCCGTCTGGGTCCCTGGGTTACCAACGATGTTCAGTCTGCCACCGGGCGGCGATGAGATGAATATCCGAACGCGTGGACTTGGTCACACCTGGGTCGCCGCATTTGGGCACGGGCGCATACCCGGCTCGCCTAGCATCTGCGGCATGCAGCGGCTTTCCGGACTTGACGCCAGTTTTCTCTATCTCGAAACACCCACCCAACCCATGCACGTATGCGGGGTACTGGAATTAGACACCACAACCATTCCTGGTGGCTACTCGTTCGAGAAACTGCGGACCAAGCTGGTCGAGCGGGTCAAGGGAATCTCGTCCTTCACCGAGAAGCTCGCCGACAGCCGCCTGAACCTGGACCACCCGGTGTGGGTCGACGATGACGACTTCGACATCGACCGGCACCTGCATCACGTCGGGCTACCCGCTCCCGGAGGCAAGGCCGAGATCGCCGATATGTGCGGACACATCGCCTCGCTGCCCTTGGATCGCGCCCGGCCGCTGTGGGAAATGTGGGTCATCGAGACAGGCGACACGAACCGCCTGGTGGTCATGACGAAGATGCATCACGCCTCGGTCGACGGTGTCACCGGCGCCAACCTGATGTCGGCGCTCTGTGGTTTGGAACCCGATGCCGAAGCACCCGAACCCGCGCCGGGTGTCGGCGGCGCCAACAGCCTGGAGATCGCGGTCACCGGAGCCCTCAAATGGGCGTCGCGGCCGCTGAAGTTCGCCAAGCTGCTGCCCGCGACCATCGGAGTCATCCCGGCCTGGCTGGAGCGCTCCAAGCGCGGCGAGGCCATGACCGCGCCGTTCTCGGCGCCGCGCACCTCGTTCAACTCCACGATCACCAGCCGCCGCAACGTCGGCTACGCCCAAATGGACCTCGAGGACGTTCGCGCGGTCAAAAACCGCTTCGACGTCAAGGTCAACGATGTCGTGATGGCCATCTGTGCCGGCGCGCTGCGCAAGTACCTGGATGACCGCGGTGAGCTTCCGGAGAGCTCATTGGTGGCCATGGTTCCGGTGTCGGTACATGAGAAGTCCGACCGCCCAGGCCGAAATCAGGTATCGGGAATGTTCTCCCGCCTGGAGACCAACATTGAAGATCCTGTGGACCGTCTGCTGGCCATCGCCGAGGCCAACAACGTCGCGAAGGAACACACCGCGGTGTTGGGCGCGACGCTGCTGCAGGACTGGAGTCAGTTCGCGGCGCCCGCGGTGTTCGGCACCGCGATGCGGGTCTACTCGCGCATCCGGCTGGCCGACCGCCACCCGGTGATCCACAATCTGGTGGTCTCCAATGTGCCGGGACCCCAAGTGCCGCTGTACTTCTTGGGCTCCCAGGTTGTCGGGATGTATCCGTTGGGGCCGATTTTCCACGGGGCCGCGCTCACCGTCACGGTGATGTCGCTGGACGGCAAACTCAACGTCGGCCTGATCTCCTGCCCCGATCTGATGCCCGATCTGTCCACGCTGACCGACGATTTCGGCGCGGCGCTCCAGGAGCTGAAGGCCCGGATCTAGTCCTTTCTGGCACCATGGCTGAATGATGTTTCGTGGTCGGCGGGTTGCTGCCGTATTGGCTCTTGCCTCGGTGGTAGCCGTCGTCTCTGGTTGTGTGCGCTCAGTCGAAGGTCAGGCGATGGCGGCGCGACCGTCCGAAACCGCCCTCAGTTGGGGGGACTGTGACCGCTTCGCGCCGGAAAACACCACGGTGCCGGCGAGCACAGTGTGCTCGGAGCTCGAGGTGCCTGTCGACTACGCGAAACCCGACGGTGCCAAGGCGCGATTGGCGATCATCAAGTACCCGGCAAAGGGCAACAGGATCGGGTCGCTGCTGATGAACCCCGGCGGCCCGGGCCAATCGGGCATCGAGGCCGCGACCGCCATCGTCAAGCAGGTGCCCAAGGAGATTCGCGACAGCTTCGACTTCATCGGATTCGATCCGCGTGGTGTGGGTTCCTCCACCCCGGCCGTCGAATGCAACTCGGACCAGGACGTGGATCGCCTGCGCGCACAGAATGACACCGACTACAGCCCCGAGGGTGTCGCCCGCATGGAGCAGGACTCCAAGGACTTCGTGAAGCGCTGCGTCGACAGGGTGGGGCTGGAGTTCCTCGCCAATGTCGGCACCGTGAATGTCGCCAAGGATATGGATCGGCTTCGCGCCGCCCTCGGTGACGAAAAGCTGACCTACCTCGGCTACTCGTACGGCACCCGGATCGGCACCACGTACGCCGAGGAGTTCCCCCAAAATGTGCGGGCCCTCATCCTCGACGGGGTGATCGACCCCAATGCAGATCCCACCCAGGCCGATATCGACCAGATCGCGGGATTCCAAAAGGCTTTCGACAACTATGCGGCCGACTGCGCGAAGAGCCCGAGCTGCCCGCTGGGTACCGATCCCGCGCAGGCGACCGCGCGCTATCGGGCCATGATCGATCCGTTGGTCGAGCATCCTGCCAAGACCAAGGACGGCCGCGGCCTGTCCCATGGTGACGCCATCATCGGCACCATCATGGTGATGTACTCGCCCACGCTGTGGGAGGCGTTCACCAAGGCACTACGCCAGCTCAGTGAGGGATCGGGCGACATCCTGCAGCTGCTCGCCGACGCGTACATGAAGCGCGACGAAGAGGGGCACTACAGCCACGCGCAGGACGCGCAGACCGCCATCAACTGTGTGGACGAACCACCGCAGACGGACCGCGCCAAGACCGTGGAGAAGGATCGGCGCATCCGTGAGGTGGCCCCGTTCCAGGACTTCGGTGAATTCACCGGCAATGCGCCGCTGGGGGTGTGCGCGTTCTGGCCGGTACCGCCGACGAGCAAGCCGCACCCCATCAACGTGCCGGGCCTGCCCAAGCTGCTGGTTGTCTCCACCACCTTCGACCCGGCGACCCCGTACCAGGCGGGCGTTGAGCTGGCCAAACAGCTCGGCGGCGGCCTGCTCACCTACGAGGGGACCAAGCACACCATCGTGTTCGACGGCAATCAGTGCGTCGACAAAGCGGCGGAGACTTATCTCATCAAGGTCACGACTCCGGCTGAAGGCGCCCGCTGCTGATCCCTTTCGGCACCCGACATGGCACGATGTGGCCCATGATGCGGATGCGCAGAGCGTTGCCGGTGGTTCTTTTGATGTTCTCGGCGGCCCTTCCTGCCATCCCTGCGACCGCAGCGCCGCTGCCGGCACCGAGCCCGTCATTGCAGGCGTTCTACGACCAGAAGGTCACGTGGGGCAGTTGCGCGGGCTTCGTCGGTGACACCAGCCGCATCCCGACGGCCCGGTGCGCCAAGGTGAAGGTGCCCGTCAGCTACGACAAGCTGATGGGCGCGGTGGCAGAGCTCGCCGTACTCAAGGTGCCTGCCACCGGCAAGCGCATCGGCGCACTGCTGGTCAACCCGGGCGGACCCGGGGGATCGGGTGTGGACCTCGCGGCCGGTATGGGTGCCAAGCTGGGCGATAGTGCGATCGGGCAGAGCTTCGACATCGTCGGGTTCGATCCGCGCGGTGTCGGCGGCTCCACCCCGACCCTGCGGTGCCGCACCGACGCACAGTTCGACGCCTTCCGTAAGGAGCCGCTGGCCGACTACAGCCAGGCCGGGGTCGCCCACATCGAGGACGTGTACCGCCAGTACGTCAACGACTGCGCGAGCCGGATGGGGCTGGACTTCCTTGCCAACGCCGGAACCGCTTCGGCAGCAAGGGATATGGACATCATCAGGGCGGCAGTTGGCGACAACAAGCTGAACTACCTGGGTTACTCCTACGGCACCGAGCTGGGCACTCAGTACGCCGAGTACTTCCCGCAGAATGTGCGCACGATGGTCCTGGACGGCGCGATCGACCCGACCATCGACCCGGTGGAGTCCAACGTCCGGCAGATGACCGGCTTCCAGGTGGCGTTCAACGATTACGCAGCCGACTGTGCCAAGGATCCCAAGTGCCCGTTGGGCACCGACCCGTCGCAGGCCGTGAAGCGTTTCCACCAGCTGATCGATCCGTTGGTCGCCAAGCCCGCGAAGACCAACGACCCGCGCGGTCTGGGCTACCAGGACGCCATCACCGGCACCATCCAGGCGATGTACACGCCGCGCTACTGGAAGTACCTGACCTCCGGGCTGGCCGGCCTGGTCGATGGCAGCGGACCCGATGACCTGCTGTGGCTGGCCGACCAGTACCAGGAGCGCGACGACCAGGGGCGCTACGACAACCTGCAGGACGCCTTCAACTCGATTCGGTGTGTCGACGGGCCGACCCCGCGGGACTCCGCCCCCTGGGTGGCCGCCGACAAACGACTGCGCGAGCAGGCGCCGTTCTCAAGCTATGGCACGTTCACCGGTTACGCCCCGCGTGATTTGTGCGCCTTCTGGCCGGTGGCGCCGACGTCGGCACCGCACACCCCGTCGACTCCCGGACTGCCTCCGGTGGTGGTCATCTCCACCACCCACGACCCGGCGACGCCCTATGAGGCGGGTGTGGCGCTGGCGCAGCAATTGAACGGATCGCTCATCAGCTACGAGGGCACTCAACACACCGTCGCGTTCAACGGAGAGGCGTGTGTCGACGAGGCGGTCACGCGTTACTTCATCGACGGCACGGTGCCTCCCCGGGACGTGCGGTGCTGAGCATCCGTGCCCGTGTACGCCGGATGTAATAGCCTCTGACCATGGATCGTCAGAAGGAATTCGTGCTGCGCACGCTGGAAGAACGCGATATCCGTTTTGTCCGGCTGTGGTTCACCGATGTGCTCGGCTACCTCAAGAGCGTGTCCATCGCGCCGGCCGAACTCGAAGGCGCCTTCGAAGAGGGCATCGGCTTCGACGGATCCTCCATCGAGGGCTTCGCCCGTGTCTCCGAATCGGACACCGTCGCGCACCCCGACCCGTCGACATTCCAGGTGCTGCCCTGGACCACCAGCGCCGGCAAGCACCACTCGGCGCGCATGTTCTGCGATATCAAGCTGCCGGACGGATCGCCGTCCTGGTCTGATCCGCGCCATGTGCTGCGTCGCCAGCTCGCCAAGGCAAGTGATTTGGGCTTCTCCTGCTACGTGCACCCGGAGATCGAGTTCTTCCTGCTGAAGAACCTGCCCGACGACGGGTCGGCGCCCATCCCGGCCGACGACGCCGGGTACTTCGACCAGGCCGTGCACGAGGCGGCGCCGAACTTCCGTCGGCACGCCATCGATGCGCTCGAATCCATGGGCATCTCGGTGGAGTTCAGCCACCACGAGGGCGCGCCCGGCCAGCAGGAGATCGACCTGCGCTACGCCGACGCTCTTTCCATGGCGGACAACGTGATGACGTTCCGCAACATCGTCAAGGAAGTCGCGATCATCGACGGTGTGCATGCCACCTTCATGCCCAAGCCGTTCAGCGATCACCCCGGTAGTGCGATGCACACCCACATGAGCCTGTTCGAGGGCGACACCAACGCATTCCACAACCCCGACGATCCGCTGCAGCTTTCCGACGTCGGCAAGTCGTTCATCGCGGGAATCCTGGAGCACGCCAACGAGATCAGCGCTGTCACCAACCAGTGGGTGAACTCCTACAAGCGCCTGGTGCACGGCGGCGAGGCGCCGACGGCGGCATCCTGGGGCGCGGCCAACCGCTCGGCGCTGGTGCGGGTTCCGATGTACACGCCCAACAAGTCGTCCTCGCGTCGCATCGAGGTGCGCAGCCCTGACTCGGCCTGCAATCCCTATCTGACGTACGCCGTGCTGCTGGCCGCCGGATTGCGCGGTGTGGAGCAGGGTTACACCCTCGGGCCCGAGGCCGAGGACGATGTGTGGCAGCTGACCGTCGCGGAGCGCCAGGCCATGGGTTACAAGGAGCTGCCCAGCACGCTGGAGAATGCGCTCATCGCCATGGAGCGTTCCGAGCTGGTCGCAGAAGCCTTGGGAGAGCATGTCTTCGACTTCTTCCTCCGTAACAAGCGGGCCGAGTGGGCGCGCTACCGCAGCAATGTGACCCCGTTCGAGCTGCGGGCCTACTTGGGTCTCTGAGGTGACTCGAGCCTCCACCGAGCGTTCGAAGGTTCCCAGTGTCGGGAGGCTGGGGCTTGTCGATGCGCGGGCCGCGTCCCTACTCGAAGGGCTGGGCTGGACCACCGAGGCTCACGTCCCGCTGTTGTGGTCATTGTCGAGGTCGCCCGATGCCGACGCCGCACTGCTCACCCTGATCCGGTTGCACGAGGGAATGGGCGCCGACTGGGCGGCGCTGGATCGGGCGTTGAGCGCCGACACCGCCCTGCGTGGGCGGCTGTTGTCGGTGATCGGGTCCTCGTTGGCACTCGGCGATCACCTGGTAGCGCATCCGGACCGCTGGCAGCTGCTGGTCGGGGATATCGAACTGGAGTCCAAAGAGGCTCTGCAAGAACGATTCTTGACGGCCGTCGGCGCAGTCGAGGGACGCGCCTCGGTATCCGAGGGCACCGCGATCTCGGCGTTGCGCGATGCCTATCGGGACCGGCTGCTGGTGCTCGCCGCACTCGATCTTGCGGCCACCGTCGAGAACGAACCGGTGTTGCCGTTCCCGCTGGTGGGCCAGCACCTGTCGGATCTCGCCGATGCCGCGCTGACGGCGGCACTGGCCGTCGCGGTGTCGCTGGTGGTTCCGGATGGGCAGGACCCGCCCCGGCTCGCCGTCATCGCGATGGGCAAATGCGGTGCGCGCGAGCTCAACTACGTCAGCGATGTCGATGTCATCTTCGTGGCCGAGGAGGCCGATTCACTGACCACCCGCGTCGCCGGGGAGATGATGCGCATCGGCTCGAGCACCTTCTTCGAGGTGGACGCGGCACTGCGCCCGGAGGGTAAGGCCGGGGCGCTGGTGCGCACCCTGGATTCTCATGTGGCCTACTACCGGCGCTGGGCCAAGACGTGGGAGTTCCAGGCGCTGCTCAAGGCGCGACCCGCCGTCGGCGATTCGGAGCTGGGCAAGGCGTACATGGACGCACTCATGCCGATGGTGTGGGCCGCTTGCGAGCGTGAAGATTTCGTGTCCGAAGTGCAGGCCATGCGCCGCCGGGTGGAATCGCTGGTGCCGGCGGACCTGCGCGAGCGAGAGATCAAACTGGGCACCGGCGGGCTGCGTGACGTCGAGTTCGCGGTGCAGCTGCTGCAGCTGGTGCATGGCCGAGCGGATGAGTCGCTGCACGTCGCCTCGACCATCGATGCCCTGGCCGCACTGAGCGCGGGCGGCTACATCGGGCGCGACGACAGTGCGAATCTGACTGCCTCGTATGAGTTCTTACGGCTACTGGAGCACCGACTGCAGCTGCAGCGGCTCAAGCGCACCCACACCCTGCCCGCACCGGAAGATACCGAGGCGATGCGCTGGCTGGCGCGGGCCGCTCACGTGCGCCCCGACGGGCAGAACGACGCGCTCGGGGTGCTGCGCACCGAGATCAAGCGGCAGGCGGTGCGAGTGTCTCGCCTGCACACCAAGCTGTTCTACCAACCGCTGCTGGAATCGGTCACCGAGTTCGACAAGGAAGCACTGGGGTTGTCCAACGAGGCGGCGGTGCGTCAGCTCGCGGCCCTGGGTTACCAGCAGCCACCGCATGCGCTCAGCCACCTGTCCGCGCTGACCAAGGAGGGCGGGCGTCGCGGACGCATCCAAACAATCCTGCTACCAACACTTTTGGATTGGCTGGCGGACACTCCTGATCCGGACGGCGGACTGTTGGCCTATCGCCGGGTGAGCGAGGCGCTGGTCGACCAGACGTGGTACCTGCGCACGCTGCGCGACGAGGGCGCGGTGGCCAAGCGGCTCATGCAGATCCTGGGCACCTCCGCCTATGTTCCGGACCTCATCATGCGGGCGCCCGAGGTCATCCAGCTGTACGCCGACGGGCCAAACGGCCCCAAGCTTCTTGAGGCAGAACCTGTCTCGGTGGCGGGAGCGCTCATCGCGTCCTCGGCGCGGCATGCGGATCCAGAGCGCGCGATCGGGGCGGCACGATCATTGCGGCGCCGGGAATTGGCGCGAGTGGCCTCGGCGGACCTGCTGGGTCTGCTGGACGTGGTCGATGTCTGTGGCGCGCTGACCTCGGTGTGGGTCGCGGTGCTGCAGGCGGCCCTGGACGCTCTGGTCAAGGCGAGTGTTCCCGAGGGCGAAGAGGCTCCCGCGAGCATCGCCGTCATCGGCATGGGCCGACTGGGCGGCGGCGAGCTGGGCTACGGATCCGATGCCGACGTTCTCTACGTGTGCGAGGCGCGCGGCGGTGCCACCGACGATGAGGCCGTCCGTTGGTCGGCGACCATCGCCGAGAATCTGGGCAAGCTACTCGGTGCTCCGAGCACCGATCCGCCGCTGCAGGTCGACACCGGGCTGCGTCCGGAGGGGCGCAATGGGCCGATGGTGCGCACCCTGGCGGCCTACGAGACGTACTACGCGCAGTGGGCGCAGGCGTGGGAGGTGCAGGCGCTGTTGCGCGCGCACAGCGTCGCCGGAGATGCCGACCTTGGCCTGCGGTTCCTGCACATGATCGACAAGACGCGGTACCCCGCCGGTGGCATCGCCCTGGATGCGGTGCGCGAGATCCGCCGGATCAAGGCACGGGTGGATGCCGAGCGGCTGCCCCGCGGCGCCGACCCGAATACCAACACCAAGCTGGGCCGCGGCGGGCTGGCCGACGTGGAATGGACCGTGCAGCTGCTGCAGCTGCGCTACGCCCACGAACATCCGTCCCTGCACAGCACCTCGACCCTGCAGACGCTGCACGCCGCGGCTGAGGCCGGGCTCATCGAGGCCGAGGATGCCGAGCTGCTGCGCCAGGCGTGGCTGACTGCCACCAATGCGCGCAACGCGCTGGTGCTGGCGCGCGGCAAGCCCAACGACCAACTGCCCGGTCCCGGGCGGTTGCTCAACACCGTGGCCGCGGCCGCGGGCTGGCCGGATAACGACGGCGGCGAGTTTCTGGACAACTATCTGCGGGTGACCAGGCGCGCGAAAGCGGTCGTACAGCGCGTGTTCGGGGAGTAGCTTCTTGCGGGTCACGATCCCTTTTCGCGGATCCCAGTCCTGCAAGGAGCGGCTATGAAGTGCACATCGATCGTCGTGGGTCTCGGTGTTGTCGCCGGTGCTCTCGGTATGGCGGCGCCCGCGGCGGCGAAGCCGGGCGACTGCACCGTCTCCGAGGAGGCGCGGCTCGATGCGGTGGAGGCGACCAAGCGCGCGGACTACCTGGAACGCCATCCCGACGTCAACGCGGGGATCAGTGATGCGCTCAAGAACACCCCCGGCGACGGCGGTGCCAAGCATGAGGCCGTACAGGCGTACCTCACGGCGAACCCGGCGGCCAGGGCGGACTTGGACGCGATCCGTCAGCCGGTGCAGGACTTCAAGAACCGCTGCTGGCCCGACGGCTAGGTGCTCGCCAAACCTCACGGGTGTAATTTTCACCGCGCTTCTCATGGTTTCTTAACGTTCAGGCCATGACCGTCCAACCAACGCTCGATAGCGTCCCGGAATGGCCGGCATTTCGTCGGCCGTAAGCCTGAACAAGGAGTACTCGATGAAGTTCACCTCTGCTGTACTCAGCGGTGTCGTTGGTGCCGGTGCGGTCGCCAGTGCCCTGGCCTTCGCGGGTGCCGCTGGCGCGGCTCCCGGCCAGTGCACTGCCGCTGAATTCGCCCGGACCCACTCGACGGTGTCGAGTCAGGTCGCGAGCTACCTGGACAAGAACCCGACGATCAACGACGGCATCACCAAGGCCGCCAAGGGTGCACCCGAGGGCGAGCGACGCGAAGCCATCAAGACCTACCTCGATGGTCAGCCGGCCGCCAAGTCGGAGCTCGAGAAGATCCGTCAGCCGCTGACGAGCCTGAAGAACAGCTGTGGCGCCGACACCGATGACGCGGCCCCGGTCGCTCCCGCCGCACTGGTGGGCCAGCAGCCCGCTGCGCCTGCCGCCGAGAACGCCCCCGCCGAGCAGCCGCAGCAGCCGTGGAACCCCTTCGCGCCGCAGCAGCAGCCCGCCGAGGAAACCGCCAACACGCAGCAGGCCGCGCCGGCCAAGCCGGCATCGCCTGCCGTCACCGCGGTAGTCGATCAGCAGGACGCCTAACAACACCCTCAGACGGGCGGCCTAGCCTTAGGCAGCAATGACTCAGGAAACTCCCGCCCGTCACAAGGTGTTGATGGTCGATGACGACCCGGACGTTCGGAACTCGGTAGCCCGCGGGCTACGTCATTCGGGTTTCGACGTTCGGGTCGCTGTCGATGGCCGCGATGCGCTCACCCAGCTCGCGGCCGATGAACCCGATGCCCTGGTGCTCGATGTGCAGATGCCCGAGCTGGACGGGGTGGCGGTGGTTACCGCACTGCGGGCACTGGGTAACGACATCCCCATCTGCGTCCTCAGCGCACGCGACACCGTCAACGACCGGATCGCCGGCCTGGAGGCCGGTGCCGATGACTATCTGACCAAACCCTTCGATCTCGGCGAGCTGGTGGCGCGCCTGCGCGCCCTGCTGCGCCGTCGCGGCGCCGGCGGCGGCGGTCTGGCCGCCTCCGCAATCACCGTGGGACAGATCACCGTGGACGTATCGCGCAGGCTGGTCTTCGCCAGCGGAGAACGCGTCGAGCTGAGCAAGCGCGAGTTCGATCTGCTGGTGGCGCTGGCCGAAAACGCCGGAGTGGTGCTCAGCCGTACCCGGCTGCTGGAACTGGTGTGGGGGTATGACTTTGAGGTCGAGACCAATGTCGCCGACGTCTTTGTGAGCTATCTGCGTCGCAAACTGGAAACCGGAGGGTCCCCCCGCGTCATCCACACCGTCAGGGGTGTGGGGTACGTGATGAGGGACGAGCCGTGAAACGCTCACTCTCCCTGCGCACCAGGGTCGCGGTAGCCGCCTTTCTGGCTGCCGGCCTGGTTGTTGCCCTGATCGGCATCGTCGCAGGTATCGCATTGGTGCGCAACGATACTCAACAACTGGACCGCCGCCTAGACCTTCTCGTCGATGCGGTACAGGCCACCACCCGGCACGGGGACACCACTTTTGTGCTCACCGTCCGAGACTCCACAAGCGGTGGGCTGGTGATCTTCCGGGGTGTGGAGCTGCCGAGGCTGCCGCTGGGAACCGAGAACGTCAACGTCGGCGGTGTCACCTACCGTGTCCGGACTATCGAGAACCCCGAAGAGCAGACCGTGCTCTCGCTGGGAACCCGGGCGGACGCGGTACTGGTGAACCACCGCGGAATTCCGGTGTTCATCGCCGTTGGCGTGCTCTCGATGCTGCTGGCCGGCGGCTTCGCCTGGCTGTTCACCGGGCGGGCGGTGCGACCGCTGCGTCAGCTCACCGAGCAGACCCGGCAGCTCGACACCGACGGACTGCATGTCGCCGCGGTGCGCGGTGCTCGGGAGTCCGAGGAACTTGCCGACGCCATGGCCGCCATGCTCGGCCGGGTCTCGGCAGCGCAGTCCGAAACCACCAAATCGCTTCTGGCGGCGCGCGATTTCGCCGCCAGCGCCGCCCATGAGCTGCGCACCCCGCTTACCGCGATGCGCGCGGACCTGGACACCTTGCGCGCGCATGACCTCTCGAATGAGGAACGTGTCGAGGTGATCGGCGACCTGCAGCGCGCGCAACGACGTGTCGAGGCCACCATTACGGCACTAGGTCAACTGGCCTCGGGAGACCTCGCCCGGCGTGAGGACCGCGAACTGGTGGACATTGCCGACCTGCTGGACCGGGTCGCTGCGGATGCGTTGATGCACCGTGCCGCCATGCCGGAGATCACCGTCAACTCCGACGACTGTGGTGTGGTGCTGGGCTGGCCCGACGGGCTGCGGCTGGCCGTCGACAACCTGGTGCGCAACGCCATCAACCACGGCGACGCCAAACATGTTGTGCTTTCGGCTAACCGGATCGATGACCGGCTGGTCATCGAGGTCGACGACGATGGCACCGGCCTGCCCGAGGCCGATCGGGAACGGGTGCTCGGGCGGTTTGAGCGTGGACCCGGCGCCAAGCCCGGCGGGCTGGGGTTGGGGCTGGCGCTGGTGGCGCAACAGGCCGCGTTGCACGGGGGAGACGTGGTGCTGTCGGCAAGCCCGCTGGGCGGTCTGCGGGCGACGCTGACGCTTGTGGCGGAATAGAATTGGCGACTAGTTTTTGCGGGACCCGTATTTGTCGAGCCATTCGCGAGCTTCCCCGGGCAGGTTCCCGGAAGCTTCGGCGGCCTTGCACCAACGCCGCACCATTTTGACCATGTTCGCGGGGTTGTAGGCGTCCTCCTGTTGCGACCACAGCCCGTCCCCGGCGTAGTGCAGCACGGTGAGGTTCGGCTCGCCCCAATGCTGGCCGTCACCGGGATCGCTCATCACGTTGTCGATTTCGCAGACCACCCAACCCTTTTCGGGGTCGAAGACGGTCCAGGTGGCAGGCAGGCTGGGCATGTGGTTGCCGGGGAACTCCGCCATGACCGCGGTGATGTACTGCCGGATGGCCTCCTTGCCACGCAGGTGACCCACCACGTGTTCGATGTAGAGGGCGTCCTCGGTGTACATCTCGGCGTAGGGGTTCCAGTCGCCGGTGTCGATGCAGCGATGGACGGTGGCCTGGTGTTGCGCGAACGCTTCCTCGAGTTCGGCGCGGCTAAACGATGGCATGGCTACGAGAGTGCCATAAGGTACCGTCCCTGAGGTGCGAGGACGTACCGCCGTGGGGGCATTGGGTTGGCTGCTGACCATCGTTGCCATGCTGGCTATCGCATCCCGTTGGGTGCGGTCGAGCTGGTCGCCCCTGATCGGGCTGACCGCCGGCTGGCCCATCACGTGTCTGCTGATGATCCTGGGGCTGTTGCTGTTCCTGGTGGTGCGGCAGTGGTGGGGTGTGTTGACGGCGACCGTGGTGATCGCGTTGCAGATGCTTGCCATCGCACCGCTGTACCTGCCCGGCAGCCACCCGCAGGGAACAACCGTCACGGTGCTGCAGACCAACCTGCGTTTGGGGGCCGGTGATGCCGGGGCAGTGGTGGCCGCGATTCACGAGCACGATGTGGGCGTGGTGACCGTTGATGAGCTCACGCCGGAAGCCCGGACGAAACTTGTTGCCGCGGGTATTGATTCAGTGCTTCCGTATTCGTACACCATCGCCGAACCCAAGGCTGCGGGCACCGGAATCTGGAGCCGATATCCGTTGACCCCGGTGCATCAGGATGACCAGAGCTTTGCCATGCGGCAAATCTGGGCGGAGGCCGAGATTCCCGGGGTGGGGTCGGTCATGCTCGTCGCGGTGCACACCCGCCCGCCGGAGAAGGACATGAGTTCACCGGGCTGGCTCACCGAGCTGGACACCATTGGCCGTCAGTTGCAGGCACTGCGCCCGGACGTGAAAGTGATTGTCGGCGGCGACTTTAACGCGACCTACGACCATTTCGTGTTCCGGCAGATCCTCACGGGCGGTTTTGCCGATGCGGTGGATCAGGCCGGGGCCGGCTGGCTGCCGACCTGGCGCGAAGGGCGTTGGTACACCAGGCTGATCGGGATCGACCACGTACTGACCCGCGGGGCGGCCGCCACCTCGGTGAGCACTCAGGAGATCTATGGCACCGACCACCTGGCGCTCATCGCCACGGTGGTGGTGCCTAGCTCTTCTTGAGCGCCGCGTCGACCGAGAGCGATCCGCCGCCGGTGAACACCAAGAGGAAAAAGCCCCAGGAGAACAGGGCCGCCAGCTCGCCGTTGTTCTCGATGGGAAGCAACCCGGCGGCCTGGTGCTGGGTGAAGTAGGCGATCGCCATCGTGCCCGAAGCGATGAAGGCCGCTATCCGGGTTCCGGCGCCGAACAGAATCGCGACGCCGGTGAGGAACTCGATGGCACCTGCCCACCACCCCAATGACCACGACTCGACCGGGGGCATCGAAGCCAGGTCGGGCCAGCGGAACAGAATGGCGGTGCCGTGGACGGTGAACAGGAATCCGAAGACGATCCGGAACAACGACAAGACAACGGGCGTGGCGCCGTCGAGCTTGGCGACTGAGCTGGAGGTGCTGGAGGAGGCCATGGCCAGGATGCTAAACCAATGCGCGCGTAACGACTTAGCGCTTAGCGCGGGTAATGAATCGGTCGAGGGACAGCGACCCGCCTCCGGTAAACACCAGCAGCAGGAAGATCCAGCTGTACAGAGCGGCGCCCTCGCCATTGTTCTGGATCGGCAACAGCCCCTCGGGCTGGTGGTAGGTGAAATAGGCGACCGCCATCGCGCCGGAGGCGACAAACGCTGCGATGCGGGTCCCCAATCCGAGGATGATCGCCGCTCCGCCAACGAATTCGATGACACCCGCCCACCAGGGCAGGGTGCCGACGGGCTGCAGGTACGAGGCGAGCGGCCAGCCGAATAGGTGGGAGGTGCCGTGCAGGAAGAACAGGAACCCCACCACGATCCGGAATGCCGACAGGGCGACCGGTGTCAGACCGGTGAGCTTGTTTTCGATATCAGCGAGAGCCATGCGTCTAACAATAGGACCATAGTCCGCTTTATTCCTGTCTACTCGTCACCGAAGGCCTTCACCAGCGTCTCTGCCGCCAGGAGGCCGAGGTTGTTGGATGCCAACGGGCTGTCTCCGGTGAGCAGTTTGCGGTCGGCGTGTGTTTGCCCGGTGATTCCGGTGTTGAGGATCGTGACACCCTGTTTGCGCAGGTTCTCGCCGACAAGCCACGGCATTTGTCCTGGGATGTAACCGATTTCGATGTTCACCCCGGTGTCGAGGCTGTCGGGGAACACGCACAGGCTGTAGCCCTGGAAGGGCGATTCCTCGCGATCCAGGCCGGCGGCGAGCAGTGCCCCCGGGCCGTGACACAGCGTGATGACGTATTTGTCGTACTCCAGCGCCCAGTCCAAGACCGTCCGGACTTCTTGGCTGTCCGGGATGCCCAGCAGCACGCCGTGCCCACCGGGGATGAACACGGCGAGATAGTCCGAGTCGGGGCCCAGCCCCTCGGCAATGACATGTGAGAGCTTCTGGGGCTTTTTGAGTTGCGCGGAAAGCTCGGAATAGGTGTTCAGAACGGCCTGGTCCTCACGCGGCATCGCCCAGAGTTCGAGTTTGGCGGGGTTGCCGGACACCGTGGCGACGTCGATCCCGAAACCCGCGGCCTTGAGGTGATGCAGGGGGAGCAGCATCTCGACGGGATGGTTCCCGGTGGAGAACATCGTGCCGTTCTGCATGAGCATGTAGCGCTCTTCGGTGGCGATCATGAGGATCTTCCAGCGTCCGCCGGTGTAGGCATTCTCATGGCGAACGCCGGCGAAGTCGGTTGTGGAGGGCACGTATTGGCTCAGCGAGTACGGGGACGGGAAATAGGCGTTGTCTTCGGCAGGGTCGGGGACGGGGGTTCTGCTCAGGTCGTCGGCTGCGTTCGGCACGGATTCCACGCTCCTCGAAAAGTTAGACGGGGCATCTACTTTCAACCTACGCCGACCCGGGGTATTCCATGCCGCAAAATGACAAGGCCCCCGGGAATGATCCCGGGGGCCTTGTGCGCAAACGACTTACACGTCGAAGTAGAGGGCTACCTCGTACGGGTGAGGACGGATGTTGATCGGCTCGATCTCGTTCTCGCGCTTGAACGCGATCCAGGTCTCGATCAGATCGGAGGTGAAAACGCCACCCTCGGTGAGGTACTCGTGATCCTTTTCAAGGTTGTCGATCACGGTGGCCAGGTTGGTCGGGGCCTGCGGAATGTTGGCGGCCTCCTCCGGAGGCAGCTCGTACAGGTCCTTGTCGACAGGTGCCAGCGGCTCGATCTTGTTCTTGATGCCGTCGATACCGGCCATCAGCATGGCCGCGAACGCCAGGTACGGGTTACCCGAGCTGTCCGGGCAGCGGAACTCGAGGCGCTTGGCCTTCGGGTTGTTGCCGGTGATCGGGATGCGCACGCAGGCAGAGCGGTTGCGCTGGCTGTAGACCAGGTTGATCGGGGCCTCGTAGCCCGGCACCAGTCGCTTGTAGGAGTTCACCGTCGGGTTCGTGAACGCGAGCAGTGACGGGGCGTGGTGCAGGATGCCGCCGATGTAGTGGCGGGCCACGTCCGAGAGCCCGGCGTACCCGGCCTCATCGTGGAACAGCGGCTTGCCGTCCTTCCACAGGGACATGTGGGCGTGCATGCCCGATCCGTTGTCACCGAACAGCGGCTTGGGCATGAAGGTGACGGTCTTGCCGTTGGCCCATGCGGTGTTCTTGATGATGTATTTGAACAACAGCACATCGTCGGCCGCGGCCAGCAGCGTGTTGAACTTGTAGTTGATCTCGGCCTGTCCGCCGGTGCCCACCTCGTGGTGACCGCGCTCCAGGGTGAATCCGGAGTTGATCAGGTTGGTGGTCATCTCGTCGCGCAGGTCGACGAAGTGGTCGTACGGGGCGACGGGGAAGTAGCCACCCTTGGGGCGCACCTTGTAGCCGCGGTTCGGGCTGCCGTCCTCCTCGTAAGGCTCGCCGGTATTCCACCAGCCGGCCTCCGAGTCGATCTCGTAGAAGGTGCCGTTGATCTTCGAGTCGAAGCTCACCGAGTCGAAGATGTAGAACTCGGCCTCGGCGCCGAAGTAACAGGTGTCGGCGATACCGGTGCTGGTGAGGTACTGCTCGGCCTTGCGGGCCACGTTGCGCGGATCACGCGAGTAGGCCTCGCGGGTGAACGGGTCATGCACGAAGAAGTTGACGTTCAGCGTCTTGGCGGCGCGGAACGGGTCGATCTTGGCCGTCGAGATATCGGGTAGCAGGAGCATGTCGGATTCGTGGATCGACTGGAATCCGCGCACAGAGGACCCGTCGAAGCCGAGGCCGTCTTCGAAGACGCTGGCATCGAAAGCAGATGCGGGAATGGAGAAGTGCTGCACGACGCCCGGCAGGTCGCAGAACCTGACGTCCACGTACTCGACCTTCTCGTCGGCAATGAACTTGAATACCTCGTCGGGGCTACTGAACGCCATGCTTCTCCTTGTTGATCCCTGAATCTCTGTGAGTCCTTGACCGCGCGACTGAACCTATGAAGCTGGTGTTGCCCGCCGGTCAACCATATGTTGCGCGGATGTTACGCGTAACCGCGGATTCGTTGGCCTTTACGCTGTGAGTATGGCGCGAGACCTGGGTTCATGGTTGTCGGGGCTTGGTTCGGTGCAGGGCGCGGGCAACTCTCGGTACCCCGGAGAGCAGCTCGGCCTGCCCGAGGTCGGTCCCGGATCGGCGGCACCGATGGCCCGGCGGCTCCTGGCACTGCTACTCGACTGGCTCATCGCCGGCGGCCTGGCACTGCTGTTCGTCAAGGGAGACCTGTTGTCACCCACGCTGTCCTCGGCGCAGCTGCTGACCTGGATCGTCATCGGTGTGGTGGCGGTGCGGCTGTGGCGATTTACCCCCGGTCAATACCTGGCGGGCGTACAGATAGCGCCCGCCGATGGAACCAACTCGGTGGGCATCGGCCGCGCGTTTGTCAGGAATCTGCTGATCGCGGTGATCGTGCCGCCGCTCATCACCGATGTCGACGGCCGTGGTCTGCACGACCGGGTGACCCGCACCGTCGTGATTCGATCCCGCTAGATGGTTCTGCTCGCCGTCTGCTTGGCGGTGTTCATGCTGCTGCTCGACATGACGATTGTGTCGAGTGCGCTGGCAGACCTGCAGGTGTCGTTGGGTGCCGACCTTGCCGATCTGCAATGGGTAATCGACGCCTACGCGCTGCCGATGGCGGGGCTGCTGCTCACCGCCGCCACCCTCGGCGATCGTCTGGGCCGTAGGCGTCTCTACCTGCTGGGCATGGTGGTGTTCACCGCGGCCTCGCTGGGCTGTGCGCTCTCGAGCAGCGCACCCATGCTGATCGGAGTGCGTGCCCTCCAGGGCATCGGCGGGGCGATCCTGCTGGCGGTATCGCTGCCGATCATCGCCGCGGAGTATCCCCAGGAGCGCCGTGGTGCCCCCATCGCGATCTACGGCGCGGTGATGGGTGCGGGCAGCGCCGCCGGTCCGCTGCTGGGCGGATTTCTCGTCACACATTTCGGGTGGCAGTCGATTTTCCTGGTCAACCTGCCGGTGGGGGTGATCGCGCTGGTGATCGCCGTGCGCCACCTGCCGGAGACTCGCGCCGACGCGCTGCGACCCGTCGACTGGGTAGGCACGATCCTGCTCACCTTCGGACTGATCACCGGTGTCTTCTCGGTGATCTCCCTGCACGACGGGGGGATTGGCGCCGCCACATCCGGCTCACTGGCGGTTGCCGCCGTGCTGGCTCTGGTGCTGTTCTTCTGGTGGGAGGGCCGTGCGCTTGCGCCCATGCTGAGCCTGCGGCTGGTCGCCTCGCCCGGTTTCGCCGGGGTGTGGGTGGCCGCGGCCGCGGCCTCCGGCACGCTCATCGCGGCCACCAATTATCTGGCGTTGTACTTCATGAATACTTTGGGTTACAACGCTTTTGAGACCGGTCTGCGGGCTGGACCGCTGACGCTCGCAACCATTGCGGGGGCGCCGTTGGGGATTCTGGTGGGCAGGCGGCTGCCCACCATGGTCACCATTCCCGGCGGTGTGGCGCTGGTGGCGGTCGGATTATGGGCGGCAACGGGGGCCCACGCCGATACGGTCTGGACCCACTTCATTTTCGGCTCCACGCTGGCCGGGCTGGGGCTCGGAGCGCTCTCGGCGATGACATCCGATGCTGCACTGCGGTTTGTGCCGTTGGACGACGCCGGGATGGCGACCGGGTCAGTGAGCACGGGCCGTCAGATCGGCATCCTTCTGGGCGTAGCAGGCATGGGTGTGGCATTCGGGCACGCCGCCGCCGGTCAGAGCGGGGCCCGGGCTGCGGGCGCAGCGGGCATCGACAGCGTGCTGTCGTTGGGGGCGCTTGCGGCGGGCTGTGCGGCGCTCGTTTCGCTGATTCTGCTCGCTGTCGCTACGATGAGTCGCTCGCACGATCCGGCCACCGGAGAGTCGCTAGCTATCTAGCCATCGGTGATCGCGCCTGCCTGTACGGATGCCCACGGGTATTTGTGCATTGCGGTGGTGAGTCGTAGACAGAGGGAGTAGCTTTCGATCATGGAGAGCGCGGCGGTTCTCATCGCAGCGCCCGGTGTCGGTTCCGATCGGGGGACGGACGCGAACCCGCGGCCACGGTACAGCATTGTTCTGTCGTCAGATCCGGCTGAAGTTGAAGCCGCACAACGACTTAGGTATCAGGCGTTCGCCGACGAAATGGGGGCGCCGCTGCCACATGCCGTTCGTGGGCCGATTACGGGCGAGATGATCGATGTGGACAAGCTGGATCCCTATTGCGATCACCTGCTGGCTCGCGACGAGGACACCGGAGCCATCATCGGCTGTTGTCGGCTGCTCCCACCCGAGGGATACAAGGCGGCCGGGGAGACGTTCACCGACTCGATGTTCGACGCTTCGGCGCTCGACCCGCTGCGGCCCAAACTGGTTGAAATCGGCAGGGTTACCGTTGCGCCCGAGCATCGCAACGGTGCCGTCATGGGGATCTTGTGGGCCGGGATTTTCCGGTACCAGCAGATGACCGAGCACCAGTACGCGATTGGCTGTCTGTCGGTCCGGATGGAGGACGGCGGGCCCCGGGGATCGTTGGTGCGCTCGGTGCATGATTTCGCGCAACGGTTCGCCGCCCCCGACGAGTACCGGGTTGTGCCCAGAAATCCGGTCGTTGTCGACGGGGTGCCGCTGGCTGAGATCCCACCCCAGGAAAAGGCGAAGATCCCACCGCTGCTGCACGGATGCCTGCGCATCGGCGGCCGTATCTGCGGACCGCCTTCCTTTGACCCGGAGTTCGACATGGCGGACTTCTTGGTATTGGTCACCAAGGACACTGCGCGGCAACGTTATTTGGAGCGTCTGGAGCGGTCCCTTGCCCTCGGATAGCCATGCGTGTTGCGATGTGCTCGGGGTCGGATTCGGGCCGTCGAACCTCGCGCTCGCGATAGCGCTCGCCGAGCATCCACACCGGGCATCGGCGAAGTTCGTCGACACGCAGGCTCAATTCGGGTGGCATCGGGGCATGCTCATCCCCGGGGCACGGATGCAGGTGGCTTTTCTCAAAGATCTTGTGACCCTGCGCAATCCCAAGAGCGATTACACCTTTGTCAACTATTTGACCGAGCGGGGGCGGCTGCCGGACTTCATCAACCAGCAGAGTTTCTTTCCGACCCGGGAAGAGTTCCACGACTACTTGGATTGGGCGCAGCAGGCGCTCGGGGCGGATGTCAGCTACTCCTCGCGGCTGATCGGAATTCAGGCGGCCTCCGACGGATTTCAGGTGCGGCTGCAGGACACCACCGAGCGGTCGCCGGATCGTCTGATGCATACGCGGGCGCTGGTGCTGGGCTGTGGAACGTTCCCGGCGATGCCGTCCGGAATCAATCCCACTGCACGGCAATGGCATAGCAGCCAGCTGTTGACCAGGCTCGACGCGCTGGAAGGCTCGCCCGCTCGAGTCGCGGTGGTGGGCGCCGGGCAGAGTGCCGCGGAGGCGGTGGCGTACCTGCACAACAGGTATCCCGATGCCCAGGTGCATGCCATTTTTGCCCGCTACGGATACAGCCCGGCCGACGACAGTCCCTACGCGAACAGGATTTTCGATCCGGCCGCGGTGGACGACTTCTACCGCGCCCCCTCCGAGGTACGCCGCCAGCTGGTCGATTACCACCGCGACACCAACTATGCCGCGGTCGATTCTCCGCTGATCGCTGATCTTTACGATCGTGAGTACCGGGAACGGGTCAGCGGACAGCGGAGACTGTGGATGCACAACGCCTCGAAGATCGCTGCTGTCGACGAGGCTCCGGAACGGGTGCGCCTCGCCGTGACACATCTGCCGACGTCCTCGACCGAGCTGCTCGACTGCGATTTGGTGGTGTACGCCACCGGATACCGGCCATTGGACGTGCGAGCGTTCCTGGGAGCGCTAGCTTCGTGTTACGAATTCGATGCGGATGGCCTACCGGTTGTCGAACGCGATTACCGGCTACGGGCGCGGGCGGATGCCCCGGGGGACATCTATCTCAACGGATCGGTGGAGCACAGTCACGGACTGTCTTCCTCGTTGCTGTCCAATGTCGCGGTGCGGGCCGGAGAGATCGTGGATTCGCTGGCCGCCGAGGCGGAGACCCGCGACGCCGTGGCATCTTTCAAGACCGGGTAGACGAACCGCTCGATCATCTCCGATTCCAGCGCTGGATCTGTCGCGGGCCAGAAGAGAAATGCCATCACCACACGTGAAATCCATTGCGCAGCAGTCTCATCAGCAAGACCGGTGAACGTCGAGGCCGAACGCGTGATCTCGGAGGACGGGGTCAGGTAGGACCCGAGCGAGGCCGGAGACATCGTCGCGACCATCGCGCTGACGACCGGATCGTTGCGGATGGCGGTCAACGACGCAGTGATGGCGGTGACCGCACGCCGCCGCGCATCCGCGGACTCGACTGCCCGCTGAATGTCTGAGGTGACGCTCGCGATGTTTCGGGCCAACACGGCATCGACAATCGCTGTCTTGCCGCCGATGTGTCGATACACCGTCGCGCGGGAGCATCCCGCCTCGCGGGCCACCGCATCGAGGTTCAGTCGGTCCAGCCCGTGGCGCGCGATCTGCTTGGCCGCCACCGACACGATGCGATCGGCGGCCGCGCCATGGCGGTCGCCCTTATGTAGCCAGTCCGAGTACGGTGACATTGATTCCTAAATCTATCTCAAGATGAGACATAATTCTCAATAATTCTCACCAAGCGTGCAGGTGGAACGGCTGCCGTGAGACGCCGCGGAGCATGGCCCTGAGCAGGTGCTTCTCAGTTTCGCGAATGCCTTGACGTGCGGTTTTCCGGTCTGTCAGCCTCGTAGGTGATGAGCACCGTGGAATTGTTCGACCCGCAGGTCCTGGAGGACCCCTACCCGTTCTATCGGCGGCTGCGCGAGACGGCGCCGGTGTGGCCTGTCGGTGATTCCGGCTTCTATTTCGTCTCGCGCTGGGATTTTGTGGTGGAGGCCACCGAGCGCACCGAGGACTTCTCGTCCAACCTCACCGCCGCGCTGATGAAATCCCAGGACTCCGGGGCCGGCCCGACGGTTGCCGCGATGGGGCCCGTCGCCGATCCCGCCCATGTCCTGGCCACCGGCGACGAGCCGGTCCATCATGCGCATCGCAAACTGGTGTTGCCGACGTTGGTCGCCAAGCGGATCACCGCCCTGGAACCCGTCATGGCCGCGACCGGGACGCGGCTGTGGGAACGCGGCGTGGACGGCGATGGCATCGACTGGATGGCCGCGATGGGCGACGCGCTGCCGATGACCATGGTGGCCCGGCTGATCGGTCTGCCTGATGAGGATGTGCCGCAACTGGTGCAATGGGGTTACTCCAGCACCGAGATGCTCGGGGGACTCAACACCGAGCAGCGGCAGGCCGAGGTCGTCACCGACACCATGTACCTCATCCTCTACCTGCGCGAACACCTGGAGAAGGAGCTGGTCGCGCCCGGTGAGGACCTGCTTGGATACCTGGCACAGGCGTGTAATCGGGGAGATATCTCGTTGGACATCGGCGTGATGATCCTGGTACAGCTGGTCGGCGCCGGCGGCGAGTCCACCGCCGGGTTGATGGGTAACGCGGTGCGCATCCTCGGCGAGAATCCCGAACTGCAGCAGCGCATTCGAAGCGACCGCGCGCTGTTGCCGACATTCCTGGAAGAGGCCCTGCGCTTGGAGTCACCGTTCCGCGGGCATCATCGCCACGTGGTGGCAGACACCTCGCTCGGCGGGGTCGAGCTGCCCGCGGGCAGTCACCTCACCCTGATGTGGGGCGCGGCCAACCGAGATCCGGCGATCTTCGAGGACCCTGACGCGCTACGCCTGGACCGGCCTAGCCCCCGCAGTCACATCACCTTTGGCAAGGGACTGCACTTCTGCGTCGGGGCCGCGCTGGCGCGCTTGGAGGCGCGTACCGCGATCAACCTGTTGCTTGATCGGACACGCGCGTTCACAGTCAAACCCGGCGGTGCCCAATGGGTTCCGAGCATCATGGTGCGTCGGCACCACAAACTGGAGCTGGAGCTCAGCCTGGGATCTACCGGCGCCTGATGGTGCGCTGCATCCCGCCGCGCGCCTTCGCCTGACCGCCGGGCATCGGGCCCTTCGGCATGGCCGCGGCACGTGAACCGAGCGCTGACAGCCGCGACTCCAGGGAGTCCATCTGCTTGGCGGTGATGTTGGCGGGAAGCTTGGTGAGGTGGCGCTCCAGCTTGGACAACGGAACCTGACCGTCCTCGTTGCCGACGATGACGTCGTAGATCGGTGTATCGCCGACGACGCGGGCGGTGCGTTTCTTCTCCTGGGCCAGGAGCGGGCCCAGTCGGCCGGGTGCACCTTCTGCGACGAAGATGATGCCGGGCCGTCCGATGACCCGGTGCACCACGTCGAGCTGCGTCGTGCCGGCGACCGCGGTCGTGACCCGCCACTTTCCGCGCATGTTGTCCAGCGCCCAGCCGGCGGCACCCTTCTGGCCCTCGGCCTTGGTGAACACCGATTTCTGTACGCGCCGGCCGAAGATGATGAACGCCACCAGCACGCCGAGCACCACGCCCAGGATCGGGAACATGAACGCGCTGATCCCGCCCGCGAAGTACCCGGCGACCGCGAACACCGCCACGATCAGCACGAAAGCGCCGATCATGTACGGCAGGAGGCGCTTGTCTTCCTTGCGCTGAATCTGGAAGGCCTGCCACATCTGGGCGCGGCGCGCCTTTGATTCGGCCTTGCGGCGCGCCTTTACCTCGGCCTTGGCGGCCTTGGCCTCGGCGGGATTCAGTGATTTAGGCATGTACCGAGTCTAAGTCTCAGCGCGCGATGAGATTCACTGCCTCCTGGGCAGCCGATCCGGCCGACGCCAGGTGCTCCAGCTCGGCAGGCAGCGGGCGTCCATGGTGGGCCATCGCCTGCGCATACAGCCGCCCGGCCCGGTACGAGGAACGCACCAGCGGCCCGGCCATCACACCGGCGAAGCCCAGGCCCTCCGCGAATTCCGAAAGCTCCACGAATTCTTGCGGTTTGACCCAGCGATCAACCGGATGGTGTCGCGGTGAGGGCCGCAGGTATTGGGTGATGGTGATGATGTCGCAGCCCGCCTCGTGCAGCGCGACAAGTGCTTCGCGAATCTCGTCGTTGGTCTCGCCCATGCCGAGAATCAGGTTGCTCTTGGTCACCAGCTGCGCTTCACGTGCGGCCGTGATCACCGACAGGCTTCGCTCATAGCTGAACGCGGGCCGGATGCGACGGAACACCCGCGGCACCGTCTCCAGGTTGTGGGCCAGCACCTCGGGCCGCGATGCGAACACCTCGTCGAGCTGCTCGGGGACGGCGTTGAAGTCCGGGATGAGCAGCTCCACACCCGTGGCCGGATTGAGCTCCTTGATGTACCGCACAGTTTCGGCGTACAGCCAGGCGCCGCCGTCGGGCAGGTCGTCCCGTGCCACTCCGGTGACCGTCGAGTACCGCAGACCCATGGTGTGCACGCTCTCGGCGACTCGCCGAGGTTCGTCGCGGTCCAGGTCGGCGGGTTTACCGGTGTCGATCTGGCAGAAATCGCAGCGACGGGTGCACTGCTCGCCGCCGATGAGGAAGGTGGCCTCGCGGTCTTCCCAGCATTCGAAGATGTTGGGGCACCCGGCCTCCTCGCAGACGGTATGCAGCCCGCCCGTGCGCACCAGGGCCTTGAGTTCCTTGTACTCGGGACCCATCTTGGCGCGGGTGCGGATCCAGTCCGGCTTGCGCTCGATGGGGGTTTGGGCGTTGCGAACTTCCAGTCGCAGCAGCTTGCGGGGTTCGGTCATGCTCCCACCACCCCTGCCTTGCTCCCGCCCGCCGCCCCGACAGCCAGTCGTCCCTCGAGTGCGTCGATCACCGAGGAAATGACCTGGTCGCGGATCTCGTCGATGGTGACTTCCCGATCCAGTTCGGCGGACAACGTCGTCACACCGGCGTCGCTGATGCCGCAGGCCACGATCGGTAGGTACGCGTCCAGGCTGTTATTGCAGTTGAGGGAGAAGCCGTGCATGGTGACACCGCGCTGCACGCGGACCCCGATGGCGGCGATCTTGCGTTCCGGCTTCCCGCCGCCCGCGGCCAGCCACACACCGGAGCGGCCATCGACGCGCTTGGTCTGCACGCCCAGCTGTGCGCACACCGCGATGATGGATTCTTCTAGGCGCCGAACGTAGTTCACCACGTCAATGGGCTCGGCCAATCGCACGATCGGATAGCCGACCAGCTGGCCCGGCCCGTGCCAGGTGATCTTGCCGCCGCGGTCGGTGTCGATGACGGGTGCGCCGTTGATCGGACGTTCCTGCGGTTCGGTGCGCCGGCCCGCGGTGTACACCGCCGGATGCTGCAGGGTCAGCAGCGTGTCGGGCCCGCCGGCGACGCGGGCCTCGACGAGGTCGCGCTGCAGCTCCCAGGCCGCCTCATAGTCGATCACGCCCAGGTCCCGCACGACTACGGGATCTGCGCTGGATCGGATGGATCCATGAGTGCGGTGCACGGGTTCCATTATCTCACTTCATCGGTCGACTGTTGTTGGCGTAGGCCAGCGCCTCGCCGATGGTGTGATGCTCGAACCCGAATCCATGCCGTTCCAGGACGGCGGGGATGACGCGCATGCTGCGGGTCAGTTCGGCATCGGCAAACTCGCCGAAGATGGCGCGCAGCGCGAATTGGGGTGCCACCAGCAGGCTCGGACGGTGCAGCGTCCGAGCCAGGGCGGCGGTGAACTCGGCATTGGTCACCGGTGCCGGCCCGGTCAGGTTGACCGGGCCCGAGAGCGCCGATTCGGTCAACGCGAACTCGAGGGCGCGGATCTGGTCTTCCAGGCTGATCCAGGGCATGTACCAGCGTCCGTTGCCCAAGCGCGCACCCAGGCCGAGGGAGAACAACGGGCGCGACCTGCCGAAGAGCCCACCGGCGGGGGACAGCACCAGCCCGGTACGGACGATCACCACCCGGGTTCCGGCCTGCGCGGCCTCCTCGGTGGCTCCCTCCCAGTCGACGCACACGCGTGCTAGGAAACCCGTACCACTGGAGGCGGTTTCGTCGATGACGCGGTCTCCGCTGTCGCCGTAGTAGCCGACCGCGGAGGCGTTGATCAACACCGGTATGCCGGCATCGCCGACGGCACCGGCCAGCACCTCCGTAGGGATGACGCGGCTGTCGTAGATCTCCTGTTTGTAGGCGCCCGACCACCGTTTGTCGCCCACGCCGACGCCACACATGTTGACGACGGCATCGGCGCCGTCCAGAGCCCCGGGTTCTATCTGTCCGCTCGCCGGATCCCAGCGCTGTTCGTCGGGGCCCATCGGGTCGCGCCGAACCAGTCGGACCACGGTGTGGTCTGCGGCACGCAGTGACGCGACAAGCGCCGACCCGATCACCCCCGAGGAGCCGGCGATGACGATGCGCATGAGCTACAGACCCAGGTCCGCCTCGAAAGCCCCCTCTTCCAGGCGATGTTTGATGGTGGTGAGGAACCGCCCCGCGTCGGCTCCGTCGATCAGGCGGTGATCGTAGGTCAGCGGCAGGTAGCAGACCGACCGGATGCCGATCGACTCGTTGCCCGCGTCGTCACGGATAACCCTGGGACGCTTCACGATTGCACCGGTGCCGAGCATGGCGGCCTGCGGCGGCACCAGGATCGGGGTATCGAACAGCGCACCTTGGCTGCCGATGTTGGTGATGGTGAAGGTGCCACCGGCGAGCTCGTCGGGCTTGAGGTTCCCCGAGCGTGCGCGACCGGCGATATCGGCGATGGCGCGGGCCAGCCCGGCCAGTGACAGGTCACCGGCATTGTGGATCACCGGAGACAGCAGCCCCTGATCGGTGTCGACCGCGATGCCCAGGTGCTCGGCGTCGAAGTAGGTGATCTCCTTGGTGTCCTCGTTGTAGCTCGCGTTGACGTTCGGGTGCGCCTTGAGCGCCTCGACCGCGGCCTTGGCAAAGAAGGGCAGGAACGTCAGGTTGACGCCCTCGCGCTCGGCGAAGGTTGTCTTGGCGCGAGCACGCAATGCCGTGATCTTGGTGACGTCGACCTCGTGGGTCTGGGTCAGCTGAGCGGTCTGCTGCAGTGATTCGCGCGTCTTCTTGGCAGTGATCTGGCGAATCCGGTTGGCCTTCTGCGTGGTTCCGCGCAGGTGTGCCAACGCGGCCGGAGCCGCCGGAGCCGATGGCGCAGGGGCCGCCTTGGCGGCAGCTGCTGCGGGGGCGGGAGCCTTGGCCGCTTCGGCAGCAGCCAGGACGTCCTGCTTGCGGATGCGTCCACCCACACCACTGCCGGTCAGCGCGGACAGGTCCACGTTGTTCTCGGCGGCGAGCTTGCGCACCAGCGGCGTGACGTACGGGTTATCGCTTGCGTCGGCAGCAGCGGGAGCCGGCGCGGCAGGAGCGGCAGGAGCGGGTGCCGGAGCTGCCACGGGAGCAGGTGCGGGTGCCGGAGGTGCGGCAGGAGCCGGTGTGGGAGCAGCGGGCGCGGGTGGTGCCGGCGGAGCTGCCGCCGGTTCGGGGGCAGGCGCGGGTGCGGGCGCCGCGGCGGGGGCAGCACCAGCGGCCCCGATGACGCCGAGTTCGCCACCCACGGCGACGGTGTCGTCCTCATTGGCCGAGATGCTCAGCAGCACACCGGCGACCGGTGACGGAATCTCCGTGTCGACCTTGTCCGTGGAGACCTCGACGAGCGGCTCGTCCACGCCGACCTCGTCGCCGACCTTCTTGAGCCAGCGGGTCACGGTGCCCTCGGTGACAGACTCGCCGAGCTCGGGCATCGTGACCGAGGTGCCGGGGCCCGCCGGAGCGTCGGCCGCGGGCGCAGCCGCTGGGGCCGGGGTTGCAGCTGGAGCTGGAGCGGCCGGTTCAGGAGCAGCGGCCGGCTCGGGTTCCGGTGCGGGAGCAGGCGTGGGCTCAGGGGCCGGTGCGGCCGCGGGCGCTGCCTCGGCGGGGGCAGACGCTGCTTCTCCGGCCTCGCTGATCACGCCGAGCTCGTCACCGATCTCGACGGTGTCGTCCTCACGGGCGCTGATTTTGGTCAGCACACCCGAAGTGGGAGCGGGGATCTCGGTGTCCACCTTGTCGGTGGAGACCTCGAGCAATGGCTCGTCGACTTGGACCGTGTCGCCCTCTTGCTTGAGCCACCGTGTCACCGTCCCTTCGGTCACGCTCTCACCGAGGGCGGGCATCTGGACGGAGAAGGCCATGGTTTCCACTCCTGAAAAGGTTCCGATAGCGGCTCACACAATGTGGACATATCTGGCTTACCACAGCGACGTGGCCAGCGGGTCAATCCTGTCACTGAGTGGAACGGCGCGCCTGCCCGGGTCCAAGATCGAAGGGTGAGTGTGCGCACAGTCGTCTGCGTCATCAAGCCCGGCAGCCGCAAGGGGCCTGCTGTCGAGGTTGCCGACGACGGCGCGCTGACGCTCTTTGTCCGGGAGCCGGCGATCGACGGCAAAGCCAACAAGGCTGCCGTCGCATTGCTTGCCGAGCATCTGGACGTGCCGAAATCGATGGTGCGGATCGTTGCCGGGCAGACCAGCAGACTGAAGCGATTCTCGGTCGGTTAGGGACGCCGGTCGCGGTTGGCGGCGGTGAGATCGTCGAGCGAGGACAACCGCGGTGCGGGCACCGGAAGAGGGGAAGCGTCAACGGCCCGTAGCCCGTCGAGCATGAGTGTGAGATATCTGCGCCAGGCCTGTGTGCCCATCGGATACACGGGGCCCAGCATGGTCAGGATCGCACCGACGTCTTCCGGTTCGGCGTCGGCTCGGATGACGCCTGCCGATCGTGCTCGCTCGACGAGGTGCGTCACCGTCTGCACGATGTGCGGCCAGATCCGTTCCTTGTCCTCGGTGCGGCTCCTGCCGGCCAGCGCCTCGTAGAGTCCCCGGTTGGTGGCGTGACGAGCGGCGATACGTTCGCAGAACGTGGCCAGCCCTTGCCACGGATCGGCGATGGTCAGCGCTGCGCGCGCGTCCTTCACGATCTGCTCGGTGGCTTCACTCAAGACCTCCGACGCCAACGCGTGCTTGTCGCGGAAATGTCGATAGGCGGTGCCCGTTCCGAGTCCCGCGCGCGCCGCGATGTCGTCGAGCGTCGCCTCGAGACCCCGTTCGGAAAACACCTCGCGGGCCGCGGCGATCAATCGCTCGCGATTGGCCAATGCGTCCTTGCGCGGCATGCTCACACCAGGCCTTGCGCGATGAGATCTCGCGCACAGTCGGTGACGGTCTGCGCGCCAGGTCTGGGGGACCAGCCGAGCAGTTGCTCGGCCTTGTCCGTCGAGTGCCGGTTGCGTCGCCCGAGCCCGGGTGTGATCGCCCGCAGATCGGAGTTCAGGAGCGCAAGTGTCCGCACGACGATGTTCGGCAGTCCTCGCGTCGGCACCTTCGCCGCATCGGGGCCCAATTGCTCGCGGAGCACTGCGGCGATATCGCTCATCCACATGAATTCTCCGGTCCCCAGGAATCTTTCACCGGCGGCGCGGGGTGAAGTCATGACTCTCAGATGCAAGTCCACGAGGTCGCGGACATCGACGACTTCAAGGCCGATGCGCGGTGTTCCGGGCATGGCGCCGGAAAGTAGTCGCCCGATGACCTGAACGGAACCACTGTCGTCCGCTCCCAGGACGGGCCCGAACACCGCCCCTGGCAACACAGTGCTCAGCTCGGTCGGGCCGTCGTACGTCGTCATGAAGTCCCAGGCCGTACGTTCCGCGACCGTCTTGGAGCGTCGGTATGCGGGGAGGCCGGGCTGGTCGGGATTGGTCCACAGGGTTTCGTCGGTGACGCCGTCTTCGGTGTAGGAGGAGGGGCTGGCGGCGTTGGCGGCCGACGTCATGACTACGCGGCGCACTCCTGCGGCGGTGGCCGCGCGCAACACGTTGAGGGCGCCCGCGCGTGCCGGGGTGAGTAACGCGTCGGGGTCCCGGGGGTTATCGGGTGTCAATGGCGATGCGATGTGGAGCACGTAGTCGCATCCACCGACGGCATCGGCCCAGCCGTCCGGCCGCGTCAGATCGGCATGCGCGATCTCGAGGCTGTCGGCGCGAACGGTCGCTCGGGTGACGGCGGTACGGACCAATTCATCCTTCGTGGAACTGCGGACCGTGGTGCGCACCCGATATCCACGCTGGAGAAGTTCGGCGATCGCCCACCGTGCGATGAATCCGTTGCCGCCAGTGACCAGCACTGTTTCGCTCATGTCGCTCCTTGCTTAAGCGGAGATACTGCCTCCGTTTCATTCACGCTACCACTAATCGGAGGACTTGCCTCCGTTTGTTTAGCGTGATCTCAGGATTAGCTGGCACCATGGACGAATGGCATGGATCGACGCCTTTCGAAGCAAACGCGGGGGGCAGACCACACAGGGCACGAATGACGACGTGCGCTACCTCGCGACCTGGGCCGCGGCACGCACCGGCGTGGAGGCCTACGTCGAACCGCAAACCAACTTCTCCGACGTCACTGTGATTCTCATCGCCGGTGATGGCGAGTGGACTCGCCGCCGCGTCGGTGGGGTAGCGGGCGCGCGGCGAATCTCCGAGAGACTCAAGATCCCGGTGTATGACGTGCACCGCACCGGGTACCCGCAACGCAAGCGTGATTACGACGCCCGGCAGAGAATCCTCAAGCGCCGCGCGGCCGAGGAAGGCGCCTAACGGCGCTTACCCGTTCTCGACGATGTCTTCCAGCACCGCGAAGATGGTCCGCACCGGCACGCCGGTACCGCCCTTGGATATGTAGCCCCACGGTCCGCCGGTGTTGAACGCCGGGCCCGCGACATCGATATGCGCCCACTGCACGCCGTCGGCGACGAACTCCCGCAGGTACAGCCCGGCCGCCAGCATGCCGCCGTTGCGGTGATTGGTGACGTTCGCCAGGTCGGCCACCCGGGACTTGAGATCATCGCGCAGCTCCTCGGGGAGCGGCATCGCCCAGCCGTTCTCGCCCACCGACTGCGAGATCGACGACACCCGGTCCCGGAACTCGCCGGTGCCCATCACGCCGGGGGTGCGGGTACCCAGGGCCACCACCTGCGCACCGGTCAGCGTTGCGGTGTCGATCAGGTAGTCGGGTTCGTCCTGGCAGGCCCGCACGATCGCATCGGCGAGGATCAGACGGCCCTCGGCATCGGTGTTGATCACCTCGACAGTGGTGCCGTCCAGATGGGTCAACACGTCACCGGGACGCTGCGCCGTCGACGAGGGCATGTTCTCGGCCATGGGCACCGTCGCGATCACGTCGATGGGCAGCTGCTGGCGGGCCGCCAGCAGGGTGACCGCGATAACCGCTGCCGCCCCGCCCATATCGGAGGTCATGTTCTCCATACCGCCGGCGGGCTTGATCGAGATGCCACCGGTGTCGAAGGTGATGCCCTTGCCCACCAGCGCGACAGTCTTGGCTTTCTTTCCCTTGGCGCCGCGATAGGTCAATCGCACCAGGCGCGGCTGGCGTGAGGAGCCCTTGCCCACGCCCACGATGCCGCCGTAGCCGCCCTTGGCCAGTTCCTTCTCGTCGAGAACCTCGACCTCGATACCCTCGGCCGTCGCCAACGTCTTTGCGCGCTTGGCGAATTCGGCAGGGAACAGGTGGCTGGGGGGCGTGTTCACAAAATCGCGGGCAATCACGACAGCAGACGCGACGGCGGCACCGCGGTCCATGGCGTCCTTCTGTGCGCGGCCCTTGTCGCCGACGAGCAACGTAACCTTCTGCAGCCCAGCGTCCTTCGGTGCCGTCTTGGCGCTGCGGAATTCCGCGAAGCGGTACCCGCCCAGCACCAGCCCCTGCACGGTGGCGTCGACATCCTGCGCCGACAGCGTGGTGACCAGGGTTTCGACGCCGTCGAGGGACCGTGCCGCGACCCCGGCGGCGCGACGGATCGCCTCGGCGGTGTCGGCCTTACCCAGTCCCACGGCCAGGACACTGGCGACCGGCAGCCCGTCCACGACCACCCGGGTGAGCTGCTCGGCCGAGCCGGTCGCCCCGACCGCCTTGAGTGCGGCCTCGATGGACTTGACGGCTGCCTTGTCCAGCAGCTGGGCGTCGACCACCTTGGGGCCCTTGTCGGATTCCTTCTCGCTGGGGCGCACGCCCACGAGAAGCACCGCGGCGGAGACCCCACGCTGCGGAATGGAAGTGGCCAGGGTGAACGAAGGTGCCGTGTATGCGCTCATAGGTTCATAGCCTAGTGAAAGCAAACGATGTGCCAATTAGGGTGAACGCCATGACGGATCTCTTACTCGGCCCACTTCACGATCGGCACGCCGCGCAGGGCGCCACCTTCGCTGAATTCGGCGGCTGGAACATGCCGGTCTCCTACGCCGGCACAGTGGGGGAGCACACCGCTACCCGCGAGGCTGTCGGGCTGTTCGACGTGAGCCACCTGGGTAAGGCGCTGGTGGTTGGACCGGGTGCCGCAGCCTTCATCAATACGTGTTTTACCAACGATCTCAACAAGATTGGACCGGGCAAGGCGCAGTACACCTTGTGTTGCACCGAGACCGGCGGTGTCGTCGACGATCTCATCGCCTACTACGTATCCGATGACGAGATCTTCCTGGTGCCCAACGCCGCCAACACGGCGGCAGTGGTGGCCGCGCTGCAGGAGAAGGCCCCCGAGGGCATCACCATCACCAGCCAGCACCGCGACTACGCGGTGCTGGCCGTGCAGGGGCCCAAGTCGGCGGAAGTGCTGCAAGGGCTCGGACTGCCGACGGATATGGAATACATGGCCTACGCGGACGCGACGCTCGACGGTCAGCCGGTGCGCGTGTGCCGGACCGGCTACACCGGGGAACACGGCTACGAGCTGCTGCCGTCCTGGGACGCCGCCGGTGCCGTCTTTGATGCGCTGCTGCCGGCGATCACCGCGGCGGGCGGTCAGCTTGCCGGTCTTGGCGCACGCGACACGCTGCGCACCGAGATGGGCTATCCGCTACACGGGCACGAGCTCTCCGCGGACATCAGCCCGGTGCAGGCACGCGCCGGATGGGCTGTCGGCTGGAAGAAGGACGCGTTCTGGGGCCGCGATGCCCTCACCCAGGAGAAGGCGGAGGGCCCGCGCCGCACCCTGCGGGGCCTGCGTGCCACCGGGCGAGGCGTGCTGCGGCCGGATCTCACGGTGCTGTCCGACGGCCAACCGGTGGGCGTGACGACCTCGGGCACCTTCTCGCCGACCCTCAAGACCGGAATCGCACTGGCCTTGCTGGACACCTCTGCCCAGATAGCGGATGGAGCGAGCGTCGTCGTGGATGTGCGTGGCCGGGGGATCGAATGCGAAGTCCTCAAGCCGCCATTCGTAGACGTCAACGTCGGATAATGGTTTCGGATTTGGCGACATCGGACAGCTAGACTGCCGAGCATGAATCCGCTTCCCGAGTTCACCCGGCAACTCAACCCGGCACCGGCCAGCCCGGCTCGGCGGGCTGAGGTACTGGCCGCGCCGGGATTCGGGAAGTACTTCACCGACCACATGGTGTCCATCGACTGGAACACCGAAAATGGTTGGCACAACGCGCAAGTGGTGCCCTACGGCCCCATCACTCTCGACCCGTCGGCCATCGTGCTGCACTATGCCCAAGAGGTCTTCGAGGGGCTCAAGGCCTACCGCCAGCCCGACGGAACCATCGCCGCCTTCCGGCCCGAGGCTAACGCCGAGCGGATGATCCAGTCCTGCCGCCGCATCGCCATCCCGGAGTTTCCACAAGAGCTGTTCATCGAGTCGCTGCGCCAGCTCATCGCGCTCGACGCCGACTGGGTGCCGCCCGGCGGCGGCGAGGAGTCGCTCTACCTGCGGCCCTTCATCATCGCCACCGAGGCCGGCCTCGGGGTGCGGCCCGCCGCCGAGTACCGGTACCTGCTCATCGCCTCACCGGCCGGCGCGTACTTCTCGCAGGGCATCAAGCCGGTCAGCGTGTGGCTCTCGCACGAGTACGTGCGCGCCGCACCGGGCGGGATCGGCGCCGCCAAGACGGGTGGCAATTACGCAGCCTCCCTGGTGGCGCAGGCGCAAGCCGCCGAGGAGGGCTGCGATCAGGTGGTGTGGCTCGACGCTATTGAGCGCCGGTACATCGAGGAAATGGGCGGAATGAACCTGTTCTTCGTGTTCGGCCGCGATGGCGAGGCTCGCTTGGTGACTCCCGAACTGTCGGGTTCACTGTTGCCCGGTGTGACGCGGAAGTCCTTGTTGCAGCTGGCCTCCGACGCTGGTTTCGCCATCGAGGAACGCAAGATCGACGTCGACGAGCTGGAGAAGAAGGCAGCCTCCGGAGAGATCACCGAGGTGTTCGCCTGCGGCACCGCTGCGGTCATCACGCCGGTTGGTCGCGTCAAGTACTCCAGTGGCGAGTTCACCATCGGTGACGGGGAACCCGGTGAGGTGACCATGGCCTTGCGTGACACGTTGACCGGAATCCAGCGCGGCACCTTCGCCGATACGCACGGCTGGATCACCAAGCTCGGTTAGGACGCGGCCACGCGTACCGGGCGGCGATAGGTCACCGTGTCGAACGCGCGGCCGTACTCGTCGACGGCGGTGACGTCCATTTCGCTGCTGAAGGTTCCGGGACGCACGTCCACACGAATGAACGCATAGTTGCGATAGCGCACCCGCGACCACGCGACTGCCTCGCCATGCTTACTGCCGTCGGGCGCCCAGACATAACTGTTGGGAACCAGCGTGTCCGTGAGCTCGCGGCCACGGTATCCCTCGGGCTCGCCCGGCTGAAAGTCATAACGGGGCCGGCCGGCGGAGCCCACCGTGTAGTACACGGTGCCATCAGATTCCGGGTAGACGATCGAGTTGTCACCGGCCTCTTTGGTCGGACGCCCCGCGCGAATGGGATCGGTGCGCTCGAATACGTGGTTGTGCCCTTGGAGTACCAGATCCACCTGATAGCGATCGAAGAGCGTGCACCACGCGTCGCGGACACCACCGTCGCTGGCATGCGAGAGGGTCGTCGAGTAAGCGCAGTGGTGAAAGAAGCAGACGATGAAGTCGATGTTCGGGTTGGCGCGGTAGGACGCCAAAGTTCTTCCCACCCAGCCAGTTTGCGCTCCACCCGAGTAGCCGGTGTTTGCCCGGATCTCATATGACACGTCATTGGCGTCCAGGGAGAGCACCGCGACATTGCCGTAGGTGAACGAGTACGCGGAGGGGCATCCGGTGGGGCCGTTGCCGGGGAAACCGAGACGGGCCAGATGCCCGCCGTAGCCGTGGCTGCCGTATGCGGCCTCCATATCGTGGTTACCGGTCGCGAACATCCACGGTGTGATCGAGGCACTGGGTTCGATGGATGTCAGGTAGACGTCCCAGACAAAGGGGTTGTACTTGTCGAAACCGGTTGCGGGCTTGGCGCCCGAGGGCACGAACTGGGGCTTTTTCCCCATTCCGGAGGGGTCGGCATATGCGATATCTCCGGCCAAGATATGGAAGTCGGGTCGACACGCCACGATCTGATTCAGCACGTTCTGCGTGTGGGATGCGCCCGGGTCATTGTCCGCGCTGTAATAGCTGTCGTCGTACTCACCGGCGGCCAAATTCGGAGGGAGTGAAGGAGTCTCGTCGGTGCCCTGGTCGCCCATCATGGTGAAACGGAAGGGAGTCAGAGCGTTTCGTGAGGATGGCATGGCCGTCGCGGCCGAACGGATGTCGCTCAGAAACCCGTCGCTGGTGCGCCAGCGGTAAAAACGCTCAGTGCCCCCACCTATCCCCTGTACGGGCGCGTGGACGTAGAACTGTTCGGCCGCCAGCACTCCATGGTCGCTGGACGGGATCTGTGTGATGAGATTGCGGACCTCGGCTTGCAGGGAGGCGCCGAGTTCGGGCGTCGGGCCGTGATCGAGAAAGATTTTGGTGCCGTGCGGATTCCTGGACAGCTGCCCGGAAAAGCTGAGCTGGCTGCAAGAGTCGGCGCCGAAACCGACGCGCCTGCCGGCGATACTCAGCGGTGCATCGTCCGCATAGGCCCGGCGTCCGAACGGCGACGCCCCCAGTGCGGCGACCGCAGCGGCGGCGGCCGATCCTCGGAGGAAGTTGCGACGCGACACCGCATGACGGCCTAGATACCCGCGATGCCACTCGTACTGCTCGGACATCGACATCGACCGGGCGATCGGCTCGGGTATCCCCATGTCCGGCGTTTCACCGGCGGGGTTCACGGGGTTGGGCGGCATAGGTTCGAATAGTGGTCCACCGCACCAGGTAACGCGAACGCACAGGCCGATACGGCCGCAAATTCTTGATGAATCTTCGTCGTCCCGTCAGTACGCCGTGAAACCGAGCGCGGCCACAGTCGTGGTTACCTCGATGCTCGCGCCCAGCACATCTCCCGTGATACCACCGAACCTGCGCACGCAATGGCGTACCAACAGCGCGCCGGCGGCCAGGGCCACCACTACCGTGGCCGGGCCCTGCCAGGGCCGCCAGGGTTGCGCCAGAAGTCCGACGGCCATCGCCACGAGCACCCATGCTCCCGCCATCCACAGCGGTTGAGACCCTGCGACCCTGGCGCCGAAGCCACTGTGTGCGGCACCGGGCACCCCGCCTCGGCACGCCACGACCGCGCTGACCCGACCCACCGCGACCGCGAGCGCGATGGCCAGCCACTCCTGTCTGGAGGCCAGCACTCCGAATGACAACACCTGCGCCAGTAGCGCGATGACCACCGCCACCACCCCGAACGGCCCAGCCGAACCATCGCGCATCACGGTGAGCGCGCGTTCCGGTGGCCCATAACAGCCCAGTCCGTCCGTGGTGTCGGACAGTCCGTCGATGTGCAGTCCGCGCGTCGCGAGAATGATCACCGTGACCGCTGCCAGCCCGGCCAGTGGCGCCATGTACGCGAAGCTCATGATCCAGCTGACGGCCGCGGCCAGCCCGCCCAGCGCGGCGCCTACCACCGGCAGCGCTCCCAACACCGGGCCCGAGAGCGACCCGGCCAGCCGCGCGGGAACCGGTGCCACGGTGGCAAATTCGAAGGCTCCGCCGACGGGCCGAAGAAGCCGCAGCAGCCGATTCACGCGCCCGGCCCATCGATCCGGGCCTCGTCGAAAGTCGCCATCTGAGCTAGCGTGCCCGCGGCGGCCTGCAATATGGGCAGCGCGACGAGCGCGCCGGAGCCCTCGCCCAGTCGCATCTGCATATCCAATACGGGATCCAGACGGAGGCGTTGTAGCGCAAGAGAATGTGCGGGCTCGGTGGAGCGATGTCCGGCGAGCCACCATTGTCGCGCTCCCGGTGCCAGCTGCTCGGCCACCAGCGCTGCCGCGGTCACCACCAGCCCGTCGAGTAGCACGGGGGTACGCCGCACCGCGGCGTGCGCCACGAAACCGGTGATGGCCGCCAGATCGGCACCGCCTGCTCGACTAAGCAGTGCGACCGGGTCGGTGCGCACATCCTTGGTGCGGCGCAACGCATCGCGTACGGCGGCGGTCTTGCGTGCCCAGCCTGCATCGTCCACCCCGGTGCCGCGGCCCACCACCGCCACCGGTTCGCTCGCGGTCAGCGCCGCCACCAATACCGTTGCCGGCGTGGTGTTACCGATGCCCATATCGCCCGCGATGAGCAGATCGGCTCCGCCGTCGATCTCTGCGTCGGCCAAGGCGATCCCTGCGGCCAGCGCGGCGTGAGTCTGCTCGAGGGTGAGGGCGTCCTGCACCGCGATATTGCCGCTGGAGCGGCGAATCTTGTGGGCAGCGAGGGATTCGGTCAGTGAACCATCGGTGTCGACGGCTATGTCGACCACCCGCACGCCGGCCCCGGCGAGGGCGGCGAGCACGTTTACTGCGGCGCCACCCGCATCGATGTTCCGCACCATCTGGGCTGTCACCGACGGGGGATAGGCCGACACACCACCGGAGGCCACGCCGTGATCACCGGCGAAGACGACCACCCTCGGCCGTTGGAATGTCGTAGGGGGGCATTGATTCTGGCAGGCCGACACCCAGACCGAGAGTTCCTCCAGCCGCCCCAGAGCGCCCTCTGGTTTGGTGAGTTGCCGTTGCCGGTCGCGTGCGGCGGCGGTGATATCCGGGTTGGGCGCCGAGACCGGGGCGAATCGCGGCGCCTCGCTGCCGGTCACGCGGTAGTTCCCTTGATGGCCAGCGGCTGACCGGCCACCACCAGAAGCACCCGCTCACAGCGCTGTGCCACCGCCTGATTCAGGACTCCGAGCTGATCGGTGAACAACCGCCCGGATGCGGTGGCGGGCACGATGGCCAACCCGACCTCCGGGCTCACGATCACCAGGTCGCTGGAATAGGCGTCGATCGCATCGACCAGCGCGCCGATGTCGGCGCTGACGACCTCAGCGCCACGTTCCCATGCGCCACGGCTGTCCATCATCGCGGTCAGCCAACCCCCGAGATCATCGATGAGTGTCGGCACCGCATCGCCCGTGCGCAGCTCGCCCGCGATATCCGTCGTCTCGGTCGTCGTCCAGTGATCGGGACGCCGAGACCGGTGCGCGGCAACCCTTTGCGCCCATGCGGCATCCTCGCGGACTGACGATCCGGTTGCCATGTATCGCACGGGTCCAGAGGCGGGCAGCAGAGACTCGGCGAAACGCGATTTTCCCGAGCGAATTCCGCCGAGCACAAGAGAGGTGGCCTCGGACACGGTGAGGCTAGACCGGCTCGCCGCGGTTCACCCGGGGACGTGGTGCGCGCATCTTGCGCAGCTGCGATGCACGGCTCGCCGCGTACCAGCCGAGTTTGAAGCCACCTTCTTCGCTGGTCGGGAAGCGTTCGGATACGCGCTTGTTCACGAGTCTGCCGACGAAGACTCCGTCGACGATCATGACGATCATCAGGACGAGCATCGCCGGGGTCATCCACATCTGAACCTGGACGGACGGCACCGCGAACATGGAGAAGATCAAGAACAGTGCCAGGGGCATGAACAGCCCCAGCACATTGCGCCGAGAATCGACGATGTCGCGGGCGAATGCGCGCACCGGGCCCTTGTCCCGGGGCAGCAGATACGACTCGTCTCCCGCCATCATCTTTTCGCGGCTGTCGGCCATCCGGGACCGACGCTCGGCGTTCTCGACCTTGCGTTCCGCGCGCGACAGTTTCGGCCCGCGCAGGGACTTGCGACGCTGCCGCGCCTCGGAGCTGGTCAACGGCGCCGGAGCGACAGGTCCACGACGCTTGCCGGCGTCCCGCTTCGGGGTGGGGCGGCCCTTTCCGGCCTGCGCCGCTGATGTGACGTCCGTCTCATCGGACGGTGACGAGGACGCACTGACAGCGCCAACGGTGCCGTTTTCGGAGGCGGATTTCTTTCGGCCGAGCAGATTCACACGCCCAGATTATCCTGCGCGAATGAGTCAGATTCTGGTGGCGCCCGACAGCTTCGGAGACACGCTTACCGCCACCGAGGCGGCGACCGCCATTGTGGAGGGCTGGAGGCGGGTTCGCCCCCACGACGTTCTGGTCCTCAGCCCGCAATCTGATGGGGGTCCCGGCTTCGTGGATGTGCTGGCCGCGCAGCTGCCAGCGGCGCACCGATACGCGGTACGGGTGCGTGGTCCGCTGGACGAGGACGTCGACGCCGAGTGGTTGCTCGACGGTACGACCGCTTACATCGAGTGCGCGCAGGCCTGTGGGTTGCCGCTGCTACGCCAGGCGCCGTCCACCGACACCGCCTGGCGTGCGCACAGCAAGGGGGTCGGGCAGCTCATTGCCGCGGCCCTCGATGGTGGAGCGACCCGGATAGTGGTTGGCCTTGGTGGTAGCAGTTGCACCGACGGGGGTGCGGGGCTCATTGAGGGCCTTGGCGGGATCGGCGACGCCCGGCAGCGGTTGGCCACCATGGAATTGGTGGTCGCCAGCGACGTCGAGCATCCACTGCTCGGTGCCCGTGGCGCGGCCGCGGTGTTCGGCCCGCAGAAGGGAGCCGACCCGGAGACCGTCAAGCGCCTGGAGGCAAGGCTTACCGGGTGGGTCGCCGAGATGGAGGCCGGAACCGGCCGCCCCGTGCGCGATCTTGCCGGAGCAGGCGCCGCGGGCGGGATCGGGGCGGCGTTGCTCGCCCTTGGCGGGCGTCGCGAGTCGGGGGCACGGATCGTCGCCGAGCACACCGGCCTTGATGCCGCGATCGCCAGGGCCCAGCTGGTGATCACCGGTGAAGGCAAATTCGACGACCAAACCCTGCACGGCAAGGTGGCCGGTGCGGTGGCGAGCCGCGCAGCGGCATCGGGCATCCAGGTGCTGGTGCTGGCCGGGCAGGTGGTGCTCACGGCCGGTGAGTATGGGCAGGCGGGAATTGCGCGGGCCGAATCGATTGCCCAGTTCGCGGGGTCAGTGCAGCTGGCCATGGAGGACGCGGCCGGTCAGCTGGCCGGTTTGGCGGCCCAGATCGCACGTGACTGGTCACCCGGCTAGGACATAGATGTAGGAATAGCCGCAGACGAGGTACCGTTGAGGTCACTAGACGCTTCCGACACGGACGTCCACCCGAGAGCTTCGACGCAGGGGAGATCCCACCATGACTGTCCAAGACGAATCGACCGCCACCTCCACCGAGGAGACCCATGGCGCCGTCTTGACCGATGCCGCCGCCATCAAGGCCAAGGCGCTGCTGGATCAAGAAGGGCGTGACGACCTGGCGCTGCGCATCGCCGTCCAGCCCGGTGGCTGCGCGGGTCTGCGGTACCAGCTGTTCTTCGATGACCGCAGCCTCGACGGTGACCTCGTCACGGAATTCGACGGTGTGAAGCTCACCGTGGACCGGATGAGCGCTCCGTACATCCAGGGTGCGTCGATCGACTTCGTCGACACCATCGAGAAGCAGGGCTTCACGATCGACAACCCGAACGCCACCGGCTCCTGCGCCTGCGGCGATTCCTTCAACTGATCAGAACGCGTTCGCGCCGCGCATGTACGCGGAGCAGACGTAGATCTTGCCCTCGTTGATCAGCAGCTCGGCCTGCCCCTGTGGGGCATCCTTCCGCTTTTGACTGGTCGCGGTGAATAGCACCTTGAGTTGGTACTCGGAGAAGTAGACGATCTTGTCGATCGACTTCACGGTGGCCGTTCCGAACGTCGCCACAAACTGTTGAGCGTTCGCTCGCACAATCGAGTCGTCGGTGTCCTTGTCACGCACCGCGTCGTACAGGCCGCAGCCGGCGTTGCGTGCCAGCGTCACGATGTCGAGCCTGGCCATCGCATCCAGGTAGCCCTGGATGGTCTGCTCGATCTTGGCTTCACTGGGCCGGTGCGACACCCCCGAATTCTTGGTCAGAAATCCGAGCAGCAGCGCCAGCACCACCAGCGCCGCCACCACGGCGGCCGGCGCCAGCCACGTGGGCAGCTTGCGCTTGCGCTCGGGGTAGTCGACCGGGGGCGGCATGGGCGGTAAACCAGGGTAGGGCACCGTTGAATAACCTGGTCCAGCCATTGACTCTCCTGAAATTTCGTTTCCCCGGTTCTCACTCCCCAACAATCCAGGCTAGCAATCGGATACAACTACCCGAACAGTTACGCTAGGTAAGCTTCTGGGGTTGTCTCTCGACTTACCCAACCTGCCCGAATCCTACGAAGGGTCTCACGCGTGTCCATCATCGTCACCGGATCCATTGCGACCGACCACCTGATGAACTTCCCCGGGAAGTTCTCTGAACAGCTGTTGGTCGAGCACCTGCAGAAGGTGTCCCTCAGCTTCCTGGTGGACGATCTGGAAATCCGTCGCGGTGGTGTCGCTGGGAACATCGCGTTCGCCATCGGCGTGCTCGGTGGCAAGCCCGCCCTGGTGGGTGCCGTGGGTGCCGACTTCGCCGAGTACCGATCCTGGCTTGAGGGACACGGCGTGAATTGCGACGCCGTGTTGATTTCTACGACCGCCCACACCGCGCGTTTCGTGTGCACGACCGATCAGGACATGGCGCAGATCGCGTCCTTCTACCCGGGTGCGATGTCCGAGGCCCGCGACATCTCCCTGGCCGATGTCGTATCGCGCACCGGGACACCGGAATTGGTCATCATCGGAGCCAATGACCCCGACGCGATGTTCCGGCACACCGAGGAATGCCGCAGCCTGGGGTTGCCGTTCGCGGCCGACCCGTCGCAGCAGCTGGCCAGGCTCTCCGGCGAACAGGCCCGCGAACTCGTCGGTGGCGCCAAGTACCTCTTCACCAACGACTACGAGTGGGATCTGCTGCTGTCCAAGACAGGGTGGACCGAGGCGGACGTGCGTGAGCGTGTCGAGCTGCGGGTCACCACACTGGGCCCCAATGGTGTCGAGATCGTCGAGAAGGACGGCACGTCCCTCAAGGTGGGTGTGGTCCCGGAGAAGGGGCAGGTCGACCCGACCGGCGTCGGCGACGCATGGCGTGCCGGATTCCTCACCGGTCGCAGCGCCGGCCTGAACCTGGAGCGTTCGGCACAGCTGGGATCGCTTGTGGCCACACTGGTTCTGGAGACTGTCGGCACTCAGGAATGGGTATGGGAGCGCGACGACGCGCGGGCCCGTCTCGCCGACGCGTACGGCCCCGACGCTGCCGAAGAGATCGGTGCGGCCCTCTAGAGCTGCACCGGGTAGTGCGGCTCCTGAATCTGGGGCCGCACTGACTGTTCGACGAAGATCGCATGCCACAACATGAAGATCAGCACCGTCCACAGCCTGCGGCTGTGATCGCTGGCCCCGGCGGCGTGCTCGGTGAGCATCCGGCCGACGGCGGGCACATCGATCAAGTGCCCGGCCTGGGTGGTCGCCAGCATCTCGCGCGCCCAGTCGTGCAGTAGCCCGTCGACGAACCAGTGCCGGATGGGCACCGGGAAACCGAGCTTGGTCCGGTGCAGAACATGCGCCGGCACAATCGGTTCCAGCGCCCTGCGCAGGGCGTACTTGGTGGTCTCGCGGGTGATCTTCTCGCGGTAAGGCAGCTGTGAGGCCACCTTGAACACCTCGGGGTCAAGGAACGGCACCCGCAATTCCAGCGAGTTGGCCATCGTCATCTTGTCGGCCTTGACCAGGATGTCGCCGCGCAGCCAGGTGAACAGATCCACGTACTGCATGCGTGCCACCGGATCCCAGCCCGCGCACCGCTCGTAGAGGGCCGCGGTGACGTCCTGGTGGCCCCACTCCGGGCGATAGTGGGGGAGCACCGCGCGCAGCTGTTCGTCGTCGAAGCTGCGAGCGTTCCCGTAGTAACGCTGCTCCAGTGTCATCGACCCGCGGTTCAGCAGGCTCTTGCCGCGTACCCCGTCCGGGATGGCGGCGGACAACCGCGCCGCGCCGCGCCGCAGCGCACGCGGCAGGTATTCGAAGGGCTTGAGCGACAAGGGCTCCCGGTAGATCGTGTATCCGCCGAACAACTCGTCGGCACCCTCGCCGGAGAGCACCACCTTGACGTGCTTACGTGCCTCCTTGGCCACGAAGTACAACGGCACCAGCGACGGGTCCGCTACCGGATCGTCCAAATACCAAACAATTTCGGGCAGTGCGGAGACGAACTCCTCCTGGCTGACCACCTTCACCACGTGCCGGGCGCCGATCGCCTCGGCAGACTCGGCCGCCACGTCGACCTCGGAATAGCCTTGCCGCTCAAAGCCAGTCGTGAAGGTGATGAGCTTCGGGTTGTGCCGGATCGCCAGCGCGGCGATGGCCGTCGAGTCGATACCGCCGGACAGGAACGATCCCACCGTGACATCGGCGCGCATGTGCTTGGCCACCGAATCGGAGAGCACCTCGGTGATCTCGTCGTACCGGGACTGACGGGTCGCGCGGGTGAACGGCGTCACGTCGAATCGGGCCGGGAAGTAGCGCGTGACGCGCGGCTCCTGGCCGGGGGCGATGCGGGCGTAGGAACCAGACTCCAGGCGCCGGATCTCGGTGTGCAGACTCTCGGGCTCCGGAACGTACTGCAGCGTCGTGTAGTGCTGCAGCGCCCGCAGGTCCAGCTCGGTCCCGATGCCCAACTGCTCCACCAGATCCAGCAGGCATTTCTTCTCACTGCCCAGCGCGGTGCCACCCGGCCCCGTCGCCATGAACAGCGGCTTGATGCCGAAAGGATCTCGCGCGCAGAACAGCTCGCGGTCAGCCGTGTCCCAGATCGCGAAGGCGAACATGCCGCGCAGTCGGTGCAGCGCGTCCGGACCCCAGAAGTGGTAGGCCGCCAGGATCGCTTCACCGTCGCCCTCGGTGACAAAAACGGCGCCGTGTTTCTCGGCGAGTTCCGCTCTGAGCTCCAGGTAGTTGTAGATCTCGCCGTTGAAGACCAGCACGTAGCGGTCCGGCGCGTCCGCCGGTCCCCAGCGCAACGGCTGGTGTGAATGCGCGATGTCGATGATCGAGAGTCGGTTGAAGCCGAAGAGCACGTTCTCCTCGTGCCAAATCCCCGGTTCATCGGGGCCGCGATGGCGCATATGCACCATCGCCGCATCTACCGCGGGGCTATGGGATTCGAGGGAAGACCCGGGCGGTCCCAGCCACGCCACCAGTCCACACACGCGGCCAAGTATGCAACATCACCGGACCTATCACGGGACCATGGTCCCGACACCGGCCCCGTGGCTGCCCTGATGCGACCGCGTGGTCTACGCTGCGTAGTATTCGATTGCTGCCACTGGTCAGCGATGGATTCTGGACCGAAACAGGAGGCTGCAAAACGTGACGTCACCGATGAGCCACGTGGGCGAAAAGGCTCGGACACGGTCCGGCTCACGGCCGTCCCTGCTGGCCACTGCGGTGCTGTTGGGCGCGGCGAGCTTCCTGCTCAGCGGTTGTAGCGTCCAAGAAGTGCTCCGGTTCGGATGGCCCGAGGGCATCACCCCCGAGGCCCACGACTACATGGCCCCCCTGTGGACTTGGGCGGTCGTCGCCTCGCTGGTCGTCGGCGTCATCGTGTGGGGCCTTACCTTCTGGACCGTCGCGTTCCACCGGCACAAGCCCGGCGACACCGAGTTCCCGCGCCAGTTCGGATACAACCTTCCGCTGGAGCTGATCCTGACGGTGGTGCCCTTCCTGATCATCGCGGTGCTCTTCTACTTCACCGTCGTGGTGCAGAACAAGGTCATGCACAAGGACCCCAACCCTGAGGTCGTCGTCGACGTGACCGCCTTCCAGTGGAACTGGAAGTTCGGATACCAGAAGGTCGCGTTCAAGGACGGCAGCCTCAACTACGAGGGCGCCGATCCGGAACGCAAGAAGGCCATGAGCTCCAAGCCCGAGGGCAAGGACGCGCACGGCAAGGAGATTGTCGGCCCGGTGCGCGGCCTGAACCGTGAGGACCGCACCTACCTGAACTTCGACAAGATCGAGACCGTCGGAACCTCTTCGGAGATCCCGGTGCTGGTGCTGCCCAGCGGCAAGAGCGTCGAGTTCCAGCTGGCCTCGGCCGATGTCATCCACTCGTTCCGGGTGGTCCCGTTCCTCTTCACCCGCGACGTGATGCCCGAGCCCAAGGCCAACAACTCCGACAACGTCTTCCAGGTCAGCAAGATCCTGAAGGAAGGCGCGTTCGTGGGTCGCTGCGTCGAGATGTGCGGCACCTACCACTCGATGATGGCCTTTGAGCTGCGTGTGGTCAGCCCCAATGACTTCAAGTTCTATCTGGAAGCGCGCAAGGCGGGTAAGACCAACGCCGAGGCGCTGGCATCGATCGGACAGTCGCCGGTCTCGATCACCACCAGGCCGTTCGACGGCCGCCGCGGGGAGCTCGCGCCGGCGGACAACAACGCGGCGAAGAACTAGGCAGCGGGAAAAGGTAGGAGCGCAGCATGCATATCGAAGCCCGACTCTTCGAGATCCTCACCGGATTCTTCGCCCTGGCTACCGTGGTCTACGCGGTGCTCACCGCCCTGTACGCCAATGGTGGCGTGGAGTGGGCGGGAACCACCGCCATGGTGATGACCACAGGTCTGTCGCTGATCATCTCGACGTTCTTCCGCTTCGTGGCCCGGCGTCTGGACACCCGGCCCGAGGATTACGAGGACGCCGAGGTCGCCGACGGCGCCGGAGAACTGGGCTTCTACAGCCCGCACAGCTGGTGGCCGATCATGATTGCGCTGGCCGCCGCCACCACCGCCGTGGGTGTGGCGCTGTGGCTGCCGTGGCTGATTGCCGCCGGTGGGGTGTTCGTGCTCAGCGCGGTCGCGGGGCTGGTCTTCGAGTACCACGTCGGCGCGGAGAAGCACTAGCTCATCTCGCGTGTCGCGTCGCCTCCCACGGCCCCGCTCGTACTTTGCCGCGAGACTCCCGTGACTGGTGTGACATCTCCGTGCGCACTCTCACGTTTTCGATAACAATCCGGTGGTCAGTTTGGTTTTTGCGGCCGTCGGGTTTCGTCGCCCCGGATGGCTTTGGCTATCGTTGCCATGGCGCCTCAGGCAGGTAGCCCGCCGGGGAGCGGGAAGTGACGAAAAGGAACTTGTGTAGATGAGTGGGACGGACAACCCAGGGTCGGGGACTCCCGGGGAAGTTCCGGATCTGGACGGTCCGAGCGCGGACAACGCGGACGCCCCAGCTGCTGACTCTTCCGGTGCGGATTCTTCCGCCTTTCATTCGCAGGCGTACTCGGCGCCCGAATCTGAGCAGTTCACCAGCCCGTACGTGCCGTATGACGAATACGACACCGAGCTGGCCGACGGCGACGAGCCTCCTCCTCCGCGCTGGCCGTGGGTTGTCGGGGTGGCGGCGATCATCGCCGCGATCACCCTGGTCGCCTCCGTCGCGTTGCTGGTGGCCGGGCGCTCGGACGAGACGACCGGAGCCGCCAAGAGCACCTCGGTCACGCCGACCCCGAGCACGACGCCCTGGAACGAGATCATCACCACCACCACGGCGCCCCCGCCTCCACCAC
>NZ_MAFC01000022.1 GCF_002013465.1 Mycobacterium sp. D16R12 | reverse complement strand
CTGCTGCCAATGCCGCTGCGGCGAAGACCGCGGCGGATGCCGCGCTCACCGGCGCGCAGACCAATGCTGCTGCGAGTAATCAGGCCTTGGCAGATGCCACTGCCGCCAAGACCGCTGCCGACGCCGACAAGGCGGCCAAAGACGCAGCGAAGGCTGCTGCCGATCAGGCAGCAGCACAGGCAGATACGAATGCCAGAGCGGCGGCGGATGCCGCGGTGGCGGCGGCCCAACGGGCAGTAGATGCGGGCAAGGCGGCGAGCGACGCCGCCGCTGCTAAGGCTGCTGCCGACGGTATGTTGGCCGATGCCGGCAGGGCGGCCTCAGATGCCGCCGCGGCCAAGACTCTTGCGGATCAGAAAGACGCCGCCGCGGCGCAGGCTTCAGCGGATGCGTTGGCTGCGAAGACTGCTGCTGATGGTGCTGCGGCGCAGGCGAAGTCGGTGTCGGATGCGGCGAATGCCGATAAGGCTGCGAAGGATGCGGCGAAGTCGGCTGCTGAGCAGGCTTTTGCCAATGCGGCCGCGGCCAAGACTGCTGCTGATGGTGCTGCGGCGCAGGCGAAGTCGGTGTCGGATGCGGCGAATGCTGATAAGGCTGCTAAGGATGCTGCCAAGGCTGCTGCTGATCAGGCCGCTGCCAATGCCTTGGCGACGAAGAATGCCGCTGATGCCGCGCTCACCGGCGCGCAGACGAACGCTACTGCGAGCAACCAGGCGGTCTCTAACGCTCAGGCCGCACTGACCGCGGCCAACACCGCCAAACAGAACACCGACGCAGCCAAGACGGCTGCCGATCAAGCGGCAGCACAAGCCAAGACTGCTTCGGATGCGGCCAATGCTGATAAGGCGACTAAGGATGCTGCCAAGGCCGCTGCCGATCAGGCGGCTGCCAATGCCTTGGCGGCGAAGAATGCCGCTGATGCGGCGCTGACGACCGCGCAGACCAACGCCACCGCAAGTAACCAGGCGGCGTCCAACGCGCAGGCCGCACTCTCCGCGGCCAACACCGCCAAGCAGAACGCTGATACGGCGAAGGTCAACGCGGACAAGGCATTAAGCGATGCGCAGAAGGTTGTCGACGCCATCCAGAAGGCCAAGGATGACGCCGTGGCCGCCGCCGCGACGGCCCAGAGCACACAGACCGCTTACCAGAACGCCCACGCCGCGACGGTCACCGCACAGCAGCAGCGTGATCAAGCGCAAGCAGACGTCACCTACTACACGACGAACCTCATCGGCATCGCCGCGAACCTGGCGTCGCTGGGCACGCTCTTGGCCGGAGCCCAGCAGCGGCTCACGACAGGCAATGTCGCGGTGACTCAGGCGCAGGCTACCGAGGCCACCGCCAAGACCGCCTCCGACAACGCCGCTGCCGCCAAGACCGCTGCCGATGCGGCGGCGGCGACCGCCACGAGCCAGGAGCCTGCGGCGATCGCGGCGCGCAATACCGCTCAGACCAACGCGAATACGGCAAACAACAATGTCACGGCTGCCGCGCAACAGGTCAGCACTGCGCAGCAAGCCGTCACCACCACCACCGCGGCCAAGGCAGTGACGGACCAAGCCTTGACCGACGCGACGAACGCCGTCGCTGCCGCAGCGGCGGCCAAGACGGTTGCGGATCAGAATGCGGCCGCGGCGAAGACGGCTGCTGATGCGGCTGCGGCGGTGAAGGTGACTGCGGATCAGGCGTTGTCCGATGCGAATACGGCCGCCAGTAATGCTGCCGCCGCCAAGAGCCTCGCCGATCAGAAGGTCGTCGATGCACAGCAGGTTGTCACTGACGCGACGGCGGCGAAGGTGGTGACGGATAAGGCCTTAACCGATGCGGCCAAGGCGGCCTCGGATGCTGCGGCGGCC
>NZ_MAFC01000021.1 GCF_002013465.1 Mycobacterium sp. D16R12 | reverse complement strand
TGCCGGTGATGCGGATGCGGCCAAGACCACCGCAGACCAAGCGGCTGCCGACGCGGCCACGGCCGTTACCGCTGCCGATGCGACCAAGGCCGCAGCCGATCAGGCCTCGGCGAATGCTGCCGCGGCGGCCACTACCGCGGCGAATGCGGCCACCGCGGCCGTACAAAACGCCACCGACGCCAAGGCCGCCGCACAGGCGGCGGCCTCCGCGAAGTCGACGGCGGATGCGGCACTAGGCGATGCGCAGACCAAGGCTGCCGCCGCTGCCTCGGCACTGACCGATGCCACGGCGGCCAAGACAGCCGCCGACGCCGACAAGTCGGCCAAGGACGCGGCCAAGACAGCTGCCGATGCTGCGCTGGCGGATGCGAATACGGCCGCCTCGGATGCGGCGGCGGCGAAGAATGTTGCGGATCAGCATGCAGCGGCGGCGCAGACTGCTGTGGATGCGGCTGCGGCGGTGAAGGTTACTGCGGATAAGGCGCTTACCGATGCCGATAAGGCCGCGGCTGATGCGGCTGCTGCCAAGACGGTTGCGGACCAGCAGGCTACGGATGCGAAAACGGTGGCCGATGCCGCTGCGGCGGTGAAGGTCACTGCGGACAAGGCCCTATCAGACGCCGACAAGGCGGCTGCGGATGCGGCGGCCGCCAAGACCGTGGCAGATCAGAAGGTCACAGAAGCGGCTACTGCGGCCTCGGATGCGGCGACGGTGAAGACCAACGCGGACAAGGCTTTGACAGACGCGAACAAGGCCGCCAGTGACGCGGCTGCGGCCGCGGACGATACCGCGGGCAAGGCCGCTGCTGCGAAGGCGGCCGCTGATGCGGCTGCGGCGGTGAAGGTTACTGCGGATAAGGCGCTTACCGATGCCGATAAGGCCGCGGCTGATGCGACGGCTGCCAAGACCGCCGCCGATCAGAAGGCGGCCGATGCCCGGGCTGCGGCGGATGCTGCCACCACCGACAAGGCGGCGGCCGACGGAGTGCTGGCAGATGCGGATAGGGCCGCGGCTGATGCGGCGGCTGCCAAGACTGCCGCGGACCAAAAGGCCGTCGATGCCAGGACGGCATCGGATGCCGCTACGGCCGCGAAGGCGGCGGCCGACACGGCATTGGCCGACGCGGATAAGGCTGCCGCGGATGCTGCTACCGCCGCCGGGGCCGCTGCCGACAAGGCTGCGGCAGCACAGGTTGCCGACGATGCAGCGGCAGCGATTAAGTCCGTGGCGGACAAAGCCTTGGCGGATGCGGGTAAGACCGCCACCGATGCGACGGCGAGCGCCAACGAGGCCTCGGGCACGGCGACTGCTGCCAAGACTGCTGCCGATGCGGCGGCGGCGGTGAAGGCCGCCGCGGATGCCGCATTGGCCGACGCGGGTAAATCAGCTGCTGATGCGGCTGCCGCCACTACCGCTGCGGATCAGAAGGCTACCGACGCGAGTACCGCCGCCGATGCTGCGGCCGCGGGAAAGCTGGCCGCCGACAAGGTGTTTGCCGATACGTCGAAGGCGGCAGCAGATGCCGCCGCGGCGGCGCAGGATGCTACCGACAAGTCGGTGGCTGCACAGGCTGCCGATGATGCGGCGGGGGCGGCCAAGTCCGCGGCGGACAAGGCGTTCACGGACGCGGGTAAGGCCGTCTCGGATGCGTTGGCGGCCAAGGCCGTTGCGGATCAGAAGGCTGCTGAGGCCAAGGCGGCTGCCGATGCGGCAGCGGCGGTGAAGGCCAGCGCGGACCAGGCACTGACGGATGCGAACACTGGCGCGACTGACGCGGCCACCGCGGCCAAGGATGCCGCGGATAAGGCCGCCCTCGCTATCCAAGCCGCGGTCGACGCGACGTCCGTCAAAGAGACTGCGGATCAGAAGGCCGTGGACGCGGCGAAGGTTGCATCGGATGCGTTGGCGGCCAAGGCTGCTGCGGATCAGAAGGCTGCTGAGGCCAAGGCAGCTGCCGATGCGGCCACGGCGGCGAAGGCCGGCGCCGATCAGGCACTGGCGGCTGCGGACAGTGCGGTTCAAGGCGCGGCGTCCGCGTCGGACGCGGCGGGTGCACAGGCCGGGCAGGCGGCCCAGGCTGCTGCCGCTGCGCAAGCCGCGAAGGCGGCTGCCGATCAGGCGTTGGCCACGGCAGATCAAGCCGCCAAGGACGCCCTCTCGACATCTGATGCGGCAAATCAGGCATCGGCGGACGCGAGCAAGGCCGCCGCCGATGCCGCCGCAGCCAAGACCGCCGCCGATCAGAAGGCCGCCGATGCGGCGAAGGCCGCCACCGATGCCGCCGGTATCAAAGACGCCGCCGACCGGAGCGTGGCGGATGCGAAGACGGCTGCCGATGCGGCCGCCGCGGCGAAATCCGCGACCGATGGCGCGCTGGCAGGTGCGGACCAGGCCGCCAAGGATGCCGCCGCAGCGAAAGACGCTGCGGACCAGAAGCTTTCCGGTGCGGCTACGTCGGCTGACGCGGCAGCTGCGGCAAAGGCTGCGGCCGATAAGGCCTTGGCGGACGCCAGTGCGGCGGCGAAGGCCGCGACGGATGCCTCAACGGCTGCTGGCGACAAGGCCGCCCAGGACGCCAAGGCTGCGGCCGATGCGCAGGCAGCCAAGGCCGCTGCCGACAAGGCGCTGGCTGATGCGGCGAAGGCCGCCACCGATGCGCAGGCTGCCAAGGCCGCTGCGGCGGCCAAGGCCACTCAGACCGCGAATGCGGTGCAGGCGGCGACCGATGCGGCGGCCGCTGCCAAGGCGGCCGCGGATCAGGCAGTGGGCGATCAGAAGGCTGTTATCGACGCGGCAACTCAGGCGGGGGTGGACAAGGCCGCCGTCGACAAGGCCGCGGCGGATGCGTTGCGATCCGCGGAGGCTGCTGCCGCATCCTCCGCGCGTGCTGCCAACGCCGCCAAGGTATTCACCGAGGCTCAGGCTGCCGCCGATCGTGACCGGGCTGCGGTCGAGCAGGCGCTGAAGGACAAGGACGCTTCGGCGCAGGCCGCGGCAGCCGATTCCGCCAAGGCCGCCGAGGATCGTGCGGCGGCTGCGCAGATCGAGGCGGCAAGTGCGTCCAGCGCTGCGGCAGTCCAGGCGGCCGAGGGACAGGCGGCGTTCCAGAAGCTGGCGGCCGAGAAGGCTGCTGCGGATCGTGTAGCGATGGAAAAGTCCGCGGAGGAAGCCAAGCAGCGTCTGAATATCATTGCCGCTGACTGCCGTCCGATCTTCGCCGAAGCGGCAGCAGCAGCTCAGACCGACCCGCAGGCTCAAGCAGCTCAGAAGGTCCAATCCACCGAGATCCAGGTCGGCGCTGCTGCCCAGTTGGCGCAGGCACGCGACACTCAGCAGTCATCGGCGCAGCGCGCGGTCACCGACAAGACAGGTGTCGCCGAGAGCACGGGTATCGCTGCCGGAGCAGCCGTATCCGATGCGGCAGCGGCTCGCACCAAGGCCGTCGAAACCACGAAACAGGCCGCCGCAGCGCAGACCGCGTTGGACGCCGCGTTGACTGCGGGGGCGCCGGGACCCGAGGTTGCCGAGGCACAGAACGCGGCCCGGATCGCGGCGGAGCAGGCCGATGAGGCCGAGCGTGCGGCCCAAGCCGCGGAGGCGTTGGCCGCACAGGCAACAGCTGCCGCACAGACGGCCGCGGGTGACCGGGCGGCAGCGGAGGTGGCCGCCAAGGCCGCCGCCGATCAGGCGGCAGCGGCGAGGGCGGATGCGCAGAAGGCTGCCGATGAACTCGCGGCCGCACAACAGACGGCGGACGGCTATGCAGCGGCCAAGGCGGCCGCGGACAAGGCGGCCGCCGATTACGCCGCCGCCGCTGCGAAAGACCGGCTCGCTTCGGCGAAGGCGGCCGCGGACAAGGCGATCGCCGAACAGGCCTACGCCGATTGCGTTGCGGGAGCCGCGGGCAAGTGCGGAGCCACCAATGTCGGCAACGGGGGATCGGCGTGGAACCTGTTCGGTGGACGCCCGCTGTTCGGGCCGGGTGGGTTGATCATCGGCGATGGTTCGCCCAACGCCGCCGGTGTGTACACCCAGCGTCCGCTGTTCGGCCCGGGTGGCCTGATCATCGGTGACGGCGGCCTCGGTCAGGACGGGGGTCTGCTGATCGGTAACGGCGGCAAGGGATTACCCGGACAAAAGGGCGGCAACGGCGGTCTGCTGATGGGCAACGGTGGTGCCGGTGGTGACGGTCTGCCCGGTCAGAAGGGTGGCGACGGCGGCAATGCCGGTTTGGTCGGAACCGGTGGGGCGGGCGGCAAGGGCGGCGACGCATCTGCGACGGCCGACGGCAAGACGGGTGTCGGCGGCGCGGGTGGTAACGGCGGCAAGGGCGGCGCGCTGGCGGGTGACGGCGGTGCCGGCGGCAAGGGCGGAGAGGGCAGTAACTTCTTCACCGGAACGTCGACCGGTGGTGCCGGTGGCCAGGGCGGCAGTGCGGGCATGCTCGGGAACGGTGGCGTGGGCGGCCAAGGTGGCACATCCAATTCGTTTGATACTCGGACATCCGAGCCGGGCACCGGTGGAAATGGCGGTGTCGGCGGTAGCGGCGGCCTGGTCGCGGGCAGCGGTGGCGCCGGTGGCGCCGGTGGCGAGGCCAAGACGACCTATGGGGAAACCAAGGGCGGTACCGGTGGTACCGGTGGAGCCTCGGGCGGTCTTGCCGGCGACGGCGGTTCCGGTGGCGCGGGCGGTGCCTCGTCGAGCCTGGGAGGTACCGCGGTGGGCGGCAATGGCGGTAATGGCGCGAGTTCGCACGCCGTCGTCGGCAATGGCGGTGGCGGCGGTGCGGGAGGCAAGGCCGAGACCACCACCGGCGTGGTGAAGACCGGACCCGCGACCGGTGGCAGCGGTGGCACCGGCGGCACCTCGGGTGCCATCGGTAACGGCGGTGGTGGCGGCGCCGGAGGCGATGCGAACGGCGATGGAACCAAGAGCTCCACAAAAACCGGTGGGGCGGGAGGCAAGGGCGGTGCATTCGGTAAGGACGGTCGTGCAGGTGCCAACGGTTCCGCCACGACAGGATCCGACACCGGATCCCATACCAACGCTACGGGCTCGCGCGCTAGTGATGGCGGCGCCAACAAGTCCACGCCAGCAGGATCTGCACGCACGGGTACCTCATCGCACGGTACGAAGAAGCAGTCTGGTGACGAAGGTGGGGACAGCGCGGGTGAGACGGGCGCCGGTTCGCCTAGCGGCTCCACCTCGTCCGGTGGTTCGAGCTCGTCCTCGTCCTCCGGCGGTTCCGCCTCGTCGTCCGGTGGCGGTGGCGGCTCGTCGGGGTCCGGGAGCTAGTCGGACTGGCAGATCTTCCATTCCTTGTCACGGAACTGCAGATCGAAGCTCCGTGATGACCGGGTCTGCGGCGCGAACGCCATGAACGAGGTGACGTTGGCCTCGGCGTGCTCGCCGTTGACCACAACCTCGTCGATACTCGCCACCACCGGATACTGCTTGGCGGCCGCCACCTTCTGATACGTCTGGGACCACTCGGCGTCGGGGTAGCGGACGTAACCGTCTCGGGTTTCACCGCAGGTGATTGTCCGCAGCGCCGCCAGGTTACCGGTCTGAATGGCGTTGTCGTAGCTCTGAATACTGGTGCGCACCAGCTCTTCTTGTGACGCCTTAGGTGCGCTGGTGCGTGAGATGACGACCGCGGCCAGGACGATCACCGCGGCCAATGCGGCGACGACCAGCGTCAGCGCGATCACCCAGCCCCAGCTGCGCTTCTCCTCTTTGCGTGGCGCGATTGTCTCGGGGGTGGCGATCTTGGGGCGTGCCTGGGTGGCCAGCGGTGCGATGAGCTCGGTCTTCGGATCGTCGCCGACGGGCGCGATCATCTCGGTCTTGTTGGCATCGAATCCCGGTGCCGTGTAGCGCGGAACGTCGGGCTTAGCCGGAGCCATCACGACCGTCTGGGCGTCATCGAGCGGGGGGACCGGGCCGGTGTCGGCGGTCTCGGATATCTCCGGGGTGTTCGCGGCGCCTTCCGACTGCTCGGCGGAGTCCGACGGCTTGTCGCCCTGTGCGTCGGGCTTGGCCTCGGAATTTCCACCGGTGGGGTTCGCCATGCGTCTCGTTCCTTATCCGTGCTGAGCGCTCTTTTGCGCAGGCGCGATCGACCGCGCCCACCCTATCGCGATCGCGGGATGCGGTTCGCGTCAGAATGGGATCCATGAGTCCAATGCATGATCTGCTGGGTCCCGAGCCGGTGCTGCTACCTGGAGATGAGGACGCCGAGTCGGCCCTGCTCAACGGTCAGGATCCCGCCGCGGTGGCGGCGGCCTATCCCTCCGCCTCTATTGCCTGGGCCGAACTGGCCGAGAACGCGCTGGATGGTGACGGTTCCGTCGGCAGCACCGTCACCGCCTACGCATTCGCCCGCACCGGGTATCACCGCGGGCTGGACCAGTTGCGGCGCAACGGGTGGAAGGGCTTCGGCCCGGTGCCGTACTCGCATGAACCCAATCGCGGCTTCCTGCGTGCAGTGGCGGCTCTGGCGCGTGCCGCTCAGTTGATCGGTGAGGGTCAGGAGTTCGCGCGCTGCTGCGATCTGCTCGACGACTGCGATCCGGCGGCCCGCCCCGCGCTGCTCACCTCCTAACGCCGCGCTCGCTCCCTCTCGTCTCCTCCCGTCTCCTCTCGCCGACACGCCGCGTTATGCGCGGATCGTTCGGCATGTCACGGCGTGTCGGCGCGGTAGGGGGCAGGTGTGTGGACCCATTGGCCTATGCGAACTTTTGCATATAAGTTCGAGAGGTCGAGAGGAGCCAGCGTGGGAGCCGGACACGATCACGGGCACGTAGCCAGTTCAGCCAATCCGGCCGACGTCCGGGTGGGACGTATGTGCCTCTCACTGGGCATTGTCGGCTCGTTCTTCGTGCTCGAACTAGTCGTCGCCCTGATGATCAACTCGCTGGCCCTGTTGGCCGATGCCGGTCACATGCTCACCGATCTGGTCGGGCTCATCATGGGGCTCAGTGCCATCCTGCTGGCACGCCGCGGAAGCACCTCGGCGGCACGGACCTACGGATGGCACCGGGCCGAAGTGCTCACCGCGATCGTCAACGCGGCCCTACTCACCGGCATCGCGGCGTTCGTGATGTACGAGGCGGTGGAACGTCTCACCGGTGGCGCGCCTCCGGAAGTGCCGGGGCTGCCGATGATGATTGTCGCGCTGGCCGGGCTGGCCGCCAACGTTGTGGTGATCTGGCTGCTGCGCTCACATGCCGAGAGCAGTCTTGCGGTGCGCGGGGCGTACATGGAGGTGCTCGCCGATGCCGTCGGCAGCGTCGGGGTGCTCGTGGCCGCCATCATCACGCTGACCACCGGCTGGAAATATGCCGATATCGTTGTCGGCGTATTGATTTCGCTGTGGATCCTGCCGCGGGCGTTTTCGCTGGCGCGGGCCGCGCTGCGCATCCTGACAGAGACGTCGCCCAAGCACATCGACGTCGAAGAAGTGCGTGCCGCGCTCCTGGCCGTTGACGGTGTGACCAGCGTGCACGATCTGCATGTGTGGACCCTGGTGCCGGGTAAGGACATGGCCACCGCGCACCTGACCAGCACCGCCGACGCGGCCCGGGTACTCGCGGCCGCGCGATCCGTGCTCGCCGATCGCGGTCTTCCTCATGCCACTATTCAGGTGGAACCGCCTGAGGCGCAAGAGCATTGCGAAGAGCACGCCAACTGGTAGAGGTGCGGGCCGGTTAGAGCAGCTTGCCCCAGAAGCGGAACAGCCAGCCGCCGATGCGGGACAGGTCGGGGTCGACGCCCAATGACGCGACGATCCAGTAGACGGCGTCGAAGAATGCCCTGTTGATCGGCGGTGACATCAGCAACACGAACAGGATCAAGAATCCGAACGTCTTGGCATTGGCCAGCGCGCGCTGTGTGTTCGGGCTCAGATGGGGTTCGAGCGCACCGTAGCCGTCCAGACCCGGCACCGGCAGCAGGTTGAGCACCACCGCCGTGACCTGAAGAAATCCGAGATAGGCCATCGCCGCCCAAAACACGATGTGCTCGCGGTCGGCGAAAAGCGCGGTCGTCCCCAGAATCAGTACGGCGAGTATGGCATTCGCGCTCGGCCCGGCCACGCTCACCAGGGTGCGCTGCCGGTTGCTCATGCCCGCGGTGTGCACATACACGGCGCCACCCGGAAGCCCGATGCCGCCGAGTGCGATGAACACGAGGGGTAGCACGATGGAGAGCACCGGATCGGTGTACTGCAGCGGGTTCAACGTCAGATATCCGCGCGCACCCGTGTCGCCGAAACGCCACGCGGTGTAGGCGTGCCCGAACTCGTGCAGGCACAGCGACACCACCCAGCCGGCGAACACAAAGACAAACACTCCGCCGCGGGCCAGCGGCTCGGTCGAATTGCCGCCGAGCCATGCGAGCACCGCCCCGGCGATGGTGGCCGCGACGAGCGCGAGAAAGACGGGGCTGGGCCGGACCGACTGCTTGACGTTCACGGGCAAAAGCTACCGGACGAGCAACCAGCCCTGTTGGTGCCGATAGAACGTGGACCGGGTGACGGGACGAGGGCCCGTGACGCCGTCACGGACGACGACGGCACCCTCGGAGCCGAGTTGAGCGGCTCGTCCGGTCACCCAGCGACGGGGGACGAGCGGCGCTCGGCCGCGCACCGAGGCCCGCAGGCCCGGCAGCGACTCGATGGGCTCGACATCCACGGCTGCGATGCCTTCGAACAGCAGGGTGTCATCGACGGTGGCCTCGCCGGTGACCCCGTCGCCGCCGGTGCTCTGCCACGAGGCACGTCCGGCGAGGGCGATGCCGGTGTCATCCCGGATGAGCGGCACCCGGTGTGCACGGCCCGCGCGGGCCCGCCGTGCCGCACCGATCCCGATCCGATAGATCCGGCGCGTGCGTGACCGGCGGTCCGGTACAAAACCCAGTTCCACGTCCAGTTTTTCGGCCCGCATCAGCCGGGTCAGCACCTGCCCGAGATCGGCGTCCGCGCCGACCACGATGAGCCGCGTCGCGCCGCCCGGAAGGGCCTCCACGAGCGCGCGCACGGTGTCGGGATCCGCCACCGGATCCACGGGGAGGCCACGCAGAGCACGGGGCAGTCGGCGTACACCGAACAGCAAAACCCGGGCGGGCGCCGTTTCGGTGCCGCTCGGGGTGCTCATCATGGATCTCCTTCGTCGGTGGCGAATACGTACAGGGTCCTCGCGGGCCCGCAAGCTGCGATACAGTGGCTCACCGGCTGAACAACATTTTGCACGCGCAGCGTCGCGCCGCCTTCGCACAGCCGGAAGGACAGTGTGTGCTGCCAACAGGGAAGCGCAGAGAACGCACATGCCGGCAATAGTCCTGATCGGCGCCCAATGGGGCGACGAGGGGAAAGGCAAGGCAACCGACCTGCTCGGTGGCTCGGTTCAATGGGTAGTCCGCTACCAAGGCGGTAACAACGCCGGACATACCGTCGTCTTACCCAACGGTGAGAACTTCGCCCTCCACCTCATCCCCTCGGGAATCCTTACCCCGGGAGTGACGAACGTCATCGGCAACGGGGTCGTTGTCGACCCCGGCGTATTGCTCACCGAGCTTGCGGGTCTGGAGCAGCGGGGCATCGATACCTCGGGCCTCATCCTCTCCGCAGATGCGCATCTGTTGATGCCGTATCACGTGGCGATCGACAAGGTGACCGAAAGGTACCTGGGATCCAAGAAGATTGGCACCACCGGCCGCGGTATCGGCCCCTGCTATCAGGACAAGGTGGCGCGCATCGGGATCCGGGTCGCCGATGTTCTCGACGAGGAGTCTCTGCGCCAAAAGGTCCATGCCGCACTGGAAATCAAGAACCAGATGCTGGTCAAGATTTACAACCGCAAGGCACTCGACCCGGATCAGGTGGTTGACGGCGTGCTGGAGCAGGCCGAGGGATTCAAGCACCGCATCGCCGATGCGCGTCTTGAGCTCAACCAGGCGCTGGAACGCGGCGAGACGGTACTGCTGGAGGGATCCCAGGGCACTCTGCTCGACGTCGATCACGGCACGTACCCCTTTGTGACGTCCTCGAATCCGACGGCGGGCGGCGCATCCGTGGGATCCGGTATCGGCCCCACCCGGATCACCACCGTGCTCGGAATTCTCAAGGCGTACACCACGCGGGTGGGTTCGGGTCCGTTCCCCACCGAACTTTTCGACGAGCACGGCGCCTACCTGGCCAAGACCGGCGGCGAGGTGGGTGTCACCACCGGACGCGCCCGGCGCTGCGGCTGGTTCGACGCCGTCATCGCCCGGTATGCCACCCGGGTCAACGGCATCACCGACTACTTCCTGACCAAGCTGGACGTGTTGTCGAGCCTGCAGACCGTCCCAATCTGCGTCGGGTACGAGGTGGACGGCAAGCGCACCAACGAGATGCCGATGACGCAGAGTGAGATCTACCGCGCCACACCGGTTTACGAAGAGCTTCCGGGTTGGTGGGAGGACATCTCCGCGGCCCGGGAGTTCGGCGATCTGCCCGCGAAGGCGCAGGACTATGTGCTGCGTCTGGAAGAGCTGGCCGGTGCGCCGATGTCGTGCATCGGCGTCGGGCCGGGCCGGGATCAGACGATCGTGCGGCGGGACATACTCTCGAAGGCATGACCGCCGACGGGGACAGACTCGCCGCACTGCATGAAGAGATGAATCGGGCGATCCGTGAAATCCGTGGCGGGGGTTTCCCGCAGTATTCGCCGTCCTCGGTGGGGCCGGGGTTCGGGCGCTTCCTGACCGCCGTGCGGCGGCTGCAGGATCTCGCGGTATCCGCCGATATGGACGATCCGCGCTGGGACGAGGCGGCTGATCTCACCGAGAAGCTCGTCGAGCTGATGGACCCGTATGCGGCGCCCGAGGGTGTCGGGCCCGCCAACCGGGTCGCCGATGAACCGGCCAACGGGCACTTGCTGCTGCCACCGTGGTTCATCGACAAGGCGGGCCCGGACGGCATCGAGGCTCATGGCGACTTCCCGCGGTTCTACCTCGGCGGTAACGGCGCCGTGCACGGCGGCATCCTGCCGCTGCTGTTCGATCATCTGTTCGGGATGACGGTGATCATGGCGGGCCGCACCATCAGCCGCACGGCCTTCCTGCACGTCAACTATCGCCAGGTGGTGCCGGTGGGCGTGCCTCTGACGGCGAGCAGCCGGATCGACGAGGTGGATCGCCGCAAGGCGTTCGTCTCGGCGGAGCTGTACGACGCGCAGGGCACGGTACTGGCCGATGCGAATGGGTTGATGGTGCAGCTGCTGCCTGGCCAGCCCTAGTGGCCGGCTGTCGACGATGACGGTTCTCGCATCAGGCGAGTGCGATGGGAACGATCGACAGCAGCCCGGGCACCACTAGCGCCAGGCTTCCCGCGAGGGCCAGTAGCCTCCGGAACAGGTTGTCCTGCTCTTCGACTGCACTGTTGCCGATGATCAGGGTGCCCGCCACGTGAATCGGATTCATCACCATCAACGCCGCGGGCACGCAGACCGCGCACACCACCCAGAACATCTGGGCCGGTTCGCTGAATGTGGAGAACACGACAGGCATCATCAGTCCGAGAACTCCGAGTGTCGAGCTTTCGATATTGCAGAGTAGGGCAGTCAAATACGCGAGTACGAGGATGAGAACGGCGCCCGTTCCAAGGCGATGCAAGACACTCGCGATCGAATCGATGGTGCCGATCTTCTGCATCAACCCGAGGTAGGTGAGCAGGCTGCACAGCAGCAGGATGCTGGGCCATGGGATCCGGGCGAGTAGCGACCGCTCCTGCGGACGGAATGCGATCTGTAACAGCGCGGCCAGGGCGATAGCGGTCACCCCGACATCGGTTTTGACGATGACCACGAGCAGTACGAAGGTCAGCAGCGCCAGGCCCGCGCACCAGGCGTATCGAAGTGAGGGGCGATCGGCCGCATCGGTTTCCACGGTAGCGGCAGGTGCCGGAGTGAGGTCGAAACCTCCGCCGCGGCTGCGCCGAAAACCGTCGAGCAGCTGCAGGCACAGCACCACAAGGGCCGCGACCACCATGGAGACAGCCCACAGGGCCCATCCCGGATAGCTGACATGAAATTTCGATGCGGCGGCGCGGACGACCGCACCTGTCGGGTTCAGCGGGGAGAGGCCGGCGCTGTTGGCTCCGATCACCACGCAGAGCTCACACAGGTAGAAGCTGCTGCGGTACCTCACGGTCACGTGTGCCACCAGGGGTACGAGGAACGCGATGACGGCCGTCGAGAACGCGCCCACCGTGGACAGCGCGGCGCCGACAAGAAAGCCTGCCCACGGCAGCATTGCGTGACGATTGCCCACGGCTCCGTACACCAATTCGACGAACCAGCCGAGGGCGCCGCTTCGGTCCAGGTGCGCGAACAGCAGCGAGACACCGACGATCAGCGCGAAGATGTCGCCCGGGAATGTCGTGTACATCGCCTTTGCGTCCAGCCCCGAGAGCGCGAGAACGGGCAACGCGGCACCGAGGGCCAGCACACCGATGTTCATCCGGCGCCAGATCGCGGCCACCAGCACGACAACCAACATGATGAGCGAAAGGGATTGGGCAGCAGACACTTAGGGGCCTTCCGGAACGTATGGGCATGGCCCCGTGACCGGCAACGGGACGTGGCTGCAATCTGTCACAGTACCTAGCGGTCGGCCTGATTCATGGTGGCCTCTTCGAGGTCGAGCCCGCGGAGCACGGTGCGCAGCACCTCGTCATCGATGTTGCCCGCGTCGCGTTCTGCGATGAACACCTCGCGTTCCTTCTCGAGCATCTCCAGCCGCAGATTCCGGAACGCCGCCATGGGACTCTCGCCGGCGTCTTCGTCGCTGCGTCCGAGGCGCTCCCATGCCGCGTTGCGGCGGCGGGTGTTCCAGTGCCGCAGGATTTCGGCCGCGCGGCTGCGCACATTGGTGTCCTCGATGCCGTCATTGTCATCGAGGAGCTCTTCGAGACGGTCTGCGGCTGCGCGGGCGGCTTTGTCCTGAGCGGCGGCTTCGGCGAGCGCGTCCTTGCGTTCGTCATCGCTTTGCACACCGAGCACCCGGATCACCCACGGCAAGGTAAGCCCATGCAACAGAAGGGTTCCCACCACCACCACGAAGGTCAGGAACACGATGTGCGGATGCCCGGGCAGCGGCTCGCCGGTGACGGTGGATAGTGGCACCGCGAAGGCCATCGCGAGCGACACCACACCCCGCATGCCGGCCCATGCCACTACGAAAACCCCACGTGCCGAGGGGCGTTGGCCGGGTGGGCGCATATAGGCGAAGGCGAACACGAACAGGATGCGCACCACGATGACCGTGGACAGCACCGCGATCGAAGACAGCACGATGGTGGCGAAGGACAGGCCTCGTAGTCCTTCCACGACCTTGGGCAGCTGTAACCCGATGAGCAGGAACGCGAAGGATTCCAGCAACAGCTGCACGGCCTTCCACACCGCATCGTCCTGAAGCCGGGTGGCGTAGCCGGCGTGCACCGAGCGGTGTCCCAGCATGAGCCCGGCGACCACGACGGCGATCACGCCGGAGCCGTGAATCTCCTCGGCGAGCAGGTACGCGAAGAACGGCACCACCAGGCCGATCGCGCTCTCGGACAGCGGATCGTCGAGCTTGCACCGGATGATGTTGACCAACTTGCCGATGACGAACCCGACGAACACCCCGCCCACCGCCGCGAGCGCGAAGAACTTGAGCCCGTCGGCCACGGTGGCGCCCAGCCCGATCGCCGCGGCTATTGCCACCCGATACGCGGTGAGCGCGGTCGCGTCATTGAGCAGACTCTCGCCGCCGAGCAGCGTCATGATGTTGCGCGGCAGTCCCAGGCGCCGGCCGATCGCGGTGGCCGAAACCGCGTCGGGCGGAGCCACGATGGCACCCAGCACCAACGCGCCGGCCAACGGCAGCTCCGGGACGGTATAGAAGGCCACGAACCCGACAGCGACGGTGGTGAGCAGCGGCAGCAGCACGGCGAGGCTGCTGACCGCCCGCATGTTCTTGCGCAGGTTGACGTAGGAGCTCTCCAGCGCCGTGGTGTACAGCAGCGGCGGCAGGATCACGAACAGTACGAGGTCCGGATCCATCTCGATGGACGGCAGGCCAGGGATGGCGGTGGCCGCCAATCCGGCCACGACCAGCACCAACGGGGTCGGAAGCCCGAATCGCCGGGAAATTGCGGCCAGTACCAGGGCAACCGTGAGTACCGCCAGCAGGGAAACGTTCACCTTCGTATTCTGTGCGGAGAGCGGTTCTGGCGCCTAAGCGGGCACGTTGAGAGGACATATATGAAGCGGCTGTTCCGGCGCGGATCCGCCGCTCCTGAGTCGGCAGGGGGCCAAGGTCCCTGTCCTGAGCTGGCCGCCACCACCGGGCAAGACCCACAACCCCGGACCCCGGGGCTGTGCGAGGACTGCGCGGCACTGGGTGAGCAGGTGTGGGCCCATTTGCGCTTGTGTCTGGAATGTGGCCGGGTGAGCTGCTGTGATTCCAGTCCCCACCAGCACGCCACCGTGCATTTTCACGCTTCGGGGCATCCGGTGATGCGTTCACACGAGCCCGGTGAGGATTGGCGCTGGTGTTATGTCCACAGCACTCTCGGTTGAGGATGTGTGGCAATCTGGCACGCTAGGCACGGTCCAATAGGGCTACAGATCGACCGGAAGGCGTAAAAGGCATCGTGGTGACGCAGGAGGGTTCGCCCGGGCCCGCCGAGGCGGCGCCGGTGACCGAGGACGCCGTCCGTGCCACCAATGGCGCCAGGGCCGCTACGGCCTCCAAGGCTGCCAACAGCGTGAAATCCGTCCCCGAACTGGCCAGCACCGAAGCCCACGTACCGGAGGCACCGGCCGTGAACGGCACCACCGTGATGCTGCTGGGGTCGGGTGAACTGGCCAGGGAACTGGCCATCTCCTTCCAGCGCCTGGGTGCTGACGTGGTCGTGGTGGACACCGGCGAGGGCGGACCGGCCCATACCGCGGCAGATCGTTCGGTGGTCGCAGCGATTGGTGAGTCGGAGAGCCTGCTGGCGCTCGTCGAGAAGGAACGGCCCCGGTTCGTGGTGCCGCTGGTCGAGACGGCGTCGGGCGAGGCGCTCGACAAATTGGCCGAGGGCAAGCTCACCCAGGTGATTCCGACCGCCAAGGCAGTGCGGCTGGCCGGCGATCGCGAGGCGATGCGGCGGATGGCCGCCGAGGAACTCGGCCTGCCCACACCCGCGTATTGGTTCGCGAACTCGGTCGAGGAGCTGCACAAGGTTCTTGAGACCGCGGGTTTCCCGGCGGTGGTGCGTCCGGTGTCGGCCGCGTACGGCCAAGGCCAATCGGTGGTGCTGCGCGACAGTGACGCCGAACCGGCGTGGGATCAGGCCGTCGCCTCGAACATCGGGGGCGGCCAGCGGGTGCTGGTGGAGACCGCGGTGGAGATCGACTACGAGATCACGCTGCTCACGGTGCGCACGGCCGGGGTTGGCGGTGCGACCAGACTGTATTTCTGTGAGCCCATCGCGCACCGGCAGAGCGGAACCGACGCACTGCAGATGTGGCAGCCGCAACCGTTGAGCCAGGCCGCGCTGGAGCTGGCCCGGTCGATTGCCGCCAGGGCGGTCAATGCCCTTGGTGGGCATGGTGTTTACGGTGTCGAACTGTTTGTCCGCGGCGACGAGGTGTATTTCTGCGACGTGAGTGCCCGGCCCTATGACTCCGGGCTGGTGACCGTGCGATCACAGCGACTGTCCGAGTTCGATATGCACGCACGCGCAGTGCTGGGCGTGCCGATCGACACCATTCTGGTGTCGCCGGCGGCCGCCGAGGTGGTCTACGGCGATGGTCCCGGTCCATCGTCGCGGCAGCTCGACGAGGCGCTGCAGATACCTGAGAGCGATGTGCGGATGTTCGGGCATGCGGAGATCCACCGGCGTCGTCGTGTCGGCGTGGCACTGGCGACCGCACCCAACACCGCGCTGGCGCTGAGTCGTGCCCAACAGGTCGCCCGGCATCTGCGGTGACAGCCGACGAGCAGGCAGCCGATCGCGACGACACCGGGAGTCCGGCACCGTTTATCGCCGGGGCGGCGATCTTTGGAATCGTGGTGATCGGTATCGCGGTATCGGCGTTCTTCCGGACGGGCGACGGCCTCACCGAAGAGGGCAGGGTGGGGCAGTCCGTGGTCGCGCAGAACGATGCACTGCAGCGACGCGCGTACGCCGACTATGTGGCGAACAGCTGTCGGGCCATTGTCACGCCGGAAAAGAATGTGATTGCCGCACAGGACAAATCCGAGGCGGCGCACGGAAACCGGTACGTGGACGACGTCAAGGACGTGAAGATCAGCGGGGACACCGCCACCGCGACGGTGACCTATCACTACATGAAATCCGAGGACAACAAGCTCACCGCCGACGTCTCCTTCGCCAAGGAAGACGGCTCGTGGAGGGTGTGCGGGCAGTACCAATAGACTGGCTCTTCGTGGGCTACGCAGGAGATATCACCCCCGAGGCGGCGTGGGCGCTGCTGACGGAAAACCCGGAAGCCGTGCTGGTTGATGTGCGCACGTCGGCGGAGTGGAAGTGGGTCGGGGTTCCCGACCTGACCGAGCTCGGCCGCGATGTCGTGTACATCGAGTGGGTGCGCTCCAACGGCGAACGCAACGAGCAGTTCCTGGACGACTTGGCGGCCGCGGGCGTCACCGGGCCCTCCGAAGGGGACAGCCGTCCGGTGGTGTTCCTCTGTCGATCCGGTAACCGGTCGATCGGTTCGGCGGAACTGGCCACCGAGGCGGGAATCGCACCGTCCTACAACGTGCTTGACGGGTTCGAGGGCAACCTCGACGAGAACGGGCACCGTGGCGGCGTCGGTTGGCGTGCCATCGGTCTGCCGTGGCGGCAGTCATGAGCCAGACTCCTGACGGCGTTCCCTCCGTCCGTATTCCCAAGGCGCTGCCCGAAGGCGTGAGCCAGGCGACCATCGGTGTCCGCGGCGGGCTGCTGCGCTCGGAGTTCGAGGAGACCGCGGAGGCGATGTACCTGACCTCCGGGTACGTCTACGAGAGTGCGGCCGCCGCGGAACGCGCCTTCACCGGCGAGGTCGACCGGTACGTGTACTCGCGATACGGCAACCCGACGATCTCCATGTTCGAGGAGCGGCTGCGGCTTATCGAGGGTGCCGAGGCGGCGTTCGCGACAGCAACAGGCATGTCGGCGGTGTTCACCGCATTGGGCGCGTTACTCGGTGCCGGCGACAGACTTGTCGCTGCGCGCAGTCTCTTCGGTTCCTGTTTCGTGGTGTGTAACGAGATCCTGCCCCGCTGGGGCGTGGAGACCGTGTTCGTCGACGGCGAGGACCTCTCCCAGTGGGAGGAGGCGCTATCCGTTCCCACGCAGGCCGTCTTCTTCGAGACCCCTTCCAACCCGATGCAATCGCTGGTCGACATCGAGGCGGTGTGCAAGCTGGCGCATGCCGCAGGTGCAAAGGTGGTGCTGGACAACGTTTTTGCTACTCCGCTGTTGCAACAGGGCATTCCGTTGGGTGCCGATGTGGTGGTCTACTCCGGCACCAAGCACATCGACGGACAGGGCCGGGTGCTCGGCGGCGCCATCCTGGGTGACACCGAGTACATCGAGGGTCCCGTCAAGACGCTGATGCGGCACACCGGGCCCGCGCTCAGCCCATTCAATGCCTGGACGCTCGTGAAAGGGCTTGAAACGCTGGATCTTCGGGTGCGGCATGCCAATGAGTCCGCCTTCAAGATCGCGCAGTTCCTGGAGGAGCATCCCGCGGTGCGCTGGGTGCGTTACCCGTTCCTGCAGACGCATCCGCAGTACGAGCTGGCCAAACGGCAGATGAGCGGCGGCGGCACCGTGGTCACCTTCGAACTGGACGCCGACGGCGACGCGGGTAAGCAGCGTGCCTTCGAGGTGCTCGACGGGACCTCCCTCATCGACATCTCGAACAACCTGGGCGACTCCAAGTCACTCATCACTCATCCCGCCACCACGACCCACCGCGCGATGGGCCCAGAGGGCCGTGCGGCGATCGGGCTCTCCGACGGTGTGGTGCGTTTGTCGGTCGGGCTGGAGTCCACAGAGGACGTCATCGCGGACCTGGAACGGGCACTGAGCTAATTCGAGCTAGCTTTAGTTAGCAGGGGCTAGCACTAAGGGCCAAGCCTTTGTAGTATCCCGTCATGACGCAACGAAGCGTTCATGTCGCGGTACTGGTGTTTGCCGCCGTGATGATGTCGCAGGCCCTGAGCGCTTGCTCGATGTCGGATTTCGTGGGCGGCGCCGTGGAGCGCACCACATATCCGCCGATCACACCTATTCCACCGCCCCCGCCGGGTGCCAGCGTTCTGCCTGTGGATTTTCCGCGCGATATCCCTGTCGTCAAGGGAACGTATCGCCAGGACGGCGCGGGCGATTCTCGAACCCTGGCGGTCAGCGGTGTGGACGCATCGGCCACGGCCGCAGCGGGCAAGCTGCTGACGGACGCCGGATTCGAACATCAAACCGTGATGGGCCAGGACGCCTATCTCAACAACAAGTACACCGTGCTGGTGGTCGGCGACGACCTCGGTGGAGCCTTCACCCTGCGCTACACCGTGATGCCGATGACCGGTGTGCCGGGCATGCCCAGTGTCACCTTCCCGCCGTTGATCTGAGGAGCTGACCATGTCGCACCAGTACAGTCCGGCGTTCGAGCGGGCAGGACGCTTGGTGGCCAAGCACGCAAAGTTGGTGATCCTGGCCTGGATTGCGGTCGGGGTTCTGGTCAACACCGCCTGGCCGCAACTGGAGCGGGTGGCCAACGAGCACTCGGTCAGTCCGCTGCCCACCGGTGAGGTGAGCCCGGCGCTGGCGTCGATGAAGGAGATGGGAAAGGCGTTCGGCCGCCCCGGTATCGATAACGCCGTCATCATCGTGATGCACGGCGACGAGGGATTTGACGCCGATGCACAGGCCCGGTACTCCGCGCTGATCGATCGGCTGGGCGCGAACAAGGAGTACGTCACCTTCGTCCAGGATCAGCTGGGCGATCCCCGGATGCGCAACAACCCGGTGGCACGTAAGCAGGTTCTCAGCGAGGACGGCACCACCTGGTACGCCATGGCGGGGTTGGCCGGAGATCTCGGTACTCCGTTGGCGCAGCGGTCATATCGGTCGGTCGATGACCTGGTGAAGCAGACGTTCGCCGGTTCGGCCACCACGGCCAACATCACCGGCGCGGCGGGAACCGTCACTGATATGGGCAACGCCGCGTTGGGCGACCTGCCCAAGATCGGCGCGGTGACCGTGGTGGTCATCGGTCTCATCCTGTTGCTGGTGTTCCGATCGTGGTTCACCGCGATGCTGCCGCTGCTGGTGATGGGAATGAGCCTGCTGATCGCGCGCGGCGTCATAGCCGGGCTCGCCGATCGGGGCCTGATTCCGGTGTCGTCGGTATCTGCCGGGCTGATGATGGCCGTCCTGATGGGGGCCAGCGTCAACTACACGGTGTTCCTGGTCAGTCGGTACCACGAGCGAATACGCGCGGGGGAGGCCCCACCTGAAGCACTCGCGCATGCCTGTGGCTCGATGACCAGGGTCATCCTGGCGACGGCGGCGACCGTGGCGATTGCCAACATCGCGCAGTTGACCGCCAAGCTGGCCTTCCTCGCGGCGGCCGGTCCGGCGGTGTCGATTGGGGTGATCGTCGCGTTCTTTGTGGTTACCACGCTGCTGCCGGCGACGCTGAGCCTGGCGGCCAAGCGCGGGTTGGGACTGCCGGGGCCGGATCGGGCGGGGGTCTATTGGCACCGCATGGGTGTGACCATCGTGCGGCACCCGTGGCCGGTCTTCGGTGTGGCGATCGTGATTCTCATGGCGGCCGCGTCCTTCGTCCCTTTCATGCGACCCAGTTTCGACATGTCGCGGGTGCTGCCCGATTCGGCGCAGTCGAACCAGGGTATGCACATCCTCAACGCCCATTTTCCCGCTAATTCGGTTATGCCGCAGTATCTTCTGATCCAGTCGCCGTCGGATCTGCGCAATCCGCGTGCGCTGGGCGATCTTGACCAGATGGCCGAGCGGATCTCCCAGCTCGGGGGAGTCGGGAAGGTCGTCGGCATCACCCGGCCCGACGGGAACAAGCTCACCCAGGCCACGTTGGCGTGGCAGATCGGGTACATGGGAACGCAGATCGACAAGACGAGCGGACAGGTCAACGCCGACCTGCGGCCACAGCTCGAACGGATGTCGAAGCTCGCCGACGTCATGTCGGCCATGACCAACGAGCTGGGTGACGGGGACCTGGCCCGGATGCAGCAGATGATGCCGCAGATGTTGTCGATGGCCAAAGAGCTTGAGGGGCAACTCGATCGGTATCAGTCGCTGATATCCCAAATGGGCACGGTGGCGGGAATGGTGGATCAGCTGGCCACGATGGGTCCCTCGGTCGAGGCGACCTTCTCGGCGCTCGATGCCGGGGTGTCGTTGACCAAGACGCTTGCCGAATCGCCATTTTGCCCGGTGCAGCCCGATTGTGTGAAGCTACGCGACCAGCTGGTCGAGCTGCGCGACACGGGTCCGCTCTCCTCGGTGGAAAGCCTGCGGGAGTCGGTGCGGGCGGTCACCGGCGGCAAGACGATCACACAGCTGCTGGGCGATATGAACAATCAGTTCAAGCAGATTCGTGGTCTGCTCGCGAAATTGCCCGAGATGGAACGCAAATTCGAACGCATATCGGGCTATTTCCAGCAGCTGCGAGGGCTGGGCGTGGATATGAACTCCGTCAAGACGATGGGCGTGCGGATCCGGGACTTGAACACCCAACTCGAGGACACCGTGCGGTCCATGGGTGAGGCCGCGGTAACCCTGCAGACCATCGGCAAGGACTCCAATTCGCCTGCGGCATCCGGCTTCTCCGTACCGGGGGCGATGCTGCAGAATCCCGGATTCAAGGAGCTGAGTTCGGCATTCCTGCAGGATGGTGGGCGTACCGCCATGTATCTGGTGCAGTCGCCGCTCAACCCCTATGGACCCGAGGCGATGCAGCTGAGCCGCGATATGGAGCGCGTCGGAAACGAGGCCACGCCCAACACCGCGCTGGCCGGTGCCACGGTGTCGGTGGGCGGATTCCCCGCTATCAATGCCGATCTGAAGAAGGCCTACGACAGTGATCTGCGCGAGATCATCGTCGTCACGCTGCTCATCATCTTCCTGGTGATGTGTCTGCTGCTGCGTGCGGTGATCGCGCCGCTGTACCTACTGGGCACGGTGCTGCTCACCTATATCGCGTCACTGGGCATCGGCGTGCTGGTGTTCCAGGTTCTCCTTGGGCAACAGCTGGATTGGGCAGTTCCGGCGATGACCTTCGTGCTGATTGTGGCCGTCGGGGCCGACTACAACATGCTCTTCATCTCGCGCCTGCGGGAGGAGAGCGCCCGGGGCATGCGGCTCGGCATCATCCGGACCGTGCGTCAGACCGGATCGGTGATCACCTCGGCCGGTCTGGTGTTCGCCGCCAGCCTGCTGGGCATGATGGTCGGCTCGGTCAATCAGATGGTGCAGATGGGGTTCATCATCGGCGTGGGCATCCTGCTGGACACCTTCATCGTCAGAACCCTGATGGTGCCGACGCTGGCTCAGGCCTTCGGCAAGCTGAGCTGGTGGCCCTCCAAGGCGTGAGCGGGGATCGGCCCGTTAGCCCACTAGCGTCGGATGTGGTAGCGGCGCATCGGGATTGGCAACCCGTCTGGTGAAGGTTCCGTGGAACCCGATCGGCAAGTGATGCGTCAGGTGCGCCACCGCGACTGGGCCACGCTCGACATCACGTGCGTCGAGTATGACTAACTGCGAACGATTTTCCACGAGATCGTGATTGACCGCGAGCAGCCATCCGTCATCCTGGGCCGAGTCTTTGTCGTGCGGCACAAAGATGGGTTCGCACACCGAGGCCTTCCCGAAATCGCAGTGCGTCATGGCGCCGGTACGGTGGTCGAACTTGAAGATGCCGTTGTAGTGGCCCCTGTGTTCCAGCGTCCCGGCGGTATAGGTGATCTGATGATTGCGAGTGGACTGGCGCCAGTCATATTGCGGGAATTCGATCTTCGCAGACTGGGACACCACTTCCTCGGTGATCTTGCCGCTGGGCGAGATGCGGAATCTGACCAGGTGGCTGTCCGGCCATTCGCGGACTACCAGATGGTGATGAGGATTTGGGTGGTCCTTCGGCCCCATCGCGGCGTCCAGTGTTCGCCGCAGAAACTCGAGGCTTTCGTATCTGACGAATTCGACCACCGCGTCTGCGCCGTCCTGGAAGGCGTTGGTGACATGGATATGAGTCTGGGGCGCGTGCTCGATGACGATTGGTTTGGATCCGTCGCGGGGCACCAGGATGAACTTGGTGCTGCCATTGGTCAGCTGGTACTCGAGGCTTTCGTCGAAACGCTTGCCGCGCAGCAGCTGGCCGATGTTGGGGCGGATCGGATCGAGGACGAAGACCAAATACTTTTCGGTCAGCGCGAAATCGTGGTTCCAGCCCATATCCCACAGGGTTACCGAATTGATCTGCGAGAGTTGGCCGCTGGGGCTCACCCGGTAGCAGCGCAGTCGTGGTGTGGGAAAGACATCGAGGCCGAAGTTGAACATCTCGCCGGTGACGGGATCCCATTTCGGGTGTGCCGAGAAGGCGCCGACATACCCGAGCTTGCCCTTGAAGTCGTTGGTGCCCAGCGTTTCCAGGGTGTCGGGGTCCAGCCGGTGTGGTGGCCCGCCCTCCCAGAGCGCCAGCATTTCCCCGGCCAGTGACACGATATTGGTGTTCGCGGTGTTCGCCGGCAATTGGAGGTTGGCGAATAGTTTCCCGGGCACTTGGGTGGTGATCCCGGGCCTGCGCATCGGGCCCTGCTGCAACCCATCCCGGAACTGCTGAGTGCGTACATACCGGTTGGTGAACCGGACCGAGGATCCGTTCAGGATGAATCGGGACACCATGCCGTCGGCGTCGAACATCGTGCGCAGCACGGTGGTGCCCACCTCGAACTTGCCGGGACCGATGCGGAAAAGCGTGCCGGTCAACGCCGGTGGCAGCGTGCCGTCGATCTCGGTGACCTCGTAGTCGTATTCGCGCAGCTGGGACTCGAAGGGACGCGAGATGAGCTCCTCAAAGTCCGTATCGGAGGCTGAATGCTCGGGCGCAAGTGTCATGAAATCTCCTAGACCGCATTGTCGGTAGTTTCTGATGACGTATGTCCTCAACATTAGCGAGTAGGTTGCCTATGTCAAGACGAAGGGCGTTAACGCGTGACGAACGGTCAGACTCACCGCACGTACGGTGGCAAGACACGAGAGCAGCGCCGAGATGAGCGGCGCGTGGCACTGGTGCGTGCGGGCCGTGAGCTTTGGAGTGACAAGGGCTTGGCCGCGGTCACCGTTCGGGGTGTTTGTGCCCGGACCCGGCTGACCGATCGCTACTTCTATGAGCAGTTCGAGGTGATCGGCGATTTGGTTCTGCAGATCGTGGAAGACGTGTTCGCCGAACTGTTCGCGTCCATGGCAGAAGCGGGCCGGGTGGCCGGCGACAACCCGCATGAACAGCTGACCGCGGGGCTCACGGCGTACCTCGAGCAGTCCGTCGCGGACCGTGCGGTGCTGCGCATTCTGACATCCGACCTGGCCGGATATCCTGGGCTTGCCGCCAAGCGTCGAAGTCTTCAGCACCGGGTCGCGCGGGCGATACTCCTGACCATCGCGCCAGAGGTGTCCAAGCCAGAGCCGGCGCTGCTCGACGCCGCCGTATTCGGAGTCGGCGGCGTCACTCTCCTCATGGAAGATTGGCTGGCCGATGAAAATAGGTGCAGCGCTGGCGAGTTGGGAGCCAAGGCCACCGATATGTGTATGCGCCTGCTGGGGCCGCTGGCCTAGCCGTGGCTCACGAACTTGGTGGGCCGCAGGTACAAAATGACGCGGTCTGCCTCGTCGCCGGTGCTGGTCCCGGCCCACGGTGCCTGGTACAGGTGAGCGAGCTCCTGGATGAATGACCCCGTCGGATCGTCATCGATCTGGTCGACGGTGCCGCGCACCTCCAGATACCGGTACGGGTTTGTGGGATCCAGGATGGAGAAGGCGACCCGCGGCTCGGACTGGATGTTGCGGAACTTGGCCCGCTTGTTGGTGTGGGTGAAGCGCAGCCGCTCGCCGTCCCAGCTGAACCACATCGGACTGGACTGCGCGGAACCGTCGCTACCGACCGTGGCCAGGTGGCCGTAGAGGCGCTGTTCCAGGAGATCTTCGAAGCCCGCAGGGATTTCTGGCATGACCTATTTGAACATTCGAGCGGCGCGGATGCTTCCCCGGTCGAACATGACGGATAGCCGCCGTTCGATTCGCCGGGAGCCAAAGACTGTTGTGCACTGGTCGGTGTTCCTAGGTTCGACCGCATGACATCGGCACCCGCTGCGCCGCCGCGCGCCCGGGCGTCGGACGACGCCGCCGAGCCGGTGCTGCGGGTGCGGCGCCGACCCCGTCCGGGCAACTGGATTCTCTCGGCCGTGGCGCTGTTGTTCGTGGCCATGTTCGTGCATGGTCTGGTGCGAAACCCGGGGTGGGACTGGCCCACCTTCGCGCGGTACTTCACCGCCAAGTCGGTGCTGGCGGCTCTGTGGCTGACCATCCGGCTCACCATCTACGGCACGGTGCTCGGGTTCGTTCTGGGGGTGGCGCTTGCGGCCGCACGCCTGTCCAAGAATCCCGTCCTGAAGGTCATCTCGTGGACCTACGTCTGGATTTTCCGGTCCATACCGCTGATCGTGCAGCTGCTGTTCTGGTTCAACATCGCCTACCTGTACGACAGCATCAGCTTCGGGATCCCCTTCGGGCCGAGCCTGCTCACCGTCGACACCAACGAGCTGCTGAGCGGTTTGACCGCCGCCGTGATCGGGTTGACTCTGCATCAGGGCGCCTACTTCGCCGAGATCATCCGGGGCGGAATCCTGTCCGTCGACGAGGGGCAGTTGGAAGCCGCTGCGGCCCTGGGTATTCCCCGGCGCCGTCAGTTCTTCCGGATCGTGCTGCCGCAGGCTATGCGGTCGGTCATGCCCAACGCCGCGAACGAGGTCATCAGTCTGGTGAAGGGCACGTCCATTGTTTCCACCATGGCCATTGCCGATCTCTTCTACCAGGTGCAGGTGATATTCGGGCGTAACGGACGGGTGGTTCCGCTGCTCATGGTGGCGACAGTCTGGTACATCGTCATCACCTCGGTGCTGACCATCGTGCAGTACTACATTGAACGGCATTACGCCCGGGGCGCACACCGATGAGCACCATCGAGGTGCGTGGGGTGCGCAAGTCCTACGGCCAGGTAGTTGCGCTGCGCGATGTGAATCTGACTGTGCGACAGGGGGAGGTGACGGTCATCATCGGGCCGTCCGGCTCCGGGAAGTCGACGCTGCTGCGCACCCTGAATCACCTGGAGAAGGTGGACGGCGGGACCATCCGCATCGACGGCGAGCTCATCGGCTACCGGCAGCGTGGATCGGTACTCTACGAGCTCTCGGAACGGGCCATTCTGCGGCAGCGTTCGCAGGTCGGCTTCGTGTTCCAGAACTTCAATCTGTTCCCGCATATGACGGTGCTGGAGAACGTCATCGAGGCGCCGCTGGCAGCGCGGCGCGCGTCGCGTGCCGAGCTGGTGGCCGAGGCGACCCGGCTGCTCGAACGGGTGGGGGTGGCCGACAAGGTGGCGGAGTATCCGCGCCGGCTATCCGGTGGCCAGCAGCAGCGGGTGGCCATCGCCCGCGCTCTGGCCTTGCGGCCCAAGGTCATTCTGTTCGACGAGCCCACGTCGGCTCTGGATCCCGAGTTGGTCACCGAGGTGCTCGATGTGATCCGCCAGCTGGCCCGAGACGGTGCCACCTTGGTCATCGTGACCCACGAGATCGGTCTTGCCCGGGAGATCGCCGACACCGTGGTCTTCATGGATCACGGCGCCATCGTCGAGCAGGGCCCGCCGGAAGAGCTGCTGGACAACCCGTCGCATCCGCGGACCATCGGCTTCCTCTCGAAGGTGCTGGCGTGAGGGGTCTTACCGCGCTGTTCTGCACGGTGATCGTCGTCCTCACCGGTTGTGCCGGGGGTGCGGAGCCGGGTGCATCCTCCTCCTTCAATCTGAGCCCCAACCAGGATCGGGTGCGTGCGGCCAAGGCGGACGCCATCGCGGCCGAGGTGCCCGACGCCATCCGCAAGCGCGGCACCCTGATTATCACCGGCGACGCCAATTCCGCACCGCCGCTGCGGTTCTACGCCGATGACGACAAGACGATGATCGGGATCGAGACTGACTTCGCCTATCTGGTGGCGGACATTCTGGGGCTGCGAGTCGATCTGCGTTCGGCGGATTGGGCGCAGAACTTCGTCAAGGTGGACTCGGGCGAGGTCGATGCGTTCATTTCGAATGTGACGGTGACCGAGGAACGCAAGGAGAAGTTCGACTTCGCCACCTACCGTTTGGACAACGTCACTTTTGAGGTCCGGAGATCCCTGGACTGGAAGGTCCAGGGTGCCAGGGATATCGCGGGTAAGACGATCGGCGTCGGGTCGGGTACCAACCAGGAAGCATTGCTGGTGCAGTGGAACGAACAGAACATCGCGGCGGGTCTTCCGGCCGCAGACCTGAAGTATTTCCAGCAGACGACCGGCTACTACCTGGCATTGGCATCGGGGCGCATCGATGCGTATGTGGGTCCCAACCCGACGGCGGTTTTTCATTCCCAGGCGACCGGGCAGACCAAGTTGGTCGGCACCTTCTCCGGTGCGGGGGAGGCGCTGCAGGGTGAGATCGCGGTGCTCACCAAGAAGGACAATGGGCTGGTGCGGGCCATCGCCGATGCCGTCAACCAGGCCATTGCCGACGGCACGTATCGTAAGGTGTTGCAGCGCTGGGGATTGGAGAACGAAGCAGTGAGTCGGTCCGAAGTCAACCCCCGCGGATTACCGAGGCAGGGATGACATGACGGCGTGTGAGGATCTGCTGCAGTTCACGACGGTGCAGCAGCAGGATCCGCTGGCCGCTCCGCTGCTCGCCGAGCTGGCGGTGGAATACAGCACGCGATACGGCGGGACTCTCGACGAGCATCACGAGTTCCTGGTCAACTATCCGGCCGTCCACTTCGCGGCTCCCGACGGCGGGCTGCTGATCGGCGTGCAGGGTGGTGTGGCCGTGACCGGTGGCGCGTTCCAGCGCTATGACGCCGAGACCGCGGAGCTCAAACGCATCTGGACGTCCAGCGCCCACCGTCGTCAGGGCCTGGCGGTGCGCACCCTGGCCGCGCTGGAGCAGGAGATCCGCGGCCGCGGGTACCGGCGCGTCTACCTCACCACCGGTCCGCGTCAGCCCGAGGCCAAGGCGCTGTACCTCTCCGCCGGGTATCGACCGCTCTATGACCAGACCCTGTCCGCCGATCAGGTCGGTATCCACCCGTTCGAGAAGGACCTCGAGACCTAACTCGGCAGCCCTGGCGAAGTAGATAACGCGAGGCCTTTTCCTCAGGCTGAGATAAACGCCGTCATTGTGTCGGTCGCAGTCGTTGAATCGCGTGTGACGACACTGCTCGGGCTGGCTCTGGACGGACACGGTTGGCATCCGGACGCGGAAAAGCATGCCGGTAACCCCCTGACCGGCAAGTACTGGGTAGAACAGGTTCAGCGCGCCGAGCGTGGGCTCCTGGATTTCGTGACGTTCGAAGACACCTTCGGCCGTCCTTCCGGCGGCCGTCTGGATGCGATTCTGACCGCCGCGCGTGTGGCCCCGACGACAACGCACATCGGACTCATCCCCACCGCGCCGGCCACCCATAACGAGCCGTTCCACATCTCGAAATCGATTGCGACCCTCGATATCGTGTCCGGCGGCCGTGCCGGCTGGCAGGTGACGATCGCCGATACCGGGGAAGAGGCCGACGCGTTTGGCCGCACCAAGGTGCTGCCGCTGCAAGACCTGCTGGAGGAGGCCGCGGACTCCGTCGAGGTGGTCCGACGGCTCTGGGACAGCTGGGAGGACGACGCCGAGATCAGAGACGTGGACACGGGGCGCTTCATCGACAGGGACAAGCTGCACTACGTCGACTTCGAGGGCCGGTTCTTTTCGGTGAAGGGGCCGTCCATCACGCCGAGGTCCCCGCAGGGGCAGTCGGTGGTCGCCGCACTCGCGCGTAGCCGTCCCGGGCAGGCCTTCGCGGCATCGAGCGCCGATCTGATCTTTGTCACCCCGCACGACGGCGCCTCCGCCGCTGAGATCCCGGCGCGGCTGCACAACACGGCGGGGCACCGCACCATCAAGGTGTTGGCAGATCTGGTGGTCTCGTTCGGACGCGATGACGAATTCCACTCGGATGCCGCCATATTCACCGGGCAGGCCGCTGAGCTCGCCGACCTCATCGCGCAGTGGCATGAATGGGGAATTGACGGTGTGCGCCTGCGGCCCGCGGTCAACGCGCTCGACATCCCCGTCATAGTTGACGAACTCGTGCCCCTTCTGCAGGCCCATCAGGGGTTCCGCGCCGAGTATGAGAGCGGAACGCTGCGCGAGCGGCTCGGCCTGCCTACCGCCACCAACCGCTACGCAAGGAAGTCGGCATGAACGTCCCACTCTCGATTCTCGACCTATCCCCGGTCAGCGAAGGTTCGGATGCCGCCACGGCACTGCGTAATTCGATCGACCTGGCCCAGAACGCGGAGCATTGGGGTTACCGGCGATACTGGCTCGCCGAGCATCATTTCGTCTCAGTGGCGAGCACAGTTCCCGCCCTGGTCATCGCCCATATCGCCGCCGCCACTCGTCGGATCCGGGTGGGCGCCGGTGCCGTGCAGGTTGCCTCGACCACGGCCGCCGCGATCGTGGAGAGCTTCGGCATTCTCGACGCGCTCTACCCGGGGCGTATCGACCTCGGGTTGGGGCGCACGGGCCATCGGATCAGGGACCGTCTCGCCGGAAACGAGCAGAAGCCCGAACCGGCACCGGCACATGACGTTGATGGGTTGTTCATCCCGCAGGCGCCGACGGAGTTCGGCATCAAGGACAACCCGAAGCTGCGGGCCACCGTTGCCGCCCTGCAGCAGCCGGGCGCCCAGATCGCCGACTTCGACCAACAGGTGTCCGATATCCAGGCATTCCTTGACGGCACCTATGTCAGTCCGGAAGGTGTTGCGCTGCATATTCGTCCGGGAGAGGGCGCCGATCTCCCGCTGTGGCTGTTCGGTTCCAGCAAGGGTGAATCGGCTCAGGTCGCGGCGCGTCGTGGTCTGCCATTCGTGGCGAACTACCACGTCACGCCCTGGTCCACCTTGGAAGCGGTGCAGGCGTACCGCGAGGCTTTCCGGCCCTCGAAAGCACTGGCGGAGCCGTATGTCATCGTCTCGGCTGACGCCGTGGCCGCTGAGGACGAGCAGACCGCTGCCCACCTCACCAGTACGTTTGGCCGCTGGGTGCACTCGATTCGGTCGGGCCACGGCGCCATTCCGTATCCCGATCCCGATGGTGCGCAACCACTTACCGATGAGGAACGCCGCCAGTCGGAGGATCGGCTCGCCACCCAGTTCGTCGGCGATGCCGGCCAGGTAGCCGAGCGGCTGGACACCCTGGCCAGGGTCACCGGCGCAGACGAGCTCGTCATCACCTCCATCACCCATCGGCACGAGGACCGGCGCAGGTCCTACGAGCTCATCGCCAAGGAATGGGGACTGATCTGATGACCGCCCCAGCGGATGCGATCCGAGTTCGGGAAGGCAAGGACCGCAAGCCGATTCACCTTGCCGCGCACTTCCCGGGGGTCAACAACACCACGGTGTGGTCCGATCCCGCGTCGGGAAGCCAGATCGACTTCGCCTCCTTCGTACATGTGGCACGCTCCGCCGAGCGTGGACTGTTCGACTTCTTCTTCCTCGCCGAGGGCCTGCGATTGCGCGAGCATCGGGGACGGATCCATGACCTCGATGTGGTCGGCCGGCCCGATACCTTCACGGTGCTCTCCGCGCTGGGCGCCGTCACCGAACGCCTCGGACTGGTGGGGACGATCAACACCACCTTCAACGAACCCTTCAATGTGGCAAGGCAGTTCGCCTCTCTCGATCATCTGACGGACGGGCGCGCGGGCTGGAACATGGTCACCTCGTCCGATGCGTTCACCGGTGAGAACTTCCGGCGCGGCGGTTTCCTGGATCACGCCGACAGGTACCACCGGGCCGAGGAATTCATCACGGTGGCCCGCGAATTCTGGGATAGCTGGGACGACGAGATCCGCCCGGTAAACCACAAGGGGCCGCAGTTCACCGTCCGTGGTGTGGCAACCGCGCCGACGTCTCCGCAAGGGCATCCGGTGCTGCTGCAGGCGGGGGATTCCGCGGACGGGCGTGACTTCGGCGCCAAGCATGCCGACGCACTGTTCACCATCCACTCCTCGATTCCTGCCGGGCAGAAGTATTACGCCGACGTCAAGGCGCGTGCCGTCGCGCACGGCCGAAACCCGGATCAACTCAAGGTCTTTCCGGGCGTCACCTATGTCCTCGGTGACACCGAACAGGAGGCGATCGAGAAGGCCGCGTACATCAGGGATCAGCAGGTGGGCCCGCAGACCGCCCTGGCCTATCTCGAGCAGGTCTGGGGTCGTGATCTCTCCGGGTACGACCCGGATGGGCCATTGCCGGACGTGGAGCCGACAGGGGACGAGTCGATCACCCGTGGCAAGGCGCGCCACGGCGATCCGCGGGAGATCGCCGCGAAGTACCGGGAGCTCGCGGAGGCCAAGAACCTGTCGATCCGTGAGCTGATCAAGGAGGTCACCTCCCGCCAGCAGTTCATCGGTACCCCGGCTCAGGTGGCGGCGGAGGTGGATCGCTACATCCAGGCCGATGCCTGCGACGGATTCATCCTGGTCCCGCATCTGACCCCGGCAGGTCTCGACGACTTCGTGGACACCGTGGTGCCGCTGCTGCAGGAACGCGGCGCCTTCCGCAGCGAGTACGAACACGAGACGCTGCGCGAGCATCTCGGGCTCGCCCCCATCTCTGGCTCGAGTGTCGACTTTCCGCGCGAAACTGCGAGTGCGTAGCGCGACAAGCCGACATTCGGCGCTAGGCGCGCAAGGCGATCTCGACCGCGTCGCGCAGTGATCCCGTCCACGCCGGACCGTGCCCCGGTGCCAGCACATCGGCATCCACATCGGCAAGGGCCTCGACGCTGCGGCGCGCTTGGTCCATGTCCCTGGTGAACGGCGTGGGCAGCAGCTGAGGTCCCGAACGGGTCGCGACCGGGTGGCCGGTGATGATGGCGTCGCCGACTACCAGCACGTGACCGGCGACCAGGAACGAGCAGTGACCACCGGAATGCCCGGGGGTCGGGATGGGTACGGGTGCTCCCGGCAGGTCCGCGAGCTCAGGACCGAGCGGAGCTGCCGTCGGAATGCCGTCACGGACTCCGGCTCCGAGGCGCATCGCATGGATGACCCACGGTAGCCATCCGGGCCGCCAGAGATTCAGCACCACCTTGAAGGGTTCGGCCTGGTCCACGTAGTCGCGCCGCACATTGCCCAACTCGGCGTTGTGGGCATACACCGGGACTCCGTGCTCGGCGGCCCACCAGATGGCGGTGCCCATATGGTCGATGTGCCCGTGCGTGAGCACCACCGCGCGCACATCTTGAGGTTTGTGTCCCAGCGCTGCAATGGATTTCAGGACATCGTCACGATCGCCCGGATAGCCGGAATCGAAGAGTGTGACGCCCGAATCATCCGATGCGATCACCCAGTTGACCGCTTCTCCGTTGACCACATGCACGGCGTCGCTGACCTGGGTGATCTCGACCATGGAAATGAGACTATCCGGGGTTTGGTTAGGGTGGTTGGAGAACTTGCGATGAGCGGCTTGCGCGAAGAGCGTCTAGCACCGATGAGCCGCTTGCGCGAAGAGCGGTAAGCACCCTTGAGGCGAGGAGCGCGCGGATGGCACGGGAACTGAAGCTGGGATACAAAGCATCGGCGGAGCAGTTCGCGCCGCGTGAGCTCGTCGAGCTGGCGGTCGCCACCGAATCGCACGGTTTTGACAGTGCGACCGTGAGCGACCACTTCCAGCCATGGCGATACAACGGTGGTCACGCCCCGTACTCACTGGCCTGGATGACCGCCGTGGGCGAGCGCACTCAGCGCCTGCAGCTCGGTACCTCGGTGCTGACCCCGACGTTCCGATACAACCCGGCCGTCACCGCGCAGGCCTTCGCCACCATGGGCTGCCTGTACCCGGGTCGCATCTTCCTGGGTGTCGGCACCGGTGAGGCGCTCAACGAGATCGCCACCGGGTTCATCGGTGAATGGCCGGAGTTCAAGGAGCGCTTCGCACGGCTGCGCGAGTCCGTCCGGCTCATGCGCGAACTGTGGACCGGTGAGCGCGTTGATTTTGAGGGTGAGTACTACCGCACCAAGGGTGCCGCCATCTACGACGTGCCCGAGGGCGGCATCCCCGTCTACATCGCCGCGGGTGGCGCCGTCGTCGCCAAGTACGCGGGACGCGCCGGCGACGGATTCATCTGCACCTCCGGCAAGGGCGAGGAGCTGTACAAGGACAAGCTCATCCCCGCCGTCAAGGAGGGTGCCGCGCTGGCCGAGCGCACCTTCGACGACATCGACCGGATGATCGAGATCAAGATCTCCTACGACCCGGATCCGGAGAAGGCGCTCGAGAACACCCGCTTCTGGGCGCCGCTGTCGCTGACCCCCGAGCAGAAGCACAGCATCCACGACCCCATCGAGATGGAACGCGCCGCCGACGAGCTGCCCATCGAGCAGGTCGCTAAGCGCTGGATCGTCGCCTCCGACCCGGACGAGGCCGTGGCCAAGGTTGCCGATTACGTCGGCTGGGGCCTGAACCACCTGGTGTTCCACGCGCCAGGCCACGACCAGAAGCGGTTCCTGGAACTGTTCAAGAACGATCTCGAACCGCGGTTGCGGAAGCTGGGATGAGCGCTCGCGCGAAGACTGTTAGGCACAGATGAGTTCCTTACTTCGACGCTTTGTCGACGCGGTCAACACCGTGCCGGTGATAGCGCTGAACGTGCCGGGGCTGCGCAGCCTGGCGGGCCGGTACTTCACCGTCGTCACCTACACCGGCCGCCGATCCGGGCAGATCTTCAGCACGCCGGTGAACTACTGGCGCTCGGGAGACGACATCGTGATCTGGGTCGGCATCCCCGAAAGCAAGAAGTGGTGGCGCAACTTCCTCGGAGAAGGCCGGCCGCTGCAGCTCCGGCTCAATGGCGTTGACGTGCCCGGTTACGGCATCGCGAGAAAAGACGACAGTGGCCGCGTGACGGTGACGGTCCGTCTGGGCGAGACTGCCTAGAGCGAAATAGTTAGCCGATAGGGTCAGGTCATGCATGACGACCGGCGCATCGTTGAGGACCGCATTCGGCGTTTCGTCGACAAGCGCCTCAGCGGTGCTGTGTATGTGGATTCGGCGCCGCTGACGCTCACGGCATGGGCCGTGCCCGGTGAGCCCGTGCCGTTCGCCGAGGCGGTGACGCAGGAATTCACCGAGATCACCCCCGGGACGCCGTGGGGGCCACCGTGGTCGACGATGTGGCTGCACGTGACGGGCACCGTTCCCCAGCAGTGGCGCGGCCGCTCCGAGGGCGCCCCGGAGATGCGGGTGGAACTCGGCTTCACCGGAGGACCGGGCTTCAACGCCGAGGGGTTGGTGTACCGGCCCGACGGCACCGTGGTGAAGGGGATCGCGCCGCGCAACGCGTTCGTGCCCATCGACGATCCGGATGCCCCGGTCGACTTCTACATCGAGGCCGCCGCCAACCCGGACATCGGTAAGCACTTCTGGTCACCAATGCCGTTGGGGAACAAGGCCACCTCCGGCGAAGAGGCACTGTATCGGCTGGGCGGTATCGATCTCGCACTACGAGACCTGAACCTGTGGGGGCTGCAGCAGGACATCGCCACCCTCGACGGGCTGATGCACACGCTGCCGGAGGATCTACCGCGCCGCCACGAGATCCTGCGTGCCCTGGAACGCGCGCTGGACACGGTGGACCCCGATGATCTCGCGGGTACCGCCGTTGCCGGGCGCGCCGAACTTACCGAGGTACTGGCGCGCCCCGCCTACGCCAGCGCCCATCGGATCACCGCTGTCGGGCACGCCCATATCGACTCGGCCTGGTTGTGGCCGGTGCGTGAGACGGTGCGCAAGTGCGCGCGGACCTTCTCGAACATGGTCGACCTGATGGACCGGCACCCCGATTTCCGGTTCGCCTGCTCCTCGGCGCAGCAGTACGCGTGGATCAAGGAGACGTACCCCACCCTGTTCGCCCGTATCAAGGAGAAGGTCGCTGCGGGACAGTTCATCCCAGTGGGCGGCATGTGGGTGGAGGCCGACACGAACATGCCCGGCGCGGAGGCAATGGCGCGCCAGTTCGTGGCGGGCAAGCAGTTCTTTCTCGACGAGTTCGGGATCGACACCCCGGAGGTGTGGCTGCCCGATTCGTTCGGATACTCCGCGGCAATGCCCCAGATCGTCACCGCATCTGGCTCGGAATACTTTCTGACACAGAAGATTTCCTGGAATTCGGTCAACCGGATGCCGCATCACACCTTCATCTGGGAGGGGATCGACGGTACCGGCGTGTTCACCCATTTCCCGCCCGTCGACACCTACAACTCCGATCTGGGTGGCGGCGACCTCGCCCACGCCCAGCGCAACTATCGCGACTCCGGCGCGGGCACCATGTCGTTGGTGCCGTTCGGCTACGGCGACGGAGGCGGTGGCCCCACCCGTGAAATGCTTGAGTACGCAACGCGAAAGCGTTCCCTGGAGGGTTCGCCGACGGTGTCGCTGGGCGCCCCGGCAGAGTTCTTCGCCGCCGCCCAAGCCGAATACGCCAACCCGCCGCGCTGGTCCGGTGAGCTCTACCTGGAACTGCACCGCGGCACCTACACCTCGCAGGCCAACACGAAGCAGGGCAACCGTCGCAGCGAGCACCTGCTGCGCGAGGCCGAGCTGTGGGCGTCCACGGCCGCCGTGCGCACCGGCTTTGCGTACCCGTACGCCGAGCTGGACGAGATCTGGAAGCTGGTGCTGCTGCAGCAGTTCCACGACATCCTGCCCGGCAGCTCCATAGCCTGGGTGCACCGGGACGCCGAGCGGAACTATGCGGCGATCGCGACAAGACTCGAAACCATCATCGAATCTGCGATACGGGCCTTGGCGGGCAGGGGTGAGTACAGGCTGATCTTCAACGCGGCACCGCACGATCGCGACGGGGTGTCGGCGCTGGGTGCCGCCGCCGTCGATGAGCCGCGACCGGTCACTCCCGTGAAAACCGGGGAAGGATTCCTGCTGGACAACGGGATTCTCGCCGCCACCTTCGACACCGACGGACTGTTGGTCTCGCTCGTCGACGCTGCCACCGGCCGCGAGGCCATGGCCGCACCCGGGAATCTGCTGCAGTTGCACCGCGATACACCGAACCAATGGGATGCCTGGGATATCGACGGGTTCTACCGGAACACCGTCACCGACCTCACATCGGCGGACTCGGTCGCCGTCGTGGACGGCGCGCTGGTCATCGAGCGAGCATTCGGGAATTCGCATCTGGTGCAACGGATCACCCTGCAGGACGGGTCGCCCGCGCTGGACATCGATATCGACATCGACTGGCACGAAACCGAAAAGCTGCTCAAATTAGCGTTCCCGTTCGATGTGCAGGCTGACCGGTCCGCATCGGAAACCCAGTTCGGCCATGTGTATCGGCCCACGCACGCCAACACCTCGTGGGACGAAGCCAAGTTCGAGATATGCGCGCACCGCTGGGTACATGTGGGTGAATCCGGGTACGGGGTGGCGGTGGCCAACGATTCCACCTATGGGCACGACATCAGCCGACGCGGATCCACCACCCTTGTGCGGATGTCACTGCTGCGCGCCCCGCTCTTCCCGGATCCGGATTGCGACCAAGGCCGACATCGGCTCAGGTTCTCGGTGCGGCCGGGCGCGTCGATCGGCGACGCCGTGGAGCAGGGATATCGGCGCAACCTTGACCCGCGGTCCGTCGACGGCTCCGTGGAGAACATCGAACCGCTTGTCAGCCTGGACAATCCGGCCGTGGTGGTGGAATCGGTGAAGCTCGCCAATGACCACAGTGGTGATCTGATCGTCCGGCTCTACGAGTCGCGCGGCGGACGGGCTGATGTGACTATCCATACGAATTTCAGCCACGACGGGGTGGCCGTCACCGATCTTCTTGAGCGGCCGATCGAGTACCCGGATGCGATCAAACTCTGGGTGAACGACATTCAACTGACGGTGCGTCCGTTCAAGATTCTGACACTGCGATTCACTCGCGTAGGAAGGCGTGCATGACCGAGGCTAGAGGATTGAAGGCATCGAGTATCTACATTGCCTCGCCCGAAGGTGACACCGGAAAGTCCACCGTCGCACTGGGTGTGATGCATCGGCTGGCCGCAACGGTGGCACGCGTGGGTGTGTTCCGCCCCATCGCGCGGTCCGGGGAAAGTGTGGACTACATCCTGGAATTGTTGCTGGAGCAGAGTACCGCGGACATCGCATATGAGGACTGTCTCGGCGTCTCCTATCACGACCTGCACCAGGATCCGGATGCGGCGATCGCCTCGATCGTCGACAGATACCACTCGGTCGCGGAGCGCTGCGATGCCGTGGTGATTGTCGGTAGCGACTACACCGACGTCGCCAGCCCCAGCGAGCTGAGCACCAATGCGCGCATCGCCGTCAATCTCGGCGCCCCGGTCCTGTTGACCATCAAGGGATTCGATCGGACGCCGGAAGAGGTGGCCGCTCTGGCCGAGGTCTGTCTCGGAGAGCTCAAGGCACAGCGTGCCCACACCGCGGCTATTGTCGCCAACCGGTGCGCCCCCGATCAGCTGGACGAGGTGCGCCAAGCATTGTCGCGGTTCGACAAGCCGGCCTGGGTGCTGCCCGAGGTGCCGCTGTTGTTCTCGCCGTCGGTCGAAGAACTCATGAAGGCGGTCAACGGCTCGTTGGTCAGCGGTGACGAGGCGCTGATGTCACGCGAGGCCACTAGCTTCATGGTGGCGGGCATGACTGCCGAACACTGTCTGGAACGGCTGCAGGAGGGCCAGGCCGTCATCTTCCCCGCGGACCGTTCCGATGTGCTGTTGGCGGTGGCGAGTGCTCATGTGGCCGAGGGTTTTCCGTCGCTTTCCGCCATCATTTTGAACGGCGGCCTCAAGCTTCATCCGCGGATCGCCGACCTGGTGGACGGCATCGGGCTGAGACTGCCGATCATCGCAACGGATTCGGGGACGTTCGAGACCGCGAGCGCGGCAGCGCATGCCCGTGGCCGGGTGACCGTCGCTTCCGCCCGCAAGATCGACACTGCGCTGGCGCTGATGGACAGGTATGTCGACGGCGCAGATCTCATCTCGCAGCTTGCCATCCCGATACCGTCGGTCACCACACCGCAGATGTTCGAGTATCAGCTGCTGGACCGGGCGCGGGACAATCGCAAGCGCATTGTGCTTCCCGAGGGCGATGACGACAGGATCCTCAAGGCGGCCGGACGGCTGCTGCAACGTCAGGTCGCTGATCTGACCATCCTGGGTGAAGAGTCCGAAATACGTTCTCGTGCCGCTGAACTCGGTGTCGATATCTCGAATGCCCTGGTCGTCAGTCCCAAGACCAGCGAGCTCGCCGAGCAGTTTGCGGGCCAGTATTTCGAGCTGCGCAAGCACAAGGGTATGACGGCCGATCGGGCGCGCGAGATCATGCGCAACGTCTCGTACTTCGGCACCATGCTGGTCTACAACGACATCGTCGACGGCATGGTCTCGGGTGCGGCGCACACCACCGCGCACACGATTAGGCCGGCTTTCGAAATCATAAGGACGACATCCGGTGTTTCCACCGTGTCCAGCATCTTCTTGATGTGCCTGGCCGACCGCGTCCTGGCATACGGCGACTGCGCCATCGTGCCCGATCCGACCTCCGAACAGCTGGCTGATATTGCCATCTCCTCGGCGCGGACCGCCGCACAGTTCGGTATCGACCCGCGGGTCGCGATGCTGTCCTATTCGACGGGAAACTCGGGTAGCGGTGCCGAGGTCGAAAAGGTGCGCATCGCCACCGAACTGGTGCGCGCCAGGCAGCCAGATCTACTGGTGGAGGGTCCCATCCAGTACGACGCGGCGGTGGAGCCTTCGGTGGCGGCCACCAAGATGCCCGACTCTCCGGTCGCCGGACGTGCGACGGTGCTGATCTTCCCGGACCTCAACACCGGCAACAACACCTATAAGGCCGTGCAGCGCAGTGCCGGTGCCATCGCCATCGGGCCGGTCCTGCAGGGGTTGCGCAAGCCCATCAACGACCTGTCCCGCGGGGCCCTGGTGGAGGACATCGTGAACACCGTCGCCATCACCGCGATCCAGGCACAGGATCTGACCCGATGAGTGCAGTGCTCGTTCTCAACTGTGGCTCGTCCTCGGTGAAATATCAGCTCATCGAACCGGATTCGGGCCGGGTGGATGCCCACGGGCTGGTGGAGCGCATCGGTGAGGAGCCGGTTCGTAATCACGAAGAGGCACTGCGGCTCGTCTTCGACTCCATCAACACCGACGATGTGGAAGTGGTCGGCCACCGCGTGGTGCACGGCGGACAGAAGTTCCATGAGCCGACGGTGCTCGACGATGCGGTGGTCGCGCAGATCGCCGAGCTGTCCTCACTGGCGCCCCTGCACAACCCGGCGGGTGTGCAGGGCATCGAGGTCGCTCGGCGCCTGCTCCCCGACGTCCCGCAGGTGGCGGTTTTCGACACGGCGTTCTTCTACAGCCTGCCGCCCGCGGCTGCCACCTACGCGCTCGATCGCGAGGTCGCCGAACGTTACGGCGTGCGGCGCTACGGATTCCACGGCACCTCGCATCAGTACGTGTCCGAGCAGGCGGCCGGGTTCCTGGGGCGGGGGTATGCCGAGATCAACCAGATCGTGCTGCATCTGGGCAATGGGGCGTCGGCGTCGGCGATCCTGCACGGCCGGGCGGTGGAGACCTCGATGGGGCTCACGCCGCTGGAGGGTCTCGTGATGGGCACCCGTACCGGTGATATCGACGCGGGCACCGTGTTCCATCTGGCCCGCCATGGCATGAGCATCGACGAGATCGACACGGTGTTCAACCGTCGCTCGGGCATGCTCGGGCTGTGTGGTGCCAACGATTTTCGCGAGATTCATCGCCTGATCGAGGCCGGGGATGCCGCGGCGCAGCTCGCCTACAACGTGTACGTGCATCGGCTCCGCAAGTACATCGGCGCCTACATCGCGACATTGGGTGGCGCCGACATCATCTCCTTTACCGCCGGGGCGGGGGAGAACGATGCGGTGCTGCGTGCCGATGCCATGGCCGGGCTCGAAGTGCTCGGTATAGAAATTGATTCCGAGCGAAACCTGCTGCGATCCAGCGAGATTCGCCGTATATCCACCGATGCGTCACGGGTAACGGTGCTGGTGGTGCCCACCAACGAGGAACTGGCCATTGCCAGGGCAGCGGTGGGGGCGGCCCTAGAGCAGTGACGTCGGGCGCGTGGAGTTGGCCAGATCGACCAGCGCATAGCGGTGGGCACGCTCGGTGGCCCGGCGTGCCAGCGCCCGCAGGCTCCTCTCCACACCCTGGCGCAGGCCGCGTTTGGTGAACGGAACACCCAGGATGTGATGTCCGGTCGAATGATTGGTCTTGATCCAGTCCAGCGCCGTCCCGAGCACCAGCGCCCTGATCTGCAGCACGCGCGGCTCGGTCTCGGGCAGTGCCTCGACTCTGCGGGCCGCCTCGCGGATATCGTCCTCGGTGACCTCCGAGAGAGTGCGACCGGACAACAGCGTGACAGCACTGGTGAGGCGCGCGGTGGTGAAATGGCGTGAGGTAGGGGGCACGTTGTCGAGCATGCGTACCGCCTCGGCCCGTTCCCCGCGTGCGGCCAGAGTGCGGGCCAGCCCGTAACCCGCGGAGATGACGCTGTTGTCGGTGGACCACACGGTGCGGTAGAAGTCGAGATTCTTCTCGTCGCTGCCAAGTTCGGCGGTCGCGGCCAGCGCCATCTTGGGGGCTATCTCGCCCGGCAGGTAGTCCAGGACGGCGGTGAAGTGCTTGGTGGCCTGGTCGTAGTCACCGTTGAGGAGTGCCGCCATTCCGCGGTACCACGTCAACCGCCACGGTGTCCCCACCCGGTCTTCGAGCTGGTCGAGCTTGCTGTTGGCCTTGGCGACATCGCCCAGATCGAGAAGCGCGCGGGCCTCCATGAGCGGTAGCTCCATGGATTCGGTCAGATCCACGCCATCGGCGTCGATCCGGCCCAGGCGTGCGCCCTTCAGCGATTCGAGGGTCTGTATCGGCTGGCTCAGCACGGTGGCCTGCAGGATCGCGGCGCCCACATCGGTGGGATCCAGCAGCGGAACCTGAAGGGCCGTCACGATATCCGGCGCTGTCAGGCTCGGTGGATGGGCCAGCCCATCGACGTACACGTCGGTGTGCGCCACCAGCAGGTCAACCCCGAACGTGGACCGGGACGGGCTGAACAGCGTGGACATACCCGGCCGTGGGGTGCCCGAGTCCAGCGCCACCACCTCGCGAAGCACCCCCACCAGCTGAGTGACCATCTCCTCGGCACTGCCGAATCGCGCGGCGGGATCGGGATCGATGGCGCGGCGTAAGAGCCGGTGGTAGGAGTCGTATTTGGTGAGCACCGGGTCTTCGCCGGGCAACCCGTCCTTGTATCGGCCTTTACGGGTGGGCATCCTCAGGGTCAGCACCGCGAGGGTCCTTCCCACCGTGTAGATGTCCGAGGCGACTGTGGGGCCGGTCTTGGAGATTTCGGGTGCCTGGTAGCCGGGAGTTCCATACAGGTTGCCGTAGGCGTTCAGTGAGGCCACCGCACCGAGGTCGATGAGTTTGAGTTGCTCCTCGGTGATCATGATGTTCTCGGGCTTGAGGTCGTTGTAGGTGAGTCCGACCGAATGCAGGAATCCCAGCGCGGGAAGGATTTCCAACATGTAGGCGATGGCCTGCGCGACGGGAAGCGCACTGCCCTTGGGCTGCTTGAGCGAGGTGCCGCCGACGTACTCCATCACGATGTACCCGACCGGATTCCCATGCTGGTCCGGGTGCTCGACGAAGTTGAAGATCTTCACGATCGAGGGATGAGCCACCTCGGCGAGGAATCGCCGCTCGGCCATCGCGATGTTCTGTGCCTCCGCATCGCCGGAGTGCACCAGGCCCTTGAGCACTACCGGCCGGTCGTTGACGTTGCGATCCACCGCGAGGTAGATCCACCCCAGACCGCCGTGGGCGATGCAACCCTTGATGGCGTACTGCCCGGCGATCACGTCGCCCGGATTCAGTTGCGGCAGAAAAGAGAAGGTGGAGCCGCAGGCCGGGCAGGTGCCGTCGCTCTGAGCGGGGCTGCTGTCCCCGGGTTTGTGGCCGGAGCGCCCCACCGGTTTACCGCAGTTCCAGCAGAACCGTTTGGATTCCTCGACAACGGGATTGGTCATCAAGGCGGCCAGCGGATCGATCTCCGGGACGCGGGGGATCTCGACCAGTCCGCCACCGAGCCTGCGGGTGGGCGAGAGCCGAACCCGGGTGGTGGTGGCGCGGGCCTCCGGCTGGGTGGTGGGTTGTGTCGTGGGCTGGGTGGAGTCCTGGGCGCGGAACACGGCCTGGGTGGCCATGGGCCGCATCGTGGAGGCGGAGTCGGCGTCTAGATCGGCCAGGGATGCGGGCCGGGTGCCGGGGTCCCCGTCCTCGGGTGCGTCGTCGGCCAGCTCATCGGGGTCCTCCCGGCCATCGGGATCTTCGCTCATCAGTCCCGGTACTTTGCGCTCGGAGGTGCGGGTGCGGGCCCTAGCACGCTCAACCATTTGCGGTACAAGGCATTCCATGTTCCGTCGCGCCGGATGCGCTCCAGGGTGCGATTGACGAACCGGACCAGATCGGTGTTCTCGAGCCTGATGCCGATCCCGTACGGTTCATCGCTCATGTTGGGCCCGATGATATGCAGATAGGGGTCCTGAGACATCAGGCCGGCGAGAATCGAGTCGTCTGTGCTGACCGCATCGACCTGCCGTTGCTGCAGTGCCACAAGGCAATCCGCCCACGTCACCACCGACATGATGACCGGGGGCGGCGTGATCTGCGAGAGCCGGTTCAGCGAGGTGGTGCCGCGCGCGGCGCACACGCGCCTGCCGGAGAGGTCCTGTGCGTTGGTGATCCCCGAATCGCGTGAGGTCAGAATCCGCTGGTACGTCATCAGATAAACCGTCGAGAAGTTGACCTCCTTGCGTCGTGCGCAGGTGATGGTCATGGTCTTCACCACGATGTCGACGGTCGAGTTCTTCAAGGCGGCGACGCGATCCGCCGAGGACAGGATCCGGTACTCAACCCGCTCGGGGGTGCCGAAGATATCGCGGGAGATCTCTCCGGCGATATCGACGTCGAATCCGGTCAGCTCACCGGTGATCGGGTCGCGGAAGCTGAAGAGGTTGCTTCCGATGTCCAGCCCGACGATGAGCCGGCCACGCTTGCGGATCGCCGCGACCGCATCGTCGTTGGCGGCCCTGTCATTGGTGGGGCGCAGGCTCGCGGTGGGGTCACATGAGGTGTCCACCTTGTCCAGGTGCGCCCGGTTGGGTTCCTGTTCGGTCATCTCGGCCGGGGTCGGCCTCGGCACGGTGAGTTGCGGCAGCGGAGTGGAGTTCTCGGGTGTCGAGCATCCGGCCAGCATGGTGGCGACGACCGCCAACGCCGTGAGTTTGCGTGCGGTGCCCTGCATCGCTGTTCTCATCATCGGTACTCGCTCAGTCTCGGCCACAGACCGACTCCCACGCAGATTGCACCGCCCACCGAGAGGATCAACGCTCCCGCCGAGGACAGGGTCAGTGCGCGCTCGGCGTTGAGAACGCCCGACCGGAGCTGACGCCGGCTGTCCTGCACACCGTTGCGCAGCGCCGCGTCGAGGCTGTCGAAGGCCGGCGTCGAGTCCGATTCACTGCTGCCCAGCGCCACCTGGGTCGCGGCCTGGTAGTTGCCGACGCCGATGTAGGCGTTGATGCGGTCGTCCGCCTGTCGCCACCTGCCGAGCAGCTGCTGCGCACGCTCTAGGTCCGCACGGGCGATGGCATCCGGGTTCGTCAGGTACTCGCCGATCTTGTGTTCCATCTCGTCGATGCGGTCGTAGTACGACTTCTTGCGGACGCTCTCGTCGCCGCGGCGGATCAGCGCAAGCGTTTCGTCGGCGCGGGCCTGCTGGGCAGAGATGACCAGTTGGGTGATGGTTTTCAGGGAATGGGCGCCGCCATTGCGCGCGTCGGTGCCCAGCGAGGCGGAGACGGCCAATGCGATACCCACCCAAACCACCATAAGCAGTAGCGCCGCGCCGCCGGCCAGCATGCCGGGATTGACCATGCGCCGGGTCTTCTTGGACAACCAGCGATGGCCGAAGACCCCGCCGATCATGGTGCCCAGCACGATGACGATCACCGGGAAGGGCACCCGAGTGGATGCACTCGTCTCCTGGTCGACGCGGTTGGACGTTTCCTCGTAGAGACGCTGCGCATCCGGCAGGATCGTGTGTTGCATCAGCGCGGACGCCTCACTCAGATAGGAGGCGCCGACGGGGTTGCTTGCCCGGTTGTTGGTGCGCGCGGTCTCGACCAATCCGGTGTAGACCGACAGTTCGGCGTTGATCCGGCTCAGCAGCTCCTGCATCGGTCTGTCGGTCAGACCGCTGGAAGCGGCGACGAGTGCGGTCGAGGCATCGGTGATGGCCTGCTCATACCGTTCGCGGACACCTTGAGGTTCGGTGCCCGCGATGAACGCGGTGGTCGCGGCGGCATCGGCGACCGACAGCGTGCTGTACAGCTGTCCGGCCGAGTAGGCCAAGGGTTCGGTGTGGTTGAGCACCGTGCTCAGGGCGAGCTGCCGGTTCTGCACGCTCGCCGAAGTGGCCACCGCGGACAGCACGCCGGCGGTGGCCAGGACGATACCGAGCATCAGAATCTTGCCGGGTGTGGACTTGAGGAACCACCACCACGGATGAGCTGGCACGACCGGTTTGGTCGCGCCGACGGGCTCGGTCGACGGGTGCGCTAACCGCGTCGTCCCGACAGTCACCTCTTACCTTCCTCTCCCCGGCCTTAATGGAAAGTCTAAGAGCATATTTAGCCTTTGGTGGCTCTACTGTGGACTCTGTGCGTGGCGACGGTGACGGATGGGTTGTCGCCGACACGGGTGCACGATTCTGGGGACGGTTCGGTGCGGCAGGTTTGCTGTTGCGCGCACCACTGGCGAGCGGCCAGCCCGCTGTCCTGCTGCAGCATCGGGCCTGGTGGAGCCATCAGGGCGGTACCTGGGCATTGCCCGGGGGTGCGCGGGACAGCCATGAGTCCGCCGAGCAGGCCGCGCTTCGGGAGGCGGCCGAAGAGGCGGGCATCGCGCCGGGCGCGATGACCATCCGTTCTTCGGTGGTGACGAAACGCATTGATGGTCAGGCGCACTGGACATACACCACGGTCGTTGCCGATGCCGCCGAGTTGTTGCCGACGGAGGCCAATCACGAGAGCACCGAGCTGCGGTGGGTGCCCGAGGAAAAAATCGAGGGGATGCGGTTGCATCCCGGGTTCAAGTCCGCCTGGCCACTGCTGCGGGTTGTCGAAATGTTGCCAAGTGGCGTGGATGGGCTCGGCACTGTCGAGCTTGAGCCCGGGCGTTTCGCCTGGCAACTGCCGTAGCGTTCGGTGATGCGCATCGGATTTGTTCTGACGTTGGCGATGATCACGAGCCTGCTGATGGGCGCGTGCAGCTCAGAGAAAGCCGAGAGTGGGCCGGGCGACCGCAACGAGGTGGTGGCGACCGCGCTCGCCCGTGTCGAGGCTGACCTGGGTAAACCCGTCAAACTCGACGTGAAGACGTTCAAGAGTGCCAACGACTGGGCGCTCATCGACGGTCAGCTGCAGGACGCCGATGGCGCCAACCCGTCGCGGTATGAGGGCCTACTGCGGAAGACCGGCCCCAAGTGGAACATTCTCGAGAGCGCGATCGGGCCCACCGACGTGCCGTGGGTGGGCTGGAAGGCGAAGTATCCGGACGCCCCCGCGCAGATCTGGCCCTGACCTACGCCCGGTGAAGGACCAGCCCGCGAAGCGCCGCCGCCGCAGCGCGGGGATCGGCAGCCGCGGTGATCGCGCGCACCACGACGATTCGCGACGCTCCGGCGGCGACCACCTCGGGCACCCGTGCCTCGTCGATGCCGCCGATCGCGAACCAGGGTTGAGAAGTCCCTAGCTCAGAGGCTGTTCTCACCAGACCCAGGCCGGGCGCGGAGCGACCCGGTTTCGTGGGCGTCGGCCAGCATGGTCCGCAACAGAAGTAGTCGACCTCGGCATCATCGGCGGCGGCCGCGGCCTGCTCGCCATCATGGGTCGACCGGCCGATAAGCACATCCGGTCCGACGATCTCCCGGGCGACAGAAAGAGGTAGATCGTCCTGGCCCAGGTGCAGGATGTCGGCCCCCGCCGCACGGGCGATATCGGCACGGTCGTTGACCGCGAACAGCGCACCGTGACGGGCGGCGGCCGCCCCGAGAATCGCCAGAGAATCGAGCTCCTCGCTGGGCTCGAGCCGGCCAAACTGTTGCTCACCCACCGACCCCTTGTCGCGCAGCTGCACGATGTCGACCCCGCCGTCCAGGGCGGCGTCGACGAACTCGGCGAGATCGCCGCGCTCCCGACGGGCATCGGTGCAGAGATAGAGGTGAGCGGACTCAAGCCGGGTCGAACGCGGGTGCATAGTCGAAGACGCTAGCGTTGTAGGTGTAAGTAACGCGGGAGCCCCGGGATGAGCGGGCTGAGAGTGGGCCAACGAATCCAGCCCTGACCGTCCGACCTGATCCGGGTCATGCCGGCGAAGGGAGTGACTCCGATTGTGATGTCTTCTCAACCAGACTCCGTCGCCGTGATCGGCGGTGGAGTCATCGGGCTATCCGTGGCACGTGAAGTCGCCCGCCGCGGTTGGCGGGTCACCGTTCACGATGACGGCCGAAAGGGCCCGTCATGGGTGGCGGGCGGGATGCTCGCGCCCTACAGCGAGGCCTGGCCCGGCGAGGATGACCTGCTGGATCTGGGTATCGAATCCCTCCGGATCTGGCACGACGACTTCATCGACGACGCGGACAACACCGTGATCACCGCGCGAGGGTCACTCACCGTGGCCGTCGACACCGCCGATGTCGGCGAGCTGCGCACGATGATCGACTGGCTGGCCGGGCACGGCCATACCGTCGCAGAGACCACCGACGCCCGGGATGTCGAGCCGCTGCTGGCGCAGAACATCCGCCGCGGATTCACGGCGCCAGAAGAACTCGCCGTCGACAATCGCAAGGTGCTGCGGGCCCTGACCGCCGACTGCGCGGCGCTCGGCGTGCGCAGGGGTCCTGCGGTTGCCAACCTCGAGGAGGCGTCGGGCGACCAGATCGTGGTCGCCAACGGGGTGGAGGCGGCGACACTCGCGAATCTGCCGGTTCGCCCGGTGAAGGGCGAGGTGCTGCGGCTGCGACGACGTCCCGGTGCGATGCCGCCCCCCACGCACGTCATCCGGGCGCGGATCCATGGACGACACGTCTACCTGGTGCCCCGGGAGGACGGCGTCGTCGTCGGCGCCACGCAGTACGAGCACGGCCACGACACCGCGCCTGCCGTTGCGGGAGTGCGGGACCTGCTCGACGACGCGTGCGCGGTACTGCCCTGTCTGGGCGAATACGAATTCGCCGAATGCGCGGCGGGCCTGCGCCCGATGACCGAAGACAATCTGCCCTTGGTGGGCAGGATTGACGACCGCACGCTGGTGGCCGCCGGGCATGGCCGGTCCGGTTTTCTGCTCGCGCCGTGGACGGCGAAGACGATAGGGGCGCTGCTCGACGGTGGCGAGTCGCCGGTCGCCGTCGATCCCCGCCGGTTCGAGAAGGCACCCAGTGTGAGCAGACCCAGTCAGGAGGCCCGATGAACATTCAGGTAAATGGTGACGCGCGTGAGGTCGCCGAGGGTGCCAACATCTGGCAGCTGCTCGACCAGCTGGGCTTTCCCGAGTGCGGTATCGCAGTGGCCGTCAATCACACCGTGGTACCAAAATCCGACTGGGACACCACGGTTTCCGACGGTGCCCTGGTGGACGTCGTCACCGCGGTGCAGGGGGGATAAGCACGGTGGTCAGTGCAGACAAACCGCTGTGTATCGCGGGCCGATCCTTCGGTTCCCGGCTCATCATGGGAACCGGGGGCGCCGCGAACCTCTCGATTCTGGAACGGGCACTGCTGGCATCCGGTACCGAGTTGACCACCGTCGCGATCCGCAGGGTCGATGCGGCCGGCGGTACCGGAGTGCTGGATCTACTCAAGCGGCTGGACATCATGCCGTTGCCGAACACCGCGGGGTGCCGGGGGGCGGCCGAGGCCGTGCTGACCGCCCAACTGGCGCGCGAGGCCCTGGAGACCGACTGGATCAAGTTGGAGGTCATCGCGGACGAGCGCACGCTGCTGCCCGACGCCATCGAGTTGGTGCGCGCCGCCGAACAGCTCGTCGACGACGGATTCGTGGTACTGCCCTATACCAATGACGATCCGGTGCTGGCGCGCAGATTGGAAGACGTGGGATGCGTGGCGGTGATGCCGCTCGGCGCCCCCATTGGCACCGGATTGGGTATCACCAACACACATAACATCGAGATGATTGTGGCGTCCGCGGGAGTGCCGGTGATCCTGGACGCGGGAATCGGCACCGCCAGCGACGCCGCCCTCGCGATGGAACTTGGCTGCGATGCCGTGCTGCTCGCGACGGCCGTGACCCGCGCTGCCGATCCCGAACGCATGGCGGCGGCGATGGCCGCGGCCGTGACCGCCGGCCATCTGGCTCGTCACGCTGGTCGCATACCCCGCCGTTTTTGGGCGCAGGCCTCCAGCCCGGATCCGGACGGAGCCACGCAGCAATAGCTGGCATAGTGGGCCGCATGATCGAACTGCGGTCGCTGACCAAGGTATATGGGCAGACCCCGGCGGTCGACGACCTTTCCGTCACTGTCGAGCCGGGCGTCGTGACCGGGTTTCTGGGCCCCAATGGGGCAGGTAAGTCGACCACGCTGCGCATGATCGTGGGGCTCGCGCGCCCGACCTCTGGGACGGCGACGATCGGTGGCAAGCAGTACCACGAGATCGACCATCCGCTTCGCGAGGTCGGTGCACTGTTGGATCCCAAGCAGTTTCACCCCAACCGGTCGGCGCGCAACCACTTGCGGTGGATTGCCGCCGCCAATGACATTGCCGCCCAACGGGTGGATGAAGTGCTGGAGATGGTCGGCCTCACCGAGGTGGCAAACCGGCACGCCGGTACCTTCTCGTTGGGCATGTCCCAGCGGTTGGGCATTGCCGTGGCGCTGCTCGGTGATCCCCAGGTGCTGTTGTTCGACGAGCCTGTCAACGGTCTGGACCCCGAGGGCATCCACTGGATCCGCACGCTCATGCAAAGCCTGGCGGCGCAGGGACGCACGGTGCTGGTCTCAAGTCATCTGCTCTCCGAAATGGCCAATACGGCAGACCAATTGGTGGTAATCGGCCGTGGTCGGCTGATCGCGGCGACATCCATGCATGAGTTTGTGAGCAGGGCCGGCGCCGACGTGGTGCGGGTGCGCAGCCCGCAGATCGATAGCCTGCGCTCGGCGGCGGAGGAAAGCGGCTTCTCGGTGAAAGTCTCGGAACGCAGTGGAGAAGGTGGAGAAGAGGGTGTGTTGGAAGTCAGCGGGGCTCTCATCGAGCAGGTCGGCGAGCTTGCCGCACGTCGCGGTGTGACGTTATACGAACTTTCCCCACAACGGGTTTCGTTGGAGGACGCGTATCTGTCGTTGACCGACGATGCCGTGCAGTACCGCAGCCGGGTCGATGACCAGGTTGCGGAAACCTCTGCCGAGGTGCCCGCCGACGCGGAGGGTGCTCGCTGATGGGCGTTATCGCGGCCGAACGGATCAAGGTATCCACATCGCGCTCTGCAGTGTGGTGCAGCCTGCTGGCGTTGGCGTTGGGACTGGCATTGGCAGGCCTGCAGGGCGGATCTGCGGCCTCTGTCTACATGCCGATCTCTCCCGGTGATGCCGCGGGCGGGGCGACCGTCGTCGGGGTGCCGCTCCTCATGGTGCTGGCCGCCATGACGGTGACCAACGAGAATCGAACCTCGATGGTGCGAACCACCTTTCAGGCTTCACCTAACAGGCTGGCGGTCATCGGCGCCAAGGCGCTGGTCGCGGGGGTCTGGGCGGCGGTGGTCACCGCGATCACCGCGCTGACCTCGATCATGTTGGTACGTGCCATGGCTGGTCCCGAATCGGGCGCGAATCTGGCGTTGGACAGCGAGGGCGTATGGCGCACCGTCGGTGCGGTAACCGTGTACGCGTTCTTGTGCGCAGTTCTTGCGGTGGCGGTCGGTGTGTTGCTGAAACACACCGCGGGCGCAGTGGCGGTGCTGCTGCTGTGGCCTACGGTGCTTGAGTTGATGCTGGGCTGGCTCACTAGTGCAGGAAAAACGTTGCAGCCCTTTCTTCCTTTCGCCAACGGACTCCGGTTCACCGGGGTGACCTGGTACACCGTAGATGGGGTCACGTTTGTCTGGAACGTCGCGGGATCCCTTATCTACTTTGCTACCGTGGTTGTCATCACGCTCGCTGCGGCGCTGTTCGTGGTGCAGCGGCGCGACGTCTAGGTCGGGACAAGGGAGAACAATGGGGAACAAGCGGGTTCTGTATGCGGTCGCAGTGTCTGCGACATGCGTACTGGCGACCGTGACGGCATGCGATAAGGGCAATGGTGCTGACGCGCCCCGCTCGGGACCGCAGGCGGGATCCCAGGAGGCGGTCAGCTTCGCACACTCCCTGCACGAGAAGGTGACCATCGACAATGTCGTGAAGCATCTCTCGGCGCTCCAGGAAATTGCCGACAAGAACAAGAACACCCGGGCGGCGGGCACTCCCGGCTTCGACCAAAGTGTCGATTATGTGGTTAAAGCGCTTAAGGACAAGGGTTTCGACGTACAGACACCCGAGTTCAGCTTCAAATACTTTCAGGCCAAGTCCCTTGAGCTGACGGTCGGCCCCAAGAAGGTCGACGCCGCGGTGCTGTCGTACTCGCCGGGTGGTCAGGTACAGGGACGATTCGTCGCGGCCCGGGCGGAAGAATCGCCGGGCTGCACCGCCGAGGATTACAACGGACTGGACATCAAGGGTGCTGTGGTCCTGGTTGACCGCGGATCGTGCCCATTCTCCGAGAAGGAGAAGGCTGCCGCCGAGCGCGGCGCGGTGGGCCTGATCGTCGCGGACAACGTCGACGAGAGCCAGTCGGGTGGCACCCTCGGTGAGGACGCCGCCCCGAAGATCCCCGTGGTGGGTGTCACGAAGTCGACCGGAGCCGAGCTACGGGCGCATCCCGATCAGGTCGTTCTCAAGGTCGATGCGGAGACCAAGGACGTCAAGGCGCGCAATGTGATCGCGCAGACCAAGACGGGTGCCAAGACCGATGTCGTGATGGCCGGTGCTCACCTCGACAGCGTTCCCGAGGGGCCGGGTATCAATGACAACGGCACCGGTACCGCGGCAGTCCTGGAGACCGCGCTGCAGCTGGGGCCGAGCCCGGACGTCAAGAACGCGGTGCGCTTCGCGTTCTGGGGTGCCGAAGAGGAAGGACTGATCGGTTCCACTGATTACGTCAAGTCCCTTGACGTGGACGCGCTGAAAGACATTGCCCTGTACCTGAATTACGACATGCTCGGGTCTCCGAACGCCGCATACCTCACCTATGACGGCGACCAGTCCGAAGAACCCGACGCGAACGAGGTTCCGGTGCGGATCCCCGAGGGGTCGGCCGGTATCGAGCGGACAGAGATCGCGTACCTCGCCGAGCAGGGCAAGAAGGCCCATGACACCGAGTACGACGGCCGTTCGGACTACGACGGGTTCAGCCGGGCCGGCATTCCCACGGGCGGCATCTTCTCCGGCGCCGAGGACAAGATGTCGTCCGAGGAGGCGCGGGACTGGGGCGGCAAGGCGAATCAGCCCTTCGATCCGAACTACCACCAGGCGGGCGACACCTTGGCCAACGTGAACAAGGACGCGCTCGCGATCAACGCGGGCGGAGTCGCGTACACCATCGGCCTGTACGCGCAGAGCATCGACGGACGCAACGGGGTGCCGATCCACGCGGATCGCACTCGCCACAAGCTGAAGGACTAATAGGTCCCCGAGTCGCTTCCCCCGCACGCGGGAGGTGGTAACAGCTTCGTTGCAACGCCCCGAAAGGCCTTGGGAATCAACGTTGGTGCGGTAGCGTGTGCGATTGCTCGATTCGCACAAGTCCACTGGGGTTCCAAAGAGGTTCCATTGAGGTTTATTTGATGGCGTTATTTCGCGCCCGGGGGCTAGCGCGCGGTTGCGCTCTGCTCGCGATTGCGGCGGTGGCGAGCTGCTGCGCGCACCCGAGCTCTCCGGGTGCCACCGCCGCGCCACCCAATCCCAACCTGGCTGCCGATCTGGCACGCACAGTCACCGTGGACGCCATGGTGGCGCACCTGCAACAGCTGCAGCAGGCCGCCGACGCCCACGGCGGGAACCGTGCCGAGGGCACGCCGGGCTATGACGCCAGTGCCGACTATGTAGCAAAGGCATTGAAAGATCGCGGATTCGAGGTTCAGACGCCGGAGCTGTCCAGGCTCAAGGTGCTCACCGAGGGCAAACCGCTCGTAGACATCGGCGGTCGGCCCTATGCGGTAGATCAGGCCTCCTACTTCGCCCAGACTCCCAAGGATGGGCTCAAGGCCAACATCATCCGTCCCTCGGGCAAGGCCAGTGGTTGTGCCACGGCGGATTACGGCACCCTCAAGCTGGACGGTCAGATCGCAGTGGTCGACGGTGCCGGGTGTTCGGTCGTCGAGAAGCACAATGTCGCCAAGGAGAAGGGCGCGGCGGCGGTGCTGGTGACGATGCAGGCGGGCGCCGGCGAGGGTCTGTTCACCCCGAATTACTATGAGCAGCTGTCTATTCCGGTCGGAATCATCGACTCGGGAGTCGACACTCTGCTGCGCCGCAATTCCTCGCCGGTAACCCTGGTGCTGGATATGAACATCGCGAAGGTGCGCTCGCGCAACATTATTGCCCAGACCGCAACAGGTGATCCGGCAAATGTGGTGGTGGCCGGAGCGCACCTGGACAGTGTGGCCAAGGGCCCGGGGATCAACGACAACGGAACCGGCGTGGCCGCGGTCTTGGAGACCGCACTGCAGCTGGGGCCCAGGCCGGTGGTTAACAACGCCGTCAGGTTCGCGTTCTGGACTGCCGAAGAAGACGGATTGGCCGGGTCGATCGAATACGCCAGGGGCCGCAGCGCCGAAGAACTCAACGACATCGCGCTGTACCTGAACTTCGACATGCTCGGTTCCCCCAATGCCGGCTACTTCGTGCTCGACGGTGACCAATCGGCCACCAAACCGGATCCGAATCGGCCGCCCTTGGACGTACCCGAGGGATCGGCGGGGATCGAACGAACCTTCGCTGGATACCTCAACCTGGCAGGCAAGCGACCTGCGGCCGAGGAGTTCAACGGCAGATCCGATTACGGACCGTTCCTGGCCGCGGGTATCCCCGTCGGCGGCATCAGCTCGGGTGCGCTGGAGAGAATGAGCGGCCCGGAAGCCAAGATGTGGCAGGGCCGCGCGGGTCAACCCTTCGACCCCAACTACCACGGAGCGAAGGACAACCTCGCGAACGTCGGTAAGCAGGCGCTGGGAATCAACGGTTCTGCCGTCGCCTTTGCGGTCGGTACTTATGCACTGTCCACCACCGGGCCTAATGGGGTGCCGGAGCGCAAAGTTCGGCGACACTCTCCACAGGAGCGCTAGGTCCAGCTAGCATCCCAGCGCATGAGAAGAATTCTCGCGTTGCTGGTGGTTCTGGCGTCGAGTGCCTTGCTGGGATTGCCGGCCGCCACGGTGGCGCAGGCCGAGCCCGCGGTGAAAATGACTTACCGCGTCACCGCGCAGGATCCGGGGAGCAATCGCCAAGTGGTTATCTCCTACCGCACGGGTAAGGGGGAGAAGGCGGTCAAGTACACGTGGCTCGACCCCTTCGTGCCGTGGACGCATGACATATCGATGACGGCTCGTGAGGCGCAGGTGAGCATATTCAGCGACCAGGGCGGCAACTACCTCGGCGAGATCCTGCGCGACGGCAATGTGATCGCATCCAACTCGGTGTATCTGGACCCGGGCTGGGTGGCGGAGCAGGATGCGCCCTACGGGACGCCGACGTTGTTGGCGCGCGCCGGCGTGTCCTAGGACTGGATCTATCGCCAGGCGAAGACCGGCTGCTCCAGCTCATCGACGCGGTCTGCGCGACCTTCCAGGCAGAGCCACCTCACCTGTAGCAGGACGGCCCCGGTCGGGGCGTGGATGAGGTCGTTGCCCAGCGGGATCTGCACCACCGGGCGCGGGCTCTCGGGAATCGTGACGTAGCGCGGTGAATTCTCGCGCTGCAGCTGATGCAACCCCACCCGGTAGGCGGCCACCACTTCGTCGGGCGAGGGGCTCATCTCCAGACGTCCGCCACCCCACACCACCACCGGGGTGATCACGTATCCCGAACGTGTCGGATAGTCGTCGAGCAGGCCGAGCACCGTCGATTCCGGCAGTGCGACGCCCAGTTCCTCGTCGAGCTCCCGCAGCGCCGCTTGCACCGCATCCTCGCCCGGATCCAATCGTCCGCCGGGCAGTGCCCACTGCGCGGCATGGGAGTTGAGCCGGGAGGTTCTGCGGCACAGCAGGAATGCCGCGCCGCCCGAGACGTCGACCATCCTGCCGTCCAGCCCCTGCTCGGCTATCTCCCGGTCATCGATCCACTCGTCCACCGGTGCCGGGTCGATGCGGTCTTCACCCAGATCCGAGTCGACCAGCACCACGGCCACCGCAGCGCGGCGTTTCTCCGGGTCCTCGATGGTCCTGCGTTCGTGGCCCGCCAGGTGCTCGCGAATCCGGGCCCGCAGTTCCTCGTCGTACGCGATCACCGCTCGACCATATCTGCCGTCGCTTACGGCGCCGCTTTCGAATCGACTTGGCTCTATACCTGGGCTTACCGCCTCGGGGTTGTTGTGATGCGGGAATGAGTGACGACCACACACGACGTATCTATCGTGACGCCGGAATCACCGTCGAAAAGCTGGGCGAACACATCGGCGCCCGGGTCGACGGTGTGCAGCTGGGCGCCGATGTACCGGCCGAACGCGCCGAGGCAATCCGCCTCGCGTTGGCGGTCAACAAGGTGTTGGTGTTCACCGGGCAGCATCATCTGGATGACGCGGGGCAGTATGCGTTCGCCGGTCTGCTCGGGGAGCCGACGCTGCCGCACCCCACGGTGACCTCCCACGGCAGCGAGCTGCTGAACCTGGAAGGCGCGGCCAACGGTTGGCACACCGACGTCACCTTTGTCGACCGCATCCCGAAGGCGTCGGTCCTGCGTCCGGTGACGTTGCCGTCCTACGGTGGCGCCACCACGTGGGCTTCGACGGTCGCCGCGTACGAACAGCTGCCGACACCGTTGCGTGCGCTTGCCGACGACCTGTGGGCGACGCACACAAACCTGTACGACTACGTGGGCGCCGGCGCATCGGGCGGGGTGAGCGCCGAGCGTCGCGCCGCGTACTACAGCGAGTTCACCAGCTCTCTCTACGAAACTTTGCATCCGGTGGTCCGGGTGCACCCGGAGACCGGTGAGCGCAGCCTGCTGCTCGGGCAGTTTGTCAAGAGTTTCCCAGACCTGAACGGCGCTGAATTCGCGGCGCTCTTCCAGCTGCTGCAGTCGCGTATCACGAAGCTGGAGAACACCTTCCGATGGAACTGGCGGCTGGGTGACGTGGCCATCTGGGACAACAGGGCCACCCAGCATTACGGAATCGCCGACTTCGGACAACAACAGCGCGAGCTCCATCGCGTCACGTTGGCAGGGGATGTGCCGGTCGACGTCTATGGCAGGCGAAGTCAGATCCTCAGCGGCGATGCCAGCCACTACTCGGGTATCGAGGAGCCACGGCGACTGCAGTTGTTCGCAGCCTGATCAGTAACCGCGACTCTAGGGCAGCGCTATGTATTTCGTTTCGAGGTATTCCTCGATGCCCTCGCTGCCGGCTTCGCGTCCGATGCCTGATTCCTTGATCCCGCCGAACGGTGCGGCCACATCGGAGATCACGCCGCGGTTGATGCCGATCATCCCCGACTCGACGGACTCCGAAACGCGTAACGCACGATCCAGGTTGGCGGTATATACGTATGCGGCGAGCCCGTATTCGGTGTCGTTGGCGGCTGCGACGCCCGCGTCCTCGCCGTCGAACCCGGAGATTGCGGCGACAGGGCCGAATACCTCTTCGCGGAGAATTCTCGCGTTGGCAGGCACATCGGTGAGCACGGTCGGCGGATAGAAGTAGCCTTCTCCGTCGGCGATGGCGCCACCGGTGGTGATGACGGCGCCCTTGCCGACCGCGTCCTGCACCAACTCATCGACCGAGGCGCGCTGTTTGGCGGTGATGAGCGGACCCACCTGCACGCCGTCTTCGTCGCCGGGGCCGATGGTGAGCGCACCCATGCGGGCGGTGAGCTTCTCGGTGAACTCGGCGCGTACCGCGTTGTCGACGTGAAAGCGGTTGGCCGCGGTACATGCCTCGCCGATGTTGCGCATCTTGGCCGCCATCGCGCCGTCGACTGCGGCGTCGACGTCGGCGTCGTCGAACACCACGAACGGTGCGTTGCCACCCAGCTCCATCGAGGAGCGCAATACCCTTGTGGCGCACTGCGATAGCAGTACCTTCCCGACGCCGGTGGAGCCGGTGAAGGTCAGCTTGCGCAGCCTCGGATCATCGATCAACGGGCCAGTGAGGCCCGAGGCACTCGTGGTGGGAAGGATCGACAGCACGCCCGGAGGCAGTCCCGCATCGGCGAATACCTGGCCCAGCAACAGCATGGTGAGCGGTGTCTCGGCGGCGGGTTTGACGATCATGGTGCATCCGGCGGCGAATGCCGGGCCGATCTTGCGGGTGCCCATGGCCAGCGGGAAGTTCCAGGGGGTGATGGCCAGCGCCGGGCCGATGGGTTGCTTGGTCACCAGGATTCGGCCGCTGCCCGTCGGCGACGAGGTGTACCTGCCGTTGATGCGCACCGCCTCCTCGGAGAACCAGCGCAGAAACTCTCCGCCGTAGGCGACCTCGCCCTGGCTCTCGGCCAGCGGCTTACCCATTTCCAGCGTCATGGCCAGCGCGAAATCATCACGCCGCGCTATCACCAATTCCCAGGCTCGCCGCAGGATTTCGGCTCGTTCACGGGGCGGCGTCGCCGCCCAGGACTGCTGCACAGCCACCGCCTCATCGAGCGCGGTGGCACCGTCGGCCGCCGAGGCGTCGGCCACGGTGGTCAGCACGGCACCCGTGGCCGGGTTGTGCACGGGGAAGCGGGCGCCGGTCGAGGACGGGACCTGCTTGCCGCCGATCCACAGATCGGTCGGGATGGCATCGATCAGGGCGGAGTGATCGGTCACTAGCGGCTCGCCTTCTCGCGAATGATGTCGGTGAGGACGGTGATGCCCTCGTCCAAGAGATCGTCCCCGATGACCAGCGGGGGCAGCAAGCGGATCACGTTGCCGAAGGTTCCGCAGGTGAGGATCAGAACGCCTTGGGAGAGCGCCTCGGCCGCAATGGCTTTGGTGAGGGCCGCATCGGGTTCGAGAGTGCCGGGTTTGACGATCTCGATGGCCAGCATGGCGCCGCGGCCACGTACCTCGCCGATGACGTCGACCTCCTCGGCAAGGGCGCTCAGGCGCGACACCACCGAGGCTTCGATGGCCCGGGCCCGGGCCGGTAGGTCGAGCTCACGCATAACGCCCAGTGCGGCGATGGCGGCCGCACAGGTCACGGGGTTGCCGCCGTAGGTTCCGCCCAGGCCGCCGGTGTACACCGCGTCCATGAGGTCGGCGCGTCCGGTGACGGCGGACAGCGGCATGCCCCCGGCGATGCCCTTGGCCATGGTGATGATGTCGGGGACGATGCCGTCGTACTCGGAGGCGAACCAGGCACCCGTGCGTGCGAAGCCGGTCTGCACCTCGTCGGCGATGAAGACGACGCCGTTGTCTCGGGCCCAGGCTGTCAGCGTGGACAGGAATCCGGGTGCAGGCACGATGAATCCGCCCTCACCCTGGATCGGCTCGATGATGATCGCGGCCAGCGATTGCGCACCGATCTGGGTTTCGATGCGGGAGATGGCGCGCCGTGCGGCTTCCTCGCCGGACAGGCCCGGCTCGTCACGCAAGGGGTAGGAGGCCGGCATCCGGTAGACCTCGGGCGCGAAGGGCCCGAACTGCGACTTGTAGGGCATCGACTTGGCGGTCAGTGCCATCGTCAGGTTGGTGCGGCCGTGATAGGCGTTGTCGAAGGCGACGACGGCCGGGCGGCCGGTGGCAAGCCGCGAGACCTTGATGGCGTTTTCCACCGCCTCGGCGCCGGAGTTGAACAGTGCGGTGCGCTTCTCGTGATCGCCGGGAGTCAGGGCGTTGAGGAGCTCGGCAACCTGCACGTACCCCTCGTAAGGCGTCACCATGAAACAGGTATGGGTGAAATGGGCTGCCTGGTCGGCGATGGCCGCCGCAACCGCGGGATGTGAGGCACCGACGGTGGTGACCGCGATACCTGCTCCGAGGTCGATGAAGGAGTTGCCGTCGGCGTCGACGATCACCCCGCCGTCGGCGTCGACGGCGTAGACCGGTGCGGTGGAACCGACGCCCGCGGCTACCGCGGCGCGGCGGCGCTCGGCCAGGGCGCTAGAGCGGGGCCCGGGCAGGGGCGTCACGATGTTCCGCTTCTGGGCGAGGCGGTAGGCGATGTCGGTCATGGCGCTTCCTGTCGTCGATCCGGCGATGTCAGTCTGCCGCTGTGGTGTGTTTCTGGGAATGGACGGTTTGTCCACCGAAGGCTCGCGGATACGCCGTTCTGGCGCACCTCCCCCTCTGTGTCGACACGCCGTGTTCTGCGCGTTCCTCTTGGGGTTTGCATCGAAAACCGGAGTGTCGAGCACATGGCTGCTACTCCACGAGCGGTGCGGTGTCGCGAGTCAGGGTGCGCCCGAGGAAGAAGTCCGGGCTCTTGAAGCGCATGATCACCATGAGTACCGCGCCGACGGCCAGGACTCCGAAGCCCAGATAGAACACCAGGCCGATGCCGCCGATCGAGGCACCGCTGCCCGTCTTCTCCGGATCCATGCTTTCGCGCACGGAGATGACGAACACGGCCGCCAGCATGAGCCCGCCCAGGAGCGGAAAGAGAAACTTGTACACCACGTTGTGGGCATTCTGGAACAGCTCCGCGCGGAAGTACCACACGCAGGCGAAGGCGGTGATCCCGTAGTACCAGCAGATCATGATGCCAAGTGCGGCAATGGTATCCAGCAGGGTACGGTCGGAGAGCAGGCTGACAACCGTATAGAAGACGGCGGTAATCGCACCGGCCACCACCGTGCTGAAGGTTGGCGTCAGGAATCGCGGGCTGACGCTCGCGAACCGTTTCGGAAAGGCGCCATAGGTTCCCATGGCGAGCATGGTGCGGGCCGCAGGCAGGGAGGTGGTCTGCAGGCTCGCTACCGCGGAGGCGAATATTGCCAACAGCAGTAGCGGTCCGAACCAGCTACCCAGCACCGGGTTGGCAAGGGCGCCAAAGACATTGTCCTTGTTCTCCTCATTGGCCAGGCCCAGATCGGTGTCGCCGACACCGGCGAACATCATCACCGCGACGGCCACCAGTAGGTAGGTCAGCAAGATCGACAGTACGCACAGCAGGCCGGCTCGGCCGGGCACCTTTGTCGGGTCCTTACATTCCTCGCCGAGTGTCAGGCAGGTATCCCAACCCCAGAACGCGAAGATCGAGCCGACGAGACCAATGACAAAGGCGCTCAGGGTTAGTCCCGTCAGCGGGTTGAACCAGTCCAGATCGAAGTCCAGATGCCCGGCCGCGCCGGGTGCCTTCGTGATGGCGACGACGGCGAAGATCACCAGCACGATCATCTGGAACCCGACGAGTACGTACTGCACCTTTTCGCTCGTGGTGATGCCCCGGCTGGAGATGTAGGTGGCGATGGCCAGCAGCGCGACGGTCGAGATGATGTTGACGGCCTTGTTGTCCGCGAGCTCGCCGAGGGTCTGATTGTGGAAGATGGCGCCGAGAAACTGATACCCGTATTGCACACCGATGGATGCCAGGTTGGACAAGACGATGATGGTGGCGATCACCATGCCCCAGCCGCACATCCACCCGATGTACGGGCCGAATGCCTTGGTGGACCAGGTGAAGGAGGCGCCGCAGTCGGGTGCGCGCGAATTGAGCTCGCGGTAGGCGTACGCGGTGAGGAACATCGGGATGAAACCCGCGATCAGGATGGCCGGCATCTTGAGGCCGACCGCGGCCACGATCAGGCCGATGCTGGCCGTGAGGGTGTATCCCGGTGCCACCGTGGAGATGCCGAGGATGGCGCCGGTAAAGGTGCCGATACGTCCGGTTGCCAAGCCCTTTGAGACAAGTCCCGCGGACCGCTCGGCATGCTCCGGCTCGGCGTGAGCGACGTCCTCAGTCACTATCGCCCCCTTCTTCTTTAGGAATGACGACCATTGGGACCTGCAGCACGCGGAGCATCTTGGCGGCCGTCGAGCCGAGGAAGAGCCGTCGTGGCTGCGCCAGACGGCTTGAACCGACCATGATGATGTCGCCCTCGTGCCAGTCGAGCTTGTTCACGGCGGCCTCGACGGTGGGCCCCTCGGCGACGACTGACGTGACCGGGAATTTTTGTGGGAGAACCATTTTGGCGGTCTCAAGGGACTGTTGTGCATGAATGGTGGCGCGTTCTCGCGCCGACTGATCGTCATCACCCCCGGGGATCGGGTCGAACGACACCAACGAGACCAGGCGCAGCGGTGTGCCGGCGCGCTGGCAGGCTCGCAGCGCTGTGTCCAGCAGTACCCGCGCGCCTTGCCGGGTTCCCATGGCGCAGGTGACTTCGCGGACGCGGAGGTTTTTCTGATAGCGCGCGCCACGCGGCGAGATCACCAGCGGTATCGGCGATGAGTGCACGAGCTCATTGACCACCGATCCCAGCGACAGGCTGCCGACCAGGCCGCCGCCGGAACCACCCACCACGACGGCCTCGACTCCCAGGGCCTCGCACTGCGCGATGAGCCCCTCGGCAATCGACTCGTGGAAGCTGATATGGGTCTGGACCGTGAGGTCGTCGGGAATGGTGGCCTCGGCATGTTTCAGCCAGTGCGTGGCGTTCTCGGACAATATGTCCTGGCGCTCCTTTTGGGGAAGCGGCGCCAGGATGGGGCGGTCCTGGGGGAGCACCATGCACAGATCGAGGTGTGCACCCAGTGAGCGCGCGATCTGTGCTCCCACCGCTAGAGCGTCATCGCCGCCCGGAGTGGCCAGATATGCAACGGCAATCCTCTTGGCGGCGGTGTTCATGGCTAAGCCTCCTGGTGTCCGGATGTGTGACAACTCTTCGGCGGGGTGGGTGCCACGTCGAGCGAGGGGTTGCGGTCGAAGAACCCGACCGGTTTGAGCCAGAAGTTCACGGTGTCGACGGGCATGATCGGCCAGTCTTCGGGGCGGGTGATGTGGTGGATTCCGAACACGTACCAGAGCACCACGTCGGTGTTTTCGATGGAGCGGTTGCCCTCAGTCCAGGCAGGCAGGCCATGGTCTTCCTTGCTCTGCGTAACGAATTCTCCTGCGGGCCAGCGCTCCTCGGGGGAATTCGGGGTAACCCAGAGCGTGTGTTCGATGGCGCGGCAGCGTGCCAGCACCGGTGAGGACGGATCGAACATGGACGGAATGGCGGCACCGGGTACCAGCTTGTAGGCCGGTGCGGTGCCGATGCCGTTGCGGGTGTTGTCGTTGACGACCTTCCAGGCGCGCTGAGTCTGCCAGCAGAAGTCCTGCTTGCCTTCCGACTCGGTGCGCAACGGGGTGTTGCGCTGCCGTAGAGACAGTCCGTACGGGTTGTTGGGGCCGACGGGCTCGATCTCGGTTTCGGTGGAGTACACGGTGTTCTCGGTGCCATCGATGTCCAGGTCCAGTCGCGCGACAAGGAAATGTTGGTGGTACGGCGCATAGGTCCGGTTGTCGACCAGAGTTCCGTGTGGGTGTGCGGCGCCCTCGGCGAAGTTGCTCACCACCATGATTCCTGTTGCGCGGACCTCACATTCGATATTCCCGTCCTGATAGAACCGCCAGTACGTGAGGTATTCGTAGTTGGCGACGGTGACGTGGAAGGACACCGTGAGTCGACGCATCCGGCGTACCTCGGCGCCGTGGTCGTGATCGACGTGCTTCCACAGGACGGCATTGTCCTCTTCGTGAATGCAGATCGCGTTCTTGATGGTGTACGGCTCGCCCTTGCTGTTGTGCAGCACGGCATCGAGGTAGCGGATCTCACCGAGACAGTCGCAACCAAGTTCCAGCGAGGTAGTCATGAAGCCGATGCCCCACTCGCCGATATCGAAAGCTGTTCTTCGGTAGTGATCTTCGCAGTGGTCGCGGTAGGGCACCATCATCTCGGCGAAGGACATACGGTTGGCCACCGATCGCACTCGGCCGTTGTCGTTGTAGGTCACCGCGTGCAGTGTCATGCCTTCGCGGTAGTTGAAGCCGACCCGCAATGACCAGTTCTGCCACTCGAGTTTGTTGCCTTCGATGGTGAAGGAGGTGCCGTCGGGCTGGGTGATATGCAGTGGTTGCAGCGACTCCCGGGTGCTCTGCCGGCGCAGGCGTTCGGGTACGTGCCGGGGTACGTATTCGCCCATCATCTCGGGCCGCGGGACGGTGAACGTGTCCTCGATCTCCAACAGCTCCATGCTGTTCATGTCGATGACGCAGTGGAATCCGTTGACGGGGCCCGCATATGGATTGGCACCTTCGGTGGAGCGCACCCAGGTGTCCGACCATCCGAGGCGTCTGCCCTTGTACTTCTCGGGCATGACCGCATCGCCATAGGTCCAGGTATCCATGAACGCCAGGTCCATGTCGGTGATGCCGCGGGCGGCCAGGGCGGCGATGACCTCCGGATGGCGCCTCAGAGCCGCATCGGCCTCTTCCCACTCGTCGACCGTGAAGTTGGGTTGCACTCCGGGAATGTGATCCCAGGATTGCACTTCACCGGCGGTCAGCGAGACGACCGCCTTGTAGGTGGCGTTGCGTTGGGTGTCCAGGCACGTGGCGAGTGCCCGCCGCTCGGGCCGCGTGCCGGTGTTGTCGAATGCGGCGATCTCGGCCTTCGAGGGCTCGGACAGCTCGATGGAGGTGTACCGCCAGTCGTTCCCGACGCCGTGCGTTTGCGCCAGAAGTTTTGCTGTCGCGGTGAATTCGTCCGCGGTCAGGGGATCGAGAGGGTGAAACGTGTCGGCTGCCATGTCTAGTGTGCGCTCATCACATGCTTGATTCGGGTGTAGTCCTCCACACCGTAGGCCGACAGGTCCTTGCCGTATCCGGAGTATTTGAACCCGCCGTGTGGCATCTCGGCGACCAGTGGGATATGACAATTGACCCATACACAACCGAAATCGAGTTCGCGAGTGAATTTTTCGGCGGTCTCGTGGTCCTTGGTCCACACGCTGGAGGCCAGCGCGTAGCGCACTCCATTGGCCAGGCGGACGGCCTCCTCCGCATCGTCAAAGGATTGGACCGTCAAGATGGGCCCAAAGGTCTCTTCTTGGACTATCGAGTCGTCCTGCCGGACCCCGGTGACGATAGTGGGCTCGATGAAGTAACCCTTGTCGCCCCAGCGCTTTCCGCCCGTCACGATCGTCGCGTGCGCGGGTAGATTGTCGAGTTTCTTGGTGACCGCGGTGAAGTGATTGATGTTGTTCATCGGCCCGTAGAAGCTGTCGGGGTCATCGGGCAGGCCCGGGCGTAACGTCTGCGCCGCCGAGTTGAGGGCGTTCACGAAGTCGTCATGGATCGACTGGTGCACGATCACCCGGGTGGCAGCCGTGCAGTCCTGGCCGGCGTTGAAGAAGGCGGCTTGCGCAATTCCGATGGCCGCCTTGTCGATATCGACGTCACCGAACACCACCACCGGTGCCTTGCCGCCGAGTTCGAGGTGGCTGCGCTTGAGCTGCTCGGCCGCCGAGGCGGCGACGGCGATACCGGCCCGCACCGACCCTGTGATCGACACCAGGCCAATGGCAGGGTGGCTCACCAATTCAGAGCCGGTGGTGGCGGTGCCCAGTACGACGTTGAAGACGCCGTCGGGCAGGATGCCCTTCGTCAAACGGGCCAGCACCAGTGTGCTTTCCGGCGTGGTGTCGCTGGGCTTGAGGACGATGGTGTTCCCGGCCGCCAGCGCGGGGCCGATCTTCCAGATCGCCATCATGAACGGGTAGTTCCACGGGGTCACCTGCCCGACGACGCCAATGGGCTCGCGCCGAACGTAGGAGGTGAATCCCTCCATGTACTCGCCTGCCGATTTGCCCTCGACGAGTCGTGCCGCACCGGCGAAGAACCGGAGCTGATCCGCGCTCACGGTCACCTCCTCGGCGGCGATGACTGCTTTCGGCTGCCCGGTGTTGCGGCACTGGGCCTCGACGATCTCGTCGATATGCGCCTCAATGGCGTCGGCGAGCTTGAGCAGCGCCTGCTGCCGGACGCTCGGTGTGGACTTACCCCAGGAGATGAAGGCACGTTCGGCGGCGGCCACCGCCGCATTCACGTCGTCGGCATTGGACACCGGGGCGCGGCCCACCAACGATTCGTCGACCGGGCTGATCAGGTCGATGGGCTCGGAGGATTTCAGGGACAAAGAATCGACAAACTGGCCGTCGATGTAGTTCTGGAGTACCGAGTCCGGCATATCGCATGTCCATCCGTCGAGGGAATCCGTCTAAGCACGTCAAGAAAGCACGCAGACAACCAGTGTGCGCTGAGGCACATGCCTGATCATCCGACAATTCCGGGAATCTTCGCGGTGTTTTTCACCATTCTGTACAGTCCCGTGAGATGAGTGTTCCGGTGCGCTGGGTGTTGGATCAGGTGGATCTGAAACTCACCTTGAAGGGCGGCGCCACGGGTCTGGGGCGCGAGATCAATCTGGCGCTCACCACAGAGCTCGCCGACCCCGCGCGATGGCTATCCGGTGGAGAGTTGGTGCTCACCACCGGGATCGGCCTACCTGCGAGTGCCCGGGAGCGGCTGCGATACCTGCGTGCACTTGATGAGAATGGCGTTGTCGCATTGGGATTCGGTACCGGGCTGACGTTCGATGAGGTGCCACCGGAGTTGGTGAGCGCCGCGGACGAGCTGGGCATGCCGCTGATGGAGGTGCCGCTGCGCACCCCGTTCGCCGCGGTGGTCAAGGCGGTGAGCACCCGCATCGCCGAACTGGAGTACGACGCGGTGCTGCGGGTATCGCGGGCCCAGCCCCGGATTACCCGGGCGATCGTCAATGGCGGTGTGCAGGCGGTCACCGCGGAACTTGGACGGTCGCTGCGCGCCAACGTCGTGGTCTTGGACTCGGGTGGCACGGTGATTGCGAGCCATCCGCGCAATCTGGACGTCGCGACGGTCAATCTGGTCCGGGGTGCGGTGACTCCGGGTGCATCGGCCGGTGCACAACAACTTGATCCGGGAATCGCGGTCGCGCAACAGACGATCGGTGTGGGTGGCACGTCGTACGGAGTGTTGGCTGTTGTCAGTAAGGCGCCGTTGACCTTCGTGGACCAGGTGCTGCTGGGGCACGCAAATTCCTTGTTGGCCTTGGATTTCGACAAGCCTTCGCGGCTGCAGGATGCACAACGTCAGTTGAATGGGCAGGCCTTGGGGCTGCTACTCGGCGAGGAACGGAACCTGGACTCGGTGTGGGCGCAGCTGGCACCGGCTGCCGACGGGCGTGGACGGATCCGGGTGCTGGTGGTGGATGCCGAATCCCCGGCGGCGCTGCGGCGGGTGCAACCGATAATCACCCGGGCGATGGAGTCCGCAGGTCACCCGGTCTTCGCACATACCGCCGAGGCCCGGCTCACCGTCGTGATTCGGGGGTCGGAGACTGCCGAATTCGCCCGGAAATTGTTCATGGACGTGGACGGGCGCACCAGAAAGGGTCTGCGCGCCGGGTTGAGCGGAGCGCATCCGGTGGGGCGGCTCGGCGATGCGGCACAGAATGCGAAGCTCGCCGCGTCGGTGGCCGAACGCGGCGGGACACCGCTGGAGTTCACCTCACTCGCGGGTAGCGCACTGCTGTCCTTCGGCGCGAGTCGTGAGGTACTGGTCGCCGTCGCGAACGCGACATTGGCGCCCGTCGCCGAGCATGACGCCACCCACGGCACCGAACTGCTGGTGTCCTTGCGGGCCTATCTAGAGGCGAACGGTCATTGGGAGTCGGCGGCCGCCGCTGTCGGTGTACACCGTCACACGCTGCGGAAACGTATCGAAACCGTGCAGTCACTGCTGGCCTGCGACCTCGATATCGCGAGGGTGCGCGCTGAGCTGCTGCTGGCGATGCTGGCGGGGACGCCGAGCGCCGGGAACTAAACAGGACCGCGAATTCGCAGTGCGCGGGCTTACGGTAGTGCTACCTTATTTAGAACAGGTTCCAGTTTCGGGGTTATTTATGCAGGTGAATAGATCGTGAGCGCCATGGTTGAAGCGTCACCGGTGCGGCCCGCCGCCATGCCGTCGACCAGGCGCCAACATGAGCAGTACAAGCGCATGCTCGACGCGGCCGAAGAACTCGCCATGACGCGCGAGCTCGATCACGTCCAGATGCACGATGTCGCCAAACACGCCAACGTCGCCATCGGCACGTTGTACCGGTACTTCCCGACGAAGCGTCATCTGTTCGTCTCGGCGCTGGTGCGTGAGTCGGAACGGCTTGTCGGTCGCATCCCGTTGTCTCCCGATGGCCAAGAGACGGCGGCCGACCGGGTGGGCGAGGCACTGGTACGGGCACTACGCGGATTGACCCGGCGTCGCATGCTGGCGATCGCGATGATCAGGTCCTCGAACTCGGCGTCGCTGGCCGAGGTACCCGATCTGATGCAGGTCGAGAAGCGGTTCCACGAGTTGATATCGGAGGTGGCCGGTCTTTCGGATCCGGCCGATGCCGATGAGGCCGTGATCAGACTGCTGGTGCACCAGTGGTTTGGCTGTATTCAGGTGTGCCTCAACGGTGGTCTCACCGTCGCGCAGGCAGAGGCTGATCTGCGTCGGGCTGCACAGCTGTTGATGCGTGACTGGCGCGTGGTGGACGAGCGTTAGGTCGCTTTCAGGGCCGCCAGCGCGGCATCGATGGCGAGCTCGGGGACATCGATTGTCTTGGACCCCAGGTCATGACGCGCGCCGGCGATCTCCACGATGGTCGCGCCGCCCGGTATCAGAACCGATGCCTGCTTGAGTTCTGCGATGGTGCCGAACGCATCCGAGGTGCCGTGGGTGAACACCGTCGGAACCTGGATACCGGGCAGATGCTCGGTGCGTAGCCGGTCGGGCTTGCCGGGTGGATGCAGCGGGTAGGAGAACACGGTGAGGACGTCGATGATCGGCCCCTGTTCCGCCACCAGCATCGAGGTTTGACGTCCGCCGTAGGAATGACCACCCGCCAGGAGCGGGCCGTCCACCAGGGCGCGAGCCTTGTTGATCACCTCGGCGATACCCGCGCGGTCCTTATCGGCCGACGAGGCGGAGGGGGGACCGCTTGGCCGATTGCGCCGGAAGGGCATATCGAAACGTATCGCCAGCCAACCGCGTTCGGCCCACGCCGTGCACAGCAGACGCAACATGGGGGAGTGGCAGCTGCCACCGGCGCCGTGGGTCAGCACTACGGCACCGTGGGGGTGTCCGTCGGGGTGGTGGGCGATTCCAGCGATATCCGGAAGTTCCTCGGTGCTCACGCGCTCAGCCTAAGGCTCTTCGCTCAGTCGCTCATCTCAGCCTGAACAGGGCCGATACCGGGCCGTGGCCGCGGCCGAGGGGATAGGCCGCTCGCAGGCACTCGGTGATCCACCGTTTCCCGAAGGCGACGGCCTCGGTCATGGAAAGTCCATGTGCCAGTGCGCAACTGATCGACGCGGCGAGGGTATCCCCGGCGCCGTGGTCATGGCCGGTGTCCACTCGTTCGACGGGGAAGTAGTGAAACTCGGTGCCGTCGAAGAGCAGGTCGGTGCTGGTGTCGCTGGATCGAAGGTGCCCGCCCTTCACCAGAGCCCACTGCGGGCCGAGGGCATGGAGCTTTCGCGCTGCTTCCCTCTGGGTTTCCTCATCGATGACCTCTACACCGACCAACAGCCGTACCTCGTCCAGATTCGGAGTGACGAGCGTCGCCATCGGAAAGAGCTGTTCGCGGATGGCATCCAGCGCGCTGGGGTGCAGCAGCGGGTCGCCGTGCATGGATGCGCAGACGGGATCGACGATCAGGGGAACGTTCGTTTCCAGGCGCGACCACGTCTGCGCGATGGCCTCGATGATCGGGGCGGAGGCCAGCATCCCGGTCTTGGCGGCCTGGATGCCGATATCGGTGATCACCGCGTCCATCTGCGCCGCCACCACCTGCGGCGGGATTTCGTGAAAATCCCTGACACCCAACGAGTTCTGCACGGTTACCGCGGTGACCGCCACGCACCCGTGCACACCGAGCAACGCCATGGTGCGCATATCGGCTTGGATACCCGCCCCGCCCCCGGAGTCGGACCCGGCGATGGTCATCACCCGCACCGGGGTAGCACCCGGCTCCGGGATGGGGAGGAAGGCAGCTGTGCTCACGCGATCGGCAGATAGACCCGGTTGCCGTGCTCGGCGAACTCCACGGACTTCTCTTCCATGCCGCGTGCCAGCATCGCGTCGATGTCCTCCTGCGTCTCGAGCCCGTTTGCGGCGGCGAACTCCCGGATATCGGCGGTGATGCGCATGGAGCAGAACTTCGGGCCGCACATCGAGCAGAAGTGCGCCGTCTTGGCCGGCTCGGCGGGCAGCGTCTCGTCGTGGAACTCGCGGGCGGTGTCCGGATCCAGTGACAGATTGAACTGGTCATCCCAGCGGAACTCGAAGCGCGCCTTGGACAGTGCGTTGTCACGCAGCTGCGCACGCGGATGCCCCTTGGCGAGATCGGCCGCGTGTGCGGCGATCTTGTAGGCGATCACGCCGTCCTTGACGTCCTTGCGGTCCGGCAGCCCCAGGTGTTCCTTGGGGGTGACGTAGCAGAGCATCGCGGTACCGGCCTGGGCGATGATCGCCGCCCCGATGGCCGAGGTGATGTGGTCGTAGGCCGGAGCGATATCGGTGGCGAGCGGGCCCAGCGTGTAGAACGGGGCCTCCTCGCAGAGTTCCTCCTCGAGCTTCACGTTCTCGACGATCTTGTGCATCGGCACGTGGCCGGGCCCTTCGATCATCACCTGCACACCATGGGATTTCGCGATCTTCGTCAGCTCACCGAGTGTGCGCAGCTCGGCGAACTGGGCTTCGTCGTTGGCATCGGCGATGGACCCTGGACGCAGGCCGTCGCCGAGCGAGAAGGTCACGTCGTAACGCGCCAGAATCTCGCACAGCTCCTCGAAGTGCGTGTACAGGAACGACTCCCGGTGATGGGCCAGGCACCAGGCGGCCATGATCGAGCCGCCGCGCGAGACGATGCCGGTGACGCGCTTGGCGGTCAGCGGCACGTAACGCAGTAGCACACCGGCATGCACCGTCATATAGTCGACGCCCTGCTCTGCCTGCTCGATCACGGTGTCGCGGTACAGCTCCCAGGTCAGCGCGGCCGGATCACCGTTGGTCTTCTCCAGTGCCTGATAGATCGGCACGGTGCCCACGGGGACGGGGGAGTTACGCAGGATCCACTCACGGGTCTGGTGGATGTCCTTACCGGTAGAGAGGTCCATGATGTTGTCGGCACCCCAACGGATGGCCCACACCATTTTCTCCACCTCTTCGGCGATCGAGGAGGTGACGGCCGAGTTGCCGATGTTGGCATTGATTTTCACGCCGAAGGCCTTGCCGATGATCATCGGCTCGCTCTCGGGGTGTTTGTGGTTGGCGGGGATAACGGCGCGACCCATCGCGACCTCGCTGCGCACCAGCTCGGCGGGGACACCCTCGCGGACGGCGATGAACTCCATCTCGGCGGTGATCTCTCCGGCACGGGCCCGCTGCAGCTGGGTGCCGCGATCGGTCACGATGCCGACGCGCGGCGGCAGCCCCTTCTGCAGATCGATGGTGGCATTGGTGTCGGTGTACGGACCGGAGGTGTCATACAGGTCCAGGTGCTCACCATTGGTGAGGTTCACCCTGCGCTGCGGCACCCGCAGGCCACTGTCGAGGTCCTGGTAGATCTTTTCGCTGCCCTGGATGGGGCCGGTGGTGACGGTTTCCGGGGCCTGAGAACGGGTTGATTGAGTCGACATAATTCTTCCTCCCTACGCCGGCATTACCCGGTCAGGTTCATACGGTCGACGGCCCTAGCCGTCCTCTCAGCGCACTGGTGTGCGCTCCCGTGTTTGTGTGTTGGGGCTGTTCGTTGACGAACACTGGCCACGCTACTCGGTAGGTCACCGATTTCTCTGCCGAGTGCGAGCCTCACGCGGATTTCCGGTCAGATTTCCGCGTGAGGCTCGCGCTCGAACCGCGTACGGCATGCGCCCAATGCCCGACCTGACAGACGGGGCCGGCAGGTTTTGGGAATATAGTTTCCCTTGCTAAAGTTGTGCACGGTGGTATCCAGTGACGTCCGGTCGGAGCTGCCCGCGTCGGGGAGAAGCGCGCAGCAAGGGTGACGATGACTGATTTGATGACACAGACCGACGAAACACCTGCGGATATCGAGACCGCACGACGTCGAGTGCGGGTGGATCGTGACCACCCGCACTACAAATGGGTCGCACTGTCTAACACCACGCTGGGTGTGCTGCTCGCGACCATCAACTCATCGATCGTCTTGATCTCGTTGCCGGCCATTTTTCGCGGTATCGGTCTGAACCCCCTTGCCGCCGGGAACGTGAGCTATCTGCTCTGGATGCTCATGGGCTATCTGCTGTCCTCCGCGGTTCTCGTGGTGCTGTTCGGCCGCCTCGGCGATATGTACGGGCGGGTCCGGATTTACAACATGGGCTTTGTCGTCTTCACCGTCGCGGCGGTGGTGCTGTCCTTCGACCCGTTCCATTACGGCGGGGGCGCGGTATGGCTCATCGCGTGGCGTGTGGTGCAAGGGGTGGGCGGGGCCATGCTGATGGCCAACTCGTCGGCCATCCTCACCGACGCCTTCCCATCCACGCAGCGTGGATTGGCGCTGGGGATCAACCAGGTGGCCGCGGTGGCAGGGTCATTCCTCGGACTGTTGATTGGAGGCGTCCTCTCCGAATGGGATTGGCGCGCCATCTTCTGGGTGGGTGTGCCGCTGGGCCTGTTGGGCACCGTGTGGTCGTACCGATCGCTCGTCGAGATCGACGAACCCACGCCCGGCAAGCTGGACTGGGCGGGCACGGTGACCGTTGCGCTGGGGCTGACGGTGCTGCTCACCGGAATCACGTACGGCATTCAGCCGTACGGCAATTCGAGCACCGGGTGGGGTAATCCGCTGGTCTATGGATCGCTGATTGCCGGTGTCGCGCTGCTGGTGTTGTTCTGCGTGATCGAGTCCCGGGTAGCCGACCCGATGCTCGACATGCGGCTGTTCAAGAACCGCGCGTTTGGTCTGGGGAACCTGGCCAACCTGCTGGCGTCGGTGGGCCGAGGCGGTCTGCAGTTCATGCTCATCATCTGGCTGCAGGGCATCTGGTTGCCGTTGCGGGGGTACAGCTATGAGTCAACCCCGTTGTGGGCGGGAATCTTCTTGCTGCCCATGACACTTGGCTTCCTGCTGGCCGGGCCCATCGCCGGTGTGTTGTCCGACCGGTATGGGGCGCGACCTTTCGCCACGGGCGGCATGGTGCTGTCGGCGGTGACATTCCTGGCGCTCATCGCTATTCCGGTGAACTTCAATTACTGGGCCTTCGCGGCACTCATCTTCCTCAACGGGCTGGGATCGGCCATCTTCACCGCGCCGAATACCGCTGCGATCATGTCGAGCGTGCCCGCGCATCAGCGCGGTGCGGCCTCCGGTGTGCGTGGCACCTTCTTCAACGCGGGCAGCTCGCTGTCCATCGGAATCTTCTTCTCGCTCATGATCGTCGGGCTCTCGGCCACGATGCCCGCCGCTATGCAATCCGGGCTGACCGCTCAGGGTGTGCCCGCCTCGACCGCAGCCGAGGTATCCGGTCTGCCGCCGGTGGGCAGCCTGTTCGCGGCGTTCCTCGGTTACAACCCGGTCAGCGAATTACTTGCTCCGTCAGGGGTTCTGGACCACCCGGGGGTCAACGCAGCCGAGTTGACCGGGCAGTCGTTCTTCCCGAATCTCATCAGCGAGCCGTTTCACGCAGGTCTGGTAGTCGTGTTCGTTGCTGCTGCACTGATGATGGCGGTCGCGGCGCTCGCTTCGCTGGGGACCGGCGGCAAGTACGCCCACGCAGAGGACTGAGCTGGCTACTATCTGCCCATGGCAACGTGGGGGATATCCGGTCCGGTGGATCTGCTGCGTCGCACGGGGTTCTTGTGGTGGCGGTGCTGGCCGTGGCTTATCGGTATCTGGCTCATGGGCTGGCTTACTCGATACTGGCTGATCAAGCTGGCTGTATACGTGGGCGCGCATTTCGGAGGCTACTGGGGTGACTTGATCATGCCGCTGGCCGCTTTGGCCAGGCTCACCACCTACATCTTGATGTACCTGGTGCTTCGCGGTGAGTCGGACCTTGATGGCCAGAATGCCGATGGCCGATCACGGTTTCAGGTGTTCATCGACATATTGCTGAAGGCGATTCTTCCTGTATTCGTGCTCTTCGCGGCCTGGCGTCTCATACTGGCCGATTACTCGTCATATCTCGGTTTGTTGAACGTCGACATCTTTTACGCGATGGATTCTGGCCTGGCCCCTGACAGGACGGCGACACAAGCCGAGGAGTTCATGGCTCCCAGTGACTGGCGGGCCTACCTCGCGATATTAATTGCGTTCGTGGCTCGCAGTGCTTTAACCAGGTATTCGGCGAAGCTACCCGCCTGGACCCAATTGGTGGCTGTCTATCTCCAGGCCCTGTGGGTGGTTCTGCTCCTCAATGCCGCGTCGAATCGGCTTGTCGGAAGCCCGAAATGGATATCTGAGCGCAAGGTCATCGTCTGGTACACAGAGCAGAAGCAGCATGTGTTCGCGCACCTCAGTCGCGTTGGTGAGGTGTGGAAGTGGATCACCGATGCGGTGGGGCCGATGGTGTTGGCGGTGCTACTCGCGGTGACGTGGATTGCCATTGTAGGAACCGTCTATGCCGTTCGACCCGACACAACATGGGCCGGTGTCAGTCGGGCGGCATTCGGGCCGAATCAGGCAGGCAAGGTCACTGACGTGGCGGGCCGGACAGGTCGAGCGGCGAAGGCGCGTTGGCAGCGTCTGCCGCGGTTCGTGCAAATGCGTGCGTCCGAGATCTTCCGGAGTCTGCTGGGGGTCGCCGACCAGCTGGGAGATACCCTCCGTTTGACGCTGCATTCCGGACCATTGACGTTCTGTTTCTTCGTCTTTGCATTCATGGGGACCGTGGTATTGGACCCTAACGGTGCCTACTTCAACGTCTACGTGACGGACGGATACATGTGGCGCGCGGTCGCGACGCTTCTCGGCCCGCATGAGTGGATCTGGTGGGCGTCCTATCGCGAGTCGATTCGGATTGCCATCGCCGCGTTGATCGACCCGCTGAGAGTGTGCCTGGTGGTGGCCATGTATTGGCATTGCGTGGAAAGGGCTTCGTCGCCGGCTGTCACGCAGGAGGTATGAACCGCACGTAGCGGTACTTCTTGGTGCTGCCCTTTTTCGGTGCGAATTCGATATCCACCGCCGTGATGTTGGCGTTCTTGGGTACCACCATGACGGCGGCGAATGAACCTGGGCTATTGCACGTGTCGTAGCCCCGCTTCCGCAGCCAGTCCGATACCGACATTGGCAGTAGGCCCGTCTGTACGTACCAGTGCCGGTAATTCTCGTCGATCAGGGTGGCTCGACACGCTCCCCATCCCTCGCCGATCGATGCGCGATTTCCATCTTTGGATCGGTCGAATGCGTATGACACAAAACGGGTTTCGGGTGGCTGCGGATCGTCGTAGTACTTTTTGTATACCGGGGTGGGCATGTCGAGCACGCGCATCCTCCACAGCACGCCGTCGATCTTCACAGTAGCTCCGGCCGGTACGGTGGCTGCGGGAACGTCGACCCCAAGGTTCTCTTTCCACGCCGGGTATCCCACTGTGGCGCCATAGGCGAGTGTCGCGACAACTGTCAGGATAATCCCAACTCTGTTGCGCTGCAGCCAGTTTCTCATGGAACCACCTTCCGGTTCACAAGTGATATCGACGCTCGCTGCTCGACCATTTCGGGGGGGATCGCAATCGATAGTTGCGAGTCGTACCAACCCTGCATCATGCGAAAATCATTGTCCGGGAAAATGATAGCCAGAAGATCAAGCGACTTGGTGGACGCCGGAACGTCGAAGACCCACGTTCCACGCAGGCTGACACCGGGTTGGCCGAAGGCTCTGTCCGTGGCGAAGTTCTCCCGACCGATATTGCGGTGATCGGCGCTGAGCTGTAAGTCGATTTTGTCCGGTATCCGGACGGTTTCGTAGGAGAGGTCGATTGCTATGTAGCGGCCCTTCGTCTGATAGACGTCGATACTCGTATCGCTGGCAGAGGATTTCGCTTGAACTTCAGGCGCCGAGAACACCCGGTGCACGGTGATCGCCAGGTTCCTTCCGGAAGTGCGTGCCGGTGCGGTGCCATGCACCACAGTTGGCGCATACGAATCGGTGCGTTGCGGCACGATCGTGTACAGATACGCCGAGCCTGAGAGCAGTAGCGCGCAGGCAATCACCTGAACAGCGATGACGACATGATGGCGCCGCATCACACGCACGCGCCGATCTTGGTGCGCAGCTCTCCGTACTTCCCGGTGGTGCCCCACGTGGTGACGGTGCTGGCCAGTCCGTGTTGTTCGGTGAAGTCAGATATTCGAATGGCGATATCGTCGCCAGGTTTCGCTTTGCCGAATGGGAAGCCCCACACGATGATTACATCCAACTCCTTGCCTGGCTGAGGTCCGGAGACGAGACCATAGGGCCCGTAGGCTCCCTCATCTCGGATGTCGCCAACTCCGACCAGATCGAATACGTCCTCGTCGTTGGGCTTAACGTCGTGCAGTACCACCCTGCCCGAGTCGGAGATGTTCTCTACCGTGGAGAATAGCCCGACGAGTATCGAGTTTTTGGCAGCCTTCTGTAACAAGGTGGAGTTGCGTGTCGGTAGACGCGACACGTCGCATATCTGGGCCACTCGACGCGGCGTGATCTTGTAAATGCCGTTTGCGTAGCTCGATCCCAACTCCACCGGTGTCATCGGTTCGGCCTGGTCCAATCCTCCGAAGGCGGCAGTTGTCGCTAGCACCGCAATGATCGCCACCTGATGGAGTCGCTTCATCGAAAAGCGATCCAAGGACCGGCCCTTCTCTGGCTTCTCGGATTCGCTTGTCGGCTCCACCCCACCCATGTGCAGAAGCATACGATGGCAACTTCGTCCCCAGCAGCTTTCCGTTAGCCGAGGCGGTTCCACCGGTCCTGGGCGCGTTGACCGATCACCGATCGCAGGCCTTCGACCAAAGTGACATACCGGCCGCGCATGAACAGGCACCGTTGAAGCGGGTCGTCAACGGGCGGTGATGAGACGTACTGCAGACAGTTCGCGCTGGGCACCGTATTCGGTGCGTCCGTGGGTTCATAGCCTTTTCTTGACCGAAATTCGGGACGGGCCTTTTCGAGCAACAATGCGGCACCGGTCTCGTCTGCCGCACGGATCACCTCTCCGGCCTCGTCGAGGATGAGCCGATCGACTCCTGCATTTCGGTACAGATCGGCCCATGACTGAATGTTGGCTTCGAAGAGCAGCGCGCCCTTTGCATCGAAGACGCCACCGGAGCCATATGGAGCGAATTCGGTCTTGTCGGTGGCGAGCTTGAGTAGGGACCCGTCAGGGTCGAAAGGGGGCGTAAGGGAACTGAGCCGATCGACCGGCGTGGGTGTGAATCCATCCAACTCGGCGAGCTGAAGTGTGAGGTAACGCGCGATGATCTCGATGCTTTCGGCCTCGGATTGTTGACCGACAGAGATGCGTACTACCAGTGGCCCCATTTGCGCGAAGGCTGTTGTGTAGGCGAAAACAGCCTGACCTTCGCCGACGCGCCGTGAAAATGCCTTAGCCTCAGGAAAGCCCGGAATCTCTTCGGTCTGCACCCGCGTGGGTCTATCGGGGTCGCGTTCTTCGCGGAGGCGGAAGCCAACCTCAGTGGCCGCTCGTGCGGACGCCTCGTCCTTGAAGATCAAGACGGTGTTCTGAAGGATGGCAGTGGTAGTGGCGTCTCCGGATGGTTCACGCGCGACGCTGACGCCGGTGACATATCCGTAGTCGCGGATCACGCTATCCAGGAGTTTGTCGGAGCCACCGGGACTGTCGTCTATCAGCCCCTCCTTGTACAGCATGCGGGCGCCTGCCGAGCCGGTGTCGAATCTAGGCTCAACGAGCGTCGGGGAAACGATTGAACTGGTGAGCCGCACGGCTTCGTTGAATAGATTGCGGCGCTTGATATCTCCGATGTTGCCCGTCGGAGTGGGGAGTGCGATGGTCGGCTTGGGTTTCGCCTTCGGGGATGTCGTGGGGGGTGAGAACGCGGTGGGCGTCTCGCCGTTGGTCATGATCTCGATGCCCTCGGGAGGTGGCGTGCAAGCACTTAGACCGAGCGCAAGAGCAATCGCCAGACCGCAAAAACGGTGCATCGAACCCCCTCGATCATTAGTCCCCTGAGGGTAGCGCGGGCGGGATTCGCCGCGGGTTACTTCGCCACCGGTGTCAGTCCAGATCGACGACGACGGGTGCGTGGTCGCTCGCGCCCTTGCCCTTACGTTCCTCGCGGTCGATGTGGGCATCACCCACTCGCTTGGCGAACTCCGGTGAGCCGAGGACGAAGTCGATGCGCATCCCTCGCTTCTTGGGGAAGCTCAGCTGCGTGTAATCCCAGTACGTGTACACGCCCGGACCGGGGGTGAACGGGCGCACCACATCGGCGTACCCGGCGTTGTTCATCGCGGTGAACGCGGTGCGTTCAGGTTCGGACACGTGGGTGCTGCCCTCATAAGCCTCGACACTCCAGATGTCGTCGTCGGTGGGCGCGATGTTCCAGTCGCCCACCAGCGCGACCTGCGCCGCGGGATCGGCCGCGAGCCAGCCGGCGGCCTCGTCACGCAAAGCCGACAGCCACCGCAGCTTGTACTGGTAGTGCGGATCCTCCAGCGTCCGGCCGTTCGGGACATACAGGCTCCACACTCGCACCCCGTTGCAGGTGGCGCCTAGTGCGCGGGCCTCGGCGGCCTCCTCGACATCCGCACCGGACGTCCACCCGGGCTGCCCCTCGAACCCGACGGTCACGTCCTGCAGGCCGACCCGGGAGGCGATGGCGACCCCATTCCACTGGCTGAACCCCACGTGCGCCACCTCGTACCCGGCATCGGTGAACGCCTGCATGGGGAACTGCTTGTCGGAGCACTTGGTTTCCTGCATGGCGAGCACGTCGGTGCCGGAGCGTTCCAGCCAGGAGATCACCCTGTCGGCACGGGCACGGATGGAGTTCACATTCCAGGTGGCCAATCGCATGACGTCACCCTACTTTTCGATGCTGACAGCCTCGATATGCGCATACCGGTACCGATGCTGCTCGATAAAACCCAAGGTCGGATAGAGCGCTAACGCTGCGGCGTTCTCGGCGCGCACCTGGACGTACGCACGACGGGCACCCTGCGCGGCACCCCAGCCCAGCAGTACCTCACACACCTGCCGGGCCAGTCCGCGACGTCGATGGGTCTCGGCAACCTGCACCGCGGAGATGCCGAGCCAGCGCTCGGTGACGGCGCCCCGTGCGATGGCAACGGCAGGACCGTTGTCGGTGACGGACGCGAAGCCCAGTATCCCGTCGACCACCGCCGTCAGCACCTGCTCCGTCAGGGGGTGGTTATCTCCATGCAGGGCAAGCCAACCCGAGGATGGCTCCGACGGGAGGGGCTCCGAGCGGGCCGCATCGAGATCGCGCACCATCACCACGGTTTCGCCGTTGGTGGCCAGCTTATTCGGCGGGTGAATCAACCGGTCCGGCAGGCACAACAGGGTGGGCAGTCGGTGTTCGGAGTACCACGCGGCCACGTCGCCGAGCGATCGCGGTGACGCCGAGTGTTCCAGTGGTACAGCGGAATTACCGCGATGTGTGTGTCCTCCCGAGGCTCTGACGAACCATCCGTCCACCCAATCGTGCTCGATGCCCGGCCACGCAAAGGCCGCGGCTCGCTGCGCCGACCTGATGTCCCGATTCAGCACCGGAACCGGCGGCAGCACGCGCACCGATACGATGTCGGCGGCTGAAATATCCACCACCGCACCGGATTTATGAAGTATCCGCACCACCGGATCGGTCGCCACCAACTCGCCGACGGTGTCAGTGAACGGGGGCACCGAACCGGCCGGGCGTCGGCTGCGGATGGCTACCCGTGCTCCGAGTTCAGGCAGGGACACGGTGCAGCGCCGTTCTAATGGCCGAACGGATCGGCGACTTGCCCTGGCGTCCAGCTCAATCCGGGCACACCCCAACCATTGGACTTGACCGCGCGCTTGGCAGCCCTGGCGTTGCGCCCAATCAACGTGTCTATATAGAGGAAGCCGTCCAGATGTCCGGTCTCATGCTGCAGCATGCGCGCGAACAGATCGGTGCCCTCTAGGGTGATCTCTTTGCCGTCGGCGTCCAGACCGGTGACCCGTGCCCAGTCCGCGCGTCCGGTGGGGAAGGACTCACCGGGCACCGAGAGGCAGCCCTCCTCGTCGTCGTCCGGGTCGGGCATGGTCTCGGGGATCTGGGAGGTTTCCAGGACGGGGTTGATCACCACCCCGCGATGGCGGGTTCCGCCGCCACGGGTATCCGCGCAGTCGTAGACGAACAGGCGCAGGGGCACGCCGATCTGGTTGGCGGCGAGCCCGACGCCATTGGCGGCGTCCATGGTCTCGTACATGTTCGCGATCAGCTCGGGTAGATCGGCGGGCAGCGAACCGTCGGGACCGACCGGGACGGCCTCGGTAGGCGTGTGCAGCACCGGGTCGCCGACGATGCAAATGGGAACAATAGCCACGGAAGGCAAGCTATCGGCTTGGTATTGAGGGCCGACGCGCGGGGTTGGCTAGCCGCAGTTGCCCTTTGAGCGTGGTTAAATATCGCCGAACCACAGTGTTGTAATTTTTGGTGTTGCAGTGAACGCGATCGATCGACAGACAAGACAACGAACGCCCCGGTTGGGTCAGGAGCTTTTATGGACGGCGCCCAGGCGCGAGCTGAGCAGTCAAAGGCTGCAGACGCTGGTCAGGACTCGCCTGCCGTCGGCTCGGACGGAGTCGAGATCGCGGCCGGTCTGAGCCGACGCGAGCATGACATCCTGGCGTTCGAGCGGCAGTGGTGGAAGTACGCGGGTTCCAAGGAAGACGCCATCAAGGAGCTGTTCGGCATGTCGGCCACCCGCTACTACCAGGTGTTGAATGCCCTGGTGGATCGTCACGAGGCCCTGGCAGCGGACCCGATGCTGGTCAAACGGCTCCGCCGGCTCCGCGCGAGCCGTCAGAAGGCCCGCGCGGCACGCCGCCTGGGTTTTGAGGTCACATAGCGGTCTCGGCGTAGCCGGCTGAATAGGTGCTGGCGCCCACGGACCGTATTGTGGATTCACGATGAACGAACGCGTACCCGATTCTCATGGCCTCCCGCTACGTGCCATGGTGATGGTGCTGCTGTTTCTCGGCGTGATCTTCCTGCTCGTCGGATTCAACGCCCTCGGATCCGATAAGTCCTCATCATCGGACTCGACGTCCACGTCGGTAAGCGCCAGCGCGGCCCCTAAGTCGACGACACCGCCCCCCGCGCCAAAGCCCGAGGTTCGTGTCTACAACACCACCTCGGTGCCCGACTTGGCGCGTGGTGCCGCCGACCAGGTCGCGGCCGCCGGCTGGAAGGTCGCCGAAGTAGGCAACCTGCCCATGCCCGAAGTGAACGTGACGACCGTCTTCTTCGGCAAGACTGCCGGAGAAGAAGAAGCCGCCCACGAAATCGCCAAGGTGCTCGGCGTTCAGGCCGCACCGCGTGCACCTGAGCTCGTCGAACAGCCGCCGGGTGTCGTGGTCGCCGTCGCCATCTGATTGATCTGACGGATCAGCACTTCAGGTCTACCACTGGGTGCTACGGGCTGTAGGAGAGATGGCATGATGAGCCCCATGGTTAAGCCCGCCGTTCTCGCCGCCGGAACCCTTGCTGCCGTTGCCTTGTCCGTGAGTGGATGCTCCCCGGATCAGCCGGCCAGCACCACGCCCGGCACCACGCCTCCGGTGTGGACAGGTTCCACCGCGCCGTCGGCCGCGGGCGAGCACGGGGGCCATGGAGGCGGTGAGCGGCCGATCCCGTCGGGCGAAAAGCTCAATGCCACGCTCAAGCTTGCCGACGGCACCCCGGTGGCATCGGCGGAGTTCGTTTTCCAGGACGGGTACGCCACCATCACGGTGAAGACCACGGAGACTGGCAAGCTCACCCCGGGGTTCCACGGGCTGCACATCCACTCCTTCAAGAAGTGCGATCCCAACTCCACCGCGCCGGCCGGCGGCACCCCGGGTGACTTCCTATCTGCTGGCGGACATTTCAACGTGCCCGGATACACCGGTCATCCGTCCAGTGGCGACCTGGTGTCACTGAACATCCTCAAGGACGGCTCCGGTGAGCTGGTTACCACTGCTGACTCGTTCACCAAGGATGATCTGACCGCTGGCAACGGCACAGCGATCATCATCCACGAGAAGGCGGATAACTTCGCCAACATTCCGCCGGAGCGGTACACCCAGGCCAACGGCACTGCCGGCCCCGACGACACCACGAAGTCGACCGGCGACGCGGGCAAGCGTGTTGCCTGCGGTCTCATCGACGCGGGCTAGCCGTCAGGGTGGCTCGTCCGATCGAATTTCGCGGGTCGCCGCGGCCCACGCTAGGGGTGGAGTGGGAATTCGCGCTCGTCGACGCCCAGACCCGGGACCTCACCAACGAAGCCTCCGCGGTGCTGGCGGCGATCGGTGAGACTCCGCACGTTCACAAGGAGCTGCTGCGCAACACCATCGAGGTGGTGACGGGCATCTGCGGGACGGTCGCCGAAGCGATGCAAGACCTGCAGGGAACTCTTGCGACGGTGCGACCGACCGTGCGCTCGATGGGTATGGACCTGTTTTGCGCCGGTACACATCCCTTCGCCCGCTGGTCGGCGCAACAGCTCACCGACGCGCCGCGGTACGACGAGCTGATTGCCCGCACCCAATGGTGGGGGCGGCAGATGTTGATCTGGGGCGTGCACGTGCATGTCGGTGTCTCCTCCAAACACAAGGTGATGCCGATCGTCACGTCGATGCTCAATTACTACCCGCACCTTTTGGCGCTGTCGGCGTCCTCCCCGATGTGGGAGGGGCAAGATACCGGGTACGCGAGTAACCGGGCCATGATGTTCCAGCAGCTGCCCACCGCCGGTCTGCCGTTCCACTTTCAGACCTGGGAGCAGTTTGAGGGCTTCGTCGATGATCAGATGAAGACCGGAATTATCGACCAGCTCAACGAAATCCGTTGGGATATCAGGCCTTCACCGGCACTGGGCACGGTCGAGGTTCGTATCTTCGATGGGATCTCCAATGTCGCCGAACTTGAGGCGCTGGTAGCGCTCACGCATTGTCTGGTGGTGGATCTGGATCGCAAGCTGGAGGCGGGGGAATCACTGCCCACCATGCCGCCCTGGCATGTGCAGGAAAACAAATGGCGCAGTGCGCGTTATGGTCTTGACGCGGTCATCATCCTGGACGAGGACAGCAACGAGAGATTGGTGACCGAGGATCTCGACGATCTGCTGACTCGGCTGCAACCTATCGCAAGGCTGCTGGAATGCGAGACCGAGCTGGCCGCGGTGGAAGAGATTTACCGCCACGGCGGGTCCTATCAGCGCCAGCGGCGCGTGGCCGAAGAGCACGACGGCGATCTGGGTGCGGTGGTGGACTCGGTGGTCAACGAGTTGGAGCCCGAGCGCTAAACCGACAACCAGTAGTCCAGGATTGTGGCCGCCTGCTGCTCCGGGTTTCCTTTGGCGTCATCGTCGGGGCGCAGCACCAGCTCGGCCTTCTCGGGAGCTTCGTAGGGCGCATTGACTCCGGTGAAGTCACTGATCTCGCCGGCGCGTGCCTTGGCGTACATGCCCTTCGGGTCACGCTGTTCGCAGATCTCGACCGGGGTGTCGACGAACACCTCGACGAACGGCAGCCCGGCCACTTCATGCTGGTACCGGATCTTGTCCCGATCGGCCTGATACGGACTGATGAGTGCGGCCACCGCGACAACGCCGGAGTCGGCGAGAATCTGGGCGACGGCACCGACGCGGCGCACGTTCTCAGCGCGGTCGGCCGCGGAGAACCCGAGGTCGGCGTTGAGACCGTGTCGCAGATTGTCGCCATCGAGCCGATAGGCGGGGATGCCCATCGCTACCAGTCGTCGCTCCAATTCGACCGCCACGGTGGACTTTCCGGAAGCGGAGAGCCCGGTGATCCATATCGTCCCGCCCTTGGTGGAGCGCTCGTCGCGCGAAACCGCGGAGGAGTGCCAGACCACCTTGGATTGGTGCAGCGTCGGGCCGGAGATCATGCCCGCCGCCACCGTGTTGTTGGTGGCCTCGTCGATCAGGATGAAGCTGCCTGTGGTCCGGTTGCGCCGGTAGGGGTCGAACATGATCGGTCGCTGCAGCCGTAGCTGCACACGTCCGATTTCGTTGAGTTTCAACTCCTTTGCCTCTTGGTCGCGATGCAGGCTGTTCACATCGAGCCGGTAGTCAAGCCCGGCGATGGACGCCTTCACGGTCGAATTCGCGTGCTGCATCACGAATCGCGATCCCTCGGACAGGGTGGACACATCGGTGAACCAGCACACCATGGCATCGACCTGCGCACCGACCAGCGGCCGGTTGTTCGGACGGCAGAGCATGTCGCCGCGCCCCAGGTCCAACTGGTCCGCGAGTTGCACGCTCACCGCGCTCCCGGCGAATGCCTCGTCCACCACGGACCCGCCGGGACCCCAGATCGCCGACACCGTTGAGGTGAAACCGGATGGCAGCGCGACGATCTCATCGCCGGGCTTGAACACACCGCTCGCGACCGTTCCGGACACTGCCCGGAAGTCGTGCAGATCGGTGATCCGGTCGGCACCGGGTGCCGCCGCACCGCCTTGAGGGCGGATGACGTATTGGATGGGAAAGCGCGCGTCGATGAGGTTGCGGTCCGACGAAATATGCACCTGCTCAATGTGATGCAACAACGACGGGCCCTCATACCACGGTGTGTTGGTGGACCGGGTGACGATGTTGTCGCCGAGCAATGCCGACACGGGGATGACCGTCAGGTCATGCAGCTCTAGTTTGGTGGCGAATCTGCGGAACTCCTCTTTGATTTCGTCGAATCGCTGAGGCGACCAGTCGACCAGGTCCATCTTGTTGATGCACAACACCACGTGCTCCACACCGAGAAGTGAGGTGATGAACGCGTGCCGGCGGGTCTGCTGGGTCAAGCCATTACGGGCATCGACAAGAATGATCGCCAGGTCGGCGGTGGAGGCGCCGGTCACCATGTTGCGGGTGTACTGCTCGTGCCCGGGGGTATCGGCGATGATGAATTTGCGCACCGGCGTGGAGAAATAGCGGTGTGCGACGTCGATCGTGATTCCCTGCTCACGTTCGGCGCGCAGGCCGTCGGTCAGCAGCGCCAGATTGGTCTGTGTCTCGCCTTTGGCCTTGCTGCTGGCTTCCACTGCGGCAAGCTGATCGGCGAAGATCGACTTCGAGTCGTACAGCAGGCGGCCGATGAGGGTGGACTTGCCGTCGTCGACGCTGCCCGCGGTGGCGATGCGGATGAGTTCCTGGGCCGGCTCTGTGGTTTCGATGGTGTGCAAGCGGCTCATCAGAAATACCCTTCCTTCTTGCGGTCTTCCATACCGGCCTCGGAGATCCGATCGTCGGCGCGGGTGGCTCCCCGCTCTGTGATGCGGGTGGCGGCAACCTCTTCCACCACCGCGCTGGAGGTTGTCGCGATGGACTCGACGGCTCCCGTGCAGGTGGCATCGCCGATGGTCCGGAACCGGACCGACTTTTCGACAAGCTCCTCGCCCGGCTGCAGGGTGAGGAACCTGGTGTCTGCCAAAAGCATTCCGTCGCGCTCCACCACATTGCGCCGGTGTGCGTAGTACAACGGCGGCAGCGTGATGTTCTCCGATTCGATGTACTGCCAAATGTCCAGCTCGGTCCAGTTGGATAGCGGGAACACTCGGATGTGTTCACCCTTACGATGGCGGCCGTTGTAGATGTTCCAGAGTTCGGGGCGCTGTGCGCGAGGGTCCCACTGGCCGAATTCATCGCGGAAACTGAACACCCGCTCCTTGGCGCGGGCCTTCTCCTCGTCGCGGCGGGCGCCGCCGAACACGGCATCGAAGCGGTGCTCGTTGATGCTGCGCAACAGGGTGGCGGTCTGCAGACGGTTACGAGTGGCGCCCGGCCCGGTCTCCTCGACGACCGCACCGGAGTCGATGTCGTCCTGCACGCTGCCGATTTCCAGGCGCAGGCTGTAGCGGCTGACGGTCTCGTCGCGGAAGGTGATGACCTCGTCGAAATTGTGCCCGGTGTCGATGTGCATCACGGGCAAGGGCAGGGGGGATGGCCAGAATGCCTTGGCGGCGACGTGCAGCATAACCACCGAATCCTTGCCGCCGGAGAACAGCAACACGGGCCGTTCAAAGGTTGCCGCCACTTCGCGGAATATATAGACCGCCTCAGCTTCCAGGGCGTTCAAGTGCGACAACTCGTATGACTCGGCTGGTGATGAGCCTCTTGGGCGAAGTACATCGGACGATGTCGGCATTTCCACAACTCCATTCGGTCCAAATATGTACCGCATCGGTTCGTATTCGGTCCAGTTCAGAGTAGAACGTGTTCTCGTTGGGTGTCAATGGGATGCACGGACGAAACCGCCGAGTGTGCGCAGTGGTGCGCACACTCGGCGGAAGCGGGGAGAGACGGGGAGAAGGGCGACGTCAGGCGGGCTTGATGCCACCGATGTGTTCGGTGATTCCGTCCGCGGTGCGTACGAGTGCCTTGGCCCGGGTGGTGATCTCCGCGTCGGTGAGGTCGTCGCCGATGTAGAGGCTCGCGACCATCGCCTGCTTGCCATTGTGGTCGTAGACCGGCGCCGACATGACGTTCACCCGGTGGCGCACCTTTGCTCCCGAGCCCACGGTGTAGTTCTCGCTGCGCAGGTATACGCGCTCGCCGATGCCCGACACGATCTCGCCGAGCAGCGCGCGCAGCTCATTGGGGATGTCGCCGGGCACCCCGGCCATGAGCGAGTACAGCTGCCGGCCGGCGGGTGTCAGCAGTTCGACGAGGTAGCCGTCGGCGCGACATTCCTCGATCACCTTCCGCAGCCGGTCATCCGCGGTGCGGCCGGGCGCGGTCGGGTCCTTGGCCAGCCAGGAGGTGATGGTGTCGTCGGTATCCCAGAGCACGAACATCAGGCCTACCGGCGGGGTGAACGGATAGCTCTGGCCGACCTCGACCCGCACGGGGTGGTCGGGGTCGCTGACCACTTCCAGCACGGTCACCCGATCGCTGACCACCGCGGACAACGCCGCGGTATGTCCGAATTCTCGCGTCAGCGTGAGCAATTGATCCCGGCTCGCCGGCTTGGCGCGCAGCGACTCCTGGGCTGCTCTGCCGACGCGGATGAGCGCGGGGCCCAGGCTGTACGTCTTGTCGCGGTCGTCTCTGATGAGATACCCGGATTCGGCAAGGGTGGTCACGATGCCCAGGCAGGTGGGCTTGCTCAGGCCGAGGCGACGTGCCAATTCAGAGAGCCCGAAGCGGTCGGTGCGGTGCTGTGCCATGAAGTTGAGTACGGCCATGACGCGTTCGGTGGGCGGGGACGTCCTGCCTCGATCTTCGGCCAATCTGAAACCTCCTGTGCCGCTGCGCAGTCCCTGGCATTCTTGACGTACCAGGGCGCAGCGCTCTACTGTCGGGGTGCATTCTACCACTGCGGTACATATTTGTACCAGTCAGGAGCGCCATGTACAGCGAGGCATTCACGTCCGCGATCGCGGAAGCCGAGCAGCTGATCGTCGCGGCACCCCACATCGAAACTGAAGCCGATGTGCTCGAGGGGCTCCAGTATCTGGCGCAGGGGATTGCGGCCTGCACTCACATGGCGTTTCACACCGACCGTGATCATCCGTTCCTGCTTTCCGGAACCGGGCCGTTCACGAAGATGGGGCTGGATAACCCCGATACCCTGTACTTCGGCGCCCGCGTCAACGGTGAGCATGAGTACGTTGTCACCGGAAAGCGGGGAACCACAGCCGATTTGAGCTTTCAGGTGCTCGGCGGCGGTGACTACACCGACAAGAATGTGCCCGGCAGCGCCGTCGCCTTCGACGATCGCGAGATCCATATCGAGAGTGACGGCAGCTTCGAGGTCAGATTTGGCCCAGGGGCGGTCAGCGAGTCTCGGCCCAACTACTTCACGCTCGGGCCGGGAACAGCGCAGCTGGTCATGCGCGAGGTGTACAGCGACTGGCGCGAGCAGCGCGGCAGCCTTGCTATCGCGCGGGTGGACACCGCAGGCACGGCGCCGGCCCCGCTGACGAAGGAACAGATCGAAAAGCGTTATGCAAGTGCGGGTAAGCAGCTGGTCAACCGAGTCAAGACGTGGTTGCAGTTCCCCAAATGGTTCTACGACAACCTCCCTGTCAACACCATGACGGAGCCGCGGCTCACGCCCGGCGGTCTGGCCACCCAGTTTTCCTCGGTGGGCCACTACGACCTGGCCGACGACCAGGCGATGATCATCACCGTTCCTAAATCCGATGCGCCGTATCAGGGTTTCCAGCTCGGAAGCCTCTGGTACATCTCGCTCGATTACATCAACCACCAGACCTCGCTGAATTCCAGCCAGGCTCAGGTCGACCCGGACGGCAATATTCGGATGGTGGTCAGCAATGCCAATCCTGGTGTCACCAACTGGATTGAGACGCTGGGGCACCGCCGTGCATACCTTCAGTTCCGGTGGCAGCGGGCCGATCGGCAGCTCACGGCCGCCGACGGCCCGAAGGTCGAGGTGGTCGCTATCGGCGATGTCCCCGCGAAACTGCCGCACTACCCACTGAATCAGATCAGCACGGAGGGCTGGCGCAGTCGTATCGCTGAGCGCCAGAACGCCATTGGCGCAAGGATGTTGGGCTGATGAGTCTCTCGGGCGAAGAAGCGACAACTGGCATGAGTCTCCTGGACTTCGCCGGCAAGGTTGTCGTCGTATCCGGTATCGGCCCCGGTCTGGGCGCCACACTGGCCACCAAGTTCGCCGCGGCCGGCGCGGATGTCGTTCTTGCGGCGCGCACGCAATCACGCCTCGACGCGGTGGCCGAACAAATCACCGCGGCCGGGCGCAGAGCCCTTGCCGTGGCCACGGATATCACCGACGAGGCCAGCGTCGCCAATCTTGTCGAACGTGCGACGGAAACCTTCGGCGGTGTTGATGTTCTGGTCAACAACGCCTTCAGCATTCCGTCGATGAAATCCTTGGAGAAGACGGACTACCAGCATATTCGCGATAGCGTCGAACTCACCGTGGTCGGTACACTGCGGCTGACGCAGGAGTTGGCCGCCGCGCTCGCCCAATCGAAGGGCGCGGTGGTCAACATCAATTCGATGGTCATCAGGCACTCGCAGATCCGCTATGGCAGTTACAAGATCGCTAAGGCGGCGCTGCTGGCCATGTCCCAATCGTTGGCCACGGAACTGGGGCCGCAAGGAATTCGAGTGAATTCAGTCGTGCCCGGTTATATGTGGGGCGAAAACCTCAAGGGCTACTTCGAACACCAGGCCAAGAAGTACGGCGGCACCGTCGAGCAGATCTACGAGTACACGGCGGCGAACTCCGATCTCAAGCGGCTGCCGACCACCGATGAGGTGGCAAATGCCGTGCTGTTCCTCGCGTCCGACCTGGCGAGCGGGATCACCGGCCAGGCCCTCGATGTCAACTGCGGCGAATTCCACGCCTAGCCACAAGGAGATCAGTATGAGTTTTGAGAAGAACTCTGAATCGAACGCACAGCGCACCAGCGTCGGCACCGTCGACGATCTGCACGAGTCCGCCACCCGGCTCATCGGCCTGGATGACTTCGGGGACGCGTCGGTCGATAACTACCGCGAAGCGCTCGGAGTGCTGCTGGACTCCTATCACCGCGAGGCCGGGCTGACTCCGTTGGGCTCCAAGATGTCTCGGGTATTCCTGCGTGGTGCACTGGGGGCCAGGCTGCTCAGCGAGGCGGCATTCAAGGCGCATCCCGATCATGCGCAGGTGGCGATCGATCGGCCCATCTTTGTCACGGGTCTGCCCCGTACCGGCACCACCGCGCTGCATCGCCTTCTCAACGCCGATCCGATGCACCAGGGTCTGGAAATGTGGCTGGCCGACTTCCCGCAGCCCCGGCCGGCGCGTGACACCTGGGACACCAACCCCGTGTACCAGCAGCTCGAGGCGCAGTTCTCCAAGCATCATGTGGAGAATCCGGAATTCATGGGCCTGCATTACATGTCCGCCACCGAGGTCGAGGAATGCTGGCAGCTGTTGCGGCAGTCGGTGCATTCGGTGTCGTATGAATGTCTGGCGCACGTGCCCACCTACGCCCAGTGGCTGTCGCGTCAGGACTGGACACCGGCGTATCGGCGTTACAAGGCCAACCTGCAGCTGATCGGTCTCAACGACATCGAAAAGCGTTGGGTACTCAAGAATCCGAGCCATCTGTTCGCCCTTGATGCGCTCATGGAGGTGTACCCGGACGCGTTGGTCATCCAGACACATCGCCCGGCCGAGACCATCATCGCCTCGGTCTGCTCTCTCAACGAGCATGCGACGGCGGGCTGGTCGGAGACCTTCGTCGGGGCCACTCTCGGCGCCGATCAGCTGGATACCTGGGCCCGCGGCCTTGAGTCGTTCAAGACCGCACGCAGCAAGTACGACGAGGCACAGTTCTGCGATATCGACTACTTCGATTTCATCTCCGACCCGATTGGCACCGTCGAATCCATCTATCGGCACTTCGGACTGGAGCTCTCGGCGTCCGCTCTGGTGGAGATGCAGAAGATGAACGATGAAAGCCAAAAGGGCCCGCGCGCACCCAAGCATGTCTACTCGCTCGCCGACTATGGGCTGAGCAAGGAAGCGGTGATGGAGCGCTTCGCGGGGCTGTGATGTTGGTCTTCGCGCAAGCGGCTCATCCTGTGTTGTCGGTCTTCGCGCAAGCGGCTCATCCATGACCCATGTCGCTGTCGTGGGTGCCGGTGCCGCGGGAACGGTTGCGGCCCTGCACCTACTGCGGCGCAAGGATTCCAGGGCGCTGCGTCTGACCGTTATCGACCCCGACACGAGTACGGGGCCAGGCGTTCCGTATCGCACCACAGATCCGCGCCATCTCCTGAATGTCCCGGCGGGCAGGCTCAGCGCCGATGCCGGCGAGCCACTGGATTTCGTGGCGTGGCTGGGCCGCAATGGCCTCACGAGCGCGGGCCCCGAGGATTTCGTTCCCCGGGGACTGTTCGGACGTTATCTCTCCAGTGCCTTCGACGGAGCGCGCGGTGATCGGGTGACCCGTATCCATCGCCGGGCGGTCGCGGTGGCCGTGCGCGGCCAGGCACTCGCGGTCACCCTGTGTAATAGCGACAGCGTGCACGCTGACGCCGTGGTTCTGGCAGCCGGGCCCAATACTCCCGGAACCACCTGGGCACCAAAGTGGTTGCGTGATAGCGCGCTGTTTGTGAACGACCCCTGGCGCCCGGGTGCACTCGACGGCCTTCCGGAAGACGGAGATCTGCTGCTCGTCGGAACGGGTCTGACGATGGCCGACCTCGCCTGCACACTGCGGCGGCCCGATCGTGTCTTGCACGCGATATCCCGCAGTGGGCTCCTGCCGCGGGCGCATCGACTGGATCAACCCTCGCCGGCGCGGGCTCCTGCCTTCGCTATCGATCGCGGGCAGGTGCTGGAGAGCGCGGTGCGCTATGTCCAGGACGTGATCGCTCAGGGCGGCGACGCGTGCGTGGCCGTGGATGCATTGCGCCCCCACGCCGGTGTGCTCTGGGCGAGCATGACCGACGATGAGCGTGCCCACTTCCTGCGAAAATACCGCAGGCTATGGGACATTCACCGGCACCGGATGGCGCCGCAGACCGCCGCTCAGGTCGATCGGCACCTCGGTGAGGGGGAGTTGCAGCTCCATCGTGCAGAATTGGCGGATTCCGTTGCCGCCGGTAACGGAGTCCGGGCGACGCTGTCGACGGGGCATGTCCTGGAAGTACGCGCGGTGATCAATTGCACCGGACCGCAATACGACATCACTGCCGGCACCGATCCGCTCTGGAGTCAACTCCTTGCCGACGGCATGGTAAAGCCCGGTCCACAGAACCTCGGATTGGATACCGACGCCGAAGGAAGGCTTCTTCCGGGGGTGGTGCCGATGTGGACACTCGGGCCGCTGCGGCGCGGGAACCTCTGGGAAACAACGGCATTCGCGGAGATCAGGGCGCAGGCGGAGCGATTGGCGACGCTGATAGGGTCATAACGTGCGTGTTCTGGTGCAGCGAGTCGCCTCGGCGTCGGTGTCCGTGGACGGCGCGGTGGTCGGCGCGATCCGCCCCGAAGGTCAGGGGCTGCTGGCGCTGGTGGGTATCACCCACGAGGACGATGCCGACAAGGCCGCGCAGCTCGCGGAAAAACTGTGGCAACTGCGCATTCTCGACGACGAGAAGTCCGCTGCCGACCTGGCCGCCCCGATACTGGTGGTCAGTCAATTCACGCTGTACGCCAACACAAAGAAGGGACGTCGTCCGGCGTGGAACGCGGCGGCTCCGGGAGGCATCGCCGAACCTATCGTGACGGCGTTCGCGGACGCCCTGCGGAATCTCGGCGCACACGTGGAAATGGGCGTGTTCGGCGCGGATATGCAAGTCGAACTGATCAACGACGGTCCGGTGACCGTGCTGTTGGAACTGTAGATCAGCCGTCCCCGGGCGGGGCGGCCGTGCAGATCTGGTCGAGGCAGCCCTCGGCTATGGCATGCGCGATGCTGTCGGACAGACGTGGGCACCCGCGCACGCGCGCCGTGTTGGTGCCCTCCTCGCGCATCTGCGCGAAAAAGGCACACCGGCCGGCCGCCGCGGTATTCCATTGCACAGCAGTGTGATTGAGGCTGAGTTTCTTGACCATCACCGAGCCATGGCAGAACCGGCAGTCGACCTCCTGAAGGCCGGAGGTCAGATACCGCTGCTTGTCGCCCTCGGTGGCCTCATGCAGCTGCGTGGCCCGCTCTGGATCGTTTTCGAATGCCGGCGCCTTCGACCAGTGGCCATTCGAGCGTCCCGATCCAGCGGATTCGTGAGCCTCGTCTTCTCCATGGGCGCCATGCAGTGCCAGCATCGACTGAGCCAGCTCCTCCACGGAAGGCGGGCTGGTGTTTTTCTCAGTCAAGGAAGACCCCGCTGAAACTTCGGTCATGGCACTAGCTTTGCGTCGCCTCGGCGGGAGCTTCGGCCTCGGCTTGAGATTCTGCGGAAGCCTTTTCGTCTGCTTGGCGCTTCAGGTTCTCGTCGACCTCACCGTGCCAGAACTCGTTGGCCTTGCTGGTGTCGATCTCGAGCTCGAAGCGGTCTGTCATCTCCGGCGTGACATCGGCCTTGTTGACGTAGAACTGCGAGTACCAGCGGCGCATCTGGTAGACGGCGCCGTCCTCCTCGACCAGCAGCGGGTTGTCGATGCGGGTTTTGTTCTTCCAGATCTCGACGTCCTGCAGGAAGCCTTGTCCCACGCCCTTGGTCATCGCGCGCGAGAGCTTGCCGGTCATCCTCTCGTCCATGCCCTCGGGCTTCTGGACCATGACGCCATACTGCAGCACAAACGAATTCTGGTCGATCGGGTAGTGGCAGTTGATCAGGATCGACTCGGCTTTGTAACCGCCGTAGTTGTTGTGCAGCCAGTTGATCATGAAGGACGGCCCGAAGTATGAGGCTTCCGAATCCAGGACCTGCTCGCCGGTGTACTGCGAGGAACCGCCCAGCTGCACGTCGGGACGACCGACGGTACGCAGGTACTGCGAGGCGATGTGGCCCTCGAAGACGTTCTTGAAGAAGGTCGGGAATCCGAAGTGGATGTAGTAGAAGTGCGCCATATCGGTGACGTTGTCCACGATTTCGCGGCAGTTGGAACCCTCGATGACGATCGTGTTCCAGTCCCAGGTGGTCCAGCCGTCATCGGTGAATTCCGGAACTTCCGGAATCTCAACGTCATCCGTCGGACCGTTGCCCTCGGCGTCATGCCAGACGAACAGCAGACCGCTTTTCACGTCGGTGGTCCAGCTGCGGGTGCGGGCCAGCTTGGGGGTGCGCTTGGCGTAAGGAACAAGCTTGCACTTGCCGTCACCGCCCCAGCGCCAATCGTGGAACGGGCAGGCGACGTTGTCGCCCTTGACGGTTCCCTGGGACAGGTCGCCACCCATATGGCGGCAGTAGCCGTCGAGCACCTTGATATCGCCCTGGGAATCGGCGAATACGACCAGTTTGGTGCCGAACGCATCGATGGCGTGCGGCTCCCCGTCCCTGAACGACTCCGCGACGCCGAGGCAGTGCCAACCACGGGCATAGCGCGTGGGAAGTTCGCCGACGTCGATCTCGCGAACGCCGATTCCTGCGGTATCTGTGCTCATGGCGGGGCTGCCTCCAGTGTTTCGATGTTGGCCGCTGTGGCGACCATCTTCAACTAGAACAGGTTACAGTTTTGGCCCCCCGGAGCGCAAGAAATATGCCTGCCACAAGCGGAAATAAGGTCCTTTAGGAGGGGTCGCTAGGGTATTTCGATGCCTTTGTACTCACTCGACGGAAAAAGCCCGAGCGTCCACCCGGAGGCGTTCGTCGCGCCGACCGCTTGTCTCATCGGAGATGTCACGGTGGAAGCCGGCGCTTCGATCTGGTTCAACACGGTCATCCGCGCCGATTACGCGCCGATCATCATCAGGGCCGGAGCCAACATTCAGGATGGTTCGGTCCTGCACAGCGACCCGGGGATGCCAGTAGATATCGGTGAGGGCGCGACAGTGGCTCATATGTGTCTGGTGCACAGCTGCACCGTGGGTGACGGCGCCCTGATCGGAAATCACGCGACGGTGCTCGACGGCGCCTCCATCGGCTCGCGCAGCATGGTGGCCGCGGGTTCGTTGGTGCTCGGTGGCACGCAGATCCCGGAGGACGTGCTGGTCATGGGGTCGCCCGCCAAGGTCAAGGGGCCCGTCGCGGGCACCGCGGCGGAGTTCCTGACCAAGGGTGTTCCGGCCGCGTACCAGGCGTTGGGAACGCGTTACCTGGCCGGTTTGGACACGTAGCGGCGCTACGCCTGCCCCGATGTCTTGGTCAGCTGCAGACATTCGGGCACATTGAACACCCGCATCATTCGCAGCTCCTTGACGGGGAGCTGCGACCGCACCTGCGCAGTGGGGACCACGCGCGGATTGGCCAGTGTGAGCCGCTCGCCTGCCCGGAGTAACTCGGCTCCGCCCTGGGCGGTCACATTGCGCACCCAGTCGGCCGACTGTCCGTAAGGCAGAAGGATCAGCACGGTGCCGCCGGCGGCGTCGAAGGCTTCCACCGGCGTCTCATAGGCCTGGCCGCTGCGCCTGCCGTGGTGCCGGATGACGGCCGTGGAGGTGGCATCGGTTCCGGCGGCGGACATGACCTTCGGGTTGGTCACGGCGCGGTTGAACCGGCGGATTGCGGTGAGAATCGGGCGGATCTGCAGACGGATACCCGCCACGAGCATTGCGAACAGGACGAGGGGTACCAGGAGGACAGCGGCGACGATCAACGCAATGACCACGCGATCAGGTTACCGAGGTCTGACCGGACTGTGACCGGGATCTCGGGACGTACGTCCCATTTTCGTCGGGATTCTTTTTAGGCTTGCCTTACCTAATCGATGTCCGAATCAAAGGGGATGGCATGAGGAAGATCCGAGTCGCGGTTATCGGCGCAGGTCCAGCCGGTATCTACGCCGCTGACATCCTCACCAAGGAGTATGAGCAGGCCCAGGTCGACGTGTTCGATCGGCTACCCGCGCCCTATGGCCTGGTGCGCTACGGCGTGGCTCCCGATCATCCCCGCATCAAGGAGATCATCAAGGCGCTGCGCCGGGTGCTCTCACGTGACGAGATTCGGTTCATCGGCAACGTCCACTACGGCACCGACATCAAGCTCTCGGATCTGCGGCGCTTCTATGACGCGGTGATTTTCTCGACCGGTGCCCGCGCCGACCGCGAGCTCGAGATCCCCGGTATCGATCTTCCCGAGAGCTACGGCGCCGCTGACTTTGTCTCCTGGTACGACGGTCATCCCGATGTCCCACGGGAGTGGCCACTGACCGCCAAGAGCGTCGCCGTGCTAGGCGTCGGAAATGTGGCCCTGGATATCGCTCGCATGCTGGCCAAACCCGCCGATGAACAGCTCGGCACCGAGATTCCCGCCAACGTCTATCAGGGCTTGGCGCTCAACCAGGCAACCGATGTGCATGTCTTCGCGCGGCGTGGCCCGGCGCAGATCAAGTTCAGCCCCATGGAGTTTCGCGAGCTGTCGCACTCGCCGAGTGTGGACGTCATCGTGCATCCGGAGGGATTTGAGATCGACGAGGGCAGTCAGCAGGCCATCAATTCCAGTAAGGCCACCAAGCTCGTCGTCGACACCATGATGAAGTACCTCGATGCCGAGCCCACCGGCGCCCCGCATCGCATCCACATCCACCTGTGCCAGGCGCCCGCGGCGGTGCTGGGAATCGACCGGGTCGAAGCCCTGCGTACCGAGCGCACCGAGCTCATTGGCGACGGAACGGTCAGGGGGACAGGGGAATACACTGACTGGCCGGTGCAGGCCGTCTACCGCGCGGTCGGGTACATCTCCTCGCACCTGGCGGATCTCCCGTTCGACCACCACGCCGGGGTTGTCCCGCACGATGCCGGGCGGGTGCTCGATATCGACGGAATTCCGGTCGAATCGACTTATGTCACGGGATGGGTCAAGCGCGGACCCGTGGGATTGATCGGACACACCAAATCCGATGCCGCCGAGACGATTGCCAGCCTGCTCGCAGACCTCCCGGGTATTCAACCCGCCGAAATCTCCGACCCTGATGCGGTTTTCGCGCATCTACGGGGAAGCGGGATTGACTACACCACCTGGGAGGAGTGGGAACGGCTCGATGCTCACGAGGTAGCCCTCGGTGAGGAGCAGGGCCGCGAACGCATCAAAGTGGTACCGCGCGAGGAGATGATCAGCGCCGGGCGCCAGGCCTCTTAGCGCGAAGACGTAAAGGCCCCCGTCGCCTCAAGCACGGGGGCCTTTACGTGTGTCCGGCGGAGTTAGATCTTGCGCGCCGTACCGGCGACCTTGTCGAATTCCCAGTAGGCGCGCAACACGACGAGCTTGCCCTCGGCGTTGGCCTCGTAGGTGAACACACCCTCGGCCGTCATCTGATAGCCGTTCATCGTGGTGACGATCCGGCCCACGTTGGCCTGATGGGTGCCACAGTCGTAGGTGGCATCGAAGATGAAATCCAGCTTCTCGGTGGGCGCAATGATGTTGTCCCAGAAGGCCGAAATTGCCTCCTTGCCGCGATGGCCCGTGCCCTCGGGATCGAACGGCGACGGACCCGCCGGATCCTGCACCACGCCGTCCTCGGCGAAGTTGTCGACCCAGGCCTGCTTGTCGCGGGCTTCGACGGCGGCGCGGGACCGCTTGCCCGCTTCGTCTGCGAGGCTCATGCCTTACTCCCATTCCCTGCGGGCTTTTCGCTTCCCACGACCCACATCGAGTAGTACTGCGAGCCGCCGCCGTAGGCGTGGCCCAATGCCTTTTTCGCGTCCGGCACCTGATGGTCACCGGCCTTGCCCATTACCTGGATGGCGGCCTCGGCGAACCGGATAAGGCCCGATGCCCCAATCGGGTTCGAGGAAAGCACGCCGCCGGAGGCGTTGACGGGAATCTTGCCGCCGATGGCGGTCTCGCCGGCTTGGGTCAGCTTCCAGCCCTCACCCTCGGCCGCGAACCCGAGGTTCTCCAGCCACATCGGCTCGAACCATGAGAACGGCACGTAGATCTCGGCGGCGTCGATCTCGTCGATCGGGCTGGTGATTCCCGCATCGCGCCACAACGCCGCGGCGGCATCACGTCCCGCTTGCGGGTTCACCCGGTCACGCCCGGTGTAGTCGAGCGGTTCGGTGCGCAGCGCGGTGGCGTGCACCCAGGCGACGGTGTGGCCGTCGGCGATACGGCGATCGGCAGTCTCTTCGTCTCCCACGACGATCGCACATGCGCCATCCGAGGATGGGCAGGTCTCATCGAAGCGGATCGGGTCCCACAGCATCGGCGAGGCCATCACCTTCTCGACGGTGATATCGGGCTGCTGCAGGTGCGCCAACGGATTCTTCGCCGCGTTGAGCCGGTCCTTCACCGCGACGATGGCTCCGGTGTCCAGTGGGGCCTTGGAACGTTCGATGTATGCGCGCACATGCGGGGCGAAGTAGCCGCCCGCGCCCGCACCCACGGGCACCGAGAACGGCACCGGGATCGACAACGCCCACATCGCATTCGACTCGGACTGCTTCTCCCACGCCAGCGCGAGGACGCGGCGGTACTTGCCCGACTGCACCAGACTGGCCGCGACCACGCCGGTGGAGCCGCCGACAGAACCGGCCGTGTGCACCCGGATCATCGGCTTTCCGGTCGCACCAATCGCGTCCGCCATGAAGAGCTCGGGCATCATCACGCCCTCGAAGAAGTCGGGGGCCTTGCCCACGACGACGGCGTCGATATCGTCCCAGCCGACACCCGCATCGGTCATCGCTCGATCAATCGCCTCGCGGACAAGGCCATTCATCGAGACATCGTGGCGCTTGGCGACGTACTTTGTCTGCCCGGTGCCGATGACGGCAGCGAGGTTCTTTGATGCACCCACTAGATCTTCTCCTCTTCGCGCAAGCGGCTCATCGGTCACTTGCCCTCTAGCACGGCGACAAGGTTCTGCTGAAGTACGGGCCCGCTGGTCGCGTGAGCCAGCACCCGCTGTGCCGAACCGTTCCAGATATGTTGTGCGGCAAAGCCGATTCGTTCCAGCCCGGCCGAGAACATCGGGTTGGCCACCAGCGCGCCACCCGATGGATTGATGGTCGTGGAGTCCTTGAGGCCGATGGCCTCGGCGAGGATCAGCTGCTGATGGCTGAACGGGGCGTACAACTCGGCCACCTCGATCGAGCCGGTGTCGCCGCCGGTCGCGGCCGCCGCCGACGCAGCCGTCGACGGCGAGGCCGTGAGGTCACGGGCGCCGAGTATCGGTGTCTCGATGCGATGCTCGAATCCGGTGATCCACGCCGGGTTTACGCGTAGCTCGCGGGCACGGTCGGCCGACGCCAACACCATGATCGAGGCGCCATCGGAGATCGGTGCGATGTCGTGTTTGTGCAGCGGATCGGCGAAGTATTCACGTGCCAGCAGTTCATCGACACTCGATGCCGGGGCCTCGGAGTCCACCCGTTGGGCGCGGCCGAAGGCGTCGAGGGCAACTTGCGCCATCTGTTCCTTGGTCCACTTGCCCGAATCCAGGCCGAGTCGCGCCTGCAGGGCGGCCATGGACACCGAATCGGGCCACAGTGGCGCAACGGTGTACGGATCCGTTTGCAGGGCAAGGACTCTACGCAAAGTGCCGGCGGAGGACTTCCCGAATCCATAGACGAGCGCGGTCTCGACCTGTCCGGTGAGGATCTTGATGTAGGCCTCGTACAGCGCCCAGGCCGCGTCCATTTCCACATGGGACTCGTTGATCGGCGGTACCGCACCGATCGAGTCGATCGCGGAAATGAACGAGAAGGCACGCCCGGCCAGATAGTCGGACGACCCGGAGCACCAGAAACCGATATCCGACTTGGTGATTCCGAGGTCGGCGTAGATCTGCCGGAAACAGGGCACCAGCATCTCGACACCGTTGGTGGTGGCCTCGGTGCTGCGAACGTGAGGGGAATGGGCGAAGCCCACAACTGCTACTGCGGGGGCAGCGGAACTCATCAGATCCGGTCCTTGTAGGTCTCGTAGTCGGCGTCGGGTTCACCGGTGGGGCGGAAGTACTGGATGTTGTCGATCCCGTATCCCCACTCCTCCTTGGGCTTCCACACTGCCTCGACCCGCATGCCCATGCGCACATCCGCCGGGTCGATGTCGTAGACGAGGTGCAGGAACGGAATATCGGCACCGTCGAGCAGTACGTACGCGGCCACATACGGCGGCTTGATGCGCTGCCCGGGGAACGGAATGTTGATGATCGCGAAGGTGGTGACGACGCCCTTGTCGGCCACCTGCACCAGGTCGGAGGTGGGCTCACCGGTCAGGGGGTCGGCACCACGAGCCGGGAAGTAGACCCGTCCGCCCGCGCCGGTGCGCCCGCCGAGCAGCTTGCCCTCGGCCAGTGCGCGCAGGTAGGCGCTCTCCTCGGGGGAGGTGATGTGCTGAACCTCGAGCCGGATGGGAGTGACCTGCATGGTCACCGGCTCCTGATCCGCCGCGGGAGTCGGCACGTCGACCGGCCGATCCCCGAGTGCGAAATAGGCGATATCGGTGATCGCGCCGACAGTCTCGTGGGCCCACACCGCGTGCACGCGGGCACCGGTCTCGATTCCCGCGGAACCTGCGGCGCCCGCGTCAACGGCGTGCAGCAGCGAGGTGTCCGCACCGTCGAGCTTGATGAGTGCCCAGGCGAACGGTTTGGCCAGTGGCTGGCCCTCTAGCGGCTCCTGCTGCCACGACCAGGACTGGACCGTGCCCACGCTCGACACCGGCACCACGTCGGTCAGTGGCGCGTAGGTCACCGGGTCGTACTCGGCCGCGGGTACGTGAACCCGTCCGTCACTGCCACGGGTGCCGACAATCTGCCGATCGCGCAGGGCGGTGAAGAACTTGGAGAGGGTCGGTCCCACCGAACGGGTGTAATCAAAAGACAGTTCGAGGGGTGCCGTCAGGAGGGGCAATTGCCCGGTTGTGCTGCTTTGGCTGACTGTCACACCTCCGAGTAGAACAAGTTCTAGTTTTTTTCGCAAGGGCGGTGGTCGCGGCATATCCGGCCGGTTACAGTCGGGCCATGAAATTCGGATTGCAGCTGGGGTACTGGTCGGCCTCCCCGCCGGACAATGCGGCTGAACTGGTGGCCGCCGCCGAAGAGGGTGGGTTCGATGCCGTCTTCACGGCCGAGGCCTGGGGTTCTGACGCGTACACCCCGTTGGCCTGGTGGGGATCGGACACCAGCCGTATCCGGCTGGGCACCTCGGTGATTCAGCTTTCGGCACGCACGCCGACGGCGTGCGCGATGGCGGCCCTGACCCTGGACCACCTCTCCGGTGGCCGCCACATCCTTGGGCTGGGTGTATCGGGACCCCAGGTGGTGGAGGGCTGGTACGGGCAGTCATTCCCTAAACCCCTGGCGCGCACTCGTGAATACATCGACATCATCAGGCAGGTGCTGGCGCGCGAGGCGCCCGTGCGCAGCGACGGTCCGCACTATCCGCTGCCGCTGACCGGGGATAAGGCCACCGGGCTGGGTAAGCCCCTCAAGTCGATCGTGCACCCGCTGCGGTCCGATATCCCCATCTTCCTCGGGGCCGAGGGCCCGAAGAACGTCGCGCTGACCGCGGAGATCGCCGACGGCTGGCTGCCCATGTTCTACGCGCCGCGACTTGCCGACATGTACAACGAATGGCTCGACGAGGGCTTCGCGCGTCCCGGCGCCCGCCGCAGCCGTGCGGATTTCGAGATTGCCGCCACCGCGCAGGTGATCGTCACCGACGATCGCCGCTCGGTGCTCGATCAGCTGAAGCCGTTCTCCGCCTTGTACATCGGAGGCATGGGCGCGGTCGAACTCAACTTCCATGCCGAGGTGTATCGGCGGATGGGCTATGGCGAGGTGGTTGATGAGGTCACCGAGCTGTTCCGCACCAATCGCAAGGACAAAGCGGCCGAAGCGATTCCGGATGAGCTGGTCCTGGACACCACGATCGTCGGAACCGAGGCCGAGGTGCGTGAGCAGATCAAGGCGTGGGAAGCCGCCGGGGTCACCATGCTGGTGGTCGGCTGCCGCAGCCTCGAGCACATCAAGCAGTTGTCGGCGCTGACATAGCCTCTAGCGTTCGGACTCGCGGAAGTCGAGCATCGCGTTGACGGTGTCCACGGCCTCGTTCAGCGCGGTGACCCGCGTCGCCAGGGTGGGTGCGGCCAGCACGGCATACCGGTCGGCCTGACCCATCGGTACCCGAGATGCTAATGCGTACAACCGTTTTTCCGCACTGCTCGGCAGCCCGGTGGCGATCGACCAACGGCGGGGGAGCCGGACCTGCTGCGCGGTTGCGACCCGTCGCAGCAGGTTCTCAATACGAGCCTGCACCTCATTGAGGGCGCTCAACGGCAGCACCCGATCGTCGAGTTCGTCGGGCCAGGGTTCGGTCTCGGCGCGTGGATACGGATCGTCATCGAGCCACTGGGTGATTCGAATCCGATGTGCGCCCTCGCAGCGCAACGCGAAGCGCTCCGCCCCGAGTGACTCGCAGTCCAGAACCCGGGCGGCGGTCCCCACGTCATGGCGGATGTCGCCGCCACCGACCTCCCGGCCGCGGGCGATCAGCACGACACCGAAGGTGTGGTCGGCGTCCATCACATCGCGGACCAGGGCGACATAGCGCGGCTCGAAGATGCGCAGCGGCAGGGGCTCACCGGGCAGCAGTACGGACTGCAGCGGGAACATGGGCGTCACCCGCCCACACTATGCGTGCTGTCTTAGGTCCCGGTGAAGTTGGGGGCGCGCTTCTCGGCGAAGGCTCGTGGGCCCTCCTTGGCGTCGTTACTGGTGAAGACGCCGATGCCCACCTTGGTATCGGCCTTGAACGCCTCGTTCTCGTGCAAGCCCTCCGAATCGCGGATGGTCTTGAGCACGGCCTGCACGGCGACAGGTCCATTGGCCGCGATCATCGCCGCCAGCTCGAGGGCTTTCTCCAGTGCCTGCCCATCGGGGACCACATGCCCGATGAGTCCGATTTCCTTGGCCTCGGGAGCCTTGATGTGGCGGCCGGTCAGCAGAATGTCGGCGGCGACGGTGTACGGGATCTGGCGGGGGAGGCGCACTGCCGATCCGCCCATCGGGTACAGGCTCCACTTGACCTCGGAGACACCGAATTTGGCACTCTCTCCGGCGACGCGGATATCCGTGGCCTGCAAAATCTCGGTACCGCCGGCGATCGCGGGACCCTCCACCGCGGCGATCAGCGGCTTGGTCAGGCGGCGGCCCTTGAGAAGCCCGGGGATGACCGAGGGGTCGTAGCTGCCGTCGGAGAACTGATCACCCGGGGCGCGCTTGTTCATGGCTTTGAGGTCGGCCCCCGCGCAGAAGTACCCGCCGGCACCGGTCAGGATGCAGACGCGAACCTCGGGATCGTTGTCGACGCGGTCCCAGGCCTGCGTCATGATCTCCAGCATTTCCCCCGAGAGGGCATTGCGCGCGTGCGGACGGTTCATCGTCACGATCAACACGTGGTCGCGTAACTCCACCAGGGCGTGGGGTGCGTCCTGCTCGGTCACTGTCTCAGTCATCGTCTTTCCTCCGTGTTTTCGTCCAAGAGGAACCCCTCAACGGGGCCGGGGCTTGTCTAAAAATGTAACACGTTCTAATTTATGGACATGGCCCTTAACATTGCCGACCTCACCGAGCATGCAATCGACACTATGCCCGATCGTGTTGCCATCATTTCTGGCGATCGAAAGCTGACATATGCCGAGCTTGAAGAGCAGGCCAACCGTCTAGGTCATTTCCTGCAGAGCCAGGGTGTCGGCCCCGGCGACAAGGTTGGCCTGTACTGCCGAAACGGTATCGAGATCGTCGTCGCGCTCGTCGCCATCGTGAAGATCCGCGCCATATCGGTCAACGTCAACTATCGCTACGTCGAGTCCGAGCTGCATTACCTGTTCGAGAACTCCGACATGGTTGCGTTGGTGCACGAGCGGCGGTACAGCGACAAAGTCGCCAACGTGCTGCCGAGCACGCCGAACGTCAAGACCGCGATCGTCGTCGAAGATGGCAGTGACGGCGCGGGCGTGGACTTCCGCAGTTACGGCGGTGTCGCGTTCGCCGATGCCCTCACGCAGGGGTCCCCGGAACGCGACTTCGGGGAGCGCAGTCCCGACGACATCTTCCTCATTTACACCGGCGGCACCACCGGCTTCCCCAAGGGTGTGATGTGGCGGCACGAGGACATCTACCGGTCACTGTTCGGTGGCATCAACTACGTCACCGGGGAGGTTGTCGAGGGTGAATGGGATCTGGCCACGCAAGGTGCCGAGGCCGCGCCGTTCATCGGGTTCCCGATCCCGCCGATGATCCACGGCGCCACCCAGGCCGCGACCTTCATGGCCTTGTTCAGCGGCCGCACCACGGTGCTGGCACCGGAATTCGATCCGGACGGTGTGTGGGACACCATCGAGAAGAACAAGGTCAACATGCTGTTCTTCGCCGGGGACGCCATCGCCCGGCCGCTCATCGACGCACTGGACACCGATAAGGGCCGGGCGCGCGATCTGTCCTCGCTGTGGGTGCTGGCCAGCAGTGCCGCGCTCTTCTCGCAGACGGTCAAGGAGCGCTACCTGGAGCTGCTGCCCAACCGCATGATCACCGACGCCATCGGCTCCTCGGAGACGGGTACCGGCGGCCTGAGCAGTGTGGCCAAGGGGCAGATGCACCCCGGCGGACCGACCGTCAAAATAAGCTCCACCACAACGGTTATCGACGAGGAAGGTAACCCGATACAGCCCGGCTCCGGGGTGCGCGGCCTCATCGCCAAGAGCGGCCACATCCCCGTCGGGTACCTCAAGGACGAGAAGAAGACCGCCGAGACATTCAAGACGTTCAACGGTGTGCGATACGCGATCCCGGGTGACTGGGCGACCGTCGAGGCCGACGGCACCGTCACGATGCTCGGTCGCGGATCCGTCTCGATCAACACCGGCGGCGAGAAGGTGTTCCCCGAAGAGGTCGAGAGTGTCCTGAAGGGCCACCCCGCCGTGTTCGACGCGGTTGTCGTCGGTGTGCCGGACGAGAAGTGGGGCCAGCATGTGGGTGCCGTGATCGCGGTGCGTGACGGTGTGCCGCTCACCTTCGAGGACCTGGACAGCCACGCGCGCAAGGAGATCGCCGGATACAAGGTGCCGCGCAGCGTCTGGATTGTGGACACCGTCAAGCGCAACCCCGCGGGCAAGGCCGACTACCGCTGGGCCAAGGAGGTCTCGGAAACCGAGAAGGTAGACCTGGTGAATACCAAGCACGTCAACACCGGAGCCTGAGCCATGCCTGATGGCCTTCGCGCGAGCGGCTCATCTATGCATACCGACCTCTGCGAGCGGTTTGGAATCCGTTACCCCATATTCGGTTTCACACCGTCGGAGAAGGTCGCAGCCGCCATCAGCCGCGCGGGTGGCATGGGTGTGCTCGGTTGTGTCCGATTCAACGATCCCGACGAGTTGGACGCGATCCTGAACTGGATGGACGAGAACACCGACGGCAAGCCGTACGGTGTCGACATCGTGATGCCGGCCAAGGTGCCCACCGAGGGCACCGCGGTGGATATCGACAAGCTGATTCCACAGGCACACAAGGACTTCGTGGAAAAGACGCTAGCCGACCTGGGCGTGCCACCGCTGCCGGGCGAACGTGAGTCGGCAGGAGTGCTGGGCTGGCTGCATTCGGTCGCACGCTCGCATGTGGAGGTCGCGCTGAAGCATCCGATCAAACTGATCGCCAATGCGCTCGGTTCTCCACCGAAGGATGTCATCGACCAGGCCCATGAGCACGGTGTGCCGGTCGCGGCACTGGCGGGTAAGGCCGAACACGCCAGGAGGCATGTCGAAAACGGCGTCGATATCGTTGTCGCCCAGGGCTATGAGGCCGGTGGGCACACCGGTGACGTGGCATCCATGGTGCTCTGGCCGGAGATCGTGGACGCGCTTGACGGCAGCGCCCCGGTGCTGGCGGCCGGCGGCATCGGCAGCGGCAGACAGGCCGCCGCGGCCCTCGCGCTGGGCGCCTCGGGCGTGTGGACCGGCTCGATCTGGCTGACTGCTGCCGAGTATGACCTCGGAACCGTCACCGCCGGTGGCGATTCCGTCGTGCAGCAGGCACTGCTGAAGGCGACCTCCAGTGACACCGTGCGCACCCGCATCTACACCGGGAAACCCGCGCGGCTGCTGAAGACCAAGTGGACCCAGGCCTGGGATGCCGAGGACGCGCCGACACCGCTACCGATGCCGCTGCAGAACATTCTCGTCAGCGGGGCGCACGAGCGGATGAATCGTGCGCACGATCCGGAGACGGTCTGCTTCCCGGCTGGACAGATTGTCGGGCGGATGAACGAGATTCGGCCCACCGCGGAGATCGTGGCCGATCTGGTGGCCGGGTTCGAGACCGCGGTCGAGAGGCTGAACCAGATCCGCGGATAGGTGCACGACACCCCTGGGCGCCGCACTCCCTGAGCCGCCGAGTGTGCGGAGAGTGTCGAATATCGACGAGATTTCGACCGGATCCGCACACTCGACTCATGCGGCCAGTCCGGTGAATGCTTCTGCGACCCTGGCGACGATCGTCCCCGCACGATGGCGCACCATGTCGGAGCTCACGCGCACGATGCGCCACCCATCGTCCGCCAGTTCCTTGGCGCGATCGATATCGCGGGCGCGCTGCGATGCGTCCGTCCAATGCTGGACACCGTCGAACTCGACACCTACTTTGTGGTTTTTCCACGCCATATCGAGGCGGGCTATGAAGTCGCCGAAGCGGTTACGTACAACGAGTTGAGTCCGTGGAGCTGCGAAGCCCGCACGCACCACGATGAGTCTGGTGCGTGTCTCCCAGGGTGACTCGGCGCCGCCGTCGACCAGATCGAGGACGTGAGCGAGCCTTGTCAGGCCTCTGGCACCTCGGTGCTGTGCCACCACGGTCTTGATATCGGCGACGGAAACTCCGGTGGCGTTCATCAAGGCGTCGAGACGTTCCACCGCTAGGTCAACCGTGGTGCGTCGTCCCATGTCGAACGCGGTACGTGCGGGTGTGGTTACGGATAGTCCGTCGATGACCGTCTGCTCGTCGCGGAGCAGACGGTCGCTCCATACCGAGATGCCTTGTGGAGCGCGACGATTCGTGTGGATGATTTCGGCGGGACCGCTCTGTGGCAGCCATTTGGCGCCATGGATAGCGGCTGCCGATATGCCGGCGAGCACGCCATGGCGCCTCGACCATAGCCATGCCGCTTCGGCTCGCTTGAGTGGTGTTACTTCGGCGCCCGTCGGCACGTATACGGCAGGGTAAAGCGCGGTGAATCCCCGGAGGGCGTACCCGGTGACCAGATGGTTCGCGAGCGCCTCATCCCTGATGAACGGCCACGGTACGTCCCCCATGGTGACAGCCTTACACCGACCACCGACAGCCTCTCGAGTGTGCGGATAGTGTCGAATATCGACGAGATTTCGACACTATCCGCACACTCGGCGGTGTTAGGGGACGTAGGTGCTCCCAGTGAGCCGCCACAGCGGGTCGCTGGTCTCCAACGCCTCGGCGGATAGCTGCCGCTTGATCACCTTGAATGTCGCGGTACGTGGCAGAGTCTGGCTCACCCTGACAAACGAGGGCCACTGTTTGGGGCCGAGATCCTCTTGGGCGGACAGGAATTCACCGAGTTCCGCTACCTGGAAACCATTATTTACCACCAGTGCCGCCATCACCCTGTCGCCCACGGTGGGGTCTGGGATGCCGTAGACGGCGACCTCGGTGATGTCCGGATGACGCAGTAGTACCCGCTCGATGGGGGCGGTGCCCAGATTCTCACCGTCGACGCGCAGCCAGTCGCCCAGGCGTCCGGCGAAATACACGTATCCGTTCTCGTCGGCGTAGGCGAGATCGCCGCTGCGGTACTTACCCCCGACCATGCGTTCGGCATCTGCTTCGGGGTTCTTGTAGTAGCCGGTGAATCGTCCGGGCCCCGCGATGTTCACCAGCTCGCCGGTGGCCTGCTCGGCATTCACCACCTTGCCGCTACCGTCGAAAATTGCCGGGGGACAGGGCTGTCCGGTCTCGATGTCCAGAATGCGGACATCAGCAGGGAGCGGCCCTATCGCGCCCGGGGGAGTGCCGGGTGCCCACCCCAGCGCGACGCCGCCCTCGGTCGATCCAAATCCGTCGATAACGAATGCGCCGAATCGTTGTGCGAATCGATCGGTGTCCCCGGCGGCGGCTTCGTTGCCGTACATGATCTTCAAAGGGTTCTCGGCGTCATCGGGCTGTGCCGGTGTCGCCAGCACATACGACATGGGCTTGCCGACGTAGTTGGCATACGTCGCTCCGTACCTGCGGACGTCGTCGAGGAAGCTCGACGCGGAGAATTTGCGTCGCAGTGCAATCGACGCTCCTGCGGCGAGGGCAACCGACCACCCCGCGAGCACCGCGTTGGAATGGAACATCGGCATCGATAGGTAACAGACGTCCGCGGTACCGAGGCCGAAGCGCGAGGACAGCATGATTCCCGCAGAGGCAACCTTGGCGTGGGTGATCTGGACGGCCTTGGGGTCGCCGCTGGTACCCGAAGTGAAGATGAGCATGAACAGGTCATCCGGCCGAACATCGGGAACGTCTACCAGCGCTGCGGATTGCCCAGCGAGGGAATCGATGTCGACGTAGTCGACGCCGTCCAGCAGGGGAGCGCTCGCCGAATCGGTGAGTATCAGCTGACAGTCCGCCAGCGCGACATCTCGCCGCAACGCGCTGCCGCGCCGCGTGGGATTGAGGCCCACCAGTACCAGCCCGCCGAGTGCGGCGGCGCCCAACAGATACGAGAACGCCGGTGTGTTCTCCAACAGCACACCGATATGCGGGGGCTTCGAGAGATCCAGGCGTGCGCGTAATACCGAAGCCAGGCGGCGACTTTCGGCCACATGGTCATGCCAGGACGTGAACGAGCCCTCGAAGTGCAGCCCCCGGTCCGTGACATCGGCCAGGCTCGCCAGCAGCTGAGTGACCGTTGCGTCCTCAGGGGTGGTAGTCACCACTGGAATACTAGGCAGGCGTGTCGGCGAGCTCGCGCCCGATGCGGCGCAGCTGCTCCGTCGCGCTGCCGGAGGCGAATTCGCCCCGCTTGGCGGCCAGGAAGTAGCGATGCACCGGATGGTCTTCGTCGATGCCCACGCCGCCGTGTACGTGGACCGCGGTGTGCGCGACACGATGACCGGCATCGGAGGCCCAGAACTTGGCTGTCGCGACGTCGACGTCGGCGGGTAGATCTTCCGAGACCCGCCAAGCAGCCTGCCACAAGGTGAGGCGCAAACCCTTGACATCGATGTAGCCGTCGGCCAGCCGCTGGGCCACCGCCTGGAAGCCACCGATCGGCTTGCCGAACTGCTCGCGAGTGCGCGCGTAGTCGGCGGTCAGCTCCAGCGCCCGCTCCAGCACACCAAGCTGATAGGCGCTGTGGCCCAAGGATTCCCGAAGTCGGAGCCACTCCACGACATCCGCGCCACCGACCTTGCGGTCGGCCGGAACGGAAACCTCGGACAAGATGAGCTCCGCGGAACTGTCCTTACCGGTGGTGTGCAAGGTCTCTTGGGTGACGCCGGTGTCGTCGGCGGCCACCAGAAACACCGCGGTGCCGGTCTCGGTCTCGGCAGACACCAGGTACGCATCGGCCTCGACGCCGAACGGCACCAGGACGCGATTGCCGGTCAGGACATAGCCGGCACCTTCGGTGCGGGCGGCCACCGGTCCCTCGCCAGGCTCGCCATCGAGCGCGATGGTCAGCACCTTCTTGCCGGCGACGGCGGGTGCGGCCCAATCGTTCTGCAGCGCCTCGGAACCGAACACCGCGAGCGCACCCGCCGCGAGCACCACTGACTCCAGGTACGGTACGGCGGCCAGTTCGCGGCCCAGCTCGACGAGAATCGACGACTGCTCGAGAACGCCGAATCCGCCGCCGCCCAACGATTCGGGGGCCGCGGTGGACAGGATGTCCGCCTCGATTAGCTTGGTCCACAGCTGCCAGTCGTACCGGCTGTCCTGCTTGTCGAGTTCCTTCTGACGCTCCGGCGTGCTGATCGCCGACGCGATGGTGCGGGTCAGACCGGCGAGGTCGGTCTGTGCCTCGGTAAGGGAGAAATCCATTGCAGTGCAGTCCCTTCTAGCGTGTTGCGGCAGGCTGGCCGAGGGCGGTCATCGCGATGATGTCGCGTTGAACCTCGTTGGTGCCGCCGCCGAATGTGAGGATCAAGCAGGCCCGGTGCATCCGCTCGACGCGGCCGCGTAGCTGCGCGCCCGGGGAGTCCTGACGCAGCGTTGCCGCCGTCCCGAGAACCTCCATGAGAAGGCGGTAGGCCTCGGTGGCCAACTCGGTGCCGAAGACCTTCGTGGCGGAGGCGTCGGCGGGGGAGGGAGCGGCATCGGTGTTGGAGGCCAGTTCCCAGTTGATGAGCTTGAGGTATTCGACCTTGGCGTGCACTCGCGCCAGGTTCAGCTGAACCCATTCGGCATCGATGATCCGGCCGCCCGGGCCCTTGGTGTTCTGCGCCCACTCGCGTACTTCGCGCAGAGCGGTGATGATCGGCGCCGAGGAGACGAGAGCCACCCGCTCATGATTCAGCTGGTTGGTCACCAGTTTCCAGCCCGCGTTCTCCTCACCGACTCGGCTTGTCACCGGCACACGCACATCTTGGTAGTAGGTGGCGCTGGTGCCGGGCCCGGCCATGGTGCGGACCTTGGTGTACGAGAAGCCCTCGGCGGTGGTGGGCACGATCAGCATGGAGATACCGCGATGCTTCTTGACCTCGGTGTTGGTACGCACCGCCAGCCAGATGTAGTCGGCGTACTCGATGAGGCTGGTCCACATCTTCTGACCATTGATGATGTAGTCATCACCGTCGCGGACGGCCGATGTACGCAGCGAGGCGAGATCGGTACCGGCGCCCGGCTCGGAGTAGCCGATGGAGAAGTGCAGCTTGCCCGCGGCAATCTTCGGCAGGAAGAACTTCTTCTGCTCGTCGGAGCCGAAGTGCATGATCGTCGGTGCGACGCTGTTGATGGTCAGGAACGGCACCGGGGCGCCGGCGATCGCGGCCTCGTCGGTGAAGATCAGCTGATCCATCACAGGCCGACCCTGACCGCCGAATTCCTCGGGCCAGCCGAGGGCCAGCCAGCCATCGGCACCCATCTGCTCGACGGTCTCGCGATAAACGTTGCCGCTGCCGTACTCACCCTGATTCGACGCGAGGGCCTCGCGCCGCTCCGGGGTCAGCAATGTGTCGAAGTACGCGCGTAGCTCGCGGCGCAGCTCTTCCTGCTCGGGCGTGTAGGCGATATGCATGTGTGACCTCCGCTGCCGTGGCCCTCAGGTGTGACCCACGTTGACACAAGAGTTGTAACACGTTCTAGTCTAAGGAGTCCAGACGCGGCGCTATGGCAGAAACTCAGCCCAGAGATCCTGGCGTCACCAGGGTTGTGTCGTGGGTCACGTGTCGTAGTCTGGCGATACAGCCCAGCTAGACGACGAAGTCGGCTCATGGAGCCGGAAAGAGGTTTCCAATGCGTGTCGGTGTAATTCCTGACCGTTGTGAAGGCAACTTGGTATGTCTCGGGATCGCTCCGGAGGTGTTCGACGTCGATGACGACGACTATGTCGTCATCCTGCAAGAGGAAGTACCGGCCGATCAGGAAGATCTGGTCGAGCAGGCGATCGCGGAGTGTCCGCGCGCCGCATTGATTCGCAAAGACTAGAGGCATTCGTAAATCACCGGCCCGCTCGCGCTTGGCGGAGTGGAGCCGGCGCGATTGAGGTGCGTCGAAAGCATGGGACTGAAGGGAAATTTGTATGAGCGCGATTGCTGATGCCGACCTGAGTGGCCGCGTCGCCATTGTCACCGGAGCCGGCGCGGGGCTCGGCCGCGCCGAGGCGATCGGTCTGGCCCGATCCGGAGCGACCGTCATCGTCAACGACATCGCGCCCGCTCTGGAGCGCAGCGATGTGCTCGACGAGATCGCCGCGGTGGGGTCCAAGGGCGTGACCGTCGCTGGTGACATCGGTGAGCGCGCGACCGCCGATGAGCTGATCTCCACCGCCGAATCGCTCGGCGGTCTGCATGTCGTGGTCAACAACGCGGGCATCACGCGCGACCGGATGCTCTTCAACATGTCCGACGAGGAGTTCGACGCCGTCATCCACGTGCACTTGCGCGGTCACTTCCTGTTGACGCGCAATGCCGCCACCTACTGGCGTGGTGCGTCGAAGGCTGAGGGAGCCCCGGTGTACGGCCGCCTGATCAATACGTCGTCTGAAGCAGGCCTGCTGGGGCCGGAGGGGCAGGCCAACTACGGCGCCGCCAAGGCCGGCATCACCGCGCTGACGTTGTCGGCTGCGCGTGCTCTCGGACGCTACGGGGTGCGGGCCAATGCCATCGCTCCACGCGCCCGTACCGCGATGACCGCGGACGTCTTTGGCGACGCACCCGAGGATTCGATCGATCCTCTTTCCCCCGAACATGTCGTGACATTGGTGCGGTACCTGGCCTCGCCCGCCGCCGAGCAGGTGAACGGTCAGCTCTTCATCGTGTACGGACCCACCGTGACCTTGTTGGCAGCGCCTACAGTGGAAGCGAAGTTCACTGCGGAGTCGGATGCGTGGGATCCGTCGGCACTGAATTCGGCGTTGGCCGATTTCTTTGCTGGACATGACCCCAAGCGGACGTTCTCGGCGACCGCGCTGATGTCTGAAGGTTAACGAGCGTTACGGTACGGGGCACGGCCAAGATTAGAACCGGTTCTAAATATCGCATCAAAATCCCAGCGCAAAGTGGACGCTGCGTGCGATTTGCCTGCCCAATGATGAATTGACACTAAGAATTTTTTCTCGTTAATATGATGCGCCTCACAGCGTGGTAGGTACACGTCGATCGTTAACCGGGTGGTCGGGCGGAGGCAACGATGTGTGAGACAGGAGCAAAGGTTGAAGCAGCAGCTCGCGGCGCCGGCGCGCGCCGTCGGCGGCTTCGTCTCCATGTCGTTGGCCACGTTCCGTAACATCTTCCGCCGCCCGTTCCAGGGGCAGGAATTCCTGGATCAGACGTGGTTCATCGCGCGGGTCTCGTTGTTGCCGACGCTCTTGGTCGCCATCCCCTTCACCGTGCTGGTGGCCTTCACGCTCAACATCCTGCTGCGCGAGATCGGCGCGGCCGACCTATCCGGCGCCGCCACGGCCTTCGGCACCGTGACGCAGCTCGGCCCGGTGGTGACGGTGCTCGTGGTCGCGGGCGCCGGTGCCACGGCGATCTGCGCCGACCTGGGTGCCCGGACCATTCGCGAAGAGATCGACGCGATGCAGGTGCTGGGCATCGATCCGATCCAGCGGCTCGTGGTGCCGCGGGTGCTGGCGTCGACGTTCGTCGCGCTGCTGCTCAACGGCCTGGTGTGTGCCATCGGCATGGTCGGCGGCTACGTGTTCTCGGTGTTCCTGCAGGGGGTTAACCCCGGCGCCTTCATCAACGGCCTGACGGTGCTCACCGGTCTGGGCGAGCTGATGATCTCTGAGGTCAAGGCCTTCCTGTTCGGCATCTTCGCGGGCCTTGTCGGCTGTTATCGCGGGCTCACCGTCAAGGGCGGACCCAAGGGCGTCGGCGATGCGGTCAACGAGACCGTCGTCTACTCCTTCATTTGTTTGTTCGTCATCAACGTGGTCATGACGGCCATCGGCGTGCGGGTCCTGGTGAAGCACTAGTGACCGGACCGTATCTTTCGACGCACACCGTGACCTCCTATACCGTTCGGTATATGCGTGGTCTGGGACGCTCGTTCGATAAATTCGGTGAGCAGGCACTTTTCTACGCGCAGTCGCTGAGCTACATCCCTGCGGCGCTGACGAAATACCGCAAGGAAACCATCCGGGTGCTCGCCGAGATCACCATGGGCACCGGTGCCCTGGTGATGATCGGTGGCACTGTCGGCGTGGCAGTCTTTCTTACCCTGGCCTCCGGTGGCGTCATCGCGGTACAGGGCTATTCCTCGCTGGGCAATATCGGAATCGAGGCGCTCACCGGCTTCCTTTCCGCCTTCCTGAATGTGCGCATCGTCGCTCCGGTGGTGGCAGGCATCGCGATGGCGGCCACGATCGGCGCCGGAACGACTGCGCAGCTTGGCGCCATGCGTGTCTCGGAGGAGATCGACGCGCTGGAAACCATGGCGGTCCATGCGGTTTCGTATCTGGTGTCCACCCGCTTGGTGGCCGGGCTCATCGCCATCGTGCCGCTGTATTCACTGTCGGTGCTGGCGGCGTTCTTCGCATCGCGCGCCACCACCGTGATCATCAACGGCCAGTCCCCGGGCGTGTACGACCACTACTTCAACACCTTCTTGGTGCCCACCGATCTGCTGTGGTCGTTCCTGCAGGCGATCGTCATGTCGGTGGTCGTGATGCTCGTGCATACCAACTACGGATTCAATGCCTCCGGCGGCCCGGTGGGCGTGGGTGTCGCGGTCGGCCAGGCCGTACGTACCTCCCTCATCGTGGTTGTGCTTGTCACCCTGTTCATCTCACTTGCCGTCTACGGCGGGTCCGGCAACTTCAATCTCTCGGGCTAGGAACCACATGTCAGGAGACTCGTCGCGCCGGTCTGTCCGGCTAGCCGGCACGGTGCTCGCCGCCGTGTTGGTGGCGCTGACTGTGTTGACCTACCTGGCGTACAACGACGCCTTTGCCGACACCAAGGCCATCACTGTCGTCTCGCCCCGCGCGGGCCTGGTGATGGAGGAGGGCGGCAAGGTCAAGTTCCACGGACTGCAGATCGGCAAGGTCAAGTCGATCTCCTATGCCAACGAACAGGCCAAGTTGGAGCTCGCGGTCAATGCCAAGGACCTGCGGCTGATTCCATCCAATGCCACGGTGCGCATCGCGGGTACCACCGTCTTCGGCGCGAAGTCGGTGGAATTTCTTGCCCCGCAACAGCCGTCGAGCTCGTCACTGAGGCCGGGGGCGACGGTGACCGCCGAGGCGGTGGCCCTGGAAGTCAACACAGTGTTCGAGAACCTGACCCGACTGCTCGGAAAGATCGACCCGGTCAATCTCAACGCCACCCTGACCGCCGTCGGCGAAGGGTTGCGCGGTAACGGGGACAATTTCGGCCAGGGCCTCATCGAGCTCGACCAGTACCTAGATCAGTTGAATCCCAAACTTCCTACTCTGCAACAGGATTTCCAGAAGGCCGGACAGGTGGGGCAGATCTACGGCGATGCCGCGCCGAACATCGTGCGCATCCTCGATAATCTGCCGACGCTGAGCCGCACCATCGTGGATCAACAGCAGGATCTCAAGGCCACACTGCTTGCGGCGATTGGGCTGGGTAACAACGGATACGAAACCCTCGCCCCGGCCGAGAAGGACCTCACCGCGGCGCTGCAACGGCTGCGCGCTCCTATCACGCTGCTCGGCAGATACTCGCCGGAGATTCCCTGCACGCTGCAGGCGATCTCCAAGGCATTGGTGACCTTCACCCCGCTCATCGGCGGTGTGCGGCCCGGTCTGTTCCTGAGCAACAGCTTTCCGCTCGGCGCGCCGGTGTACACCTATCCGGACAGCCTGCCCATCGTGAACGGCTCCGGTGGACCCAATTGCCGTGGCCTACCGAATATTCCGACCAAGGCGCAAAACGGCTCGTGGTACCGATCGCCCTTCCTGGTGACCGACAACGCGTACATCCCGTACAAGCCATTGGAAGAGCTGCAAGTCAACGCCCCCGATACTCTGCAGTACCTCTACAACGGTGCCTTCGCGAAGCGAAGTGAGTTCTGATGGTGCGCGGTACACAGATCAAGGTCGTCGTCTTCACCGTGGTGATGCTGCTGGTGGCGGCGGGACTGATCATCACCTTCGGTGAGTTCCGATTCGGTTCCGGCAAGCGGTATCACGCAATCTTCACCACGGCATCCGACTTGCGGTCCGGCCAGAAGGTCCGCATTGCCGGCGTGCCGGTGGGCCGCGTCAACGACGTATCGCTCAATCCCGACAACACTGTCGAGGTCACCTTCGACGTCGATTCGAAGTACCAGCTCTACAGCTCCAGCCGGGCGATCGTCAGATACGAGAACCTGGTCGGTGACCGGTATCTGGAGATCTCATCGGGACCTGGAGAGCTGCGCAAGCTGCCCGACGGAGGGACGCTGGACAAGGAGCACACGCAGCCCGCTCTCGATCTGGATGCGCTGCTCGGCGGACTTCGGCCCGTGCTCAAGGGATTTGATGCCGCGAAGGTCAACGAGATCAGCAACGCGTTCATCCAGATCCTGCAGGGGCAAGGGGGAACGCTCTCCCAGCTGCTGGGCGATACATCCTCGTTCACCTCGGGATTGGCCGAACGCGATCAGCTCATCGGCGATGTGATCAACCACCTCAACGACGTGCTGGGTACCGTCGACTCAAAGAGTGGCCAGTTCTCTTCGAGCGTCGACCAGCTGCAGCAGCTCGTCTCGGGCCTGGCGCAACAGCGCGATGTGGTGGCCGGCGCGCTACCGCCACTCGCTTCGACGGCCTCATCGCTGGAATCGGTACTCAAGGACACTCGCCCGTACATCAAGGGCACCATCGAACAGACGCGCCAGCTGGCAACCCGGCTGGATGAGCGTAAGGCCGACGTCAACGTCGTTGTGGAGAACCTGGCCGAGAACTACCTGCGGCTCAACGCTCTTGGTGCCTACGGATCGTTCTTCAACATCTACTACTGCTCCATCCGCATCAAGGTCAACGGACCCGTCGGAACCGACTGGCTGATCCCGTTCGGTGGACCGCCCGACCCGTCGAAGGGCAGGTGCTCCTTCAAAAATGAGTGACATCCAGGAGAAGGATCCGGTACGCACCGGAATCTTTGGTATCGCCGTGGTGGTGATGCTGGTGTTGGTCGCATTCGGCTACACGGGTCTGCCGTTCTGGCCGCAGGGCAGGCAGTACACCGGATTCTTCGCGGACTCCGGAGGCCTGGAGCCGGGTGGCAAGGTCTTCGTTTCGGGTATCAAGGTGGGCCAGGTCAAGGAAGTATCCTTGGCGGGCAACAAGGTTCGCGTGGACTTCACCGTGGATCGCTCGATCCGCCTGGGTGACCAGTCGCTGGCCGCGATCAGGACCACCACCGTGCTGGGCGAGAAATCGCTGTCGGTGACGCCGGCCGGGTCGGGCCGTATCACCGAGATCCCGTTGGGCCGCACCAGGACTCCATACACGCTCAACAGTGCGCTGAGTGATCTGGGCGCGTCGGCGGGTGGGATAGACAAGGCGCAGCTCGACCAGTCCCTGCAAGTCATCACCGACGCGATGCGTGATGCCACCCCGCAGCTGCGAGGTGCCCTGGATGGAGTCGCCTCGCTCTCGCGCACACTCAACGACCGCGATGCCGCCCTCGAACAACTGCTGAATCGCGCCAAGTCCGTGAGTGGGATCCTCTCCGAGCGTGCCGGACAGGTGAACAAGCTTGTCACCGATGGCAATCAACTGTTCGCCGCGCTCGACGAGAGGCGTCTGGCCATCAGCGAGCTGATCAATCGCGTGCAGGGACTCTCGCAGCAGCTCAGTGGATTCGTGGCAGACAACCGCCAAGAGTTCCGGCCCACCATGGAGAAACTGAACGTCGTGCTCGACGATCTGTTGGACCGAAAGGCTCACATCAGTGAGGCGCTCAAGCGTCTACCCGGATACGGCACCGCGCTCGGCGAGGTCGTCTCCTCAGGACCTGGCTTCCACGTCAACGTCTACGGCTTCCCGCCCGCGACACTGACCGCCGTCATGTTCGACACCTACTTCCAGCCCGGCAAGCTGCCCGCCAGCCTTTCGGACTACCTGAACGGCCTGATTGGTGAACGCCAAGTCATGAGGCCGAAATCGCCATGACAACACAACCGAACCGTTTCAGACCCTGGATCCAGAAGGGTGCCTACGCGATGCTCGCCGTGGCACTCGTGGGTGGCTTGCTGTACTGGGTGTGGCCCAGCCGCGGGACCTACAAGATCGTCGGGCATTTCGCGTCGGCCGTCGGGTTGTACCCGGGTGATGACGTCCGGATTCTCGGGGTGAAGGCCGGGCACATCAGCGCCGTCGAGCCGCGCGAGGGTGACGTGAAGGTCACCATGGAGCTCCCGGACAAGTTCAAAGTGCCCGAGGGCGCACAAGCGATCATCATGGCTCCAAATCTGGTGACTGCCAGATTCGTTCAGCTGACTCCGGCCTACACCGAGGGACAGGCTCTCACCGACGGAGCCTCGTTGGGGCTGGACAAGACCGCCGTGCCGATCGAATGGGACGAGGTCAAGACCGAGCTGGCCAAGCTCAGCGACAGCCTAGGGCCGCAGGGTGAATCCAAGGGGCCGGTAAGCAATTTCATCAACCAGGCGGCAAGCACCTTCGACGGTAACGGTGACTCGTTCCGGAACTCGGTGCGTGAGCTCTCGCAGGCGGCCGGGCGGCTCGGTGACTCGCGCACGGATCTGTTCGGCACCATCAAGAACCTGCAGGTGCTGGTGGACGCGTTGGCGAACTCCAACGAGCAGATAGTGCAGTTCAGCACGCACTTGGCCTCGGTGTCGAAGGTGCTGGCAGCTAGCACCGAGAACCTCGGCGCCACCTTGGGCGCACTCAATCAGGCGCTCACTGACGTGCGAGGTTTCCTGGGAGACACCAACTCTGCGCTCATCGATTCGGTGAACAAATTGAGCGACTTCGTGAAGATCTTCTCCGACCAGAGCGACGACGTCGAGCAGATCCTGCACGTCGCGCCCAACGGCCTGGCCAACTTCTACAACATCTACAACCCGGCGGCAGGCACGTTGAACGGCATGCTCTCGATTCCGAACCTGGCCAACCCGGTGCAGTTCATCTGCGGTGGTGTGTTCGAAACGGGCACTAAGACCGAGTATTTGAAGCGGGCCGAGATCTGCCGTGAACGCATGGGTCCCGTGTTGCGCCGCGCGACCTTCAACTACGCCCCGATCCTGCTGCACCCGATCAACCAGATCTCGGCGTACAAGGGACAGATCATCTATGACACCCCCGAGACGGAGGCGAAGTCCGAGGCGCCCCGCGAGGACTTGGTGTGGGTCAGGCCCAATGGCGCACCGCCGCCGCCGAAGCCGTCGCCGCAGGACCTCAGTGCATTGATGCTCGGGCCCGAGGAGATAAACGCCCCGCCGCCCCCGGGTACGGAGCTGCGTCCCGCCGAGCCGGGGCCGGTGCCGCCGGGCTTCCCCGCCGCCGCGGACGAGCCCGCGCCGCCTGCTACTCCGGGAGGTCCGCGATGAGTCGTCTGAGTTCAACGCTCTTCGCGCGAGGCTCTCATCGCACATTGCGCGGCGTGGCGATCGGTGTCGGTGTCGCCGTGGTGGCGAGTGGATGCCAGTTCAACGGACTCAACTCGTTGAACCTGCCCGGGACGGCCGGTCATGGCTCGCGGTCCTACACCATCACCGTCGAGCTGCCCGATGTCACCACGCTGCCGCAGAACTCTCCGGTCATGGTGGACGACGTGACCGTGGGCAGCGTGTCCGGTATCGACGCATTCCAAAAGCCAGATGGTTCTTGGTATGCCGGAGTCAAGGTGTCGTTGGGGCCCGAGGTGCAGCTGCCGGCCAACGCCGTTGCGAAGGTGGCCCAGACCAGCCTGCTCGGCTCACAGCACATTGAGCTGGCCGCACCCACCGGGGAACCCGCCGTAGGCCGGCTGGTCGGCGGATCCACCATCCCCCTGAGCCGGACCGGTAAGTACCCCAGCACCGAAGAGGTGTTGTCTGCGCTGTCCGTCGTGGTCAACAAGGGCAATCTCGGTGCGATACAAGACATCACCGACGAGACCTACAACCTGTTCAAGGGACGCACCGGGAATCTGACCCAGGTGCTGCCCAAGCTCGCCACGCTGATCTCGTCGCTGAACTCTCAGCGCAGCGACATCATCTCGGCCATGGAGGGCATCGACAAGTTTTCGCGAGTCCTGGCCGAGCACAAGGAAAGCCTGGGGCGCGCAATCGATTCCATCGAGCCTGCGCTGAAGGTGCTCAACGAGAATCGCGCCAATATCATCGAGGCCTTCCGATCGGTGGGGAACCTCGCGAAGATCACCGATCGGGTGCTGCGGACCACCAAGGAAGACATCGTCGCCAATCTCAAGGGGTTGTACCCGGTGGTTCGGGCACTGGCAGAGAACCGTGATGTGTTGATCGACAGCCTTGACCTCCTGCCCACATTCCCGTTCAGCACCAAGTACCTGCGGAACGCGGTGCGCGGCGACTACCTGAACGTGTTCGTGACGTTTGACCTGACCGCTCGGCGCCTGGGTGAAACGCTGTTCACCACATCGTTCTTCGATCCGAACATGCAGCATTTCAACGACGTGGTGAACCCGCCGGAATGGCTCATCGGATCCATGGCCAACCTGAACGGCAAGGAGACCAGCCCGTTCAGTCTGCCTGCGCCGGCCGCCCCTGCCGCCCCGCAGGGAGGTGGTCGCTGATGGAAAAGCTGATCAAGATACAGCTGGTGATCTTCGCGACCGTCACGGTGATCAGCGTGGGGCTGATGGCGATCTTCTACCTGCGGGTGCCCACCGCGCTCGGCATCGGAAACCATGATGTGAAGGCACAGTTCGTTGCCACGGGTGGCCTGTACCAGAACGCTAACGTGACCTACCGCGGTGTGCAGATCGGCCGCGTCACCAATGTCGAGCTGACTCCCGAGGGCGTCACCGCCAGGATGCGGCTCAACGACAACGTGACGGTACCGGGCAATGTGCGGGCCGTCGTCAAGAGCGTGTCCGCCATCGGCGAGCAGTACGTAGATCTGGTGCCGCCCCCGACAGGTGCTGTCGGGAGCCTGCGGCAGGGCGATGTCATCGGTACCGATCGCACCTCCATCCCCACCGACGTCTCCACCCTGCTGCGCCAAGCGGACGGCCTCGTGAACACCGTTGCGGACACCCGGCTGCGAGAGGTGCTGGCCGAGGCGTTCAAGGCATTCAACGGATCCGGTCAGGAACTTTCCCGGTTGATCGACTCGTCGCGGCTGCTGATCCAAGAGGCCAACACCAACTACGACAGCACCACCAAGCTGATCGATCAGGTGGGGCCGCTGCTGGACGCCCAGATTCGCAGTGGTGACAACATCCGCGGATCCGTCTCCAGCCTGGCGGCACTGACGGAGCATTTCGCCAAGGCCGATCCGCAGCTGCGCCAGTTCCTCACGGTCGCTCCGGGTGCGGCCGAGGAGGCCTCCGAACTGTTCGCGGGTATCCGCCCGTCGTTCCCGGTACTTGCGGCGAGCCTGGCCAATCTGGGGCGCGTCGGCGTCATCTACAACAAGTCGATCGAGCAGTCGTTGGTGATCCTGCCCGCGCTGTTTTCGGCGCTGTTGACCGTCGCCGGAGGAGCGCCGATGGACGAGGGCGCGAAGTTGGACTTCCGGCTGAATCTGGGCGACCCGCCACCGTGCCTGACCGGTTTCGTGCCGGCGCCGCTGATGCGCACCCCGGCCGACGAGACCCTGCGCGAGCTGCCCAGTGACATGTACTGCAAGACGGCGCAGAACGATCCGAGCGCGGTGCGCGGTGCGCGTAACTACCCGTGCCAGGAGTTCCCCGGCAAGCGGGCGCCGACCATTCAGCTGTGCCGCGACCCGCGCGGATATGTGCCGATTGGCAGCAACCCGTGGCGTGGCCCGCCTGTTCCGTACGGCACTCCGGTGGAGGATCCACGGAACATATTGCCGCCCAACAAATTCCCGAACATACCGCCCGGCGTCGAGCCCGATCCGGGCACTCCGACCCTGCCCCCGCCGCCTCCACCGGCTCCGGAAGCGCCCCCGGTCGGCGGGGATGTGATGCCGGTGGCGGCGAAATCGACGCCGATGGCGACACGTGCCTACGATCCGAAGAACGGTGTTTTTCTTGATGCCAACAATCAGCCGAGCGTGTACGCGCCCGCGTTGGACCGTGGCAGCGAAGCGGAGACATGGGCAGATCTGATGTTGGGACCGAAGCCGGTATGACCGAAGAACAGACGACGACTCCGTCATCGCAGCCGGAGCCTGTTCGCGCGGGCGGCACGGCGCAGACGCCTCGGCGTCGAGCGGCTCGGCCTGCAGGTCCGACCAGTGAGATCGGTGCCGAGACCATCAGTGTGTCCTTGGGCCGCACCGAGCTCCGGTCGAAGCCCGAGCCTTCCGTTGCCGACACCCGTCGGTCGGGGAACGCGCGCGGGGTGGCGTGGGCGGCGGCGGTGCTCGCGATAGTGCTCATCGGCGCGTTGGGGGTGGCGCTGGCGCTGATGGGGCGTGCGCAGCACCGCGACGACCTCATGGCGGCGCGCGATCAGCGATTCGTCGACACCGCCGTGCAGACGGTGACGAACATGATGACCTATAGCCAGGACAGCATCGACAAGAACGTCGACCAGTTCGTGAACAGCACCAGCGGACCGCTGCGGGGCACGTTCAACCCCGATAACACGGCCAATCTCAAAGCGCTGTACCACCAAACCGGGACAAGTTCCGAGGTGGTGATCAAGAAGGCGAGCCTGGAGAGCGTCGACGAGATAAGTAAGAAGGCGTCGATACTCATCTCCGCGCGTGTGACGCTCACCAACGCCGACTCGGGGGTCAATGAGCCCTCCAAGTCGTACCGTATGCGGATGATCGTCGCCGAGGATCAGCAAGGCAACATGACCGCATATGACCTGCGGTGGCCGGACGGGCAAAGCTGATGCGCTGGCTGACAAGAACTTTCGTCGCAGTCGTGGTGCTGGCCGTGATCGGTTTATCTGCCGTGGCCGGCGGCATGTACTGGCACAGGGTCGACACGATTGCCAGTAGGGCAGCGGGTGAGACGCTGATCAAGCAGGCCGGCAAGCAGGTTGGCAGCATCTTCGGATACGACTACCAGACCGTCGAACGCAGCCTCGACGAGCAGTACGAGGGGTTGACCCCTGAGTACCGGCGTGAGTTCGAAGACAAGGCGAACAGGGAGATCATCCCGCAAGCCAAGCAGCGCAAGATCGTCAGCCAGACCAGCGTCGTGGGCACCGGGATCATTGCCGCGCATAGAGATTCGGCGCAAGTGGTGGTGTACATGAATCGCACCATCACCGACCAGTCACGCACTCCCGTGTACGACTCGTCATCGATTCAGGTGGACTACACGCGCTCGGGAGACAAGTGGTTGATCTCCTACATCACGCCGCTCTAGAGCGGTTCGCCGCCCAACACCGCGGGCTGCTCCGGTGAGATGGAATCGCCGGTGGCCGGTGTCGCCAGCGCCTCCAGGAACGCGCGCGCCCACCGATCCACATCGTGAGCGAGCACCTGACGGCGCAACGCCCGCATCCGGCGCCGCCCTTCCTCGGGGGTCTGGTTGAGCGCCGACTCGATGCCGTCTTTCACGCCGTCGATGTCGTGCGGATTGACCAGATAAGACTGACGTAATTCTGCTGCGGCTCCGGTGAATTCGGAAAGCACGAGCGAGCCGCCCAGATCGCTGCGGCACGCGACGTACTCCTTGGCCACCAGGTTCATGCCGTCGCGCAGTGGTGTCACCAACATGACATCGGCGGCTACGAAGAAGGCGATGAGGTCCTCGCGGGGGACCGGGCGGTGTAGGTAATGCACGACCGCGTGTCCAACCTCGCCGAACTCGCCGTTGATGTGGCCAACCTGCTGTTCGACGTCGCCACGCATCTTCTTGTAGCTGTCGACGCGTTCGCGGCTGGGGGTGGCGAGCTGGATGAAGACGGTGTCGCTGCTGCTGGCGCGGCCCTCGGCGAGCAGTTCTTCATACGCGCGCAGCCGTATATCGATGCCCTTGGTGTAGTCGAGCCTGTCGACGCCTAGCAGGATCTTGCGCGGTCCGCCGAGCTCGGCGCGAATCTCCTTGGCGCGCTGGCGAATCTGCTTGCTGCGGGACACGCTGTCGAGCTGTGTCGAGTCGATCGAGATAGGGAAGGCGCCGACCTTCACCGTGCGGAAGCCCACCCTGATCTCGCCAAACCGTGAACGCACACCGATCGAGGCGCGAGATGTGCTGGCACCCACCAACCTTCGCGCCAGGTACATGAAGTTCTGAGCACCACCGGCCAGGTGGAAACCGATGAGGTCGGCACCCAGCAGGCCGTCCACGATCTCGGTGCGCCACGGCATCTGCATGAACAGCTCCACCGGCGGGAACGGAATATGCAGGAAGAAGCCGATCGTCAGGTCCGGGCGCAGCATGCGCAGCATCTTGGGTACCAGCTGCAACTGGTAGTCCTGGACCCATACCGTCGCGCCCTCGGCGGCGACCGCTGCCGTTGCATCTGCGAACTTACGGTTCACGTCGACATACGCCTGCCACCACTCACGGTGGTACTCGGGCTTGACGATCACATCGTGATAGAGCGGCCATAGGGTGGCATTGGAGAAGCCCTCGTAGTACTCGGCGACCTCGTCGGTGGAGAGGCGCACCGAATACAGCACCATGTCGTCCTCGGAAACCGGGTCGACATCGACGTCGGGAACTCCGGGCCAGCCCACCCAGGCCCCGCGACGCTTGCGCAGCAGCGGCTCCATTGCGGTGACAAGCCCGCCGGGGCTGCGCTTCCACGTTGTGGAGCCGTCCGGCAATTTCACCAGGTCGATCGGCAGGCGGTTGGCGACAACGACGAAGTCGGACGTGCCGGCGACAGCCTCTACCGGCGAACGCTCATCCGATGGAGGCACCATGTTTGTTTCTCAGGACGAATCGCGAGGAGACGTCTCGAGTTACGCGTCGACCTTGGTTGGCCCGATACCCAGCATCGCGAGCAGCATGCGGCACTCGTCGGCATCGTTCGCGTAGGCAGCGACGACGCGCTGCGCCTGGTGGGCAGTCTCGTCGGCCAGCGGCTCGAGATCGTCGATCGCGGCTGGTTCGGTCTTGGCTGGCATTCACCCATTCTAGGCGACGCGGCGTCGGGTGCTCACATGAGGAATGCTCACACCCCCGAATGGGGTTGCTCCACCGGTGACGAGCACCCACGGTGATCCGGCCCAGTTCGGTCCCAATGCTCCGGGGTACGCATGGAAAACGGCCGCCGACGTCGAGCCGATCGAGCTGTTCCCCGGGGTGACCTCTCAACCGCTCTGGGCGGGTGAGAATGGTGCGAAAGCCCTGATCACGACGATTGCGCCGGGAGCGGTGTGGGCCGGGGAAGATCACCATAGGCCCGGGCCGGAGGAGGTGTACGTCGTTTCTGGGGTGCTCAATGACGGCGTCAATGACTATCCGACGGGCACCTGCGGGTTTTGATCTGGCTGATTTGTCTGGTGACGGCCGGAGTGTGCTCCGCCCACCGGGGCCACCCGCGCGGGCCGAGGCGCGGGGCCGAGCACAGTCGCGTTAGGCCGCGTTGCTCCCTGTGTGGCTGCCGCCGGAATTCGAGTGGTCACCGGCGCTGGAGTGGTCACCGGCGCTGGAGTGGTCACCCGGGTTGGTGTGGTCGGCTGGTCCGGAGCCCGAGGTGTTTCCGGTATCGCCCGTTCCCTTGGTGGTGCTCGTGTTTGTGTCGGTGCTGCCACCAGTGGTGCTGGGTGCCTTGCTGATGCCCAGGCCGGGAATCGACTTGAGGCTGTCTCTGATCGACGGGAGTTTCGCGGGAAGTTTTGGAAGCCGCAGGGTGGGCTTCGTGGTGTCCTTCGGCTTGTCGGTGTCTTTGACGGAAGTCAACGTGGGCTTCTCATCGGGTTTTGCGTCGGTCACTCGTGCGGGGGCGGAGCTCACGATTTCCGGTGTCGCTGCAGTGGTGGCGCTAACTGCGATGGCGGTGGGGTCAGGGACCTTGGCCGGCACCGGCGCAGTGGTCGGCTCGGACGTGGTGAGGGTGAGGACTGGTTCCTTGGGGGCCTCGGGTGCGGGTGTTTGGGCCGCGGGCGGTGTGGCCTTCGCGGGATCAGCATGGGGGACAGATGGATTGGCGGGCTTATCGGCCGGTGCGGGTTGCTTGGGCGCCGCACCGGGCAGTCCGCTCTGGAAGTTCTCGGCGCCTTCCTCGATGGCGCCGGGGAGCTTCTTGAAGGCGTCGATGATGTTCTTCGGCGGGGTGAAGAAACTGAACGGTTTTACGGTGCCCGGGCTGGTCTCGCGGTCGTAGGCCATATCGATGAACAGCCGCAGCGTGGGTTCGATGGCATCGAGTACGAAGGACGCGCCTATCGGGTTGGTGAGATCACGCAGCGGTTGCAGCAGCGGGAGATGTTCAGCACGAACCAGGTAGTAGGTGGTGTTGCCGACCTGTGTCTTGATCACTTTGTTGGGATCATCAAGGGAGGCGGGATCGACCTCGTCGTAGTACTGGTCCGGATGCGCATATCTAATCGCTGCAATCGAATTCGCGAGCGCGAGCGGATTGAAGTAGGCAGGGAAGTCTCCGTAGGTGTCGTACTCGGTGTTGATCACCGTCGACTTGAAGGGTCCGGGTTCCAGGGCGCCGTCGGACTCGATGTCGACGAACGGAACCTTCAGCCAAGGGAACCGGGCGAAGATTCCGCCATTCGGAGTATTGGCGCTGCCCAGGAACACAAAATCGATGTCGGCGTTGGGATTGTTCTCTGCGAGCTGTCGATACGACTTGTTGGCCGCCACCGCACCCAGGGAGTAAGCGACGACGGTGACGTGTCCGGCGGGGGCTTGATCGATCGCCGCATTGAGGTTGGCATTGCCCTCGGTTACGGATGTCTTGAAGGTGGGTGCGGTGATGCCGCTGACCGGCCAGACGGCGCCCGGATACGACACTGGCTTGTAGATGTCGGACCCAGTGACGAACTTATGGCCGATCTTGGCGGGGATGTTGGCGCTGGCGCCGTCGTTATTGCCGCCGACTCCGATGACATAGGACACGAGCGTCGAGGCGATGGTTCGCGACTCCATCGCGACCGGCGCCAGAACCGTGCATGTCGCCGCCACCGCGGCAGCCGTGGCTATCGAGCGTTTGAGTGAGCGACGTTTCCCCAAAACCGAATGCTGCGCAGTCATCAGGACCCCTCCCGTGCATTCGGCGCCGATGCCGAATGCGGTGGCATGAGAGTAATTTGGGCAAAGCAAGTTCGCCAATGCCAAAACCCGTCAAATTTCGCGGCGCGGGCATATTGACCACTACATGTGTAGTGCCTGGTCAAACGCTATTTTAAGTGCAGATTCATACCCAAATTAACTGGCCGATTCCGGGGCGCGCGGGAGGGGTTCTCGCAAACTTACCGAGAGCTCAGCCGAGCATCGCTGCGTACCTATCATTAAGGCTTTGCCAGTCATGCGTCATGGCATCAAGGCCGACGACCCTGCCTCGCGGCGTCCCGTCGATGGCGAGGATGAGGGTGTCCAGGCAGATGTGCCAACCGCCGGCATTTCCGGAGGCGTTACCGCGATCGGACATCGAATGCTCGAGGGTCAGTCGGCACCCCTTCTGCGTCGGTTCGATTCGCCAGCGCAGAGTGTCATCGGGGCCCCAGCGATGGATCAGCTCATGAGGTGGGTCGACGGTGAGTACTTCGCCGTCGAGCACTGGATCGGCGGCGGTTTCCTGCACCTGAGCGGCTCCCACGGAATCCAGGGGGCGATCGGGTATGGCGGGTGACCACTGACGCAACTTGTCGGGGTCGACGAGCCACTGCCACACCTTTTCCGGCGGATGACTTAGATCGCGGGACATGGTGAGGACCCATCTGCCCTCGTGGTCATCGCATGGTGCGAGGGTGGCAGCCAGGGGATTAGTCACGGTTGTCCTCTTCTTTGTCGTCGTGGGAGTCGTTGTCGATGAGAAATGTCAGGCGATCGAACGCGTTGGCCCACTTGCGGTGATAGGGCGTCACCCACGCCAGCACGGCGGGTAGGGGATCGTCGGCCAGGTGGTAGACGCGGCGTTTCCCGGCGACCTCCACCCGAACTGTGCCGGCGTCGCGCAGGACGCCCAGGTGCTTGGACATCAGCGACTGCGAAAGGTCGAGCCGTTCTATCAGCGTCGTGACGTCGGCCGCCCCCTCGCGCAAGGTGTCGATGATCCGGCGTCGGGTCGGATCGGCGATCACCATGAAGGCATCCATGACTTCATATCACCATTGCATCATATGAATGTCAAGGAATGTATTTGGCTGTCATGTGGCGACTCGGCCTTGCGTAGCGCTGATCAGTACTGTGGTCAAGAGGTACCGGTGAGTGCTGCTCGCCGAGGTCGTGGTGGGCGCGCGGTCGTTGGCTCAATGCCCTAGGTGAGGACTTTTTCTTGACGAAGCCGCTGCGTATGCGGATTGCCGTAATCGGTGTCTTCGCGTCGTTCGGGCTTGTAGTGGCCACCTGGGCCGTGCACCTGCCGACCATGAAGCAGGCCACGGGGATGTCCTCTACGGTGCTGGGCTTCGTGGTGTTGGGGCTCGGGGTTGGCGCGCTGCTGGGTATGCAGCTCAGTGGTGTGCTCGTCGACCGATTCGGAAGTGGTCCGATCGCGGTGGCGGGCGGTGCGGCGATGGCCCTCGGCGTCAACATTCCGCTGGCAGCCCACGCCGTATGGGTCGCCGGACTCGGCGCTGTCCTGTGCGGCGTCGCCGTGGGTGTCACCGATGTCGCGATGAACGCCGCGGCGGTCGATGTCGAGCGTTTCCACGGCCGCCCGATCATGGCCTCCTTTCACGGGGTGTTCTCCGTGGGCAACGTGGTGGGTGCGGGAATCGGGTCGGCCGCGTTCGCGCTGCACATCAAGGTCTGGGAGACGGTGCTCGGTGTCACCGTGCTGTGCCTGGCGCTGCTGGCATGCTCGGCCACGGTGCTGCTCCGCGACAAGCTGCGCGCGGGCGAGATAGAGGCGCCGGACACGGTGCCGTACACCTTGCCGCCACCGATGACATGTCGACGGGGCCAGGTGCTGATGCTCGGCCTGCTGGCGTTCTTGCTCATGCTTTCGGAGGGCTCGGCAACAGACTGGAGCAGTCTGCACGCGCAGGAGCATCTGGGTGCCTCCCACTCTCAGGGGGCGTTCGCCTTCGGGGTGTTCATGCTCGCGATGACGGTGGGCCGGTTCACGGTCGACAAGCTCGTAGAGCGCGTGGGTCGGGTTCTGGTGCTGCGGTGGGGTTGCGCCCTGGCGGCTGTCGGGCTGCTGATCGTCATCGCCGCTCCGGTGCTGCCGCTGACGTTGGCGGGCTGGGCTGCGGTGGGCCTCGGGCTCGCCGGTGGCGTCCCGCAGGTGTTCACCGTCGCGGGCAATATCGACGAGCAACACGAGGGCCGCGTGCTGTCGCGGGTTGTCGGCACCGGTTACGTTGCGGTGCTCGGTGGACCCGCACTGATCGGCTGGGTGGCTGATGCCCTCTCGCTCAACACCGCATTGATACTGCCGATCGTCGCAGTGCTGATCTGTGGCTGTGCGGCGGGCGCGTTGACGCTGAGCGCACCTGCGACCAAGGCGGTGCCCAAGCCCGGGCGTACCGTCAAACCATGACCGACTTAGCGACGGCCGCATCGGCGCGGGAACTGTTGCGTGACAGCTTTACTCGGATCATCGAACACGTCGGCGAGGTCACCGACGGTCTCCCCGATTCCTCGTTGATTTATCGCCCCACGCCCGATGCGAACAGCATCGCCTGGCTGATCTGGCATTCGGCCCGATGTCAGGATGTGCAGATCTGCGCCATCACGGGTGACGAGCCGGTGTGGACCGCCCGGGGCTGGGAGCCGCGATTCGGCCTCGACCTGCCCGCCGACTCCAACGGCTACGGGCACACGCCGCAGGACGTCGCCAAGGTCGTCGCGACGGTCGATCTGCTTCGCGGCTACTACCAAGACGTGCACGAGATGACGCTGCGCTACGTCGAGAGTCTTACCGATTCGGGCCTCGCGCGCGTCGTCGACAGACACTGGGATCCGCCGGTCACCGCGAGTGCCCGGTTGGTCAGCATCGTCGACGACTGCGCCCAGCATCTTGGCCAAGCCGCGTACCTGCGCGGGATCGTCCCAACCAACCGGTAGGGATGCGACGTGGGTCACCTCGTGCCTAGACTCCTCTAATGACAACGACGTCTGAAAATCTCGCCACTGCTGCCCACAGCGCCGCTCGCGACGTGCGCAATCCCGCGAACGGGCAGATCGTCGGGCAGGTGAACTGGACCGATCCCTCGGATATCCCCGTAATCACCGCACAACTGGCGAAGGCGCAGCCGTCATGGGAACGTCTCGGCCCCGAAGGGCGTGGCAAGGTACTGGCCCGCTTCGCGCAGTGGCTGACCGATAACACGCCGCGTATCGAGGCTCAACTGATCGCCGAGACCGGCAAGTCCAAGATCGACGCGGGCATCGAGATTCCGTCGATTCTGGCGATCATTGCGTACTACGCGCCGCGTGCCGCGGAGTTTTTGGCACCCGAGTCGCGACCGGCGTCCTCGATTGCCATGAACACCAAGAAGATCACGCTGCATCAGCGGCCCCGCAAGGTCGTAGGTGTCATTTCGCCTTGGAATTACCCTGTGGCACTTGGGTATTGGGATGTCATTCCGGCACTGTTGGCAGGCTGCTCGGTGTTGCTCAAGCCCTCGGAGCGGACGCCGCTCTCCGATGAACTCATCGCACGTGGCTGGGAGGAAATCGGGGCGCCGCCGGTGTTCGAGATCGTCCATGGCGCACGTGAGGTCGGCGAGGCGCTGATCGACAACGTCGACTTCATCCAGTTCACCGGATCGACGGCCACCGGCAAGAAGATCATGGAGCGCGCCGCGCGCCGGCTCACCCCCGTCAGCCTGGAACTCGGCGGCAAAGACCCGATGCTGGTGCTGTCGGACGCCGACGTCAAACGCGCCGCGCACGCAGCGGTGTGGGGCGCCATGTTCAACGCCGGCCAGACCTGTGTATCCGTCGAGCGGGTGTATGTGCATGACTCGATCTACGAGCAGTTCGTCGATCTGGTGGTCAACGAGGTGCGGAGCTTGGAGATCGGCGCCGGGATGGATCACAGCGTCGGCGCGATGATCGATGAGAATCAGCTCGAAGTCGTGGACCAGCATGTGCGCCAAGCAGTCTCGGCGGGTGCGCGGGCGCTGACCGGCGGGGCACGGGTTCCTGGTGGCGGCACCTTCTACGCTCCGACCGTGCTGGTCGACGTGGACCATTCGATGGACTGTATGCGTGAGGAGACCTTCGGCCCGACGCTGCCGATCATGCGGTTCTCCGAGGAATCCACGGCGATCGCCCTGGCGAATGACAGCGAGTACGGGCTCTCCGCCAGCGTGTGGTCAAAAGACCGAAAGCGCGCCGAACGCATTGCGCTGCAACTCGATTGCGGAACAGTCAACATCAACGATGTGATCATGAACCTGTCTTGTCTCACCGCGCCGCATGGTGGTTGGAAGGGCTCCGGGATGGGCTCGCGCTTTGGGGGCGCCAGCGGTCTGCTCAAGTACTGCCGCACCGAGGCCATCGTCGACACCAGGGTGACGCTGCCCAGTGAGCCGCTCTGGTACAGCGGACCGAGCTGGCTGGCTCCGGTCGCGCTCAAGAGCCTTACCAAGCTCTCGAACAAGGCCTTACGCCCCTTCCGTCGCTGACACCAGTCGTTCACTCGCTGTCCATCGTGGCGACGGTTGCCGGGGATAGTTTCCGCTGGTGACCGAGACCATTACCGCCGCCGCGCAGGGCTACACCGTCGACGATGATGACGACGACGATCCGATACTTATTGCGCCGGACGGCGCCGTGGTGGATACCTGGCGGGAAAACTACCCTTACGACGAGCGGATGAGCCGCCAGCAGTACGAGCTTGAGAAGCGATTGCTGCAGATCGAGCTCCTGAAGCTCCAGAACTGGAGCAAGCGCACCGGTGCCCGGCACGTCATCCTCTTCGAGGGGCGCGACGCCGCAGGTAAGGGCGGCACTATCAAGCGGTTCATGGAGCACCTCAATCCACGTGGTGCTCGCGTCGTCGCGCTGGAGAAGCCGACCGAACGGGAACGCACCCAGTGGTACTTCCAGCGGTATGTTCCGCATCTGCCTGCGGCCGGCGAGATGGTGTATTTCGACAGGTCCTGGTACAACCGCGCCGGTGTCGAACGGGTCATGGGATTCTGTTCCGACGAGCAGCATTCCGAATTCATCCACCAGGCACCACTTTTCGAGCAGATGCTGGTCAATGACGGCATCAGTCTGACCAAGTTGTGGTTCTCGGTGTCGTCCGCGGAGCAGCGCACGCGTTTCGCCATCCGACAGGTTGACCCGGTGCGGCAGTGGAAGCTCTCGCCGATGGACTTGGCTTCCCTGGACAAGTGGGACGCCTACACCAAGGCCAAGGAAGAGATGTTCTCGCTGACCGATACCGATCACGCGCCGTGGATCGTGGTGAAGAGCAACGACAAGAAGCGGGCCCGTGTCAACGCGATGCGGCATGTCCTGGGCAAATTCGACTATGACGACAAGGACACCGACGTCGTCGGTCACGCCGATCCGCTGATCCTGGGACGCGCGCTCACGGACTAACCTGGGCGGGATGCGCTTCCTGTTCGCGGTCCTGCTGTGGCTGCTCACCACCGCCGCACTGGCCGTCACGGTGACGGCTGCCTGGACACAGTCCAGGATTGTCGACGAGAACGGCTACGTGACGTTGACGGGACCGGCAGCGGCCGATCCAAATGTTCAGCACGCGATCGCCGCGGAACTCACCACCCAGATTGTGTCGCTGGGTAAGAAGCAGGGTTCACGCGTCAACGAGACTCAGGTCGCGGAATTGACCGCCGCGTACACCAGTGGGCCGCAGTTCGGCGCCGACTTCGCATCGGTGAATCGGATGGCACACCAGTGGTTGTTCACGAACTCGAGCTCGGCGCAGCGTGATTCGCAGGGCAGCTGGCAGATCGATGTGGCTCCCATGATCAAGAGCCTGGTGCCGCAGGGTCTTTCCATCAAGGCGCCGGAGACGTTGAAGGTCTCGGTTACCGATGAGAATCTGGCCGGATTGACGCCGGGACGTTTGGTGCCGGTGGCGCGCTTCGGTCAGCTCGCGGTCTGGATATCCTTCGGCCTGACCCTCGTCCTCGCGGGCTTGACTCAGTTGGCGGTGCGCAGTCGCGCCAAGGGTCTTGCCGGACTGGGTATTTCGGCCCTACTCGTGGGCGCTGCCGGGTGGGCCGGACTGGAGATCGGTCGGCGCTATCTGGACCGGCCGCTGAACCGCGTCACCGACAATCTCCGCGACGTGGCCGATGGACTGGTCACCCAGGCGGTGAGCAATGCCCACCACTGGCTGAGCCTCATGATGGCCGCCGGTGGCCTGGTGATCGTGATCGGCGTGGCCGCGGGGTTGGTGGGCGGCCTGCTGCGGCGCTGACGTGAACGCTAGGCCGCGTGTGCGTCGCGGATGCGCTGCACGTCGTGCTCGACACATCCGACGCGTTCGGCAGCGTCAGTGACGGACAGCCGACGATCCAACAGGATGTCCAGCTCGGTGGGAGAAAACTCTGGTTCGGTATCCCACGGAGCACGGTCCCACCCGTTCTCGCTCAACCCGATGAACAGGTCGTTTCTCATCGTGCACCTCACGGCAATCTGGCTCCAACTACCGACTATTCGCCAAGCTCATCTATGCGCTCACGTCACGGTCGGTCAATAACTGCGGCCCGCCAGGCAACTTTGCCAAGGCCAGTAATTCAGCTAACTACCAAGGTAGTCGAGGTCACCCGGTGGCAACAACCCGTGACGGTCACGGATCGGTCTCGATTTCGGTAACGGGACCCGGTGCCAGGGCGGCCACCCTTCGATATTGACATGCCTCTGAACTGGGAAATTAAGAGCTGTTTCAGACAGTGCTAGCAGTAGTTAGCACCTGTGAGCTGCGGTTTTATGACCCGTTGTTAATGGCGATTTGCAGGCCAGAAAACATATTGAGCAAACTGCATATGTGTGAGTATGTCGTTACCGCGTGATGGGATGACCCGGGTGCGTGATTTGCGAAACTGTTCCCATTGGGAGTGACTCACGTCACGATAGACGTACTGTCACCATGCTCTCACTGGCGGCGGCACGGTCGATATCAGATTGGTTGAAGCTGCCGTCGGGATTGCGGCGCACGTTGTGATACTTGGCATCTCGTGGCACCCGCTGCAGCAGCTCGGCCAGCGGCACCGCGATCTGGGGGCCGGTGGACAATTCGGCGGTGCCATCGAGCCGCTTGCCGCGCACCAATGCGGTGACGGGCCGGCCGTCGCGCAGATTCTTGGCCCACGCCCTGTCGGTGAAGACGGTCAACACGTCGCCGTCACGAACGTAGGTGGCGGCGACGTTGTATTCCTTGCCGCTCTTGCGGCCGGTGAAGGTGAACAGCGCGATGTTGCCGCTGAGTACGGGGTGCAGCGGGCTGCGGAGCAGGCCCTTGACCATCTTGTTAACCCACGGTGGAACGGTGTTGGTTTCGCTCATGGAGCCATTGTCTGCCCCGGCGACCGCAGGCACATCGGGGATCGCCCTGAGATTTCGGATCAGGGTGCGAGCTGGCGCCAGAGGAACTCGATGGCCAGCGCCGCCTTGAATGCCGACTGTTCGTTGTTGGCCGCACCGCCATGGCCGCCCTCGATGTTCTCGTAGTACCAGACCGGTTGCCCGGCCTCTTGCAATGCGGCGGTCATCTTGCGCGCATGCCCCGGGTGAACGCGGTCATCGCGGGTCGAGGTGGTCACCAGCACCGGTGGATAACGCCGTTCGGGTGAAATGTTTTGGTAAGGAGAGTATTTGGAGATGAACTCCCAGTCCTCGGGATTGTCGGGGTCGCCGTACTCGGCAACCCACGATGCGCCGGCCAGCAGCAAGTGGTAGCGCCGCATATCCAGCAGCGGCACCTGGCACACCAAGGCGCCGAACAGCTCCGGGTATGCCGTGAGCATCACGCCCATCAGCAGGCCGCCGTTGCTTCCGCCCTGTGCGCCCAGCTGTGCGGCGGTGGTGATGCCCCGAGCCACCAGATCGCGCGCGACAGCGGCGAAGTCCTCGTACACGAGATGGCGGCCCTCGCGCATCGCCTGGGTGTGCCACACGGGGCCGTACTCGCCGCCGCCGCGGATGTTGGCCAGCACGTACGTGCCACCGCGGGACAGCCACAGCTTGCCCAGCACACCGTCGTACCCGGGAGTCCGGGCGACCTCAAAGCCTCCATAACCGCCGAGCAGAGTGGGCCCCGCCCCATTGGATCCCTTGGAGCGCACCACGAAATACGGAATCGACGTGCCGTCGTCGGACCGTGCGAAGTGTTGGGCCACCTCAAAGGATGCGTCGTCGAAGAACGATGGCGCCGACTTGATGGGGGATACCCACGCCCGGGTGGCGCCCGCTGCGCCTACTTCGCCGTGCAACAGTGTGGACGGCTGGGTGAAACCTGATGTGTCGAGGAAAATCTCGTCGCCCAGGTCATCGATCGCGACGATCTGCGTCGTGGTGTTGACCGGTACACCGGTCAGTGGTTCGGAGTCCCAGGTGCCCGGGGTGAAGACCAGGATCTCGCTGACCACATCGCGCAGGATCACGACGGTGAGCCGTTCCCGGGTCCAGGCGTAGTGATGCAGACTCGCGTGCTCATCGGGAACGAACACCGGGGTGACGGTGCGATCACCGGCGAGGAAGTCCGCATAGTGCGCGGCCAACAATGTCCCGGCCGAATGCTCGGTACCCTCTACCTGCCACGGCGACTTGAGCTCGACGAGGAGCCATTCGCGGTGCACCGATACCGAGGCATCGGTGGGGACGTCGATGCGCAGCAACTCTCCGTCGATGCTCAGCTCGTGTACTTCGGAGTTGAAGAAGTCGGTGGCCCGGCTGATCAGGGTGCGCTCAAAGCCCGGAGTGTCGTCAAAGCTCGCACCCACCATCACGTCTGAGGATTCGCCGCTGAACACCAGCTCGGCCTCGTCCGGGGATTGTCCGCGTTTCCAGCGCTTGACCAGACGGGGATACCCCGAATCCGTGAGGCTGTCGGGCCCAAAATCGGTGCCCACGAAAACGGTGTCGGCGTCGATCCACCCGATCTGCGTCTTGGCCTCGGGCAGCACGAAACCGTCCGTCACGAACTGCCGTGTTTCCAGATCGAATTCGCGCACCACCACCGCGTCCGACCCGCCGCGCGACAGACTGACCAGCGCCCGGCGGAATTCGGGCCGCAACGCGGTCGCACCCGCCCAGACCCAGTTTTCTCCTTCGGTCTCCGCCAGAGCGTCGACGTCGATGATGACGTCCCACTGGGGATCTTCCAGGCGGTACTGATCCAAAGTGGTTCGGCGCCAAAGGCCGCGGGCGTTGTTGGCATCGCGCCAGAAGTTGTAGAGGTATTCGCCCCTCCGGCGCACATAGGGGATCTGTGCATCCGTATTGAGAATGGCCAGCGCCTCGGCCCGCATATCGTCAAAACGCGCACCGGAAAACTCGCCGGTTGTTATCGAGTTGCGTTCGCGTACCCAGTTCAGCGGTTCGTCCCCGCCAATGTCTTCGAGCCAGAGATGTGGGTCCGGGGAGCGGCGCGCCGACGTCATTTGAGCCAGTGTGCCAGTGATCGCAGTATGGTCGAAGGTGGCCCGGGGGCGGACAGAACACCGAGCAGGAGTTTTCTCGTGATACCACTGCCACGCGCGCAGGTTGTAGCTAGCGCGATGCTGCTGGGGATAGCAGTTGGACTTGTCGCTGGGATGTCTAGCGTGTTTGTCGCGCACGAACCAGTGCGTCCCGACCTATTCATCGGCGTTGTTGTCGCGGTACCCAGCCTGATCGGGTTCTTCATCTTGATCGCGTCCACGCGTAAATGGATGACGGTTCTGGCGGCATTCGTGCTGGCGATTTCTCCCGGGTGGTTCGGGATTCTTGCGGCGATACAGGTGATTCACAGTGTCTGACAAAAATGCAGAAAACACCGTCGAAAAGACGAGTGCTGAGACTGAGCTTGTGGACGGCACGGAGAAGCCGAGCATCGTCGAGGGCGACCTCGCCGATCCGCTGGCCGTGCCGATCGATGGCGGTAGAAGCAGAGACGGTTTGGATACCGCCACCTTCACCGCATTCTCGGCGTTCAAGGATGACGAAGATCTGGTAACCACCGGCCGCATCGACACCGATGCGTTGCCACTGACTGCGGCGTTTGACGTTGGCAGCGACCACACCGGCGCGATGCCGATCACGTCGGCCGAATCGATGACGCCCGACCCCTATACCGGCGCGGTTCCGGTGGTCGTCGACGAGCCCGCGAAGCCGGTACGGGTACCCGCGGAGCGGGAACCGGCCTTCCTGAAGCGCTGGGTGTTGCTGTTGCTGTTGCTGGCGGTGTGGATTCCGGCCGGTGCGATTGGGCTGCTGCTCTACCAGCACTGGTTCGAGACTCTGCTGCCGAACGACCGGACGATCGCCGTCACCTACGTGCTGATCTGGGTGTTTATCTGTGTGGTGGTCGCGCTGCTGCTGGCCATGGTGGAACCGCTCCCGATAGTTGTCGCCCTCGCTTTTGCCGTGCTGACGGCGCCCGCGATCTCGGTGGCGGCCGCCGGAGTCAAGTACGGCTATGTGGCGTGCACCGCACCCTCGGTGCCCGGGGTGCAGTCCTTGTGCCCGGAACCGCTGCGCAGTTGGGGTATTCAGTACCGAGACCGGGCTTGACGCTCCCCGCTTGAGGTCGTCCTACTAGGGTGGAGTGCGTGACTGCACACTATGACGTCGTCGTTCTCGGAGCAGGTCCCGGTGGCTATGTCGCGGCCATTCGCGCAGCCCAGTTGGGTCTGACTACAGCCATCGTCGAGGAGAAGTATTGGGGCGGGGTCTGCCTCAATGTCGGGTGTATCCCGTCCAAGGCGCTGCTGCGGAACGCGGAGCTGGCCCACATCTTCACCAAGGAAGCCAAGACATTCGGCATCAGTGGTGAGGCCACCTTCGATTTCGGTGCCGCGTTCGACCGCAGCCGCAAGGTCGCCGAGGGGCGTGTGGCCGGTGTGCACTTCTTGATGAAGAAGAACAAGATCACCGAGTACGAGGGTGTGGGCACCTTTACCGATGCCAATACGCTCGCCGTGAAAAAGGCCGACGGCTCGACGGAGACGCTGACCTTCGCCAATGTGATCATCGCCACCGGCAGCAGCGTGCGGCTGGTACCCGGGACCGCCCTCTCGGAGAACGTGGTCACCTACGAGAAGCAGATCATGAGCCGCGAGCTGCCCGGATCGATCATCATCGCGGGTGCCGGCGCCATCGGTATGGAGTTCGCCTACGTCCTCAAGAACTACGGCGTGGATGTCACCATCGTCGAGTTCCTGCCGCGGGCACTGCCCAACGAGGACGCCGAGGTGTCCAAGGAGATCGAGAAGCAGTACAAGAAGCTGGGCGTCAAGATCCTCACCGGTACCAAGGTCGAATCGATTACCGATAGCGGATCGCAGGTCACGGTCAAGGTCAGCAAGGACGGGCAGGAAAGCGATCTCGTCGCCGACAAGGTGTTGCAGGCCATCGGTTTTGCCCCGAACGTCGAAGGCTTCGGCTTGGACAAGACCGGCGTCGCGCTCACCGACCGCGGCGCGATCGCCATCGACGAGCGGATGCGTACCAACGTGCCGCACATCTACGCCATTGGAGACGTCACCTCCAAACTGCAGCTGGCGCACGTCGCCGAGGCGCAGGGTGTTGTCGCCGCTGAAACCATTGCCGGTGCAGAGACGTTGGAGCTGGGCGATTACCGGATGATGCCCCGCGCTACGTTCTGTCAGCCGCAGGTCGCCAGCTTCGGGCTCACCGAGGAGCAGGCCCGCGCCGAGGGATACGACGTCAAGGTGGCCAAGTTCCCGTTCACCGCCAACGGCAAGGCGCACGGCCTCGCGGACCCGACCGGTTTCGTGAAGCTGATCGCCGACGCCAAGTACGGCGAGCTGATTGGCGGACACCTGATCGGCCCCGATGTTTCCGAGCTTCTGCCCGAGCTGACGCTCGCGCAGAAGTGGGACCTCACGGTCAACGAACTGACTCGCAACGTGCACACGCACCCGACGTTGTCCGAGGCGCTGCAGGAGGCGTTCCACGGACTCGCGGGGCACATGATCAACTTCTGATCTGTCGCGGGCCGGGGGGCCCGTCGTAATCTGCTGGGCGGTTAAGGGGGGAACGTGGCGGAACCGGTTGGAATTCAGGCCTGGCGTGAATTACTCGACGCAATGATCGACAACAAGCGGCGGCATGCCTCGGTGGACGACGGCCTGTATCCGGTGACGCACCCCAATCCTGGTGCCACCGAGGAACAACTTCGCGATGCCGAGGAGCGGCTCGGCCGCCCGCTTGATCCGCAGTATCGCGAGTTCCTCGGCGTCGCCAACGGCTGGGAGAGCTATCACTTCAGTACGAACTTGTTGGGCACCAGCGATATTGGTATCGGCGATCGTTGGGGTGAGACTGCTCGCACCATCGCGCAATGGTTTGATGAGACCGATACCGCCGAAGACCTCGGTGTCGCCGACGATTCGACCCAGTTCGCGCCGATCGCCGATACCGGCAACGGCTACGCCGGCTGCCTCTATCTGTACACCGGGCAGTCCGATGAAGCACGAGCGGGAAGTGTGTTCCCGCTCGGTATCGATTCGCGGACGATGTGGCCGGATCTGTACTCCTATCTACATCACGAGAATCTTGAGCAGGGCATGTACCTGGCCGAGCAGGAGATGGGCCCCCACGCCCGAACCTGGGGGCGCGATATCCGCCCGTCTCCTCCGACGATGGTCGAGATCGTCGCCAAGCTCGCTGAACTGACAACGCTTGTTAGGCCCGCAGCTCCTGCTCAGCGTCGCCCCGGTGCCAGTCAGTCCGAATTGAACTTGCTGACAGCGCATCTCGGTGCGGCGTTGGATTCCGAACATCGGGAACTCTTGGCAGCCACCAACGGATTGGCCAGTAGCTACATCGGTGAGGTGTTGTCCATAGAGCAGATCCTTGACGGGAGTCGTTGGCGGGAAGGAATTCTCAGCGCACAGGAATTCCATGACGAACTCGAACGTAAAAGCGTGGCCATGTTCGGACCTCGAACGCGCGAGCGGCTGTCGGTGCTCCAGATCGTCGGTTCGAGCTCGGCCGTGCCCTTCGCCGTCGCGCCCGGCGAGCTACTTGCCGTCGGGACGGACGGCGAGGTCCGTGGATTGGTTCGCGACGCAATCTCCGAGCTGAACGGTGGTTGGCATCCTCCGTACGGCGGCGTCCGTGAGTATTTGTTGACGGTGTGCGATCACATCTGGGATCAGACCGCTCGTAACCGTTGACCATGTATATGCTCGCGCGTAGCTTCGCGCCATGTCGACCACTGACGAACTGCTGAACAACGCGCAGGCCTATGCGGCCAACTTCGACAAGGGTGATCTGCCACTACCTCCCGGCCGCAAGATTGCGATTGTCGCGTGCATGGATGCGCGCCTGAATCCGTATGGACTGCTCGGTCTTCACGAAGGCGATGCCCACGTCATCCGCAACGCGGGAGGCGTTATCACCGAGGACGAGATCCGGTCACTGGCCATCTCGCAACGGCTGCTGGGCACCGAGGAGATCATTCTCATCCACCACACCGATTGCGGCATGCTGACCTTCACCGACGATGCCTTCAAGCGTTCGATTCAGGACGAGACGGGGATCAAGCCGCCCTGGTCTGCCGAGGCCTTCACCGATCTGGACGAGGACGTCCGACAGTCGGTGGCCCGGATCAAGGCCAACCCGTTTGTTCCACGGACAGGCAGTGTGCGGGGATTTGTCTACGACGTCACGGACGGCACGTTGCGTGAGGTGCTCGCCCAGGACTAATGGGCAAGAAGGGCCGGTGCGCGCTGCGGTGCCGGCCAGGCCAAGGCCAAGTGCTCGCGCAGTGTGGACCCGGTGTATTCGGCGCGGAAAATGCCGCGACGCACCAGGATTGGCACGACCTGTTCGGTAAACAGTTCGAATTGGCCAGGTAGTCCCGATGTGCTCAGAATGAACCCGTCGGCCGCACCTTCGGTGAACCACCGCTCGATCTGATCGGCCACCTGCTCGGCGGATCCGACAAACCTCGTACCGAACGCGTTCAACGTGCGGTAGAGGAACTCCCGAACCGTCGGATTACCGACGGTGGCAAGGTGTTTGTATCCGGCCAGTGCGGTTTGATGGGTTTCGGTAGTGTCCGGGAATGCGGACGCAGGCACCGGGCCGTCCAGGTCGGCACCGATGACGTTGACGTCTACTTCGAGGAGCCACCCCGCCTGATATTCGGGGATGAAGTGTTCGTAGACGGTGCTTTCCACGGCATGTGCCTCCGCCTCGGTAGAGCCGACGACGACGCCGAGGGAAGGGGTGATCAACGGGGCGGAGGTTCGTCCGGAGGCGCGGGCTTCCCGGTGGAGTTGTCGACAGAAACTCTTGGCGCGGTCGATGTCGGTCTGTCCGGTGAAGACCACCTCGGCATGTTTGGCGGCGAACGCCCTTCCCGTGGTGGAAGATCCGGCCTGAAAGATCACCGGGTGTCCCTGGCGGGACGGCGTGACGCCGAGTGGCCCCTTGACCTTGTGATACTCACCATCGTGGTTGGTGACATGAATCTTGTTGACATCACTGTAGATACCCGTTGCGCGGTCCTCGATGACGGTATCCGATTCGAGGGAATGCCATAGGGCCTTCACCACCTGAAGCGTCTCTTCTGCCAGTCGGTAGCGCTCGTCGTGCGGGAGGAAGCCGCGCTCGCCGAAGTTGGCGGCCGCCGCCTGCGCGAAGCTCGTCACGAGGTTCCATCCGGCGCGCCCTGCGCTCAGATGATCGAGCGATAACAGTTGGCGCGCCAGGTGATACGGCGGTTGAAAGGTCGAAGATCCGGTGACTACCAGGCCCAGGTGGTCGGTGACCGCGGCGAGGTATGAGGTGGCCGTGAGCGGTTCGAAGTCCTCGGTGGACTTGTGGGCCCAGGTGGCTTCCGGGCCGAAGTTGAGGCCGTCGGCGAAGAAGATGGCGTCGAACTTGGCCGCTTCCGCCGCTTTCGCGGTGGCAACCAACGTGTCGAGCTGGTTGGCCGGGCCGTTCCGAACGCCGGGAAGCCGCCACGCGCCACCCGAGCGCACGTTGCCGAAGGCAAGGAGGTGGAGCTGGCGAAGACCATCAGGCACAGGGTTCTCCTAAAAGTTGGTACCGGCGAAAGGCTGTGCGCCGGTCGAGAACAGGGCGTCCGCCAACGTGATCGCGCCTGTCGACTGCGCCGACACCAGCCCGGCGCGTGCCAGTTGTGTCCACGAGTTGCCGCCGAGATAGACCGACCCCAGCGCGGCGACATCGAGTGACACGTCAGGGGTGTGCTGGGTGCGCCGCACTTTGTCGGCGCCTACGGCGAACCGTGCCGAGTTATGGGGAAGCAGGTCATCGCGCACCTCGATCACCACCGGTGCCGTGTCCGTGTACGTGCGTGCCGCCAATGCTGCCTCGACATCGACCAGCCGGAGCCAGGTCTCGTCGCGGACACCGGTGGCCGTCACCGCGCGCGGATCGGTGACGAGGTGGGGCAGGGGATCGTCGACCGGGCGTGGGCCGAGCTCGATGACATCGACAAGATCCAGACCCAACAGGTGGCCGACCAGTGCACGGTAAGCATTATCGCTATGTGCGACAAGATCATCCACGGATATCGTCCGGGCGTCACTGGCGAACCACTCGGTGGTGTTCCGTGGCCGATATCTGACATAACCCTCGGCGTGAGTGACTACATAGGACTTCACCGGGTCGGACGCCTCGAACAATTCGTGCAGCCGCCACCACTGCGGCGGACGTGCCACCGCCCCGGTCCACGCCGCGCGTTCATAGATCCCGGCGAGTCGCTCCGGTGAGGAGTATGCATCGAGCAAAGTGACGGGTCCGGCGTCAATGGGACTGTGCGCCAGCGCTCGCCGTCTCTGGATGCGGTACGTCGCGCTGCTGGTTGCGACCCCATAGCCGAAACGACGGTAGATCACCGCTTCGGAGGCGCGCAGGCTGGCGACGAGTTCTCCGCGTCCGGCGATATCGGTGAGCTGCCGGGTGACCAGAGAGGTGAGTATTCCGCGCCTGGTGTGGGTGGGCAGCACACCGATATGTGTGACAGCCGCATGCGGAACCCGTGCGCCGCCGGGGACGGTGAGCCAGCTGGTATATGAATCGGCTCCGCCGACGAGCTCCGCATCGTCGAAAGCACCCAGATATCTTCCCGCTTCGAGCAATTGGTCGACCGCGATATCGCCCAGTGGCGGCAACCCCACCATGGCCCTCCAGAAAACCCTGAAGGCGCGCTCACGCTCCGCCGAGGTCTGCAGGAAGCGGATATCCGTCACGATCCCTTGCCCTGCGTCGTGGCTGCGAGGCGACCGAGGCCAGTGAGGCTGCGTGGTGACGGCCACTCATCGGTCAACAGATACTGCCCGATCTCGCGCTGGCGGTACGGCAGCGGATCGTGGGTGGTGTGTGTGCGTGCATTGCGCCAATAAATATCCAGCCCCACCGAATTGGCCGTTGACCGAGCGCCGGTGGCCTGGAAGATGTTGTGTGTCACATCCAAGGACACCTCGGTGGCAACGGACTTGGCCTGATCCACTCGAATGGCCAGCGCGCCCCACTGGGCGGCGGTGAGTGCTTGACCGGCTGCCAGGGTCTGCTCGAATTCCTTGGTCACCGCGTCGGCGAGGGCGATTCCCGCGGCGATACCCGCCGACAGGCGCCCTAGCAGCTGCTGGTGGTACGGATCCTCCGTCACCTCCGTGGAGTGTGCCTCGGGCCATGGACGGCCCTTGTCTCTGACGTATGTGACGCCGGCGGCGAGTGCTCCCTCGGCGATCCCGAGGTACAGGTGTACGAAGATCAGCTGGCTGAACAACGCCCGCAGTCCGTCGTGATACTCACGGTCGTCACCGTACTCATCGAGGCCGGTGAGCACCTCGTCGTGCCGAAGCAGAACATCGCTGAATTCGACACTGCCGCTTGCGGTAAGACGTTGGCCGAGGTTGTCCCAATCGTTGTTGAATCGCAGACCTTCCCGGTCGCGGGGGATGATCGCGTTGATCGGCTCTTCTTCGTAGAGCAGCACAGTGATCAGGTCGGCTACCGCGACCCCGGTGGCGAATGTCCGCCTGCCGTTGACGCGATAGCCCTCGTCTGTCCGGGTAACCGTGATGCCCGGGTCACGTGGATTGCTGAGGCTGCCCTGGAACCAGCCCTGCTCGCCCACGCCGCGCGCGATGTGCTCGCATTGAGCCGGAGACCCGAGAATGTGTGTCCATAGGCCGTTGGAGAAGTGGTAGGCGAGGAGCTGGCCGATGGAGCCGTCGGCTGCTGCGATGATCCTGCCGAGCTGTAGCGCTTGGGTCAGACTTCCTCCGGCGCCACCGAATTCGCGGGCGGTGGCGAATGACAGCAGGCCGTGCTCGCGTAGCAGTGCGATCTCGGCGACAGGGTTTTGGTTGGCGCGGTCTCGTTCCAGCGCGGTGGACGCCAGCTCGTCGGCGACACGTTCGGCGATCCGCGTCCACTCGGGGAAGTCGGTGTCGCTGACCCCTTGGTACGCAAGGAGTGGTGAGGCGGTGGTGGCGGTCATTTGACGAGAACTCCTGAATCACTGGGCGCGGCGGGTTCGGGTTCGGCGGTCGGTTCCTCGTGGAGAACTTCCAGAATACCGAGCTCGGTCAACCGCTGCTTCTCGGACTCGGAAAGCGTTTGGATGGAACCGATCCGGGCTGCGACTTCTGGCCGTCGCGCTCGTAGATACCAGTAGCGCAACAGTCCGGCGAGCAGGATCGCACCGAAGATGAGCGGCAGGATGTTGAACGGGAACGTGGGCACCGGATAGAAATTGCTGAAGATCACGTACCCGATGGCCAGGGTGGCCGCGACCGATACCACCAGCCGCGCCGGGGTAAGTGCCTTGATGCGGTACAGCCAGATGGGAGTGGCCACCACCACGAGTAGGTAACTGGTGAGAAAGCCCCAGTTGGCCACGTAGTTTCCGTACACATCGAATACCAGGCGGCCCACCGAGCTGAGGGTGGCGGTCACGGAAAAGGCCACCGCGATGATCCCGATGAGAAAGATGCCGGCGACGGGCGTCTTGTAGACGGGGTGCACCCGCGCGAGGGCCGCCGGGAGTGCCCCTTCATGGGCGAGGGTGAAGAGCCCGCGCGCCGCCGAGTTGATGACCGCGGTGACGAACACGATGAACGCGATGGTCACCGCGAGGCTTATCGGGTAGATCGACCATGCGACACCGGAATTCGTGGCGACCTGAGGCAGTATCGCGCTGTCGCCGTCGATGTTCCGGAATTGCAGGATCTGTGGGTAGGTGGCCAGGATGTACAGCACGCCGATGATCAGTACGACGCGTAGCAGTGAGCGGGCGATGGTGCGGTGCGCGTCCCGGGACTCTGCGCCCAGGGAGGCCACACTCTCGAACCCCGCATAGGCGCCGACCGCGGTCACCGCCGCGATGAAGGTGGTGCTGTTTCCCAGGTTGGACAGCGACCACTGCTCGGTGTCGATACGCCAGCCGTAGCTGACATACGAGGCCACGATGATGATGAGAATGAGTGCGGTGGCGATGATTTCGAAGACGAGTTCGTACTTTGCAGAGATAGAGACACCGCGGTAGGGCAGGTAGACGGCGACCGCAACGACCACCGCCACCAGTGCGAGTTTGAACGCGGTTGCCTCCGAGTGGATTCCGATCGCGTCGAGGAAGGACTCGAAGTACAGCACGCCGCCGAGAGTGCCGGTGGTGGCGAAGGTGATATAGCCGATGAGCAGGCTGAAACCGGCGGCATATGCGGCGCCGGGGCCCAGCCCGTTACCGGCATATGTCCCGAGTGAGCCCGAGGACACCGTCCTTTTGGCTTGGAAGCTGATGGTGGCGGCGATCAGGATCACCGCCACCAGCCCGATCACCGCCGCCCAGGCGGCACCCTTACCGGCCGCGACAAACAGGGAGAACGGCACCGTCGCGACCGCGACACTGGGTGCCGCAGCAGCCAATCCCTGAGCGAAGACGCCCCAGGAGCCGACGGCGTCGCGCTCGAGTCCGTGGGATTCGGCGTTCTGAAGGGATCTGCCGTTGACGGTGAGCCGATGGGCGGGAGTGGACATGCGACAAATACCTTCGTTTGGCGGAAAATGGACTGAAACAGGCAGCGCGCAAACGAAATTGCGCGCCTACCTACAGTCCGGGGCCAAGCGCATGTTCCGATGGTGAGGTGGCGTCAAGACCGTGTCAACGGCATCCGCGACACCGCAGCCGGTACCTGCGATGACTTAGGGCTCCCCGTGCGCGTATGTCCCACTTGACCTGGAGTCGACTCCAGGTTCTACCGTGGCTCTGTGAGCACAAGTGAGCCGCACAATGACGGGTTTCCCATCTCGCACGTTGCCCAACGAACGGGGCTCTCGATCGATGCCCTGCGCTGGTTCGAGCGCGAGGGTCTGTTCCCCCGGGTGCCGCGAGACGGCGGTGGCCGGCGCCGATTCAGTGAAGACGACATCGAGCGTGTGCAGCTGATGCTGCGGTTGCGCCGCACCGGTATGCCGGTGCGCGATATGCGGCGGTTCATCCAGCTGTTGGAGGGTGCCGAGGAGACTCATGCCGAGCGCCTGGAGCTGCTGTTCGCGCAGCGTGTGCGGATCATGGCCGCCATGGAGCGGCTCACCGAAGACCTCAAGGTCGTGGATTTCAAGGTTGCGTATTACACCGAGTCGGTCAATGGTGCCCCGACTGCCGCAGTGGGACAGAAGAAGGGTTGACATGAAATACACACAGATCGGTGGCCTGCCGGTATCGCGGATCGGCCTGGGCGCCATGTCGATGTCCTCCGGTTACCAGCCGCTTGGTTCGGAGGCGGGCCCGGACAAGCAGGCCTCGATTGCGGCACTGCGACGGGCGCTGGATCTTGGTGTGACCCTCATCGACACCGCCGAGATATACGGCCCGTACGCCAACGAGGAACTGGTGGGCAAGGCCATCGCCGGTCGCAGGGACGATGTGGTGCTGGCCACCAAGTTCGGGCTGGTGTCGCACAGCACTGGCGCGCTCTTCAGCCCTGACAGCTCGCCGTCGAATATCGTTGTCGCGGTGGAGGGTTCGTTGCGCAGGCTGGATACCGATTACATCGATCTGTACTACCAGCATCGCGTTGATCCCCGTGTGCCCATTGAAGAGGTGATCGGGGTGTTGGCGGATTTGGTGGGCCAGGGCAAGGTTCGCCGGATCGGGTTATCCGAGGCTTCCGCGGCCACGGTGCGCCGGGCACACGCCGTACATCCGGTCACCGCGGTGCAGTCGGAGTACTCGCTGTGGACCCGCGACGTCGAGTCGGAGCTGCTGCCCACCCTGAGGGAGTTGGGTATCGGGCTGGTGCCCTATTCACCGCTGGGCCGAGGCTTCTTGACGGGTGCTATCCGGTCGGCGAATCAGCTCTCGGACGATGACTTCCGCAAGAACCTACCGCGATTCAACGCGGACAACCTCGCCGCCAACTTGGCCCTTGTCGAGCAGGTGCGGACGGTCGCCGCAGAGGCCGGCCTGACTCCGGCGCAGGTTGCGCTTGCCTGGTTATTGGCTCGCGGCGAGGACATCGTGCCTATCCCCGGGACCACCAAGGCCGCGCGCGTGGAAGAGAACGCGGGTGCGGTGGACGCCGCGCTGTCAGCGGAACAGCTAGCGCGGCTCGATGGTTTGGCACCTGCGTCCGGGGAGCGCTACTCCGCGCAGCACACGGCGCTGCTGGACCGGTAGCGCCCACCGCGGGGGTCAGTGATCCAGCGGAATGCGCAGGGATGACATGGTCGCGGCCAGGCCGTCGTATTGCGTGACGAGCAGGCAAAAGCCGATGAGCTGGCGGCGGTCCAAGAACGTGGAAAGTGCTTCCCACGCGTCATCGGAAAGTGTTCTGGTGGTGAGGATCTCGTCAACGCCGGTGATGAGTGCGCGTTCCTTGTCGGAGAGTCCCTCGGCGCCGGCTCCGGTGAAGATCCGCTCCTGATGCGCGGGATCGATACCGGCGCCCTTGGCGATGCGGGTGTGGTGCTGCAGTTCGTACTCACATTCGCGCACGTGAGCCACGCGCAGGATGACCACTTCGGTATCGCGCGCAGAGAGTTTGGTGCCGCGCAGGATGGCACCGGAGTACGCCAGCCACGGCCAGAATCGGGCACCCGTCTGCCCGAGCGTGGTCGCCAGGTGCATCTCCGGCACGCTGATCGCCCGCGCCATGCCCTTGGCAATCACCCAGTTGACCGGACCGAGCTCACGCAGACCACCTGATGGGATACGGCCACTGCTCACTGTCGGGCTCCTTCTTGCTGAACAAGGTATGGCGACACCGTACTGCGATGCTCGTCAAGGTCTAGTGCCCGCCCGAGTGCCGGGAAGGCGCGCTGGGGGCAGTTGTCGCGCTCGCATACGCGACACCCCACGCCGATGGGCGTCGTCGCACCTTCGGAGGACAGATCCAGACCCTCCGAATAGACCAGCCGGTGCGCGTGCCGTAGCTCGCAACCCAGTCCGATCGCGAACGTCTTACCCGGTTGGCCGTACCGCGACGCACGCCGTTCAACGGTGCGCGCCACCCACAGGTAGTTGCGCCCGTCGGGCATCTGCGCCACCTGGACCAAGATCTTGCCCGGGTTGCCGAAGGTCTCGTAGACGTTCCACAGTGGACAGGTGCCACCGCTGGAGGAGAAATGGAAACCGGTCGCCGACTGACGTTTGGACATATTTCCGGCACGATCAACCCGCACGAACGAGAACGGGACCCCACGCATGGACGGACGCTGCAGGGTGGACAGCCGGTGACAAATGGTCTCGTAGCTCACCGAGTAGAACGCGGAGAGCCGTTCGATGTCGTACTGGAAATCCTCGGCCACCCCATGGAACTGACGGTAGGGAAGGACCGTGGCGGCGGCGAAGTAGTTGGCCAGGCCCAGGCGCGCCAGCTTCCGTGATTCCTCCGAGGTGAACTTGCCGTCGTCGACCATGGTGTCGATGAGATCGCCGTACTCCAGGTAGGCCAGCTCGGTGGCCAGCTTGAAAACCTGCTGGCCGCCGGAAAGGTGATTGCTGATCTCGAGCGTCTTGGCTCCGGGGTCGTACTTGTGCAGGACGCTGTCACCGAGATCGATGCGCCGGGCGATTTGCACGCCATGCACCTCGGTGAGACGGTCGGCGATTTCCCTGGCCAGGTCCGCCCGGTGCATGCGCATTCGCACAGTCAGGTCTTCGGCGGCGGTGTCGAGCTCATGAAGATAGTTGTGCCGCTGATAGAAGTAGTCGCGTACTTCTTCATGCGGCATGGTGATCGAACCGCTGCCGCTGCCGTCGGTGTACCGGTCCTCTGTGGCCGCCGCCAACTGCGTGGTGGTGATCCGGTAGCGCCGGTGCAAGTTGACCATGGCGCGGGCCAACGCGGGATGCCCGGCGACCACATCCGCGATCTCCGCGGGATCGACGTCGATGTCCAGGTCCTTGTCCTGCACCACTTCGCGCAGCTCGGCGATGAGGCGGCTGTCGTCCTGGGAGGAGAAGAACGTCGCATCGACACCGAACACCTCGGTGATACGCAGTAATACCGCGACGGTGAGCGGTCGGACGTCATGCTCGATCTGGTTCAGGTAGCTCGGGGAGATCTCCAGCATCTGGGCGAGCGCGGCTTGACTGAACCCGCGTTCGCTCCTGAGTTGACGAAGGCGCCCTCCAACATACGTTTTGGACACGCTGACCAGCCTACGCGCCTTGCGAACTGCAACTTCGCAGTCTTGGCAAGATTCGGATCCATCCAGGATCTGGCCCGCAGCGGGGGAACTGGGGGTCGAATGTCACTGAGCAATCAAGCTGGTTTGCTTTCTGGCTGTACCGCGACGGAGTCCACCGGCGAACATGGCGGGCTCTCGCTATGACCGGCGCCACTGTGGCCGACTGTTGGGCGATGAGGTCACAAAGAGGGGCTCCAGCTGCTGATTAGCTATCTGTTCACTCATTCGTGCGGAATGGTAAATCGGGCCATCGGAGTTGTCTGCGATACCGTTCAGTAAATCTGTACACGCATGTATCCCACATAGCGGTCTACTCATTCCATATCGGGTGTGCAACGGGTACATACGCGACTCTCATGCATGGTCTAATCTTTAACGGCCGGGGAGCACCGCTGAGGTGTTCCGCGTTTTGCAATTTGGGATGTGGATGTCCGAGCACGGTGCCGGATGCGGCGATAGACGAGGAGGGTTACGATTCTTCGGCTTTTGATGCGTCTGTGGATTCCACTGCTGGTGCTCGCGGTAATTGGCGTCGGCGGATTTACGGTCTCGCGGCTCCACGGTGTATTCGGTTCCGAGAACCGTCCGTCGTATGCCGACACGAATGTCAGTGACGCCAAATCCTTTGATCCCAAGAAGATGTCGTACGAGGTTTTTGGATCACCGGGGAATGTGGCCGATATCAGTTATTTCGATGTCAATGGCGATCCGCTGTACATTCAAAAAATTCCTTTGCCATGGTCGGTTAAATTCGAGATCGGTAAGACGACCGCAGTGGGAAGCATCATGGCGCAGGGAGATGGTCGCAGCATCGGCTGCCGAATCATCGTGGACGATGAGGTTAAGTCCGAGAAGGTGAGTACTCAGACCAATGCCTTTACCTCATGCCTGCTGAAGGCCGCATGAGCGAGGACGGCGGCAAAGGTCAATCACACCGGCCGATAATGGCGACCATTATCCGCAAGGGTGCGGTATTCATTATCTTGGGCTGGCTTGCGATCACTGTCCTGCTGACCGTCAAGGTACCGCCGCTGGAGATCGTCGAAAGAGAACATTCGGTCTCCCTCAGCCCACCGGATGCGCCCTCCGTCAAAGCGATGACGCAGATGGGGAAGGTCTTCCAGGAATCCAATTCCGAGAGTGTCGCGGTGATCGTGCTCGAGGGCGAGAACCCCCTCGGCGACGACGCGCACAAGTATTACGACGCCGTCGTCCGTCAATTGAAGGACGACCCGAAGCATGTGCAGCACATTCAGGATTTTTGGGGTGACTCGCTCACCGCAGGCGCCGCCCAGAGCGCTGACGGAAAAGCCGCGTATGTGCAATTGAATCTCACCGGACGCTTTGGCCAGGCCGATGCGAACGAATCCGTGGAAGCTGTTCAGAAGATCGTCAAGAACACTCCGGGGCTACCGCCGGGGGTCAAGACCTATGTCACGGGTCCCGCCGCTGTCGTCTCTGATATGTCCGAGAGCGGAAACCGGACGGTCGTCCTCATCACCCTGGTGAGTGTCGGCGTGATTTTCCTGATGCTGCTCCTGCTCTACCGGTCCTTCATCACGGTCATCATCTTGCTGTTCACCGTCGGCATCGAGCTGCAGGTCGCGCGAGGACTCGTCGCCTTCCTCGGCATGCACGGGATCGTGGGGTTGACCACCTTCGTCGTCAACCTGCTGGTGTCTGTGGGTATTGCCGCAGGTACGGACTATGGAATCTTCTTCACCGGGCGGTATCAGGAGGCGCGTCAGGCGGGCGAGGATCGACAGACCGCCTACTACACCGCCTACCGCGGGGTGGCCAAGGTCGTCCTGGCATCCGGCCTGACCATCGCGGGTGCGATCGCGTGTCTGCACTTCACCCGGCTGCCGTACTTCAAGCCCCTGGGTATCCCGGGCGCGGTGGGCATCCTGGTCGCGGTGGCGGTCGCACTCACCCTGGTACCGGCATGCATCGCCGCAGGTAGTCGCTTCGGGCTGTTCGATCCCAAGCGGCAGGTGACCACGCGCCGCTGGCGACGGCTGGGCACCGCGATCGTGCGTTGGCCCGGACCGATTCTCGCCGGGACGGTGGCGATCTCACTCATCGGGCTCTTGACGCTGCCGGGATACAACCCCAGCTATACCGACGCGAAGTACATACCGCAGGACATCCCCGCGGTCCAGGGACTCGTCGCCGCGTCACGGCATTTCCCGGAATCGAAAATGTCTACGCCCGACATCCTGTTGGTCGAGGCCAATCACGATATGCGTAACTCGGCCGATCTGCTGGTGCTGAACAGGCTGGCCAAGGCGGTGTTCGCGGTACCCGGCATCGCCAACGTGCAGTCCATCACGCGTCCCGAGGGAACGCAGATCGAGCACTCGTCGGTGCCATTCATGCTCAGCATGTCGAATGCGAGCCAGCGATTGAGTCTGCCGTTCCAGCGCGCGCGTATGGACGACATGCTCAAGCAGGCCGATGACATGGGAACGACGATCGCGCTGATGCAGCGCATGTTCGATCTGATGAAACAGATGGTGGCTACGACCCACCGGATGGTCAGCACCACGCACGATCTTCAGAAAGACATGTCCACGCTGCGGGACCACATCGAGAATTTCGAAGACTTCTGGCGGCCGATCCGTAACTACTTCTACTGGGAGAAGCACTGCTTCGACATTCCCATCTGCTGGTCGATCAGGTCGATCTTCGATGCGCTCGACGGTGTCGACCAGGTGACCGACAAGATGCAGAATCTGGTTGGCGATCTTGACGAGCTGGACAGGCTGATGCCGCAGCTGCTCGAGCAGTTCCCCGTGATGATCGACACCATGAAGAGCACGCGCGAATCGATGCTCACGATGCACAGCACGATGTCCGGCATCTTCGCCCAGATGGATGAATCCACCGAGAACTCGACGGCCATGGGCAAGGCGTTCGACGCGTCGAAGAACGATGACTCCTTCTATCTGCCGCCGGATGTTCTGAACAACAAGGACTTCAAGCGGGTCATGAAGATCTTCATGTCGCCCGACGGTAAGTCCACGCGCATGCTCATATCTCAGCGCGGAGATCCCGCGACGCCCGAAGGCATTTCGCGGGTGGAGCCGATCAAGACCGCCGCGGAGGAAGCGCTCAAGGGAACCCCGCTGGAGCACGCCAAGCTCTCTCTGGCAGGTACGGCGGCAGGTGTCAGTGAGCTCGTCGACGGATCAAAATACGATCTGTTGATCGCGGGCGTTGCGGCGCTGTGCCTCATTTTCATCATCATGTTGTTGATGACGCGGAGCTTGGTCGCAGCCCTGGTGATCGTCGGAACCGTGGCGTTGTCGATGGGCGCGTCGTTCGGTCTGTCCGTTCTTGTCTGGCAACACATTTGCGGCATCCAGATCAACTGGGTGGTGTTGGCCATGTCGGTCATCGTGCTGCTCGCGGTGGGGTCCGATTACAACCTGCTGCTGGTCTCGCGCATGAAAGAGGAGTTGGGCGCCGGCCTCAATACGGGCATCATTCGAGCGATGGGCGGTACCGGCAAGGTTGTGACCGCCGCCGGCCTGGTCTTCGCGGCCACGATGGGCTCCATGATCGTCAGCGACCTGCTGACCCTTGGGCAGGTGGGAACCACGATCGGTTTGGGCCTGTTGTTCGACACCTTGATTGTGCGAGCGTTCATGACGCCTGCCATTGCCGCGCTCCTGGGCCGGTGGTTCTGGTGGCCACTACAGGTATCTCCCCGGCCGGTCGGTGCGGTGCACGGGTGGAAGGGACCGCGCCTGGTCCGTTCCGTGCTGCAGAGGAACTGATGAGACCGGGTATGAGTGCTGAGACACACTCAGCGCACTCGCGTCCCTTCATCGCGCGAACCATACGAAACCTGTCGCCCCTGATCATCCTGGGCTGGCTGGCGCTGATTCTGTATACGACGCTGGCGTCGGTCAATTGGGACTGGGCCAAGGCGATCCCCGCATTGGAAAACGTCGCGGAATCGCGATCGGTATCGCTCATGCCGCAAGATGCGCCCGCCGTCAAGGCCATCCTGCGCATGGGCAAGGACTTCAACGAGTCGAACTCGGACAGCTCCGCGATGATCGTGATCGAGGGCAAGGAGCCCCTCGGCGAGGATGCGCATACGTACTACGCCGGACTGATCCGCGAGCTGCGTAACGATCCCAAACACGTGGAGCACGTGCAGGATCTGTGGGGCGATCGGCTGACATCATCGAGTGTGCAGAGTCCCGACGAAAAAGCTGCATACGTGCAGTTGAATCTCGTCGGTAACCAAGGCACCCCCGCGGGGGACGAATCGGTTGCCGCGATCCGCGAGATCGTCAATCGGACATCGCCTGCGGCTCCCGCCGATGTCAAGATCTATGTGGCGGGTGCGGCGCCGCTCGCCTCGGATATGCAGCACGCGGGCAACAAATCGATTCTGAAGATCACCGCGGTCACCGTGGTCATCATCTTCACGTTGCTGTTGATCCTCTATCGCTCTGTTGTCACGGTGATCCTGCTGCTGATCATGGTGGGTGTCGAATTGGCCGCGGCGCGCGGCATTGTGGCGTTTCTCGGGTACCACGATGTTTTCGTGTTGTCGACGTTCGCCGTCAACATGCTGGTCTTCTTGAGCATTGCCGCCGGCACCGACTACGGGATCTTCTTCTTCGGTCGATATCAAGAGGCACGCCAGGCCGGTGAAGACCGGGAAACGGCCTACTACACCACATATCGCAGCGTGGCCCCCGTGGTCCTGGCCTCCGGACTGACCATCGCCGGTGCCATTCTGTGTCTACATTTCACGAGGCTGCCCTACTTCCAGACCATGGGCATCCCGTGTGCCATCGGAATGCTGGCGGCCGTCGCGGTCGCGGTCACCCTGGTTCCCGCCGGGATCGCGGTGGCCAGCCGATTCGGACTGCTCGAACCCACGCGCAAGCTGCGGGTGCAGCGGTGGCGCGCGCTGGGTACCGCAGTCGTCCGCTGGCCCGCACCCATCCTGGTCGCCTCGTTGGCAGTGGCATTGGTCGGACTGTCCACGCTGCCGGGGTACAAGACGAGCTACAACGATCGGCTGTACATCTCCGGTGACATCCCGGCCAATCAGGGATTCGCTGCCGCACAACGTCACTTCTCCGAGTCACGCCTGACGCCCGACGTGTTGTTGATCGAAACCGACCGGGATCTTCGAAACCCTGCCGATTTTCTGGTGTTGAACAAGGTGGCGAAGGCCATTTTCAAGGTGCGTGGGGTGTCGAGGGTGCAGGGGATTACCCGCCCCGAGGGAACCCCGATCGCCAACACATCGGTGCCGTTCTTGCTCAGCTTGCAAAGCGCCGGCCAGGTACAGGCGACCCGATTCCAAAAGAAGCGCATCGCCGACATGCAGCAGCAGGCCGACGACATGTCGAAGATGATCGCGACGATGCAGCGCACGTACCTCGTGATGAAAAAGATGTCCGAGACCACACACCGAATGACTGCCCATACGCATGAGGTGCAAGAACTCACCGACGACCTGCGGGGCAGCATCGCCCTGTTCGATGACTTCCTTCGACCGATCCGCAACTATTTCTATTGGGAGCCGCACTGTTTCGACATTCCCATCTGCTTCTCTCTCAGATCCATCTTCGATGCGATGGACGCAGTCGACGCGCTTGACGACGGGCTGATGGTTCTCGTCAGGGACATGGATCAGCTGGACGCCATCATGCCGCAGCTGCTCGTGCAGTTCCCTCAGATGATCGAGGTCATGCAGAGCATGCGGACCTCGGTGCTCACCATGTACGCCACCATGTCCGGGCAGTTCGCTTCGATGGACGAATCCACCAATGACGTGATGGCCATGGGGCAGGCATTCGATGCCTCCAAGAACGACGATTCGTTCTTCCTGCCTCCAGAAGTGTTCAAAAACCCCGACTTCCAGCGTGCGATGAGTTCGTTCCTGTCGCCGGACGGAAAGACGGTGCGGTTCATCATTTCCCATAATGGGGATCCAATGTCGCCGGAGGGCATCAGCAGGATCGAGCAGGTCCGGAACGCCGCAGAGGAGGCGCTCAAGGGAACGCCTCTGGTGGGCGGCAAGATCTACCTCGCCGGTGCCGCGTCAACCGCGAAGGACTGGAAGGACGGCTCGACATACGACCTGCTGATCGCGGGCATCGCGGCGATCTGCCTGGTTTTCATCATCATGCTCATCACCACTCGAAGTTTCATCGCGGCCCTGGTGATCGTCGGTACGGTGGCGCTCTCGCTGGGCGCGTCCTTTGGTCTGTCGGTGTTGCTGTGGCAGTACATCCTTGGCATCAATCTGCACTGGATGGTGTTGGCGATGTCCGTGATCATCCTGTTGGCGGTGGGGTCCGACTACAACCTGCTTCTCGTCTCGCGGATGAAAGAGGAGCTGAGTGCCGGGCTGAACACGGGCATCATCCGCGCGATGGGCGGCACCGGAAAGGTTGTCACCTCAGCCGGATTGGTGTTCGCGGCCACCATGGCTTCGATGGTCGTCAGCGATCTGCAGATCATCGGTCAGATCGGTACCACCATCGGGCTGGGCTTGTTGTTCGACACGCTGATCGTGCGCTCGTTCATGACTCCGTCAATCGCGGCGCTCCTGGGCCGGTGGTTCTGGTGGCCGCAGCGAGTACGACCTCGACCGCCGAGTGCCCTGCTCGAGCCCGTTGGCGCCCGCCCGGCACCACCTGTCCCGGCTCGACAGGACGATGACGATCCGACCACCGAGCTGCCGAAGTTCAACAACTAATCACGCTCTAGTTCAACCGCTTTGGTGTTCGATGCGATGCTGCACACGCAAAAGGCCGGGTGAGGGGTCACCTCAGCCCGGCCTTTGTGGGTAAAGAATCAGTATTTGTGGCAGCTTCGCACCATCTGCTGGAAGACGGGTATGACGAACTCGATGCCCTGATTGCCCCTGACCTGGTTGATCATGGTCACGCGCTTGGCCTTCGGTGAACTGAGGAACTCTTGCATGAACTGCTGATTCGGCGGCGATTGGTCGAAATACTCTGCGGCCATCGGGTTCTCCGCGTGCAGCGCCGCGTTCGCCTGATCGTATGTACAGGTGCTGTTCACCATCTCGTCCGTAACGGGGTCTGCGGATGCAAGCCCAGCGCCCGCGGTCAACGCCAGCGTGACACCGCCAACGGCCGCCATAATTTTCGTCAGTGACAGTTTGTTCATGTTCTCAATTGCCTCCCTAGTACCGACCACATCAACTTTTACGTATTCAACGAAACTCAAGGTCCAGGGTGCACACAGACCTATGACTATTTATACGTCCAACAATCCATTGTGTTACCGCCGGCCAGAACATCGGACTATTTCCGCTGCAAGAGCTCAAGTAGGTAACTTCCGTATCCAGATTTGAGTAGCTGTTGAGCACGCGCAGCGAGCTGGTCGTCATTGATGAAACCTGCACGCCATGCAATTTCTTCCGGCACGCCAATCTTCAGGCCCTGGCGGCGTTCGATGGTGCGTACGTAATCGCTCGCGTCCAGCAGTGAGTCGAAGGTGCCCGTGTCCAGCCACGCGGTTCCACGCGGCAGCACCTCGACGGAAAGACGCCCCTGATCCAGATAGGTCTGATTGACCTCGGTGATCTCGTACTCGCCCCGAGCGGACTTCTGAAGCGAGCGCGCGATCTCGATGACGTCGTTGTCATAGAAGTACAGGCCGGGCACCGCATAATGCGATTGCGGATTCGCAGGCTTTTCTTCCAGGGACAACGGTACGCCGGCGGCGTCGAACTCCACCACGCCGTATGCCGACGGGTTGGCCACCCAGTACGCGAAAATCGCTCCACCGCTGATGTTCTCGAACCGGCGCAGACTGGTGCCCAAGCCGGGCCCGTAGAACACGTTGTCACCCAGTGCAAGCATCGCTGTGTCGCCGCCGATATGGGAGGCGCCGATCACGAACGCCTGCGCTAGCCCCTCGGGTTCGGGCTGGACCGCGTAGCTCAAGTTAATGCCGAAGATCGAGCCGTCCCCGAGGAGTCGCTCGAATGCCGGGGCGTCAAAAGGTGTGGTGATCACCAGAATGTCGCGGACTCCAGCCATGATCAGCGTGGATAGCGGGTAATAGATCAGCGGTTTGTCGTACACCGGCAGCAACTGCTTGCTGACACCCGTCGTTATCGGATGCAAGCGAGTGCCCGACCCGCCCGCGAGAATGATGCCGCGCATATGTGCTCCTACTCGACGACAATCCGAGTTCGGTTGCGGCGGCGACATTCTCTACGCTGTCGTGGCGCAACCTGTAGGTCACCCTATCGCGTATGAAGTCGGCGTGCCGACGGAATCAAAACGGGGGGCGGGGTGTGCGGGTGGCCTCGTGAACGTCGGTCGCGACAAAGTCTGTCGAGACCGATCCGGCACGCCCGCAGCCGCGTACGGATATCCTGAGATCTGCTGAACCCGGATCGGCCCGTATTGCATTGCCGCTTCATCCGAGATATCGATCTTACGTGTGGCAACCCATGAAACGGAATTCTTTCGGCCGTAGCTGTATTGATGTGTTGGAATTTGGAGACGCATGTGTGCGCGTCATCTTGAGACTATCCGTCACGCACAAGATCGGTAATAATGACCGGCAGCACTGACGGCCATTCTGCGAGTACCTAAACATAATCGGGGAGGTCGATACCGTTATGAAATTTGCCATGGCAAGTTATGGCACGCGCGGCGATATCGAACCTGCGGTTGCTGTCGGACGGGAACTGCAGCGCAGGGGTCACGAAGTGCGCATGGCAGTCCCGCCTGACTTGATCGGGTTCGCGGAGTCGGTTGGGCTCTCGGCGGTGCCATACGGCGTTCAAGTGGGGCCTCAGCTCGATGAATACCGCGACTTGTGGATGTCGTGGACTCGTCATTTTTGGAGGGTTCAGGATCTGGTCGCGTTGTGTCAGCAGGCCCTGAAACTGGTGACCGAACAGTGGTCGGAAATGAGTAAGGCTCTTGTGTCGGTGGCAGAGGGAGCGGATCTGCTGTCGACCAGCGTGGGCTATGAGGAACCGGCCGCCAATGTTGCCGAGTTCTATGGGATCCCGCTGGTTGCCTTGCACACCATGCCGTGGCGGCCCAATGGCCAGCTCTTTCCGGTACTGCCGCCACCGTTGACACGTACAACCATGACTGCCTACGACTGGCTGACCTGGCGGGTGACCAAGAAAGCAGAGGATGCGCAACGGCGTGAGCTCGGCTTGCCGAAGGCGGCGAGCCCTTCGCCGCGGCGGATCGGCCAGCGCGGGTCGCTGGAAATCCAGGCTTACGACAGTATTTGCTTCCGCGGACTGGCAGATGAGTGGGCGAAGTACGGCGAACGAAGGCCTTTCGTAGGTGCACTCACCATGGAGTTGATGACTGCGGCCGATGACGAGGTCATGTCGTGGATCGCCGCGGGACCGCCGCCCATCTGTTTCGCCTCGGGGAGCATCCCGGTTGAATCTCCCGCGGAGACAGTGGAGATGATCAGTTCAGCATGCGCAGAATTGGGGGAGCGCGCGTTGGTGTGCGCCGGCGCGACGGACTTCAGCGACGTCGAAACCTCCCCACACGTCAAGGTCGTCGGAGTGGTGAATTATGCGGCGGTCTTTCCGGTGAGCCGAGCGATCGTTCACCACGGCGGTTCGGGTACCACGGCGGCGAGCCTGCGCGCCGGAGTGCCTACGTTGATCCTCTGGACCGTCGGTGATCAGCCATTTTGGGGAAATCAGCTCAAGCGCATGAAAGTGGGCGCCTCCCGGCGCTTTTCGACCACAACCCGCGAGACGCTGGTCTCGGATCTGCGCGAGATCCTCAGCCCGGACTATGCGGTTCGGGCTCGGGCGATCGCTCCCCACATGTCCAAGCCGTACGAGAGTGTGAACAAGGCGGCCGACCTGTTGGAGGAGAGGGCCGCCCGTGTTTAGGTCAGTTGTCACCTCGCGGCGGCCCATGCCGGAAGAACGCCGTGCAGTGACACTTGGACCACCGATATCATTGACCCGGAACGCATTACCGGTGCGTGCAGGTCACCGAGCTGCTCTGTAAAGAACGGGAGGCGTTGGCTTTGTCGAAATCTGTACTCATCTCTGGTGGAGCGGGATTTATCGGATCCGCGCTGTCCAACCGTCTCATCCAGGCGGGATACGACGTCGCGGTGATGGACGTCCTACATCCACAAGTGCACGCCAGGGGCCGGGCGATAGACCTCCCTCCGTCGGTGCGGCTGTTCACCGGAGACGTCACCCATGCCCCTGACTGGGACGCCGTGTTGCGGTTGTTCGAACCTTCACAGGTTGTGCATTTGGCAGCGGAGACGGGTACGGCGCAGTCGCTTTCGGAAGCGACGCGCCACGGTTCGGTCAATGTGGTGGGCACAACCCAACTCCTTGATGCCCTGAGCCGTGCGGCACTTGTGCCGGACCAGTTGGTGCTCGCGTCGTCGCGCGCGGTGTATGGCGAAGGTGCGTGGCAATCCGGCGCGGACGTCTTTTACCCGGGCCCGCGCAGCCATGCGCAATTGCTTGACGGCGAGTGGGATCCGAAGAACCCTGCGGGTGAACCGTCGGAGCCGCTTCCCAGCTGCGCCGGTCGGACGGAGCCCCGCCCAACCAACGTCTACGCGAGCACCAAACTGGCCCAGGAACATCTGTTGGCGTCGTGGGCGGCCGCCCACGACACCAACCTCAGCGTCTTGCGCCTGCAGAATGTGTACGGACCCGGCCAATCGCTCACAAATTCCTACACCGGAATCGTCACCCTCTTCGCGCGTCTGGCACGCGAGAAACAGTCGCTGGAGGTTTACGAGGACGGGCGGATAGTCCGTGATTTCGTTTTCATCGACGATGTTGTCGATGCGCTGTTCGCCGCAGTGCATGCGCCCGCAGTCGAGCGGCGCACCCTTGACATTGGCTCTGGCACCGCAACAACCATTCACGAGTTGGCCCGCAAGGTCGCCGACATCTGTGCCGCACCCGAGCCCACTGTGGTGGGGAAGTTCCGAGACGGCGATGTGCGCGCCGCAAGCTGCGATGTCGAGCCGGCAATCGAACAGCTCGCGTGGAGCCCGAAGTGGACGCTTGAGGACGGCCTGCATGCACTTCTGGAATGGATCGACAAGGACTGCCCGAATCGCTTTTGAGCAAATCCCCACCTGACCGTGGTTTAGTGGTGAGAACCGCCATCGTGAATATGAATCATCAGTTGTGACAATGTTTTCCAACTACATGTGGAAACACCGGAAAGCCTGATCTCGGACTGAGATGGCGATACGATGACGCTTCCGGCGACGAGTGGTGGAGGCGCATGAAGCTCGGTTCTGTATTCGATCCGCGAAACAACGCGCTGAACGCATGCCGCCTCGCTTTGGCGACCGAGGTGATTCTTTTCCACTCGTTCCCGCTTACGGGGCACGTCGTGGAATCGAAGGCGGTACTCCAACTGCTGTTCTCGGTCGGAGTCGACGGATTCTTTGCCCTTTCCGGATTTCTGATCACTGCGAGTTGGCTCCGTAATCCCAGCACGCGCGACTACTTCATCGCACGAGCTCTCCGTATTTTGCCGGGGTACTACGTCGTGCTGGCGGTGACGGCCTTTGTCATCGCTCCGCTAAGTGTGTTGATCCAGGGCGGCTCCGCCGCCAGGCTGCTGTTCTCCAGTGCGCCGATCGAATACATGTTGAAGAACAGCGCGCTGATCCAGCTTCAGTTCGATGTGGGTGGGACGCCGCGCGATATCCCGTACCCGGGAATCTGGAACGCGTCCCTGTGGTCACTCGTCTTTGAGGTGATGTGCTACATCGCCGTGGCGGGGCTCGGGTTACTCGGGCTCGCGAGCCGTCGTTGGACAGCGCCGGCGATATTGATACTGGCAACGATCGCGGCAATTCTCCTGCCGCCGCTGACCTTCCCCGGGCTGTGGACGATCCCGCAGCTCGCGGTGCGGAGCGCCATCATGTTCTCTGCCGGTGCGCTGCTGTATCAGTGGCGAGACGTGATACCGGCCCGATGGTCACTTGTGGTGGCGAGCGTCGCGATTGTGCTGGCCTCGGGCATGCTGCCGGACTATCGCGTAATCGGCGCTCTTCCGCTGGCATATGCCGTCGTCGTTTCGGGTGTGTTGATCAAGAACAAGCGCATGAACATACAGACGGACCTGTCGTACGGCGTCTACATCTACGCCTCGCCGACACAGCAGTTTTTGGCTGTTGCAGGTTTAGCCAGCCTGAATCCGTTTGCTTTCTTCGTTGTTTCCGCGGGTGCGACGCTGGTGCCCGCCGCATTCAGTTGGTTCCTGGTCGAGAAGCGCGCGCTGGCGCTCAAATCGCGCCTTAAACGCAAGAGCGCCGATTCGACGGCAGCCCGCGCCGAGCCGGCGGGGGTGGACAGTCCGGGACTGCGAGAACGGGCTCTGTCGCCGCGTGAGGACAGTTAGCGCAGAGGTGTCGCCGTGACGATGTCGGTAGGCTGTTACATGGCATTTCGGGATTCTGAGAATGGGCGATGTTCTCCGAACATCAAAGGACAGCAAAGGATCTCGTGATCATGGGACTCTTCCGTCTGGCGCTGCAGCGCAAACCGCCATTCATCGCGCGGCGTTATCCGTATGGGTCACGCCGTCGCATGCTCGATGCGCTGGGACCAGATCTGGCCAGGACGGTCTCGATGCAGGCCGACGACTCAACGCCCCCCGATATCCCTATCGGGGGGATATTCGAGAACGCCGACAACGTCCACAAGCTGCGTCATTACCTGCCCATCTATCAGGACGCGCTCACGAGGACCGAGCGGATGCTCGAGATCGGGGTGGATCGGGGCGGGTCCCTGCAGATGTGGCGGGAGCACCTGCCGCAAGCCACCATCGTGGGTATCGACATCAACCCCGGGTCTGCCCAGCACGACGACCCCGGACGCGATATTCACGTGCGGATCGGTGATCAGACCGATTCAGACTTTCTCGGGACGGTGGTCGAAGAATTCGGGCCATTCGACACCGTCCTCGATGATGGTGGCCACACCCCTAAACAGATGATCGGGTCGTTCAGGTATCTGTTTCCGCGCCTGCGGCCCGGCGGGGTCTACATCGTCGAGGACGTCTGTGCCAACTACTGGACGATCTATCGCGATCAGCGCGAATCTTTCATCGACTTCACCAAATGGCTGATGGATGCGATGCACGCTCACTATCTGGAAATGAGCTCGGTCTACCAGATCATGGAGGACCATCCCAAGCGGCTTCAGGAAGTCCAGGTGCCGTTCGCGGCCACCATCATCGACCGGATCGAGGTGTTCGACTCCGTGGTGGTGATTCACCGGGCAGAAGAGCCCAAGCGGCTGCCCCGTGCCGTGTTCCGATGAGGCTGAGTATTTAGTGATGGGTCGCGGGATCTTCGCCCGCGATCGAGCGTCAGATATTTGGCCACATTCGTGCATAAGAATTCTTGACAGATTCCTGTGAAAATGCAGCCCCTACAAGGGGAGTAGCCCAGTCCGAAACGTGTCGACGGAGTCGTGCAGACGGCTATTGTTAGCGCTGGGACGGGACACCAGCATTTCCGAGATAGGGGCAGTTCTTGACCGTGACCGATTACGACACTCGATCCGCTTATCTGGGCCTGCTTCGGCAGGACCTCACCAGATACGGAGTTGACGAACTTGTGCCAGTGGGTTGGAACTGGCTGCACCGTCCCTTTTTCAAATTTGGCGACTACGTGCTCGTGCGCAAGCGTCCGTTTGACGCGCACAAGCGCGACTTGGGTCTGGACTGGCCGGCGGATGCGTTGACGATGATTGGGATGCAGCGACTCACCAGTCTGCAGCAGTGCGTTGAGACGGCGCTTGCCGATGACGTGCCCGGCGACCTGGTCGAATGTGGAGTATGGCGAGGTGGTGCGTCCATCCTGATGCGTGGAGTTCTCGCCGCGTATGGGGATACGACGCGAAACGTCTGGCTCTGCGATTCGTTCGAGGGCGTGCCTCCTCCGGATACCGCGAATTACAAGGCGGACAAGGGAGATAGGCTGCACCTTGCGGCGCCCATCCTGGCGGTGACAGAAAAGAATGTCAGGGCCAATTTCCAGCGCTATGGTTTGTTGGACAACCAGGTCCGTTTTGTTCCCGGCTGGTTCAAAGACACGCTGCACGATGCCCCGATTGAACGAATCGCGGTATTGCGGCTTGATGGCGACCTCTATGAATCCACAATCCAGGCGCTCGACGGACTTTACGAGCGTTTGTCTCCCGGAGGTTTTTGCATCATCGACGATTACCACGCGCTTGACTCGTGCAAACAGGCCGTCACGGATTACCGCACGAAGCATGGGATAACCGCGGAGATTGCCGAAATTGACGGTACCGGCGTGTTTTGGCGCAAGGAATGAGGTCGGTCCGACTCCACTGAACCGCGATACCCGAAAGGCGTTAGAGGCGATGAAGTTTGTGCTGGCGAGCTACGGAACCCGGGGTGATATCGAGCCCTCCGTCGTCGTGGCTCGCGAGTTGCAGCGCAGGGGACACGATGTGGTGATGGCCGTGCCGCCCGACCTGATGAGCTTTACGGAGTCGGCCGGGCTGGAGACGGTTTCCTACGGGTTGGATACGAAGACCTGGCTGGACGTGTATCGCAATTTCTGGACGTTCTTCTTCCACACCTTCTGGAAGGTGCGGGAGATTCGGCGGATGTGGCGCCAGATGTGGGAGCTCAGCGATGACTGCTGGGCGCAGATGAACACCACGCTGATGTCCGCGGCCGAGGGTGCCGACGTGTTGTTCGCAGGGCAGAGCTATCAGGAGCCGGCCGCGAATGTCGCTGAATACCATGACATCCCATTGGTCACGCTCCATCACATCCCGATGCGGCCCAATGGGCAGCTTGTCACGATTCTGCCGTCCCGGTTGGGGCGCACGGCCATGACGGCCTTCGATTGGGTGGCCTGGCGCCTGAACAAGAAGGTGGAAGACGCACAGCGGCGTGAACTCCGCCTGCCAAAGGCTTCCGGACCGTCGCCTCAGCGGATCGCGGAGCGCGGGTCCCTGGAAATCCAGGGCTATGACGAGGTCTGTTTCCCCGGGCTGGCCGCAGAGTGGAAGAAGTGGGATGGTTTGCGGCCGTTTGTCGGCTCGCTGACCATGGCGTTGACTGCCGAAGCCGACGAGGATGTCGCGTCCTGGATCGCTTCGGGAACGCCGCCGATCTTCTTCGGTTTCGGCAGCATGCCGGTCGAATCCCCCACGGCGGCACTCGAAATGATCAGCTCGGCGTGTGCGGAGCTGGGCGAGCGGGCCTTGGTGGGCGCCGGATGGACCGATTTCAGCGATGCGCAGCTTCCCGGCCACGTGAAGGTCGTGGGAGCCGTCAACTATGCGACGGTCTTTCCGGCCTGCCGGGCGGTCGTGCATCACGGTGGTTCGGGTACCACCGCGGCAAGCTTGCGCGCCGGGGTCCCCACGTTGATCTTGTCGATGGATGCCAATCAAACGCTCTGGGGTGGTCAGGTCAAGAAGCTGAAAGTGGGTACTACGCGGCGTTTTTCGACTACCACTCGCGAGTCTCTGGTCGCGGACCTGGGGCAGATTCTTGCTCCGGACTACGTCGACCGTGCTCGTGAGCTCGCGGACGGAATGACCAAACCCGGGGAAAGCGCCGTAGCCGCCGCCGATGCCATGGAGCAGTTCGCACGCGCAAGTTGTTCCGCGTGAGCGGGGGCGACGGCTCGCTGCCGGCCAAGAGCTCGAGGCTCGGCCAGGTGTTCGACCCACGAAACAATGCGTTGAACGCGTGGCGATTGATCCTTGCGGTGAGCGTCATCTTCTGGCATTCCTGGCCGCTCACCGGTCGGACCATCACCTACCGGCCCTTTGAACAACTCATCGAGCAGGTGGGCGTAGACGGCTTTTTCGCGGTCTCGGGATTCCTCATCACCGCGAGCTGGTTGCGCAAGCCCAAGCTTCGAGAGTTCGCCATCGCCCGCGGCCTTCGCATTTTCCCGGGACTCTGGGTGTGCTTGCTGGTCATCGCGTTTGTCATCGCGCCCATCAGCGTCCTCATCCAGGGCGGCTCGGTCGGGGATTTGTTCTCCTCGCACAAGCCGATCGAGTATGTCCTCAACAATGGTCTGCTGAACGTGTACTACGCCGGCGTTGACGGCACGCCGCGAGGTGTCCCATGGCCGGGAGTGTGGAACGGGTCGATCTGGACGCTTGTCTTCGAGATGATCTGTTACATCGCCGTGGCAGTGCTGGGTGTCGCGGGGTTACTCAAGCGGCGATGGGTCGTTCCAGCGGCATTCGTGTTTTTCCTCTGTGCGACGGCATATCTCTCGTATCCGGTCTTCGCCGCGACGTCCATCCCGCAGATGGTGGCCAGATTCGCCGTTATGTTCGCGGCGGGGGCCCTGCTGAATCAGTACAAGGACGTCATTCCGGCCCGGTGGTCGCTTGTTGCGCTCAGCGTCGCCATCGTGCTGGCCTCCGGGCTGCTTGAGAACTATCGGGATGTCGCGGCATTGCCGTTAGCTTATGCGGTCATCGTGTCGGGTTCACTCATTCACAATCCACGACTGAATCTACGAAATGACCTGTCGTACGGCACGTACATCTATGCCTATCCCATACAGCAGCTATTGGTCGTCTTGGGCTTGGGTAGCCTGAATCTGTTGCTGTTCTTCGCCATTGCAACGTTGGCCACCGTGCCGCTGGCGGCCTTCAGTTGGTTCGTGGTGGAAAAGCATGCGATATCGCTGAAGTCTCGGCTGATCCGGAAGAAGACTGCAGCGGTAGACGAGTCGCCACCCATACCTGTTGATCGCGATGCGGTGTGACGGCAAGAATCGGCATCGATCAGCTTGTGAGCCATAACTATTCGATCAGATTGAATCGATTCGCTACGCGCTTTTCTCGTCTCCACACTGACGGCGGATGCTATCGTTTCCGCTGTGGCAGATGAGCTATCGCTCCGTACCCGTATCCAGCTGTGGGCGGTTCGCAAGGAGTATTGGCTTGCGCGCACGCTTCTACCCAAGGTCTATTCGAACGATGCGCTGATCTGTTTCAACAGTCATGCGTTCCTTGATGATCCGGACTTTCAGCGCGCGTATCAACGCGGTGTTCGTGCCCTGGGTGGAACGGACTGGTACCAGTGGCACTGGCGAGTGCATGTCGGGCTCTGGGCGGCGGCCAGTGCCAACAAGGTGAAGGGCGACTTCGTCGAGTGCGGAGTCAGCTACGGATTCTTGAGCAGCGCCATCATGGAGTACCTCGATTGGGATCAGCTGGGTAAGACGTTCTATCTGCTCGACACTTTCGCCGGTCTTGATCCACGCTTCGTCAGCGCGGAGGAGCGCAGCGCCGGCGCGCTCGAAAAGAGCGACAAGCTTGTGAAGAATGGCATGTACGTGAGCTCGGTGGACAGCGTCAAGGCGAACTTCGCGCAGTGGAAGAATCAGCGCGTCATCGCCGGCGCCGTACCCGAGACGCTGGCTGAGGTCGACACCGATGCGGTGGCGTTTCTCCATATCGATATGAACTGTGCTCCACCAGAAGTGGAGACGTTGAGGTACTTTTGGCCGCGATTGTCGCCAGGGGCGTTCGTGCTACTGGACGACTACGCAAACCGTGGCCGCGATGAGCAGCGCATCGCCATGGATGAGGTGGCAAGCGAATTGGGTGTATCCGTCGTGGCCTTGCCTACAGGTCAGGGTCTGATCATCAAGCCACCGCAATAGCGGCCGTTCCTCACTGAGTTTTCCGGCGGACGGCGCCTTCGAAGAGGTCCGCGGCCTTGGAGACGCTCTCTTCGGGGCTGGTCATCGCGGTGGCAAGCTTGCGGGCCGCCACCGCATACTCCGGGGCCAGGATCCGGCGCAGGTCAGCGACCAGTGTTTTCCGATTGGTCGCCGAGAAGCGTCGGGCAGCACCGACTTTCAATCTGCCGAGCTGGTTTCCCCAGTACGGTTGATCGGCAGTGCTCCAGAGGACCAGCGTGGGGATACCGGCCCGCAGGCTCGCGGCCGTGGTGCCTGAGCCGCCGTGATGAACGACGGCCCGGCTGGCTGCGAAGACTGCCGAGTAGTTGACGGCGCCGACGACCTTCACATGGTCGGGGTGGCTGATATTGCCGAAGTCGGTGCCTCCCGCGCAGACCAGCGCCCGCTCGCTCAGCTCCGCGCATGCGGAACCAATCATCTCGATCGTGTCGGCCGGTGATTCGAGCGGAATGCTGCCGGTGGCAAAGCAGATCGGCGGCGTTCCCGCGCCGATCCAGGACGCGACGTCCTCGTCGGCATCGGTGGAGAGCCCCATGGTGAGCGCTCCGACGAAGGGCCGCTTGCCATTCCATTTCGCCCATTCATGGGCTAGTCCGGGGACCGAAACTGCGTCGTAGGCCTGGATTTCGACGGCTCCGCCGCGTGCGATTCGACGTGGTGAGGGCCCGGTAGCTTTGGGCAGGCCGAGCTCGCGTCGCTGCGCATCCTCCGCGTCCTTCGTAGCGCGCCACAGCAGCCATTCGGACAGCATCCCGCCCGATCGCACGAGCGGTGCGGGCAGCATAGGAAGCAGTTGACCGTTGGGGCGCATCGGGAAGTGATGCAGCATCACCAGCGGGATGTCGAAGTACTCGGCGACGTTGGCGGCCGATTGTTCGAAATTGAGGCCCGTCGACAGCAGATCGGCCCCCTTCGCCACGGAGGCGAGCGTCGCGCTGGTATCACTCCAATACCGGGCGATGGGCGCCCACAGTTCACGCAGTGTACCGACAGGATTGCGTACCAACTGATTCCAGAAGTTTCGGAGGAACTCTTCTTGCAGGAAATCCCGTAGTTCCGGACCGTACGGAACCGCGGTCAGCCCAGCCGATTCCGCGAAGGTGATGAGCTCCGGGGGGACGGCCAGGCAAACGTCGTGTCCTCTTCGGGTCAGCTCGCATCCGACGCTCACAGACGGTTCGACATCGCCGCGAGTTCCATAGCACGCCAGCGCAAACTTCATTCGGTTCCTGGCCCTTCAGTTGTTGCCGCGTTGGTGAACCCGAATACCCAGTCATTATCGCTGGTTCTCTAACTGTCGCAAGGTAGTTCGCAGTTCGATAAGCCGGCCTGAAACTCAGAACTCTGCCATAATTCGCCAATGGTGCGCACTCATCCGGTTCGGAAGTCGCGAGATTGGGTTATCTTCAAGCTGAACGCGCAGTTCACTCAGGGGGTGCAGAAGTTCATCTACCGGCATGCCACCCGTAAGCTCGAAACAGAGAACGTCGTGTTCCTCAATTACGGCTACGAAGAGGATCCGGCAATGGATGTCCCGTTGTCGGCTTCCGATGAGCCCGATCGGTATTCCATCCAGCTGTACCACAGCACCGCCACCCAGGCGGAGCTTGATGGTAGGCGGGTACTGGAGGTCGGTTGTGGCCACGGCGGCGGTGCCTCGTACCTCGTACGCACTTTGCATCCGACCTCTTATACGGGCCTGGACCTCAATCCGGACGGGATCGAGTACTGCCGCAGGCGGCACAATCTGCCGGGCCTGGAGTTCACGCATGGAGACGCGCAGAACCTACCGTTCACCGATCAGTCCTTCGATGCGGTAATCAACATCGAGTCGTCCCACCTATATCCCCAATTTTCGGTGTTCCTCGCGGAGGTGGCACGTGTACTCCGCCCAGGAGGGCATTTTCTCTACGCAGATGCGCGAAGCGCTCAGGATGTCGCCGGTTGGAAGGTAGCGCTCGCGAACGCGCCGTTGCGGATGGTGTCCGAGCGGGGGATCAATGTCGAGGTCCGACGGGGGATGGAAAAGAACCTGGAGCGGTGGCGGTACGTGATCGATCGCGCGACGCCCACGATCCTGCGCGGCGTGATCCGTAGATTTGCACCGGCCCAGCGTGCCTACGACGACCTGCGAAGTGGTGGGGCCGTGGAGTACCGCATGTACAGCTTCACCAAGGCGTAATCGGTGCGGCAGATTCCTCTTCCGACAAGGAATTTCATCGTTTGCGAGTTCCGTCGTGTGGGTATAGTCGAGTCATGAACGTCGTCGAGTCGATAGAGCGCGGGCTGGACTGGCTCGCGACGCCCAGGCAGTTACCTGGGCGTCTGGAGATGGAGACTCGACGGGGTAGACGTCTGGAGCTTGAGGTCGTGTCCGTCGCGATTCGGCTGCCGATCCTCAATGGCGCCGTGGTGCGGCTCCCGGTGTTCGTCATGCTGATGCCGGCGGGATCATCTCCGATTGACGGAACTCATGCTCGCCCTGAACAGCAGGATGACTAATTTAGTTTCGTAACGCAGCGGAACGTATCAATCATTCGTCAGATGCGTTCCTTTGTATATCGCCTTTTCGGGGTCCTTCTCTCCATCTAGGCAGGGCTTTCAGGGTTGTTCCGCACACTTCCGTCGATGTGCGCCGGGGGTGCTGTGAGCGTGCTGTGCTCCTGTAATGAGTGGGGGCCCGGATGATGTCGGAGATGGCCGGAACATTATCGGTGATGCTGCATAACAATGTTTTTCCACGGAATTCGTTGCGGCATCGACAGGATCCGCTGGGGTGGCCAAACGAGCGCGGATATCTACGGTATTTCTTATAGATGAGAACTTAATTCGTAGTGGTTTGTCACCACATTTACTTCCGGGCCTTGACTGTTCCCCCATCCTGTGTTGCTAGCGAGACCGCGGCGTCATCGATTTTGGCCTGAATCTTAATTCAGGTCGCCGTGAGTTCATTCGTGACGCACTTGCGTGTAACGCAGGTGGCACTGCGCGCAATGTAACGGAATGGATCGATTTGTTACCTGAACTCGATAAACCCCTAGATGTTGAACTCTCGGCTACTTCTTCAAGTTGGTTGATCAAGATCTGAGGCCGATTTCGATATTGGGTAACAGGTGTAGCCAGTGTTGGTGGCATACTTTGCCGAAGGGCTGAAGTCCGCATAGGCACCTGATTGCTCTCGCGTGTGGCCGTGCGCTCAGGTTACGTGGCGCGCTCAGGCTTGGTATACTCATATTCGCGCTCGTCGCAACTACTAGAGATCTATCTAACCATATTTGACCTGGATAAATACATTCATACGGATATTGTGGCTAATTAGTTGCGGTAGTAAGCAACGATGTGTCAAAGTTGCGAAGATTAGAACTTTGTGAAACCCGCTACGCCGCTATAAATTCAGTCGTATGTTTGCGATGTCCACCGAAGCAACCTGGAGAAAGCGTGAGCATCAATCCATTTGATGATGACAAGGGAAGCTTTTTCGTCTTGGTCAACGACGAGGAGCAGCACAGCCTATGGCCGGCCTTCGCGGACGTGCCTGATGGCTGGCGGGTTGTATTCGGTGAAGCGGACCGTGCCGCCTGCCTGGAGTACATCGAACAAAACTGGACCGATATCCGGCCGAAGAGCCTGCGCGAGAGATTGGCGCAGGGTGGGGGTCTTGGGCGCTGAACCTTCGGAGAGGGGGTAGGCGAATGTTGGAGTCTGAAGACGGGGCATTACCGCTTTCACGCGGACAATTGGATATCTGGCTTTCACAGGAAAGCGGTCTTGTCGGTGCGGAGTGGCAGCTTGGTCTTTTGGTTCGAATCGAAGGAAAAGTAGAACGAGTTCTACTTGAGCAGGCCGTCCGCCAGGCAATCAATGAAGCTGAACCTGCGCGAGCCGCCTTCCTTGAGGTCAATGGTCAGATCGTTCAGCGGGCGATTGACCATTCGGAACTCGTGTTGGCCTTCCACGACGTGCGTGATTCAGAAGATCCTGTCGCACACGCTCGCCAGATCGCCTCATCGATCCAACGCACACTGATGCCTTTGACCGACCAACTGCTGAAATTCGCGTTGATGCGGACTGCGGACGATCAGTACTACATGTTCGGGCTGTGCCATCACATCAACCTCGACGGCCTGGGCATGGCGATCGTGAGCCGCCGAATAGCGTCGATCTACTCCGCGCTGGTCGCAGGGGATCCGATTCCCGACGCCTACTTCGGCACTCTGCAGGATCTGGTCGATCTGGAGGCAGAGTACGAAGCGTCCGTCGAGTACACAGAGGATCGGGAGTACTGGAGCCGTAACCTTCCGCCGGACAGCGGCCTCGATCCCCGTCCGCCGCATGCCCACGAGGGCCATGAGGGCTACACACCGACAGCGTCGGTTCAGATGGATGACACTGTAGTCGGCGAAATCAAGGACTTGACAAAGGCTTTACGTGTTCGCCGGTACTCGGTGATCACCGCGGCCTGCGCGTTGTTGGTGCGCGGATGGTCCACGAGCGGGTCGGAAGTGGCGCTGGACTTTCCGGTGAGCCGACGTGTTCGCCCCGAGTCGAAGATGCTTCCGGGCATGCTGGCCGGCGTGGTGCCGCTGGTGCTCAACGCTCCGCCGGAATCCACGGTCGCCGAATTCTGCCAGCACGTTGATGTACGCATTCGCGAACTGCTGAAGCATCAACGGTTCCCGGCACATGTTCTCGACGGCGGCGAATTCGGTCTCCGGGGCCCCCGGCAGGCGGGAAATCGCGTCGCCATCAACTTCATCCCCATGAGACTCACCCTGGACCTCGCCGGCGTGCCCGCCACGGCGACCTACACCAACCACGGCCCCATGGGGCACTTCGGACTCTTCTTTATCGGAGCCAGTGACCAACTGCTCCTGAGCACCTCGGGCGACGGGCTGCCGTTCTCGAAATTCGGCGTGCCGAATCTGACGGAGCGGTTGCAGCGGCTCTTATCGGAGATGGCGGCCGCCCCGGATCGGCGGCTCTCCTCACTGAATTCCCTGGTCAACGATGAGCTCACGAGCTTGGCTGAGGTCGGTAACAGTGCGGCTCTCGCTGGACCGGTTGCCACGCGCGTATCGATTCCCGAACTGTTCTCCTCCCAGGTGGCCGCCGATCCAGAGGCCGCGGCGCTGACCTTCGGCGAGCGCACCCTGACGTACCGCGAGCTGGACGAGGCCGCCGATGCGCTGTCGGGTCGGCTTGTATCGCACGGCGTGCGCCCCGGTGACCGTGTGGTCCTGCTGTCGGATCGTTCTGCTCAGGCGGTCATCGGCATACTCGCCGTATTAAAGGCCGGGGCGGCGTACCTGCCCATCGACCCGGCGGTTCCGGCATCGCGGCTCGAGTTCATCCTCGGCGATGCGGCGCCGACCGCCGCGATCACCACGGCCGGGCTCAAGGCGCGGCTGGCAGGCTTCGACCTGCCGATCATCGATCTCGACGCTCCCGCCGCCGAAACCCCACTCGATACGGTGCCGGCGGCTCCGTCGCTCGGACCAACTCCAGATGACATCGCGTACATCATCTACACCTCGGGCACCACCGGAGCCCCCAAGGGTGTCGCGGTCACTCACCACAACGTCACCCAGCTGATGTCGACGCTTGATGCGGGCCTGCCAAACCCCGGAGTATGGCCGCTCTGCCATTCGCTGGCGTTCGACGTCTCGGTCTGGGAGATCTGGGGCCCGCTGCTGCGTGGGGGCCGGCTGGTGGTGGTCTCCGAATCCATCGCGGGCTCACCCGCAGACTTCCACGACGTGCTGGTTTCCGAACAGGTCAGCGTCCTGACGCAGACTCCGTCGGCTGTGGCCATGCTTTCCCCGGAAGGCCTGGAGTCCACGGCGCTTGCGGTGGTGGGTGAGGCGTGCCCAGCCTCGGTCGTCGAGCGGTGGGCACCCGGGCGGGTGATGATCAACGCGTACGGTCCGACCGAGACCACGATGTGCGTGGCGATCAGCGCACCACTGGTGGCAGGGGCGCCGGATTCCGCGGTTCCCATCGGCGCGCCGGTACCCGGCGCGGCGCTCTTCGTGTTGGACACGTGGATGCAACCGGTGCCAGCCGGCGTCGTCGGCGAACTGTATGTCGCCGGTGAGGGTGTCGCCTGTGGGTACATCGGACGCTCCGACCTGACGGCCTCGCGTTTCGTGGCATGCCCCTTCGGGCAGCCCGGTACCCGCATGTATCGCACCGGGGATCTGGTGTCGTGGGGCGAGGACGGCCAGCTGCACTATCTGGGCCGGGCCGATGAGCAGGTCAAGATCCGCGGATACCGCATTGAACTCGGTGAAGTTCAAGCGGCGTTGAGCGCACTCGACGGAGTGGACCAGGCGGCTGCGATCGTCCGTGAGGACCGACCCGGGGACAAACGCCTCGTCGGCTATGTCACCGGGACTGTCGACCCCGCCGAAGTGCGTAGCACCTTGGCGAAACGCCTTCCGCCCTACATGGTTCCGGCGGCTGTGGTGGTGCTCGAGGCGTTGCCTTTGACGTCCAATAACAAATTGGACACCCGCGCATTGCCGACTCCCGAATATGGCGGACTGGGTGCTGACTACCGCGCCCCCGGCACTGCCGTCGAGGAAATCCTGGTCGGCATCTACGCCCAGGTGCTCGGTGTCGATCGTGTCGGCGTCGATGACTCCTTCTTCGATCTGGGCGGTGACAGCATCCTCTCGATGCAGGTGGTCGCACGTGCCCGCGCCGCGGGTGTGTTGTGCCGGCCGCGTGATGTCTTCATCGAGCAGACAGTTTCGCGGCTGGCCGCGATCGTCGAAATCTCCGGCGGCGAAGCCGATGTGGTGGACGAAGGCCTCGGACCCGTGGAGGTCACGCCGATCATGCGCTGGCTGCACAGCGTGCAGGATTCGGCGGGCGCCGTCGACGAGTTCAACCAGACACTTGTGGTCCAGGCACCCTCGGGCGTATCCGAGGACGACGTGGTTGTCGTGTTGCAGGCTTTGCTGGATCGGCATGCCGCGCTGCGGCTGCGCGCCACGGACAATGACGGCGAGTGGTCGCTGTTCGTCCCGGAGGCGGGGGCGGTAGCTGCTCGTGAGTGCCTGCACATCGTCGATGCCTTGTCGGATGATGCGTTGGTGGCGGCCCGTTCTCGACTGAATGTGGCCACCGGATCGATGCTGAGCGCGGTATGGATCTCCGGCGCCGAACAGCTGGCGCTGGTGATTCACCACCTGGCTGTCGATGGAGTTTCGTGGCGAATTCTTTTGGAAGACTTGAATATTGCGTGGGCGCAGCATCACAATGGAGCGGATGTAGTGCTGCCGACCGGTGGGACATCCTTCGCCCGCTGGTCCTCGTTGCTGTCCGAACATGCGCGGTCCACGGATGTGGTAGACCAAGCCGATGCATGGAAGCAGGTACTGACTACACCTGCACGGGTGTCCGCGGTACAGCCCGCCACCGACACGTACGCCAATGCCGGACGACTGTCTCTGTCATTGGATGTCGAGACCACTAGGCAACTACTCGGCGAGGTGCCTGCGGCGTTTCACGCTGGGGTGCAAGATGTTCTGCTGATCGCCTTCGGTCTAGCCTGGAACGAATTCCTGGGCACCGGGGGAGCGCCGATCGCATTCGACATCGAGGGGCACGGTCGGCAGGAGGAAATCGGTGAAGCTGTCCATCGCCGTATCGACCTGTCTCGCACGGTGGGGTGGTTCACCACCAAGTACCCGGCGTCATTGGCAGTAGGCGAACTGTCGTGGGGGCAGGTGACGGCGGGTGAGGCCGCGCTCGGCCAGGTGGTCAAGGCGGCCAAGGAACAGCTGCGTGCCTTGCCCGACGGACTGACCTATGGTTTGCTGCGCTACCTGAACCCCGATGTCGACCTGGCCGGGCCGGAGCCGACAATCGGTTTCAACTACCTGGGGCGCCTGGGTGCGGGAGCGGCCGACCTCTCCGAGGATTTCTGGCGGATAAGCCAAGAGAGTTTGTCGATGACCGATGTGGCTGCGGCCATTTCGATGCCGCTAGCCCACTCGGTGGAACTTAACGCCGGGATCATCGAGACAAATTCGGACGCCGAGTCCGGTCCCGAACTCCGGGCCAATTGGGCCTGGGCGCCTTCAGCTTTGGACGGTGCGCAGGCTGATCGGTTGAGCCGGCTGTGGTTCGAGGCTCTGGGTGGGATATGCGCTCACGTGCGTTCGGGTGGCGGCGGCCTGACGCCGTCCGATCTGGCGCCCGCACTCCTGACTCAGCAGCAGGTCGATGCGCTGGTGCAGCGGTACGAGATAGCCGATGTGCTCCCGCTTACCCCGCTGCAGCAGGGACTGCTGTTCCAGGCCGGATTCGCCGAGGCCACCGGAGATTCCGTAGGCGACGACGTCTATGCGGTCCAGTTGGGGCTCACCGTGACCGGGCCACTCGACGCGGGTCGCTTGCGTGCTGCGGTGAACACGGTGGTGCGACGCCATCCGAACCTGGCCGCCCTCTTCAGCGAGGAGTACGGGGAGCCCGTACAGATCATTTCCGCAGAGCCTGTCATCACTTGGCAGCATGTTGAATTGGTCGGCGATGTCGATGAGCAGGTTGAGCAGCTGTGTGCGGCAGAGCGCGCGGCGGCCTGCCGGATTTTCACCGAGCCCGTCTTCCGGGCGGCGCTCATCTCCGGACTCGGTGGTCCCGCGGAAAACCGGCACCGGCTCGTCCTGACCGCCCACCACATCGTGATCGATGGCTGGTCGCTGCCGATCCTGCTGCAGGAGATCTTCGGTGCCTACTACGGGCAGCGTCTACCTTCAGCCGCACCTTACCGAAACTTCGTCACCTGGTTGGCGGCGCAGGATCGTGTTGCGGCGCAATCGGCGTGGGGTGCGGCTCTCGACGGTTTCGAGACCCCCACGCTGGTCGGATCGCTTGCTACGGCAGGTCGCCGGGGCGTCGAGTCTTATCGGGTATCGGAGCACATCACCCGCGCGCTTTCGGAGCTGGCCCGTACGCAGCGCACCACCGTCAACACGGTGCTACAGGCGGCGTGGGCCCAAGTGCTGACCTGGTTGACCGGGCACCACGATGTGGCGTTCGGCACCGCGGTGTCGGGGCGCCCCGTCGACCTGGCCGGAGCAGACTCGATGGTTGGCCTGTTGATCAACACGGTGCCGGTGCGCGCAAACATCACCGCGGCCACCACCGTCGCCGATCTGCTGGACCAGTTGCAACGCGCCCACAACGACACCGTCGAACACGAGCACCTGGCGCTCAACGAGATTCACCACGCGGTCGGCCTCGACAGACTTTTCGACACGCTGTTCGTGTACGAGAACTACCCGATTGACGTCGGCGCGCAGCTGGGTGTGCAAGAGCTGGCCATCACCGACTTCAGTAGCCGCGAATACAACCATTACCCGCTGTCTGTCGTGGCCATGCCGGGGCATGAGCTGGGCCTGCGTGTCGAATTCGACACCGACGTATTCGAATTGGCGGCGATCGAGATCATCGTTGACAGGCTGCGGCAGGTGCTGACGGCCATGATCGCCGACCCCGCCACGCGGTTGTCTTCCATCGATCTACTGGATGCCGGCGAGCACGATCGGTTGGACACGTGGGGTAACCGCGCAGTGCTGACCCGGCCGGAGCTGGCATTGACCTCCATACCGGCACTGTTCGCCGCACAGGTCGTGCGCGCGCCGGAGGCAGTCGCGATCACCTGTGGTGAACGTTCTTGGACCTATGGCGAATTGGATGCGACCGCCAACAGGTTGGCGCACCACTTGGTGACCCGTGGCGCCCGTCCGGGTGAGCGGGTGGCGCTGCTGCTTCCTCGTACCGGTGAGGCGATCGCGGCGATTCTGGCCGTGCTCAAGACTGGAGCGGCGTATCTGCCGATCGACCCCGCACACCCCGACTCTCGGGTGGAGTTCGTGTTGCGGGACGCGGCACCGGTTGCCGCGGTCACGACGGCGGACCTGCTGCCGCGGCTCGACGGATCCGGGGTGTCCGCGATTGACATCAACGACCCTGCCGTAGCTCGGCAGTCCGATACCGCATTACCCGTCCCTGCGGTGGACGATATCGCTTACATCATCTACACCTCGGGGACCACTGGCGCTCCGAAGGGTGTGGCGGTTACCCACCGTAACGTTGCCCAGTTGTTGGAATCGCTTGACGCGGAACTGGATTTGGGACAGGTCTGGACACAATGCCATTCCCTGGCCTTCGACTACTCCGTGTGGGAAATCTGGGGCGCGCTGCTGTACGGCGGCCGGCTGCTCATCGTGCCCGATGCGGTGGTGCGCTCCCCGGAAGAGCTGCACGCCATGCTTGTCAGCGAAGAAGTTAGCGTCCTGAGTCAGACTCCTTCGGCCTTCTACGCGTTGCAAACCGCCGATGCGCTGCAACCCGAGGTGGGGCAGCAGCTCAAGCTGCAGACGGTGGTGTTCGGTGGAGAGGCACTTGAACCGCAACGTCTCTCGCCATGGTTCGACAGCCACCCGGGGCTGCCGCGGATGATCAACATGTACGGCATCACCGAGACGACAGTGCATGCCTCCTTCCGGGAAATCGGTAGCGGCGATGTTGGCAGCAATAGCAGCCCGATCGGCGTGCCGTTGGAGCATCTCGCCTTCTTCGTGCTGGACGGTTGGCTGCGCCAGGTGCCGGTAGGTGTGGTCGGTGAGTTGTATGTGGCGGGTTCCGGACAGGCGAGCGGCTACCTGGGACGTTCGGATCTGACGACAACCCGTTTCGTCGCATGCCCATTCGGGGCGCCAGGATCGCGGATGTACCGCACCGGAGACCTGGTGCAGTGGGGCGAGGACGGCCAGCTGCGGTATGTAGGACGTGCCGACAAGCAGGTGAAGATCCGTGGGTACCGCATCGAACTCGGTGAGGTACACGCGGCACTGGCCCGTGTGGACGGCGTGGACCAAGCGGCGGTGATCGCACGTGAGGACCGGCCCGGCGACAAGCGGTTGGTGGGTTACATCACCGAATCGATCGCGGGGACTTTGGATCCCGCAGCGGTGCGTTCGGTGCTGGCCGAGCGGCTGCCTGCGTACATGGTTCCCGCGGCCGTCGTGGTGTTGGGCGCCTTGCCGTTGACGGTCAACGGCAAGCTCGACACTCGCGCGCTGCCCTCACCCGAGTACCAGGACGCCGACCACTACCGGGCACCCGAGGATGCCGTCGAGGAGATATTGGCCGGTATCTACGCCCAGGTGCTCGGCGTAGAACAGATCGGTGTCGACGATTCATTCTTCGACCTTGGCGGGGACAGTATTTCGTCGATGCAGGTGGTTGCCCGCGCCCGCGCCGCCGGGCTGTTGCTGCGGCCGCGCGACATCTTCGTCGAGCAGACCGTGTCGCGGCTGGCGCAGGTAGCAGTGTTCGCGGACGGAGCGACGGCCGTCGTCGACGCGGGCACCGGTCCGGTGGTGGCCACGCCGATCATCCAGTGGCTGCAGGGGCTCGGCGGCAAGGTCGACGAATTCAATCAGACTGTGGTGCTGCAAGCTCCCGAGGGAGTCACCGACGACGATGTGGTGATCGTGCTGCAGGCCTTGTTGGATCGGCACGCCACCTTGAGGCTGCGTGCCGAAGACACCGATGGCGGTTGGTCGCTTCTGGTCCCGGAGACCGGGTCGGTAGACGCGCGGGATTGCCTACTTGCCGTGGACGCGTTGACGGACGAGGCGCTGTATCAGGCGCGGTCGCGACTGAACCCTGCTACCGGTTCGATGCTCAGTGCACTGTGGGAGCGCGGCAACAGCAGGCTGGTGCTGATCATTCACCACCTGGCGGTGGATGCGGTGTCGTGGCGAATTCTTTTGGAAGACTTCAATATCGCTTGGGCGCAGCATCACGGTGGACAACCGGTGGAGCTGCCGACGGGCGGAACGTCATTTGCCCGATGGGCCACACTGCTCGACCAGCACGCACATGCCGCCGACGTAGTGGCGTTGGCCGACACCTGGCGCCAGGTAGAGGCGACCCCTGCCGCGTTGCCGCCGGCGCACCCCACGATGGACACCTACGTCAGTGCGGGACAGTTGTCGGTATCACTGGACGCCGACCTCACGCGGGAGTTGCTGAGTGAGGTGCCCGCCGCGTACCACGCGGGGGTCCAGGACATCTTGCTGATCGCTTTCGCCTTGGCGTGGAACGAATTTCTCGGTTCCGGCGGTGCGCCGATCGGGATCGACGTGGAAGGCCACGGCCGCAACGAAGAACTGGGTGGAACTCTCGAGCGGGATATTGATCTCTCTCGCACCGTCGGCTGGTTCACCAGTAAATATCCGGTGTCATTGGCGGTGGGTGAGCTGTCGTGGGCGCACGTGGTCGGCGGTGATTCCGCGCTGGCCCCGATCATCAAGGACGCCAAGGAACAACTGCGTGCCCTGCCCGACGGACTCACCTACGGGCTGTTGCGGTACCTGAACCCCGATGTCGACGTTGCGGGACCGGACCCGGCGATCGGGTTCAACTACCTGGGCCGACTTGGTGCCGGCGGTGCCGACCTCTCCGAGGATCTGTGGCGGATCGACCCCGACGGGGTGTCGATCACTGCTGCGGCGACATCGGTACCAACACCGTTGGGACACACCGTCGAGCTCAATGCCGGTGTGATGGAAGGTGCCGGGCCCGACTCGGGTCGCTTGCTTGCGACGTGGACTTGGGCGCTATCGGCGTTGAGCCACGACCAGGTCGACAGGATCAGCCGGCTCTGGTTCGACGCGCTGGCGGGGATCTGCGCGCATGTGCGCACCGGAGGTGGCGGGCTCACTCCGTCTGACGTCGTTCCGGCTCGACTGAGCCAGCAACAGATCGACCAGCTGCACGAGCAGTATCAGATCGCCGATGTCCTGCCGTTGACTCCGCTGCAGCAGGGGCTGCTGTTCCACTCGAATCTGGCCCCAGACGCGATGGAGGGCAGTGACGATCTGTACGCGGTGCAGCTCGATGTGACCTTGAGCGGTCCGCTGGATCCGAAGCGGCTCGAGGAGGCCGTGCACACCGCGATCAAACGTCGCCCGAACGTTGTTGCCACGTTCTACGAGGAGTTCGGCGTACCGGTCCAGCTCATTCCGGCCGATCCCGAACTTGCGTGGCAGTACATCGAACTCGACGCCGACGGTGGCGCTGATGTCGAGCAGCGGGTCGAGCGGCTTTCCGCCGCGGAGCGGGCCGCGGTCTGCGACCTGGCCGGGCAACCGGCATTCCGGGCCGCGCTGGCCCGGACCGGGGAGGACCAGTACCGGTTCCTGGTGACCAATCACCACATCGTGCTCGACGGGTGGTCAAAACCGATCCTGCTGCAGGAGATCTTCGCGAGCTATTTCGGGGAACGCCTGCCGGCGCCGGTGGCCTACCGCAGGTTTGTCACCTGGTTGTCCGGACAGGACAACGGCGCCGCGCGTTCGGCCTGGGGCAAGGTCTTCGAAGGTTTCGAGGCACCGACCCTGGTAGGGCCGCCCGGCCGAATGGTGCTGGGCCGAAGAGGGGTTGAATCCTTCACGGTGTCTGCCGAGACCACGCTGGCACTCGGTGAGCTCGCGCGCTCCTGCCGCACCACGGTCAGCACGGTGTTGCAGGCCGCATGGGCGCAGCTGCTGATGTGGTTGACCGGCCAGACCGATGTCGCGTTCGGCACCGCGGTGTCGGGTAGGCCCACCGATCTGGTGGGAGCGGAATCGATGGTGGGTCTGTTGATCAACACGGTGCCGGTGCGCGCGACCATTACCTCGGCCACCACCATCGCCGACCTGTTGAACCAGCTGCAGGGCGCCTACGGGGACACCCTGGAGCATCAGCACTTGGCGCTCAACGAGATTCACCATGCCGTCGGGCATGATCAGCTGTTCGACACAATGTTCGTCTACGAGAACTACCCCATCGACACGGCCGCGCTATCGCGCGTGCATGAATTGTCTATCACCGGGTTCAGTAATCGTGAGTACAACCATTACCCGCTCGCGGTGCAAGCCACACCGGGTCACGAGCTGGGGCTTCGCGTCGAATTTGACACCGATGTCTTCAACGCTGTCCGAATTGGAAAGTTGGTCAAGAGGTTCCAGCGTGTGCTGGAGGCCATGACATCCGATGTCAAAGGGAAGAAGAAGGAGCCCTCATGAGCGCCGATCCCACCCGGACTTTGTTGTCGATGGATCTCCTCGACGACGACGATCACGACCGACTCGACGAGTGGGGTAACCGCGCGGTGCTCACCGAGCCCACCGCGGAACCCGTCTCGATCCCGGTGCTGTTCGCAGTTCAGGTGGAGCGCGCGCCGGAGACCGTCGCGCTGGTGTGCAGGGACCGGTCGTGGACCTATCGCGAACTGGATCAGGTCACCAACCGCATCGCCCATCTGCTGGCGGGCAACGGAGCTGGCCCGGGAGAGGTGGTCGGGCTGCTGGTTCCCCGCTCGGGCGAGGCGATCATCGGGCTTTTGGCAGTACTCAAGACCGGGGCCGCCTATCTGCCGATCGACGCCGCCCATCCCGACGAGCGCATCAAGTTCATGGTGTCCGATGCGGGGCCAGTAGCGATTCTCACCACGGCCGACTTGGGCTCGCGATTCGACGGACTCGATGTGCGGGTGACGGAAATCGACGATCCCCTCATTGACGGCCAGCCCAGTTCCGCGCTCTCCGTGCCGGAACCCGATGACCTCGCGTACATGACCTATACCTCGGGCACGACCGGTGTCCCCAAAGCAGTTGCGGTTACCCACCACAACGTTACGCAGCTGGTGGACGCGGTGCGCGCCGATCTGCCGGCCGGGCCCGGCCATGTTTGGTCGCAATGGCATTCGTTGGTCTTCGACGTTTCGGTGTGGGAGATCTGGGGCGCGCTACTGCACGGTGGACGCCTGGTGGTGGTGCCGGAATCGATCGCGTCTTCACCGGACGAACTCCACGATCTGTTGATCAGCGAGAAGGTCAGCGTCCTGTGCCAAACCCCTTCGGCGGCAGGGATGTTGTCGCCCGAACGGCTGGAGTCGACGACGCTCATCGTCGCCGGTGAGGCTTGCCCGACCGAATTGGTGGATCGGTGGGCCACCAGCGGACGAACGATGATCAACGCCTACGGTCCGACCGAAGCCACGATCTACGCGGCGATGAGTGGACCGCTGCGGCCGGGTTCGGATGTGACACCGATCGGTTCACCAGTGCCCGGGGCCGCGCTGTTCGTTTTGGACAAGTGGCTGCGGCCGGCACCTGAAGGCGTGGTCGGCGAGCTCTACGTCGCCGGTAACGGGGTCGCGCCCGGCTATGCGCACCGATCCGGATTGACCGCGTCGCGGTTCCTCGCCTGCCCGTTCGGTGGGCCAGGCTCGCGGATGTACCGCACCGGAGATCTGGTGCAGTGGGGTGAGGACGGCCAGCTGCAGTACCTGGGTCGCGCGGATGAGCAGGTGAAGATTCGCGGGTATCGCATCGAACTCGGCGAGATTCAGGCCGCACTGGCGCGCCTGGACGGCGTCGAACAGGCGGTGGTGATCGCCCGCGAGGACCGCCCCGGCGACAAGCGCCTCGTCGGCTACATCATGGGAAGCGCCGATCCGGTCGAGGCTCGCACCGCGCTAGCGGAAAGGCTCCCGGCGTACATGGTTCCGACCGCGGTGGTGGTGTTGGAGACACTGCCGTTGACGGTCAACGGCAAGCTGGACAAGCGCGCCCTGCCCGCACCTGAATACCGCAGTGTCGGTACGGACTACCGCGCGCCGTCCGGAACGGTCGAGAAGATCCTGGCCGATATCTACGCCCAGGTCCTCGGCGTGGATCGCGTGGGCGTCGACGAGTCGTTCTTCGACCTCGGTGGCGACAGCATTCTGTCCATGCAGGTGGTGTCACGCGCGCGGGCGGCCGGCGTGTTGTGCCGTCCACGTGACATCTTCGTCGAGCAGACCGTCAGTGGAGTGGCAGCGGTGGCCTCCCTCTCGGACGGCCAGGCGGGTGTCGTCGACGAGGGCATCGGCCCCCTGTCGGCCACCCCGATCATGCACTGGCTGCACGGCGTGCAAGGTCCCACCGACCAGTTCAACCAGACAATCGTCCTGCAGGCCCCCGCTGGGGTGGCGGAGGACGACGTTGTCGTCGTGCTGCAGGCGCTGCTGGACCGGCACGCCACCCTGCGGTTGCGTGCCGAGGACGACGGCGCTTCCGACACCGGGGCGTGGTCACTGACCGTCCCGGAGAAGGGCGCGGTGAACGCACGTGATTGCCTGCGCGTCGCCGAGACCTTGTCTGATGCGGAGTTGGTGGCAGCCCGTTCGCAGCTGAATCCGGCCGCGGGATCTGAGCTGAGCGCGGTGTGGGTCCCCGACACCCGGCAGTTGGCCCTGATGATCCACCATCTGGCCGTCGACGGTGTGTCGTGGCGAATTCTCTTGGAAGACTTGAATATTGCCTGGGCGCAGCACCATGGCGGGCAACCGGTGGAGTTGCCGACGGGAGGGACCTCGTTCGCTCGTTGGGCCTCGCTGCTCGATGAGCACGCGCGTTCAGCCGAGGTGGTCGCAACGGCCGATGCCTGGCGAGAGGTGACAGCGGTTCCCGCGGCGTTGCCCGCAGTGCTACCCGGACTGGACACCTATGCGACGGCCAAGACGTTGTCCGTGTCTCTCGATGCCGAGACCACCCGAGAGCTACTGAGTGAGGTCCCGGCGGCGTTTCACGCTGGGGTGCAAGACATTCTGCTGATCGCGTTTGGTTTGGCGTGGAACGAGTTCCTGGATTCCAACGTGGCGTCGGTCGGCATTGGCGTCGAGGGCCATGGGCGTCACGAAGAGCTGGCGGACGATGTCGACCTGTCGCGCACCGTCGGCTGGTTCACCACCAAGTACCCGGTGGCACTGAGCGTCGGTGGGTTGTCCTGGCAGGAAGTCTCCGGTGGAGCTGCCGAATTGGGGCCAATCATCAAGGGCGCCAAGGAACAATTGCGCGCGCTTCCCGATCCGTTGACCTATGGACTGCTGCGCTACCTGAACAGCGACGTGGACCTTGCGGTGGCGGAACCGGTTATCGGATTCAACTACCTCGGTCGCCTCGGTGCCGGTGCGGCGGATCTCACCGACGAGCTATGGCGGATCAACGAGGACAGCCTGACCTCGACAAGCGTGGCTTCGTCGGTGTCCATGCCGCTGATGTACACGGTGGATCTCAATGCCGGAATCGTCGAGGGCGGTCTCGGCGACGAGTCCGGCGCACATCTGCGGGCCGGCTGGACGTGGGCGCCCTCGTCGGTCACCGAGCCGCAGGTGCAGCGGCTCAGTCAGCTGTGGTTCGAGGCCCTCGCCGGGATCTGCGCGTATGTCCGCAGTGGCGGCGGCGGTTTGACGCCGTCCGATATCGCTCCCGCGCAGTTGAGCCAACAGCAGATCGACGAGCTGCACGAGCAGCACAACATCGTCGACGTGCTTCCGCTGACACCCATTCAGCAGGGTCTGCTCTTCCACACCACATTCGCACGCGCGGCCGGGGTACTGGAAGGCGACGCAGCGGGAGTCGACTTCTACGCGGTGCAGCTCGACATCACGGTGACCGGTCTCGTCGATCAGCTCAGGCTCCGCGACGCGGTGCACTCTGTCGTCCGCCGTCATCCCAACCTGGCGGCCCGGTTCTGCACCCAGTTCGGAGACCCGGTGCAGGTGATTCTCGCCGAACCGGTGATCGCGTGGCGATACCTCGATCTTCGTGGGGACGATCTGACTCCCGATGAAGAGATTCAGCAGCTCTGCGCCGCCGAGCGCGCCGCTGTCTGCGACCTTGCCGATCGACCGACGCTGCGCGCGGCGTTGATTCGCACGGAAGGGAACAAACACCGGTTCGTGCTGACGTTCCACCACGTCGTGATTGACGGCTGGTCGTTGCCGATCCTGCTGCAGGAGATCTTCGCCAGTTACTTCGGCCAGCGGCTCCCTGCGCCATCCTCCTACCGCAACTTCGTCAGCTGGCTGGCCGAGCAGGATCAAGACGGCGCACGAGCGGCCTGGCGCGAGGTGCTGGCCGGTTTCGACACTCCCACCCTCGTTGCTCCGCCGGCACCTCCGGGTGCCAGGGGCGTCGAGTCCTATCGGGTGTCGGCCGAGACCACGAAAGCCCTTGCCGATCTTGCACGGTCGCAGCACACCACGATCAGCACGGTGTTGCAGGCCGCGTGGGCACAACTGCTCATGGTGGTGACCGGGCAGCAGGACGTCGCATTCGGTACGGCGGTTTCGGGGCGGCCCGCAGAGCTTGCCGGGTCCGACTCCATTGTGGGACTGCTCATCAACACGGTGCCGGTGCGGGCGCGCGCCACCGCGAACACCACAGTCTCCGAATTGTTGGGGCAGTTGCAGAGTGCTCACAACGACACCATCGAGCACGAGCATCTGGCACTCAACGAGATCCATCACATCACGGGCCACGAGCAACTGTTCGACACGCTCTTCCTGTACGAGAGCTACCCGATTGACACGAGCGCGTTCACGGGTGTGCAAGAGCTGGCTATCACCGAGTTCGTCACCCGCGAGTACAACCACTACCCCCTGTCGGTGATGGCGCTACCAGGTCATGAGCTGGGTATTCGCGTCGAGTTTGATACCGACAAGTTTGATACGGCCGGTATCGAGGCCGTGTTCGAGCGGTTCGAGCGCGTGCTGACTTCGATGGTTGCCGATGCGTCGCAACGACTCTCGTCGCTCGATGTGCTGAAGACCAGTGAGCGCGAACAGCTCGATGGCTGGGGCAATCGCAAGGTTCTGGCGCGGGGACCGGAGCCCGTGTTGTCCATTCCGGAGTCGTTCGCCGAGCAGGTTGAGCATGCCCCGGAGGCGGTGGCGCTGACGTTCGAGGGCCGCTCGACGACCTATGGAGAGCTCGACGAGGCCGCTACGCGGTTGGCGAATCTCTTGGCAATCTACGGCGCCGGTCCGGGTGAATCGGTGGCGCTCCTGATGCCACGCTCCGATGATGCGATTGTCGCGATCCTCGCGATTCTCAAGACCGGGGCGTCGTATCTGCCGATCGATCCGTCGGTGCCGGACACGCGATTGGAGTTCATGCTGTCCGATGCCGTGCCCATCGCGGCGGTCACGACCGCCGAGCTGCGCGCACGATTCGACGGTTCTGGAGTGTCGGTCGTCCAGTTCGACGATGCCGAAGACGATCCCACGGGCGCGATATACGGCCATACGCCATTGCTCACTCCGGCACCTGATGATGTTGCGTACACGATTTACACCTCGGGAACGACGGGTGTCCCCAAAGGCGTTGCGATCGCGCACGGCAATGTGACTCAAGCACTGAAGTTCCCGCTCACCCACATGCCCACAGGGCCGGGTGAGGTGTGGACGCAGGCGGGATCCCTGGTCTTCGACATCACCGTATGGGAGATCTTCGGGGCGCTGCTGCACGGTGGCCGGTTGGTGGTCGTGCCCGATTCGGTGGTGCGCTCTCCTGATGATTTCCGCGATCTGCTGATCCGTGAAAAGGTCACCGTTTTGTTCCAGACCCCGTCGGCGGTGGGGATGTTGTCGCCGGAGGGGTTGGACGGTATGACGTTGATCGTCGCCGGTGAAGCCTGCCCCACCGAAGTGGTGGAGAAGTGGGCACCCGGACGGGTGATGATCAACGGCTACGGTCCGACGGAGACGACCATCTATGCCACGTTTGGTGAGTTGATCGCCGGATCGGGTGTGGTGCCGATCGGCGTTCCGGTACCCGACGCCGCGCTGTTCGTATTGGACAGGTGGATGCGACCGGTGCCACCGGGCGTGGTCGGCGAGTTGTATGTGGCCGGACTTGGTGTTGGCCTCGGTTATGTGGGCCGCTCAGCGCTGACCGCGTCACGGTTCACGGCGTGCCCGTTCGGGGAGCCGGGGGCGCGTATGTATCGCACCGGGGACTTGGTGCGCTGGGCGGCCAACGGCCAGCTTGAGTATCTGGGCCGTGCCGATGAGCAGGTCAAGATTCGCGGCTTCCGCATCGAGCTGGGTGAGATTCAGGCAGCCCTTGCCGACCTCGATGGGGTGGAGCAGGCAGCGGTGATCGCCCGCGAGGACCGCCCCGGGGACAAGCGTCTTGTCGGGTACTTCATCGGGGCCGGTGAGTCCGCTGAACTGCGTAGTTCATTGGCGAAACGACTACCGCCCTATATGGTTCCGGCCGCGGTGGTAAAGCTGGACGCGTTGCCGCTGACGGTCAACGGCAAGCTCGACAAGCGAGCCCTCCCCGTGCCGGAGTACGACGACGCGGCTCGCTATCGCGCTCCGGCCAATGCGATCGAGGAGACACTGGCCGGCATCTACGCCCAGGTGCTGGGCGTAGAGCGGGTCGGGACCGACGATTCGTTCTTTGATCTGGGTGGGGACTCGATCTCCGCGATGCGGGTGGTTGCCGCGATCAACACCTCGCTCGATGCACAGCTGGCGGTAAGAACCCTCTTCGAGGCGCCGTCCGTGCGAAGCCTGAGTGTGTACCTGGAGGGCGCCGCGGGTTCCGGGACCAACGGACCGACGTACGCGTCCGTGCATGGGCCCGGCGCCTCCGAGGTAAGGGCCAGTGATCTGACCCTGGACAAGTTCATCGATGAGGCAACGCTGCAGGCGGCCCCGGCACTGCCGCGCGCCGAGACGCGTCCGCGGACGGTGCTGCTGACGGGAGCGACCGGTTTCCTGGGGCGCTACCTCGTGCTGCAATGGCTCAAGGAGCTGGAACAGGTCGATGGCACGCTGATTTGCCTGGTGCGTGCCAAGTCCGACGAAGAGGCTCGACGCCGTCTCGACAGGACCTTCGACAGCGGCGATGCGGAACTGATCGAGGTGTACGAAGCGCTCGCCGCTGACCGACTGCAGGTGATCGCCGGTGACAAGGCTGAACCAGGCCTGGGTCTGGACGACGAGACCTGGCAGCGGCTGGCGGACACCGTCGACCTGATCGTCGATTCCGCGGCGCTGGTCAATAGCGTTCTCCCCTACAGCGAGCTGTTCGGACCCAATGTGGTTGGTACGGCGGAGCTGATCCGGTTCGCGTTGACCACGAAGCTCAAGCCGTACACGTTCGTCTCGACGGCCGACGTCGGTCGAGAGATCGAGAAATCGACCTTCATCGAGGATGCCGATATCCGTCTTATCAGCGCCATTCGGCCTTCCGATGGGAGCTATGCGAACGGCTATGGCAACAGCAAGTGGGCAGGCGAGGTGCTGCTCCGCGAGGCCCACGAGCAGGTTGGCTTGCCGGTCACGGTGTTCCGTTCGGGCATGATTATGGTCGGCACCAGCTATGCGGGCCAAGTGAATGCATCGGATACGGTCGCCCGGATGGTGCTGAGCATTGTCGCCACCGGTGTCGCGCCCCATTCCGTTTACCGACTTGCCGATGACGGGAATCGGCAGCGCGCGCATTTCGACGGGCTGCCCGTGGAATTCGTTGCCGAGGCGATCACCACGCTCGGGGGCCAGGCGGCCGGCTCGTCCGCCGGATCATTCACGGGATTCGAGACCTATCACGTGATGAACCCGCATGACGACGGCATCGGAATCGACGAGTACGTCGATTGGTTGATCGAGGCCGGCCACCCGATTGAACGCATCAGCGATTTCAGTGAGTGGGTGACGCGCTTCGAGTCCGGCCTGCACGACTTGCCGGATCATCAACGTCAAGGCTCCGTGTTGCAGATGCTGAAGATCTTGCAGGATCACGGGTGGGACGGGCAGCCGCCGGACCCCTCGCGGGGATCCATGGCTCCGGCCGACCGATTCCAGGCCGCGGTGCGAGAGGCCAAGATTGGTTCCGGTCACGACATTCCACAGGTCTCGGCGCCGATCATCGCTAAATACGCCAGCGACTTGCGATTGCAGGGACTGCTTTAGCGTGCGAGAAATAGCCGTGGTCGCCACGCAAGTTGTTTCGCGACGGCTAACTTAATTGGGCTGTTGTCTGTCCGAATGATTAGTGATCTCACGAATGCACCCAGGGTAATTCGTCGCATTTTGGCTGGCGCTGCCATTCGTGAGCAAACAGAGTAGGGTTATCGACATGTGGCGGGAACTATTGGGGTTGGCATTTTTGATGTCACTCAATCCGGTGCTGCTCGGCCTGATTCTGGTGGTCATCTCGCGGCCGCGGCCGGTGCAGAATCTCCTGGCCTTCTGGGTTGGCGCACTGATGGTGAATGTGCCGTCCTTTGTTATTGCGCTTTTCGCCTTGCATATGGTGCCGAGTTTCGCGACCTTCGCGAAGAACCTTGCGACAGCGGATCCGGGTTCGTCCGTCAAGCCTCTCCAACTGGGAACCGGTGTGCTGTGTATCGCGCTTGCCGTGTTGATCGCGGTGCGTCTTCGGTCGCGTAAGCGAGAGAATCAGCCTGTGGCCGCGGGTGCGGGCGGCGATTCGTCGGTTTTGGTACTAGACCCGGAGACTCCGACGGCCGAACCTCGGCCGGTTGGCCGTGTCAGGGCGGCGATCGCCGTGGTCGTATCGAAGGTTCGACGCCTCTTCCATCATGGCAAGGGTGCCTGGGAGAACGGGGCCCTGTGGGTCGCGCTGGTGCTCGGCATCGGATACATGCCGCCACCTCCGCTGGTTCTGCTGGTCGACACCATCATCGTCGGGTCGGGAACCGCGATGGGCACGCAAGTTCTCGCTGCCGTCGTGTTCGTCTTCGCGATGCTTGCCGTTTTCGAGGTAGCGCTCATCAGCTATGTGATCGCTCCGGCGAGAACCCAGGCGGTACTCGAACCGATTCACAACTGGGCACTTGCCCACCGGCAAATGGTGCTGCTCATCCTTTTCGCGGTGGTCGGGACCTGGCAAGTGCTGACCGGTGTAGGCATCGTCTAGCTGAGTCAACTGCCCCGGAATGTCTTTCGGTAATGGGTGGGACTCATGCCGAACCCACGGCGCAGATGATGTCGCAGATTCGCGGCCGAGCCGAGGCCCGACCGCCGGGCCACCTCGTCCACGGCAAGATCGTGTGTCTCCAGGAGCGCCCGGGCGCATTCGACCCGCTGCTGCCGCACCCAGTCACCGGGGGAGAGTCCGGTCTCGTCGCGGAAACGCCGATTGAAGGTGCGGATGCTCATCTGGGAACGGTCGGCCAGCTGCCGCACCGTCAACGGTTCGGTGAGGTTCTCCTGGGCCCAGTTGCGGGCGGATGCCGTTGAGTCCCCGTTGCATTCGGGGAGCGGACGGTCGATGAACTGTGCCTGGCCGCCCTCCCGCCACGGCGGTACCACGCAATACCGGGCCACATCGTTGGCCGCCGCCGTGCCATGGTCTTGTCGAATAATGTGCAGGCACAAGTCGATTCCCGAGGCCAGCCCCGCCGACGTCAGAACATCGCCGTCGTCGACGAAGAGGACCGTCTCATCGAGCAGCACTCGTGGGTACAGCGCACGAAAATCGTCCGCCTTGTGCCAATGGGTGGTGGCGCGGCGGCCGTCGAGCAGTCCCGCGGCACCCAGCACAAAAGCTCCGGTGCATATCGAGACGATGCGGGTGCCCGGCCTGATGGTGTCGAGCGCGGCGCGAAGCTCCTCGTCCAGCTCGCCCCGAAGCCGCGCGGGCGGGTACTGGGTGCCGGGGACGACGACGGTATCCGCACGGTGCAGCGCGGCCGGCCCCTCCTGCGGGGTGATCGCGTACCCCGAGGTGGTCTTGACTGGGGCACTGGACAATCCGCAGGTTATGACCCGGTAGCGGTCGGCGCCGGCCTGGCCGAACATCAGCGACGGAATGGTCGCGTCGAACCCGATCAGCGGTTCCAGCATCAAAACGGCCACCGTATGTGCCATGGCATGATCTTTACACCTATTGGCATTTATGCCAATTGTGGGATGGGGCCTGATCGGTCAGCCTGGGCAGGTGACGCAGTCCCTGATGCCCGAGACGCCCGGCCGCCGCCGGCCTCACCCCGCCTGGATCATCGCAGCGGTGGCCTTTGTCGCGGTACTGGCCGCAGCCGGATTCCGATCAGTACCAGGCGTTCTGATGGACCCGCTGCATTCCGAGTTCGGCTGGTCGCACGGCACCATTGGGCTGGCGATGTCGATCAACATGACACTGTTCGGGCTGACCGCGCCGTTTGCGGCCGCACTGATGGATAAGTTCGGGGTGCGTCCGGTGCTGGCGGCGGCGCTCACGCTGATCGCGACGGGCACCTTCCTGAGCGTGTTCATGACCACGTCCTGGCAGCTGTTGTCGCTCTGGGGTGTGCTGGTGGGCGTCGGTACCGGGTCGATCTCGATGGGATTCGTGGCCACCGTCGCAACGAGGTGGTTCGTGACCCGCCGGGGATTGGTCACGGGCGTGTTGACGGCTGCCAGCGCCACCGGCCAGCTCATCTTCCTGCCCTTGGTGGCGGTGGTGAGTGACGCCTATGGCTGGCGGTGGGCCGCGGTGGTCGTGGCTACGTCGGCGGTTTCGGTGGTTCCGCTGGTGGTGCTCTTCATGCGAAACCGGCCTGCCGATAAGGGAGTTGGCCCGCTTGGTGCCGATACCGACGAATCGGGGGCCACCTCCGGGGGTTTCGGTGCGGCGTTCGAAGGGCTGCTCATCGGAGCGCGCCAACCGGCCTTCTGGCTGTTGGCTGGCAGTTTTGCCATCTGCGGAATGACCACGAACGGATTGATCGGCACCCACTTCATTCCTGCGGCACACGACCACGGGATGCCGACCACCATGGCCGCAAGCCTGCTGGCGCTGATCGGGGTCTTCGACGTCGCGGGAACGGTATTCTCCGGATGGCTCACCGACCGGGTCGATGCGCGCATCCTGTTGGGCGTCTACTACTTTGGGCGCGGTCTTTCACTGATGCTGTTGCCCGCCTTGCTTTCTCCTCGTGCTGAGCCCTCTACGTGGGTGTTCATCATCTTCTACGGACTGGATTGGGTGGCCACCGTGCCGCCGACCATCGCGCTGTGCCGTGACTACTTCGGTGAACGCACGCCGGTGGTGTTCGGATGGGTCTTCGCCTCGCATCAGATCGGAGCTGCCATCGCGGCAGCGGGTGCGGGATGGCTACGCGACCAGCAGGGCAACTACGACACCGCATTCCGGCTCGCCGCCGGGCTCAGCGTCCTTGCGGCGGTGATGTGCCTGTCGGTGCGGAAAGGATCGTCAGCCGATGAGCATGTCGAGGTAGATCAAGTTGACGGCGATGTGAATGGCTATCGGAGCCCAGATGTTTCGATACCGGCTCCATAGGTAGCCCTGCATCACGCCGAATGTCCCTTGGACCGCCACGATCGTGGCGAGGTCCACGGCCAATGTGTTGACCCGCACGTGTGAGGCAATGTGCATCGCGGCGAAGAGCACTGACGACGTAGCGATGGCCGGCCAACGCCCAATCAGTGATTCCAGCCGGGTCTGCAGGAACCCGCGGTAGAACACCTCCTCGAGTACGCCCGCCGTCAGCAGTGTGATCAGCGAGGCGACGGCGATGGTGACGGGATCCGGCAGGCTCGCCAGGGAGACGGCGGGTGGTGCGAGGGGGCCGAGTCGAGCCAACGCGATCCATGCGACAACCGGAACGATCGGTGCCAGCAGGCGGGTGCGGTCCAGCCGGGCGGTCCACCGCGCCTTCGGCTCCTGCGGCACACCGCCACGGAGGACGCGAAAGGCCAGCATCGGAATCGCAAGGAACATCAGCACCTTGATCGGGCTGTACACGGCGTCCCGCGGTATCCCGGTCGCCGCTGCCGTGACGACGAGCGCAGGGAAGGCGAGGGCGGCGCCGACCAGCACCCACACTTCGCGGGTGAGGCGCTCTGTACGGATGTCGGCAAGCGGGTCGATCGCCGACAGGCGCACGGGCACCAGGCGGGTGAGTAACAGCACGATCAGGGACGAGGCCAACGGCATCCACAGCGGATATGGCGCGGCGGCCTCGTCTGAGGAGAATCGGACGACGGTGTGCCCGGTGATCAGCAGGCCGCCGATGGCGATCGTGAACAAGAGACCGGCGGCCGCAAGCAGGGCCCGGGCGATCCCGCTCTCGGGGCCCGGCCGGGTGGTTACCACCAGACGATCGTATGGTCCGCCCGTGGGCGGCACGGACTGCGCGCTGCCGATGGTGTGGGCGCTGAAGAACCGCTTGGCGTTCGATGCGATTCACATCTACATGGATAACGACATTGGTACGGGGACATTCACCCGCACCAAGCGCTTGCCGAGTTCCGATCCGCGGCAGTTGGATGTATCGAGATTCGATTCGGCTGTGCCGCAGCTGTTGTCGGATTTCACTGCAGGGCGGCTGTAGCGGTGACGGCGGGTGTGGCAGGTATTGCCGCACCCGCCATTCCTGCATGCGCCATCCGGCACCGAGGCAGGATCGATGTGTGATGATCGGGGCGTGAGCACCGAACCGAGCACCGGCCTCGACAAGGACATGATGCCCGTGCCCCACGCGCATCCCCACGTCTACGAGGGTCGTTGGCCCGTTCGCATCGCCGATGTCGACTCCGGCGGGCGTTTGCGGCTGGACGGGGCCGCTCGGCATATCCAGGACATCGGGCAGGACCACCTGCGTGGAGTGGAGGCCGAGGAGACTCACCCGCACTGGGTCGTCCGCCGCACCATGATCGACGTGATCAAGCCCATCGAGTTCAGGGAGGCCCTGTGGCTGCGCCGTTGGTGTTCGGCCACATCCAACCGGTGGTGCCAGATGCGGGTGCGGCTCGACGGTCGCGACGGGGGACTGGTGGAGTCCGAGGCATTCTGGATTCACGTCAGCCGTGAAACCCAGGGGCCGGCCCGTATCGACGACGACTTCCTGGCGACGGTCGCCTCCACGACGGAGGTGGACCGGTTGCGGTGGAAGCCCTACAACAAGCCCGGTAGCCGGGATACCGCGACCGATATCCGGGACTTCCCGGTGCGATTCACCGATATGGACCTGTTCGACCACATGAACAATTCCGTTTACTGGAGCATCGTGGAAGACCATCTCTCGCGGCATCCTGAGCTGCTGTCCGCCCCGTATCGCGTGAGCATCGAGCATGACTCCGCGGTAGCGCTCGGCGACAAGCTCGAGATCATCACCAACGTCTACGAGGACGGAACCGCGTTCGGTGTCCCAGGTCGCAGTGTTACAACGCTCACATATGTCGTGGGCGATGAGGTGAAGGCCCTCGCGTCGATATTCGCTCGATAACTAGACACGGCGTCGGTCGTTTAACAGTACGAGCGTTCTGAACAGGGGATTATTGGTTACCGACCGGTAGCAACAGTACGAGCGTACGATTAGCCGCTTCGCAAAGTTTGCAAAAGCCCGTTAATACCTAGCGAAAATTGGCACTGGGAACGGGTGGACCTGCGCATATGGTCTGTGACATCGTCGTAACAGTCAACAGAGTGAACGTGTCTGAGCGTTAACAATCCGTCAGGGTCAGAAAAACGCTGAGGCAAGTAACTCAGGGTCATAGCAAGGAGTACCAATGTCGAACGTCGGAAAGCCGCGCACCGCGGCCGAAATCCAGCAGGACTGGGACACCAACCCCCGCTGGAAGGGCATCACCCGCGACTACACCGCAGCCCAGGTCGAGGAGCTGCAGGGTTCAGTCGTCGAAGAGAACACGCTCGCGCGCCGTGGCGCCGAAATCCTGTGGGATGGTGTCACCAAGGGCGACGGCTCCTACATCAACGCGCTGGGCGCGCTGACCGGCAACATGGCCGTGCAGCAGGTCCGCGCCGGCCTCAAGGCCATCTACCTGTCCGGCTGGCAGGTCGCCGGCGACGCCAACCTCTCGGGCCACACCTACCCGGACCAGAGCCTCTACCCGGCCAACTCGGTGCCGGCCGTCGTGCGCCGCATCAACAACGCCCTGCTGCGCGCCGACGAGATCGCCCGCGTCGAGGGCGACACCAGCGTCGACAACTGGCTCGTGCCGATCGTCGCCGACGGTGAGGCCGGCTTCGGTGGCGCGCTGAACGTCTACGAGCTGCAGAAGGCCATGATCGCCGCGGGTGCCGCCGGTACCCACTGGGAGGACCAGCTGGCCTCGGAGAAGAAGTGTGGCCACCTCGGTGGCAAGGTGCTGATCCCGACCCAGCAGCACGTCCGCACGTTGACGTCTGCCCGACTCGCAGCTGATGTCGCGAACACCCCGACCGTCGTCATCGCTCGTACCGACGCCGAGGCCGCCACCCTCATCACCTCCGATGTGGATGAGCGCGACCAGCCCTTCGTCACCGGTGAGCGCACCGCCGAGGGCTTCTACAACGTCCAGAAGGGCATCGAGCCCTGTATCGCGCGTGCCAAGGCCTACGCCCCGTACGCCGACCTCATCTGGATGGAGACCGGCGTGCCGGACCTCGCGGTCGCCCGCAAGTTCGCGGAAGCCGTCAAGGCCGAGTTCCCGGACCAGCTGCTGTCCTACAACTGCAGCCCGTCCTTCAACTGGAAGCAAGCCCTGGACGACTCCACCATCGCCAAGTTCCAAAAGGAGCTGGGCGCCATGGGCTTCACGTTCCAGTTCATCACCCTGGCCGGCTTCCACGCGCTCAACTACTCGATGTTCGACCTGGCCTACGGTTACGCCCGCGAGGGCATGACGGCCTACGTCGACCTGCAGGAGCGCGAGTTCGCGGCCGAGGCCCGTGGATACACCGCCACCAAGCACCAGCGTGAGGTCGGCGCCGGTTACTTCGATCGGATCGCCACCACCGTGGACCCGAACACCTCGACCGCGGCACTGAAGGGCTCGACCGAAGAGGGTCAGTTCCACTAAGTCACGCCTGCTCTAGCCGGGCAATGCGCCCACGTCAAGACTCTCGGTGTGACCCACTGAGTTGACAGCACAGGCCCCGCCCACGTATCCCGTTGGGCGGGGCCTGTGTGCTGGATGGATGAGCCGCCGCGCGAAGACCATCAGATACGACCAAAACTAACAACGATGTTCAGGGAGTAGTACGAAGATGACGGATGGAATCACCCGCGTAGGAGTTATCGGCGCTGGACAGATGGGCGCTGGTATCGCCGAGGTATCGGCACGTGCCGGTGTCGACGTGCTGGTCTTCGAGACCACCGACGAGCTTGTGAAGGCGGGGTCTGCCCGCATCGTGAAGTCGCTGGACCGTGGGGTCTCCGCCGGGAAGATCACCGAGCGTGAGCGCGATGCCGCCGTCGCCAACCTGAAGTTCACCACCGACCTGGCCGACTTCTCCGATCGCCAGCTCGTCATCGAGGCCGTCGTCGAGAATGAGTCCATCAAGGCCTCGATCTTCGCCAAGCTCGACGAGGTGATCACCGATCCCGACGCGGTTCTCGCGTCCAACACCTCCAGCATCCCGATCATGAAAATCGCTGCGGCAACCAAAAATCCTGGGCGAGTGCTGGGACTTCACTTCTTCAACCCGGTGCCCGTCCTGCCGCTTGTCGAGCTGATCTCGACGCTGGTGACCACACCCGGTGCCGCCGCGCGTACGGAGGCCTTCGCGAGCGAGGTGCTGGGCAAGCAGGTCGTGCGTGCCGCCGACCGATCCGGCTTCGTGGTCAACTTCCTGCTGGTCCCATACTTGCTGGCGGCCATCCGGATGGCCGAATCCGGTTTCGCCACAGTCGAAGACATCGACAAGGCCGTCGTGGCGGGGCTTTCGCACCCGATGGGCCCGCTGCGGCTGTCGGACCTCGTCGGTCTCGACACCTTGAAGCTCATCGCCGACTCGATGTACGACGAGTACAAGGAGCCGCTGTACGCGGCCCCGCCGCTGTTGCTCCGGATGGTCGAGGCCGGGCGCCTCGGCAAGAAGAGCGGTGTCGGGTTCTACGAGTACAAGGCCAAATAAGCCACCCAACTGCGCGAGGGCATGCGGTACGCACAAATCTCAGCCCGATTATGTGCGTACGGTGTGCCCTCGCCGCGTTTAGCAGCCGTGGCGCCTGATGGCTGCAGGAAATGTCAGTGTGCCCATTTCCCTTGACCAAGATCGCCAGGGGTGGTTAATTCAGACAGCAAAGTGACACGCCCCGGTATTCGCGAGCGAGGGGTTCGGGGCGCTCACTTGCTAGACCCGGGCGAATTCGCCCGCGGTGCTCCATGCTTCCCGCTCGGCAGCGTATGCCGCGCGTTGAAGGCCACGGAACTCGCCTATTGACGTCGCATTGTGGGCAAGGAATGTCGAGTACTCGGCCATGGAGAACTCACCGTCGGTGATCCTGACACCGCCCGCTCCGCGTCCGGTGGCAAGCTCATCACGCAGCTCAAGAAGCTCCTCGGCGCTCACCGGGTACCAGCTGATCTGGTCAAAGAACCGCAGCAGCCAGGGTGTCCCGGGTTCGAAAGCACCGGCGTTGTCCGGATGCCGATGGTTCCAGACCTGTACGGTCCGGCCGACCAATTGATATCCGCCGGGACCCTCCATGCCATAGATGCACAGGTACGCCCCACCGATGCCGACGGCGTTCTCCGGTGTCCAGGTACGTGCGGGGTTGTACTTGGTGGTGACGAGCCGATGCCGGGGATCGACCGGCGTCGCCACGGGCGCACCCAGGTACACATCGCCCAGGCCGAGTACCAGATACGAGGCGTCGTAGACCGTGCGATACACCTCATCAACAGTGTCCAAGCCATTGATGCGCCTGATGAATTCGATGTTCCATGGCATCCATGGGGCATCCGCGCGCACACCCAGGCGATACCGTTCCATGGCCTCCCGGGCGGACGGATCGTCCCAGGAAAGGGGCATGGCCACCCGGCGGCTGGGCACGACGAGCTCGCTGGAAGCAGGAAGGTGCTCGTCGATATCGTCCAGTAGCCCCAGTACCCTGCCCATGGGCAGCCTGTCGGGATCGAAGTGCACCTGTAGGGACCGGATGCCCGGCGTCAGATCGACGATCCCGGAGGTGTGGGTGTCCTCCAGTCGTTGGTGTAACGCATGGACGCGCGCACGTAGCGCCAAATCCAGTGTGAGGTCGCCATATTCAACCAAAATATTGTCGTCGCCGCTGCGCCGGTACGTCATGGCGGGCGCGTTGTCTCGGGCCGGTCGGTACGCCAGCACGCCGTCGTCACCATCGCCCCGGGTGGAGAACACCGAGGGCCAGTGCCCGCGGCGATCGATACCGATAGAACGCAGCGAGGCACTGCGAGAAGCCTCGATTCGGACGAATCGCAGAGTGTCGCCCGCGCGCAGCTGCCCCAGCTTCCACCGGTCGGCCGAGACCACCGTAACCGGGCAGACGAACCCGCCCAGGCTGGGGCCGTCGGGGCCTAGCAAGATCGGGGTGTCGCCGGTGAAATCCAGCGCGCCAATCGAATACGCGTTGTCGTGGATGTTCGACGGATGTAGCCCCGCCTCCCCGCCGTCGGTACGTGCCCACTGCGGCTTGGGTCCGATGAGACGCACTCCAGTGCGATCGGAATTGAAGTGGACCTCATAGTCTGTGGACAACAGCTCGTCGATATCGCTGCGGGTGAAGAACTCGGGTGCGCCATGCGGTCCCTCGGTGACCGCGAGCTCCCAGTGGTGGCCGATCGCGGGTTGTGCTGCACCGGGAATGCATTGTGGTTCAGCGTTATTGGAGCTACTCAGGGTGAGAGTGTCACCGGCAACCAATGCACGTCCCGCCGGGCCGCCAAACCCGCCGAGGGTGAAGGTGGCGGCGCTACCCAGGAAGTGGGGAACCGCGATGCCGCCGGCGATCAGCACGTAGATCCGCATCCCGGTATCTGCGGCGGCGCCCACGGCGAGCGTGCCATCAGCGGGAATGGTGACCGCCCGCCACTGGGGGACCGGCCGGCCGTTGACGGTGACCAGTGCCGGTGCACCGGTGACACAGACGAGGGTCGCTTCGGTGAAATGCAGTGTGGGACCGGCGAGCGTCGCCTCCAGTCCGGGGGCGCCCTCGGGGTTGCCGACGGCCCGATTGCCCAACCGGAACGAGAGGTCGTCCATCGGGCCGGACGGGGGCACGCCCACCTGCCAGTACCCGGTGCGTCCCGGCCAGTCTTGCACCGTGGTCAGCATGCCGGGCGCCGTGACTGAGACGGTGCTCATGCGCTCTCCACCGTCATCCGCACCGGAGTGGGATCGAACCCGTTGCACGGATTGTTGATCTGTGGGCAGTTCGACACCAGCACCAGGGTGTCGATCTCGGCCCGGAGCCGGATCTTCTTGCCCGGTGCGGAGAGGCCGTCGACGATGCCGAGGGTTCCATCCTCGTCCACCGGGACATTCATATAGAAGTTGATGTTGGATACCAGGTCGCGCTTGCCCAGGCCCCATTTGGCACCTTCGAGCAGGAAGTTCTCGACGCATGCGTGTTGGTGCTTGGTGTGGTGTCCGTAGCGCAGGGTGTTCGATTCCTGCGAACAGGCGCCGCCGATGGTGTCGTGGCTGCCCACCTCATCCTCGACGATCGTCATCAGCGGGCTGCCGTCCTCGGCGCGCAGTACGGTTCCGGTGCGCAGGAACAGGTTTCCTTGCGCCGCGATGGTTGCCTGCGCTGAGTAGCGCACCGCGGTATCGGCCGCCGCATACAACAGGGTGTCAACGGCCTGGTTGCCCTTCAGGTCGATGATGGTCAACACATCTCCGGCGGCGACTACGGTGCTCCAGGGCGCGCGCGCGGGTACGACCTCGTCGAGAACCGTGCTTGTCACAGGGACTCTCCATTCTGTGCCGCGGCCCAGGCGTCCTCGGTATTGAGCACGGCGCGTTGATATTCCGGGTCTTTGTTGGGCAGGTCGACCAGCTCATCGAGCGCGGGCCAGGCCAGCACCCGGACGGGCCCGGTGTCAAAGGTGTCGGACGGATCGAGGGGATGTGCGGTGTTCACCAGCAGAGCGATCACCGGGAGGTGGATCAGCAGATCCACCGCGGCCCCGGGCCCCGCGGTGCCGGAGCTGCGCAGCGTACCGTCGGCCTGGGCGCGTACGCCGTGGAAGAGCGAGACGGACGGACCGATATCGCGCGGGGCGAGCCCTTGCTTGGCCGCGGCCAGCGTGAACAGCTCGCGCCCGGCCGGGCTCGCTGAATAGAGTTCACCCGCACCGTATTTGGCGGTGTTCGCAGCCAACGTGCTGGTTCCGCAGAAGGTGTCGTGATGTCCGGAACTGTCGGCGACGATGGTGGCCAGCACCCGGCCCTGATCCGAGAGCAGCGGATGCCCGGCGCCGAGATAGGCCTGCCACGGAACCTTGACGGTATCGGCGACGTTGAGTCGCTCCCATGGGGCGTCGGCACGCAGCAGCACCACACTCACACAGGCGGAACCGGTGACGTCGGTGAGCCGCAGCCGGGTGCCACGACCGAGCACCTTGCCGGCATACCGGCCGCCGGGGATGGTCTCGGCCCAGGTGAGGGTCAGTGGATCGACATCATCGGGGGCCCACGGCCAATTGGAGGCGGGGAGCACCGGCATCGCGTCGGTGATCTGGCCGGCCTGGGAGCGCGCGTGGTCCCGCGCTCCCTTGGTGGTCGCGGTCGTCATCAGGAGATCTCCTTGGTGGTGGAATCGGTGCGCCGGGGATAGGCGAAGATCCCGGCGATGAGCACCGCGGCGATACAGATGGGGGCTATCCACACCAGATAGGGGTGTGCTCCCGTCGGGTCGAAGACCGCCGAGCGTGGCCAGGACAGATTGAGGACCATGAAGGCGCCATAGCCGACGGCGAGGATGTTGATGGGAAGACCGAATCGTCCGAGCGAGAAGAGCTTGCGCCCGTCGGCGTCGGTCTGTCCCACGTTTGCGTCCCACTTGCTTCCACCGATCCCTAAGCGGCGCAACAACAATGGCGTGGTTACCATCAGGTAGGCCAGGTAGATCAGGGCGATACAGACGCTGCACAGGCTGGTGAACAGTGCGGCGTTGCCGAAGTTGACCACCAGGATCAAGACGCAGCAGACCCCGACGACCACGGCCGGCGCGATCGGTGTGCCGGTGCGTGGGTTCACGTGCGAGAGCACCGCTGAGAATGGCAGCTTGCCGTCGCGGGCCATCGAGAACATCAGCCGGGAGGCCGCCGTCTGGATGGCGAGGGTGCAGACGAACACCGCGATCGCGACGTCGATGAGCAGCAGGGTGCCGAACGGGGAGGCCAGCTTGCTGTCCAATACATAAGGAAGGCCGCCGGTGGCGAGCTGACCGTCGGTGAGGCTGGGGGCGGCCATCAGCGCTCCCAGGATCATCAGTGCCCCGCCGATCGCCGACACCACGATCGCGGACAGGATGGTGCGCGGGGCAACCCGGCGCGGATTGCGGGTCTCTTCGGCCAGCTCACTGGCAGATCCGAATCCGACGAGCACGTAGGCGGCCATGAGCCCCGCCGCCAGGAACGCCCACGGATATCCGCTGCCGGCGTCGCCGGTGTGCAGCACCACGCTGGGGCCGCGCTCGGCGCTGGCGAAGAGCATGCCGACCACGGCGATCACGCCGACGATTTCGCAGGTGACACCGATGGAGTTGATCCGGGACATCCAGTTGACGCCGACGGCGTTGATGGCAGTGGTGACGACCAGCAGCAGCGATCCCAACAGCACGGCGTTCGACGCGCCGCTGGCACTCGTCAGCGAGGAATCGGTGCCAACCAGCTGAAATCCGCTCCAGACCGTGGGCAGCACCACCTGCAGCGCGATCGCGGCGGCGGACGCGGTGACAATCTGGGCGATGATCATGAACCAGCCGGCGAACCAGCCCACAACAGCTCCACCGAGTCGGCGGGACCATTGATAGATGGCGCCGGAGATCGGATAACGCGCGGCGAGCTCGGCGAAGTTCAGAGCCACCATGTACTGCCCGGCGAAGACGATCGGCCAGGTCCAGAAGAAGGCCGGGCCGCCGAAGCTGAACCCGAAGGCGAACAGCTGGAAGATCGTCGTCAGGATCGAGACGAATGAGAATCCTGCCGCGAAGGATGCGAATTTGCCAAGGCTTCGGTGCAGCTGTGGTTTGTAGCCGAACGCGGCAAGGTCATCGGAGTCTGAGCCGGCAATGCTCGCCGCGGACTGGGTCGCGGATTGGGTGGCCGTCGGGGCGTTCATGGGCACTCCCTGGTCGGTCCTCGGGCAACATGTTTTGCGCCCTGTGTGGTTAGAAAACCCACTTCTATGTGGGAAGAAATATCTGTCATGCGATAGGTAAATAAGTTTGACGGGTGGCCGGTACGCATGGGTGACAGTGCCGTTTCGGAACGGGGGCGCGGTGTAACATTGTCGTTGCGCAGATGTCGGAGCGATGACGAAACGCTCACCAGGTGACGGAATCGGGGCGTTGCCGAGGGGTACATGGAAGGGTCGGCACAATGTCAGGGCGACCGCGGCGTATCAGTCCCATTCGCGAGGGGAACACCACTCGCGACGAAATCCTCGATGCCTCGGCCGAGTTGTTCACCACCGACGGGTTCGCGGCAACCACCACCCGCCGCATCGCCGAGTCGGTGGGCGTGCAGCAGGCCTCGCTCTACTACCACTTCAAGACCAAGGACGACATCCTCGATGCGCTGCTGGCGATGACGATCGACCAGCCGCTGCATTATGCGGCGCTGATCGCCGATCGCCCGGAGCCTCCGATCGTGCGCCTCTATGCCCTTGCGCTCGCCGACGCCGCCCAGCTGGCGGCGAGCCGGTGGAACCTCGGCGCTCTCTATCTATTACCGGATCTGCGTGCCGATCGATTCGTAGCGTTTCGGCGCAAGCGAGACCAGCTCCGTGCGCACTATCAGGATCTGGCGGCCTCCGCGTGCCGTGCGGAGATGATCCGCGACGGAGTCGAGCGCCTGCCCTTCCGGCTCGTCGAATCGGTGATCATGCTCCGTGCCGACGGTGATTCCATAGCTCCGGAGGCATTGGCCGACGCGACCTTGCGCGTTCTGGGCATCACGGGGGATGCTGAAGGGGTTGAGGGGGCGGCCAGAGCGCTGCTGGGGCAGTTGGACTGGCAGGTGGCCGTTCCTAAGAGGTAGGCACAGTTGACCGTGCTAGTCTGCGGGCCAGTACAAAGTAGCCAAAATGTGATGGGAATTAGGTGCTGCAGTAAATGTCCGATCTGAAGCCGTACTACGAGGAATCTCAGTCCATATACGACATTTCGGACGAATTTTATGGCCTTTTCCTTGACGAAGAAACCATGGGCTACACCTGCGCCTACTTCGAGCGTGACGACCTGACCCTTGCCGAGGCGCAGCTGGCGAAGTTTGACCTGGCGCTCGGCAAGCTCAACCTCGAGCCGGGGATGACCCTGCTGGACATCGGCTGTGGTTGGGGCGCCTGCCTGGAGCGCGCGATGCGTAAGTTCGACGTCAACGTCGTCGGTATTACCTTGAGTAAGAATCAGAGCGAGTACAGCCGCACGCGCCTGGCGAAGGTGGCCGAGGAAACTGGTCGTACCGCCGATATTCGCATGCAGGGCTGGGAAGAATTCAACGATAAAGTCGATCGAATTGTCACGATCGGTGCATTCGAGGCATTCAAGCAAGAGCGGTACCCGATCTTTTTTGAACGCGCTTACGACATTCTTCCCAATGATGGTCGAATGCTTTTGCACACCATTCTGGCCCACACCCAGAAATTCTTCCGGGAAAATGGAATTCCACTCACCATTAGTGATCTGAAATTCATGAAGTTCATCGGTGAGGAGATCTTCCCCGGTGGACAGTTGCCGGCGGTCGAGGATATCGAGAAACTAGCTGCTGGCTCCGGGTTCACGCTGGAGCGCACGCATTTGCTGCAGCCGCACTACGCGAAGACCCTGGATATCTGGGCTGCGAATCTCGAACAGCGCCGCGACGAGGCCATCAGGATTCAGTCCGAAGAGGTTTACGACCGCTTCATGCGGTACCTGACCGGTTGCGCGGACTTCTTCCGTCGCGGTATCACCAACGTGGGTCAGTTCACCCTCGTCAAATAACGAGACTTAACAGGTCAACGCCGTCTCACGCTTGCGCGAGGCGGCGTTTCTGTTCCTCGATATCGAAATCGGCGGGTGGCCACGAGAGATTTAGGCCATCCAGTGTTTCGTCGAGAAGCGCGGTGACCGCTAGCCTGCTGAACCACTTGCGGTCGCACGGGACGACGTGCCAGGGCGCGTGCTCGGTGCTCGTTTTCTCCAGCACCGCTTGATACGCATCTTGGTAGGCGGACCAGAACGCACGCTCGTCGATGTCGTTGGGATTGAACTTCCAGTATTTGTCCGGACGGTCCAGCCGCTCGGCGAGGCGCTCCTTCTGCTCGTCGAGCGATACCACCAGGGCGACCTTGAGGATTGTCGTCCCTGCCTCGGTCAGCTCCTTCTCGAAGGCATTGATCTCGTCATAGCGAGTGCCCCAGACCTCCGGTGGTACCAGGTCGTGCACTCGCACCACCAGGACGTCCTCATAGTGCGAACGGTCGAAGACGCCGAGTTGCCCGCCCGAAGGCAGGGCGTTGCGAATGCGCCACAGGTAGTGGTGCTTGCGCTCTTCCTCGGTGGGAACCCCGAAGCTCGCATGTTCAATTCCTTGCGGATCTACTTGTCCCACAACATGTTTGACGATGCCTCCCTTGCCGGAGGTGTCCATGCCCTGCAAGACAAGCAGCACCGAGCGGTGGTCGCCGCTGCGTCCATTGGCGTACAGCATCTCTTGCAGCACCCCGAGGCGCTCGGACAGTTCGGCCTGCTGGGCTTCGCCGTCCTCTCGCGACCCATCGAACCCGGGCGTAGAACGGGTATCGACATCGGCGAACAACAGGCCGGATCGGTAGCGCAGTGCGGACGTGTCGATCCTGGAGGTCATGCCCTGTGACCCTAGCGATGTCGGCTTACGTGGAGTGGGTTTGACGCGCTTGTGGTGGAGGAGGAACCGGTGACGGGTGTGGCATGTCGACAAACTTCTCCCGGGATCCACCCACGCCCACGATGCCCAGCACCGCGTTCCAGGAGATCATCGTCAGGTAGTCGATGAGTTCATCGGAGCTCATCCGCGGGTGCGACATCCACGAGTGGGTGGCCAGCTGCACGCCGCCGACGATCATGTACGCCCACGGCTCCACGCCGCGGGTGTCCATCGACGCTTCGGACATCTGGCGGCGCAGCGACAGGGCGAGCATGCGGGCGATGATGCGCTCGGAATCTGCGATCGCCTTGCTGCGGCTGGTGGAGCTGTTCGCCATGACGAATGGATAAATCTCGGGCTCGGCGGCCACGGTCTCGACGTACACCTTGATCGCTGTGCGGGTGAGGTCGTAGCCGTCCAGGCGGGCCGACAGGGCCATGGCCATCTTGGGGATGAGGGTGGTCTGCGCGAACCGTGTCATGACCGCCGTCGTCAGATCGTTCTTATCGACGAAGTACCGGTAGAGCACCGTCTTGGAGACGCCGATGTCGGAGGCGATCTCATCCATGCTGATATCGCGCCCCCGGTGCCTGATGGCATCGAGGGTGCCGTCCACGAGTTCGGTGCGTCGTTCGACCTTGTGCTTATGCCAGCGGCGCTTGCGACCATCAGTCTTGATAGCCGCAGGCTGCGTTTTACTTGCCACGGTTATCGCCACATTCCCTTAGTTATCTGTAACCGATACTACTTCACAGGGCCCTCGGGGATGCGTGACGCGCTCGATACCGGATGATGGAGGAGTGGCAGGCAAGCACAGCGATCAGCCGCGCGGGCGGAATGCATCCGGCGGCGTCTTCGCGATGGGTAATTCGGCCGTCGACGAGGAGCGCCAGAAGCAGCTTCGCCGAATGAAAGCCGTGGCTACGGGGTTCCTGGTCGGGGCTACCGTGTTGTTCCTGGCTTGCCGTTGGTGGCAGTCGGTCGGTGCGCCGGTCTGGGTGGGTTATGTCGGAGCGGCCGCAGAGGCGGGTATGGTCGGTGCGCTTGCGGACTGGTTTGCTGTAACCGCCTTGTTCCGACATCCGCTTGGGCTAAAGATCCCGCACACAGCGATCATCAAGCGCAAGAAGGATCAGCTCGGAGAGGGGCTCGGGAACTTCGTCCGGGAGAACTTCATGTCACCGGCCGTCATCACTGCCAAGGTGCGGGATGCGCAGATCGCGGGCCGGCTGGGCAAGTGGATGAGTGACCGGTCGCACGCCGAGCGGGTCGCGGCCGAGGCCTCCACGGTGCTCCGGGTCGGCGCGCAGATGCTGCGCGACGAGGACGTACAGCAGGCCATAGACAGCGTGATCGTGCGAAGGATCGCCGAACCCACATGGGGTCCGCCGATCGGTCGGGTGCTCTCGACGGTGCTCAAGGAAGACCGGCATGCGCCGGTGATCCAGCTGCTGTGCGATCGCGCCTTTGAATGGGCGCTGGGTGCCAGCGACACCATCGATCGGGTGGTGGTGCGCGACTCGCCCAGCTGGACACCCAAATTCGTCGACCATTTCGTGGGCGACCGCATCTATCGCGAGTTGGTGGACTTCACGGACAAGGTGCGCCGCAATCCCGATCACGACCTGCGTCAATCCGTGAACAGGCTGTTGTACGACTTCGCCGACGATCTCCAGCATGACGACCTGACCATCGCCAAGGCCGAGGCGATCAAGGCCCGGTTGATGGCGCGCGCCGAAGTCCAGAACGCCGCGGCCACCGCATGGTCCGCGGCCAAGAAGATGATCACCGAGTCCGTGGACGATCCGTCCAGCGAGCTACGGACACGGATTGCCGACACCGTGGTGCGCATCGGGGAGACGCTGCGCGACGACGAATCCGTCCGCGACAAGGTCGACGGATGGGTGGAACGCGCGGCCCGGCATCTGGTGGATCAGTACGGCGCGGAGATCACGGCCGTCATCACCGAGACGATCGAGCGTTGGGACGCCGAGGAGGCCAGTCGCCGGATCGAACTGCATGTCGGGCGTGACCTGCAATTCATTCGCATCAACGGCACCGTGGTGGGTTCGCTGGCAGGTTTGGTCATCTACACCGTGGCGCAGGTGCTCTTCTAAACAGGCCCTGACCCGGCTATTCCCGTGCTGAAGTGACTTGGCACACATTGCTAGCAGAAGTGCTTGCAATAGCTAGCACTGCAGCTTACGGTGGTTCTTATGTCGCAGGAATCAGACCTTGCCGCCGTTGTGAGCAACGCCGCTTCCGATATCGGAGGATTTATCCGGGCGCAGCGTGAGGCCGCGCAGGTCTCCGTGCGTCAGCTGGCCGAGAAGGCCGGCGTAAGCAACCCGTACCTCAGTCAGATCGAACGCGGACTGCGTCGTCCGTCGGCGGAGGTGCTCAATCAAATCGCAAAGGCGCTAAGGGTTTCGGCGGAGGTGTTGTACGTGCGTGCGGGCATTTTGGATCGTAGTGATGCCAGCCCGGTACGGGACGCCATCATTGCCGATACCGTCATCACCGAGCGACAGAAGCAGGTGTTGTTGGACGTCTACGGCTCATTCGTTCAGCAAAACGCCGAAGCCAATGCGGATCAGGCTCAATCCGACCCCGAATCTCCTGGCGACAACTGAATAACTTTCCCCATCCCCGAAAGGAATCTGGCATGACCAAGAAGAACACCTCGTTCGAAGACCTGAAGACCCCGTTCTACGTAGCCGTCGGCGCCGGTGACCTGGCGCTGGCCGCGGTCGCCGATGTCGTCGTGAAGCTGCGCGAGCGCGCCGAAGAGGCCGCCTCTGAGGCCGGTGCCCGCGTGGACGAGACCCGCGACCGGCTGCGCGAGCTGTCGGCCGAGCTGCCCACCGACGTCAACGAGCTGCGCGACCGGTTCACCCCGGAGGAGCTGCGCAAGGTTGCCGAGGCCTACCTGCAGGTGGCGACCGACATCTACAACAACCTTGCCGAGCGTGGCGAAGAGGCCATCGAGCGCATCCGCAGCACCCCCGGTATCGAGGAGAACGTGACCCGCGCCGAGGGCCTGGTCGGTAACTACGCCGAGCTGACCGAGCAGGCGCTGGGCACCGTGGCCAGCCAGACGCGCGCCGTCGGCGAGCGTGCCGCCAAGCTGGTCGGCATCGACCTGTCGGGCAAGAGCGCTCCGGCCGCGAAGGCCCCCGCCAAGAAGGCTCCGGCCAAGAAGGCCGCGCCCGCCAAGAAGGCCGCCCCGGCCAAGGCTGCTGTCAAGAAGGCCGCGCCCGCCAAGAAGGCTCCGGCCAAGAAGACGGCGACCCGCACCGTTACCCAGAAGTAGGCAGTTCCAGCTCTGACAGCCACCCGATCAGCCACGTAGGCTGATCGGGTGGCTTTCACTTTTCATGTCTTCGCGCTGATCTCGCTCGTCGCCCTTATCGCGGCGATCGTCGGGTTGGTCCATGCCGCGATTCAGCCCGCGGACGCGTTCGTGGCGGCAGAAAAGCAGACCAAGACCACCTGGATAGTCATTCTCGCCGGAGCGGCCGTGCTCACCCTGATTCCGGGGTTGGAGCTGTTGACCGCCGGAATCGCCGCCGTGGCGGCCGGGGTGTATTTCGTCGATGTTCGTCCCCGCGTGCTTGAGGTGCAGGGCAAGTCGCGGTAATGCGCGCGGTTGCGGCGCTGGTTGCGTTGACGGCCGCTCTGCTGGTCGCGAACGCGGTGCCCGCGGGCGCCATCGAGCCCGCACTCATTGATCACGTGTCTTGGGGCGCAACATCTTTGGGGCGCACGCTGCGTATCTACCCGACGCCGCTGGGACGTACCTACGAGGCGCCCGACGGCGCGGACGTGGCGTGGGCCGAGGTCCTCGCGCTGGCCCCCGATGCACAGTCGCCGGGTATGCGGATGCAGTTCGACTGTCATTGGTACGGGCGGGTGTTCATCCCGAACAAGCCGAGCTGGAACCTGGAGCCGTGGCGACCGCCGGTGGATGAGGCGTTGATGACGGTGTCCCAGTGCAACCCGGGCGGACCTGAGATCTAGGCCCGGATCCGCCGGGCCGTCAGCGACAAAATCCCGGGACCGAATGGTGGGTTCGCGGGTGTGTGCCGTATACGCCGGCAAATTGCACTGTGATGTGAATCAATTGCGCGATTGAATTACAAAGGTGTAATTCAATCGCGACCACTGTTTTATCTCGATGTTATTGGTGGAAGTAAGAAATCACTAAAGCCTCAGGCGGCTCAGTGGCAACTTTTCTTACCATTCTCCGCTTGCGTAACGCACACCTCGTGAGTAACGATTACAACAGTGATCACAATCTGATCACGACCGGAGTGGCGGGTGGTACATCACGCATCACGTGATCTCTCCGGTGACAGAGGATCGGGGTGCAGTGACATGAAGGTCGTCATGGACCGGGCGCGATGGGTGCGCGACAGGCGTGCGGTGTGCCTGATCGTCAACGTGCTGTTCGTGATGTCGTTGTCCATGACCGCAAGCGTCGCCTCGGCCGATTCTGTGAATTGGGACGCGATCGCTGAATGCGAATCCGGCGGAAACTGGTCGGCAAATACCGGAAACGGTTTCTACGGCGGGCTGCAATTCAAGCCGTCCACCTGGGCATCCCACGGCGGTGTCGGGAATCCCGCCGAAGCTTCTCGTGAACAGCAGATCGCCGTCGCCGAGAGTGTTATGCAGACACAAGGCCTTGGTGCGTGGCCCGAATGCGGTGGTGGCGGCAGCGGCCCGATGACCGGGCGCTCGGGGTGTCAATTCGTGCCCGGTGGCAGCATTTTCGGGATCGTCAACTTCCGTCAGATGTGCAGCGGAGTCGTCGGTCTGATTCCCCCCGCCGGCTAGTCGAGGCAGGCCCCGTTGTGGCCGCGTCGTACGTCGATCGGGGCGCTACGCGGAGCGTGTACGCCACAACGGGTAGGAGCCCGGTAGCGCCCTCTAGATAGTAGGTTTGGCTTACCTAATGCCAGTTGTATAGTCGGTGCTGCGGAGCGCTGGGGCCCTCGCGCCCACCTGTACTGAGCCACAAGGAGAGCAGCCAACATGTCGACTGAAGTTGCCGAGAAACTTGAGAAGATCCTGCGCGGAGAGCTCGCAGTAAGCGCGAATGAGATTACTCGCGACAAATTGCTGATTGACGACCTGGGACTCGACTCGGTGGGATTCGCACTTGGCCTCGTCCTCATCGAGGAGCAGTTCGGCGTCACTCTTACTGAAGATCAGCTACTCGTATGTGATTCCTTCGGCGACCTTGTCGACATCGTTTCGGCAGGGCAGGCCGCGGCCCCGTCCCAAACCACCAGCGCACTCGCCGAGTAGAAGTTCGCAGGACGAGAAAGGCGAGAGAGCCATGAGCAGTTCCACGACGAACGTGCCTGCCGCGCAGGGGAATGCATTGGCGGAGAAGGTTTCCCAGGCGATGCTGACCTCGTCCGCCGACTTGGTGGTTATGGACGGAGCACGGGAATGGCATCGATTCCCCTGGGCGGAGGTGCATGCGAGAGCGGAGACCGTCGCCGTCGACCTGCTCGACAACGCACACGGACCCGTCGGAGCGCTGGGTCTGATCGGCAGTCCCACCGTCGACCTGGTGGCCAGCGTTCAAGGTGCGTGGTTGGCCGGCACGAGCGTGTCGTTCTTCCCTGGCCTGGTGCGCGGTGCGGATCTGGACCGCTGGGCGCATACGACCTTGGAGCGCTGTGCGGCGATCGGTGTGCGCACGATCTACAGCAATGGTCGGGAGCTGGAGCAGCTGCGCGCGGTGGAGTCCAGCATCCGGATCGAGGATGTGGCGCAGATCGGAGCGCGGCCCCGGCCGCAGGCGTTCACGCCCGTGCAGACCGGAGACGAGACCACCCCTGCCGTCCTCCAGAACTCCTCCGGCTCCACCGGCACGCCCAAGACCGCTGTCCTCTCCCGGGGAGCTGTCATGAGCAACGTCAGCGCCATGGTGCGCCGCGCGGAGTTGACCGGGGAAGACCTGACCTGCAGCTGGTTGCCGCTGTACCACGATATGGGCCTGATCACGCTGTTGGCTTCGTTCTGGACGGGCATGCCGCTGTGGCTGGCGCCCAATAGCGCTTTTGCGGCCTCGCCCGTCAGGTGGTTGGACTGGCTCACCGAGAGCGGCGCGACATATCTGATGGCGCCGAACTTCGCCTACGACATCATTGGCCGGTACGTCGACAAGATCGACCGCGGAGTCGACCTCGGCAAGCTACGCGCGGCAGTTAGCGCGGCTGAGCTGATCAATTGCGATGGTTTCGAGCGCTTCCTCGCGGCGGCGACTCCCCATGGTTTCTCTCCCGGCGCGGCGGTGGCGGCCTGGGGGCTGGCGGAAGGGACGTGTGTCGTCACCATGACCCGGCCCGGTGTCGGAGCAAGGTCCGACGACGTGCTTGTGGCCACCCCGGACGGCGGCCAGGCCCCCCGCAGATACGCCCTGGTCGGCTCGGCGTTCGATGGGATGGACGTTCGGGTGGTGCCTGCCGCCCGCGAGGTACCGGCGATCAGCGGCCGGGAAGTCGGGCAGGTCGAAATCAAGGGCGCCTGCATGATGAACGGATATCTGGGCAACCCGGCGATTGACAGGAACGAGTGGTTCAACACCGGCGACCTGGGCTATTTCCATGACGGTGACCTGGTCATCGTGGGCCGCTTCAAGGAACTGATCGTTCTTGCCGGGCGCAATGTGTATCCCATCGACGTCGAGCGGGCGGCCGCGTCGGTCGAAGGGGTGCGGGCAGGCAGAGTTGCGGCCGTGGGACTCGACGAAGGCGGTGTCCGCCCGAGGCTTGCGCTGGCCGTCGAGTACAAGGGCACCGACTTCGAGGCGGCGCGCAGGCAAGTTGTCCAGCGAGTCACCGCCGACTGCGGGGTAGTGCCCTCAGAAGTCGTGTTCGTGCCTCCGGGTGATCTGCCGATCACGACGTCGGGCAAGCTGCGGCGCCTCGAGGTCAAGCGTCTTATCGAGACCGGTGGAGGCCTGCGATGACCCTGGCTGACCCGGAGAACCCGACTGTGGTCCCGCTGTCTACCGAAGGTTTTCGCGCCCTGCTGAATTCAGTCATCGATGACGAGGTGACGTCGTGGGTGGACGAAGCCGAGAAGACCGAGCGATTCCCCCGCGCACTGATCGAGCGCTTTGGTAGCACCGGTGTGCTGGCCGACAAGTGGTCGTCCGGGGCGCTGCCCGATGTAGCGAAGCTGGTCTCGTTGGGCTTTGCACTGGGTGGGCTCGGTTCGATCGGGATCAGCATCGGCGCGAGCTTGCACGACTCAGCGATTTCCATCCTGCGCCGGTTCGGTAGGACCGATTATCTGCGTGAGATCACCGAGCAGGCGATTCGCGGTGAGGCGGTGCTGTGCATCGGCGCATCCGAAGAGGCCGGCGGCTCTGATCTCCAGATTTCGGAGACTGTGGTCCGCAGCGTCGACGGCGGTTACCACGTGCGGGGCAGCAAGAAATTCGTCTCGCTCGGCCCGATCTCGGATCACATCGTCGTCGTCGCCCGCGGCTCCGACGGAGATGCCGCCAGCAAGCACGGCAATGTCATGTTGCTACTGGTGCCAACCGCCCAGGTGGTGGTGCATGAGCGGTACCGGAAGCTCAGCGCGGGACCTCTCGATACCGCGCCGATCGATATCGACACGTGGGTTCCTGCAGACGCGCTGATCGCCCGCCCCGGCGCAGGGCTCGCCGCGATCAGCTGGGGTCTGTCCCACGAGCGGCTCGGCATCGCGGCTCAGGTGGTGGCGCTCTGCGAGAAGGCTCTGGGGATAACCATTGCTCGCATGATGGACCGGGTGCAGTTCGGCAGCACCCTGCTGGGGCACCAGGCATTGCGCCTGCGTGTTGCGGATCTGCAGTCCCGGGTCGACATGATGCGCTACTCGCTTGAGGGCATCGCGGCGACAGGGCAGATGAACCTGCGCACCGCGGCCGCGGCGAAGGTCACCGCCGCCCGGCTCGGCGAAGAGGTGCTCTCCGAGTGCCTCCACATCTTTGGCGGCTCGGGATACCTGACCGACGAGACTCCGGTCGGCCGCTGGTGGCGCGATATGAAGCTGGCCCGGGTGGGCGGCGGTACCGACGAGACTCTCTGGGAGTTCGTCGCCGCCACCCTGAAACCCGATGTCGAGGGCTACCGCTCCCTGGGCGTTTAGTCCAGCGGGGCGGGTACATCTGCCGGGGTACGCGGCGTGGTGTACAGCGCCATCCGGCGGTTGGGCATCTGGTGCTCGCCCAGGAAGGTGCAGCCGATGTGCTCAAAGACCCTGCGCGTCTCGACGTTTTCGAATTCGGGGTCGAACATGATCCGCTTACATCGCGGCTCCAGCTCGAAGAAGCTCTTGATCAGCTTGGGCAGGATCATGACCATGAAGCCCTTGCTGGCCATGGCCTGGTTGGCGATGGCACCATGTATTCCCAGGTCATAGGGGTCGGCGGCGTACTTTTCGCCGATCGAATCTTGAGCCGCCCGATAAAACTCCAGGTAGCCCACGGGCTCGTCCCGGAACAGCACCAGGTAGGGGTGCGAATAGGTGCTCTCAACCTGGGCCTTGAGCTGGTCGTACCAGCGCTCGTCCGGCCAGTCTTGCTCCCAGCCGTTGACCAGTGCCGGCAGGCGCATCCAGCGGGCAATCAGCGCTGTGTCATCGCTATCCGGGTCCACAAGCCTCACGCCGAATGGGCTCACGAGCTTGGGTTCCGGGGGTGCGGGCACCGAGGGGTCGGGGGCGACGTGGCGGTACAGCACTGGCCAGGAGCGTTCCATGAATATAAGGATAGGCTACCCAATTGGAAGTGCGGCGTGCCCCGGGTAAGAAGTGCCTGCACGGACAGGTTCACGGAAACAGGGCATTGGCTTCCGCATAGGGGATGGCGCGGGTCACGAATCCAAACGTGCCGTGCTGTGCGATCTCCCGGGCCCCGTCGACGAACGCCCCGAGTGCAGAGCGCGCTATCGCGGACCCGAGGCTGATCCTGCGCACCCCCCACTGTGCGATCTCCTCGACCGAGTGATTCAGCACGAACCCGGTGGCGAGCAGATTGACGGGGCGATCCACCGCGGCGCAGACGGCGCGGACGGCGTTGGCATCGGGCAGGCCCGGCGCGTAGACCACGTCGGCGCCGGCCGCGGCGTACGCGGTCAGCCGGGTGATGGTGTCGGCCAGGTCCGGTCGGCCATACAGAAAGTTCTCGGCGCGGGCCGTCAGCGTGAACGGAAAGGGTAGATCGCGCACTGTGTGCGCTGCCGCGGTGATGCGATCCACCGCTTCGGCAAGCGGGAAGATCGGGGCATCGGCAATCCCGGTGGCATCCTCGATCGACCCGCCGACCAACCCCGAGGCCGCCGCCTCGCGGATGGTCATCGCGATGTCGCCGATGGTGGGGCCCCCGTTCTCCAGGTCGGCCGACACCGGCAGATGCGTGGCCGCGGCGATGTGGGCGGCGTTGGCCAGTGTCTCGGCCTGGCTGACCAGATTGGCGCCGTCCTGCCGACCGAGGGAGAACGCCAACCCGGCACTGGTGGTGGCCAGTGCCGGGAAGCCATAACCGGTGAGGATGCGGGCCGACCCGGCATCCCACGGGTTGGGGACAACGAACGTTCCGGACTGGTGAAGGGCTGCGAACACGACCGCACGCTCATGCTGGGAGGTCATGTATGGGACGCTACGCCCATGACGGATTCGGTAGGCACACCGGCGGTTTGGCCCACCCGCAGGGAGGTGGCTGCGCGCATTGACCACACCCTGCTCAAGCCCGAAGCGACGCCCGGGGACGTGCAGGCCCTCATCGCGGAGGCCACCGATCTCGGAGTGCTCGCGGTATGTGTATCGCCCTCGATGCTGCCGGTCCAGGCCCCCGGGCTGGTTGTTGCGGCGGTGGCGGGATTCCCGTCGGGAAAACACCTTTCGTCCGTCAAGGCGCACGAGGCGGCCCTCGCGGTGGCCGCAGGTGCGACCGAGGTCGACATGGTGATCGACGTGGGCGCCGCGGTGGCAGGTAATTTCGCCGCAGTGCAGGCCGATATCGAGGAGGTTCGGCGTGCGATCCCGTCGGCGACACTCAAGGTCATCATCGAGTCCGCGGCGCTGCTGGAGCATTCCGGTGCCGAGGCGATCCGTGAGGCCTGTCGGGTGAGCGAGGCCGCCGGAGCGGATTTTGTGAAGACCTCCACCGGATTTCACCCATCGGGAGGAGCGACCGTGGAGGCCGTGCGGATCATGGCCGAGACCGTCGGCGGTCGGCTCGAGGTCAAGGCGAGCGGCGGAATCCGCACGGCACAGGATGCCGCGGCCATGCTCGAGGCCGGAGCGACCCGGCTCGGCCTATCGAGCAGCCGGGCCGTCTTGGACGGCTTCCTGCACTAGAACGAGAGGCTCTGCAGGCAGGGATTTTCGACCGGTTTCATGGGCTGATTCGTGCTCGACAGTTTCACCGTGATGCCGTCGTTGGTGACCTTGACCTCTTGGGCCTTGAGCCCCATCGGGTACTGGCCGCCGACGAGCCCCTTGGAGAAGGTGTCGAGCGCCGGCTGGATGATCTCGCGCGGCAGACCGATGAATGCGGAGACGTTCTCGGATTGCAGCGTCACCAGGCCGTCTTTGATGACGGGCTTGGTGGTGATCTGGGCAAGCCCTCCGGCAGCGCTCAGCGTTATCTCGCCGGTGGATTCGTTGGTGGTGGCATCACCTACCAACGAGCCGAGCATTCCCGGCACGAGGTCACGGGCGCTCTCGGTGATGCCGGCGGTCGGCCAGGACACCTCGACATCGAGGCGTCCGATGGTGCCGAGCGAGTCGGCCGTCTTGTTGAGCGAGATGTCGCGCACCGTGATGGCGACTGACATCTTCTTGGCCTGCGCAATCTGATTGCCAGCGGTCTTGATCGTGAGCTTGTCGATGTGATTGCCGAGGTATTGCACGACCAGCGGCATGGGGCCGAAGGATGCGGTCGCGCCATCCTGAACCAGGCACGACGTGGCGGCGTTCACCTCACTGCTGGTCCGCTGGCGTGCGTAGAGCTCGATGCCGAGAACGGCGGCCACGAACACGGCGACAACGATGACGGCGATGAGTACCAGCGACCTGTAGTCGCGGCCTTTCTTCGGCTCGGCAGGTTGCGGCGGCGCGTCTGAGGACGGGGGGTCGATCGGGGGCGGGGCGACCGGGCTCTGCAGCGTCGGGGGCTGCTCTGACAACGGCGGCGGCACCTGCTCTTGCCGCGGTGGCGGCACCTGCTCGGACGGCGGTTGCCACGGCGAAGGCTCGGGAGGTGTCGATCCGGGTGGGCCGAGCGGCGGCTGAGGCGGTGTCGTCACCCGCGCGATTGTGCCCTACTCGACTGAGGACGGGTTAAGGACGGGCAAGATCTTGCGGGTCTCGGCGACCGCGTCCAAGTTCAAGTCCGCCACGATGAGCTCCGGCTCGGGACCGCCCTGGGCGATGAGCTCGCCCGTTGGTGAGGCCAGCAGGCTGCCGCCGATCCCCGTCGGGGAACCGTGGGCGGGCGCCTCCAGCGCGGGCAGGGCTTGGTCGGCGGCGGCGATGAAGCATGTCGAGTCGGCTGCCCGCGCCCGCGCCAGCAGCGTCCACTGATCCCATTTGCCGGTGCCTGCAGCCCAGGAGGCGCTGACGGTGATCACCTGCGCGCCGCGACGTGCCAGGTCGGTGTACAGGGCGGGGAAGCGGATGTCGTAGCACGTGGTCAGCCCGACGCTCACGCCGTCGACCGTGATGAGCACCGGCTCGTCCCCGGGCGCGACAGTGGCCGATTCGCGGAAGCCGAACGCGTCGTAGAGATGGATCTTGTTGTAGTGCGTGTCCACGCCGGGGCCGGTGGCCAGCAGCGTGTTGTGGACGCGCCCGTCGGAGGCGGGGGTGAACATGCCGACCACGACGGTGAGGCCAGCTTGGTGTGCGATTGTGCGGACTCCGTCGGCCCACGGACCGTTGACGGGCTGCGCGACGGGGCGCAGAGGTACTCCGAACCGGCACATGGTGGCTTCCGGGAAGACGACCAGGTCGGCGCCCTGTGCGGCGGCATCGCGCACGGTGGCCACGACAGTGGCCAGGTTCTCGGTGGGATCGGCACTGCTGCTGATCTGCGCCAGCACTATCCGCATGTGTTCCAGCCTAGGCCAGTGGCGCGACGGCTGCCCACGGTGTCGTCAAGATGCAGTCACGGACCTGCCGTCGCTGTTGTTCAACGGGAAATCCATTGGCGCGCATTGATTTCAACATCATTCGCCAGCGGACTCGGGGGCCGAAGACGCCGTGTGGGGCCGCCGCTGCCCAGTGTCGATCGGCGGCGGTGAGTAGATCGTGGATGGGTTGGCCCGGAATATTTTGGTGGATAAGGGCTTTCGGTAGTCGCTCGGCCAGATCGGATGGCTTGTCGATGCCGAAGGGGTCGCAAGCCAGGGTGAGGGTTTGCGGCCCGGTGGCGTCGAGCAGCAACCACGCGCAGCGGCGGCCGAGCTCGTCGCAGGTGCCCTCGATGATGAGTCCACCGGGCGCGAGCCGGGCCGTCATGGCGGCCCAGGCTTGCGCCACCTCCGATTCCGGGTACTGGCGCAGCACATTGAACGCACGTACCAGAACCGGTGTGTGGCCTGCCAATTCGAACCCGCCGAGACCGAAATGGACCCCGTCGCGCGGCGGCACCACCCGTTCCGGATCGATTTCCAGCCCGACCACCCGGATGTCCGTACGCACTGTCCGCAGCCGCGAGGCCAGCTCCAGTGTGGTGGTGGGCATGGCGCCGTACCCCAGGTCCACCACCAGGGGATCGGCGGCATCGGCCAGCGCCGTCTGCACATCGGGGTGATGGACCAGCCAGCGGTCGCTGCGGCGCAGCCTGTTGATCCCCGTGGTGCCACGGGTGATGGCCCCCTGTGGGCGGGGGGTGGGAGAGG
>NZ_MAFC01000020.1 GCF_002013465.1 Mycobacterium sp. D16R12 | reverse complement strand
GGAGGAGGGTAGGCGGGCGGGGGTCCCGGGGGTAGCGGAGACGGAGTGACGCCCCCCTCGTCGTTGCTCATGACTCCATTTTGGCGGCTGAGGACGTTTCTGGCAATTGCCTCCCGATTCTTATGTCAATACTCTTGACATATGTCAGGTGGATTGACATCCTGAATATATGACTGAGAAGATCGCTACAGAGGAATTTGATCTCGAATTTGAGGCCGCATACCGCGGCGAGCGTCCCGATGGTCTGGGTGTTAGGCCGCCGTGGAGCATTGGCGAACCACAGCCCGAGATCGCGACGCTGATCGCCGAGGGCAAGGTGCGTGGAGAGGTGTTGGACGCCGGCTGCGGCGAGGCGGCGACTTCGCTGTATCTGGCTGAAGTCGGACATACCACCGTGGGGCTCGACTCCGCGCCCAAGGCCATCGAGCTGGCGAAAGGCTATGCGGCCGAACGTGGTCTGACGAATGCCAGCTTCGCGGTCGCCGATATCTCGGCATTCACCGGGTACGACGGCCAATTCGACACCATCATCGATTCGACGCTGTTCCACTCGATGCCCGTCGAACTGCGCGAGGGCTATCAGCGTTCGATCGTCAGGGCAGCCGCGCCAGGGGCTCGCTACTACGTCCTGGTCTTCGATCGGGCCGCGTTCCCGGCGGAATCTCCCGTCAAGGCTGTTACCGAAAACGAACTGCGGGATGTGGTTTCGAAGTACTGGTCCATCGATGAGATTCGTCCGGCGAAGATCTACGCGAACTTCAACGGATTCGAGCCGGGTGTGGCGCAGGGCTTCGCTCGGCACCAGGTCGAGCCCGATGGCCGGTCATCTGTTGCGGCGTGGTTGCTATCGGCGCACCTCGCAGGCTAGAAATCGCGGTAGTCGCGCACGGGCATCCGTGATCCGTGCCGGGCGGGTTTCGGGGCGATGAGCTCAATGAGCCTGATCACTCGATAGCGTTGCCCGGCATAGGGTTCCAAGAGTTCCAGCATGCCGGCGTCGTCGGTTTTATGGCCGGTGAGCGCGAAGCCCACCTGCCCGGCGATGTGATAGTCCCCGACGGGGACGGCGTCGGGATCGCCGAACGCACGTATCCGGATCTCGGCCTCGGTCCACGGTCCTATTCCGTGGATCGAGGTCAGGTGCTCCGGTTTGGTTTCCACGTCGACGGTGGCGGCCGTACGGATGGTGCGCATGCGAACCGGCTCGGCACCGGACTTGTGCCACTCCCATGACGGGATATCGAGCCATTCCCGTTGGGGAGGTGGAACCTTGGCGCCATGTCGCTCCGTGCCGACGTGGTTGATCAGATAGCGCCAGGCTCGCCAGGCCTCCGCGCCGGGCACCTTCTGTTCCAGCACAGCGGGGACCAGGGCTTCCCAGACGCGATCGCTGGCGCCGAGACGGACGCCTGTGGCGCCCTGGACCAGCTGGGCGACGACGTCGTGTTTCGGTGTGAGTGCGTCGGGTACATCGTCAGCGCCCAGCAGACGAGGAAGGCGATCGAGCAGCCATTCGGCGCCGTCACCGTAGGCCCGTCCCACGACGGTCTTGTCCTCGCGCGAGATCGTCAGCACGCCTGGGCCATCCGGGGTGCAGGAGCCTCGGGTGATGGATCCTCCGGGGGACACGCGATATGTCGGGTCGCCCGATCCGCGGCGGTGGATGCCGAGAGTACGGCGAATATCCAACGGCCACGGTGGAATCCACTCGCGGGTGAGTGGGGCTGCTAGGCCCCCGGGCAGAACTTCCAGCCGCCCGTCTCCTTCTTGAACTCGATGTCGTGCTTGCCCTTGGCGTCGGTGATGTGAATGACGGCGGTGTCGCCGTCGATCTCGAGACCAGTGATTTTCGACGGCCCGTTATCGGCCTTGGTCAAGGCGTTGAGATCGGGAGCCTGGCCGCTGCCCGCGATGTCCTTGAACGCCTCGCGGTACTTGGCGCAGAAGAAGGTGAGCATCTTCTTGAAGTCGTTGGCCTTGGCGGCCTCAGCCATGCCGGAGATGGTCTGCTTGATCTGCTTGATGTCCTCGTCTTTGTTGGCGCCCGAGGAGCGGGGCGCGTCGACGATCTGATCGTTGGCGGACGTTCGGGTGCTCTGGGTGCTGGAGTTGGTGGTGGTGAGGCCGAGTACCAGCAGGGCGATCAGGAAGATGCCGAGCGAGCCGCCGACGACGGCCAGGGCCTTCTGCTGCGGGGACATCGGTGGCCGGGGTGGCTTCGGGGTCGGGAAGTACCCGCCAGGAGGCGGGCCGTACTGGTCCGGCTGCGGGTATCCCGGGAACTGCGGCTGAGGCTGCTGGAACTGGCCGTGGGGGAACTGCGGTTGCGTCATCTGTGTGTCTGTCCTCGCGCTGCGGTCATGGCGTTCCATGCCAGTGTGCCGGATGCGGGCGTGGAGACCACAGGTCTGCCATAAACGCCTGGATTTAGCCTGCCGTGCGGAACTCCTCAAACCTCTCGGCGAGCCGGTCCTTGGACGGGTGGTCAGACCGCCGCGGCGGTAGGGACAACGCGCGACCATCCATCTCCTGAATGCCGTGTCGCAGCATCGGCCCGTCTTTTTCTTTCATGAGCTCGCTGTTGATACTCACCACGTAGTCGGGTGAAATCCCAAGAAGGTTTGCGTCGTATGCGGCATGGTGAATCTTGCAGAGGCTCAACCCATTTTCGACCACAGGCAGTCCGTGCGGCTTGTTGTCTCCGATGATGTGTGCAGCGTCCAGGAGCTTTCCGTGTCTCAGAGTGCAGACAGTGCAGCGCTGTTCGTATGCCATGAGGATTCGGCCACGGAACTCAGGTTGGTGGAGCCGTAGCCTTACTACCCGTTCCGCGTACTCGCGCTCAGCGGGTTTCAAGTGCAGCGGATCGTCGATGAATCGCAGACTCTCGTCGAGCGCGAGTATGAACCGGCGGTGCACGACATCGTCCGCTACGACGTACACCGGGAAGATGGGCACGAATACGGCGGTCTTTATCTTGCGCAAAAGAATAATCGGCAGCGCGAGTTCATAGGCTCGACGTAGTTTCCGGTTACTGCCGTCGGTGCTGCCGACTCGGTAGTCGTACGCGAACAAAGAATCGCCAATATCAGTGTCAGCGTATGGGCCATCGGGGCTGGAAACTACAGATAGCGTCGCATTCAGGTCTGCGGGATTCCAGATGCCACCGCTTTGGTCGATGACTCTGCGTACCTCGCCGTTGTCAATCCGAAGGGCCTCGAGATCTGTTCGAGTGGCGACCCCATGTTCGGCACGGATTTCAGTTAACCGATCGAAGATCATTCTGCGGAGTTGCAGCTCGATCTCGCTGTCCATTCGGCGAGTGTCCCACGCGACTGTTGAATTTCCGGCACCACTAACACGACGAATACAGCACCTCCCAGCGCGCGCTGATACCCTCCGAAGACGGTCTGTTGGGGACGCAGGGGAGGCGCGCGACCGGCCGGCAACGAGAAATGCCTGGTAAAGCAGAGATGAGAGTTGTGCGCGGCGGAGAGATCAAGGCCCTGACGGGACTTCGCATCATCGCCGCGCTCTGGGTTGTGCTCTTTCACTTCCGCCCGCTGCTGGAGGAATCCGTCCCCGGATTCCGTTCCGCGCTCGCACCCGTCCTGAACTGCGGCGCCCAGGGCGTCGACCTGTTCTTCATTCTCAGCGGGTTCGTCCTCACCTGGAATTACCTCGACCGCATGGGTCACACCTGGTCGACCCGCGAAACACTGCATTTCCTGTGGCTGCGCCTGGCCCGGGTATGGCCCGTCTACCTGGTCACCCTGCATCTGGCCGCCCTGTGGCTGATCTTCACCATGCACGTCGGCCACATTCCGCCGGAGAGCGATGTCACCAGCGGATTCAACGCCGTCAGCTATGTGCGTCAGCTTTTCCTGGTGCAGCTGTGGTACCAACCGTTCTTCGATGGCTCCAGCTGGGACGGACCTGCCTGGTCGATCAGCGCGGAATGGCTGGCGTATCTACTGTTCGGCGCGCTGATCCTGGTGGTCTTCCGCATGGCGCACGCCACCAGGGCTCGCAGCCTCATGGTCCTGGCCGTCGTCGCCTCGATGCCGCCGGTGATCATGCTGCTGCTGACGGGGCAGTTCTACACGCCGTGGAGCTGGTTGCCGCGCATCGTCATGCAGTTCACCGCGGGCGCGCTGGCCTGCGCGGCGGTGAGCCGGTTGCGCCTGACGCATCGCGCGCGCCAGGCGGCCGGCTACCTCGCGCTGCTGATGATCGTCGTGATCGTGGGCGCTCTCTACTACCTGGATGCCAACCCGATCTCGCACGTCACCGACAGCAGTGGGCTGGTCGATGTTCTGTTCGTGCCACTGGTCATGGCGCTGTCGGTGGGTGTTGGCTCGTTGCCGGTCCTGCTCTCGACGCGGGTGATGGTCTATGGCGGGCAGATCTCCTTCGGGCTCTACATGGTGCATGAGCTCGTGCACACCGCGTGGATCTGGGCGGCCAAGCAGTTCGAGCTCTCACTGACGGACCCCGGCGGCGGGTGGATCATGCTCGGTTTGTTGGCGCTGGCCGTCGTGCTCGCCATGGGTCTTTATCACTGGGTGGAGGAGCCGGGGCGACGCTGGATGCGCAGCATGATTGGCGTCACCAAGCCGGCGGTCACCGATCACTCCACCCATAACGGCCAGAAACACCACGCGGGCGCCGAGCACGAGTCGGCGTCGACCGCCGTAACGCGCCGTTAGTTTCAAACGAATAACGCTGTGCCGCAGTCGGGTTTGAGGCCCGTAAAATGCTGGGGACAGTGGAGGTAGCAGTGGTCCGTCTGGCGGCGTTCGTCATCGCATGCGCGTTTCTCTTCGGTGTGGCTGCCCCGCAGCCCGCGCCCGTGCGCCCGTACCGACTCGCCTACTTAGGTTCCGGACTGAACCATGTCGCGGTGGTCAGCGATTCGTACACCACCGGCACCCGGGAAGGCGGCTTGGGCGCCAGGTCGTGGACATCGCTGACCTGGCGGATGCTGAGCCGTCAAGGTGTCCAGATCACTGCCGACGTCGCGGCCGAAGGACGCGCCGGATACGGCGTGCGGGGTGACCATGGCAGCGTCTTCTCGGACCTGACCGCCCGGGTGGTGCATCCCGACGACGAGCTCGTGGTGTTCTTCGGCTCGCGCAACGACCAGGGCGTTGATCCCGACGTGTACGCCGAGGTGACCCGCAACACCCTGGCATCGGCACGACGCATGGCCCCGGCGGCCAAGCTGTTGGTGATCGGCCCGCCCTGGCCGACGGCGGACGTCCCGGAGGTTGTGCTGCAGCTGCGCGACATCCTGTACGGCGAAGCCCACGCGATCGGCGCATCCTGGGTGGATCCGCTGGCCGAACGGTGGTTCGTCGGGCGCCCGGAGCTGATCGGCTCGGATGGCGTGCACCCCAACGATGCCGGGCACGCCTACCTGGCCGACAAGATCGCCCCTCTCATCGGCACCCGGCTGACCCGTCGGCTCTGAGAGTGGACAACAACTGCTGACAGTTCGTTGGTAGGGTCCAAGCATGACCCGGATCGTGTTGTTGGCGGGAATTTCCTTGGCTGCCTTTGTTTTTGCGGGATGTGGCTCGACACCAACATCGACAGAGCAGACGCTCGCGTCCACGTCCCCCGCGCCGTCATCGACAGCGCTCCCCGAGCCGTCCCACAAGGTAGTGCCTGCCGGCGGCGTCTACTGGAATCCGGCGACTCAGCAGCCGGAAGCGAAGCCCACTGAGATTGTGCTGACTATCGCCGATGCCGGAGACATGCTCGTGGACATCACCTGGGACAGCTGGGCTCAGGACCGGGCGACCGGGAAGGCCGTCCGCGTGACGAAGGACTGTGTTCCGAACTGTGCGACGGGTGGGACGACCCGCCGGGACGTCACGCTCGTCTTCCAAGCCTCGCAGTCACTTCCGGATGACAGCGGGTGGTGGCAGTTCACCAAGCTGGTAATCACCGACCGTGATGGTAAATCCGAGACCGTCGACATGCCTGTGACCGCGCAGTAGGGCACCGCCGGATGGGCTGACCTCGGTCACGTGTGCCTCGCGGGCGTCGTTGGTGAAGTAGAACATGTTGTCCGCGCCGTGCATGGCGACACCGGCCTTGTTCAGGCCGGCCCAGAAGTCGGATTTCGAAATCGTTTGGGCACCAATGATTGCCGCACGCTCGGCAAGCTGAAAGTTCTCGCCACTGTGCAGGACCGTGCCGCGGCCCAGGTACGTGCACCAGAGACGGGGATGGGGCAGCGCCACCGAGTATTGCGGTGAGCCATCATGAATCAGGCCGCCTACGTCCCGGGGGACGCAGGCGGCCTGATCTGGTTCTGAGGTTCTAGTGCGTCAGTGCAGCAGCGACGTCAGCAGCGGGTTGCCCGAGGTCTCGGCGCGCTTCTCCGGATCGGTGCAGTCCTTCCACTTTCCGTTCTCCTGCACGAACTCACGCTGCTGGTTGGCGGTCACATCGTGACCCTGCGCGGTGACCGCCGCAGTCGCCGTCGGCCCGGTGACGTTGATGTCCGAGACGTTGTAGGTGACGCCGGACAGCACCTCGCGAGCCGCGTTACGGAACGAGGTCCGGTAGGCCTTGTCGTCGTTGTTCTGGATCGCGGTGGTCAGCGCCTGGGTGGTGGGTCCGGAGACTCCTGCCGCCGAGGCGACCGCGCCGATCATTCCGGGCCCGTAGCCGGACACTTCACTGATCGGGGGGATCTGGTCTTCTGCGGACTTCGAGGCGATCGTGCCGCGGTACTTGTCGCAGAAGAATGTCGAGAGCGTGGCGTTGTCGAGCGACTTGATCGCCGAAGCCTCGCCGGAAATGATCTGCCGGATCTGCTGGTCATCGGCAGGGGCGGCGGCGGCCAGCGCCGGGCCGCCGAGTGCGGCGGCCAGTGCGATCACACCGGCGCCCATAAGGCGATTCTTCATCTGAAAGCTCCCATCGTCGGGTTTTGTCAAACCTTACCGAATGAAATGTCGCGCGCCCGGGCTTAGCTGTTACCGGTACATCGCGACCAGGAACACCAGCGCTGCCAGTACACCGATCAGCATCACGGCCTTGCGCAGCTTCCACACGAGAAGCAGGCCGATGGCGATGGCCGCGAGGGCGACAGGATTCGACGCGATTTCGGAGACGGCCATGCCTCCACCATGTCACGGTGGAGGGGCAACGCGCTGCTCCGCCATGCACATGAAAACGGCCCTGACCGGGGATTCCTGGTCAGGGCCTTACTTCCAGCGTCGGGGTGGCGGGATTCGAACCCACGACCTCTTCGTCCCGAACGAAGCGCGCTACCAAGCTGCGCCACACCCCGCTTTGAAGCCACGCAAGGGTATCGCATCGAGGCCGTCGGTCGCGAATGCGTTGAATCGAGGGCCCCAAAGCGGGTGTGACGTGCCGTTATCGCCGGGTACTCCGCAGCACCGTCAGGCGGTCCCGATACTCGGCCTCGGTGATCTCGCCGCGGGCGTAGACGTCCCGCAAGGTGCCCTCGCCCTGACGCCCGGTCCAGCGGCGCCGTGCGGAGACGATTGCGACGATCACCAGGGTCCAGAACAGGATCGGGAAGACCACGAACCAGGGATGCCAGGGGTGGTCGCCCCATTGGTCGGCGTGATCGGCAAGGAATGTCGTTGTACTGGTGGCAATTTCGTTGATGTTCATGCCATCAGGCTGCTCGTGCGTGAGCGCCGAGACATCGGCCCAGGGGCGTCAGTTCACCTACGCATCCCGGCGTAGCGTCAGTCCTGCCAGCGGGGCCGTACCAACCCCGACTCGTAGGCGATCACCACCAGCTGGGTGCGATCGCGCGCATTCAGCTTGGTGAGGATGCGGCTCACGTGGGTGCGGGCCGTTGCCGGGCTCATAAACAGCCGCGCCCCGATCTCGGCGTTGGTGAGCCCCTCGGCGACCAGCGTCATCACCTCGCGCTCGCGTTCGGTGAGCTCGTCGAGCCCGGACTCGGTGGGTTGTTTTGCGTGGGTGGAGAACTCCGCCAGCAGTCGGCGCGTTACCGACGGCGAGAGCAGCGCATCACCCTCTGCGACCACGCGCACCGCTCTGACCAGCTCCGATGGCTCGGAATGTTTCACGAGAAACCCGCTGGCACCGGCTCGCATCGCCTCGAACACGTACTCGTCGAGCTCGAAGGTCGTCAGCACCACCACCCGAACATCCGTCAGCGTGGGATCGGCGGCGATCTGCCGCGTCGCGGCCAGGCCGTCCAGTTCGGGCATGCGGATATCCATGAGCACCACATCCGGGCGATGCTCGCGCGCGGCCGCCAGGGCCTGCACACCGTTGGTGGCCTCGGCCACCACCTCGATACCGTCCTGCGCGTTGAGCAGCGCAACGAAACCGGCCCGCACCAGGCCCTGATCGTCGGCGACAATCACCCGGATGCTCATTGGCCCCCCAGCGGCAGCCGGGCGTGCACCGCGAACCCGCCGTCGGCTCGGGTCTGCGCCGTAAGCGACCCGCCCAGGGTTCGCACCCGCTCCCGCATCCCCGCGATCCCGTTCCGGCCCGAGGTTGTCGCTCCTAGCCGGGCAGGCCCGGGGTCCTCCACTGCCACGTCGACCGCTTCGTCCTGGTAATCGACCGTCACGGCGGCCTCGGTGGCCGACGAGTGCCGCACCACGTTCGTCAGGGCCTCCTGCACAATCCGGCCGGCCGCGACATCCAGCACGGCAGGCAGTGCCCGCGGCGAGCCCTGCACCCGGGTGCACACCGTGAGCCCGGCGGCACGCGCGGTAGCTACCAGAGCATCCAGATCGGTCACCCCCGATGTCGGGGCGACGGGGACGCCCGCATCCGTCCGCAGCGCCGCCACCAACGAATGCACGTCCGAAATTGCTTGTCGGCTGGCCTCTTTGATCGCCGCAAGTGCCGGCCGTGCGCCGGACGGCTGTTCATCGAGGAGCTCCAGGGCCACCGAGGACTGCACGTTGATCATCGACAGGCTGTGGGCCAGCACGTCATGTAACTCCCGCGCCAGCGCCAGCCGCGCTTCGGTGTCCCGGCGCTCCCGGTCTGTCTGCGCCTCGCGTGCGATCGAGGCCAGCCGTTGCCGGCGCGCCTCCAGCGCCACCCGGCGCTGCCGGATCGCCTCGGCGACACCGACGAGCACCAATAGCCAGGCCGCGGTCGCCGTCACGGCAATTGATGGCGGTGGACTGTCGCCGCGAATCCACGGCACACCCCACATCACGGCCGCCCAGCCCAGGAACGGCAGCGGGTATGTCAGCCAGCGTGGGCCTTGGGTGGCTGCCGCCAGAAACGCCACCACCAAGGAGACGAAGATGGGCCCGAAACCAAATCCCGCCAGCGGGTAGGTCACCGTCACCGCGAGGACGACCAGCAACACGGCGTGCGGGTAGCGCCTGCGAGCCAGCAGCGCCAGCGGGCCGGCCACCAGCAGCAGATAGGCGAACCAATCCAGCTCCCGCCACCCCATATCCGGGTGCTGATGCCGCGAACCGGTGCTGCCGACCACCTGAATCGCGGCGATGACGAGCGGCACCAGCCAGGTACGTGGCCCGCGCATCACATCCATATACGGAAACGTAGCCGCGCGCAGCCACGATCGGCGTCAGCTTCGCGGCGTAGCGACGATTACGTCGCCAGGCCTAGCCCCAGTGGCCGGTGTCCTCGAACTCGGCCAGGCGCTCCCACGTCGCAAGTAGCTCGAATCCCTGTTCGGCAACCCAGGTGTCGTCGAAGTAGGTGTCGGCGTACCGATCGCCGGTATCGGCCAGCAGCGTCACCACCGATCCGGGGACGCTGTCTCGTGCCATCTCGGAAATGAGCCGGAACGCGCCGCACAGGTTGGTTCCCGTCGATGGCCCCACTCGACGGCCCAGCACTCTGCTGGCGTGTCTCATCACCGCCACCGAAGCGGCATCGGGTATCTGTTCCATGCGGTCCACCACGGTCGGCAGGAACGATGACTCGACCCGAGGGCGTCCGATGCCCTCGATGCGCGACGAAATCCCGGTCACCACTTCGCGTCCCGCGATGTAGGACGGGTAGAAGGCCGAGTTGTCGGGGTCCACCACGCACAGTTGGGTGGGGTACCGCCGGTACCGGATGTAACGCCCGATGGTCGCGCTGGTGCCGCCGGTGCCCGCACCAACCACGATCCACGTTGGCAGCGGGTGTTTTTCGTGATGCATCTGGTTGAAGATCGATTCGGCGATGTTGTTGTTGCCGCGCCAGTCGGTCGCCCGTTCGGCGTTGGTGAACTGGTCCAGATAGTGTCCACCGGTCTCGTCGGCGAGTCGCTGCGCCTCGGCATACACCTGCTGCGCCTCATCAACGAAATGACAACGGCCACCCTGAGACTCGATCAAGGTGATCTTGCTGGGACTCGTAGAGGCCGTCATCACCGCGATGAACGGCAGCCCCAACAGTTGTGCGAAGTAAGCCTCGGAAACCGCGGTCGAACCGGAAGAGGCCTCCACGATCGTGGCGCCTTCCCTGATGAACCCGTTGCATAGCCCGTACAGGAAAAGTGAACGGGCCAAACGATGTTTGAGGCTCCCGGTGATATGTGTGGACTCGTCCTTGAGATACAGCTGCACATCCACGGTGTCGGCCCAGGCCGCGGGCAACGGGTATCGCAGCAGGTGGGTGTCTGCGCTACGGCGAGCATCCGCCTCGATCAACCGGACCGCGTTATCGGCCCACGCGCGGCTCACGTCACTGCGCGGTGGCGCTGGGCAGCCGGTCGCCGGATTCGGCGTCGGCCCCTTGACCACGGATGCGCGCGGGCACCAGCGTCAGCAGCGTCGCCTCCGGTCGGCAGAAGAAGCGCATCGGCGCGAACGGTGATGTCCCGATACCCGCTGACACGTGCAGCTGCATATGCGAACCCCACTGCGACGGGCCCTTCACCCGAGAACGGTCCAGCTCGCAGTTGGTGACGATCGCCCCATAGAACGGCAGGCACAGCTGCCCGCCATGGGTGTGACCGGCCATCACCAGCTGATAGCCGTCCTCGGCGAAGCGGTCCAGCACCCGCGGCTCGGGCGAATGGGTCAGCCCGAGTCGCAGCGTGGCCAGCGGATTCGGCATTCCGGCGATGGTGTCGTAGCGGTCCCGGTGCAGATGCGGGTCGTCCACCCCGGCGGCCGCGATCCGCACCCCGGCGACCTCCAGCTCGTGACGGGTGTGGGTCATGTCGTGCCACCCACGCTCGGTGAACGCGGCGCGCAGATCTTGCCACGGCAGCGGTTCGCCGTGCGTGCGCTCATCGCTCTTGTAGAGGTACTTGGCCGGATTCTTCAGGCGCGGACCGAAGTAGTCGTTGCTTCCGAAGACGAAAAGCCCTGGGACCGACAGCAAATCGCCGAGCGCCTGGACAACGGAGGACACCGCTTTGGGGTGGGCCAGGTTGTCGCCGGTGTTGATCACCAAGTCCGGCTGCCATTGCGCCAGCTCACGCAACCAGGCCTGCTTCAGGCGTTGACCGGGCCGCATGTGGATGTCGCTGATGTGCAGCACGCGCAGCGGAGAGGCGCCGGGATCGAGTACATCCATCGTCGCTTCACGGATGGTGAACGCGTTGCGTTCGATGATCGAGGCGTACCCGATGCCAAGCGCGGCCGAACCCGCCGAGTACGCCGCGGCCCGCTTGATAACCGTGTTGAACGACGTGTTCATCATCCGAGAGTAACTCCGAAAGCTGATAGACCCCTGATCACCGGCGCGAAACGTGGCGAATTTCTCGTCGCGAATGTGATCCCCGAGAGCTACATCACGGGGGCGGCGCGAGCACCGGCACGGTGATCGGCGGCAGGCCGGGGATATTCACCACCGTGGTGGTCATCTCGCCCGGTGGGCCGCCAAAGCCCGGAATGACGATCGGCGGCGGGGCCGGCGGGATGCCGTTACTCAACAAGATGGTGATGATGGAGCCGGGGATGGTGGTCCCGGATGGGCTGGTGCCCACGACCTCGTTGAACGGCGCGGTGCTGTTCACCACGCTGGCCTGATCGGCCACCTTGAATCCGGCCTTCTTGAGGGCGTCACGTGCCTCGCTCTCGCGCAGCCCGTTGATGCTGGGCACCTTGGAACCCGGACCTCCATCGACATACCGCGGTTCGGTGGGCGGCAAGGCGGTGGGACCGTAGTTCTCGGCAATCGGCTTCATGGCCTCGAACCAGGCCCGCGCCGGCTCATTACCGCCGTACAGGTTTCCGTCGCCGCACTTGCGCAGCGGGAACGAGCACAGATCGCCGGGGCTCGTGGAGTCGTCGAAGATGTAGCTCGCTCCGGCCAAGTTGTTGGTAAATCCCAGGAACGCCGAAGACCGATGCGCCTCAGTGGTTCCCGTCTTACTGGACAACGGCAGACCCCAGCCGACCGAACCCGCCGAACCGGCGGCGGTTCCGCCGGGCTGGTCGTCCTTGCTCAGGGCGTTCGCGAGAGTGTTGGCCAATCCGGTGGGCACCGCCTGCTCGCACGACTCGGTGGTCGTCGGCACCTCTTTGCCGTGGCGGTCGAAGACCTTGTCGATGGGATTGGGCGGGCACCACTTGCCGCCCGATGCCAAAGTGGCTGCGACATTGGATAACTCGAGGGCATTGACCTGGATGGGGCCCAGGGTGAACGAGCCCAGGTTGTACTTCTTGATGTAGTCCGCCAGGCTCTCGTCGCCCTCGGGGTCATAGGGCTTGGCGGTGCCCGCCTGCGCGTAGGAGCGCATGCCCAGCTTCACGGCCATATCGACCGCCTTGGACACGCCGATCGACTGAATCAGCTTGGCGAACGCGGTGTTCGGCGAGGTCGCCAGGGCGTCGGTGACGCTCATCGGGGAACGGTAGTTGCCGACGTTCTTGACGCACCAGGTGTCCTTGGGGCAGCCCTTGGTGCCATCGCTGCTGCCGAGGCCCTTGGCCGCGAAGGTGGGCGGCACGTCGAGCACGGTGTTGATACCCATGCCCATATCCATGGCCGCGGCGATCGTGAAGATCTTGAAGATCGATCCGGCGCCGTCGCCGACAAGCGAGAACGGCTGCGGCTGCATGGTCTGGTTGGTTGCGCCATCCAGACCGTAGGTGCGGCTCGATGCCATCGCCAGGATCGGGTGGCTGGTCTGCCCGGGTTTGATGACGCTCATGACGTCGGCGACGCCGTTGAGACCCGGATCGGCGACGTGGGAGACCGCCTGCTTCACCGAGTTCTGCACCTCGGGGTCCAGGGTCGTGCGGATGAGATACCCGCCCTTCATCACCTGGTCCTTGCTGATCCCGGACTTGGCCAGGTAGTCGAGCACGTAATCGCAGAAGAACGCCCGGTCGCCTGCGGCGATACACCCACGCGGCAGCTCATTGGGCTGGGGCAGCACACCCAGGGGCTGTGCCCGGGCGGCCACTAGTTCACTCTTCTTCTCCGGGGCGTTGGCGATCATGGTGTCGAGCACCAGGTTGCGGCGCGCCAGCGCGCGTTCGGGATTGACGTAAGGATTCAGCCCGGAGGTGGACTGCACCATGCCCGCCAACAGCGCGGCCTGCTGCCAGTTCAGGTCCTTGGCGTCGACCCCGAAGTAGGTCTGTGCGGCATCCTGCACGCCGAAGGAGTTGTTACCGAAGGACACCAAGTTCAGGTACCGGGTCAGGATCTCCTGCTTGGAAAAGGTGCGGTCCAGGCGCAGCGCCATCCGGATCTCGCGCAGCTTGCGCGCGGGGGTGGTCTCGATGGCGGCCTTGCGTTCGGCGTCGGTCTTGGCCACCACCAGCAGCTGATAGTTCTTCACATACTGCTGCTCAATGGTCGAACCACCGCGAGTGTCCTCGTCGCCGGAGGCGTATCCGGCCAGGCCGCCCAGGGTGCCCTTCCAGTCGACACCGTTATGTGAGGTGAACCGCTTGTCCTCGATGGACAGCAGGGCGAGCTTGACGGTGTCGGCGATCTGATCGGCAGGCACCTCGAAACGCCGCTGCGTGTAGAGGTACGCGATCTTGTTGCCCTTGGCGTCTTCCACCGTGGTGACCGCGGGCACCTCGCCCTCGAGCAGCTGAGTGGAGCCGTTGGCCACCACGTCGGATGCCCGATTGGATGCCAACCCGAATCCGCCCGCGAAGGGGAACATCAGGCCGGCCAAGATCACTGCCGCGATAAGCCCGCAGCCCGCGAGCTTGGCGAGGGTCACCGTCTCGGGCGGGCGTTCTGACATACGCACAGGGTAACTGGCGTCCCCAGGGGTGTCTGCGGGTAGTTGATCGGTAACACAGGGCTCGGAAACGGCGATGAAAAGACGTTGTCGGCACAACCGTCCCAAAAAATTCGGATCAGGTGTTGCGTTGAAGATCCCTGACCACTAACTTGATCTCACGGTGTGATTCAAGTTACACACCGAGCGGACTGTGGCCCACGCCTCTTGTGGGCCACTAGTGACAGAAGGGATAGCCAGTGTCAGCTTCAAGGCCTGCCATGAGTGCTTTACATACAGTGGGATCGATCGATGGTGGAGAAGCACGCATTGCCTGGGTGTCACAGGCCAGATGCAGACAAGGCGATCCTGACGAGTTATTCGTCCGCGGAGCGGCACAGCGTAAGGCCGCAGTAATCTGCCGGCACTGCCCGGTGATGATGGAATGTGGTGCCGATGCCCTGGATAACCGGGTGGAATTCGGCGTATGGGGTGGACTGACCGAACGGCAGCGCCGGGCGATGCTCAAGGCTCACCCCGAGGTGGACTCCTGGGCGGACTTCTTCGCCGCGCAGCGCAAGCACAAGAGCGCCGTCTAAACACCGCTAGTACTTAGCGCCGAGCGCGCGCTCAGGCACGCCGATCCGCGAGGATTGGAGCACCTGAGTGCGCGCTCGTTGCGTTTCTAGGAAGCGACGCCGGTGATCTGATCGGCGATGGCGCGCAGCGCGTCCACATCGGAGACGTCGAACGGGAGCGAGGGCACCCCGACGATCGGGACCGTGGGGTTGGCGCTCGTGAACCGCGACAGCAGCCGGATCTCCCGCTTGGCGGTCGCCGCGCGCTCGGCATGAACCCGCAGCACCGCCCCGGGGAGGCTGTATTCGCCCGACTCCTCGAGATTGTCCGCGACATCGATGGCGCGCTCGACGGTCAGGCTCGACAGCGTGGGGTGGGTGCGGTTGAGGATGAGGCCCGCCAGCGGCATGCCCTCCTGGCTCAGCCGCTCGACGAAGAAGGTGGCCTCACGCAGCGCATCGGGTTCGGCGGCCGACACGACGACGAATTGGGTGCTGCGCCGGCGCAGCAGCTCATAGGTGCGGTCCGCCTTCTCGCGGAACCCTCCGAATGTGGAGTCCAGTGATTGCACGAACAGTGAAGCATCGGAAAGCAATTGCGATCCGAGCACCGTAGATAGCGCCTTCATCGCCAGCCCGACGGCTCCGGTGACGATCCGGCCCAGGCCGCGGCTAGAGCCCAGCAGCATCTTCCAGAGGCGTCCATCCATGAAGCTGCCCAACCGCTTTGGTGCGTCCAGGAAGTCAAGGGCGTTGCGGGACGGCGGGGTGTCCACCACGATCAGGTCCCATTTGTCTTCATGGAGAAGCTGTCCCAGTTTCTCCATGGCCATGTATTCCTGTGTGCCCGACATGGAGGTGGCGACGGTCTGATAGAACTTGTTGTCCAAAATCGTTTGTGCGCGATCGGATCCCGCGTGCTGGACCACCAGCTCGTCGAAGGTGCGACGCATATCCAGCATCATCGCGTACAGCTCACCCTTGACGCCCTCGACGTGCACCTGTTGCGGGGTGTTGCCCAGCGCCTCGATGCCCAGTGACTGCGCCAACCGGCGTGCCGGGTCGATGGTGAGCACCACGACGGTGCGGCCGTACTCCGCGGCGCGCAGCGCGACCGATGCGGCGGTGGTGGTCTTGCCGACACCGCCTGCGCCACAACAGACCACGACGCGGTTCTTGCGGTCTTCGAGGATGGCCGCCATATCCAAGACGGCAGGTGTGTTGCTCATCGGACTCCCTGCTCGGCCAGGCTTTCGGCCAGTTCGTAGAGGCTACCCAGGTCAACGCCGTCGGCCAGGGTGGGCAATTCCAGTCGAGGTATCTGCAGCTCGCCGAGCAGCTCTTCACTCTCGGCGCGCGCACGCATCCGTGTCGCATGCTCGATCGTCTCGGTGAGTAGACCGGCGAAGTCCGCGTCGGAGAGAGTTACGTTGTTGTCGGTCAACGCCTTACGCACCGCATCGGCATCGATGACGCCCTCGGCGGCCTTGTCCAGATCCGCGGGTGACAGGTGCGGCACCACGGTTCGGTTGACGATGACGCTGCCGATCGGCAGGCCCATCCCGCTCAGTTCGGCGATGGCCTCGGCGGTTTCCTGCATGGGCAGCGCCTCAAGCAGGGTCACCAGGTGGATGGCCGTCTGGTCCGAGTGCAGCAGCTTGCGCACTCCCTCGGACTGGGAGTGGATGGGGCCGCCCTTGGCGATATCGGATAGTGCCGACGTCACATCGAGGAAGCGGGCGATCCGGCCGGTGGGCGGTGCATCGACCACGACGGCGTCGTACACATGCCGTCCGGACTTGTCGACGCGGACGATGCACTCCTTGATCTTTCCGGTCAGGATCACGTCACGCAGACCCGGCGCGATGGTGGTGGCGAACTCGATGGCCCCGATGCGCTTCATCGCACGCCCGGCCAGACCGAGGTTGTAGAACATCTCGAGGTATTCCATGAACGCCGTCTCGATCTCGACGGCCAGGGCGTTCACTGCCCCGCCGCCCTCGGCGGTGGCGATCTTGAGTTCCTTGGGCGCCAGCGGCGGTACGTCGAAAAGCTGGGCGATGCCCTGCCGGTTTTCGACCTCGACCAGCAGCACCTTGCGGCCGCCCGCGGCGAGCGCAAGGGCCAGCGCCGCGGCGATGGTGGACTTTCCGGTCCCGCCCTTGCCGGTCACAAAGTGCAGTCGTGCATTCGCGACTCGTGCGGGCCAGGCATCTGACAAGGGCCCCGCCGCCGCATCGCTGGGGGAGCCAGGGAAAGTGTTCACCACGCACGCATGCTAACCGTCCATGATCGACTGCCAACGACGAACGCCCTAGGGTGCGTGTATGACCGAACGCACCGCATGGGAGTACGCCACCGTCCCGCTGTTGACACATGCCACCAAGCAGATCCTGGACCAGTGGGGAAGTGATGGCTGGGAGCTGGTGAGCGTGTTACCCGGACCCACCGGTGAACAGCACGTCGCGTACCTGAAGAGGTCGAAATGAGCACGCATAGCGCCCGGCTCGTCGAGCTCGGAATCGAACTGCCCGCCGTCGCGGCGCCGTTGGCCGCGTATCAACCCGCGGTGCGCAGCGGTAATCACGTCTACACCTCCGGGCAGCTGCCCATCGTGGACGGAGATCTGGTCGCCGCGGGCAAGGTCGGGGCCGAGGTCACGCCGGAGGACGCCAAGACACTGGCCCGTACCTGCGCCCTCAATGCGGTCGCCGCGGTAGACGCACTCGTCGGGATCGACAACGTCGTGAAGGTGGTCAAGGTCGTCGGATTCGTCGCCTCGGCACCCGGGTTCACCGGCCAGCCCGGTGTGGTGAACGGAGCATCGGAGCTGTTGGGCGACGTGTTCGGGGACGCGGGTGTGCACGCGCGCTCGGCCGTGGGTGTTGCGGAGCTCCCGATCAACGCCCCGGTGGAGGTGGAGATCGTGGTGGAGGTCAGAGAGGAAGTCTCCGCCTGATGCCCCATCCCGCCTACGGGCAGCTGCGTCCGGTCACCGAGACAGCTTCGGTGCTGCTGGCCAATAACCCGGGGATGATGACGCTGGAAGGCACCAATACCTGGGTGCTGCGCGCGCCGGGAAGCGATGAGGTCGTCATCGTCGACCCGGGTCCGGGTGTCGCTACCGGCGACCCCGATGTGCACGTCGAGGAGTTGGCGAAGATCGGCAAGGTGGCTCTGGTGTTGGTGAGCCATCGGCATTTCGATCACACCGGTGGTGTCGACCGTCTGGTCGAGCTGACCGGTGCGCCGGTGCGCGCCGTGGATCCGGCATGGCTGCGCGGCGATTCGGTGGCGCTCTCCGACGGCGAGTGCATCGACGTCGCGGGTTTGTCCATCTCGGTGCTCGCTACCCCCGGGCACAGCGATGATTCGGTGTCCTTCGTTCTCGATGACGCGGTATTGACCGCCGACACCATCCTCGGGCGGGGGACCACCGTCATCGCGCAGGATGGCGGCGGCCTCGGTGACTACCTGGAGTCACTGAAACGCCTTGAGGGCCTGGGCAAGCGCACCGTGCTGCCCGGCCACGGTCCCGAGCTGGGCGACCTTTCGGCGGCGTCCGCCGCGTATTTGGCGCACCGGGAGCAGCGTCTTGACCAGGTGCGGGGTGCACTGGCGGCACTGGGCGAGGATGCCTCGGCTCGGCAGGTTGTCGAATTCGTCTACACCGATGTGGACCCGTCGCTGTGGGGCGCCGCCGAATGGTCGGTGCAGGCGCAGCTGGACTACCTGCGCGCTGTTTAGTCGGCGGTGAACCCCATCCCACTGGCCCTCACGGGCTCGCTCAGCTGGGGCATCAGTGATTTCATCGGCGGGCATGCGAGCAAGCGGCGTTCCACACTGGCCGTACTCGCGCTGAGCAGGCCCGTCGGGCTGGCCGTGGTGGGGCTGGTGGCGCTGGTGACGTCGTCATCGCATTTCGACGGCCGCACACTGCTGGGAATGCTCTCCGGCCCAGCGGCTTTCACTGCTCTCTACGCGTTGTACCGCGCGCTTGCCATCGGTCCGATGGGGGTCGTCTCGCCCATCGCGGCGGTGGGCGCAGTAGTGCCGGTCATCTGGGGCGCCATGATCGGACAGTCGCTTTCGGGGCTCACGTATTTGGGGCTGGCCGGCACACTCATCGGCGTCATGCTGGCCTCGGCCTCGCAAGGACTGGACGGACGGCGTCCGGGGCGACAGGTGCTCGTGTGGTCGTTCTTTTGCACGGTGATGTTCGGGGTCTGCATGATCCTGCTGGCCGAGGCGGGCAGGTATCACCCCGTGGAGGCGGTGGTGGTTTCCCGCGCCACCGAGGTGATGCTGATTCTGGTGCTCGGCGCGTTCAACTGGAAGAGCCTGCGGCAGAACCTGCGTCCGCCGTTCGGGGTGGTGCCTCTCGCGGGGGTGCTCGATACTTCGGCCATCCTGCTGTTCACGTACGCCTCAGCGCGCGGCAGCCTGGGCGTGGCAGCGGTGCTGTCCTCGCTGTACCCGGTGGTGACGGTGCTCATCGCCCGCGTGGTGCTCCATGAGCGACTGAGCCGGATTCAGCAAGCCGGTGCGGTACTGACGCTGGTGTGCGTCGCGGTGGTGGCTTTCAGTGCATCACGCTGATGCACTAGCGCGCGCGGCGGGCCAGACGCTCCGAGTCGGAGATCAGAACGCTCTTGCCCTCCAGCCGGATCCAGCCGCGGTGCGCGAAATCGGCCAGCGCCTTGTTCACGGTCTCGCGGGACGCTCCCACCAGCTGAGCGATCTCCTCCTGCGTCAGGTCGTGCGTCACGCGCAGCGCGCCGCCCTCCTGGGTGCCGAACCGCTGGGCCAGCTGCAGTAGCTGCTTGGCCACGCGGCCGGGCACGTCGGTGAAGATCAAATCGGCGAGATTGTTGTTGGTGCGGCGCAGGCGGCGAGCCAGCACGCGCAGTAGCTGCTCGGCGATCTCCGGACGGTCGGCGATCCAGGCGCGCAACGCGTCCCGGTCCATCGACACTGCGCGCACCTCGGTGATGGTGGTGGCGCTGGACGTCCGGGGCCCGGGGTCGAAGATCGACAGCTCACCGAACATGTCCGACGGTCCCATGATCGTCAGCAGGTTCTCACGGCCGTCGGGTGACCGGCGTCCGATCTTCACCTTGCCGGTGATGATGATGTACAGACGGTCGCCAGGCTCGCCCTCGGCGAACACCGTATGTCCGCGCGGAAAGTCAACCGGCTGCAGCTGCTTCGTCAGCGCCGAGATGGCAGTCGGTTCGACACCCTGGAAGATTCCGGCCCTGGCCAGGATCTCGTCCACGTTTGCCCCTTACCCAAATTCGTTGGTCATGCTTGCGCTGGCCTGCTCGACATGAGTCTAGAGGCCAAGTCGCTAAAGAACGTGATCCAAGCTACACCGCTGCCCCACCGGCACGCAGTGAATCCACCACCGAATGCCGGGAGCGCATGGAGTGCACACCCTCATCGCGCAGGCTGGAGGTACCGCCGATTCGCGGGGGCTTCATGGACGGACCGTTGACTCGTGGCTGGTTGTAGCCGTTTGTGGTGGCCTCGTACACCGCCTCCAACGACGGCTCGATGCGTTGCAACTGACGCTGGTGCAAACCCTCGATAGCCGACGGCATGCCGTCGCGCGCGAGCCGATTCATATCCGATGGACTTGCTTGGTCCAGAAAATCGGCGACCTCACTTGGTTGCAAGGTATGCCGCATCAACCCGGCTTCCAGCCTTCCCAGCCCAAGGCTGGCAAGCATGAGAAGTCCGGGTACCAACAAACCGAATAGGCCCGACACGGGTTGAAGTAAACACGCCCAAGATCTCGACGAGGTCACGAAAAACAACCGGTTTGTCCTGCGCACGGGTGCAATCGGTGGACGTGCTCGCCCGTGCGGTGTCTCAGCCTCCGGCTACCCTGGGCTTGTGTCTGTGACCGGATCGGCCTCTAAGCCCAGAGCGAAATCGACGGCGAAGACGACAGCCCCGGTCCGGGCGCGGAAGGCCGAGACGCACGCGGGACTGGTCCGTCGTGCGCGCCGGATGAATCGGACTCTGGCGCAGGCATTTCCACACGTTTACTGCGAACTCGATTTCACCACGCCGCTGGAATTGACGGTCGCCACCATCTTGTCGGCGCAGTGCACCGATGTCCGGGTCAACATGGTGACCCCCGCGTTGTTCGCCAAGTACCGCACCGCGGAGGACTACGCGGGGGCCAATCGGGCCGAACTCGAAGAAATGATCCGCACCACCGGCTTCTACCGGAACAAGGCGAACTCGATCATCGGGCTGGGAACCCAACTGGTGGAGCGATACGGCGGCGAGGTGCCGCCGCGCCTGAAGGACTTGGTCACACTGCCCGGCGTTGGCCGCAAGACCGCAAACGTTGTCCTGGGCAACGCCTTTGACATTCCTGGCATCACCGTCGACACGCATTTTGGGCGGCTGGTGCGGCGTTGGGGATGGACCGAGGAAGAGGACCCGGTCAAGGTCGAGCACATCGTCGGCGAGCTCATCGAACGCAAGGAATGGACCCTGCTCAGTCATCGGGTGATCTTCCACGGCCGGCGCGTATGCCATGCCCGAAAGCCCGCCTGCGGGGTGTGCGTATTGGCCAAGGATTGTCCGTCGTACGGGCTGGGCCCGACGGATCCCGAGCTGGCGGCGCCGCTGGTGAAGGGTCCGGAAACCGAGCACTTGCTGGCCCTGGCCGGGTTGTGACATGGCTCGGCTCAGCACCGGGGCACGGTGGACGATCGTCGGGGTGGTGCTGGTCGCCGCGCTGATCACCGTCATGTTGTCGCAACAACACGATGAGCGGCAGCGCGGGCCGCGGGGACAAGATCCCGTCGCGGCCCGGGAACGCCGAGACGCCGACACCCCCGAAGCCCTCGCCGAACTGCGCCGCCAGGCGCAACTGCCGCCATGCCCGACCGCGGGCAGTGCCCCGGGCATGCCGGAACTGGCCGGGATAACGCTGGAATGCAGTGGGGTCAAGGTGCCGGTTGGTGCTGTGCTCGCCGGGCGTGCGGTGGTGCTGAATCTGTGGGCCTACTGGTGTGGCCCGTGTGCCGATGAGCTGCCGGCGATGGCCGAGGTGCAGCGCCGCGCGGGCGACAAGCTGACCGTTGTGACGGTGCATCAGGACGAGAATGAGGCCGCCGGGCTGGCCAAGCTCGCCGAGCTTCACGTCCGGCTGCCGATGATCCAGGATGGAGCCCGCCGCATCGCGGCCGCGCTGAAGTCACCGAATGTCATGCCCACAACAATTTTGATCCGTGCGGACGGTAGCGTTGCCCGAGTGCTACCGCGTTCGTTCACTTCGGCGAATGAGATCGGTGCCGAGGTGGAGCAAGCGTTGGGAGTGAGGTTCTAGGTCGTGACTGCCGATGAGCCGCATGCGCGAAGAGGATTGGCGACGGCGCCGTTGACACCCAATGCTGCGCCTGACTGGATGCGACCGCTGGTGGACAACGCCGCGGGTGTCAAAGACATCTATGGCCGCGGCGTACACCCCGCGATCAAGGCGGTGCTGCGGGCGCGCCAGCTGCCCTCCTCCGGGCGACCGGCGGCAGTTTTGGTGCTGGTATCCGCCGATGGAACGATCACCGACCCCACCGAGGCAGATCTGTTGCTGACGGTGCGGGCATCGACCTTGCGTCAACACAGCGGCCAGGTGTCGTTTCCCGGTGGTGCCACCGATCCCGGTGACGGGGGACCGGTGGGAACGGCATTGCGGGAGGCACACGAGGAGACGGGGCTGGACCCCGTCCGCGTGCAGCCGCTGACGGTGATGGACCCGCTGTTCATTCCTCCGTCCGGTTTCCACGTCTCACCCGTGCTCGCGTACTCACCCGATCCGGGTCCGGTCCTCGCCGTCGACCCGGGCGAGACCGCCGAGGTTTCGCGCGTGAAGATCGGTGACCTCGTCAACCCGGCGAACCGGATCATGGTGACCAAGAAGACTTTTGGTATTCGTTACAGCGGCCCGGCCTTCCTGCTGCCGGGGATGCTGGTGTGGGGTTTCACCGGGCAGATCATCGCGGCGATGCTGGAAGTGTCCGGCTGGGCGCAGCCGTGGGACACTCGTAACCTTCGTGATCTTGATGACCTACTGGCCGAGCACCTGGGAGGGTCGGTATGAACCTGAATCCATCGCAGTGGCTTGATATCGCCGTCATCGCTGTGGCGTTCATCGCCGCGGTATCCGGATGGCGTTCCGGTGCATTGGGTTCCCTGATGTCCTTCGTCGGGGTGATTCTGGGCGCGGTGGCGGGAATCATGCTGGCCCCGCATGTGGTGGGCAACCTGGAAGGGGCGCGCACCAAGCTGTTCGCCTCCCTCTTGCTCATCCTTGTGCTGGTGGTCATCGGCGAGGTCGCGGGCGTGGTACTGGGCCGGGCCATGCGTGGCGCCATCAAGAATCGGGCGCTGCGTGCCGGCGATTCGGTGGTGGGTGTGGTGCTGCAGGTTGCGGCCGTCCTGATTGCCGCGTGGCTGCTGTCCATCCCGATGCAAAGCTCTGCACAGCCGAATATCTCTGCGGCAGCACGTGAATCGAAGGTGCTCAGCCAGGTCGACAAGTACGCCCCGGACCAACTCCGCAAGGTTCCCAACGATCTGTCGAAGCTGCTGGATACTTCCGGGCTGCCCAGTGTGTTGCAGCCGTTCGGAAAGACCCCGATTGCCGCCGTCGACGCTCCCGAGTCGAGCCTGGCCGACGGTCCGGTGGTACGCGGAGCCGAGCCGAGTGTCGTCAAGATCAAGGGTATTGCCCGCAGCTGCCAAAAATCGCTTGAGGGAACCGGATTCGTCATCGCCCCGCACCGAGTGATGTCGAATGCCCACGTGGTGGCAGGCACGAACAGTGTCACGGTCGAGTCGGCAGGGCAGACCTTCGACGCCAGCGTGGTGGCCTACGACCCCAGTGCGGACATTTCGATTCTCGCTGTTCCGGACATGCCGGCGGCGCCGCTGGTCTTCGCGCCCAAGGCCGCTAAGACCGGGGACGACGCCATTGTGCTGGGCTACCCGGGCGGTGGGAACTACAGGGCGACCCCGGCGCGGGTCCGTGAGATCATCGAACTGAATGGCCCGGACATCTACCGGTCCACCACGGTCACCCGCGAGGTGTACACCGTCCGGGGCTCAGTGCTCCAAGGTAATTCGGGCGGTCCGCTGATCGACACGGAAGGTCGGGTGCTCGGCGTGGTCTTCGGGGCGGCCATCGACGATGACGACACCGGCTTCGCGCTCACCGCCAAACAGGTCAAGGATCAGCTGGCCAAGGCGGAGCTTGTCGAGCCCGTTGGCACCGGCAGTTGCATCTCCGCACCCGAGGCCAGTAAGTCGCCGGAGCAGCCCGTCAATGGGCCGCAGTCACCGGCGCCCAATAAAACTCCGTAGGTGTTCGTTGACGGTGGCGGGATCTTCCTCGTGGCCGTAGTGACCCACCCCGCGCAGTGCGGCGAACTGCCCGTTCGGCGCGAATCGCAGTGACCGGTGTACCGGGTCGGCGAGCACGTAGGGATCGGTATCGCCGCGCAGGTGCAGCACCGGGACGGACAGTTCGCGGTTCATTGAGCGCATGAAACGCCAACCTTCGCTGCGCAATTGGCTGCGCACCGCCCACCGCTGATACTCCAGTGCGCAATGGGCCACACCCGGAATGGCGATCGCGGTGCGCAGCTGAGTGATGGTCTCTGCGAAATCCTCGGTGGTGGTCCACTGCGCGCCGGCCCGCGAGCGCACCAGACGCTCCAGTTCGGCACCGCGATGACGTGTCAGGGTGCGCTCCGGGAGGATCGGCACCTGGTAGCGCATGAGTGAAGGCAGTAGTGCCCCGCCCTGTCCGGTTCCGCGGAATGTGGAGGTGCGTAAGGCGATCGGGTGCGGCGAGCTCAGCACCGCGATGGCATCGACAAGGCGCGGATGCAGGTTGGCGGTGGCCCAGCAGACCAGCCCGCCCTCGGCATGCCCGACCAGCGTGGCCGACGTGTGCCCCAGGGCGCGAATCAATCCGGCGGTGTCGCCGGCCAGGGTCCAGCCGTCGTACCCGCGCGGTGGCTTGTCGCTGCCCCCGTAGCCCCGCAGATCGACCGCCACCACGCGGGCATCCGTCAGCTCGCGAAGCTGATGGCGCCATGACCACCAGAAGGAACCGAATCCGTGTAGCAGCAATACGAGTGGTCTGCTGGTGACGGCTACGGTCGGTGTGCTGGGGGCCTCGGCTTCCACCACGTGAAACCGAATTCCGTTGGCATGCACGTCGAAATGACGCCATGGTCCGACGATGCGGACCACGGACGGGTCGGGGTGGCGAGCAGTCTGGTCAAACAGCATGGATGTGTCGGTATCGAGCCGACGTGAATCAGTTACCAGCCCGACGGGTCAGCGGGCTTGGCCGACTTGGTCAGCGCGGGGGTCTCGTCGTCTCGCGAGGTGAACACGGTCCGTGTTTCCTTGACAGAGGCGATGGTGTCGCGCGGTCCTCGGATTCGTCTGACCTGAAGGAAACCGATCAGCACCGCGAGGATGGCGACGAACACCATCGCGGCGAAGATGATCAAGTAGGCGGCCCAGGCGGGCAGCCAGATCTTGAGGATCTCGGCGGCGAAGAAGAAGAAGAAGAACGTCGAGTAGAACAGGACCACGAGAGCCGCGATGAAGAAGATGCTGCCCGCGACACCCTTCTTGACGTCCCGGACTACCTCGGCGCGGGCCAGCTCGACCTCGGCGCGCACCAGGGCGGAAACCTGGGAGGTGGCATCACGGACGAGATTGCCGATGGTGGGTTCGCCGGTGCCGGTCGCGCTCGGATCGGACAGCGGAATGGCTGCGACGGTGATCGGAACACCATTGCTGTCCGTGCGGTAGTTGCGGCTTCCAGGGCTGCTCACTGTGCTCCCTCCGTGTCCCTTGCGGGTCCGGTGTGATGTCGTGCGGCCTATGTTGCCACGTCGGTGGCGCCGAGGCTGCGGCGCGTCTGACCGGGGTCGTCGTTACCCAATCGATAGCACTGTGACAGAAGTGACCAGTGTGAATCTTGTTTAGAATGAGGGCAGGCGTGGCCGACGGGGGAGAGATGCGGCCGGAATGAGAAAGGCTGCACCGATGAGCGGCATGCGCGAAGAAGCTAGGGCGCCGATGAGGTCACCTCGGCGGCGTATGCGGTACGGGTTGTCGGTGCTGATCGCACTGTTCGGCCTTGTCGCGGGCGTGACTCCGGCCGGTGCGGCTCCCGCCGCCGGTGCCGATGACAAGGTGCCCATGGGCGGCGGCGCCGGGCTGATCATCAACGGTGACACCCTCTGCACGCTGACCACGATCGGTCACGACAACAAGGGCAATCTGGTGGGCTTCACCTCCGCTCACTGCGGAGGTGCGGGTTCACAGGTGGTCTCGGAGGACTTTCCCAAGAAGGGCGTGCTCGGCAAGTTCGTCAACGGCAACGAGCAGTACGACTACGCGACCATCCAGTTCGATCCCGAGAAGGTGCAGCCGGTGAACACCTACAAGGGCTTCACCATCACCGGAATCGGGCCCGACCCGCAGCCCGGTGATATCGCGTGCAAGCTGGGACGCACCACCGGCAATTCATGCGGCGTGACCTTCGGCGCCGGAGCTGAGCCCGGCACATTCATCAATCAGGTGTGCGGACAACCGGGAGACTCGGGTGCGCCGGTCACCGTGAACGGACAACTGGTGGGAATGATCCACGGCGCCGCGACCAAGCTGCCGGTGTGCGTCATCAAATACATCCCGCTGCACACCCCGACCACCACGTACTCGATCAATACCGTGCTGGCTGACATCAACGCCAAGAACCGCACCGCCGGAGTGGGTTACACCCCGGTCGGGTAGGCGGTCCTACTTGCTGGCCCTGATCGCCTCGAAGACGCTCGGGTCGACCAGTGTCGAGGTATCGCCCAGCTCGCGTCCCTCGGCCACGTCACGCAGCAGCCGTCGCATGATCTTGCCGCTACGAGTCTTGGGCAGCTCGGGTACCACGTGAATCTCGCGCGGCTTGGCAATGGGCGAAATCTCCTTGGAAACCTGAGCTTTCAGGTGTGAGACGAGCTCGTCGCCCTCGACGGTGTGGCTGGCCTTCAGAATCACGAACGCCACGATGGCCTGTCCTGTTGTGTCGTCGGAGGCCCCGACGACGGCTGCCTCGGCGACACCTTCATGTCCGACGAGTGCGGATTCCACCTCGGCGGTGGAGATCCGGTGACCGGAGATGTTCATGACGTCATCAATGCGACCCAACACCCAGATGGCGCCGTCGCTGTCATAGCGGGCGCCGTCACCGGCGAAGTACCAGCCCTTGTCGGCGTAGCGCGACCAGTAGGTCTCCTTGAAACGCTCCGGGTCGCCCCAGATGCCGCGCAGCATCGACGGCCACGGCTGATCGAGAACCAGATATCCGGTGACCGGCTCATCGCCGCTCGCCGGCTCCAGCCGATTCCCGTCGTCGTCAACGATTTTCGCGGAGACGCCGGGCAACGCACGCATCGCGGAGCCGGGTTTGGTGTCGGTGATACCAGGCAGCGGGGAGATCATCGCCGAGCCGGTCTCGGTCTGCCACCACGTGTCGACGATGGGGGTACGGTTGCCGCCGATGACCTCCCGGTACCAGCGCCACGCCTCCGGGTTGATCGGCTCGCCGACGCTGCCGAGCAGTCGCAGGCTGGATAGATCATGCGCGAGCGGGATCTCGCGGCCCCACTTCATGAACGTCCGCACCAATGTGGGTGCGATGTAATAGATGGTGACGCCGTACTTTTCGATGATCTCGAAATGCCGGTGCTCGTTCGGGGAGGTGGGTGTGCCCTCGTACACCACCTGGGTGGCGCCGTTGGACAGTGGGCCGTAGACGATGTACGTGTGGCCGGTGACCCAGCCGATATCGGCTGTGCACCAGTACACGTCGGTCTCGGGCTTGAGGTCGAAAATGTTGAAATGCGTGTACGAGGTCTGCGTCAGGAAGCCGCCCGAGGTATGCACGATCCCCTTGGGCTTTCCGGTCGTTCCCGAGGTGTACAGCAGGAACAGCGGATGCTCGGAATCAAACGCCTCGGGGACGTGAGTGGTATCGGCGTGAGTAACCGTCTCGTGCCACCACACGTCGCGACCCTGGGTCCATTCGACGGGAATCTCGGTGCGGCGCACCACGAGAACATGTTCGACGGAACTCGGCTCGCCGCCTAGCGCTTCGTCCACAGCGGCCTTCAGCGGGGCCGCAGCGCCGCGGCGCCATTGGCCGTCGGAGGTGATGACCAGCTTGGCCTGGGCGTCGTCGATGCGTGCCCGCAGCGCCGCGGCGGAGAATCCCGCGAAGACCACCGAATGCATCAGGCCCAGCCGCGCGCACGCCAGCATCGCCACAATCGCCTCGGGCAGCATGGGCATATAGATCGCCACCCGGTCGCCGGATACCAGGCCGAGCTCGGTCAGATAGTTGGCGGCCTGGCTGACCTGAGCCAGCAGCTCGGCGTAGGTGATGGTGCGGGTGTCACCGGGCTCGCCCTCCCAGTGGATGGCGACGCGCTCACCGTTGCCGGCCTCCACGTGCCGGTCGACGCAGTTGTACGAGACGTTGAGCTTGCCGCCGACGAACCACTTCGCGAATGGTGCGTCGGACCAGTCGAGCACCTCACCGAAGGGCTCGCTCCAGTGCAGGCGGCCCGCCTGCCGCGCCCAGAACCCGAGTCGATCTTCTTCGGCCGCCTCGTAGAGGTCGGCGGTCGCGTTCGCTGTCGCCACAAACTCCGGTGACGGCGGGTAGCGATCCGGTTCGGTGCTGACTTCGGTCATCTGATCTGGCCTTTCTGCCATAGACAGGTCCGTTTCGAAAGCCTAGTGGGAGGTCTTGGTTACCGAGAAGTAATTGAGGTCGCTGTGCAGATCCGGGCGTGGCGGTGTGTCGATGAAGAGACATCGGCGTGATACCCGCCTATGGTTCGTCCTACCTATTTCAGCTACCGAAGGGAAGGGTGAGGATGAGGTTCCGCCAACTGGCCGTCGCGTTGCTCGTTGGTATTGCCGCGATCCTTCCCGCCGGCTGTGGTGACCTCGTTGCGAAGGCTCCCGCTGGGTACTTCAGCATGTACATCACCGAACCCGAGCACACCTTGGTGCCCGGAAACACCACCGAGAATCAGGGTGGTCGCATCCTGCGCTCGCTATTTACCGCGCTGGTCGAGTTCAACAACGACACCGCCGAGGTGGAGTACACCGGAGTGGCAGAGTCGATAACCAGCCACGACAACATCAATTGGACGATAAAGCTCAAGCCCGGATGGACATTCCACAACGGCGAACCGGTGACGTCCCAGTCCTATGTGGATGCATGGAATTACACCGCCCTGAGCACCAACGCCCAGGGCTCCTCGAGTTTCCTTGCCAACGTCGACGGGTTCGATGATCTGCAGGGTGACCCGAAGAACAAAATTCCGCCACGGGCGACACAGATGCGCGGACTGCATGTCGTGGATGACGTGACATTCACGGTGCGGTTGAACACTCCGTTCGCCATCTACCCGATGACGTTGGGGTACACCGCGTTTCTCCCGCTGCCCAAGGCGTTCTTCCGGGATCCGGCCAAGTTCGGGGTGCACCCCATAGGCAACGGCCCGTTCAAGGCCGACGGTGATTGGGTGCGCGGCGTCGGGTTCACGCTGAGTCGTTATGACCAATACGTAGGTCCGAAGAAGGCCAAGTCCAAGGGCCTGATCTGGCGGGTGTACACCGAGGGCCTGACCGCGTACACCGATATGCAGGCCGGAGCCCTTGATATCCAGCTCGATCTGCCCGACTCCGCCTACGAGAACGCCAGGGCCGAATTCGGATCGGCCTTCCTGGAGCGGCCCCGCCCGGACATCACTTCGTTGGGCTTCCCGATGTATGACCCGCGGTACGGCGATGTACGTGTGCGTCAGGCGATTTCGATGGCCATTGATCGTGAGGCGATCACCCAGGTGATCTTCTCCGGTACCCGCACGCCTGCCACCTCCTACGCGTCGGCGGTGGTCTACGGGTATCGCAAGGGGGCGTGCGGAAAGCTGTGCGAGCTGCACGTCGACGAGGCCAACAAACTGCTCGACGACGCTCATTTCGATCGGAGCAAGCCCATTGAGCTGTGGTACAGCTCATCGAGCACCGGTGCGCTGTCGTGGGTGCAGGCCATCGGGAACCAGCTGCAGTCCAACCTGAAAGTGCCCTACGTCCTCAAGAGCCTGCCGTGGTCCCAGTTCCTGCCGTTGCAGGACAGCAAGGGGATGACGGGACCGTTCCGGTCCGGCTGGGTGATGGACTACCCGTCGATCTACAACTTCCTGGAGTCCCTGTACGGCACGGTGGCGCTCCCCCCGGCCGGATCGAACTACGTGTTCTACAGCAACCCGGCATTCGATGAGCTGCTGCGCCAGGGCAACAACGAACCGACCGTGGAACTCGCCACCAAGGCGTATCAGAAGGCGGAGGACTTGTTGTTCAAGGACCTTCCGGCCGCTCCGCTGTTCTATGAGGTCAATCAGGCGGTGCACTCCAAGCGGGTGAGCAATGTCAAGATCACCATCCAAGACTGCATTGAGTACGCCGATGTAGAGGTCATGGAATGACCGTCAAACTCCTTGATGTCCAGCGTTTGTGGCAGAACGCGGGCATGTTTCGATACGTCGTGAAGCGCCTGCTGCTGGCCATCCCGGTGCTCATCGGAACATCGTTGCTCATCTACGCTCTGGTGTACGCGCTGCCGGGCGACCCCATTCGGGCGCTGGCCGGCGACCGTCCGTTCACTCCCGAGGTCATGGCGCAGCTGCGCGAGCGCTTTCACCTCGACGATCCGTTCCTGGTGCGCTACGGCAAGTACATCGTGGGCTTTCTACACGGTGACTTCGGCACTGATTTTCAGGAACGTCCTGTCGCGCAAACAGTTTCACAACGCCTGCCGGTGACCTTGCGGCTCACTGTGGTGGCGGTGGTGTTCGAGACGATCATCGGCATCGCGGCCGGCGTGTTGTGTGCGGTTCGCCGTGGTTCGTTCTTCGACAATTTGGTGTTGGTGAGCACCACGCTGTTGGTGTCCATGCCGGTCTTCGTGCTCGGCTTCCTGGCGCAGTACCTGTTCGGCTTCAAGCTCGGCTGGTTTCCCATCGCCGGAATCCGGGACGGCTGGTACAGCTTCCTGCTGCCGGGACTGGTGTTGGCCTCGCTATCTATGGCCTACGTCGCCCGCCTTACCCGGACCTCGATGCTGGAGACCATGGATGCCGACTACGTCCGTACCGCCCGTGCCAAGGGCATCTCCGAATCGCGCATTCTGCTGCGGCATACCTTGCGTAACAGCCTAATTCCGGTGGTCACGTTCATCGGTGCCGACGTGGGGGCCTTGCTGGCAGGCGCCGTCGTCACCGAGTCGGTGTTCAACATCCCCGGACTGGGAAGGGCGACATTCGACGCGGTCCGCAACCAGGAGGGCGCCGTGGTGGTGAGCATCCTGACACTGATCGTCTTCTTCTATATCTTCTTCAATCTCGTCGTCGACATCCTGTATGCGCTGCTGGATCCGAGGATTCGCTATGAGTGACCCCATACACGCTCCGGGCCCGGTATCGGGCGCCGACGCCGCTGCCGAATCGCTGGTGGAGCAGGCGGACCTGTGGGGCAACGCATGGAAATACCTGCGCCGCAGCGGCTTCTTCATCACCGGATCGATCCTGTTGACGATTCTGGTGTTGATGGCTTTGGCCCCGCAGCTGTTCACCTTCGGGAAGGACCCCCGCGACTGCGACCTCTATCAGGCCCGTAAGGGAATCAGCGCGGCCCATTGGCTGGGCACGGACCTGCAGGGCTGCGACTACTACGCCAATGTGGTCTATGGGGCCCGAGTGTCACTGACGATCGGGCTGATATCGATGGTGGGTGTGCTGATCATCGGTGTCCTCGTCGGGGCGCTGGCGGGATATTTCGGGGGCATCGCCGACTCCGCTCTGTCTCGGTTGACCGATGTCTTCTACGGCATTCCCACGATTCTGGGCGGGATGATCCTGCTATCGGTGGTGGGCCATCGCACGGTGTGGAGTGTCGCCGGTGCGCTGATCGTGTTCGGCTGGATGACGTCGATGCGGCTCGTGCGTTCCAGCGTCATGACCATCAAGCAGAGCGACTACGTCCAGGCCGCCATCGCGTTGGGAGCCCCGACATGGCGAATCCTGCTGCGACACATACTTCCCAATGCTTTGGCGCCGGTCCTGGTGTACGCCACCATCGCGGTGGGCAGCTTCATCGCGGCGGAGGCCACGCTGACCTACATGGGCATCGGCCTGGAGTTGCCCGAGATTTCGTGGGGGCTGCAGATCAATGACGGGCAGTCCCGTTTTGCTACTACGCCACGCTTGGTAATCGTTCCCGCCCTGTTCCTCTCGGCCGCCGTGCTGGGCTTCATCATGGTGGGTGACGCCCTCCGGGATGCTCTCGATCCGCGGAGGAGGTAGGCGGCAGTGTCCACAGATTCCGTGATCGAGATCAGGGACCTCACGGTTGATTTCGAGGTCGACAAACAATGGGTGCCGGCTGTCAAGGGTGTCTCGCTGACCGTCGCCAAGGGCGAGGTGCTCGCCATCGTCGGCGAGTCCGGTTCGGGAAAATCCACGACCGCCATGGCCATTCCGGCGCTACTGCCCTCCAGCGCACGGGTTGACGGAAGCATCAAGCTCAACGGTGCCGAGCTGCTCGGTGCCACCAATGATGAGCTGCGTGAGGTGCGCGGCAAGGATGTTGCCGTCATCTTCCAGGAGCCGATGACAGCACTGAATCCGGTGTACACGATCGGCTGGCAGATCGCCGAGGCCGTCTGTGCGCATAAGAAAGTGACGCGCAGACAGGCCCGCGAACGTGCCATCGAGCTTCTTGAGCTGGTGGACATGCCCGAGCCGCAGAAGCGGGTGAAGCACTACCCGCACCAGCTTTCCGGTGGGCAGCGTCAGCGCGCGATGATCGCACAGGCTCTTGCGCTGGATCCCGGGTTGCTCATCGCCGACGAGCCCACCACTGCGCTCGATGTCACCGTGCAGGCCGAAATCCTTGATCTCATGCGCGATCTGCGACATCGCATCGAGGCCGGGATCATCCTGATCACGCACGACATGGGTGTGGTGGCGGATATGGCGGACCGCATCATGGTGATGAAAGACGGTGAGGTCGTCGAGGAGGGGGATGCCGACGGCATCTTCCACCGGCCACAGCAGCCGTACACGCAGCAACTACTGGCGGCCGTGCCTCACCTGGGCGCGACGCTGCACGATACTGACGAACCTTTGGAACCGGCAAGCGATCTGGCGCTAAAGGTGGAGCACGCGGTCATCGAGTATCCGGGGAAAGGCGGAGGTTTCCGGGCCATCGACGATGTGTCCTTCTCCATCGGCAGGGGTGAGGTGGTGGGCCTCGTCGGTGAATCGGGATCGGGGAAATCCACCATCGGGCGCGCCGCGGTGGGCCTACTCAAGGTGACATCGGGAACCATCTGCGTTGCTGGACAAGATATTTCGAAGGCCGACCGCAAGCAGCTGCGGGACATCCGGAGCAAGGTGGGGGTGGTGTTCCAGGATCCGGGATCCTCACTGAATCCGCGATGGCCAATCGGCCAGTCGATCGCCGAACCGTTGACTCTGCACACCGATATGGATCGCTCCCAACGGGAAAGCAGGGTCAAGACGCTGCTGGAGCAGGTGCAGTTGCCCGCGAACATGCGAAATCGATTCCCGCATCAGCTCTCCGGTGGGCAGCGGCAGCGGGTCGGCATCGCGCGGGCCTTGGCGCTGGAGCCCACCCTGCTGATCGCCGACGAACCGACCTCGGCGCTGGATGTTTCAGTGCAGGCGCGGGTGCTCGAACTTTTCGCCGAGTTGCAACGTGAGCACGGCTTCGCATGCTTGTTCATCAGCCACGACCTGGCGGTGGTGGAATTGGTGGCGAGCCGCATCGCGGTGCTTAACCATGGCCGCCTCGCCGAATTCGGTTCCGATAAACAGGTATTGACCGCACCGACTGATGATTACACCAAACGTCTGCTGGCGGCGGTGCCGGTTCCCGACCCGGAGCAGCAGCGGATCCGGCGCGAGGAGCGCAAGGCGCTGCGGTGAGTCTCTTGCACGACGAGCTATTCAGTACCGTTAGTGGACCATGACAGATCCACTCGCGCCGCTGGCCACCTTGCCGGGAGTATCCGAAGCCGCCGAATCCGCTCGCGACGCGGTGAGCAAGGTGCACCGTCACCGCGCCAATCTGCGGGGATGGCCGGTGACCGCCGCCGAGGCGGCGGTGCGGGCGGCCAGGTCTTCATCGGCCCTGGACGGCGGAACGATGAAGCTGAGCGCCGATGGAGCGGTGGATGACCCGATACTGGCCGGCGCGCTGCGTGTGGGGCAGGCACTCGACGGCGACGCGCTCAGCCAGATGACGTCGGTGTGGTCGCGTGCGCCGCTGCAGGCATTGGCGCGTCTGCATGTGCTGGCGGCCACCGGCATGGCCGATGAGGACACGCTGGGACGGCCGCGCCCCGGCGTCGATACGGACCGGCTGGAGCTGTTGGCGCAACTGATCTCGGGTGGAACATCGGTGTCCGCACCGATTCTTGCGGCGATTACCCACGGGGAACTCTTGACGCTGAACCCCTTTGGCTCCGCTGATGGTGTGGTCGCGCGCGCGGCATCCCGGTTGGTGACAGTGTCGCGTGGTCTTGATCCGCATGCGCTCGGCGTTCCCGAGGTGATGTGGATGCGTCAGTCGGGCAGGTATCGAGAGCTTTCCTCAGCCTTCGCGGAGGGGACGCCGGATGCCATTGCCGCATGGATCATCTTCTGCTGTCAGGCATTAACGGCGGGTGCCGCTGAGGCGACATCGATCGCTGACACCGCGTCGAGCTGACGCAAAACGTATCTGCACATAAAAACGGGCGACGGTCCGAGTAAATCGGCCCGCCGCCCGTTAGCACGGATCCTCCGGTTACCAAGCGTGCATTGTGGGTTGTGTGGGTGGCCTCGGCGCTTTCACGACGCTTCTAACTCGGACTTCACCCAAGAAGTCTGATGAGTCATCTCTGTTCGCGATTGCGCAGGCCCACAACGCTTCTGCCCTTGTCGCGGCGTGCTCCGCGTGGGTGCCGTGGTCCGTGCTGGGAATCCTAGGTCGGGAGATCGATCCTTCTCTTCCGAGTCGACCTTGGCCTTGCCAGGCTTCCGTACCTTCTTTCTACACTGAGACGACGGTCACATCAAGGGGCAATTCCAATGGTCACTGCTTTGTGACGTGCGTGCCAAAAGTGACGCGTGTCTAGTACTACGGCCGCAGCTTGCGGATCAGCGAATAGGTAAGTGCCCCAGCGGCAATGGCGCTGAGCCCAACGGCGGCCGTGGTGGCGGCCGCGGCACCGGAGGGAACCGGTATCCGATCGCCCAGCGACACGGGCCGCGAAAACGTCAGTACCGGCCAGCCGCGCGCCATGGATTCCTTGCGCAGCGCCCGATCTGGATTGACGGCTGTCGGGTGACCGACAGATTCCAGCATCGGTAGGTCGGTGATCGAATCTGAGTAGGCGTAGCAGTGCTCCAGCGGATAGCCCTCGCGCTTGGCGAGTTCCTCGATCGCCGCCACTTTCCCTTCTCCGTAGCAGTAGAACGCGACATCGCCTGTGTACTTACCGTCCTCCACCACCATGCGCGTTGCCATCGCGTGGGTCGCGCCGAGGGCGCGCGCGATGGGAGCGACGATCTCTTCACCCGAGGCGGAGACCACGACGACATCGCGGCCGCAGAGCTTGTGGTCGGCGATCAGGTCAGCGGCCTCGGCGAACACCAGCGGATCGACGATGTCGTGCAGGGTCTCGGCAACGATTGCCTTCACCTGCTCGACATCCCAGCCCGTACACATGTTGGTGATGTGTGTACGCATCCGATCCATCTGGTCGTGATCCGCGCCGGACAGCAAGAAGAAGAATTGTGCGTAACTCGATTTTAGGACGGCGCGTCTATTTATCAGGCCTTGGTCGAAGAACGGCTTGCTGAACGCGAGTGTGCTCGACTTCGCGATCACCGTCTTATCCAGATCGAAGAAGGCGGCCGTCCGAGGCGCCGGGGCGGTGTCCGTGGGCTGGCTGATGGCCGCAGCATCACGGTCCTCAACGGAAGGAAAGGGTGCGGGTTCCGTTGCGTGGTCGGTCACAGTTCGAGGATAGATCTCACCGGGTGTGCCGTCGTGTCCATCCGGAAAGTCGCACGTCAACGGGGGTGGTCTGGTAACGCGGCGGTGCCAGAAGAAGGGTTGCCTTTCTTTCCCTTTTTTCGGTCGTTTGGTCTTGCCACCCTCACCCGCTTCGTGTGTATAGTGGGGTTACTCGGCTATGCCGAGTGTGTCTCAGCCCGACCCCCCGGGGCTGAAGCACGACGACCCTCGCCTCCTCCCCCCCTGGCGAGGGTCGTCCTCTTTTCTGGGGACGTTTATCACCGGTTTTTGCGGTTCACCTCGGATCTATCCACAGATTCGCATCCATCCCCAATCTCGATAGAGCCCCTGGCGCTGCCTTCGCGCAACCTCGATGGTGGAGCGCGTGGAGGGAATCGCGGGGGATCCGATCGTCGTCGCTGTGGGCGACCGAGCGCTTGGCAACGACATCGAGCGGATTGTCGCCGCGAGTGGTAGACCATTGATCCTCGCTACCGACGCCGGCGCTATCAGCAGACAGGCGTGGGCCCGTGCGGGCGCCGTAGTGCTCGAGGGCGCTGACCCGTCGCTGGATACGGTGACTCGGCTGCCGCGTCGAGCGCGGGTCCTGCTCGTCTCTCGGGACGAGCCGACGAATGAGATGTGGCGCAGGGCGGTGGCGGTGGGTGCCGAGCAGGTGCTCACCCTGCCCGAGGATGAGATCAGGCTCATTGAGGCCTGTTCAGCGGTACCACCCACTGCCGGGGTGGGCAAGGCCCCGGTGATTGCTGTGGTGGGTGGACGCGGTGGTGCCGGCGCATCTGTTCTGTGCGCCGCGATCGGTCTGGGTGTGCCGGGCGGCGCGCTCATCGTGGATGCCGATCCATTCGGCGGTGGAATCGACCTGCTGCTCGGGTGGGAGGACATCGAGGGCCTGCGGTGGCCGGATATCGATATGCGCAGCGGCCGAGTGAGTTTCGATGCCCTTCGGCGAGCGCTGCCACATCGTCGCGGGCTTGTTGTCGTGTCGGGCGACAGAACGGGCGGTGGTGGCAACCCGGAGGCGGTCGGCGGGGTAATCGACAGTGCACGGGAAGCCGGAGTGCCGGTGGTCGTCGACCTGCCGAGGCGGCTCGGTGCAACGAGTGTGGCCGCGCTGGAGCGCACGGATCTGGTGGTCGTGGCGGTACCTGCCGAGGTACGGGCGTGTGTGGCAGCAGCACTTGTGACCACGGCGATACAGGTCGCCAACCCGAATATCGGTGTTGTGGTGCGCGGTCCGGCTCCGAGTGGGTTACGTCCGGCAGAGGTGGCCGCAATCGTGGGAGCCCCGCTGATCGCCGCCATGCGACCCGAGCCGAATCTCGGTAATCGTCTCGACACCGGTGGTCTGCGGCTATCCGCGCGTTCACCATTGGCGGGTGCCGCGCGGGCAATCCTGGCTCTGGTCTCGCGGGACGGTAAGGGTGCGGCGGCGTGACCGGATCGTTGATCGACCGTGTTCGGGAGCGGCTCGCCACCGAGAATGCCACGCTGCGACCCTCAGCGGTGGCGGCCTTGATACGCGCTGAATCCGGTGGTGTACTGGGCGATAGCGATGTGCTGCACAACATAAAGGAGCTCCAGAGTGAGCTGGCCGGTGCCGGCATCCTTGAACCGCTGTTGTGCGCGGAGGGTACGACGGACGTCTTGGTCACTGCACCTGATCGGGTCTGGGTGGATGACAGTCAAGGATTGCGGCTCACGACAGTGAGATTCGCGGACGAGGCCGCCGTGCGCCGACTCGCGCAACGGTTGGCTCTTGCGGTCGGGCGACGGCTCGATGACGCCCAACCATTTGTTGACGGTCAGCTGACGGGCATCGGTCCACCCCGTTCTGTAGTGCGCATCCACGCAGTGCTGGCTCCCGTCGCAGTCGGCGGGACGTGTGTGTCGCTGCGCGTATTGCGTCCCACCGATAAGGGTTTGGATCAGCTGATCGCCGACGGCACTGTGGCGGAGGATGCCGGTAGGTTGCTTCGCGGAATACTGGCCGCTCGACTGGCATTCCTTGTCACTGGAGGCACAGGCGCGGGTAAGACCACCTTGCTCTCGGCGCTGCTCGGAGCCGTCCATCCGTCAGAACGCATCATCTGCGCCGAGGATGCCGCCGAGCTCGCGCCGCGTCACCCGCACGTGGTCACGCTGGCGGCGCGCACCGTCAACGTCGAGGGCGCCGGGGAAGTGACCCTGCGCCAATTGGTACGTCAGGCATTGCGCATGCGTCCCGACCGAATCGTGGTGGGGGAGGTGCGGGGAGCCGAGGTGGTCGAACTGCTCACCGCTCTGAACACCGGTCACGATGGCGGCGCGGGAACCGTCCACGCGAATGCCCCGGCAGAGGTCCCGGCAAGACTAGAAGCGCTCGGGGCCCTGGGCGGGCTAGACCGCGCCGCGCTCCATTCTCAGTTCGCCGCGGCCGTTCAGTGCGTTTGTCACATAAGAAGATTTGGAAGTTGTCGGAGGCTGACCGAGATCGCGGTGGTCTGTAAGGGCGACGATGGGATCGCGCGGGTGATACCCGCATGGAACGTCGACGGCAGGCCCTGCTCCGGGGCTGATCAGCTCGATATGTTGATCGCGCGGAGTGCGCCGTGACGCAGGCTCTACTGCTACTCGCCACTGCATTTCTCCTTGTACCGCAAAGACACTCGCGGCTCGGGAGGGGCAGATCATCTCCTCGGCGGTGGAACTGGAAACCGGCGGCGGCACCGCTGGCTGCTCTGATGCTGCTGGCCGTGTGGTTGTTGCCGCTGTCGGTGGTCATAGCGCTCGGTATCGCGGGCGCGACGTTGTATGTCCGGTGGTGCCGTCGTCGCCGGTCAATGGTCCAAAGGGAGGAACTGATCGTCTTGGAGTCCGGCCTCGACGTGGTTGTTGGTGAGCTGCGGGTGGGCGCGCATCCTGTGCGCGCGTTCGAGGTCACTGCTGCAGAGCTTGGAGGAGCGACCGGGGAGGCGTTCGCTGCCATCGCCGCCCGCGCGCGCCTGGGGGTGACACTCGATCCGGCCGTGCCGAGGTCGGGGCCGTCGGCATCGCAATGGAGCCGCATCAGCCGTGGGTGGATGCTTGCCCAGCGCCACGGCCTTGCCGTTGCAGATCTGCTCGATGCGTGTAGGACGGATCTACAAGAACGGCAACGATTTACGGCACGGGTGAACGCCGGTCTCGCCGGGCCGCGTGCTACGGCAGCGGTGCTTACCGGATTGCCCGTAGTGGGAATCGGGCTCGGACAGATGATTGGTGCCAAACCGCTCAGCGTGCTGTGCGCGGGCGGAATGGGCGGTGCGCTGCTCGTTGTCGGGGTGACGCTGGCATGTGCCGGTCTGTTGTGGTCCGACGCAATCACGGGGAAGGCATTGCGGTGACTGCGGCCCTGCTGCTGCTTGCCGCGGCCATCTTGAGCGTGCCAGGGGCGTTGCGTGCCCGTACGAGGCTGCCGCGTGGTGATGCACCTGTCGCCGCGGATCACGATGCCACCGAAAAGGGCTTGTTGGGAATGGCGTTCAGCCTCGACGTGCTGAGCGTGTGTCTTCGCTCGGGGATGCCGGTCGCGACCGCGGCGTTGGTGGTGTCCTCGAGCGCGCCGTCAGAATTGGCCCGAATCCTGAACCGCGCGGGGGAGATGCTCGCCTTGGGCGCACCGGCCTCGGCAGCCTGGGCTGATGCGGGATCTGCGGACGATCTGGGATGCGAGCAGCGACAGGCGCTGACCAGACTGGCACGGCGATCGGCCGACTCCGGTGCGGTGATGGCCGAGGGCATTGCCTCGCTGGCCGTGCAGTGTCGTGGAGATGCGGTTGACGCAGCCGTTGCCACCGCCGAACGTGCCGGTGTGCTCATCGGTGCGCCGCTGGGACTGTGCTTTCTGCCGTCATTCGTCTGTCTGGGAATCGTGCCTGTCGTCATGGGTTTGGCGAGGGATGTGTTCAGCAGTGGTGTGCTGTGATCCGCGGAAGGGCCGCGGGATTCAGAGGGAGGGAATCCATTGATACACAACATATTGAGGAAGCTACGTGGACGGATGGTGGTAGTCGTCGAGTCAGAGGATGGCATGTCCACCGTGGAGTATGCGATCGGTACGATCGCCGCGGCGGCCTTCGGGGCGATTCTCTACACGGTGGTCACCGGAGACTCGATCGTCAGTGCGCTCACCAACATCATCACGCGCGCGCTCAACACCAGCGTCTAGGCGACGACATCGGAGCCGTTACCGTCGAGGCCGCCTTCGGCGTCGCGGCGTTGGTAGCGGTACTCGTGTTGTGTTCTGCGGGAATCCAGGCGGTGTCGATGCAGGTGCGCTGTGTGGACGCCGCGCGTGAGGCGGCACGGCTGGTGGCGCGCGGAGATGACTCCGATGCGAGCGCAGTGGCGCGTCGGATCGCTCCTGGGGGTGCGGTGCTCGAGGTTCGGCGTGAAGGCGGCTATGTGGTGGCTCGGGTTACCGCGACGAGTCGATTGTTGCCTGCCATTACGATTGCCGCCGAGTCGGTTTCGGCGATGGAACCCGAGGGCTGACAACGGCTCGGCGACCATTGTCGCGGTGGCGATGATGGCGGTGCTGTTGGCGTTGACGGCCGGGGGCGCCGCGGTGGGCGAGGCCGTGGTGGCGCGGCATCGGGCTCAGGCCGCCGCCGATCTGTCCGCGCTGGCCGGGGCGCAACGCGCGCTCTACGGCAGCGTTCCCGCTTGTGCGGAGGTGAACGTTGTCGCCCGCAGGATGGGTGCCGCCGTCACCAGCTGCGTGGTTGAGGATCTCGATGTGGTTGTTAGCGTGGATGTTCCGGTGGTGCTGGGCCGGTTCGGGATGGGTCCGGCCCGAGCGGCAGCCCGTGCGGGACCGGTCAGTGATGGCGCGTGACGGTGGTACTGATCAGCGTTTGGTTGCCGATTGCGGCGAATCGAGGTAGGGAGCCACCGCGGCGTAGAAGATTTCTACGTAGATGTTGATCATGTGTTGGCGGTCCAGGTCGGGGCGGGATTGCCACCAATGTCCGAGACGCTCCGCTGCCCCGGACATGGCGTGCGAGAGTCCTTCGGCGAAAAGCTTGGGTACGTCGGGATGATCCTTGGTGATCAGCGCGTAGGTCGTCTCGATGTTGTCCAACCGCAGCGTGGAGAGTTCTTCGCGCGACTCGGCGGGCAACACCGCGGCGCTGCCGTAAATAAGTTCCCACCGCTCGGGATGAGTCTCCAAGAGCTCGAAGAACACGTCGGCGGCGGTGGCGAACTGGTCGCGCACGGTCAGCGTGGGGTCTACCCGCTGTATCAGCGTCTGCGCGAAGTCAGCCTGTGCGCGCCGCGCGCACGCCAGATATGCGCCATCTTTGGTTGTGAAGTGACGGTAGGCAATGGGCTTGGTGACGCCTGCGGCCTGGGCGATATCACCCAATGACACCGCGGCGAAACCGCGCTCGAAGAACAACTGCTCGGCGGTGTCCAGCAGATGCTCGCGGCGCTCCGCCCACGGCCGACGCGAGCCCACGCCGGACGTTGAGGCTGCCTCCATGAGTCGACAGTCTAGCCGACTTGTTACTTTCGGTAACAAGAGCTATGTTACCGAAGGTAACAACGACGACGAGCGGCAAGGAGGATCGCGTGTCCGCTATCCACTCCGTCCAGGCCAGGGGTTCTCAGCTATGAGTCGACACAAACAGTCTCGCGGCCGTGCCGGACGAATTCTCGGCACGTTGTGGATGCCTTTGGTGGCGCTCGTCGTCATCGTGGTCGTTGGGTTCGGGGTCACTCGGATTCGGGAGAAGTCGCAGGCAATCAGCCATCCGCCGACTACCCGTCCGATTCCGGCCACTGTTGTTCAGATCAATCCCAAGAACGTCACCTACGAGGTGTTCGGCAATTTGGGAACTAGCGGGAAAGTGTCCTATGCCAACCTCAACAGCGAACCCGTCGACGTCGTGCTGACATCACTGCCGTGGTCGGTTTCTGAAACCACGATGTCGTCGGCGGCGTCGCTGAGCCTGGTGGCTCAGGTGGACGGGGACTCGTTGGGGTGCCGTATCCGGGTCGATGGCGAGGTTCGCGAGGAACAGGTCGTGAACCATGCCAGCGCCGCGGTCGCATGCACGGTGACGGCAGCATGACGTCGGGTCAGCAGCCGCCGGAGGACGCGAACACCGGTCCGGTGCTGGTACCGCCCCCGCCGCCGGTGGCGAAGGAACCCGAAAAGCGCCCTGGGCCTGTGCGATTACTCCGGGTTCTGGCGATTCCGGTGGTCATCTTCTGGGTGGTCGCTGCCGCGGCCCTCAACATCTTCGTCCCCACGTTGGAAGAAACGACCGCGGCCAATGCCAAGGCGATGATTCCCCGCGACGCTCCCTCGTCGGCCGCTGCCATCACTCAGGGGCAGGACTTCAAAGAGTCCGACTACACGAGCATGGCGGTCGTTGTCCTGGAGACCCAGGGCCGCAAGCTCGGCGAGCAGGACCACCAGTACTACAACACCATGGTCCGCGATCTGCTCGAGGACAAAGAGCACGTCCAGTCACTGATGGATTTGTGGGGTGACCCGGTCACCCGGTCGGGTCAGCAGAGCGCGGACGGTCAGGCGGCAACGCTGACGGTGCGCCCTGCCGGAGATCTGGGTGATGCCGACTCGAACAGGTCGATCAAGGCCATCCGCGGCATCATCGAGAAGCTGGATAAGGAAAAGCCCGAGGGGCTCACGGTCTACGTAAGTGGCCCAGCGCCTTTGGCCTCGGACACGCTCAATGCCGCCGACGAGAGCATGGTCACGCTGACGCTCGTCACGGTCGTGGTGATCATCGCGATGCTGCTCATCGCCTACCGGTCTCTCACTCGGGCAATCATCCCGTTGATCGGTGTGTTGATCACGTTGGCCACCGCCCGCGGCGTGGTCTCGCTTCTGGTTGAAAATCACGTCATCGGGATCTCCTCGTTCGCGATGAACATGGCGGTGTCATTGGTTCTCGGTGTCGCTACCGACTACGGGATTTTTTACCTGGGTCGTTTTCAGGAGGCCCGGCGCGCGGGGGAGGACCGGGAGTCGGCCTACTACACCTCGGTACGCAGCGTGGCCCACGTTGTTCTGGGGTCGGGTATCGCGATATCTGGTGCGTGCCTGTGCCTTAGCCTGACGACGCTGGACTACTTCCGCACCCTCGGTCCGCCGTGTTTTGTGGCGATGGTTGTCGCCGTCATCGCGGCGCTTACGCTGGGGCCCGCCCTGTTGACGCTGGGCAGCAAGGTGCCCTGGTTGTCCGAGCCGGCCAAGACCAGTCCGGCTTGGCGTAAGCTGGGCACGGCCATCGCCAAGTGGCCGGTCGCGATGATTGCGGTTGCTGCCCTGGTGATTCCGTTGTGTATCGCTAACCTGGCCAACTACACGGTGAGCTATAACGATCGCGATTACGCACCCAAGAGCGTCGAGTCGTCTCGCGGGTATGACGCCGCGGACCGGCATTTCCAGCCGAGTCAGCTGTCGATCGATACCCTGTACATCAAGGCCGATCACGATATGCGCAACACCACTGACATGATCAGTCTGGACCGGATCGCGAAGAACATTGTTCGTACGCCCGGTGTTTCGATGGTGCAAAGCATCACCCGGCCCAATGGCCGGCCGCTGGAACACGCCTCGCTGCCGTACGCGATGGGTTCGATGGGAACCAAGATCGGCCAGAATCTGGGGTTCTTGAAAGACCGCGTCACCGATATCGACACCATGGCCGCCCGGATGGGCGACATGATGGAGTTGAGCAAGAACATGGCGGACATCACCGGTCAGCTGTCCGCGGGCACGCGGATGTCCGTGGAGGCATCTCGCGGTCTGAAGGTCGCGATGGACAAGACGCGCGACAATCTGGCCAACTTCGATGACTTCTTCCGGCCGGTGCGCAACTACTTGTATTGGGAGCCGCACTGCTTCGACATTCCGATTTGTTGGGCCATGCGCTCGCTGAATGAATCGATCGACAACATTGACGAAGCGACCTCGCAACTGGGCCCGATGGTGGACGGCCTGAGCATGGTGGATGCGGCCACCCCGCAGATGATCACGCAGCTCAACGCGATGGTGCAGAACATGGCCGTCATGCAAAAGCTGACCTTGACGATGCAAAGCCTGTTCCACGCCACCATCGCCCAGCTCGAGCCCATGATCAACCCGATGGTCGATATGGGCAAGGCATTCGACAATGCCAAGAACGACGACTTCTTCTTCATGCCCCCGGATGCATTCAAAACCAACGATTTTCAGACCGGTTTGAAGTTCATGATGACGCCCGACGGCAAGGGTGCACGCGTCCTGATCTACCACGAGGGCGAAGCGATGAGCCCGGAAGGCATTGATCAAATTCAGCGGGCCGAGGCCGCCGCCCACGAGGCGATCAAGGGGACGTCGCTGTCCAATGTCGATCTGCTGGTCGCTGGTGCGTCCGCGAATTACCGTGATGTGCAAGCATTCTCCATGAACGACATCCTGACGATGATGCTGGCGACATTCGGGCTGGTGTTCCTGATCGTCATGGTGATCACCCGCACCCTGGCCGGTTCGGTGATTGTGCTGATCACCGTGGTGCTGTCCTTCCTGGGTTCCCTCGGATTGGCCGCATTCATCTGGGAAACCTTGATAGGTATTGAATTGCATTGGCTTACACTGCCGATCGCATTCATCGTGCTCGTCGGGGTGGGCTGCGACTACAACCTGCTATTGCTTTCTCGGTATCGGGAAGAACTGCACGCAGGTATCCGCACCGGCCTGATCCGCACCATTGCCGGCTCCGGCAACGTCGCCGTCACCGCGGCATTTGTACTGGCCGGGACCATGCTGGCGATGCTGTCCAGTGATGTGGTCAACATCGGCCAGGCCGGATCCACCATCTGCATCGGACTGATCTTCGACATGATGATCGTCCGACTGTTCCTGGTCATGCCGCTCGCCCGGATACTCGGCCCGTGGTTCTGGTGGCCGCAGAAACTACCCGCACGCAAACGCGTCACCTTCAGGGATGATCCCAAACATGTTCCGCAACTGGACGAGCAGGCGACTTCGTAGTCGGCGAAGGCGACCATCCTCGCGCCGGCCCGGTCAACGGATAGAGTCCGAGTCATGGGCGAAAGAGCTGGTTGGTTGGGTGCAAATCGTGCCAACTGGAACGAGCGGGCCGCAATTCACGCGGCACGGGATGGTTCGGGGTATCAGGTACAGAATTTCGTAGCCAACAGCTCGTTACTCTCGGATGTCGTGAGCTTCGACCTGCCGGTGCTCGGTGACATCACCGGCAAGAACACCGTGCATCTGCAGTGTCATATCGGTACCGACACGATCTCGTTGGCCCGTTTGGGGGCCATCGTGACCGGCCTGGACTTCTCCGAAGACGCCATCCGGGAGGCTCGGACGCTAGCCGCCGAGACAGGTGATGTCGTGAGCTTCGTGGAGGCCGACGTCCATGATGCGGCAAAAGCGCTACCGCGCAATAGCTTCGACCTCGTCTACACCGGAATCGGTGCGCTGTGCTGGCTGCCGCGCGTCGAGGCATGGGCCACAGTGGTCGCGGAGCTCCTCGCCCCCGGCGGATCTCTCGTCATCCGGGAGGGGCATCCGATCTTATGGTCGGTAGACGACTCCGTTGGCGACGAGCTACGTCTGCGCTACCCGTACTTCGAGCATGACGAGCCGCTGGAATGGGATGACGGTCAAACATACGTCCCGACGGATAAGAGTATCCAGGCATCAAAGACCTACGAATGGAATCACTCTCTGGGTGAGATCGTGACGGCTCTGCTCACCAGCGGTCTGCGCATCGATCTCCTTACTGAGCACGACAGTGTGCCGTGGGAGGCCCTGCCCGGTCATATGACGCAGCGGCCCGGAGGGGAATGGGCGCTGACCGAGCGATCGGGAGTCATGCCCCTGACGTACACGATCAGAGCCACCAAGCCTGCCTGAAGCAGGCAAGAGGGCGAACCCTATTGCAGTGCAACCACTACCAGACCGCCGCTCATCGCCACGAATGAGATGAACGTGGCGGCCTTGAAGCCGGGGGTGGATGCGATGTTCTCCTTGAACGCCATCGGGAGAAACAAGGTCGGATTCAACAGCGCGCCAAAGACCACGACGGTGGCCAGCCAGCCGGGCATGCCCGGTACGGCCAGACCCACCGCGATCAGGAGTATTCCCATCATGATGTAGTCCAGGTGGGCCTGCAGAAGCCTGCGGCCATTCGTCACGCCGATGCGTTTGAGCACATGCGGGGCAAGGAAGTTAGCGGCCACCATCCACCCCATCATCGCGCCGAACGCCAACTCGGCCAGTCCTATGCGGACGACGAGGTTCATGCGCCCACCATGTTTCTGCGGTACCACCGGCGGCCATGCCATCGCTGGTAATGCCATGCGGCGGTGGGCAGTGCGCCTCGGGGACGTAGCCAGAAGCGGTCGGGAATCTCGGCCGTGGGTTTCTGGCGCCCGGGGTCGATCTCGCCGAGAAGGATGCCTTGGCCCTGCTCGGGGCGACGTTCGGCGATGATGTGCCCGGCGCCATCGGTGATAAGGGTCGATCCCTCGAAATGGCCCCGGTACTCGAGGGGCAGCCAGGGCATGGCGCAGCGGAAGTCGCCGACATGCGCGGCGTGAACAACCGGTGCTCCAACATATTTGGCGAAAGTTCCCGCCGCGGCCCGGGCGGTCTCGTGGTTGCGTCGTTCCATTTCCTCGAAGGTCGTGCGTGGGTGCCACGGCGGTATCGACCACCAGCCGGAACCGGTCATCACCAGGTCGACGCGCGAACGCATGCGTTGTGCCGTGCGGGTGCGCATCAACTCCCAGCACACTGCCGCCCCGACCTCATAGGTACCCGCGCGGAACACTCCGTCGTCCTGGCCGCCGATGTAGAAGGAGTTCTCCCACATGGTCGGGAGGTCCTTGTCGTGACGCCCGACCACCCCGGTCGCGTCCGCCGCGACGTAGGCATTGCGGACGTGCCCGTCGTCGTCTCGGCACAGGAACGAGCCGCCGATAAGCGCGTCGTAGCGACGGGCCAGCGAGCACAGCAGTTCGGTGGCGGCTCCCGAGAAGGGCAGCGCGGCATCTTTCAAGGACGGGTCGAAGGCGATCCCACTGGTGAAGAACTCGGGCAACGCGATGATCCGCGCCCCGGATTGCCCGGCCTTGTCGGCGAACGCGGAGCATCTGTCCAGGTTCGCGTCCACATCGCCGATGACTGCTTCGAGTTGGATCGCCGCTGCCAGCACCATAATTGAACGCTACTACAAAATTGAACGCTACTACAAGAGTTTGTTGCGGACGAGGCCGCGCTCGATGATCTCGCGACCCAGCGCGAGCACGCGTTGCATTTCGGTGGGCTCGAGTCGCAGCCGGTCGGGGCGCAAATTGAGTGACAGCACGCCGTTCCAGGCGCCCCACAGGAAGATGGACGTCCGAACCGGATCGGAGCAGTGCACCTCGCCCGCGGCGTCCGCACGGCGCAGCACATCGGCGATCTCTCCGACCAGCGACTCGACCTTGTCGGCGATCCGGCGCTCGACCTCGTCGGCCATATCGCCCGGGGGAACATCGAGGGTGCGCAGGGCGATCATGCGGAAGTACCCCGGGTTCTGCAGATGGAAATCGCAGTAGGCGTCACTGGCCGCGCGCAGTTCCTCCATCGGCGTGCGCCCCTTGCCATAAGCCCGGGCCATCGCCTGCTCATTGACTGCCAGCGCACGTTCGACAAGTGCGAGATAGAGGCGTTCCTTGTTCTTGAAGTGGTGATAGATCGAACCGACCGCGAGATCGGCGGCATCGGCGATGGCATCCATCGTGACCGCGTGGAACCCGCGCTCCACGAAGAGCCCGTCTGCCGCATCGAGGATGGCGGCTGTCGTTACTGCGGTGCGACGGTCTTGACGTCGGGCCCTGGTCTCAGACACCCACCGAGGTTACGGGCGCACGAACTGGTGGCGGTAGCGTTACCGAATGGTCGTCACCCTGCACCCCAAGTCGGGTCTCAAGGCTCGGTTGCCGTTTCTGTTCGTATTGCTCTTCGTCAAGCCGCTGCTGATCCTGTTTCCGGTGTTCGACGCGGGTCTTCGCCAGCTCAAGTGGCTGGACCGGGGCGCCCAGCGGGGTCCCGACGCGCCTGGCGTGGAGCGGACGCGGACCGCGTTGGCCGGCAGGCCCACGGATCTGATGGTGCCGGCCGGGACGCAGAGCAGCGACGCCGATACCGCCCTCCTGTATCTGCACGGTGGTGCGTTCATCGCGTGCGGCCCCGCCACCCATCGCAAGATCACCGGGCTGTTGGCGCGCCAGCTCCAGATCCCCGTCTACGTGCTGGACTACCGGCAGCTGCCGGAGGTCGGTGTGGGCTCCTCGGTGGCGGATGCGGTGCAGGCCTACCGCGAGCTACTGCAGGATTACGCGCGGGTAATCGTTGTCGGCGACTCGGCCGGCGGGTACCTGAGCGGCAAGGTCATCGAATACGCGCACACCCATGGCCTGCCGAAACCCGTTGCCTATGTCGGGTATTCGCCGCTGCTGGATCTGGACTTGGCCGCCAATCCGTCCAGCACCAGTCGTCATGACGCATACCTGCCCAAGGGCAAGCTCGCGAAGTTGGCACCCAAATTCGACAGGGGCCCAGTGGAATTCACTGGAGAGCGCCGGGTTGTTTCGGTACCTGTCGAGGCGTTCCCGCCCACGCTGCTCATCACCGCGCAGGACGAGTTCCTGGAGCCTGACGCTCTAGAGCTTGCCGAGAAGCTCACCGCGGCAGGCGCGGTGGCCAAGGTGCACAGCTACTCCTGGCAGCTGCATGCGTTTCCGGCCATCGCCGTCTCGCGCGATACGGCCGAGGCGGTCGTTCTCTCCGCCGACTTCATCCGTGAGGCGCTGTCGGTGTCCGCGCAGGGGCAGGCGACCGAGCAGGCGGGGTAAGTAGGGCGCGGGAAGTATTCGGCACGCGCCTGCGTTGGATTGTGCCGGGCCAGCCGTGCTGGCCGCCGACCCGACGCGAGGAGCCTTCGGACCATGAGCCTGCTGTTCGAGCCGTACCGGCTGCGCGACATCACCATCCCCAACCGGGTGTGGATGTCGCCGATGTGCCAGTACTCGGCCGACCCCACCGGCCCCTTGACCGGCACGCCGAACGACTGGCACCGCACCCATCTGATCAGTCGCGCGGTCGGCGGGGCTGGATTGGTGTTCACCGAGGCCACCGCCGTCAACCCGCAAGGGCGGCTTTCCCCGTACGACACCGGGCTCTGGAACGATACCCAGGAGCAGGCCTGGGCGGCCATCGTGGCAAGCATCAAGGATTTTGGTGCCGTCCCCGCGGTACAACTCGGACATGCCGGACGCAAGGCGTCGACCGTCGCGCCGTGGGACGGACACCGCTCGTTGGACCCCTCGAACCCATTGAACTGGCAGACAATCGGGCCCACCGATACGCCGTACGGCGACTTCGCGCCGCCCGCGGCGGCCAGCTCCGCCGATCTCACCGCGATCGTCGAGGACTATGTGGAGGCCGCGCGGCGAGCCTTGCGTGCGGGCTTCCAGGTGCTTGAGGTGCATGCCGCACACGGCTACATCCAGCACCAGTTTCTTTCTCCGGCAAGCAATTCCCGCACCGATGAGTACGGCGGCTCATTCTCCGGTCGGGCCAAACTCACCCTGGACACCGTCACGGCGGTACGCACTGTCTGGCCCGAACACCTGCCGCTGTTCGTCAGGGTGTCGGCGACCGACTGGATGTCCGAGGAGCCCGGGTTGGAGGCAGACAGCTGGACACCCGACCAGACTGTCGAGTTGGCCAGACAGTTACAGGAACGGGGGGTAGACCTCATCGACGTATCGACGGGCGGCAACGTGCCGCATGTCCGGATTCCAACAGGACCCGGATATCAAGTGCGGTTCGCCCGGCGCATCCAGACCGAAACAACCCTTCCCGCAGCGGCAGTCGGCATGATCACCGAGCCGCATCAGGCCGAATCGATCCTTGCCGCCGGTGATGCCTCCGCGGTGCTGCTGGGCCGCGAGCTGCTGCGCGACCCATACTGGCCGCGGCGGGCGGCGCGTGAGTTGGGTGCTGAGTTGAGTCCTGCCGTGCCCAAGCAGTACGCGCGCGCCTTCTAGCCCGGCAGTCGGGACAGCACCAACCGCAGCACCTTGACGGCCCCGGCTTTGTCCAGTGGGGAATTTCCGTTGCCGCACTTGGGCGATTGCACGCACGACGGGCACCCCGCCTCACATTCGCACGCCTCGATGGCGTCGGCGGTGGCACCCAGCCAAATCGCCAGCTGCTCGTATCCACGGGCAGCGAAACCCGCGCCGCCAGGGTGGCCGTCATAGACGAACACCGTAGGCAGGCCGGTCTCGGGTTGCAGCGCGGTCGACACCCCGCCGATATCGCCGCGATCACAGCTGGCCACCAGCGGGAGCAGGCCGATCGCGGCATGCTCGGCGGCATGTAGGGCGCCAGGCGTGGTGAGTGCGTCGATGTCGATGCCTGCCAGCGCTTCCGGGGTGAGCGTGTACATCACCGCCTTGGTACTCAATGTCGAGGACGGCATGTCTAGCTCGACGAAGTCGAGGATTTCGCCGGTTGCCAGCTTGCGAAGGTAGCCGATCACCTGGTGGGTGACGTCCACCGGTACCAGCCCAATCTGTACATCGTCCAAGTGCACCCGTTCGCCCTCACCCGTGATCGCGATATCGATGGTGGACCTGGCGAATGTCGAGTAGTCGGGAGTAGCGTTGTGCACCAGGGCGATTCCATCACCGAAATCGAGCGAATCGACCAGGTACGTCTCGCCGGAATGCAGATAGACCGATCCCGGGTGCACTGTCGCCGGGGCTCGGCCGGTATCGACGGTGCCCAGGACTCGCCCTGTATCGGCCTCCAGGATCGTGATCTGGCCGCCAATGGAACCGCGGATATCTACCGCCGCATAGGGATTGAGCCCCGGTGCGGCGAAGTATCCGCCGGGTCGCTTGCGTAGTAAGCCGTCATCGACAAGCTCGGAGACCACATCCGCTGCGTCCAAGGACCGCACGTCGTCTTCGGTCAACGGGAGTTCTGTTGCTGCGCACAGCAGGTGAGGTCGCAGCACGTGCGGATTGGTGGGGTCGATCACCACCGCCTCGATCGGCTTGTCCAGTAGCGCGCCCGGATGGTGAACCAGGTAGGTGTCCAGTGGATCGTCGCGGGCGACTAGCACTACCAACGAGCCCTGCCCCCGGCGACCGGAGCGCCCTGCCTGCTGCCAAAATGAGGCCACGGTGCCCGGGAAACCAGCCACCACAACGGCATCCAATCCGGCGATGTCGACGCCCAGCTCAAGAGCGTTCGTCGTTGCCGCACCGGTCAACGCGCCCGTCGACAACGCCTGCTCCAAGGCCCGGCGGTCCTCCGGTAGATACCCGGCCCGATATGCCGCCACCTGGGACACCAGCGCCGGATCGACCTCGGCGAGCCGATGGGCGGCACCGAGCGCCGTCATCTCCGCGCCGCGCCGCGATCGGACGAAGGCCAGGGTCCGCGCGCCCTCCTGGACCAGATCGGCCAACAGCCGGGAGGTCTCGGTGCTGACCGGTCGCCGCACGGGTGCCCCGTTCTCGCCGGTGATCGGAAGCAACGGTGGTTCCCACAGTGCCACCGTGCGCATTCCATGAGGCGACCCGTCGGTGATCACTTCTTCGACAGGCTGTCCGATCAGTGCCTGGGCTGCCCCACCGGGGTTCGAGGTCGTGGCGCTGGCGAATACCACCGTCGGGTGCGAACCGTAGCGTGCACACAAGCGCAGTAGCCGTTGCAGGACGAGAGCCACATTCGACCCGAAAACTCCTCGGTAGTAATGGCACTCATCCACCACGAGGTAGCGCAATCCGCGCAGGAACACCGACCACCGGGTGTGGTTATGCAGCAGGGAAACATGCATCATGTCGGGATTGGTGAAGATCCACCGCGAGCTCTCGCGTGCGAACCGCCGCAACTCGTTGGAGCTGTCCCCGTCGTAAGCGCAGGGCAGCACTCGCTCGAAACTTTCGATCCCCGTGATCAATTCGCGGACCGAGCGCAGCTGGTCATGGCCGAGCGCCTTGGTGGGCGCCAGGTAGAGCGCTCGCGCCCGCGGCTCCTTGGCCAGGGCTGTCAGGATCGGCAATTGATACGCGACCGACTTCCCGGATGCGGTTCCGGTGGCTATCACCACGTGACGTCCCGCGAATGCCAGGGAGGCGGCGGCGACCTGGTGCGACCATGGATCGCTGACCCCTTGGGCCGCAAATGCGGCTACCGCGTCGGGATGCGCCCACTGCGGCCATGCGGCCACCTCGGCATTTCGTGCAGGAATATCGCAAATATGCCGCACCGGGGTCTCGCCGCTGGGCGTACCGGCCACGATGAGATCCAGCAGCTCACGACCGTACCCAACGGTCACCGCAAAACACCTCGTGACCTGCACACTTGTGCCAAATCGGCGCAGGGATCGCTACCGCAGATGGCCATAACGCCAGGGTAAGGCAGGCCGAACGCGGGTCGAAGTTTCGCCACTGTTCACCGAACTTCCCGGCAATTATGTGGCACACCGCTATCGCCAACGCCCCAAACATGCTCTACTTAACGGGGTCGCAGCTTCTGTGTTCGTGTTTTGCACTCGCAGGATCGACGTTGTGATCGCGGTTACTGCGAGGATCATTCCACGGGGTATGGCGGTCGGAACGGGGCCCGACGTGCCGAACGGGTATGTCGAACCCAAGTAAAGAAAGATCAAAGAAATGCCACAGGGAACTGTGAAGTGGTTCAACGCGGAAAAAGGCTTCGGATTCATTGCGCCCGAGGACGGCTCCGCTGACGTCTTCGTCCATTACACCGAAATCTCGGGCAACGGATTCCGTACCCTTGAAGAGAACCAGAAGGTCGAGTTCGAGGTAGGCCAGAGCCCCAAGGGCCCGCAGGCTACCGGCGTCCGCGCCGTCTGACCCACATCCGTCGAAGGAACGCCCCTGGCCATGTGCCGGGGGCGTTTCTCGTTCCAAGAATCTGCCCGCGCGCGGGCGAGCCCCCTAGCTCGCGGAGAAAGTACTGTCTGTGACTGTGAGCCAGCTGTCCTTCTTTTCCGCCGAATCGGTGCCTCCCGAGGTCACCGATTTGGCGGGGCTGCTGGCCGGACCGGGCCAGGTGGTGGTGGGTGCAGGGGGCGCCCGGATTTCGGTGGTCGTGGATCAGCCGTGGCGCGCGCTGGCGCTGGCCGAGATGATCACCGAGACCGGACTGCAGGCGGAAGTGGGTCACACCGAGACCGGTACAGAGAACCATCCGCTGGTGCGTACCGCCATGGATCCCTCGGTGCTGCCGGTCGCGCGCGAGTGGACCCGCGGCGCGGTGAAAACCGTGCCCGCGCAATGGTTACCGGGCGCGCGTGAGCTGCGGGCATGGGTGCTCGCCGCGGGCTCGCCGGAGGCCGACAGGTATCTCCTGGGACTGGACCCACACGCTCCCGATACGCATTCGCCGCTGGCGGCTGCGCTGATGCGGGTGGGCATTGCTCCGACCTTGATCGGAACACGCGGTGCCAATCCGGCGTTGCGGATCAGTGGGCGACGCAGATTGGGCCGGCTACTGGAAAACATCGGAGAACCACCCGGCGACACCGACGCATTCCGCGCCTGGCCGAGGGTCTAACGGGGTCTAGCAGCGGTTTAGTGAGGACTCGGACACGCTTTTGGCCACCCTGATATCGGGAATACCGACGCCTATATGGAAGGCTAGGTTTGCGCAATTGGCGCGGGGGTGTCATCTTGTGACCACGGTGGACCGCCCCGTACACCGTACATATGCGGCTTAAAGCGCAGGTTAGGAGACGAAGCAGTGCGACGGCTCGTCATCGTCGAATCACCGACGAAGGCCCGCAAGATCGCTGGCTACCTCGGCGACGGATACGTCGTCGAGTCCTCGCGTGGCCACATCCGGGACCTGCCCCGTGCCGCTGCCGATGTTCCGGCCAAGTACAAGTCCGAATCCTGGGCCCGTCTCGGGGTGAACGTCGACGAAGACTTCGAGCCGCTCTACATCGTCAGCCCCGATAAGAAGGGCACCGTCACCGAGCTCAAGGGCCTTCTGAAGGACGTTGACGAGCTCTATCTCGCAACGGACGGTGACCGCGAAGGTGAGGCCATCGCCTGGCACCTGCTGGAGACTCTCAAGCCCAAGGTGCCCGTCCGGCGCATGGTCTTCCACGAGATCACCGAACAGGCCATCCTTGCGGCCGCCCAGGACCCTCGTGACCTCGACATCAACCTCGTCGACGCACAGGAGACCCGCCGCATTCTGGACCGGCTCTACGGCTACGAGGTCAGCCCCGTGCTGTGGAAGAAGGTCGGCCGGAATCTGTCCGCCGGTCGCGTGCAGTCGGTGGCGACCAGGATCATCGTCCAGCGTGAACGCGATCGCATGGCGTTCCGCAGCGCCGGCTATTGGGACCTGGGCGCGGAGCTGGACGCCGGTAGTGAGGCCAAGCCTCCGCGTTTCAATGCCCGCCTGCTGAGCGTTGACGCGCTGCGGGTGGCCTCCGGTCGCGACTTCGACTCTCTGGGCCAGGTCAAGAAGGCCGACGATGTGCTGGTCCTCGACGAGGCGCGAGCCAACGCCCTGGTCGCCGGGCTGTCTCAGGCCACCCTGACGGTCGCCTCCGCCGAGGAGAAGCCGTACACCCGCAAGCCCTACCCGCCGTTCATGACATCGACACTGCAGCAGGAGGCCGGGCGCAAGCTGCGTTTCTCCTCCGAGCGCACCATGAGCATCGCGCAGCGGCTGTACGAAAACGGCTACATCACCTATATGCGTACCGATTCCACGACGCTGTCGGAATCGGCGTTGACTGCGGCGCGCAGCCAGGCTGCGGAGTTGTACGGAAGCGAATACGTACATCCCTCGCCACGGCAATACACGCGCAAGGTGAAAAATGCGCAGGAAGCGCACGAGGCAATTCGTCCGGCAGGTGAGACTTTCAAAACTCCGGGTCAATTGCATTCACAGGTCGACAATGACGAATTCCGTCTCTACGAGCTGATCTGGCAGCGCACGGTTGCCTCGCAGATGGCGGACGCCCGTGGCACCACGCTGAGCCTGCGTCTGGCGGGTACCGCCACATCCGGCGAGCAGGTGGTGTTCACCGCCAGTGGCCGCACCATCACGTTCCCCGGCTTCTTGTCCGCATACGTCGAGACCGTGGATGAACTGGCCGGTGGCGAGGCCGACGATGAGGAGCGTCGCCTGCCGCGGCTCACACAGGGCCAGACCGTCACGGTCACCGACCTGTCCGCGGATGGACACACCACCAATCCGCCCGCGCGCTACACCGAGGCCTCGCTCATCAAGGCATTGGAAGAGCTGGGAATCGGTCGTCCGTCCACCTACTCGTCGATCATCCGGACCATCCAGGATCGCGGCTACGTACACAAGCGCGGCAGCGCGCTGGTGCCCTCGTGGACCGCGTTCGCGGTGATCGGGTTACTCGAGCAGCACTTCGGCCGGCTCGTCGATTACGACTTCACCGCCGCCATGGAGGACGACCTCGATGAGATCGCGTCCGGTAACGAACGGCGCACAAACTGGTTGAACGCCTTCTATTTTGGTGGCGAGCACGGCGCCGAGGGCTCGGTGGCCCGCGCCGGCGGTCTCAAGCGCCTGGTGGGTGTGAACCTGGAGGAGATTGACGCCCGCGAGGTCAACTCGATCAAGCTGTTCGACGACGACCAGGGCCGTCCCATCTACGTGCGGGTCGGAAAGAACGGGCCGTACCTGGAGCGGATGATCACCGATCCGGACGGTGAAGCCGGGGCTCTCATCCCGCAGCGTGCCAACGTCAAGGACGGCGTCACCCCCGATGAGCTGACGGTCGAGATGGCCGAAGAGCTGTTCGCTATCCCGCAGGAGGGCCGGACGCTGGGTGTTGACCCGGAGACCGGACATGAAATCGTCGCTAAGGATGGACGTTTCGGCCCCTACGTGACCGAGGTGCTGCCCGCACCACCGGAGCAGCTCGACGCCGTCGAAGCGGATGCGAAGCCGAAGCGGGGCGCCAAGAAGGTGGAAGGCCCCAAGCCGCGCACAGGCTCGCTGCTGAAGTCCATGACGTTGGAGACCGTGACGCTTGAGGACGCACTCAAGCTGCTGTCCTTGCCGCGTGTGGTCGGTGTCGATCCCGCCAACAGCGAGGAGATCACCGCGCAGAACGGACGCTACGGCCCGTACCTCAAGCGCGGCACGGACTCTCGATCGCTTGCCACCGAGGACCAGATGTTCACCATCACCCTCGACGAGGCGTTGAAGATCTACTCCGAGCCCAAACGCCGTGGCGGACAGGCGGCCTCGGCCGCCCCGTTGCGTGAGCTCGGTACTGATTCGACGACTGGTAGCCCGATGGTGATCAAGGACGGTCGCTTCGGTCCCTACGTCACCGACGGCGAGACCAACGCCAGCTTGCGTAAGGGTGATGACGTGCTGTCGATCACCGACGAGCGGGCCTCGGAATTACTCGCCGACCGTCGTGCGCGTGGTCCGGTGAAGCGGGCCAAGAAGGCACCGGCGAAGGCGGCCAAGAAAGCGCCTGCCAAGAAAGCCCCCGCGAAGAAGGCTGCCAAGAAGGCGACCTAGCCGCGACGCGGGCGTGCGACCTGCGTCGACACGTTGCGGCCGCGCAGCTCGACGATCTCGCCGACGTTCCAGCGCAGCGCTTCCTCGTCGCGAGCCTCCATCACCGCGGAGGCCGATGCCAGCACGTTTCCGGGCTCGTTCTTGGCCAGCTCGGTAAGCCGGGCCGCCTCGTTCACGGGGTCGCCGATGACGGTGTACTCAAAGCGCGCCTGCGCCCCGATGTGGCCGGCGATGGCGCGTCCGGCAGAGACGCCGATGCCGAAATCGTTGGAGCCCAATACATTGGTGAGCTCGTCGGCCAGCTCGCGGGCGGCCGCCAACGCGGCCGCGGCGCCGTCGGGATGGTCGATGGGAGCGCCGAAGATGGCCAGCGCCGCGTCGCCCTGGAACTTGTTGACGAATCCGCCGTGATTGTTGACGGTGTCGACGATCACCCGGAAGAACTCGTTGAGGACCCGCACGACCACCGCCGGGCCGCGAGTGGAAGCCAACTGAGTGGAGCCCACCAAGTCCACGAAAAGCACTGCCACACTGCGCTCCTGACCACCGAGCTCGGTGCCGTATTCGAGCGCCCGGCGCGCGACATCCTCGCCGACGTAGCGGCCGAAGAGGTCGCGTAGGCGTTGCCGTTCGCCGAGATCGCGCACCATGTCGTTGAAACCGGCCTGCAGCAGTCCCAGCTCACTGGCGTCGTAGATCGGCACGTGTGCGTTGTAGTTGCCGCGTTGGACTTCGCTGAGCGCCCAACGTAATTGACGCAGCGGATCGGCGATCGAGGTGGCCACCAGCAGGGTGCCCATCAGCCCGATCGCCAGCGCGATGATCGCCAGGATCAGGATGGAGCCGGTGAGGTTATCGGCATTGGACTTCAGATATCCCGCGCGCTGCCCCACGACGGTGAGCACGATGGCCAGGATCGGCACGCCGGTGCTCAGTGCCCAGGTGAGGACCTGGCGGACGATAACGCCTGGGGCGGTGACATTTTCCGGCACACCCCGGCGCAACGCCTGAATCGCCACGGGGCGCAGGACGCGCTCGGACTGCAAGTAGCCGATGATGCTGGTCGTGGTGGCCCCCAGCACTGTCGCGAATGCGGCGACCAGCACCGAGCTATGGGTAGACGACCAGGTGACGGCGACAAATATCGCGCCACCGACGAGCCATGTCGCAACGCTGATGACGGTGCGGTAGAAGGGCATCTGCAAGGCGCGGACGCGGACGTCCTCGGAGCCCTCGGACTCGAAGTCGGGGGAGCTGTACTGCCAGCGCAGTACGGGCAAGAGCAGGTAGGTGCTCACGATGGCGCCGGCAACAAAGAGGATGAACAGCGAGACACCGAGGATGATGAGCCGCTGAGGGCCGAGCTCGGACAGTTCCACCCGGTCGCTCGGTGGCAGACCGAACCGCAGGAAGCCCAACACGAACAGTGCGCCGACCAGGTTGGACTGGGCGATACCCATGATGAAGAGGGGCCACGGCGTGCGCATGACCCATCGCGAGTACCGGGCTGCGCGTGCAAGTGGGCGCTGGTCTGCCCTTCCCTCCGCGCCAGTCACCCGTTAACCGTAGCTGTCGGCGGTGACGGCGGCGTTTCACACGCCTGTGCGGCTTGTTCTTCGCGTCGGTTCCGGCGGCTAGGGTTGGATGTGATGAGCGGGGTTTTCGGGCGCCTGGTGGATCAGGGAGCGGTGGTTTCCACGCTCTCATCTGCGGCATTGGCTGCACGCGGCAATGACGTGGGCCGGATGACCCATGCCTGGTTGTTCACCGGACCGCCGGGTTCGGGCAGGTCGGTGGCGGCTTTGTGTTTCGCCGCCGCCCTCCAGTGCGAATCAGAAGGTGCCGCGGGCTGCGGGGAATGTCGTGCCTGCACGACCACGATGGCCGGGACCCATGCTGACGTGCGCAGAGTCGTTCCCGAGGGATTGTCGATCGGCGTGGACGAGATGCGCGCCATCGTGCAGGCGGCCTGGCGCCGGCCGAGCACCGGACGTTGGCTCGTGGTGCTCATCGAGGATGCCGACCGGTTGACCGAGGGCGCCGGCAATGTCCTGCTGAAGGTTGTCGAAGAGCCGCCGCCGCGGACGGTGTTCCTGTTGTGCGCGCCGTCGGTGGACCCCGAGGACATCTCCATCACCCTCCGCTCCCGCTGTCGGCATGTGGCACTTGTCACTCCTTCTGTGACGGCCATCGCGCAGGTGTTGATGGAACGCGACGGGATCGATGCCGCGCAGGCGCAGTGGGCGGCCTCGGTGAGCGGCGGCCATGTGGGCCGGGCGCGCAGGCTCGCCACCGACGAGCAGGCCCGTGCGCGCCGTCTTCGGGCGCTGGGACTGGCCAGGGAGGCAGCCACCCCGACGCGGGCGTATGCGGCTGCCGAGGAGCTCGTGACCAGCGCTGATGTTGAGGCCAAAGAGCTGACAGCCGCACGCAACGAGGCCGAAGAGGAAGAACTGAAGACCGCGCTGGGGGCCGGGGGCACCGGAAAGGGTGCGGCGACCGCAATGCGCGGCTCGGCGGGCGTCTTGAAGGACCTTGAGCGTAAACAAAAATCGCGCCAGACCCGGGCGTCGCGAGATGCCCTGGACCGCACGCTCATCGATCTGGCCACCTACTTCCGCGACGCGTTGGTGCTGTCGTTCGGCGCGGTCGGGGAGGGCAGGGTGACGTTGCATCACCCCGATATGGCCGACCGGCTCGGGCCGATGGTGGACAGGGTGCCGCCCGAACAGCTGCTGCAATGCATCGAAGCCGTCCTGGCGTGCCGAGAAGCCCTGGCGGTCAACGTGAAGCCCAAGTTCGCGATCGATGCCCTGGTCGCGACGGCTGGGCAGGCACTGCGCCCGTCGGAATGAGATTGGGAGTCGCGGCGGGGGTGCCGTAGACTTTCGGGCGCTGGGTTCGCCCGGCGCGCTGCCCTAGCTCAGTCGGTAGAGCAATTCACTCGTAATGAATAGGTCGGGGGTTCGATTCCCCCGGGCAGCTCCACGCGGATTACTCGATAGCTTTCGTGACCGCCCCGGCCATCACCACATCGACCTGCCGCCTCATGTTCCGGTGTTCGTTGACCTGGGTGATCAGGCCCTTACGCGACCTGGATGGCTTCCGAAGGGAACCTCCTGCTGTGATCGCGCCCACTGTTCGCTAAATTGATGAGTATGTGGATGGCCCGAGGCAGGGAGTTACGTCGATCTCTGCGTCGCGTGTCCAGTCTCGAGAACTCGATTGTCGCCGCCGTCGACGGGTTCCTTGCGTTGTCCAACGGTCAACGCACGATTTCAGAGGCGGCGCAGGCGTGGGCGGCAGCCAATGGCCGAGCAATGACTATTGAAGACACGTTGCTGTCCCCGGGTGTCTTCGGACAGTGGCTTTCTTTCCCCGACAGGGATCTTGTGCAAATCGGGCAGGGTATCGTCGGCCGCGATCGGACGATTGCTCACGAACTTGGGCACATGGTGCTGGGGCATAGTGGCGTCCCGATCACGGAGTATGCAGCCGAGCATGTTCAGGCCGTATCACCCGAACTGGTTGCACGGATGTTGCAGCGCAGCTGCAGCAGTGACCACGTGGCTGAGCATGACGGCGTGTGGTCCGCTGATGAGCTCGCCGCGGAGCGGTTCGCCGGCCTGCTGGTACGACGCCTCGGGGCCGGGCGGAACGGCTCGTCGAACTGGAGCCCGTATCTGGACGACGCACTGGGGTGATCACCCGCTCAGCGTGGGAGTTCATGCAGATCGTGCGTGTCTCAGTTCTGCTGGGTTTCCTACCGATTCTGCTGTATCGGATTTGGCGTATATGGCGGTATCCGACATCGGCTCCAGCCGTGGCTGCCACCAGTTTTGGACTATTCGTGTGGATTTGGTTGCTAGCGTTCACCGACTGGGTGTGGTCCGCCATGCCTGCGGAAATTCACGCGGTGAGTATGGGCGGTTGGGCGATCGTGACGATGGCCGGATGCCTGCAGATATTCGTCATTGGCATTAGTGGTGGAGCCTCCCCGGCACGGATTCGCCGGGGCGTTCGAATCACACTTACGGTGACCGCGGCCGTTCTCACTGCCGTTGCGGTGGCTGCCAACTGCAGTTCAGTGCTGGTCGCTGATGATGACCTGTACACGGTCACCAACTCTCTCGTGGGGGGCGGCGACTCCGCGGCAATCGTGGCTGCGGTGCTGAGCAATGCGTTCGCTGCCGCGGTGCTTGCTCAGCTTGCGTGGGTCGGGTGGCAACACGCTGATCGGACACCGGTTGGAGCGGGATTGGGACTGCTTGCCGCCGCATCGGCATGCGAGTTTGTGGCGATAGTCAGCGGAGGAATCTGGCGTCCGTTGAGCGGGGGAGGAGGGGTAATGGCGGCCCCCGGCGGTCTGTGGTTGCAGACCCTTACGGGCAGCGTTGGCGCGACGCTCTTGATTCTGGGCTTCCTTTGGCCGCCGGTGATGTCACGTGTTCAGGCACGCCGAGATCTGCGGCGCCTTGCGCCAGTGCGCGACATGCTCACCGGATTGTTTCCAGGGCTGCGCTCGTCGATGCAATCGCAAATCATGTTGTCGGACTTAGTATTTGAATGGATAACTGACATTCAGGATGGGTTTACGCTGCTGGCGCAGCGGCGACAGGTCCCCTTTCGGACCAGCGCCGAGATTCCCGCCCGCCTCGCGGACCGTGTTGTGGCTATTGAGGATTGGTTGGCTGGCAAATCAGTCCCCGGCTTCAGTACGGAATGGCTTCAGGTGCCGCACGGAATGGGCGACAATGCCTGGGTGCTCGCAATTGCCGATGCGTACCGGGATGTGGACGTGCCACTGAATTCGGAAGATTGCGTTAGATGATCACGCAGTCCGAATGGGATGTCATGCAGGTCGTGCGCATCATCGCCCTGTTGTGCCTTGTTCCTGTTCTCCTGTACCGGATCTGGCGGACATGGAGGCGTCCTTCGTCACTGTCGGCTAAGGCCGTCACTGGTTTCGGGGTGTTGTTATGGGTCTGGCTGTTGGCGTACACCGACGCGGTGTGGTCAGTCATGCCGACGTGGCTGCGGGCCGTCAGTGCGGGAGGATGGGGAGCCGTTACGCTTGCCGCCTCTCTGCAGGCGTTCATCCTGGGTCTTAACGGGCGCGCGACGCCCGTGCGGATTCGTCGTGACCTGTGGATCACGTTCGCGACGGCAGCCTGTGTGCTTGTCGTGGTTGCTGTCGCCACGACAAGTAGCACGCAGTCCGCCCTGCTGCGGGACCCTTACATATTTACCAATGCACTGATGCAGGGCACTGACTCGGGCCTGGTTATCGCCTCGGTGATGAGCTGCACCTACGTCGCTTTCGTATTGGTGCAGTTCGTATGGATGGGCGCGCGGAACGCCAATCGGACGCCCGTGGGAATTGGGCTGGGTTTGTTGGCGGCTGCTTCGGCACTGGAGCTTGTGGTGTTGGTTTCCGGAGGTATCTGGGCACCCCTTGCCCGTGGGAGCATGCTGAGCGGGAACCGGTTCGGGCTGTGGCTGCTCACTATTTCGGGATTTGGCGTGACAGCACTGGTGATTGTGGGATTTCTTTATCCGCCTGTATTGCTGCATATTCGGGCGCGGCGAGCTGTGCGGATACTCAAGCCGCTCCGTGATGCATTGATAGCTCGGTTTCCGGGGATTGGTCCGCCGGCCGATTCTGCGATGCGGCTGCACGAGGTGGCATTCGAGTGGACCGCTCATGTTCAGGATGGCCTCACCTTGCTGGCGCAGACCCGCGGACTGGCGCTGAATACCGACGCGGGGATCCCGGTGAATGAGGCGGAACACGTTGAATCTGTAGCGAATTGGCTTGTAGGTGAGGCGGTTCCAGGATTCAGTTGCGAATGGCTGCGTCCACCCGAAGGTGTGAGTGAAGGGCCATGGGTGTTCGCGATCGCTGACGCCTACCGAGAGCGTCAGGAAGACTTGGAGGCTCCGGCTTCTTTATCGGGTATGCCCTCGACTTTGCGTAAGTGATCGACCATGTCGGCGATCGCTTGCCGACTGTTCTCGGAGAGCGCGTAGCTGCGCTGCGCGATTTCGCGCACCTTTGAGTCTCGCAGCTGCACAAGCCAATCCAGATCGCGATTGACTGACGCGGCGTAGTCGGCGTCATAGAAATAAGCGGGGCTCACCTGAAAGAACTCCGCCAGTGCCGTGACGATATCCGGCGCCGGGTTCGATCGTTCGCCCTTACGTAGCAGTGACAGATAGGGCGAGGACACCTCGACGCCGCGCTGACCCAGCGCAGTGACCACCTCGTTGAGGGAATAAGGTCCGCGCCCGGCCGGATGCACAGTGGCAAACAAATGGCTCAAGCGCTGCGAAAAGTCTGGCACAGCACCCCCTCACGTACTTTCACTTCGCAGCTCAACGATACACGCACTTGCTGCGCTGCTCATCGTAGGTCTGCGGGTGTCTGAGCGATATGCAACTTATCGGAAGGGTAAGTGATTGACAAGGACTATTTACTGACAGTAATGTCCGGAGTGTTCGTTCGGCTAATCAAAGTCGATCGTGCTCGGCTGGTCATTCGCTGTGCTCATCGTGGGGTTGAGCACAGCGAATGGTCAGCCGATTTTCGTACGAACCCTGCCGCTGCTCAGCGGAGCCCCAGTGCGCTGTGATGCACCAGCGCACTGACGATCAGGACGACCCCGAGGCACAGGAAAATCACCCGAATCGCGGTGGGCCCGTATCGCGTCACCGTTCGCACCAGCCCCCGCTGCGCCCGCCGCGCGCGAGGAGATCGCCGCGTCGACAGCACAAGAATCAGCAGGCTCGGGAGAATGGCGACCAGGCCGTAGCCGACCAGCAGCAGCGGCCACATCGAGGGCAGCGGGTGACGCGAGGCGAGCATCGCCAGCGCGCTCAGGTACGGAACAGATGTGGGAGCCTCCGCATAACCCAGCGCCAGGCCCACGAGTACGAGAAGCCACGGATGCCGGCGCGCAATGGTGCGAATCCAGGGCGGCGTCACCGGCTCGGTAAACCAGGTCAATGCCGCGACTGCGATCAACAGAACGCCGATGACCAGCTGGGCCCAATACCGGGTAGACGGGGTGATATCCGAACCGCCGGCCACGTCGGTCAGCGAGCGCACACCGAGCACGGTCGCCAGTCCAAAGGTAAACAGTGCGACAAACAATCCGGTGACGAAGCTGAGGCCGCCGGGAAACGCTGATCGGCGTTCCAGCCGGGTCACGTAGACGATGGTGGTGGCGATACCGATGTTGAGCACGTTGAGGGCGTCCAGACAGGCGAATCCCGCGAACGCCAGCAACAGGGTGAGCACGATTCCAGAACTTACGTGAGGGTGGATCGTGTTCCGGCTAACGCGGCGTTGTGGGCACTGCCACAGTTCGCGCCGTGCGGAGGTGCGCGACGCTAGTCACGACTGGATCACACTCTGACCTGGGCCAACGGGACCGCCGGTACTCTGGACCGGATGCCTACTGAGACCTCGGCTGCTGCTGCGCCCCTGCATGGATTGCGGGACGTGCGCACCTACATCGACATTGCCGTCGTGGTCGCTGTTCTCGTCGCCACCAATCTGATCGCGCACTTCACCACGCCCTGGGCGAATTTCGTCGTGGTCCCGATCGCCGCGATCGGGCTGCTGGCCCTGATCCGCTACCGGGGTCATTCCTGGGCCGAGCTGGGGTTGGGCCGCGCCCATTGGCGTTCGGGCGCCAAGTACGCGGCCGTCGCGGTGGTCATCGTCGGCGCCGTGATCGGCATAGGACTCTTGCTGCCGATCACCCGGCCGATGTTCCTCAACAGCAGCTACGCCACGACCGTTTCGGGCGCGTTGCTCGCCTCATTCGTCCTGATACCGCTGCAGACCGTGATTCCCGAGGAGCTCGCCTTCCGGGGAGTTCTGCACGGGACGATGGCCCGAGCCTGGGGCTTCCGGGGAGTCGCGGCCGTCGGGTCTCTGCTGTTCGGCTTTTGGCACATCGCCACGTCGCTGGGCCTCACGACCGGCAATGTCGGCCTGACGAAGCTGCTCGGGGTAGGCCTGTGGGCACAGATCGCCGGTGTTGCCGGCGCGGTGGTGGCCACCGCCCTTGCCGGTTTTGTCTTCACCTGGCTGCGGCGCCGCAGCGGGAGCCTGTTGGCGCCCATTGCGTTGCATTGGTCACTCAACGGGATGGGAGTGCTGGCCGCGGTCCTGGTCTGGCACTTGATCTAGCCCCACACGACGACCGCGGTTGCCGCGAGAAACAGCAGCTGTTCGGCGGTGCGCCAACCCAGGGGAGTCGAAAACGGGTTGGACCGCTGACTCGCGGCGTACACATTGGCCGGAAACATCACCACCAACAGCACTCCCAGGCATGCGGCAGCCACCACCCTCGTCGAGGGAACCAGCACGCCGATCGCGCCGAGCAGTTCGAGCACACCAGTCAGCGCCACCAGGAACCCGGCCGCCGGAATCCACGGCGGCACGATCGCGATCATTGCCGCACGCATCTTCGGGACGAAGTGCGCGACACCGGTCAGCGTGAACATCGCGGCGAGACCGACGGCGACGGCGGCCGGCCACGAATTGACGGGTGTGAAGCCCAGGGCGCCGATCAGGCGCGCCAGCAGGGAACCCACGACGAGTGCGACAAGTGGCGCCATGACAATCCTCCAATCTTGGCAGTGACTAGATAGACGATACCCGCGAACTAGTCACTGTCAAGATGTGGGCTATGCTGGTGCGATGTCGTATCACCATGGCGATCTGCGTGCGGCGATACTGGCCAGCGCGGCCGATATGGTGGCCCGGCGCGGGGCAGGCGAGCTGTCACTGCGTGAACTGGCCCGCGAAACGGGCGTCTCGCACGCCGCACCCGCACACCACTTCGGCGATCGTCGCGGTCTGTTCACCGCGTTGGCCGCCGACGGATTCACCAAACTCGCCGAGGCCCTCGACGGCGCGCACCCCGACTTCCATGCCGCGGCCCTGGCCTATGTGGACTTCGCCCTGGCCCATCCTGGCCACTATTCGGTGATGTTCGAACCCGCGCTACTGGATTCCACCGATGCGGAATTCGCCGCGGCACGAGACCGTGCCGGCGCCGCCCTGGATGCCGGGATAGCGACACTGACGCCCGCGCAGACATCGGCCGATAAGGTCACCGCCGCGCGCGCGGCATGGTCCTTGGTGCACGGGTTCGTCTCGTTGTGGTCCACTGGGGCGCTTGCCGATTCACGCGATGACGCCGATCCGAGGGCGATCGCCTCGCAGATCGCGTACGCGCTTTTCCCGCCCACCGACTAGCCGAGCAGGACCTTGGTGCCCTTGGACTTGTAGTCGGTATGTAGGTCGATCTCCTTGGGCACGGTGCCGGGCGGAACGTCGTAGACGAGCACCGACCGCTTCTGCGCGCCGGGCCCGAGTTCTGCGCCGGGCTCAAGCTGTTCGGCGTTGCGCGCCAGGATGTTTGCCATGCTATCGGGGGCGTATTCCTTGCCGGTTGCGTCCCTGAGCTTTTGTTCGTCACCGAGGAAGGAGTGCGTCGCCTGTCCGAGGTTCAGAACCTCGACGTGCACGACGACGAAGGTGCCGGTCGCCGTCGCCTGCAGGGACGGATTCGTCTGGTCGCCGACGGTCCCGGCATCGCTTACCCGTGTGACCACAAACGCGAGGTCGCCGTCGCGTACCTGCTGTCCGAGAGCACCGGGCTTGCCTTCCTCTGCCGTGACCACTTTGGTTTCGGGCCCGCCGCCACTGGGGCCGACGTGGATCAGGGTTGGTCGACTCTCTGAAGCCTGACCGCCTCCGCATCCAGTGAGAAGTATCCCGATAAACCCTAGGGCATAAAGGTTTTTCGCGATCATGAAGTGCGCATCACCGGAAGTGTCACGGAAGAGGGGCGTTCCTTGTCGTGGTGGACCTCGAAGTGGATCGGGACGATGCGGCTGGCGGTTGCCAGCGGTTCACCGGAACCGGTGTTGCGGGCGTGGTTCGGAAACGCGCCGCCGCTGACCTGGACGCGCAGTCGGTGTCCCCGTGTGAAGCGGTAACCGGTGGGATGCATGGTTACTTCAACCGGCGAACCTGTCGCGCCGTTCAACCGTACGATGCCATCGGAGACGTTGCGGGATATGCCCTTTCGGTCGACATCGCAGAGTCGGACGAACAGATCGCCCTGGCCGCTGTCGGTGGTCGCGTAGATGGACGCCGAAATGGGTCCGATGAGGTCCAGATCGCTCGTCAGCGGATCGCTGGTGTAAACAACCACATCGGAACGCTTCTCGATCGCGGAGTTGTCTCGCTGACCGGATGCTCTCGTGTCCAGCAACGCTCCGCCCACCACTGGAGTGGGATCCGTCGGATCGTAGGTAAACGCATCGTCAGAGTTATCACCTTGCGGTGCAATCCAATCCAATACATGGTTGGACTGCAGATACAGCGGGGTGGGGGTTGACTTCTTGGGCGGCCAGTGGTCGAAGTCGAGCCATTGGCCGGCCTTCTGTAGGTAGACCCGAACCGGCGAGCGATGTGTCGAGGAGGCGTCGCCCTGTAGATGAGCGGCCAGCCACGAGAAGCTATCGGACACCACGGCCTTGAGTGACTTCATGTGGTCCCATGGGCCAATGGTGATCCGCCGCGGGCAGTCGGCCTTCTGTAATTCGTCGTAGTCGCGCAGCTGGCCCACCAGGAGCAGATCCCACCATCCGGTCACCATGCTCACCGGTGTGTTGAGCTGCGCGAGCCGTGGGGTGTGGTCGATCTCATCCCAGTAGTCGTCGTCGGTGTGGTCGGTTACCGTGCGCCAGAACGGTTCTGGCTTTCCTATGGCGACATTGTCGGCGTTGCCGAGGGGCAGGTGATCCATGGCGCGACGTACCTGCTTCTCGAGGGTGCGCGTCTCGAGCAGGCGTTTGATCTGGGAGCCGCCGTGCGTGCCGATCGAGGCCGACCAGCTCAGCAAGTTGTGCAGATTGAATGCCCCGCCCGGATAGAAGAGCTCGGTGAAATTACTGGTGGTGATCGCCGGGCACATGGCCGCCAAGGGCGGCTCGACGTAAGGTGCCACCGCCCACTGGGTGTGCCCGAGATACGACGGGCCTGCGGTCGCAAGTGTGCCGTCGCACCATGGCTGCTCCCGGACCCAGGCCGCGGTGGCCAAGCCGTCCGCACGTTCCTGCCGAAAGGCATCGAACCTTCCCCCGGAACCGAATTGGCCGCGAGTGTCCTGCAGAACAACCTGAAATCCTTGACGTGCCAACAGTGTTGCCCACATCTGGCTTATCGCGCCGTGCTTGCCGTATGGCGTGCGGAAGATGACGGCGGGTAGGGGATCTTGTCCGGGTGGCCGGAAGTGATCGGTAGCGAGCTTGACCCCGTCGGGCATCGCTACCTTGATGCCCCTACGTGCCTGCACCTCGGCGGTGACGGGTTCGGGCAGGTCGAGCAGCTTTTCAAGGAAGGGGGCAGAGAGTCGTCCCGTCCAGGTGAAAGCCAGTTCTCCGAGCATGGCGCCCAATCTACCGGGGCGCGAGCGCTCCCACCGGCCCGACGGCGACACACAGCGACAATGCCTGGGTAATCGGCTGCAGGGTAAGCGAATTCCCTGAACCTGGGAGTCTGATGAACACTCGGTTGAGTCCGGGGCGAACCGGAACCTTGACGCTGGGCCCGTTGGTGAACGATGCCCAGACCGCGCCCTCGGTGTTGGCGAGGTAGTTCAGTTCGACGATCCAGTCCGCGGGAAGCAACGGCCCGGTCAGTGGCAGGGTCTGCGTGGACTGCACCAGGTATCCGCATCCTGGCACCGGGCCCTCGGTCAGGGCGCGCACCCACGTCACCTGGGCGTCCAGCAGGTGTCCGTAGCGGTCGAGCATGCGTAACTGCGTTGTGGTGGAACCGATCTCTGGCCGGGGCCGGACCAGGGCGAACATATGACTTAACAGGTTCTCCGGCCGCACCACATTCTGTAGCACCAGTGGGTCGACTTCCTGATCAAGGATCGCAGGCCCGTCCGCGACCGCAGCCAGGGATTGCTTCACCGTGGCGATGTAGGGCGAGGCGGGGTTGTTGCGCCAGCTCCGCAGATAGGTGGCCGTCGAGAACAGGCTGCTTCCCACGAACAATGCCAACGCGAACGCGACCATCGCGGTGCGTCGGACAGAGCTGTCCAGGCAGCCGCTGCCCGGACGGTTCGGGGCGGTGAGCCCCACCGCGGCCAGCAGCGTGGCGACCACCACCAGATCCGGCAGATAGCGCAAGGTCTGCGCGAGCAGCAGTGCCGTGAACGCCGATGAGCGCATGAGATAGATCGGCACCTCACTGGCGGCCAGGTAACCCAGCAGCGTCAGCCAGACCGACGCCAGTCGCTGTTTACGAAAACACGTCAGCACGACGGTCGCCCCCAGCGCGAGCGCGCCCAGCCAGATCACCCACGACGACGGCTCGGCCCACGGTGAGCTGGGTACCCAGCGGTCCCAGCGCCACGGCCCGCCCACCAACCCGGGGAGCACCCCGTGCGTGAAGGAGCGTTGCAGCAGCGACCACGTCATCGGCAGGTCGGTACTCCACCGCTTCTGATCCACCACCACCAGATATAGGACGATCCACGCCGCGGTGAGTGCCCCGGCCGGAATCCAGAGCATCGCGCCGCGTCGCCATGTCCGTGACAGCGCCGACCACCCGTCGCCGCGCAGATAGGCCAACAGCGCCACCACCGCGAACGCCACGAACGGAATGACAACCGACTTCTCGAAGAACAGCAGCCCGCCGAGGAAGGCGCCCATCGCCGCCGCGGCGTACCTGCGGTTCCCGGTGCGATCCAGCAGCACCGCATCGGCCACGAACCAACACATCGCCGTCATCATCGGCAGGGAGTTCAGCGCCGCGGCCCACCAGGTGAAACCGGGTATCGCCAGCGGCGTGAACAGGGCGAACGTGAGCGGAACCAGCAACACCGGCCGCCAACCCAGAATCACCCACAGCGCCCGCAGCAGTGCCAGGGACGCCAATGCCTGCAGAATCACCAGGCTCAGCGCGGGCCAGAACCAGCTCAACGGGGCGAGCTTGGTGATGATGCCCGCCAGCAGGAAGGCCGCGGGCATGACGTGTCCGTCGTGGTCGTCGAACAGATATGACGGAGAGAACAAGCCCTGCGTGCCCGCGCGGCCGACCAGGATCAGGTCATCCCAATAGAAATCGCCCCCGAACGCCAGCACGCCGCGAACCACAAGGTGCACCACGATGAGAGCCGCTGCGGCCACGGCGACGCGGTTGGTTCTGGCAAAAGGCATCAGGGCCCGAGAGTAGCGATGAACGCTTGCGGGAAGAACATCAGGCACGGTCGGTAGGGTGGGGCCGAATGCCGTGAGCTATGCGAACAAAGAGGGAGTCGCCACGTGCGGGCAATGGTTACCGGAGCCGCAGGATTCATCGGATCGACACTGGTCGACCGGCTGTTGGCGGACGGGCACGAGGTAACGGGTCTGGATAATCTGGCCACCGGCAAGGTGACGAATCTGGAGTCTGCCGAGGCACAATCCGCCTTCACCTTCGTCAAGGACGACATTGTCGAGGCGGATCTGAACGCCGTCGTGGCCGAGTTCTCGCCCGAGGTGATCTTCCATCTGGCCGCCCAGATCGATGTGCGTCGATCGGTGGCCGACCCGCAGTTTGATTCCTCGGTCAACGTCGTCGGCACTGTCCGGCTGGCCGAGGCCGCGCGCAAGGCGGGCGTGCGCAAGATCGTGCACACCTCGTCGGGCGGATCGATCTACGGCACTCCGCAGCAGATTCCCACCAGCGAGTCCGTGCCCACCGATCCGCATTCGCCGTATGCGGCGGGCAAGGTGGCCGGAGAGATCTACCTCAACACCTTCCGGCATCTGTACGGACTGGAGTGCTCGCACATCGCACCGGCCAATGTCTATGGGCCACGCCAGGATCCACACGGTGAGGCGGGCGTCGTCGCCATTTTCGCGCAGGCGCTGCTGTCGGGTCGTTCCACCAAGGTGTTCGGTGACGGCGGCAACACCCGCGACTACGTATTCGTCGACGATGTGGTGGATGCCTTCGTGCGCGCCTCCGGTCCCGGCGGCGGCGGACAGCGTTTCAACGTCGGCACCGGTGTGGAAACCAGTGACCGGCAGCTGCATTCGCTGGTGGCTGCGGCCGCCGGCGCATCGGATGATCCGGAGTTCCACCCGCCGCGACTGGGCGATCTGCGTCAGTCATGCCTGGACGTCGGCCTGGCCAAGCGCGTGCTGGGGTGGGAACCAAAGGTGGCGCTAACGGATGGAATCGGCCGTACTGTCGATTTCTTCCGGGGGCTCGGCACCGCGTAGCGCGACGGCTCGCGCGAGCCGTGAGTAGCGCAGTTCCAAATCCTTGAAACGCAGGTAGGTGCTGAGCGTCGTGAACGCGAACGCGATGATCAGTGCGTAGAGCATGAGGTCGGTGCCTCGGCCCAGGCCGAGCCAATGTGCCAGTGTGGTGGTGTCATTGGGCCGCAGGATGGCGTAGATACCTGCGGCCACGAAGACGACGAACCCGAGCTTCACCCATGCCTTGGCCTGCGCGGTGCTGCGCGATCGCAGCAGATACACCAGCAACAGCAGGACAGCGGCGATCAGCAGCGGCTGTATCCAGGTGATCACGGCAACCTCCGGCGGAACGCGGTGTCGAACATGATGTTGACTCCGTTGATCAGTGACTGGCCCTTGGCCATCGAGTATTCGGTGTACAGGATATCGACGGGTTGTTCTGCTACCCGCCAATGTTTTTCGGCGATCATCGCGATGAACTCGCTGGCGTGGCCCATGCCGTTCATGGTGATGTTGAGGCTATCGGCGACGGTGCGGTTGAACACTCGGAGTCCGTTATGGGCGTCGGTCAGGTTCAGGCGCCGGGTACGGGGGCTCAGCAGCACAACGGTTTTCAGCACGATGCGCTTGATCAGGGGCACATGGCTGGGTGCGGACCCCGCACCGAAACGGGTGCCGACGATGATGTCGAGCGGTTCGAGTCGCAGCCGGTCCACCATGGCCACCACGTCCTTGACCTGATGCTGGCCGTCGGCGTCGAAGGTCACGAAGACTTGGGCATCGGGCTGCGCGCGGGCGTATTCGACACCGGTTTGTATCGCCGCGCCCTGCCCCAGATTGACCGGGTGCCGGACTAGATGTGCCCCGGCGCCGTGTGCCAGCGCGGCGGTGCGGTCCGCGCTGCCGTCGTCCACACAGACGATGTTGGGGAACGTGCCGAGCGCCGCGGCGATGACGTCGGCGATGACTGGCCCCTCGTTATAGGCAGGGATGACCAGCCAGACGTCGCTGTTACCGGTGTTGCTCACTGGGATCAAGGTAGCACCGGCATCCCATCAGCGGACGTCGGCTCTGCCCGGCCCGGACAAGTCCTGCCATTCCGGCAGAAGGGAACGTTGGCGGCACTAATGTTTCGGCCATGCAGCGGCTGTCTGGGGTAGATGCGGCGTTCTGGCACGCCGAAACGGCGGGTTGGCATATGCACATCGGGGGACTGTCGATCTATGACCCCACCGATGCACCTGACTACAGCTTTGAGCGGGTTCGCAGTCTCATCGTGGAGAGACTTCCGTCGATGCCGCAGCTTCGCTGGCATGTCACCGACGTCCCGCTGGGATTGGACCGGCCATGGTTCGTCGAAGACGAGGAACTGGATCCCGACTTTCACATTCGCCGCATCGGTGTTCCCGCGCCTGGCGGTCGCAAGGAGCTGGAGGAGCTGGCAGGCCGGCTGATGTCGTACAAGCTCGACCGATCGCGCCCGTTATGGGAGCTGTGGGTGATCGAGGGTGTCGAGGGTGGACGTGTCGCCACGCTGACCAAGATGCATCACGCCATCGTCGACGGAGTTTCGGGTGCGGGCCTGGGCGAGATCCTGTTCGATATCGCACCCGAGCCGCGGCCGGCGCCGGACGACACCATTGGGTCGCTGGTGGGGCTCGGGTTGCCCAGCCGCGAGCGCATCCTGTTGAGTGCGTTGGTCAACCTGGGCGTCAAGACGCCGTATCGGGTCGTTCGCCTGGTGCAGCAGACGGTTCGCCAGCAGCTGGCGGTGTTCGGCATGGAACGGAAATCACCCGGGTACTTCGAGGCCCCACACACCCGATTCAATGCGCCGGTGTCGCCACACCGCCGGATATCGGGTGCGCGTCTTGAACTGGCACGGGTCAAGGCGCTCAAGGACGCGTTTGGCGTCAAGGTCAACGATGTGGTGCTGGCCATCGTGTCGGGGGCTGTCCGGGACTATCTGGCCAAGCGCGACGAGCTGCCGGACAAACCGCTGATCGTGCAGATTCCGGTCTCGGTGCGCACCGAAGAAACCGATGGCGAGGTGGGCAATCAGATCAGCTCGATGACGGTCTCGCTGGCGACGGATATCGATGACCCGGCCGAGCGGATCAGGGCGATCTACGAGGGAACGCAGGGCGCCAAGGAAATGGCACGCGCGATGTCGGCGCATCAGATCATGGGGTTGACGGACACGACGCCGCCGGGGCTGCTGCAATTGGCGGCGCGGGCGTATACCGCCAGCGGGCTGTCCCGGAACCTGGCCCCGATCAACCTGGTGCTCTCGAACGTCCCAGGGCCGTCTTTTCCGCTCTACATGGCCGGCGCCCGGTTGGAGTCGATGATCCCGCTGGGTCCGCCCGTGCTGGACGTGGCCCTCAACATCACCTGTTTTTCCTACATGGAGCACATGGATTTCGGGTTCGTCACCACACCGGAGGTCGCTGCGGATATCGACGAGATGGCCGACGGTCTCGAGGCGGCGCTGGCGGAGTTGGAGCACGCCGCCGGGATCTGAGTGTGTTGGTGTGCCGCTCAGTCGATGATGTCTTCGGTGGTCTCCGGGTCGCGCCAGAAGGCGAGTGCGGCCACATGCACGATGATTCCGACGACGGGCCCGCCTATCAACGCGATGACTGTCCGCTCCTCCAAATCGAGAGGTAACAGCAGCAGCAGCGCCGAGACCACTGTGGCCCCAACCCATCCCGCCGAGTAGGCGCGGTGTCGGGCATGGGCCACGGTGGCCGCCCCGGTCAGCGTCAGCAACGCGATCATCACCGCTCCGGTGGTCAACCAGCCCAGGAGTGGACCGCCCGCCTGGTATGCCGGATCGAACACCGTCCGCAGCAACCAGGGGCCAACGGTCGTGGCGAGCGCGACGCCTACCGCTCCGACGCCGGTGATGATGGCGGCGGGGGTGATCAGCGCACTGAGGCGCCGATCCCGCTCGTCCACGAAATGGGCGATGAGGTTGCCCTGCAGCGCTGTCAGCGGCACCAGTAGTGGCGCACGGGTCAATGTGACGGCCAGGATCACCACGCCGCCGGTGGTGCCCAGATCGCCTGTCGTCGACTGCAACAGCACCGGGAAACCCATCACCAGTACCGCGCTGGCGGCGGCAGCGGCGATCGAATGCCGGGCACCGCGCAGGAATTCCATGGTGTCGACGAGTGCAGGCACCGTGAGCGCCTCGCGGGTCGGTTTGGAGACCACGGTGAGCAGTAACCACGACATCGATCCCGCCACTGTCGCCCACAGATACCCGACAAGCCCGATGGTGGCCGCGAAGGTAACGACGGCCACCACCAAACGGATTCCCGCATCGGTGACCATGAGAACGCCGTACTGAGTCCAGCGGTTCGACCCGGCCAGTGCGCCCAGGGTGGTCGCGTGCATACAGAACCCGGCGAGCCCGCCCGCAAGCAATGCCACGCTGAGCCAACGAAACTCGGTGAACACATGCGATGCCCACAGCGGTGCGGTACCGACGATCCCGACGGCGGACGCGATGGCGAAGGCGACCGCGATCCTGATCGGCAGGGTGGTGGCCAGCGGTGACCGCTCACGTTGTGCCAGCGACAGCCGTACTTCGCGGGTGGTCTCCTGTAGCAGCCCATTGGCTGCGCCTGTCACCAAACCGAATGCGCCCCAGAAGACTCCGAACACCGAGAACAAAGCGGGACCCAGCTCGCGGGCCGCCAGGTACAGCACGGTGTAGCCGCAGATCGCACTGATGGCGGTGGCCACACCGATCCGTGCCACGCTGGAGCGCACCGATGAGCCGCTCGGGCGGAGTGGCTCAAACTCGGTGGGGCCGGCGTCGGTCACTTCCGGTCCAAGGGCGGGAGCTGCTTCTCATATAGCCACGCGGTCCACAATGGCCGCAGCGATTCGTCGGAGTATCCGGCCGCCAGGCCCGTGAAGTCGTCGGTGATGACGGTGCTGTGTCGGTACCGACTGGTCCAGTCCTGCAGTAGTGCAAAGAATTTCGTGTCACCGAGGCGCAAACGCAAGGCGTGCAATGTCAGTGCTCCACGCTTGTACACGCGATCGTCGAACATCAGTTGCGGGCCCGGGTCGGCCAGGACCAGATCTTGGGGGAGGTCTTTGAGCTTTTGGTGGTAGTGGCGGGCGCGGGCATCGGCCGACGGTCCACCGGACTCCTCGGACCACAGCCATTCCGCGTAACAGGCAAATCCTTCGTGGAGCCAAATGTCGCGCCAACGGCGCGCGGTGACGCTGTTGCCGAACCACTGGTGCGCCAGCTCGTGCGCCACCAGTCGTTCGGAGTGTCGATCACCATCGCAATGGTTTGCACCGAACACCGAAATACCTTGTGCCTCCAAGGGGATATCGAGTTCGTCATCGGTGACCACCACGGTGTACCCGGCGGCGAACGGGTACGGGCCGAACTGTTTGATGAACAGCTTCATCATCTGCGGCTGCCTGCCGAAGTCGTGAGTGAACCGCTCGTACAGCCGCGACGGGAGCGCGGCGTTCATCGAGACCGGGTTCTTCGCGAGCTTGACCGTTTGGTAGTCCCCGATCTGCAGCGTCGCCAGATAGGGCGCCATCGGCTCGGGTTGCTCATAGGTCCAGGTCGTGTGCGCGGCTCGGACCCGTCGTGATACCAACTCTCCGTTGGAGACAACGCAGTACGGGCTGTCGCTGCTGATGACGAACCGATAGCTTGCCTTGGAGCTGGGGTGATCGTCGCAAGGAAACCAGGATGCCGCGCCGTTCGGCTGTCCGGCCACCAGCACGCCGTTGGATAGCTCCTCGAACCCGACGTCTCCCCACATGCTGTTGATGGGGCGGGGTGATCCGCCGTACCGGATAACGACGGTCATGGCGGCTCCGGCGGGGATGCCGGTGGCCAGCTTGATGGTGATTTTTCCGCCACGATGCCCAAAATGCGTTGGACGCCTGCCATTCACGGTCACCTTCGAGACGCCGAGAGCGTCGGCGAGATCGAGGGTGAACTCCTTGAGGGTGGCGAGGGTGACGGCGGTGATGGTCGCGGTACCGGTCAGCCGGTTGATGGCCACCTTGTATTCGAGGTCCAGCTCGTAGCGGGACACCCGATACCCGTAATTGCCGTTCTGTGGCAGATAAGGGTCGATGACCGGAGGCCGTGGGGGGAGCCTTTTAGCTGCCTTTTTGCCTGGTTTGGTCATGCGTCCCCGGAATTATTACTCGGGGAAACCTTGCCGCCCTTGGGCTTCTTCGGTGCCATTGGATCCAGCTTGCCCCATGGAGAAATGGGGTTGCCCTGCCACCTGGTTGACGGCGGGACGACGTCACCACGCACAACGAGCGAGGCGGGACCGACAGTGGCGCCGGCCCCCAGTTCGGCGGCGGGCAGCGCCACGCAATGTGGTCCGAGGGTGGCACCCTCACCCAGGACGACGGTGTCCATCCGCATGATCCGGTCGTGGAACAGATGCGTCTGCACCACGCAGCCACGGTTCACGGTTGCGCCCCGGCCCAGGGTCACCAGATCTGCCTCAGGCAGCCAGTACGTTTCGCACCACACTCCGCGGCCGATCTTTGCGCCCAGGCCACGCAGCCACCAGTTCTGCATCACCGTTCCCGACGCGGCACGCGCGAACCACACGGCAGCAACGGTTTCCACGAAGGTATCGGCAACCTCGTTACGCCAGACGAACGAGGACCAAAGGGGCTTCTCCACAGCTTTGGTGCGTCCGACCACCATCCACTTGGCCACGACGCTCACCACGCCGGCCACGACCCCGGCGATGAGCAGCACGAGACCACTGAGTGCACCGGCCGCCCAGAAATTGAACCGGATAGCGATGGTCTGCAGGGCCAGAAGTACTCCGACTCCGATCCCGAACGTCACGATGATCGGGATGATGCGGCATGTCTCCACGATCCCGCGCATGACCTTGAGCCGGAACGGCGGCTCGAATGTCAGCGCGGAATCGGCGCCATCGGCCTTGCGCCGAAGTCGTTTTGGTGGGCTGCCGATCCACGACGAACCCGACTTGGCCTTGTGGGGAGTCGCAGAGAGGACGGCGACCAGCGCGTCATTGGGTACCTTGCGGCCCGGCTGGGTAATCCCCGAGTTCCCCAGAAATGCGCGCTTGCCGATACGGGCCTTGGCGATGTGGATCCAACCGCCGCCCAACTCATAAGACGCGACCATGGTGTCGTCGGCAAGGAACGCGCCGTCATCGACCTCGGTGAACTTCGGTATCAGCAGGGCTGTCGAAATCTCGGTGTCCTTGCCGATTTTCGCGCCCAGGATGCGCAGCCACCATGGGGTCAGTTGGCTGGCGTAGATGGGGAACAGGTAATTACGGGCCGCGTCCATCAGGCGTTCGGTGGCCCACAGTTGCCATCCCTGCCGACTGCGGACGGGGTGATACCCCTCGTGCACGCCGATCGACATCAGTCGCACCAGTGCAACGGTGATGGCGGCGTACACGATCACGCTGACCAGCGCCGCGCCGGGCGTCCAGATGAGCGCGGGCAGCACGGCTTCACAGATCGTCGCGGTGTTCCGGATGCCAAAGGCCACCACGCCCAGCCCGGCGGCCAGCGCGAGCAAGGGCAGTCCGCCCAGCAGAATCGATGTCACCCCGTAGATCGGTACCCATTGCCCGGCTCTGGGCGGACGGTAATCCGGCCATGGGTGGCGGGCTTTGCCCGACTTCACTGCCGGTGAGCCCTTCCAGTATTGGCCGTTCTTGACTCTGCCGACGACACCGGAAGCCGGTGCGACATCAGCATTCTTGCCGATGACCGCTCCCGGAAGCAGGGTGGTGCGGGCGCCGATGGTGGCGTCGTCACCGATGACGATGGGGCCGACATGAAACTTGTCGCCGTCAACCCAATGTCCGGACAAGTCGACTTCGGGTTCGATGGAACTGCGGTCGCCGAGCTCGAGCCAGCCCGTCACGGGTGGAGATGAATGCAGGTCGACGCCGTTACCTACGCGTGCACCCAACGCCCTGGCGTAGTACACCATCCACGGTGCGCCGGATAGGTTCTCGGCGCCACTGGCGGTGGCCAGCCGGTCGGCGATCCACACCCGCAGGTGCACACTTCCGCCGCGCTCGTATATCCCGGGCTTGACGCCGGACAGCAGTAGCCGCGCCCCGATGACGGTGATACTCATGCGGCCCAGGGGAGTGATGAACAGGACGAACGCCGCCAGCAGCACCCACCAGTTGACCGTCACCAGCCATGGCACATTGCTGAACATCGCGAATACGTTGTTGGCCAATGCGAGCCAGGTCGCCCATTGCAAACCCGTGAGGGTGGTCAGCGGAAGCGTCGCCGCCAACTGTGCCAGCTCGGTCAGTCGCGGTACCGGCTTCACGATCCGGGGTTCGACCTCGATGGGAGGTGCCAGCTCGTCCAGGTAGGTGGCCAGCGATCCGAGCCGTGGCTGGTCGTACAGGTTCGCGACGGTCACCTGTGGGTAGCGCTGCCGCAATGCCGCGACCAGCTGTGCCGCGGAGAGCGATCCGCCACCGAGAGCGAAGAAGTCGGCCTCGGGCCCGTCGATCGTGGCCGCCAGAATATCGCGCCACAATCCGGCGAGCCAGCCCATGGTGCCGCCCAGTTCGGTGGCGTCGTCGTCGGTATCGGCTCCCGGTGGCGGCCACGGCAGCGCGTTGCGGTCGACCTTTCCCGATGTGCGGGTGGGCAGTTCGTCGAGTTTCACCAGCCGCGGCACCAGTGCGGCGGGAAGCGACTCGGCCAGGCTCGCGCGGGCCGCGGCGATGTCGAAGTTGGGGTCGGCGCTGGCGATGTAGCCGACCAGCAGCGGGGTGCCGCTGGCGGTCTTGCGCACCGCGGCCGCGCCGCCGCTCACACCGGGCAGGTTGACCAGCGCGGCGTCCACCTCGCCGAGTTCGATGCGTCGGCCGCCGACCTTCACCTGGTCATCGGCGCGACCCTGGAAGTACAACCCGTCAGCTTCCAGGCGCACCAGGTCGCCACTGCGGTAGGCCCGAGACCATCCCAAAGTGTTTAACGCAGCGTACTTTTCGGCATCCTTTTCGGGATCGAGGTACTTGGCCAGGCCGACGCCGCCGATGACCAGCTCGCCGACCTCGCCGTAGCCGACCTGGTTGCCCTGCGCATCGACAACCGCCAGATCCCAGCCCGGAAGCGGTAACCCGATACTGACGGGGCTGACCCCGTCGAGTCGTGCCGCGCATGCGACCACCGTCGCCTCGGTGGGGCCGTACGTGTTCCACACCTCGCGGGCGGCGCCGTCTTCACCGGTGGCCAGCCGTTCGGCCAGATCCGGCGGGCAGGCCTCACCGCCGAAAATCAGCAGCCGCACCGCCTCCAGCGCTTCCGCAGGCCACAAAGCGGCCAGGGTGGGCACCGTCGACACCACGGTGACATCGCGGGACACCAGCCACGGACCCAAATCCATGCCGCTGCGCACCAGGGATCGCGGCGCGGGTACCAGGCAGGCGCCGTAGCGCCACGCGAGCCACATCTCCTCGCAGGAGGCGTCGAAGGCCACCGAGAGTCCGGCGAGTACCCGGTCATCCGGACCAATCGGGTTGTCCTGCAGGAACATCTGCGCTTCAGCGTCGACAAATGCGGCGGCGTTGCGATGTGTCACCGCCACGCCCTTGGGGGTGCCGGTGGAACCCGAGGTGAAGATGATCCAGGCGTCGTCGCGTGGTGTTGGTTTGGTGGCACGCCAGCCTCGTGACGAACCGGGTCCACGAACGAGCCCGCCCGGGGTGATCACGGCGGCCACCTGTGCCTCGCCGAACACCAGCGCTGCGCGTTCCTCGGGATCGTCAGCGTCGACGGGAACGTACGCCGCGCCCGCCGCCAGGGTCGCCAGGATCGCCACATAGAGCGAGTAGCTGCCCGAGGGCATCCGGATGCCCACGCGGTCACCGCGCCCGATTCCCCGAGTGCCGAGCCACTCGACGCTCGCTTCGACGTCGACGATGAGCTCTGAGTATGTGAGCTGGATGGTGCCGTCATCGATGGCCGGCGCATCGGGGTGCTCCGCGGCCGTGGAGTAGAGGATGTCGATCAGGGTCCGGGCCGGAGAGGCTGACCCACCGAGCAGGTACTGCGGGGGCACCGGGTGGGCCGGGGCGTCATGGGCGACGGGCTGGGAGGCCTCTTCGCGCGCGGGGTTCGTGGGTGACTCGTCGGGGCCGGTCACGCTGCTCCTCGTTAGTTTCCGCGTCGGTTCTATGGGCCTGGAGGGGTACCGCAGCGAGCCTATCGGTCCGGGTGCGGCTGGGCTCGCCGCCGCGCGGAAGTGGTCCGCCAGGCATGGTGACGCCGTGGCCGTCAAGTTTGCCACGGTGGTCCCCGGGCCGGTCTGGCCGGAACCGCGCGCAGGGCGTGGCCCCAGGGTATGGAGGGACCTCGATGGCCTTCGGCGTGCAGCCCTAGCCCTCTTTGGCAGTGCGCCGGGTCTTGTACAGGCTGGCGACGGTGGTGATGAACAGCGTCACAATGATCACTGCAAGGCTTGCCAACGTGGGGATCTCGGGCACATGCACCGGCTCGCCGCCGTTGATGAACGGCAGTTCGTTCTCGTGCAATGCGTGCAGGATCAGCTTGACGCCGATGAAGAACAGGATGAACGCAAGCCCCTGCGACAGGTACACCAGACGCTTGAGCATGTCGCCGAGTAGGAAATACAGCTGGCGCAGACCCATGAGTGCGAACACGTTGGCGGTGAACACCAAATACGGCTCTTTGGTGAGCCCGTAGATCGCGGGGATCGAGTCGAGGGCGAAGAGAAGATCGGTGGTGCCCAGCGCGACGATCACCAGGAACATCGGCGTCATGAGTCGCGTGCCGTTTTCCCGGACCCATAGCCGAAGGCCGTCCCACGTGTCGGTGGTCCGCAGGTGCTTACGGGCGAACTGCACCACGGCGTTGTCGGCGTCGTCGTCATGCTCGGTATCGCGTGCCAGGTTGATGGCGGTGTACACCAGGAACGCGCCGAACAGATAGAAGATCCAGGAGAACTGGTTGATGGCCACCGCACCGAGGGCGATGAAGATGCCGCGGAATATCAGCGCCAGGATGATGCCGATCAACAGGGCCTCTTGCTGATAGACCCGGGGCACTTTGAAGCTGGCCATAATGATCAAGAAGATGAACAGGTTATCCACCGAGAGGCTGTATTCGGTGAGCCAGCCCGCGTAAAACTCAAGCCCGAACTGGCCGCCGTGGAAGAACCACACCCAGAGGCCGAATGCCACCGCGAGCCCGATGTAGATGCTGAGGGCGGTAGCGGTTTCGCGGACGGAGGGTTCATGGGGCCGTCTGCCGATCACCACGACGTCAACGAGCAAGATCGCGACCGTCACGGCCAGGGTGATGATCCATTCGAGCTGAGATACCTGCATTGAGTAAACCTCCGGTCGTCAAAACGCCGGAGGTCTCTTCCGCCGGCAGGTGACCGGCCTGCGGCACCGACCGGTCCGACAATGGCCGATGTGATGACGACACCGCAGCGAAGGAATACTCCCCTCCACTAGTCAGTCTGCCCTACCGCGTGGGGATCGGAAAATCGGGCCGGATTGACGAGCCGACACCGTGGACTTGAAATCACCCTGCGCAATGCGCTTGACGGTGGCTGCGGCAGGCGAGCAGACTACGCACAGGTCATGAGTACCAGCGATAAGCCCTGGCTAGCTGGTCGGCAACCCTCCTCCACGGTGGGGTGCTCCAGGTGACGACCTGGCTGCGCTCAACCGGGCGTGGCAAGCGTGGACTCGCCGGGCGGGTCCGGTGAGATGGGATGTCACGTGTCAGTGTCCACACAATCTGGGTCCGAGCAACCGGCAGCGCGTGTTATCGGTGCCGATACCAAAGTCCCTCTGGCCCAAGGTGGCTGGATCAGATATGCCAATTTTGACTACGCGGCCAGCGCGCCCGCACTCGGCGATGTCGCGGACCGCGTCACCGAGCTGCTGCCGTACTACGCCAGCGTGCACCGTGGCGCCGGATACGCCTCACGCGTGTGCACGACGCTGTACGAGGGCGCTCGCGAGAAGGTGGGACGCTTCGTCGGGGCTGCCGCCGATCACCATGTGATCTTCACCCGCAACACCACCGACTCGCTCAATCTGCTCGCCTCGGCGGTGCCGGGTGAGGTGGTGGTTCTCGACATCGAGCACCATGCAAACCTGTTGACCTGGCAGCGATATGAGGCCCGGGTGGTAGGGCATCGAGCCACCATTGCGGACACCGTCACTGCGCTGGCTGACGAGCTCGCCCGGCGGCCCGCCGCATTGTTGGCCGTCACCGGCGCTTCGAATGTCACCGGCGAGGTGCTGCCGTTGGCCGAACTCGCCGCCGTCGCGCACCGGTATGGAGCGAGGATCGCAGTCGACGGGGCGCAGTTGGTTCCGCACCGCCGAATCGACTTGGCGGCAACAGGAATCGACTACCTCGCATTCTCTGGGCACAAGCTGTATGCGCCGTTTGGCGCAGGAGTTCTTGTGGGGCAAAGTGACTGGCTCGACGCCGCGCGACCATATCTTGCGGGTGGTGGGGCGGTTCGCAATGTTGGTATAGACGGGGCCGAGTGGCTCGTGGGACCGCAGCGCCATGAGGCGGGCACGCCCAATGTGGTCGGCGTCGCCGCGGTGGCGGCAGCGTGCGAGGCGTTGGCGGCCCTGGGGGATATAGGACACATCGAAGATGCGCTCACCGCCCAACTTCGGGACGGGCTCGCCGCAATCGAAGGCGTTGAGACCCTGCGTATTTGGAATGCCGGCCGTGACGTGCTGGGCATTGTGTCCTTCACTGTCGCCGGATATGCACCGTCGGTGGCCGCTGCCTATCTGTCGGCCGAACACGGAATCGGGCTGCGTGACGGCAGATTCTGTGCGCACCCGCTGCTGGCCAGGTTGGGCACCCCGGGGGGTGCGCTGCGCGCGAGTATCGGGCTGGGAACCACCGCGAGTGACATCACGCGCCTCGTCGATGCGATCGGTGAGCTTGTCCGCCACGGCCCGGCGCTGACCTATACCGAGCGCGACGGACAAGTTGGGCCGGTTGACGACAAGCGGCCCCTGCCGGATTTCCTGGTGGCCTAGACATCAACGCAGTATCCGTAACTCTTAATACGTGATACTTTCAGTTCGACACATCGCAGGGTCGGACTGACAAGGACGTCGAATGACTAGTACACGTGTGCGGGGTAGTGAAGTCAACGGTCGGGAACGGGCCGTTCCCGACCATGAGGTCGTGATCATCGGAGCGGGCTTCGGCGGCATCGGCGCGGGTGTCGAGCTGACCAAAAGGGGAGTCCACGACTTCGTCATCTTGGAGAAGTGGGGTGCTGCCGGAGGCACCTGGCATGCCAACAAGTACCCGGGTGTGGCCGTGGACATCCCCACCTTTATCTACAGCTTCTCCTATGACCAGAAGACCACCTGGTCCAAGTTCTTCACCCCGGGTGACGAGCTTGAGGGATACGCCAACGAACTCGTGGACAAGCACGAACTGCGCGGCAAGATCCGATTCAACACACGCGTGGTGGGTCAGGAATTTGATGAGGCGCACAATATTTGGAGTCTCACCCTGGACGACGACAGTGTCATCACTGCTCGGCATGTGATCGCCGCGACGGGTGGTCTCGAGCAGCCCAAGCTCCCCGAGATAGACGGCATCGATTCCTATCAGGGTGTACTGATGCATACCGCGCTGTGGGACAAGGATGTTCAGCTGGCCGGAAAACGGGTGGCGGTCATCGGCACCGGTGCCACATCGCTGCAGCTGGTTCCGGAGATTGCTCCGGAGGTCGGCCATCTCACCGTCTTTCAGCGCACTCCCATCTATGTGGGGCCCAAGCCTGACTTGAAGTACAACGCGTTCTGGCGGGCGCTGTTCGGGTTCCCCGGTGTCGCCAAGGGCATCCGGCACGCCATCAACCTCAGTACCGCGTACATTCCGGATGCGGTCTTCAAGCTCGACTCCAAGTATGTCGAATCCGCGTCGATGGCCCTGGCCAACCGGATGCGTGGCTGGATGCGCACTCAGGTCGACGATCCGGTTACCCGAGAGAAGCTGCTGCCGTACTACGGATTTGGCTGTAAACGCCCCTCGTTCTCCAACACCTATCTCAAGACGTTCAACCGCCCCAACGTCGCCTTGGTCACCGAACCCATTGTGCGGATCACCGAGAAGGGCCTGCTTACCGCGGACGGGGTCGAACACGAAGTGGATGTGTTGATCTGCGCCACCGGCTTCGCGATCTGGGATCACATGCCTGCCTTCCCGACCACCGGACGGCGCGGCAAGGATCTGAAACAGTTCTTCCAGGAGAACCGTTATCAGGCATATCAGGGTGTTTCGATCCCGGATTACCCCAACTTCTTCCTCGTCCTCGGGCCCTACGGGTACGTCTTTGGGCCGTACCACATGCTGATCGAGTCGACCACCGCGCACGCGGCCCGGGTCATCGCGGAGACGAAGAAGCGTGGTGCTACCACCGCCGAGGTCAAGCAGGATGTGCATCAGGCGTACTTCGACAAGATGCACGCGCGCAATGAGAATCACCTGTGGCTCTCGCCGGCATGTTCGACGGCCAATACTTACTACATCGACAGCCATGGTGATTCCCCCTTCCGCCCAGGCGGTTTCGGTGAAATGTACTTTCACAACAAGTACTTCCGGCTGGACAACTATCGCTACGGCACCGAGACGGTGGCGCCGGTCGTGAAGGCGGCGTCAAGGCGCAAGCGCAACAAGGAGGTTGTGGGATGAGACTGCTGCCGGGGCGCAAACCAGAACTTGTCGTCGTAACCGGTGCCGGAAGCGGCATCGGGCGAGCCATCGCCATCCAATTCGCACGGGGCGGTGCGGAGGTGGTGGCCTCCGATGTGGATCTGACGACCGCCCAGGAAACGGCGGCGATCATTCACCGGAAGGGACACCGGGCGGTGGCTTTTCAGCTCGATGTCACCGACCCGGCCGCCTGGGAGCGGTTCGCTGATCAGGTGCGGGCCGAATACGGCGTCCCCGACGTGCTAGTGAACAACGCGGGCATCATGGTCGGTGGGCGCTTCTTCGACCTTGAGCAGGAGCACTGGGAAAAACAGTTCAGGGTCAACGTATTCGGTGTCGCCTATGGCGGACGAGTATTCGGCAAGCAGATGGCCGAACGTGGCCGCGGCGGCCAGATCGTCAATATCGCCTCGGCGGGAGCCATCACGCCGACGCCGATCTTCCCCGCCTACTCGGCCTCCAAGGCAGCGGTGAAGATGCTGAGCGAGTGCATGCGGATGGAATTGGGACCCAAGGGAATAGGGGTATCTGCGGTATGCCCCGGCTTCATCAACACGAACATCGGGGTAAACGCCACCGTCGCGGGGCTGGACCTTAGCGATGATGTGCGCGAGCGTGCGAACAACGCCATGAAGGCCTTCCAGTCCTCTGCCCCGATGCGGGTACTCGACCAGCTCATCGGCCCGCCGCAGGTTGCGCGTGCCACGGTCCGCGCGGCGCGCTACAACTTTGCGGTGGCCCCGGTGCGTCCCGAAGCATGGCTGGGCTACTTCCTGAGCAGGCTCCTGCCTGGTCTCAATCGGCATTTCATGTATCCGATTCCGTACTGGCTCGGATTGGACCTCGACACGCTCATGCCCAAGGTGCAACGTGTTATCGACAATCTGACCGAGCGCACTCCGGCCCCGCCGCTCACCGAGCAGCCGGCGGTGTGATCGGGGCTTATCGGCTCACCCGGAATTCAACGATGGCCATGTCCTGACCTCGTGAGTACCGTGGCGGCTGTGGCGACACAACATCAGACGTTTCGGGTTTTCACCGACGATGCTGCAGGCTGGCGCGAACTGACCAACGGAGCAGGTGTTACCGCACGCGTCAACGCCCCCGATCTCAAACAGGCACAGCGGGCCCGGCATTCTCTGCGCACCGCGCGCAAGGACGCACTTGCGGTCATCCTGGACGTCTACGTGCACATCGAGGCCGACTCGCGTTCGGCGCGTAAACATTTCGCGAGCCTGAGGGTTCCGACAGCAGTCTCGTATGCGGGCACCCCGGAAGGGCTGGCGGGTTTGATCGCCGATATCTACCTGGCGGGCGTGGCCGACGGGGTAACTCTGATTCCGGCGTCGCCCACCACGGATATCGGTTGTGCCACGCGCCGCGTACTCGCGTTGCTGCCCCAGCGGATACCGCTGGCGGCGTAGGGCTCACCAGTTGTCGTAACCACCCTCGGGGCCGAGCATGCGCTCCAGCCGGGTGCGGTTGATCTTCGCGAGTTCGTTGCGCGTCACCTTGCGCTCGGTATCGACGTCGTGGTGCATGCGGTCGGAGATCGCGCGCAGCACCGAGGAGCCGTCCTGACCGCACATGTGCATGACGAAGCGATGCCCGAAGTGGTGTTCGTAGCGATGCGCGGCGGCCCGCAGCGCGGCCATCATCCCCGGGGTCTCATCGCGGATCGCACACTGCTCGGCATGGGATCGTGCACTTCCAGGGCGTTTTCCGAGCGCCGGATAGGCGATCAGCACCTCGTCCAGCGACTCCTCGGACAGCGCGAACAATTCATTGTCGGCGAGTCGGAACAGGGCGTCGTAATCGGCGAACGGCCGCGCCGCGGCGATCCTCCGTGCCCAGGTCACGCTGCCACCACACTCGTACAGCGCGTGGACCGCTTTGGTGTCGGGCATCTGGTTGAACGTGTCGCGGCCGATGCCCTGATGCATCAACATAGGACCATGATTCGACGAGTCCCCGCTGTTCGCTAGAGGGGGACCGTGCATTTTGCAGGAGCTTAACGCGACGTAACATTGCACCCAGTAGGACTGGGGAGGGAGTGGGGGAGAGTGACGGATCCAGCCTGGGAGCAGTACCCGCAGGAGCCGTGGCCGCCCGGCGACCCGATTCCATATCCCGAGGATCCGAAGCCCCCGAAGTGGCCGTGGATAGTCGCCGGAGTGAGTGTGCTGGCGGTGCTGGCGATAGCCCTGACCGCGATCTTGGTGATCACCCGCCGAACCGAGGTGGCAGCCCCGACGACCGTCACCGTCACCCCGTCGACAACGTGGACGGGGCCCAACGATGTCCCGTTGCCGTCGACAACCACGACCGAACCGCCCCCGCCCTCACCACCCCCGCCGAATCCCAGCACAGGCGTTCAGACCACTCCAACGATCACCGAGGCGCCTCCCGTCCCCACCACGACCGAGGCGCCCAAGCCGGTGCCCACCGCTGGAGAAGGCCCTGGCGGGTCGGGAGCAGGAGGCAAGAGCGTCACCTACAGCGCGTGGGGTTCGGGCGTCGACCCGCTGCCACCACATTTCGGGCTGAAGGTCAGTTATTGGACCGGCACCGAGCTGGTGACGATCCAAGACATCAAGCTGCCCTGGGGTGTCTCGGTGACGATCACCAACTCTGCGGCGTCACCGCGCATGATTGTCGACTGGGGTGAGGCCAGTTGTTCGATCACCGTCGACGGTGTCGTCGTCGTCAGTAACAGCGGTCCGATGGGCGCCGTATGCGTGGCGCCCTGACTCGGGTCAGTGGCCCTGGGTCTTGAGACGCTCGAACGAGGCGATGACCTCGGCCTCGGCTTCGGTGCGGCCCACCCAGTCGGCAGCCTCGACGAACTTGCCGGGCTCCAGGTCCTTGTAGTGGACGAAGAAGTGCTTGATGGCATCCAGCTCGAAGGTCGACACATCGCCGATTTCCTGGATGTGATCCCACCGCGGGTCGCCTGCGGGCACACACAGCACCTTGTCGTCACCGCCGCCGTCGTCGACCATCTTGAACATGCCGACGGGCCGAGCCTCGACGATCACACCGGGGAAGACGGACTCGGGCAGCAGCACCAGCGCGTCCAGCGGATCGCCGTCCTCGCCGAGGGTGTTCTCGATGAATCCGTAGTCGGTCGGGTAGGCCATCGGGGTGTAGAGGTAACGGTCCAGGCGTACGCGGCCGGTCTCGTGATCGACCTCGTACTTGTTGCGCTGTCCCTTGGGGATCTCGATCGTGACGTCGAACTCCACACCCGCTCCTTGAATGTCGGTGGTACTCAGTCGGTCGGTCTTCGCGCGAGCGCTGATCTACGTCGGTCGGTCTTTGCACAAGCGCTCGTCCAGCGCGCACCAGGATAGCGATACCCTGCAGAGCATGGTCACCGCCAGGGCACTTGATCCGCGGCACTGGCGGCGCTCCACCCACGTCCTGCTGGCCGTCGCCGTCGTGCTGGCGATTGCCGCGCTGGTTCTCGTGGCGTCGCTGACCACCGGAGCCTCCACCTCCCGCCAGTCGCAGGACACCGATCCCGAACCGACGCTTGTCACCCCGAAACCAGGTGTCGTGCCGGTTTCGGATTCGGCACCGGTTCCGACGACAGATGGTTTGGCACAGGCACTCGATAAGGCGCTGGCCGATCCGGCGCTGGCCATGTTCACCGGCCGGGTGACCGACGCACTGACCGGCCGCGAGCTGTGGCAGCAGGGCTCCACGGTGCCGATGGTGCCCGCATCCACCAACAAGGTGCTCACCGCCGCGGCAGCGCTGCTTACCCTTGATCGAGCCGCGAAACTCACCACCTCGGTTGTGGCGGATACCGCCGGACAGCGTGGACTGGTCACCTTGGTCGGCGGCGGCGACCCGATTCTGAGCGCGGCGCCGGCGGACGCCGACACCTGGTACCGCGATGCCGCACGCATCACCGATCTGGCCGACCAGGTACGTAAGTCGGGAGTCACGGTCACGTCGATCACGGTCGACATCAGCCGGTTTGGTGGACCGTCCATGGCGCCCGGATGGGACCCGGCCGATATCGACGGCGGCGACGTCGCGCCCATCCAGGCCGTGATGCTCGACGCCGGACGTACGCAGCCGACCGACTACGACTCGCGTCGTTCCACCACCCCCGCACTCGATGCGGGGCGGGCACTCGCCACGGCGCTCGGGGTTGATCCCGACGTGGTGCGGTTGGACTCGGCGCCGCCGTCGGCGAAATCCATTGCCTCCGTTCAGTCAGCACCGCTGATGGAACGGCTGCGCGAGATGATGAACGCCTCGGACAATGTCATGGCGGAAACCATCGGCCGCGAGGTGGCACTGGCCTCGGGCCGGCCGCAGACCTTCTCCGGAACCGTCGATGCGGTCACGAGCCAATTGCGCAGCGCAGGAATCGATCTGACGGGTCTGACACTGCGTGATTCCAGTGGGCTGTCGGTGGACGACAGGGTCACCGCGCGCACTCTCAACGAGGTGATCGGAGCGGCCGCCGGCCCGGATCAGCCGAAGCTGCGCCCGCTGCTGGATGTGCTGCCCATCGCCGGTGGCAGTGGCACGTTGTCCGAACGCTTTGTCATCCAAAACCAAGCTGCGGCGGGGTGGTTACGTGCCAAGACGGGATCGCTTACGGGCGTGAACACCTTGGCCGGCGTGGTCACCGACGTCAGCGGGCGGGTGCTGACTTTCACCTTGATGCAGAACCAGGCGACCGCGCCGACCGCGCGCAACGCGGTGGACAACACCGCAGCGGTCTTGCGGTCCTGCGGATGTAGCTGATGGCTGTGCCGGATCGGGTCGGGAAGGGCGGAGCCGGAACCGAGCGTCCCGAGCTGACGGTTGGCCGCATGGTCAACTGGGAGTTCGCCGCGACAGTGGGCGCCAAGCTGGCACGCCCCGCGCCGCCCACCACCGAATACACCCGCGAGCAGGCCATCGCCGAGCTGTCGGATGCGTCGCGGCGTGCGGAGGCCCCGGTGCGTGAGCTCACCGGCCTGGCGGATGGTCTGGCGATACCGGAGGCGCAGATCATCGATCGCCCCCGTTGGATCGCGGCGGCGGCCGAGTCCATGCGTGTGATGGCCGGCGGCGACGGCGGCCCCTCAGGGTTCCTGTCGGGCCGTGTCACCGGGGCGCAAACCGGCGCGGTACTGGCATTCGTATCGTCGGGCATTCTCGGGCAGTACGACCCGTTCACCGCTGACGGTGCGGGTGCATTGCTACTGGTGTACCCCAACATCATCGCCGTGGAACGCCAACTTCGGGTGCTGCCAAGCGATTTCCGGATGTGGGTGTGCCTGCACGAGGTGACGCATCGGGTGCAGTTCTCGGCCAATCCGTGGTTGGCGGACTACATGTCGGGCACCTTGGCAACTCTCGCGAACGAGCAAGAAGAGGATGTGGCCCGAATGCTCGGCAGGCTGGCCGAGTTTGTCCGCTCGCCGAAGGAGCAGAGCGAGAACGGGATTGTCGATCTGCTGCGCGCCATGCAATCCGAAAGCGGTAGGGATGCACTGGATCGCCTGCTGGTACTGGGCACACTGCTCGAAGGCCATGCCGACCACGTCATGGACGCGGTGGGTCCGGCTGTTGTCCCGTCGGTGTCCACCATCAGGTCCCGCTTCGAGGCGCGACGTTCACGCAAACAGCCGCCACTGCAGCGGATCATCCGTGCCCTCATCGGCATGGACGCCAAGATGCGTCAATACACCCGTGGTAAGAAATTCGTCGACCACGTGGTGGGAAGAGTCGGGATGGAGCGCTTCAACACCATCTGGCGAGACGCGGAGACACTGCCCAAGCCCGCCGAGATCGATGACCCGGACCAATGGATCACCCGAGTTCTCTAACCCTCCGCAAGGCCGTCAAAGCATTTGGTGCTCAGCATCTTCCGGATGTGAGACACGTGGCCGTGGCAGTTTCGGGTGGCGCGGATTCACTGGCGCTTGCGGCGGCCACTGTCGCGCAGGGCTGGGCGGTGACCGCGCTCGTCGTCGATCACGGGCTCCAGCCGGGCTCTGTTGAGGTCGCGGCGCAAGCGCGGAAGCAGGCGTTGGGTCTGGGATGTCATCACGCATCGGTCCTTTCGGTGACCGTCGACGGCGCGGGTGGTCTGGAAGCGGCGGCGCGCGAGGCCCGGTACGCCGCGCTACGCGAGGCCCGGGAGGGCCTGCCCGTGCTGCTCGCCCATACCCTCGACGACCAAGCCGAAACGGTGCTGCTGGGACTGGGGCGAGGATCCGGCGGGCGTTCCATCGCAGGAATGCGCCCCTGGGATGATCCGTGGGGGCGCCCACTTCTGGACATCCGCCGAACCCAGACACGTGCCACCTGTGATGAATTGGGTCTGACCGCATGGGAAGACCCACATAACGTCGACTCCCGCTTCGTCCGGGTGCGGCTGCGTCACGAGGTGCTGCCGCTGCTGGAGCAGGTTCTTGGTGGCGGTGTGGCCGAGGCGCTTGCCCGAACCGCGGCATCATTGCGGGACGACGGCGATGCGCTCGACGAGCAGGCGCGGGCAGCCTTCCCCGGTGCAGGGTCGCTGGCGGTCGCGGGTCTGCGCGACATGGCGCCCGCAGTGCGGCGACGGGTGATCAGGCTCTGGCTACTGGCCGGTGGCGCACAGGATTTAAACGACAGCCAGATTCGCGCGGTGGATGCGCTCGTCGTGCAGTGGCGCGGGCAGGGCGGGGTCGCGGTGGGTGCCGACCTGCCGTACCAGCGTCTGGTGGCGTCCAGGTCCGGTGACCATCTGGTGCTGTCGATCCACGATGTCTGACGAACCGGTCTAGGTGATTGCGAAGTCCTCGTGGATCGGCGAGGTGAGTGTGCGCCGATAGTCCACGGGAGGCCAGGGCCATAGCTCCGGTACGCCGTCGGCTCCCAGATACCAGCTATCGCATCCGGTGGACCACACGGTATTGGGCATTGCCCGGCGCACTTCGGTGTTGAACGTCTCTGCCGCGTGCGATGTGGGTGCTACCGATTGCACTCGGCCGGAACGGATCTCGTCGATCCAATGCATGGCGAATTTCACCTGTGTTTCGGCGATCGAGATGAGCGAGTTGTTCCCGATCGGGCTGTTCGGTCCGATCAAGAGGAAGAAGTTCGGAAATCCGGCGAGGCCTACGGCCCGGTAGGCTCGCGGTCCGTCACTCCACGCGTCGCTGAGCTTGATCCCGTCACGCCCGCTCACCTCCATGGGGCGCAGGTACGAGTGCGCATCAAAACCTGTGGCACACACCAAGATGTCGAGTTCATGTAGAACCCCGTCCTTGGTGATGACGCCCTGCGGCACGATGCGTTCAATCCCCTCGGTGAGCACCGAGACGTTGTGGCGTTGCACCGCCTTGAAGAACGGCACCGACATCACCAATCGTCGGCACAGCGGCTCGTAGTCGGGATGCAGCCTCGCGCGCAGCTCCGGGTCGCGGATGAGCAGCCGATGTGATGCCCGCACGAATCCTTGGATGAGTCGCCGGCGGATTCCGGGTTTGACCACCGATCCGCCCACGCCGCGTTCAAAATAGAAGCGCCACAGGCGATAAGAAAATCTGTTCAGTATTGGCACGCGGGACCATATCGACTTGGACATCGTCGAATAGGTGAAGTTGGGAACCGGTGCGACCCATTGGGCCGAGCGCTGGAACACCGCGAGACTCTGCACCTCTCCGGCCAGAGCGCTGATGATCTGGACTCCGGAGGATCCGGTACCGATAAGTCCGACCCGTTTACCCGCGTACGGCACCGAGTGATCCCACCGCGCCGAGTGAAAACACGGACCGGCGAAGGTCCGCAGCCCGTCGATATCGGGGAGGCGTGGGAGATGTAGCACCCCCGTGGCGCTCACCACGACGTCGGCGGTGTCGCGGCTGCCGTCGGAAATCTCCAACTCCCAGTGGGAATGTCCGGGGCCGTCGACCCATTCGGCTCGGCTGACGGCTGCCCCGAAGCGAATGTTCCGGCGCAGACCCTGCTCGTCGGCGAATCTGACGAAATACTGGTGAATCTCAGGACCGGGCGAGAAGCCTTTGCTCCAACCGGGATTCGGGGCGAAGGAGTACGAGTAGTAGCGCGACGGCACATCGCATTGCAGACCCGGGTAGGTGTTGTCGCGCCAGGTTCCGCCGACCTCATCCGCCTTCTCGTAGACACTGAAGTTGGTGATACCCCGGTGCCGGAGGGTGGAGGCCATACACAGACCGGACATGCCGGCCCCGATCACGACCACTCGGATATCGCGGGACGGCAGCTTTTCGCCTGCCCCGTAAGCGCCATTGCTCACGTTTCCATAGTGGCCTATTTCGTAAACAAAGTCACTAGCCAATGTCTCCGGCTTGGAGAGCTAATGCCGTCCATGGCACGCTGTCGGTCGTGACCTGCGAACAGGATCAGGCATGTGGCGAGCAATATTGCGGCGACGTGAAGTCGGTGCTCCTCACGCAGGAGCAGATTCGCGTCAAGACTCAGGAGCTTGGCGCCGCTATCGGCGAGAAGTATCGGGACATCGAGGGTGACCTGCTGCTAGTGACCGTGCTCAAGGGCGCCGTCATGTTCGTGTCGGATTTGGCCCGGGCCATCCCGATTCCGACCCAGATGGAGTTCATGGCCGTCAGCTCCTACGGCTCGGCAACCTCGTCTTCCGGCGTGGTGCGCATTCTGAAAGACCTGGACCGGGACATCCAGAACCTGGACGTCCTGATCGTTGAGGACATCATCGATTCGGGACTGACCCTCAGCTGGCTGATGCGCAACCTCGCCTCACGCGGGCCGCGCTCGCTGAATGTGGTCTCGCTACTGCGTAAGCCCGAGGCCAAGAAGGTCGATGTCGACGTGGCCCTCGTCGGATTCGAGATCCCCAACGAGTTCGTGGTCGGTTATGGGCTGGACTACGGCGAGCGCTATCGCGACCTGCCCTTCATCGGCACGCTGCACCCGCGCGTCTACACCGACTAACTGTCTGCGACGGTCTTCGCGCGGGCGCTCATCGGCTGAGGGTCTTCGCGCGGGCGCTCATCCCAACTCCCACGTGACGGTGATCTCGGCGCTGACGGTCTGCTGGCCCGCCTCTACCGGTGGTCCACCCGCCGCCCGCAACATCGCGAACTCGGCACGCGGGGAAGGGTTCGAGTGGCCGCCGGTCTCGTCGATGCGCAGGACCTTCCCGAGGGTGCCACCGGAGAGGGTGGCGTACTGCTCGGCCCGCGCCTTGGCATCGGCGAACGCCCGCTCGCGCGCCTGTGTGGACAGATCGGTGCTGTCCTGCAGATCGAAACTGACCCCGGAGAGCTGTGCCGCTTCACCTCCCGCGCTGACCGCCTTGTCCAGCACGTCGGACACCTTCGACAGTTCGCGGACGGTGATCCGTACCGAGTTGTCGGCGGCGTACCCGGCGATCTTGTTGCCGTCGAACTGGGGGTGCACCGACATCCAGGCGGTGCGGACATCCTCGGCCGCCACCCCTGACTCGAGCACCGCGTCGATCACCGCTCGGGCCTTGGCCTTCACCTCGGCCATCACCCCGGCGATGCGGCGTGAACGCACCGAGACACCGACGGTGGCCATGAACACGTCGGGACTCCCGCTGGCCTCTCCATGGCCGACAACCGTGATGTCACCCACGGTCTAGTTCAGCTCCCAGATGACGCTCACTTCGAATGTCACCGTCTGCTGGCCGGGTTCCAGCGGTGGCGCGAACGAGGCGTCCGCCTGCATGGGGGCCCGCTTGCCCATCATCGGCGCCGGGGGCGGAACCGAACCGTGGGACTCGTCGATCCGCAGCACCTTGCCCAGCTTGGAGCCAGACAGGCCGGCGTACTGCTCGGCGCGGGCCTTGGCGTCGTTGAAGGCACGCTCCCGTGCACCCTTCACCAGGTCGGCATCGTTGTCGAGATCGAAACTGACCCCGGAGAGCCGTGCCGCGTCGCCACCGGCCCGCACGGCCTTGTCCAGCACCTCGGAAGCCTTCTTGAGATCGCGGACGTTGATGCGCACGGAGTTGGTGGCGTTGTATCCGGTGATGCGCGCGGGGCCGCCCTGCGGGTACGTCTGTTCCGGCTGGATGGACAGCTCGTTGGTCTGTACGTCCTCGCGGGCCACTCCGGCCCCGACCACTGCGTCGATGACGGCCTGAGCCTTCTCACTGGCCTGAGACAGCGCGCCGGATACGTCCTTGGCGGTCACCGACACACCCACGTCGGCGCGCAGGACATCGGGCGTGCCCTTGACCTCGCCCTTTCCGACAACCGTGACGTTACGAGTGGACTCTGGGCTGCCGGTGGAATCGTCACCGCAGCCGGCGAGGAGCATGGCCATCGCTGCGGCCGCGGCCACCGCGGTTGTCCGGGTCAGTGCTTTCCCTCTTAGTACCCGCATGTCAGTTCCTGTCCTCCCCAACCTTTACGGCACCACCAAGATCTTGCAGTGGTGCCCCGGATTACCGAGATCGGCAAATGCCGATCCGACATCTTCCAGACCTACCTCACCCGTGACGAGGTGCGCAACATCGATCTCGCCGTGCGCGATTCGACGAAGCGTCTCGGAGAACTCCGCGGGGTCGTAGGCGAGCACGAATTGGAGCGCAACTTCCTTGGCAATCCCGAAGTATGGCGTGATGGCGTCGGGCTCCATACAGACGCCGACCACTACCACCCGCGAGCTGTGGGGTGCGTCCCGCAGCACGTCGTTGAGGATGCCCGGCACCCCGACGGCCTCGAAGATCACCGGAGCGCCCCTGCCGACGCGAGACCAGGCCTCGAAGGTGGGCTCGGCGCTGGGGTCGACGACCTCGTGTGCCCCCATCCGACGGGCCAGATCGCGCCGGGCCGGGGAGAAGTCGGCGGCGACGATCGGCTCGATGCCCAGGTTATGCAGGGCGGCTATCACCGCTATTCCGACGGGACCGCACCCGATGACGATCGCTCCGGTGCCCGGCTGGATGCCCGATTTATTGACGGCGTGCAGACCGACCGCCATCGGTTCAGTCAGGGCCGCGTGCCGGGGGTCGAGGCCGTTGGGGATGGGCAGGAGTAGCGGCGCGCTCAGCAGCATCTGCTCGGCGTAGCCCCCCAGCGTGCTGTTGCTATAGACGATGGGTTTGATTCCCTTGGTGGACAGCAGAATCGGAATCGACGTGACCGCAGTTCCGGGGGCGGGGGCCTGCGTCCCCGGTCCGGCCTCGATCACTTCCGCCGCGAACTCATGCCCCATGAATACATCGGCCCCGAGGTCGACCCCGTCGGTCAGGCTGGGCATGCCCGCCATCTGTTGTGACAGTTCGATGGCTTGGGCCCCGTGTTTTGCGAAATGCAGATCGGATCCGCAGATTCCGCAGGCGGAAACCTTGACGAGCACCTGGCCTTCGCCGGGCACCGGGTCGGTCACATCGTCCCGGTAGACCATCGCGCCGTTGCGCAACACCGATGCTCGCATCAGTTCGAGGCCTTCTGTGCTCGGTCGTTCCGATGTTCGCCGATGGCCTTGGCGACGGCCTCGCCGGCACGGCCCAGTAGCTCGCCACGCTTGGCCTGCGCCCAATCGTGCGAGACCTTGGCAGCGGTGAGTTGGCCGGTGAAATGTGGAATCACCTTGCGAGCAAACAGCTCATAGGACTTGAAGGTGGCTTCCGGCGAGGCCCAGTCGTGCCCGAGCATCAGGAAGGTGCCGAATCCGCCGGATGTGTCCAGCAGACCCTGGATGTAGTCGATGGCATCGTCGGGTGTTCCGATACAGCAGTTGCCTTCGTCCACGTAGGCCTTGACGAATTCGCGCGGGTCCTGATGCGCGCCATCGACTTCGTTGGCCAGCGGTAGTACCCCGACCGCGCCGAAATAGTGCGCGTAGTCCGGCAGACCGTAGGTGCAATCCTCGATGGCCTGCTCACGGGTCTCGGCCAGGTGCATGATGCCGAGTACCCGCCACGTCGACCGATCCGGTTCGGGATGGCCGTGGGCAGATGCCTGCTCGCGTACCACCTCCCAGGCGTTCTCCAGCGCCGCGAATCCGCCCGGGATAGAGGCCGACAAGGACAACAGACCCGTGCCGAGTTTCCCGGCGAGTCGGGGACCCGAGGGGGAAAACATGGCTGCGGTAAGGATTTCGGGGTAAGGGTGGGTATAGGGCCGCAGTTGCAACTGTGCGTCGCGCAGGGTGAACCAGGATGTTTCGCGGCTTATGCGTTCCTCCGGTGCCGCGCGTAGCAGCGCCATGATCGCTTCCAGCGACTCCTCTTGCATCTGTCGCTGGTCTACCGGATCGATGCCCATCATGTATGCGTCGGTCGGTAGCGCGCCCGGTCCGGTACCGAAGATGGCGCGGCCTCGAGTGATGTGGTCCAACAGGATCCAGCGATCCAGCACCATCAATGGATGGTGATAGGGCAGCGAAACCACCCCGGTGCCCAGTCTGATGTGCTTGGTGCGTTCGGCCGCGGTGGCGATGAAGACCTCGGGACAGGAGATCAATTCGTATCCGCCGGAGTGATGCTCACCGAACCACGCCTCTTCGTAACCCAGGCGGTCCAGCGCTACTACTCGGTCTAGGTCGTACTCCAGTGCGGTGGTGGGGTTTTGGCCGACTGGGTGAAACGGCGTGATAAAGGCGCCGAACCGTAGTGGGGCGCTCATCGCGCAACCTCGTCAAGGAATCCCAACAGTGCGGCATTGACCTCGTCCGGCCGCTCCTGCTGAATCCAGTGCCCGGCGCCCTCGATCAGGATGTCACCCCGATTGTCGGTCCGGTGCTTCAGACTCCCCGCGTGGTCGGTGAAACCGAGGACGGGGTCGGCGGCACCCGCGATGAATAGGGACGGCACAACAACATTCGCTCCGGCAAGCCGTTGGGTAAGTGCCCAGTTACGGTCGAAGTTCCGGTACCAGTTCAGTCCGCCGGTGAATCCGGTGCGGGTGAATTCTGTGATGTAGTGGTCTAATTCGGTCTGGCTCAGCCATTCGGGAAGCTCACCGGGATCTGCCATGCGCTCGATGAATCCGGCTGGACCGGGTGCGATCATCCTCGCACCGTCGATATGGGCCATTCCGGCCATCATGCGCCGCATGGTGGCCGAAGGGTCGCGATCCAGATCGGCATCGGCGACCCCCGGCTCCTGGAAGTACAGGATGTAGAAGAAGTTGTCGCCGAACAGCTTTTTCCATGCCTGCGTGGGGGCCGCCTGGCTGCGTCGGGTGAAGGGGACGGAAAGCCCGGCGACGCCCTCGACGCGCTCGGGCACAGCGAGCGCGGTATGCCACGTGACGACGGCGCCCCAATCGTGCCCGACGAATGTCGCCTTGCCTGCGCCCACCGCGTCGAGGATGCCGAGCAGGTCATCGGAGAGTGCTTCGATGTTGTAGTCATCGATATGCGCGGGCCTGCTCGACCTGCCGTAACCCCGCTGATCGGGGGCGATGACGTGATACCCGGCGGCGGCGAGCGCCGGAATCTGGTGGCGCCAGGAATATGCCAGTTCGGGGAAGCCATGGGCCAGAACGACTACCGGCTGGCCGGGTTCGCCCGCCTCGACGATGCGCAGGTGTACGCCGTTAGTGGCGATGTCACGTTCCCGGATATCCACGGCGGCATCGGTCATGAGCGCATTCTCACCTTCTGAGGGCGGCCAACAGCGTTGTTGTCGCTTCTTCGCCGGAGAGGCTCATCAGCGTCGCGATTGCCACTAAACCACAACGTGCAATCGCCGACCAGGGATGCCGAATGTCGGCCGCACCGGATCGACGGCGTTCGCCGCCGCGCTCGACCGTGTTGCCTTCGTGGGTATTCAAAATATTAGACATTCCAACGATCTTGTCGCGGGTGTGAATCGCTTGGAACCACGCTGGTGATGGCTGGAGAAAGCCATGGGACGCTGGACTAGCTTCGAGGTGTACCCGATCTGGGGCCTTGATCGCGGAAGTAGCTGACTGACTTCGCGGGCGAGTCATGTTGAGGTGGTTACATTTCAGGCTGCGATGGGGCCCGCTGCCAGGATCTGCTCGTAGTTCCACGGGGTCGGCGGCTTGATGGTTGGCGGCGTCCATTCGGTGGTCCACCTACCCTGCGGATGCGCTACGTCTACCGGACTCACACCGAGGACCGACTGGGCCTCGCGATAGGGCAATTCGAGCAGTTCCTCCCAGGGTGCGGCCATCAGGAGGTCGGCACGACGCCCGCGCTCCACCGCCTGGCGGTAGTAGCGAAGTTTGAACGGCGCGGATGCACCCGGCAGGGTTAGCGCACCGAGCATCCCGAATTTCTCCAGCGGGCCTGCGGGTTCCATTTGGCCGCAATGGAACCCAATGTTGGCCATTTCGCCGGCGATATCGGGACCGTAGCCGCCGATGGTATGGAACATGTCATGAAGGGCGGTGCCCCTCATGATCATGTAGTAAAAGTCCTCGTCCCAATTGTTCTTCTCGGCGATCGGTCTGATGATGGTGGATTCACCGAAGACGCCCGCATCGAGCTTGTTGGTGTTCAGGAACGACAGATATGCGTGCCCCAGGCTGCCGAATGGCAGCGAGTTCAAGTACTCCACGTCGTTCAGTACGGCGAGCAGGTCTGGTTTGTGCTTGAACAGCTTTCGGCCGTTCGGATGGGCGCGCACCTGATAGTAGGCACGTGCGAAGACGGGCGCTTCCATCCCGAGGAAGGCCTCGTAAATATCGCCGTGGTACTTGGAATTGAGCAGCATGCGCCATGCCTTACGCCAGGGGGTCCACGTCGCGCGGTCTGGTACGACCCCACCGGGATTAGAGTATTTGACCAGGTTGTTCAGCATGCAGCCAATAATAGGCAGATCTAATAAAGTGTCAATATATTGTTTGAGGAGGCGGCTAGGGGATGGCTCGCAAGAGTGAAAGCGTAGGTAAGGCTCCCCGCGGCCGCGGTAGACCTCCGGGAGGTGGAAATACCGCAGAGCAGGCGCAGAACCAGCTTCTTGATGCTGCGGAGCGGTTGTTTGTCGAGCGTGGGTATGGCGCATCCACCATGGAGGCCATCGCGCGGGAGGCCGGATACAGCCGGGCCGTGGTGTATCGGCATTTTCGGAACCGGGACGACCTGATGGATGCCCTGGTGGTCCGTGCGACGATGAGCGAGATCGCCAAGATGATCGGCCGCCTCATCGTGCTGACGGGCCTCGCCGAAATCATTCCTGAGTCGATGGTGATCGTGTCGGTGGAGGTTGGTGCCAATCCATTGCTGCAGGTGCTCGCCGACCGCGATGATCACGGCACGGTCGCATCGCTAATTGTCAACGCCCCCCATCTCATTGACTTGCTGACATCGCTATATGCGGGTGTCTTCAGCACCAGGATGGCGGAGGTGCGCGCGGGCGTGCGGCCCGAGGATGCGGCACGGTACGTGCTGTCTGTCGCGCTGTCCCTGCTGCTCGGGTTGATCCCGGGAACCGACAACCCCGACCAGGTTCGGCGCTATGTACGGGCTTTCGTGCTGCCCGCGCTGCTCGCCAACCCGCCGCAGCCGGAGGCCGTCTTCATTTAGTGCGCGGGGTCTGGGCCCTGATGTGGCTTCCGAAATCTGTTTGAGGACATTGACATCCGCATCTTCGGTGATGCCGTTTGGATCCTCGTTCGCGCCGTCGGTGACGATCACCACGCTGTTGACGAAGTGGGGGTCGTATGTGGACTGGACCTTGTGGGACGCCGCGAGAGTGGTGTCGTACAAACCGGTTCCACCTCCGTCGAGTGCGCGAAGGGGCTGCAGCGCCGCCAGGGTGTCCGCCAGCGGATTGCAGATCCGCAGCCCGGACTGTCTCAACATGCTCAACCACGAATCGAACGTCGGCGCCTCACCTTGTTTGGCGACCACCACCACGGGGGTCCTGGCCACGGACTGGCTTGCCGAATCGATGGTCGGGTCGGCGGCGAACGTCCCGAGCCCGCCGAGCAGGAGGGCGATTAGCGCCGGCGCAAATCCACTTGCGCAGGTTCGAACCACCCGAACGCTCTCTTCTGCGATTGCGTTCACTGTGGCGACCAGGTACGAGTGGACCTCTTCGTTCTCGGTCGCACGCAGACTCGGTGCCGGCGCTCGTGAGGCTCGGGCGATAGTACCGTGAACAAGATCACTGTCTGGAGGGCTGAGCAGGCAGTTGACGGTCGTCAAAGGGGAATCATGCGGGCATTGGTGGGGCTGGTGTTGTGTGCGCTATTGGCTGGTTGTTCCCTTGATTTCGGTCCGACGGATGTCGAGGTACCCGTCGAGGAGGCAGCAGCCTTCGGCCGGATCGACATCCCTGCTGGATTGCAGGTGCTCAAGGTCCGGATGGATCACGGCATCGATACCCGCTACCGCGTCGCGTTACGTGTCAGTGAGCGGGATGTGGAGACGATTCTGCGGAAATCAAAGTTCACCGGGCATTTTCTGCCCCTGAAAGACCCGTCGGCGATGACGGTCATCGCGGGTCCTCCCTTGTCCAGCGCCACTAACGTCACAGAGGCCCAAGACCACGTGGAAAAGCCCTGGGTGTATCGCGACATCGTCCAAGACATCAGGTCAGCCGATGAGGTCTACCTGCACATCAGCCTGTTCAACACCTAGCCCCGCGATGTGCCCGGGCACCACCTCCGTTTTCTCCCTCGGCGTAGTGCGCGCCACAGATGCGAACATGCAGGTGAGGTAGCCTGAGAGTTCTTAATGGATAGCTATATGGATTCCTCTAGCCTGCCCCATGACGACGGAAGGACCGGGCCGCTGACCGCGGCCGACGCTGTATGAACCGGACAAACGTGTTTCGCACCCTGGGCGTCATCGTGGTGGTGCTGCTGCTGGGGTGGTCGTTCTTCTACTTCGGCGACGACACCCGCGGTTACAAACCCGTGGACACCACGGTCGCGATCAAGCAGATCGACACCGACAACGTCAAGAGCGCCCGCATCGACGACCGCGAGCAGCAGCTGCGGCTGGACCTCAAGTCCGCGAACGGCGATACCGAGGGCAAGGACAAAGTCATCACCAAGTACCCGACAGGGTACGGAGTGCCGCTGCTGGAAAAGCTGAACGGTAAGGGTGCCACGGTTAACACGACCGTGAACCAGGGCAGCATCCTGGGATCGCTGCTGTTGTACCTGTTGCCGGTGATCCTGCTCGTGGTGCTGTTCTTCGCGTTCAGCCGCATGCAGTCCGGCGGCCGCGGCATGGGCTTCGGTTTCGGTAAATCACGTGCCAAGCAGCTGTCCAAGGACACGCCGAAAACCACTTTTGCCGACGTGGCCGGGGTCGATGAGGCCGTCGAAGAGCTCTATGAGATCAAGGATTTCCTGCAGAACCCGTCGCGCTACCAGGCGCTCGGCGCCAAAATCCCGCGCGGTGTGCTGCTCTACGGTCCGCCCGGTACCGGCAAGACGCTGCTGGCCCGCGCGGTTGCCGGCGAGGCAGGCGTGCCGTTCTTCACCATTTCCGGTTCGGATTTCGTGGAAATGTTTGTGGGCGTTGGCGCTTCGCGTGTGCGCGACCTTTTTGAGCAGGCCAAGCAGAACAGTCCCTGCATCATCTTCGTCGACGAAATCGATGCAGTGGGACGCCAGCGTGGTGCCGGCCTGGGTGGCGGACACGACGAGCGTGAGCAGACCCTCAACCAGCTGCTGGTCGAGATGGATGGTTTCGGCGACCGGCAGGGCGTCATTCTCATCGCCGCCACCAACCGCCCCGACATCCTCGACCCGGCGCTGCTGCGCCCCGGCCGCTTCGACCGGCAGATCCCGGTATCGAGCCCCGATCTGGCCGGCCGTAAGGCCGTGCTCAGGGTCCACTCGGCCGGCAAGCCGTTCGGTCCCGATGTCGACTTCGACGGACTGGCCAAGCGCACCGTCGGCATGTCCGGTGCCGACCTGGCGAATGTCATCAACGAGTCGGCATTGCTCACCGCGCGCGAGAACGGCACCGTGATTACCGCTGCCGCGCTTGAGGAATCGGTAGACCGGGCAGTCGGCGGACCGCGCCGCAAGGGCCGTATCATCAGCGAGCACGAGAAGAAGATCACCGCCTACCATGAGGCCGGGCACACCCTGGCGGCGTGGGCGATGCCCGATATCGAGCGCGTCTACAAGGTCACCATCCTGGCGCGCGGCCGTACCGGCGGGCATGCGATTGCAGTCCCCGAGGAAGACAAGGGATTGCGCACGCGTTCGGAGATGATCGCGCAACTGGTCTTCGCCATGGGAGGCCGTGCCGCCGAAGAGCTGGTGTTCCGCGAGCCGACCACCGGGGCGGTGTCCGATATCGAGCAGGCCACCAAGATTGCCCGGGCCATGGTTACCGAATACGGCATGAGCGCGAAGCTCGGCGCGGTGCGCTACGGCACGGAACATGGGGACCCGTTCCTGGGCCGCACCATGGGAACTCAGGCGGATTACTCGCACGAAGTCGCGCGCGATATCGATGACGAGGTCCGCAAGCTCATTGAGGCCGCGCACACCGAGGCGTGGGCCATTCTCACCGAGTACCGGGACGTGCTGGACACGTTGGCCGGTGAACTGCTGGAGAAGGAGACGGTAGTCCGCAAGGAGCTCGAGGAGATCTTCAAGGATGTTCAGCGCCGTCCCCGGCTGACCCTCTTCGACGACTTCGGAGGCCGGATTCCGTCCGACAAGCCCCCCATCAAGACCCCGGGTGAGCTCGCCATCGAACGTGGGGAACCCTGGCCGCCGCCGGTTCCGGAGCCCGCGTTCAAGAAGGCCATTGCCGAGCAGGAGGGCGCGCCCGCAAACGGGGCACCGGCCGCGCCGAATGGTCCCGTACCGAATGGTCAAGGTGGCCAACCTGTTCCGGCGGGCAGCCATCCCGGTCAGGCGCCGGGTGCCAACTATGGCGCTCCCGCCGGCTGGTACGCACCCGGCTGGCCGCCACAGGGACAGGCCCCTTACCCGCCTCCGGGATACCCGCCACAGGGCCAGGCGCAATACCCGCCACATGTCCCGCAGCCCTACCCGTATCCGGTGCCCGCTCCGCATCAGCAGCCGGCACCGGCCCCGGATGAGGGCAGCGGGAGCAAGAGCTGACATGAACTCGCCCGAGACGGCCGAGTGCAACGGCCAGCAGACCGGTCACGTCTTCGACCAGGCGCGTGCCGAGGCTGCAGTCCGTGAACTGCTCTATGCCGTTGGTGAAGACCCGGACCGAAATGGGCTGGTGGATACCCCCGCGCGCGTCGCGCGTGCCTACCGGGAGATATTCGCCGGTCTGTACACCGATCCGGACACGGTGCTGAACACCACCTTCGACGAACAGCATGACGAGCTGGTACTGGTGAAATCGATACCGATGTACTCGACGTGTGAACATCACCTGGTTTCGTTTCACGGCGTCGCCCACGTGGGATACATACCGGGCGAGCACGGCCGGGTAACCGGACTGTCGAAAATCGCTCGTCTGGTTGACCTTTACGCAAAACGGCCCCAGGTACAGGAGCGGTTGACGGCACAGATCGCCGATGCGTTGGTGCGCAAGCTAGAGCCGCGCGGCGTGATCGTTGTAGTCGAGGCCGAGCATTTGTGTATGGCCATGCGTGGGGTGCGTAAGCCCGGGGCGACGACCACCACCTCCGCCGTGCGAGGCCAGTTCAAAAGTGACGCTGCCTCGCGGGCCGAGGTTCTCGACCTGATGATGAGGGCATGATCGGGACGTGACGGATACTCCCGCACTGACTCATATCCTGGGAGTCGTTAATGTAACCGACGACTCCTTCTCTGACGGTGGACAATTCATCAGGCAGTCGGATGCGGTTGCGCACGGATTGGCGCTTGCCTCCGCCGGTGCGGACATCATCGATGTCGGTGGGCAGTCGACTCGGCCCGGTGCAACGCCAATCAGGCAGAAAATCGAAATGCAACGGGTCATCCCGGTGATCAAAGAGCTTGCCAGCCATGGGATCAACGTGAGTGTTGACACCATGCGTGCGGAGGTCGCGGCCGCCGCGGTTGAGGCGGGCGCGAACATGGTCAACGATGTCTCGGGCGGCCGGGCAGATCCCGCGATGGCCCCGCTGATGGCGGAGCTGGGCCTGCCCTGGATTCTGATGCATTGGCGTTCAAAGAATTTCATACACACGCCGGCTGCCAAGAACTACGGTGATGTGGTCGCCGACGTCTCGCGTGAACTCATGGAGTCAGTGGAGGTCGCGCTCAAGGCCGGGGTTTCGCAGGACAAGCTCATCCTTGATCCGGGTCTCGGTTTCGCCAAGACTGCGCACCATAATTGGCTTCTGCTGCAATCGATCCCGGACCTGCAGGAGCTGGGCTACCCGATTCTCATCGGCGCCTCCCGAAAGCGGTTCCTGGGAGGATTGCTTACCGACCTCAAGGGTGTGGAACGGCCGGCTGACGGGCGCGAAACGGCGACCGCCGTTATCACCGCACTCGGCGCGCTGCATGAGGTGTGGGGTGTACGCGTCCATAATGTCACGGCATCCATGGATGCGCTGAAGGTGGTGCGCGCCTGGGAGACCGGCGGTATCGAGAGCATCGAAGAGGACGAGGAAGAGAGCCGAGAGCTGCCGCAGGACCAGCAGCCGGAGCCCGAGTCCGTGCCCGCCGTCGACATCCCTCAGGACGAGGTGACCATGGAGGTGACGGTGCGGACCGTGCGACCCGAGCCCCGTAAGACGGCGGGTGGCAGATGGCGGCGCGAGGTTGCGCAGCGCGAGACCAAGGACGGCAAAAAATGACGGACCGCATTGAGCTGCGGGGCCTGAAAGTCTATGGTTATCACGGAGTTTTCGAGCATGAGCGTCGCGACGGCCAGGAATTCTCGGTGGATATCACCGTCTGGCTGGACCTCGATATCGCAGCTGCCACCGATCAGCTGAGCGACACGCTCGACTATGGAGAGCTGGCCCAACGCGCCGCCGCGATCGTGTCCGGGCCGCCACGCAACCTCATCGAATCGGTCGCGGGTGCGATCGCCGATGATGTGATGACCGATTCCAGGGTCCATGCTGTCGAGGCGGTGGTTCACAAGCCCGACGCGCCAATCCCGTTGACGTTCAGCGATGTTGCGGTGGTGGCCCGCCGTTCCCGGAGATCAAGGGCCGGGGGATCGTCGCAGTGACCCGCGCGGTGCTGTCCATCGGATCCAATCTTGGTGACAGGCTCGCGCACCTGCAAACGGTTGTCGATGCGCTGGGCGCGGACCTGGTGGGGGTATCGCCGGTGTATCAGACCGCCCCGTGGGGATCAGTTCCGCAGTCGGACTTCCTCAACGCCATTGTCATCGCGCAGGGTCGCGAGCCCCGGGAGTGGCTCACGCTGGCGCATCGCCTGGAGCAGTCCGCGCAGCGGGTGCGTGGCGAACGCTGGGGTCCGCGGACTCTCGACGTCGACGTGATCAGCTGCCGGCCCGGTATCGAGGGCGACGTGACCACCACCGAGGTCCTTTCCGACGATGCTGAACTCACGCTGCCGCATCCGCGTGCGCACCAGCGCGCCTTTGTATTGGTGCCGTGGCTGGCGCTCGAACCGGAGGCAGTACTGACCGTCGAGGGAAGGCTCCGCCCGGTGGCCGACCTGGTCGCCGGTCTTGCCCCGGCCGAACGTGACGGTGTCCGACGGGTGGATGACACCCTGACCGGTCCGGTGACGTAGTGGGGCCCACCCGGATCCGCGACCTGCTGATCGCGTGCGCGGTCACGGCGATCCTCGGCTTCTTCTTTGTCTCGGCTTCCTATGGTTCCTTGCCGCCTATCCCTTTGCTCGCCGGAATTTCACTGCTGGTTCTCGCGATTGCAGAGGGCGGCTGGGCGTTCTATGTCCGTAACAAGGTCTCCGACGGGGAGATCGGGGTCGGCACGGGCCGTTTGCCGGCAATTCTGGTGGCGCGTTCGGTGGTGGTCGCGAAGGCGTCGGCGTGGCTCGGCACGCTCATGACCGGATGGTGGCTTGCGATGCTCGTCTACATCCTGCCGCGCCGCAGCCAGCTGGCCGCGGCCGTGGCGGACACACTCGGCGTGATGATCGCGACCGGTTGTGCGCTGACACTCGTGGTCGCCGGGCTGTGGCTTCAGCATTGCTGTAAGTCGCCTCCCGAGCCGCCCGCGACCGCCGCCCGGTAGCACCCGCCCATGTCGAATCGCCGATTCAAGGTCGGCCAGCACACTGCACTGTCCGGGTACAGTCACCCCCATGACGATTCCGACCCGAGCGGCGAAGCCTCGGCGTGGCAGCCGACGCCCCGGGTGGGCGTTGCTGACCGCGTTGCTGGTGCTGGCGATCGGGTCCGGGATTGCGCTGGTTTTCACCGATAAGGCCATCTACTTGCGCGTCGGTTTGTTGCTGGCGCTATGGGCCGCCGTCATCGCGTCTTTCGCGGCGCTGACCTATCGCCGGCAGAGCGATACCGATCAAGCGAAGGTGCATGACCAGAAACTCGTCTACGACCTGCAGTTGGAACGGGAGATTTCAGCGCGACGCGAGTACGAATTGACGGTCGAGAGCAGGCTGCGTCAGCAGCTGGCGGGGGAGATCGAGGCGCAGGCCGCCGACGAGATCGCGACGCTGCGCGCCGAGCTCGCGGCGCTGCGCACCAATCTGGAGATCCTTTTCAACACCGAGCTGAGTGACCGGCCCGCGATCGAACACGACCCGATTCGCGCTTTGGGGCCCTGGCCTGGAGCCGAGCCCGTGCCCGCACCGAACGCAGGTGCGCCCGCGGCCGCATTCGCCCATTCCGTCCGCGAGCCACAACCCGCGCCCGCCGCGGAGTATCAGGACGTCACTGCGGTCGAGGAAGACAATCGAACATCGGAATACCCGATCATCGATGTCGCCGAGGATCCGCACCACGTCGATGAGTACGAGGCACCTCCCACACCGCCGTATCCGGCACCTCCGTACTACGGGGCCGCCCAACCCCACGAGCCCGAGCCGTATCAGCAGCCGGTGTCATCGGGGACGCATTGGCGTCCGCAGTCCGAACCGCATGTGGCTCAGCCTCCGATACCGGAGCGTGAACCCGCGGTTCCAGCGGCCGCAGAATCCGTACAGCCACCGTATTGGGCTGCCCGGCAAGAGGATTGGGATGCTGCGGCCGACGGCGAGGACTGGGATCCAACGCCTCAGCCGATGGCTCCGCCAGTGCAGCCCGCCCCCCAACCTGTGTGGAACGCGCCCGTTCCGGACTGGAACGCTCCGCCGCCGCCACCTCCGAGTGCGTGGGCTCCGGCACCTGCCGAAGGCCAATGGCTACCTCCCGGAACCTCCGGAAGCAATTGGGCCTCCACCGAACCGGCACCGTCGCCAGCCCCGTACCAGGCAGAACCAACCGCAGGGCGTCACTCCGGATCTGTGTCACGGCACCAGGCGCCGGCCGCGCCTGAGGCCGTCGGCGGCGGGCATTGGGCACCCGAACCGTCTTATCCGCCGCCCCCTCCGCCGGCGCCTGAACAGCCGAGCTATCCGGAGAGCGCGGGCGGCCACCGTGCGCCCGAACCCGAGGAGAAGGGCGGACGGCGTCGGGCCCCGGAACCTGAGGAATCCGACGAGACCCGCGGTCGGCGTCGTGTCGAGGAGACGGGCGGTTTCTCGGTCGCCGACCTCATGGGGCGCCTCCAAAGTGACCCCTCGGAGTCCTCGGAGTCCTCGGAGTCTGGTGGCGGGCGGCGCCGGCGACGCGAGGACTGACCGCAGCGATTTCGTCATTCTGCGCGAAAGTGAGCAATCTAACGGCCTAGGCCCCTGCCGATAGCGGTGCGGCGGGATTACCCTGCTGATGACCGTCCGGTACCTGCCAGGCAGGACTGGAACGTATCTAGTCTGCGAGGTGTCTCGTTCAGCATGTCTGAGGCTTTCAATGCCGATAGCCGAGTGGATAGCCAAGCCGATGGGCCATTCGACGGTTTACGGCCCGCGCGTCTGGCCGTCGGAATCATCTCCGCCGGCCGGGTCGGCACGGCCATGGGTGTCGCCCTGGAGTCGGCGGGTCATTTCGTCGTCGCATGCAGCGCGGTGTCCGATGCCTCGCGGCGGCGAGCCGAGGAACGTCTTCCGGAAAGTCAGGTACTGCCTGCGCAAGAGGTGGCCCCCCGCGCCGAACTGTTGATCCTCGCGGTGCCGGATCACGAGCTGGCCCCGCTGGTCTCGGGGCTTGCCGCCACCGGTTCGGTACGGTCCGGAACCATTGTGGTGCACACTTCGGGCGCCAACGGCATCGGAATCCTGGAGCCGTTGACTGCCCTCGGTTGCATTCCGCTGGCCATGCATCCTGCGATGACCTTCGTTGGCGGCGATGAAGATCTTGACCGACTTACCAACTCCTGCTTTGGAATTACTGCCGCCGATGAGATCGGATATGCCATCGGCACGGCACTGGTGCTGGAGATTGGGGGCGAACCGGTGCGTGTGCGCGAGGATGCCCGCACCCTCTATCACGCGGCTCTGGCGCATGGTAGCAATCATGTGGTGACGCTGGTACTGGATGCGGTTGAGGCGCTGCGTTCGGCACTATGGGGGCAGGAGCTGTTGGGGCAGGAGATGATTGGTCACGGTCCGGGCGGGCTGCCCGAGCGGGTGCTGGCCCCTTTGGTGCTGGCCGCCGTTAACAACGCGTTGGACCGTGGGCAGGCCGCGCTGACGGGCCCCGTGGCAAGGGGAGACGGCGCCGCCGTAGGGCGCCATCTCGATGCCCTCGCCGAGGCTGATCCGGCGCTGGCCGAGGCGTATCGCGCCGATGCTCGCCGTACCGCGCAGCGTGCACACGCGCCCCAATCGGTTTTCGTCGCACTGGAACCCCGGACTAGATAAGGCTGCTTGATGACGAGTTTGTATGGACCGAAGGGGCCGAAGGGCTACGTCAGTGGAGAGCTGACCGTTCACCACGATCCCGACACGATGTATGACGTGTCGAAGGCACTGCGACACATCGGCCGCCGGATCATGTTGGTGCCGACCATGGGTGCGTTGCATGAGGGTCATCTGACGCTGGTGCGGCACGCCCGGAAGGTGCCGGGGGCCGTGGTCGTGGTGTCGATATTTGTCAATCCCTTGCAGTTTGGCGCCGGCGAGGATCTCGATGCCTACCCGCGCACGCTGGACTCGGATGTCGAGAAATTACGTGGCGAGGGCGTCGAGCTGGTGTTCGCTCCGAGTGCGGAGGCGATGTATCCCAATGGTCAGCGCACTACCGTTCAGCCCGGGCCGCTCGGTGAGGAACTTGAGGGTGCCTCGCGTCCCACGCATTTCGCCGGGATGCTGACCGTGGTGCTCAAGCTGCTGCAGATCGTGTCTCCCGATCAGGCGTACTTCGGTGAGAAGGATTACCAGCAGCTGGTGCTCATCAGGCAGATGGTCGCCGATATGAATGTCAAGACTCGCATCGTTCCGATACCGATTGTCCGTGAGGCGGACGGGCTGGCGATGTCGTCACGGAATGTCTACCTGAGCCACGAGCACCGCGAGCAGGCGGGCGCATTGTCTGCGGCTCTGCTTGCCGGAATCTATTCGGCCTCGGGCGGTTCGGAGTCGGCTCTGGACGCGGCCCGCGCGGTACTCGATGAGGTGCCCGCCATCGAGGTGGACTATCTGGAGGTGCGCGGTGCGGACCTCGGCCCGGCACCCGCACAAGGGCCGGGCCGCATGCTGGTGGCGGCCAGGCTGGGTACCACCCGGCTTTTGGACAACGTTCCCTTGGAATTAAGCGGAGGAATCGGCTCCTCTGGACCCGCAGACCCCGATCACGCTCTACCTTGGCGAAACTGACTGGAGGACCTGATGTTCCGGACAATGATGAAATCAAAGATCCATCGCGCCACCGTGACGCATGCTGATCTGCACTATGTCGGCTCGGTGACCATCGACCCTGATCTCATGGAGGCCGCGGACCTGCTGGAGGGAGAGCAGGTCACCATCGTCGACATCAACAACGGTGCCCGGCTGGAGACCTATGCGATCACTGGCACACGTGGTAGTGGAGTGATCGGGATCAACGGTGCCGCAGCGCATCTGGTGCACCCGGGAGACCTGGTGATCATCATCGCCTACGGTGTGATGAGCGATGAGGAAGCCCGTGCCTTCACGCCGCATGTGGTCTTCGTCGACTCGGACAACAAGCAGGTTGATCTGGGCGAGCACTCCGATGACCCGGCCTACGTGCCCGAGAACTTCGGCCTGGTGTCGCCACGCGGTCTGGTGTAGCCATGCTGCTCGCCATCGACGTACGTAACACGCACACCGTTCTCGGGCTTGTCTCGGGCACCGGCGAGCACGCCAAAGTTGTTCAACACTGGCGGATTCGCACAGAAACCGAGATCACCGCCGATGAGCTGGCACTCACCATCGACGGACTGATCGGCGACGACAGTGAGACGCTGACGGGGGTTGCGGCACTTTCCACCGTGCCGTCTGTGCTCCACGAAATGCGGGGCATGTTCGACCAGTACTGGTCGGCTGTTCCGCAGGTACTCATCGAGCCTGGCGTGCGCACCGGACTCCCGCTGCTTGTCGACAACCCGAAAGAGGTCGGCGCCGACCGAATCGTGAATTGTCTTGCTGCGCATCATAGATTTGGTTCGGCATGCATCGTGGTGGATTTCGGGTCTTCGATCTGTGTGGATGTGGTGTCGGCCAAGGGTGAGTTCCTGGGGGGTGCCATAGCCCCAGGGGTGCAGGTGTCCTCGGATGCCGCCGCTGCCCGCAGCGCTGCTCTGAGGCGGGTGGAGCTCACCCGGCCGCGCTCCGTCGTGGGCAAGAACACGGTCGAGTGCATGCAATCGGGAGCGGTATTCGGATTCGCCGGGTTGGTAGACGGGCTGGTCGAGCGGGTGCGTCGCGATATCGACGGTTTCAGTGGCGCCGGTGCCACGGTGGTGGCCACCGGCCACACCGCCCCGTTGATCCTCCCCGAGACCCATACGGTCGACCGTTACGAGGAACATCTGACGCTCGACGGTCTGCGGCTGGTGTATGAGCGCAACCGAGCTGACCAGCGCGGCAAGGCCCGCGCGGCCAAATAGAGATCCATACGTCAGAATCGGCAGCGCAGTTCCGGCGCGAAGCACTACCGCTAAGCTGCCGAGACGTGACTGATCCTGACGCGCAGACCAGCTTGCCGGAACAATTTCGCATCCGGCAGGCCAAGCGCGAGAAGCTGCTGGCCGAAGGCATCCAGCCGTATCCGGTAGAGGTTCCGCGCACCCACAGCCTCAAGCAGATTCGCGATGCCTACGTGGATTTGGAGACGGACACCAGCACGGGTGACCAGGTGGGTGTTTCGGGCCGTGTCATCTTCTCCCGTAACACCGGCAAGCTCTGCTTCGCGACGCTGCAGGAGGGCGACGGGACCTCTTTGCAGGTGATGATCAGTCTCGCCGGCGTCGGTGAACAGGCACTCGCCGACTGGAAGACCGATGTGGATCTCGGTGACATCGTGTTCGTACGGGGAGAGGTAATCAGCTCACGGCGCGGCGAACTGAGCGTCCTGGCGGACGACTGGCAGATGGCCTCCAAGTCGCTGCGTCCGCTGCCGGTTGCTCACAAGGAGATGTCCGAAGAGACCAGAGTGCGCCAGCGATACGTGGATCTCATCGTGCGGCCGGAGGCGCGCCAGATTGCGCGGCAGCGGGTGGCGGTGATGCGCGCTATTCGTGACGCTCTGCACCGTCGCGGATTCCTGGAGTTGGAGACGCCGATCTTGCAGACCCTCGCCGGAGGTGCTGCGGCCCGCCCGTTCGTTACGCATTCCAACGCGCTCGATATCGACCTGTATCTGCGTATTGCACCGGAACTTTTCCTGAAAAGGGCTCTTGTCGGTGGCTTTGACAAGATTTTCGAGCTCAACCGAGTTTTCCGAAATGAAGGGTCAGATTCGACGCATTCTCCCGAATTCGTGATGTTGGAAACATATGAGACGTACGGCACATACGACACCGCCGCCACGATGATCCGTGAACTCATCCAGGAGGTAGCGGACGATGCAATGGGCACCAGGCAGGTGACGTTGCCCGACGGATCGACCTACGACTTCGACGGTGAGTGGACGACGATGGAAATGTATCCGTCGTTGTCGGATGCTCTTGGCGAGGAGATCACCCCCGATACTCCGATTGCCACGCTATGGAAGATCGCCGATCGGGTGGGTGCTGAGATTCCCACCGACCGCGGTTACGGTCACGGGAAACTCATCGAAGAACTGTGGGAACACCAGGTCGGCGACAAAATGTACGCGCCGACGTTTGTTAGGGATTTCCCAGTTGAGACATCCCCCCTGACTCGTCAGCACCGGAGCATCGCGGGTGTCACCGAGAAGTGGGATTTGTATGTTCGCGGCTTTGAATTGGCGACCGGATACTCGGAGTTGATCGATCCGGTGATCCAGCGTGAAAGGTTCGCTGACCAGGCAAGATTGGCCGCAGCCGGTGATGATGAGGCGATGAGTCTTGATGAGGACTTCCTCGGCGCGATGGAGCATGCGATGCCGCCCGCGGCCGGAACCGGGATGGGTATCGATCGCTTGTTGATGGCACTTACCGGACTGGGAATTCGCGAGACGATCTTGTTTCCGATTGTCAGACCCACGCTTTGATCTACGCGTTCGAATTTTGTCCGACTTTTCAACTATGAGTGTAGTGAATCGCTTGCCTTGAGCGGAACACGCGCAGCCTTGCGCGTATGTTGAACTTTGCGGCAATCCGTGGCATGTTTGAGGTGGACCAACGGGGGTTCTGCATTTGGAAGGACAAAGGGAATGGCTAAGAAGGTCACGGTTACGCTTGTCGACGACGTCGACGGTGAAGCACCTGCCGACGAGACCGTTGAATTCGGTATTGACGGCGTGACTTACGAGATCGACCTTTCTTCTAAGAATGCAGAGAAGCTGCGCAATCAGCTCTCTACATGGGTCGAGCACGCTCGACGTGTCAGCGGACGTCGTCGTGGGCGGGGGAGCTCAGGTACGGGTCGCGGGCGCGCGAGCATCGATCGCGAGCAGAGCGCGGCGATCCGCGAGTGGGCGCGTAAGAACGGTCACAATGTGTCGTCACGTGGTCGCATTCCCGCCGAAGTTGTCGACGCGTTCAACGCGGCCAACTAAGACTGTCGACTAGTACTGCCGACTGGCACGTCCCCCCGGAATTTCGCTTACGGCGAAGCCGGGTCAAAATCGGAAACGTTTTCACCGCATCTGGCGTTGTTCGGTTGCTTAACAAGCACCGCCGGGTGCGGTGATTCGTATATCTAGGGACGGTTCCTCCGGGTTCCGTAGGTTCCTCTGAGTACCTTCAGGGGCCATCTCCTGGTATGCGAGCGCCGCACCGAGTACGGCTGACCACTAGAGTGGCGATTAGGTCCTAGTGCCAGCGGAGATGAGCCGTTTGGGGGGAGCCCCGAGCGGCAGGATGAACCGCTTGCGCAAAGGCCGGACGAGGAAGCGAGGGAGACCGATGTTCGAGAGATTCACTGACCGCGCACGGCGGGTGGTTGTGCTGGCCCAAGAAGAGGCTCGCATGCTCAACCACAACTACATCGGCACCGAGCACATCCTGCTGGGTCTGATTCACGAGGGCGAGGGCGTTGCCGCCAAGTCGCTGGAGTCGCTGGGCATTTCCCTGGAAGGAGTGCGCAGCCAGGTCGAGGAGATCATCGGCCAGGGACAGCAGGCACCGTCCGGGCACATTCCCTTCACTCCGCGCGCCAAGAAGGTGCTGGAGCTGAGCCTGCGCGAGGCGCTGCAGCTCGGCCATAACTACATCGGCACCGAGCACATACTGCTGGGCCTCATCCGTGAGGGTGAAGGCGTCGCGGCTCAGGTGCTCGTCAAGCTGGGTGCGGAGTTGACCCGGGTGCGCCAGCAGGTCATTCAGCTGCTGAGCGGCTACCAGGGCAAGGAGACCACGGAATCCGGTACCGGAGGCCGTGGTGGCGAGGCCGGGACCCCGTCGACCTCGCTGGTCCTCGACCAGTTCGGACGCAATCTGACCGCTGCCGCCATGGAAGGCAAGCTCGACCCGGTCATCGGTCGTGAGAAGGAAATCGAGCGGGTCATGCAGGTGCTGAGCCGCCGCACCAAGAACAACCCGGTGCTGATCGGCGAGCCCGGCGTCGGCAAGACTGCCGTCGTTGAGGGCCTGGCGCAGGCCATCGTGCACGGCGAGGTGCCCGAGACCCTGAAGAACAAGCAGCTCTACACCCTGGACCTCGGGTCCCTGGTGGCCGGTAGCCGCTACCGCGGTGACTTCGAGGAGCGCCTCAAGAAGGTGCTCAAGGAGATCAACACCCGCGGCGACATCATCCTGTTCATCGACGAGCTGCACACGCTGGTTGGTGCGGGCGCGGCCGAGGGCGCGATCGACGCGGCCTCCATCCTCAAGCCCAAGCTGGCCCGTGGCGAGCTGCAGACGATCGGTGCAACCACCCTCGACGAGTACCGCAAGTACATCGAGAAGGATGCCGCCCTGGAGCGTCGTTTCCAGCCGGTGCAGGTGGGCGAGCCGACCGTCGAGCACACCATCGAGATCCTCAAGGGTCTGCGCGACCGCTACGAGGCGCACCACCGGGTGTCCATCACCGATGGCGCGCTGGTTGCGGCGGCCACCCTGGCCGACCGGTACATCAACGACCGGTTCTTGCCGGACAAGGCGATCGACCTGATCGATGAGGCGGGCGCCCGCATGCGGATCCGCCGGATGACCGCTCCGCCAGACCTGCGCGAGTTCGACGAGAAGATCGCCGATGCGCGCCGGGAGAAGGAATCGGCCATCGACGCTCAGGACTTCGAGAAGGCGGCGCGCCTGCGCGATTCCGAGAAGCAGCTGGTCGCTCAGCGTGCAGATCGTGAAAAGCAGTGGCGTTCAGGTGATCTGGATGTCGTCGCCGAAGTTGACGATGAGCAGATCGCCGAGGTGCTGGGCAACTGGACCGGTATCCCCGTGTTCAAGCTGACCGAGGAGGAAACCACTCGGCTGCTGCGCATGGAAGATGAGCTGCACAAGCGGATCATCGGGCAGGAAGACGCCGTCAAGGCCGTCTCCAAGGCCATCCGCCGCACCCGTGCCGGTCTGAAGGACCCACGGCGCCCCTCGGGTTCGTTCATCTTCGCCGGACCGTCGGGTGTCGGTAAGACCGAGCTGTCCAAGGCGCTGGCCAACTTCCTGTTCGGCGACGATGACGCGCTCATCCAGATCGACATGGGCGAGTTCCACGACCGCTTCACCGCTTCAAGACTTTTCGGCGCTCCTCCGGGATACGTCGGATATGAAGAGGGCGGTCAGCTCACCGAGAAGGTGCGTCGCAAGCCGTTCAGCGTCGTGTTGTTCGACGAGATCGAGAAGGCTCACCAGGAGATCTACAACACCCTGTTGCAGGTCCTCGAGGATGGGCGTCTCACCGACGGTCAGGGCCGCACAGTCGATTTCAAGAACACGGTGCTGATCTTCACCTCGAACTTGGGCACTTCGGATATCTCGAAGGCCGTGGGCCTCGGGTTCTCCGAGGGCGGCGGCGGCTCCAACTACGAGCGGATGAAACAGAAGGTCAACGACGAGCTCAAGAAGCATTTCCGGCCCGAGTTCTTGAACCGTATCGATGACATCATCGTCTTCGAGCAGCTGACTCAGCAGCAGATCATCGAGATGGTCGATCTGATGATCGGGCGGGTGGGCAGGCAGCTCAAGGTCAAGGACATGGCGATGGAGCTGACCGACAAGGCCAAGTCGCTACTCGCCAAGCGTGGGTTCGACCCGGTGCTGGGTGCGCGGCCGCTGCGTCGGACCATCCAGCGCGAGATCGAGGACACCCTCTCGGAGAAGATTCTCTTCAACGAGATCGGCGCCGGCGAGCTCATCACGGTCGATGTCGAGGGCTGGGACGGCGAGGGCGCCGGCGAGGACGCGAAGTTCACGTTCGTCGGCCGTCCGAAGCCCGTACTGGTCACCGGTGAGGAGCCCGCCGCCGACCTGGCGGCCTCCGCCTCGGAGTAGACAACCCAAAAGCGCCGAGTGCGAGCATCACAGCTCGCACTCGGCGCTTTTCGTGTACCGGGACCTCAGGGTCGTCACCCTGGCTCCAGAAGCTGACAGCATTCAGAATCCCTTGTCGCGCAGATAGTTCGCCAGAGTGACGATGGCGTCCGGATTGCGCGGACCCTCGACCAGGGCGGCGTAGGGCAGCACGATGAAGTTCCCGTCGCGGACCGCCGGGGTGTGCTTCATCAGCGGCTGTGCCTTGAGCAGGTTGATCTTCGCTTCGGCGGTGTTATTGGGTCCCACCCCGTAGTCACAGATGATGATCACCTGTGGGTCGCGCTGGGCGGCGGTCTCCCACGCGGCGGTGGTCCAGCTGTCGTCGAGATCGGAGAAGACGTTGCGGCCCCCGGCCTTCTCGATGATCTGTTGTGGCGCAGCGTTTTTGCCGGAGGTGAACGGTTCGGCTTCGCCGCTGTCGTACAGGAAGACGCGCGCGGGCGGCCGGCCCTGCGGCAGATGTGACTGCACGGCGTCGATGGTCTTGCGGTAGCTGGCGATTAACGCCGTCGCGCGCTCCTGAACTCCGAAGATGGCCCCCAGGTTGGCCAGATCCTCATAGAGGGCGTCGAGGGGAGGCTTGATACCGCGCCGGACCGTTCCGGGCTGGCGGCACGCCTCGGTCAGCTGATAGGGCACCGCCCCGACGGACCGCACCCAATCCGGTGTCAGCCCTGAGGTCTCGTTGAATCCATAGCTCCACCCGGCGAACACCAGATCGGGACGCGCGGCTTGCACCGCTTCACGGGTGAAGCCCTGACCCAGGTTGGTGGTGGACTCGAACTGTGCTTTCCACGGCGAGGTCTTGATGTCCCGATCCTGTCCGGCATCCATGAAGTAGCCGGCCATCCGGTCCTGCAGGCCGAGCGCGAACATCAGCTCGGTAACGCCGGTGTCATTGCTGACGGCCCGGGTAGCCGGTACCGGAACATCAAGGGGTGCACCGCAATTATTGACAGATACCCGCGCCGTTCCGGGGCTCTGTGCCTCGATGGTCGCGCAGCCTGCCGATAGCATCGATAGCGCCACCGACACACCGATGAGGGTCTTCATTCCTTCTCCTATCTTTCGGGGTGAGCGTCGAAGATGATCTGCGGAACACCGCTTCGTGGGTGCGCGATGACATGACAGCCGATGCCGAACCACTGGCCGATGGATTCGGCGGTGATGACCTCGTGCGGTGAGCCCGACAGCACGATGCGCCCCTCGGCCATGACGTGGATCGTGTCGCAGTACTGTGCCGCGAGGTTGAGATCATGCAGCGCGGCGATGACCGTAATGCCCAGTATCTGAGCCGAACTGAGTATCGAATACTGATGGCGCACATCCAGATGATTGGTGGGCTCGTCCAGCACCAAGACACGCGGCTGCTGCGCGAGGGCGCGGGCGATGAGAACCCGCTGGCGCTCCCCGCCCGAGAGGGAACTGAAAGTGCGGTCGGCAAGCGCCGTCACATCCGCCGTCTCGGTCGCCTCCGCGCAGATGCGCCGGTCCAGCTCGGAGGTGCTGCGCAGGGATGTGCCGTGCGGCAGCCGACCGGTGGCGACCACTTCCGCGGCTGTGAAATCAAAATCCAAGGACATGTCCTGAGTCAGTGCCGCGACCTGACGGGCGTTCTCCCGCATGCTGATTGCACGTACCGACACGCCATTGACCGTTACGTCGCCGGCGGCAGGAGTAAGGGCGCGGTACAGGCAGCGCAGGGTTGTCGACTTGCCGCTGCCATTGGGGCCGACGATTCCGACGAATCCACCCGCCGCGATCCGCATGTCGATACTGGAGACGATCCGGCTACCTGCGATATCGACCGACACGTTCTGATAGGTGACATCCATCAGCCCACCGCCCCCGCAGACATCGCACGTCGGCGCATCAATCCGACGAAGACGGGTACTCCGACGGCTGCGGTGATCGCACCCAACGGAAGCTCCTGCGGCGGAATCAGCGTCCTCGCAAGGAGATCGGCAGCGACGAGAAAGCACGCGCCCAGCACCGGAGCCACGATCAAGACTCGGCGGTGGTCCGCGCCGACCAGCAGCCGTGCCGCGTGCGGGATGACGAGTCCCACGAATCCGATGGCTCCGCAAATGGATACAAAACATCCGGTCATGGCGGCCGACAGCACGAACAGCGCCACCCGGAACCGCCCGGCGTCCAGACCCAGTGACGCGCTCACCTCGTCGCCCATAGCGAGTGCGTTGAGTTGGCGGGCCAACCCCGCGACGCAGACGATCCCGATCAAGGTCGCCGTGAGCGCCACCGGGACCTTGTCCCAGGACGACGCCCCCAGGCTGCCGAGCAGCCAGAACATGACGCCGCGCGCCGCTTCTCCGTTTGGTGCCAAGAACACCAGCACGGTGGTCACCGCGGACAGCCCATAGCCCACTGCGGTGCCTACCAGAATCAGTCGCAGCGGTACCAGACCTTGTGGAGTACGGGCGATTTGGTACACGAGTGCGGTCGCGGCGAGGGCACCGAGTGACGCGGACAGTGACAGCGCATACGCGCCGAAGGTGCCGAGCACGCCGTAGACCACCACCGCGGTGGCGCCCACCGAGGCTCCCGACGAGATGCCGAGAACGTATGGGTCTGCCAGGGCGTTGCGGACCATGGCCTGCACGAGCACGCCCACCACGGCCAGCCCTGCGCCGACGAGGATGGCGAGAATCACCCGCGGCAGCCTGGACTCGATCACGATCCGGTAGTTCGCTGCGTCGGCGGCCCGAACGGAGCCGCCCGTCACACCCACCCAGAGGAAATGCAGACAGTCGCGCCAGGGCACGTCGGCGGTACCGAATGCGAGCGCACCGACCGACAACAGCACGAGAGCCAGCAGGCCACCGCACGCCGCGAGGACCACCGGTCGCTCGTGTTGTGCTGCGGGCATCGATCTTCCTGCGTCGTCGGGTCGCAGACACCGGGGCATGACGGATATGCCGAATAGGCGCTACCCACCAGGCGATCCCTCGGCACTGGCGAATGACTGCACCGGATGGTGCGGCCGCGTTGGCAGGTCTTCGGACTCGTGAACACGAGGCTTCTGTGAGCCTCACCTACTGGCGGCTGCTTCCCGGGGTTAACCCAGTGCTTTCGGCGCCGCTGTCGTTTCCACATACCGCTGCGGGGCAGCTCCGGATTCACACCGGATTCCCTCTTGCGATCTCCGAAAGCACTTTCCCGGTGCTTTCGGAGAAACCAATGCAAGGCCAAAACTATCACTCGAACGCGCGGCCCAGCCGCGTCGACTAAGCTCAGTTCGTCCTTCGACAGGTCGGGAACCTGGTGCAATCCCAGGACGGTCGCGCCACTGTGAGAGTCAGACCCCGCCGTCGAGAAGAACAAATCGGGACGCGGTATTCCGAGAAGGAGCAACATGGCACACACAACGTCCGCCGGCCATCCGGTTGCGGTGTCTTTATCCCAGGCAGCGCTGTGGCTAAGCATCACCGCGTTCCTTGCGCTGCTGACTTATTATTTCGTCGGCGTCGATCAGGGCGCCGTATCCGTCTTCGGCAGCGATATGCACGTTCATGAGTTCGTGCACGATGCCCGCCACTTCCTCGGCTTCCCCTGCCACTGAGGCGGACCACATTCAATGAATAAGTCAATAGCGTCGATCATTTTGCGTGCCCTGGGTTTCGGAGCCCTTGGTGGCGCACTGGCATTCGTGTTCGGCCGAATTGCGGTCGAACCGATAATCAACAGGGCGATCGGATACGAGGAGGGCCGCGGCGAGGCACAGCACGCACTCGACGAGGCCTCGGGCATGCATCAACACGGCCATGAGGGTGCCGAGCTGTTCACCCGCACCGTGCAGGAGAACGTCGGTTTGTTCTTTGGGATGCTGCTGTTCGGGCTGGCGATGGGCGCACTGTTCGCAGTGGTCTACACGGTGGCTATCGGTCGGTTGGGCAACCTGGCGGCGCGAAATCTGGCGCTGTTGGTCTCCGGCGGTATGTTCCTCGCCCTCTATGTGACGCCCTTCCTGAAGTACCCACCCAATCCACCCGCGGCGAGCGCTGAAGAGACGATCAAGGAACGAACCGGCCTGTACCTGTTGATGGTCGTGATCTCGATAGCCGCGTTGGTTGCGGCGATCTGGCTGAGCCGCAGACTGGCGGACCGTTACGGGAACTGGACAGCGAACATCATCGCGGGCAAGGCGTACATCATCGTGACGGTGCTCGTCATGTTGGTCTTGCCCAACATTGCGGAGACGCCGGGGCCGTTGTTGGACGCGGCCGGGACCATCGTGTTCCCGAGCTTCCCGGCTCAGGACCTGTATCTGTTCCGGCTGTACTCGTTCATCGCGCAGGCCATTATCTGGGTGACGATCGGTATCGGGTTCGCGACGGTGATCGGGCGTAAGCCCGTCAGTGCCAAGGCGTCCGTTACCGGCTAGCTAGCCGAATGTGATGGCGTCCGCGCGGGGGCTCAAGGGAATTTCTGCGCGGGCGCTCATCCCAGTTTGATGGTCTTCGCGCGGGCGCTCATCCCAGCTTCTTGAAGACGCCCTTGGCCAGGCCGATGACCCAGCCGGCCGCGCCGGGGCCGAACGCGCGATCCCAATTCAGTTGGAAGCTCACCACATACGGCTGACGGTTGCGGTCCTCGGCGTACCAGCTGAATGTCAGGTCGCCGGGCAGGTTGCCGCCCTTGGCGGCGATGTAGCGCCAATTTTCGCTGTGCAGATCGATACCGGGCTCGGCTGACAGGATGCTACGAATCGGAGCCGCAGGGCCGACGGCGACCTTCTGCAGAGCCGCATGGACCCGGCAGATGTCCTCGGCGCTGCCGTACCACTCGATGCCGAATTTCGATGCGGGCGTGGTGGTCCGGTCCGGATCCAGTTTGTAGTCGTGGGTGTCCGCTTCGGCGAGCATCTGCCCGCGCTGGGCGGGTGTGGTGGCGTCCTTCCATTGCTGGCGGACGTCGGGCACTCCCCACCCGATGTTGAACAGCTCATGCATGGTGGGGAAGGGGGTCATCGATGCCGGGTCATGGTGCCCTCCGTCGGCAAGGGCCTTCTCGATCGCCTGCCGACCGACGCGGTTGATCAGCATGTCGGTACCCATGTTGTCGCTCACCGAGATCATCTTTTGGGCGGCGGTGCGTACCGACACCGTGGAGCCCGTCGGGAGCTTGTCCATCGAGCTTCCGAGCGCCTTGCCGCGATCGGTGACGGTGAGCTGGTCATCCCAGGTGAGGGTGCCCGCGTTGATGGCGGTGCCGGTGGCCAAGAGCACGTAGAGCTTGAAAACCGAAGCCAGCGGCATGGATACGGACGTGTTGGTTCCGGCAACTTGCTCGCACTGGCCATTGACGATCTTGGACGCCCGGTATGAGTACCGGCCGCCAGATGCCGACAACGCGGTGTCGACGTCGGACCAGTCGGCGATGGTCGGGGGCTGCTGATACGGCACCAGCCTGTCGACATCGCCCTTGGTGTTGGTGCGCAGCCCGATGTCCACATTGGCGCCATACGGAGCGATCAGGTGGACGGTGGAGCTGTTGGCCGCCAGATCCACAGAGCTCACCTTGTATGGGCGATCGACCCACAGCTTGGTCATGATCTCGGTGTAGTCGTCGACCTTGTTGGCGGCGGCAAGGGTGGCCACACCCTGCTTTCCGATCGGCCAGTTGGAGTTCAACATGTCGATCAGCTGTTGTGAGCGCAGGCCCGGAGGCGTGCTGGTATCCACGTCACCATGCGGCACCTGCCGTAGCTTGATGCCACACCCCGCGGTGCTGCCCACCGAGAGGGCCACCACTGCCACCGTGCACACCGAAACGGCGCGCGTCATGCGCGCGCGCAGCAAACTGCTATTCACGCCTTGGTGGCGGCCCCGGTCACGTCGAGCACAACCTCGAACTCCAGCAGATGGGCGCCCTTGGCCACGGGCTTGGCCTGCTGGCCGGAATGTGCTTCGACCGCCGGACCGGTGGCCCAGGCCTGGAAGGCCTCCTCGGACTCCCACTGGGTGACCACGAAGTAGCGGTCTTCTCCCTTGACGGGGCGCAGCAGCTGAAAGCCCAGGAATCCTGGCTGGTTCTCGACTGCTCCGGCGCGGTGAGCGAACCGCTTCTCCAGCTCCGGACCTGCACCCTCGGGGATCTCGATTGCGTTGATCTTCACCACGGACATGGGTTCAGGCTACCGTGCGGGCTCGCGCCGGATTCGGGGCGATGATTGGGGCGATGATGACTGACATGGACCCTGACCGTCTGTTGGACCAAGGCGGTCTGCCGGAAGACTCGGGGGCGCCATCGATCGTCCTTGTGCACGGTCTGATGGGTCGCGGAAGCACCTGGTCGCGGCAGTTGCCGTGGTTGCGGGAGCTGGGCCGGGTATACACCTATGACGCGCCGTGGCACCGGGGGCGTGATGTCATTGATTCCCAGCCGATTTCGACAGAGCGCTATGTCGAAGCCCTCGCGAAGGCGGTGGGTGCGCTTGAGGGTCCGGCCCTGCTTATCGGCCACTCCATGGGCGGACTGCATTCGTGGTGCCTGGCGGCGGAGCATCCAGAGCTGGTGTCGGCTCTGGTGGTGGAGGATATGGCCCCCGATTTCGTCGGTGGGACCACTGGCCCCTGGGAACCCTGGCTGTACTCCTGGCCAGAAGTTTTCACGTCCGCGGCCGATGTCACCAATAGGTTCGGATCCGTTGCCGGACAGTACTTTCTGGAGGCGTTTGACCAGGTGCCCGAGGGCTGGCGATTACATGGCCCGATCGATAAATGGATTGCCACTGCTGCGGAATGGGGCGTCCGTGAATTCTGGGATCAGTGGCGGGGCGTGCGTTGTCCGTCACTCCTGTTGGAGGCGTCGGTCACGGTGGCGCCGACCGGGCAGATGCGTGAAATGGCTGAGACGGGTTGGCAAACAACCTATTTGAAGATCGAGGGGGCGGGGCACCTGATCCACGACGACGCTCCCGGGCGGTACCGGTCTGCGGTCACGGACTTCATTGTCGCGCGGGGAGCTCGGTAGTCCGCTAGCGCCGAGAGTGGATTACTTCCATTTCGTGCAGCTGCCGTTGCAGGTCGCGGTCATCGGCGAAGGTACCGCCGAGCGGCGCTGCGACCCGGAACTGATCGAGGTGGATTCGGAAGGTTTTGTTTCGGCGGGCGATCCAGCTCAGTGCGATCGCCAGGGCGAATGGGGAGATCAGGACGAGAATGGCGGCGAAGATGGTCATGGCAATAATTTTGTTCTGATAAATATCGCGCCAACAGTGGCGGAATTGACGGCCTTCGATAATATTCAGCCATGTTGCGTTCGGTGGCGACCCTCGTCCTCGATCGAGTTGCTGTTTTCGAGTTCGGCGTCCTCTGCGAGGTCTTCGGGCTGGACCGCACCAGCGACGGTGTTCCGAATTTCGACTTCCGGGTGTGCGGTGTGGAGCCCGGTGTGCCGCTTCGGACCACGGTCGGGGCGTCGCTGATTCCCGATCGCGGGCTCGACGGGCTTGTCGACGCCGATCTGGTGGCGCTGCCGGCGCGCACGTATACCGAGGGCTACCCACCGGAGGCGTTGGAGGCGGTGCGTGCGGCGGCCGATCGCGGAGCCACCGTGCTCACCGTGTGCTCGGGTGTCTTCATCGCGGGCGCGGCGGGGCTGCTGGACGGCCGCCGCTGCACCACGCATTGGATGTACACCGACGAGTTGGCACGCCGGCATCCGACGGCGACCGTCGATCGCGACGTCTTGTTCGTCGACGACGGCGACCTCATCACCAGTGCAGGGACGGCCGCGGGCATTGATGCCTGTCTGCACCTGGTGCGACGCGAGCTGGGCAGTGAGATCACCAACAAGATTGCACGACGCATGGTGGTGCCACCGCAGCGTGCGGGTGGCCAGCGTCAATTCATCCCACATCCAGTGCCCGATGTGGAAACCAACGGCTTTGGCGGACTTTTTGATTGGTTGATCGAAAACATCGAACAGACGCATACGGTGGCCGATCTTGCCGCGCGCGTGCACATGTCGACCCGCACATTTGCCCGCAAGTTCACCGATCAGACCGGTGTGACGCCGATGCGCTGGATCGTCGACCAGCGGGTGCTGCTGGCCCGGCGTTTGTTGGAAGAGACGGATCTGGATATCGATACCGTCGCAGCGCGCAGCGGTTTCGGCACCGCGATCCTGTTGCGCCATCACTTTCGCCGCGGCGTCGGCATTACACCGACCGATTACCGCAAGACCTTCGCGGTGGCTCTCGGCTAACCGCCCTCGCCGGCCAGCGCGAAGCGCCCGTCCGTGGTCTGCTCCACCAATCCATCGACCAGCAGTGAATCCAATGCGCGGTCGCGTTGGGGGATATCGGAGAGCCACACCTCGTCGAGCTGTGCACGCGTTACAGGAATATTGCTGCCGCGCAATACATCCAACAGTCGCCCACGTACCTGACGGTCGGTACCGGCATACTTCTGCACCGGCCGCACCGGCGCATCCAATTCGGGGCATCCCGCCTCGTGCCACGCGCACGAACTGAGCGGACACAGCGGGCACTGCGGTGTGCGCGCGGTGCACACCAGGGCGCCCAACTCCATGAGCGCCGCCGAGAATCGTGCTCCGTTGTCGACGGGCAGCAGCGCCTCGGCGTCCCGCAGGTCCCGTGCCGAGGGGGTCGAGTCCGCGACACCGTGCACCACCCGCGCGATCACGCGGCGAACATTGGTGTCCACCACGGGAACCCGCTGCCCGTACCCGAAGCAGGCAATGGCGCGTGCCGTGTATGCACCTACACCCGGAAGGGTCAGCAATACCTCGACGTCATCGGGTACCTGATCGTCATAGTCGCGGGCCAGTACCGTCGCGCACTCATGCAACCGCATGGCCCGGCGCGGATAACCAAGCTTTCCCCATGCCCGTAACACCTCTGCGACAGACGTTTTCGCCATCGCAGAAGGAACCGGCCAACGTGCCACCCATTCCCGCCACACTGGTTCCACCCGGGATACGGGGGTCTGCTGGAGCATCACCTCGCTGATGAGGATGTGCCACGGTGTCGCCTCGGGGTGTCGCCATGGCAGGTCCCGCTCGGCGACGTCAAACCAGTCCAAAAGCTCGTCAGGGCACAATGACGGGTATGACAGCTGATCCGAGGTCCGCCTGGAAGGCACTCAAAGAGGGTAACCAGCGTTTCGTTGGCGGTTCTCCGCAGCATCCGAGTCAGAGCGTGGCGCGTCGTACCGAGCTGGCCAGTGGCCAGAACCCCCATGTGCTGCTGTTCGGCTGCTCCGATAGCCGGGTGGCTGCGGAGATCATTTTCGATCAGGGCCTGGGCGACATGTTCATCGTGCGCACCGCGGGTCAGGTGATCGACTCGGCGGTCCTGGGGTCCATCGAGTACGCGGTCGCGGTGCTGGGCGTGCCGCTGATCGCGATCCTTGGCCATGACTCCTGCGGTGCGGTGGGCGCCACCGTGGCGGCTCTGGACACCGGAGAGGTGCCCGGCGGATACATCCGGGATCTGGTGGTGCGGGTCATGCCGTCGATCCTGGGTGGCCGCAAGGACGGGCTGACCCGGATCGATGAGTTCGAGGCCCGCCATGTCGAGGAGACCGGCATCAAGCTGCTGCAGCGCTCGCAGGTGGTGGCCGATGCCGTCAAGGCCAACAAGCTCGCCCTGGTGTATCTGACCTACAAATTGGCCGACGGACGGATCGTCCTGCACGGCCACGTCGGCGATATTGGCGAGTAACGACCTCAAACCCCGAGGTCAAAGCCTATTCGGCAAACGTCACATGGCATCTTGCTGTCTGTGATGGGACAATTAGAACGAATGCAGATTTCTCTGGGGGAGGGATGGGTAGTTCGGTGTGTACGTTGCTGCCACATCGGGGTAGTAACCGATGAGCCGCGACAATGGTCGCAGCCGACCGAAGCACGCACTACCTAAGTCGAATAACCGCTGGTCGGTAAGTAAAACTGCGGCCGGTCGGGTCATTTTCGCGCTGCTTGCCTGCGGCAGCCTGGTGGTAACCGGCGCCGGTTGGCAGGTGTTCTACAAGGCGTTCAGCCACGTCCCCACGTCGGGGGCGGAGGCTGAAGGCGGCAAGTCGAGCGACGGCTCCATGAACATGCTGCTGATCGGCCTCGATTCCCGCAAAGATCAGGACGGCAACGACCTGCCGAAGGCGGTCTTGAACCAGCTGCACGCCGGCGACTCGGACGCGGGCGGTTACAACACCAACACCTTGATCCTCGTGCACGTGGGCGCCGACAACAAGGTCACCGCATTCTCGATCCCCCGCGACGATTGGGTCCCGGCCGACGGCATACCCGGCTACAAGCACATCAAGATCAAGGAAGCCTATGGCCTGACCAAGGCCAATGAGGCGGACAAGCTCGTCAACGAGGGCATCACCGATCAGGCGACGCTGGAGCAGCAGAGCCGCGAGGCGGGCCGCCGTGCCACCCTCAATGCCGTCCACCGTCTGACCGGTCAGCCCATCGACTACTTCGCCGAGGTCAATCTGGTCGGCTTCTATGACTTGGCCTCCGAGCTCGGCGGGGTCACCGTCTGCCTGAACAATGCCGTCTACGACAGCTATTCCGGTGCCAACTTCCAGGCGGGAGAACAAACCCTCAACGCCTCACAGGCATTGGCGTTCGTGCGTCAGCGCCACGGGCTGGAGAACGGCGACCTCGATCGCACGCACCGCCAGCAGGCATTCCTGATCTCGGTGATGCAGCAGCTGCGCAACGCAGGCACCCTCACCGACATCACCAAGCTCAACGGCCTGATGAACGTTGTTCACAAGGATGTCGTGTTGTCAAAAGGCTGGACCGAGAAGCAATTCCAGCGCATCGGGCAGATCGCGGACGGCAATCTGAACTTCCAGACTCTGCCCGTGGTGCGATACGACACCATCAACGGTGCGGACGTCAACATCGTTGATCCGGTGGCGATCCGGGCCAAGGTGGCCGCCGCGTTCACGGGTGGAGATTCGGCACCCGCGGCCACCTCGGCGACGCCCACCAGCACCGTTGATGTCGTGAACGCCACCACGACGTCTGGTCTGGCGTCGACGATTTCGTCGGCACTGGTTAGCCGCGGTTACATCAAAGGCGACGTGCGGGATCCGGAAAGCGGCGAATCGACCAGCACCACCATCGATTACGGCGTAGGCGCCGATACCGACGCTAAGGCGATGTCCACCATGTTGGGTATCGACGCGAAGCCCAATGTGGATCCGACGTTGGCGCCCGGACGAATTCGCGTCATGTTGGGCAACGGGTACTCCGCGCCGTCGGATGTCTTGAGCGCTGAAGACAGCGGCACCGCGAGTTCGATGTCCGGCCTGTCGAGCTCGGAGTCCTCTGGTGACTACGCGCCGCCGGATTCGGGTAAGCCTGTGGTCGGCAGCAGCAGTGGTGTTCCCTGCGTGAACTGACGCGGGATGGCTGTAGATAGCCCTCAAACGGCCCCAAATAGCACTGTGAAGTCTGCGTAGCTCGCCGACACGCCGAGCGAGGTCGGCCATCCCATAGTGACCTGCGCTTACCGTTGAATCGTGATTGACATGCACCCCTCCGGCCCGCTGCCTTCAGAGATCTACTGGCGGCGCCGCGCCCTGGCGATCGGCGTGGCGGTGGTCGTGGTTGCCATCGTCGCCGCGGTGATCTTTGCGCTGGTAGGTGGCAGCGCGGGAGCCGATACCAAGGCTGCGGATCAGCCCGCCGAAGCGGCGGCCCCCGCCGGTCAGCCGATCATTCTGCCGCCGAACGAGATCAAAAAGACGGACAAGCCCGCGGATGCCCCGGTTCATGACGGACCGCCCATTGCCAAGCCCGAGTTGGTGCCGCCGGTGGCGTTGAATGCCGGTGACGACTGCCCCGACGCGACGCTTGCGGTGAAGGCCTCCAGTGATAAGCCGAGCTATCTTGCCGGTGAGCAGCCCAAGTTCACCATGGTGGTCACCAACATCGGCCTGGTGCAGTGCAAGCGGGATGTGGGTGCCGCCGTGCTGGCCGCATCGGTGTTCAGTGTCGATAACAAGCGGATCTGGGCCAACTTGGACTGCGCTCCGTCGCAGGAGAACTCCATCAAGACCTTCAACCCGGGTGAGCAGGTGACCACCGAGGTCACCTGGACCGGAATGGGTTCCGCGCCGAACTGCCCGCTGCCCCGTCCGGCCATCGGCCCGGGAACCTACTCGCTGGTGGTACAGCTCGGAGATCTGCGCAGTGCGCCGGTGCCTTTCATCATTGGTGAGAAGCCCGCCGACGCACCTCCGCCAGCGGGACCGCCGGCCTAGCCGGTCTGCTCGGTAAGGGTCGACTCGGCGAGCCGGGACAGTCCCTCCCGGATGTGCCGGGCCCACATGGCCCCGATTCCTTCCACCGACTGCAAGTCGGTGGCGCTGGCGGCCAGGAGGCCCTGCAGGGATCCGAAGGCTCTGACCAGCCTGTCGATATGTGCGAACTGTAGCCGGGGGATATGCGTCATCACCCGGTAGCCGCGAGAACTCATCGCGGTGTCTTGGGCTTCGACGGTGGACGGGTACCCGAATGTCCGCGACAGCACTGTCAGATCGAGCAGGTCGGTGTCCGAGAGTGCGTCCAGATCCTCAAGGGTCGAGGCGATCTGCGCCTGTGTCGGCGGCTCGGGATTGGCGTGATAGTCCCGAACCAGCAGCTCGCGTTCGGTGTCGTTATCGCCGACCAGCTCACCGATCTGCAATTTGAGCTGCCGTCCATCGGTACCCAGCTCGATGACGTCGAGTTCGATGTCCTGGCTGATTCGGCGCACCAGCTCCAGGCGCTGCGCCACCGTCATGACATCGCGCAGGGTTACGAAGTCCTCGATCTCCGCGGTGGACAGGGATGAGGTCACCTCGTCCAGTCGTGTCTTGTAGCGCTCCAGAGTGGACACCGCCTGGTTGACTCGCGACATAACGGTGGCCGAATCCATGACCACGTGCCGGATACCCGCGGTGTACACGCTCACGATGTTCATCGAATGGCTCACCGACACAACGGGGTAATCGGTCTGAATGGCGGTGCGCTCCGCGGAGCGGTGCCGGGTGCCGGACTCGTCGGTCGGAATGGATGGGTCGGGCACCAGTTGCACGTTGGCGCGCACGATGCGCGATCCGTCGGTGTCCAGCACCACGGCGCCATCCATCTTGGACAGCTCGCGAAGCCGGGTGGGGGCGAATGCGACGTCGAGGGAGAAGCCGCCATCGCAGATGCTCTCGACCTTGTCGTCGTAGCCGAGAACAATCAGCGCCCCGGTGCGACCACGCAGAATGCGTTCCAGCCCATCGCGCAGGGGTGTGCCCGGCGCCAACCGGGCCAGGGTCTCCCGCATTCTTGCGTTGGCTTCCGCGTTGTCCATCGCGCCCCTCCCTCTCCAGGCTCGGTTCGCCGCAGTTAGATTACGTGGTCATGTCGACTGGGATGAGCGGCCCGCGCGAAGACCGGCGGTCCTGGACGTTGCCCGAGGGGCTAGAGGCGGTTAGTCGCGGCCCAGAAGCTCCCGCTCCAGGCGCAGCACTGAGCCCGGGTTGGCCCCGCAGGTTTAGCTACCCGGGGGCCGAGGAGGACTTGTGGGGGACACAGTTCTACGCCGGTGACGGCGCGAGCGTCACCGGGCAGTTTGAGGTGCTCCCTGAGCTGGAGGGTGGACCCGGCGTCATCCATGGCGGTGTTATGGCGGCGATTTTCGATGAGCTGCAGGGCGTCTTGGGCATCGTGACGCAATTGGTGGCCGTCACAGCGCATTTGGAGGTCGACTATCGCAGGCCGATTCCCGTTGGCTCGACCGTGGACCTGGCTTGCGCTGTGGAGGGCCGAGCCGGACGCAAGCTGTACACGACAGCGAGTGCGCGAATCGAGGGTGAACTGGTGGCCAGTTCGCAGGGCATCTTCGTGATCATCGACCCGGACGCGCATTACGGAGACGGAGCCTCGCGGGCGCTCGGTATCAGTCCGTAGCGCCGTCGGCGCGGCTGCGCGCCAGGCGCAGGCTCGGGCGCTTCTCCGGCTCGATTCGGCGGGCTTCCGAGAGCACCTCGAGGGCCCTGCCCACGGTTGGACAACGCAGCAGATGCATTCCGGCCGGGTGCAGGTCATCACCCTCGGGGGGAATCACCGCGTGTGTGTATCCGAGACGTGCCGCCTCGGCGATGCGCTTTCCCACGGCGGCGGTGCGTCGGATGTCGCCCGCCAGTCCGACCTCGCCGATGAACACCATGTTGGCCGGTAGTGCGATGTCGGTGTACGCAGAGGCCACCGCCATCAGGATGGCCAAATCGGCCGAAGGGTCGGTCATGCGCATCCCGCCCACCGTTGCCATGTAAATATCGTTGTTGCCCAGGGGGATTCGCCCGTGGCGCTCGAGTACGGCGGTGACCATCGCCGAGCGTGCGTGATCGAGCCCGCTGACTGCGCGTCGCGGGGAAGGGTTGGTCGATGTGGTGACGAGGGACTGGACCTCGCCGAGTAGCGGGCGCTTGCCATCGAGGGTGACCGTCACCGCGGTGCCCGCCGCGGCGTTCTCGCGATGCTCCAAGAACAACCCGGATGGGTCGGTTACACATTCGATTCCCTTGTCGCGCAGTTCAAAACATCCAACCTCGTCCGCGGCACCGAATCGGTTCTTGATCCCACGCACCATCCGCAGTGCGGAGTGTTTGTCGCCTTCGAAATGCAACACCACATCGACCAGGTGTTCCAGGGAGCGCGGGCCCGCGATGGCGCCGTCCTTGGTGACGTGACCCACCAGCACCATCGCCACGCCCGACGACTTTGCGGCCATGGTCAGTGCCGTGGTCACCGCGCGCACCTGCGTAACACCACCGGTCACGCCGTCGGCATCGGTGGTCGACATGGTCTGCACCGAATCAATCACTGCCAGAGTGGGTTTGACGGCATCGATGTGGCCCAACACGCTGTGTAGATCGGATTCGGCCGCCAGATACACCTCGTCGTGAACGCAGCCGGTGCGTTCGGCTCGCAGCCGGACCTGAGCCGCCGACTCCTCGCCACTGATGTACAGGGCTCGTCCGCCGGAGACCGCCCACTGGTGGACCACCTTCAGCAGCAGTGTCGATTTCCCGACTCCGGGCTCGCCGGCGAGTAGGTTCACCGAGCCGGTGATGACACCGCCGCCGAGCACTCTGTCGAGTTCGGAGACGCCGGTGGGCCGGTGCTGGGTGTCATCGGTCGCAATGCTGGTGATCGGTACCGCCGCGGTGGCCGGGGCCACCGCGCGTACGGCGCCCAGCCCTCCTATCGAGGAAAGCACTGCGGTTTCACCGACGCTGCCCCAGGTTCCGCAGTCAGGGCAGCGGCCCACCCATTTGGCGGTGGTGTGCTGGCATTCCGAACAGCGATACTGCGCGCGGGGTTTGGCCACACCGCGACGTTAGCCTCCGGGTGTGACAAGACCGGGCCAACACAGCCCAGGTGTGGCTAACGGTTGTATTTGTCGCAATCGGGCTCGGTAGATGGCTGCCGGTCACGCTCCGGGCTTGGCGGCTGGTCGAGTGTTCGTGCTAGGTATGTTTCCTGCTGTTGCCGCGATTGGCATGCAACTGTGCACTTCTTAGGAGAAGCTCCGATTGAATTGGTCGCGAAGCAGCATCGCTCGGAAGGTGCAGTGAAGAACTGTGCTTTGAACTGCGATGATACCTCGACGTTGTGAGCGTCACGGCGGAGTAACTTGCGACTGAAGGCGTCCTGCCATACTGTTATCGGTGTACAACTGTTAACCGAAACGGAGCCGAGTATGTCTCTCAAACTTCAGGCTTGGACTTCTTCTCGGCTTGCACGTCGGGTGTTGACCTCCTCGTTCGTCAAGGCGGCCACGACTCCGCATGGCGTTGACCGCTACTTCGAAATGTTTGACCCGCTGTGGTCCACGACTGAGACCCGCGCCGAGGTGACCGACGTCGTCCGGAAGACCAAGGACAGCGTCACTCTGACTTTGCGTCCCAACGCCAACTGGAAGGGCTTCCGGGCCGGACAGTTCGTCAAGCTTTCAGTTGAGATCGACGGCATCCGACGCACCCGCTGCTACTCGCCGGCGAATTCGCAGTTCCGCCGTGACGGCCAGATCGAACTCACCATCAAAGTAGATCCGAACGGACTTGTTTCGCCCTGGCTGCTGGCCAACGCCAAGCCCGGCTTGGTCGTACAGATCTCGGCCGCCCAAGGCGAGTTCTACCTGCCGCTGCCGCATCCGCGAAGCATCCTGCTGATCAGCGGTGGTTCCGGAATCACGCCGGTGATGTCGATGCTGCGCACGCTCACCGACAAGGCGTACATCGGGAAGATCACCTTCCTGCATTACGCGTTCACCAAGGACGACGTGATCTACCAGGCTGAAATCGACGAGATCAAAGCCAAGTACGACGGCGTCAAGATAGTCCGTGCATATACCGAAGCGGCCGACGGAGACCTCCAGGGCTATTTCAGCAAGGAACACCTGCTTGCCGCTGATCGTCACTACGCAGAAGCCGAGACGTATCTGTGCGGCCCGATGCCGCTGATGGACGCGGTCCGTGAGATCTTCGATGCCGAGGGTCTCTCGGACAAGCTCCACCTCGAGCAGTTTGCCGCTCCGATTCGCACCGTCGGCACCGACGATGCCGAAGGTGACCTCACCTTCTCCGAGTCGAACAGGGTCGTCGCCAATAGCGGCCAGACGCTCCTCGAGCAGGCTGAAGCCGCGGGCCTGACCCCGGAGTACGGCTGCCGCATCGGCATCTGCTTCACATGTGTTCGCCAGAAGGACAGCGGAACGACCCAGAACGTTCTCAACGGCGACCTCTGCAGCGACGGTGACACCAACGTCAAGCTCTGCATCAACAAGCCCGTCGGTGACGTCGTCATCGCCCTCTGATCAACGCCGAGTCAGCCTCTATCAAAGCCCTGAAGGAGACCCGAAAATGACTACTTTCGCACCTGCAGCCAAGCAGAAGACCCAGAAGAAGCCGACTGTTTATGCACCCCCGGCCAGGCCGAATGACCTCAAGAAGCTGTCTTCCGAGCAGATCGAAGAGTTCGGCAAGGAAATGGACGCCCTGCGTGCACGCATCGTCGCCGACCTCGGTGAGAAGGATGCCGAGTACATCCGCGGCATCGTGAGCAAGCAGAAGAAGCTCGAACTCGCCGGCCGTGCGCTGTTGTGGGCTGGCTGGTTCCCGCCGGCCTGGCTCGCCGGCGTTACCGCTCTGTCGTTGTCGAAGATCATCGACAACATGGAGATCGGGCACAACGTCATGCACGGCCAGTACGACTGGATGCAGGACCCGGCTCTCACGTCGAAGAACTTCGACTGGGACAACACAATCCACGCCGACAGCTGGTTGTACACGCACAACTACGTGCACCACACCTTCACTAACGTCGTCGGCAAAGACCACGACGCCGAGGGTTACGGCGTCATGCGCATGACCGAAGAGCAGCCGTGGCACCCGATTTGGCTGCTCAACCCCATCTTCTGCGCCACCCTCCAGATCTTCTTCCAGTGGGGAACCGCGATCCAGGAGCTCGAATCGGAGAAGTTCTTCAAGGGTGAGAAGTCGTGGTCCGACATGCAGGACGGGCTTGCCCGGTTCCGCGCAAAGGCCGGCAAGCAGGCGCTCAAGGATTACGTCATCTTCCCGTTGCTGTCGGGTCCGGGTGCGCCGTTCACCTTCGTGGGAAACGTCGCCGCCAACCTGGTCCGCAACCTGTGGGCATCGTCGGTGATCTGGTGCGGTCACTTCCCCGAGGAGGTTCAGACCTTCTCGATCGAAGAGACCGAGGACGAGAGCCACGCGGCCTGGTACTACCGCCAGATCCTCGGCTCGGCCAACTTCACCGGTTGGAAGGGCATCGACATTCTGTCGGGCAATCTGAGCTATCAGATCGAGCACCATCTGTTCCCCGACTTGCCCGCGTACCGCTATGCAGAGATTGCCGTCGAGGTCCGCGCGATGTGCGACAAGTACGGCATCGCCTACCACGAGGCTTCAATGGCGAAGCAGCTGGGAAGCGTCTACAAAAAGGTGTTCAAGCTTTCGTTCCCGGACAACTTCTTCGAGAAGTCGCCGATTGCGAGGATTGCAGACATCATCGCGTTCCCAGTGCGGATGGTGAGGCGCCGATTCCAGGCGCGCTAGTCAGGGGGCAGCGGGACGATGCGGTCCTGACAGTTCACGGTCTTCTCGCCGTCGTTGGACAGGACGGTCTGACCGTCCACCAGAATCCGGCAGTGGATGTGACCCGAGCCCCAGATCGCTGTCACCTGCTTCACGGTGTCCTTGTACGGCCAGGCCACCGTGACTGACCATGGCAACTTGACGTCGTTGACGGCCTGTGGCGTGCCGGAATAGTCGCCGTAGCTGATGGTGCCGGCCTGAGGTGTCTTGCCGGCAGCCCACACCAGATAGGTCACCTTGGGGAGCACGGCCTGCGCGGTCCCGGGAAGGACCAGACCAAGGACCGCCGTCGCTGCGGTTGCCGCTGCCAACGTTCGCTTCACGGTGTCCTCCCGGTTCTGGCTTTGGGCCGGAAGCTATCACGGCGACGGCGGCCAATGGGCCGAATCGTCACACCGCCGGCGTCACTGAGCGCGGCTGCAGGGGTCGCCGTCCACCTTGGTCAAGATGCCCACAATGGAACCGGAATTGCCGCGCATGCAGTGTTCGCGGGGTAGGCCGTCGGTGGCATAGCTGCAGGTGGCTAGCTCCACGCGGTCGTCCTCGTCGACCACCTGGCCGTCGATGAGGATCTGACAGAAGATCCGGGGGCCGTCGCCGGTGTTGTATCCAGTGACGTTGATGAGGGGGTGTTTGGTGTCATCGGTCCAGGTGACGTCCTTCCCCCACGGCAGTTGCGGATTCATCGCGCCGTGCCGGGACCCGTCTGCCTCGTTGTAGCCGATGGTTGCCGCGACGAGCGGGCCGTACTCCGCCCACACCCGGTAGGTGACCGTTTTGGGTGCCGCGTGCGCGGCAGGCGCGGTCAAGATCGCGCCCAGCATGGCCACTACCGCAGTGCAGGTGAAGAGCCGTTTCATGGGCGCAAGCTAGCACGAAAAAAGCGAGGGCCCGAGACGGCAGATCGCCGTTCCGGGCCCTCGCTATGCGTCTGTGTTAGTGTCCGCCACCCTCATGGCCGCCCTCATTGGCGGTGTGCTGGCGAGGTGCGCTGGGGCCGGCGTCGATGGGCACCGCGACGGTGACCTCTCCGGCCTTCTCGAAGGTGAAGGTGAATCGGTAGGTCAGGCCGTCGGCCAGATCCTTGGTCAACTGCAGCTGCGCTTTGCCGTGCTTGATCGTCGGATCAGACGAGGCCTGCGGCTTGGGTTCTGGAGCTTTCACCTCGGTGGTGGCGGCTCCGGGCTCAGCGGAAGGAGCGGCACCGTGCTCGCCGTTGCTTGCTTCTGGGCCGGCGGCCTCGGCGGCGGGATCCTGGCCTTCTGCGGCTCCGACGAACAGGCGGCCGGTGGCCGGAATGTCGCTGTCTCCGCTCAGCGTCACCTTGCCGATGTCGTCAGGAGAGGTCACGGAGGTGAGCTTGTCGTTGACGTCGGCGGATTCATTCGTGATGACCAGAACCAGCTCGGCCTTCTGTCCGGCACGCTGCTTCACCGGGTCCGGGCTCCCGACGAGGTGGACATTGCGCAGGGCGAGCTTGCCGAGGTTGGCACTGCCGCCGTTGATCGCCGAGGACTGGTTCGCTGTCTGCGAGATCTGCCCCGCACCGCAGCCGGCGAGGGCTGTCGCGAGAACCGCGGCGCCGAGAAGTGTCGTCACGCGAGCGGTGCTGCGCTGGGACCGAGTGCGAAACACAGGCATCTCCCTGATTCGATAGCGGCTCCGGACAGTCCGAAATCCACCTGCGGCCGATATGTCCTATAGACAGTAGTAGGTGCCTCACAGGGACGAAAACAGTGGGGCACTCGGGATGAGCGGCGTGCGTGACGACGCTCCGGATCCGTCCGGATCTGGTGTTGGAGTCCGGCATCAGGGAATCGATGTGACCTGGATTACCGCTTGTGAGGGCTGGTTTATAGACCCGCCGGCGGGGTTGTCGAGGGTCGCTGGATGCACGAAAACGTCACCCTGTCAACCCCGTGGGTTCATCTGCAGTGCCCCTGACCTGCGCTGTTGGTGGGCACGCCGAGATACGCCGTGATAGAATTGGGTATCGAAAGGGGCACGAAACAAGATGATATTTAAGGTCGGAGACACCGTTGTCTATCCACATCACGGTGCAGCGCTGATCGAAGCGATCGAGACCCGGACGATTAAGGGCGAGCAGAAAGAGTATCTCGTCCTCAAGGTTTCCCAGGGTGATCTGACGGTTCGCGTGCCCGCCGACAACGCCGAATACGTCGGTGTCCGTGACGTGGTGGGCCGCGAGGGTCTGGACACGGTCTTCCAGGTGCTGCGTGCACCGCACACCGAAGAGCCGACCAACTGGTCCCGTCGATTCAAGGCCAACCAGGAGAAGCTCGCTTCCGGTGACGTGAAGAAGGTCGCCGAGGTCGTGCGTGATCTGTGGCGTCGTGAGCAGGAGCGCGGACTGTCCGCAGGCGAGAAGCGGATGCTGGCCAAGGCTCGTCAGATCCTGGTCGGTGAGCTGGCGCTCGCGGAGAACACCAACGCCGCCAAGGCCGACATCATTCTCGACGAGGTGCTCGCAGCTGCCTCGTAGGACAGCGGCGATAGTCCCGGCCGCTGGTCTCGGTGTGCGGCTGGGTGCGGATGTTCCGAAGGCCTTCGTTACCGTCGGCGGCCGGACAATGCTCGAACGCTCTGTTGACGGCTTGTTGTCTTCAGGTGCCATTGACGAGGTAATAGTCGTAGTCGGCGCCGATCAGCTCGATAAGGCCGTGGCGCTGGTAGGCCCGGTGGCCAGGGTTGTGCAGGGCGGCGCCGAGCGCACCGATTCGGTACGCGCCGGGTTGGCCGCTGTGGCCGAGGCCGACTGGATTCTTGTGCACGATGCCGCCCGTCCGTTGACCCCTCCGGACATGATTTCCCGCATCGTTGCGGAACTACATGGTGGCCGCTGCGCGGTCATCCCGGCGATAGCAGTCGCGGACACCATCAAATCTGTCGATTCGGCCGGCGATGTGAGCGGCACACCGGATCGAGCCAATTTGCGCGCGGTGCAAACCCCGCAGGGGTTTGCGGCCGGCGTCCTCAGACGCGCGTACGCGGCCGCCGGTGATATCGCCACCGATGACGCCGCGCTCGTGGAGCAGATCGGTGAGCGCGTGCATGTGGTGGAGGGTGACCGGCTGGCCTTCAAGATCACCACAGCACTGGACATGACGCTGGCGGAGGCCATCCTGAGTAGAGAGGCGGCCCAATGAGCGCATTGCCCCGGGTAGGCATCGGCACCGATGTGCACCCGATAGAGGAGGGCAAGCAATGCTGGCTGCTCGGGCTGCTGTTCGCGGATGCCGATGGTTGTGAGGGACATTCGGACGGTGACGTTGCCGCGCACGCTCTGTGCGACGCCCTGCTCTCGGCAGCCGGGCTCGGAGATGTGGGCGCGGTATTCGGCACCGGTCAGCCCGAATGGTCGGGTGTCAGCGGGGCGAAGATGCTGAGCCATGTGCGGGAGCTGCTGCACGACAGTGGTTTCCAGATCGGTAATGCCGCGGTCCAGGTGATCGGGAATCGGCCGAAGATCGGACCGCGCCGGGTGGAGGCCCAGGAGCTACTGTCCAGACTTCTCGGGGCACCGGTTTCGGTGTCGGCGACCACAACCGACGGGTTGGGTCTGACTGGGCGCGGCGAAGGCTTGGCCGCGGTGGCAACGGCGCTCGTCACAGCGCGGTAAGCTCGCTGGTCGTGACCGGTCACGCTCCGCTTCGGCTGTACGACACCCGCGCGGGTGCCGTGCGTGACTTCGTGCCTCTGCAGCCGGGATCCGTCTCCATCTACCTGTGCGGGGCAACCGTGCAGGGTCTGCCCCATATCGGGCATGTGCGCAGCGGTGTGGCCTTCGACGTGTTGCGCCGCTGGCTCGCCGCCCGCGCCTATGACGTCCTGTTCGTCCGCAATGTCACCGATATCGACGACAAGATCCTCAATAAGGCCGCTGATGCGGGGCGGCCGTGGTGGGAGTGGGCGGCGACGTACGAGCGCGCCTTCGACCAGGCATACGACGCCCTCGGAGTGCTGCCGCCGTCGGTATCGCCGCGCGCGACGGGGCACATCACCCAGATGATCGAGCTGATCGAGCGGCTCATTGATACCGGGCATGCCTATGCCAGCGCTGGCGACGTCTACTTCGATGTGCTGAGCTACCCGGATTACGGGCAACTGTCCGGGCACAAGATCGACGATGTGCACCAGGGCGAGGGTGTTGCGACGGGAAAACGCGATCCACGCGACTTCACCCTGTGGAAGGGTGCCAAGCCCGGTGAGCCGTCGTGGCCAACCCCATGGGGACCAGGCCGCCCGGGATGGCATACCGAGTGCGTGGCGATGTGCGAGTCATATCTGGGCGCGGAGTTCGACATTCACGCGGGCGGGATGGACCTGATATTCCCGCATCACGAGAACGAGATCGCGCAGAGCCGTGCCGCCGGCGACGGATTCGCCCGGTACTGGCTGCACAACGGCTGGGTCACCATGGGCGGCGAAAAAATGAGTAAGTCGCTGGGCAACGTGTTGTCCATTCCCGCTGTGCTGCAACGTGTTCGGGCCGTCGAGCTGCGCTACTACCTGGGAAGTGCGCACTACCGCTCCATGTTGGAGTACTCCGAGACCGCGCTCGCCGATGCGGTAAAGGCCTACTGCGGTATCGAAGATTTCCTGCATCGAGTGCGGGTGCGGGTTGGCGAGGTGCCAGTGGGTGCCTGGACCCCTGCCTTCGCGGCAGCCCTGGACGACGACCTGTCGGTGCCGATCGCGCTTGCCGAGGTGCATTCCACGCGCGCAGACGGGAACCGGGCATTGGATGCCGGCGACCACGAGGGCGCACTGTCGGCGGCGGCGAGTGTCCGCGCCATGATGTCGATCCTTGGCTGCGACCCGCTCGATGAGCGCTGGGAGACGCGCGACGAGACATCCGCCGCACTGAACGCCGTTGACGTGCTGGTTACCGCCGAGCTGGAGCGGCGGGGAACGGCTCGGGCAGAGAAGGATTGGGCGCTCGCAGACGAGATCCGGGACCGGCTCAAACGTGCGGGCCTGGAGATAACCGATACAGCAGACGGCCCACAGTGGTCCCTTACGAGTAGCGACGAAGAGTAGCAATGGCAGGAAATTCTCAGCGCCGCGGCGCAGTGCGTAAGCCCGGTACCAAGAAGGGGCCCACCGTCGGTTCTGGCGGTGTGCGCCGACGCGGACTGGAAGCCAAGGGCGCGACGCCGCCGGCCGAACAACGGACGAAGCATCCAGCCTCCAAACGTGCCGCCGTCCAGCGGAAGTTCAGCGACGCCAAGCAGCGCCGGCTCAAGCAGGGCGACGAGTCCGAGATTGTGCTGGGCCGTAATCCGGTGCTCGAATGCCTGCGCACCGGAGTGCCGGCGACCGCGTTGTACGTGGCCGTCGGCGCCGACAACGACGAGCGGCTGACCGAATCGGTATCGCTGGCCGCAGACGCCGGGATCGCGATTCTGGAAGTACCACGACCCGACCTGGATCGCATGAGCACCAACGGATTGCACCAGGGGCTCGCGCTGCAGGTGCCGCCGTACCGCTACGCGCACCCCGACGACCTGTTGGCCCGTGCCCGTGCGGAGGCGCAGCCCGCGTTATTGGTGGCGCTTGACAACATCTCGGATCCACGCAATCTGGGTGCCATCGTGCGCTCGGTGGCTGCCTTCGGCGGTCACGGTGTCGTCATTCCGCAGCGGCGCAGCGCATCGGTGACTGCCGTCGCCTGGCGTACCAGCGCGGGTGCGGCGGCACGCCTGCCGGTCGCGCGTGCCACGAATTTGACACGGACCCTGAAGGATTGGCAAGAGAAGGGCCTCACCATCGTCGGGCTTGATGCCGGTGGCGATACCGAGCTCGACGATCTCGAGGGTGCCGGCGATATCGTCGTGGTCGTCGGGTCGGAGGGCAAGGGGCTGTCTCAGCTGGTCCGCAAGACCTGCGATGCGGTGGTGTCGATCCCTATGGCGGGGCCTGTCGAATCATTGAACGCCTCGGTGGCCGCGGGTGTGGTCCTCGCGGAGATCGCGCGTCAGCGTCGCTGATTCCTTGGCGCCGATAAGCCAACTGTGTACGGAAAATGGCCGTTTGGTGTACGTGAATGCCTTCTCGGCGAGAGTGACATAACCTCATCGCCATGAAGCGCTTGGCCGTCATTCTCGCCGTCACCTTGGCATTGGCATCCTGCGGCGACAAAGACAAGGCGTCCTTCGACCTGCAGGCACACCGGGGTGGACGCGGTGAAACCACCGAGGAATCATTGCGCGCCTTCACCAAAGCCCTTGAGCTCGGGGTGAGCACCCTTGAACTCGATATCGTCATCTCCAAAGACCGCAAACCCATGGTCTGGCACGATCCGATGATCGATTCCGCGAAATGCGCCGATACGACCCCGGTGACGTCCGGCGACCCGCAGTACCCCTACGTGGGAAAGCTGGTGAAGGACCTGACTTCCGAGCAGCTGCGCACCCTGGACTGCGGCAAGCTGCTCAAGGATTTTCCGCAGGCAGAGGTTGTCAAGAACGACAGAATTGCCTTGCTGCCAGAGGTTTTCGCCCTCGCTGATTCCTACCACGCCGATGTGCGCTACAACATCGAGACCAAGGTAGAGGCCGCTGAACCACAGAAGTCGGTGGAGCCGCAGGTGTTCGTCGACGTCATCCTCGACACGATCCGCGCGGCGGGCAAGGTCGACAAAGTGGAGATTCAGAGCTTTGATTGGCGCACGCTGCCGATGACCAAACGGGCTGAACCGGGCATCCCACTCGTTGCACTCTGGGACGAGACGACTTGGTACCCAGGGTCACCCTGGCTTGGCGGGGTGGATCCCGCCGTCGTCAAGGATCCGATTGACGGAGCCAAGCAGATTGGTGCCACGATCCTGTCGCCCGGATACACCGTGCCCTACGGAGGCAAGGTGGGTGACCCCGGTTTCGCGTTGGTCGCCGACAAGAAGTTTGTCGAGAAGGCGCATGGTTTGGGACTCAAGGTCATTCCCTGGACCATCAACGATGCCGAGACCATGAAGGCGCAGATTGACGCGGGCGCGGACGGGATCATCAGCGACTACCCGACGATCTTGCGGAAGGTCGTGGCGGAGAAGGGTCTGCCGCTGCCCCCGGCCTATCACCGTTAGGCGACGGATCAGCCGGCGTGTCCCGGCTGGGTGAGTACTTGGCGCATGATCCTGCCGCCGAGCCGTACAGCCACTGGACGTGGCAGCACGCGGAAGGCTATGTCGGCCAACTTGTTTGTGGCTCCAGGAATTACGAGGGCCTTCTTCCCGAGTCCATCCAGTGCCGCCCGGACGACCGGCTCGGGGCCGGTGACCGTTAGTTGGGTGTTTGTGACATCGACCGCCGAGTCCCGAACCATGGGCGTATCGACCAAACCCGGCGCCAGCACGGTGATGTCGACCCCCGTGCCGACGAGTTCGGTGTGCAGGGCCTGGCCGAACGAACTGACGAACGCCTTTGACGCCGCATAGGTTGCCTCATAGGGCGTGGGATGTTCGCCTACCAGCGATGCTACGAGGATGATCCCGCCACGGCCACGCTGTACCAACCGGCTGCCGAAGTGATGGGCCAGCTGCATGGGTCGCACCGAGTTGAGCAGTACCAGGTCCGTGTGGGTCTCGCGGGATTGGTCGAGGAACGCCCCCGTGACGAGTACTCCCGCATTCAGGACGGCCAGGCCGATGTCCAGCGCCTCGGTTGCCTTTTCCAGCTCGGCGACAGCGTGCTCGGACACCAGGTCCAGTGCGATCACCTTGACGTCGATATCGGCCGCTTCGGTAAGCGCTGCCGCCAGGGCACTCAGTTTCTCTTCTCGGCGCGCAACCAGCACCAGGTTCAGCCCGCGCCGCGCGAGCTGGCGGGCGAACTCCTCGCCGATGCCGGCCGAAGCCCCGGTGACGAGCGCGTAGGTCCCGTATTGAGCTGAGAAATCGCTCATGACCTCATGATCGCACTGGAGGCCCATTTCAGCGGCGGTTTCGCCGTCGGCCCTAAACGAACGGGGCCAGCTCGATTCCGTTGGCGGTCAGGGCCGCGTGGACGGCTCGCGCGATCGTCACAGCATCCGGTGAATCGCCGTGCACACATATCGATTCGGCTGTCTGGCTGAGCGCGGGAATCCGCGCCGCTACCGCGGCGGGATCGTGCAGCACCGCTCCCGGTTCGCTGCGGGGTATCAGGGTGCCGTCGTCGTGGTAGGCCCGGTCGGCGAAGGCCTCCGTCACCACGCGCAGCCCCAATGCACGTGCACGGTCGCCGAATACACCATGCGGCAGTGTCAGCACGGGGAAGTCGGCGTTGACGTCATGCACCGCACGCGCGACCGCATCCGCCTGCACTTCGTGGTGGATGATCGCGTTGTACAGGGCGCCATGCGGTTTCACGTAAGTAACCGATGATCCGACGGTGCGGGCCAAGGCGTCCAGTGCGCCGATCTGATAGACCACATCGGCATACAGGTCGTCGGCAGAGATATCGATGAACCGACGGCCGAATCCCGCGAGATCGCGGTAGCCCACCTGTGCGCCGATCCGGATACCGCGCGCGGCGGCGGCGTGACACGTGCGAAGCAGTGTCGCAGGATCGCCAGCGTGGAAACCGCAGGCGAGGTTGGCGCTCGTGACAACGTCCAGCATGGCCTCGTCATCGCCGAGGCGCCAGTTACCGAAACCCTCGCCCAGGTCGGCATTCAGGTCGATGCGGCTCATCGTGCGAGCCTAGCTCGCTCAGGCGCGCCGATACCGCCCGATCACTCGGCAGAGCAGATAGATGGACACGGCGATCATGGTGACAAAGACCGAGATCGGTACGCCCGGTGCCAAAGACAGCACGATGCCGCCGATGGCAGCGATCTCGGCGAAGACAATCGACAACCCGATGGCGCGGGCCGGGGATGAAGTGATGCGAGCGGCGGCCGCCGCGGGCGTGATGAGCAGTGACATCACCAGTAGTGCGCCGACGATTTGCACACCCTGCGCCGCGGTGAGGCCGACGAGGGCGGCGAACACAATCCCCAAGGCGCGCACGGGGACCCCGCGAGCCTCTGCGACGTCGGGATCTACGGTGGCGAACAGCATCGGCCGGTAGGTGACCGCCAGTACCGCGCCCACCACGATGCTCACCACGACGAGCATCAGCAGCCCGCTGTATCCGACGCCGACGATCTGCCCGGTCAGGAGGGCGAAATTGGTGCCGGTACGTCCCGGATACAGATGGATGAACAGCACCGCCAACCCCAGCCCGAAGGCCATGACGACACCGATCGCCGAGTCGCGATCCTTGGTCCGTTGCCCGAGGATACCGAAAAGTATTGCCGCGACCACGCTTCCGAGTAGCGCGCCGGTGCCGACGTTGGCGCCGGCCAACAGCGCGGCGGCGGCACCCGTCAGCGATAGCTCGCTGGAACCGTGCACCGCAAAGGACATCTGGCGCATCACCACAAACGGGCCGATGAGCCCCGCCAGCAGTCCCAGCAGCGCGGCCGCCAGGATCGCCTGCTGCACGAAGTCGCGTCCGATGAGGTCCACGGTGAGGGACAGATCAAAGAAGTTATTCATGTGCGTGCTCCGCACACTCCTCGGTGACCTGCCGGTTTTCGCCGACTACGACGTACTGTCCGCGTACCTCCACTACGTCGATCTGGGCGCGATACAGCTCCGACAACGTCTCGGTCGTCATCACCTCGTCGACGGCGCCGATCCGAAAGCGCCCGTCTACGAGGTAAAGGATCCGGTCGACGTACGGCAGGATCGGGTTGATCTCGTGGGTCACGAACAGCACAGCCGTCTGTGCGCTACGCCGACGTTTGTCGATCAGAGCGCAAATCTGTTGTGCGCTTGCCGGATCCAGATTCAGCAGGGGCTCGTCGCAGAGCAGGAGTGCCGGATCGCCCGCCAACGCTTGCGCGATGCGTACCCGTTGGAGCTCGCCGCCGGATAGCGACGAGACGGCCTTGGTGGCCAGGTGACTGGCATCCACTTGATCCAGCGCAAGGTCGATCGTTGTGCGGCGGCGCGTCCGGCTGGCCGGATTCAGTGCTGCCAAACCCCAACGGTGCCCGTCGATCCCGAGGCCGACCAGGTCCTCGGCGCGCAGAATCAGCGCGTTGTCGGCAAGTCGATGTTGAGGGACGTATCCGAGGTCGTCGGTGACGGTCATCGCGCCGTGAGTCAGCGGGACATCACCCAGCAGCAGCCGCAGTAGCGATGTCTTTCCGGAGCCGTTGGGACCCAGTACCGCGATGAACTCACCGGGTTCGACCGTGAGGTCGAGGTCCTCCCAGAGGGTGCGCCCACCGCGACTCAGCGAGGCATTACGCAGTGTGGCGACACTCATGCGGCCATTATCCGCTGATGGTCTTCATGCAAGTGGTTCATCCCAAGGCCGCGGCGAGCTGCTCAGTGGTGCGCCGCTGCCAGGTGACGTAGTCGGTGCCGTCCGGCAGGGTTTCGGTGACAGTCACCACCGGGACGCCATGGGATTCGGCGGCTTGCTTGAGCTGGTTGGTCACCGGCCCGGCCGTCTGGGAGTTGAAGAGCAGTGCGGCAACCTGTTTGGTGTTGATCAGGTCCAGCGCGGTGGCGACGTCCGCGGGAGAGGGGTCCTGGCCTTGCTCGGCAGCTTCGGCGAAGTCGTGGGGTGTGCGGTCTACCAATTCGCAATGGGAGACCAGATGACTGGCCACCGGTTCGGTCGCGAGAATCGCCTTGTCGTGGTCCTTCTCGGCGATGCCGTGCTGCAGATCTGAGATGGAGTCAAGCTGCTGCCCAAATGTTTTGGCATTCGAGCGGTAGGTATCGGCGTCGTCCGGGTCGGCCTTGGCGAGTTCGTCTGCGACGTGATCGGCTACCTTTTTGGCGGTGCTCAGACTGTAGAACACATGCTCATTTTTGTCGGCGGAGTCCGCGGGAAGAAGCTGGTAGGCGTTGATCCGGGGCTGGCCGTCCTTGAGTAGCTTGTCGATGAACGGGTCGTAGCCGTCGCCGTTGTACACCACCAGGGTGGCGTCCTGGACCTGCGCGGCCGCGGCCGGCGTCACCTCGAACGAGTGCGGGTCGGTGTTGGCGCCGCTGACCAATGCGCTCACCTTGGCATGGTCGCCGGCAACGGCCTTGGCCACCGAAGCCCAGGCGTCGGTGGAGGCCACCACCGTGAGTTCACCGGACCGTTGGGCCCCTTGGCCGCAGCCGGAGAGTACGAGCGTGCCGACGGTCGCAACCGTCACAGCCAACCCAGCCACGCGTGCGTGCACAGTAGACCCCCAGCCCTTCCAGTAATGAAAACGATTTTCATTATGGGGGATGGACGATGAGAGTGCAAAACGTGTCAGTGTTCGCTGAGTTTGGTGGCCACGCGCAGCGCCGGTAGCAGCAGTGATCGTGGCGTATATCGCCCGGCAATGGTCATCGCCTGCGGCACCGCTCCCGGGACCACGCTGCGTGACCCTTGCTGCATACCCTTGATCGCCGCCGAGGCGACCTGCTTCGGAGAGACCTGCACCCCCGGCACGCTGAATCGCTCCGCGCTCGCGATCTCTGCCCACTCCGTGGGCACCGGTCCCGGGCACAGCACTGTGCATGACACGCCGGTGCCTCGCAGCTCCTCATGCACGGCCTCGGAGAAGGACTGCACATAGGCCTTGCTCGCCGCGTAGGTCGCCATAAACGGAATCGGCTGGAATGCGGCGACCGATGCGATGTTCAGCACCGCCCCCGTGCCCCGTTCCACCATGGCGGTCACCGCGGCGTGGGTCAGTTCGACCAGCGTGATGACGTTGACCTCGATCTCTTCGCGTTCGCGATCCAGCGGCAACTCATGGAAGACCCCGCTGGTTCCGAATCCGGCGGAATTGCACAATCCCGCAATACGGTGGGCGGCAATCCATTCGCGTAGCTCGGTGCGGCCCGGCTCAGTGCTCAGGTCGAGCGCGTGGACGCCGACTTCGATGCGGTGGCGTGCACTGAGGATGTCGGCGAGCTTGTCCATCCTGTCCTTGCGGCGCGCGACCAAGACCAACGAGTGTCCGCGCTTGGCCAGCCCATAGGCGAGCTCGGTGCCGATTCCCGAGGAGGCTCCGGTGATGACGACAGGCCCGGCGGTGCCCGGCTTCGGCAGGCTCACCAGTGCACCCCGGGTGTGGCGTCGATGAAGATCTGCTGCCCGCCATCCACTTCCTCGGGCTTGAGGTTTTTGACACCTTTGGCGGCATCGGAATCCGGGAACATCTTGTATCCCTGATTGCGCACGGCGTCCATGATTTCCGGTGTCAGCGAGTCTGCGAACGAAGCGATTCGTCCGAACGCCGAGGCCACTCGCCGTGGGCGCTCGATGATCGCCTTCGCGATGACCTCACCCGCCTCGTCCGGGGTCAGGGCCGGGAACTTTTGGTACAGCGTCGTCGGCGCGATCATCGGGGTGCGTACCAGCGGCATATGGATGGTGGTGAAGCGCAGTCCCTCGTCGGAGGTCTCGGCCTGGAACGCATCAGAGACCGTGTCCAACGCGGCCTTCGACGCGATGTAGGCGCCGAAGCGAGGCACCTTTGTCTGCACCCCGATGGACGAGATGTTGATGATGTGGCCGAACTTGCGCTCGCGCATCCCCGGCATGAACCCCAGGATGAGATGCAGGGGCGCAAAGTAATTCAGCTGCATCGTGCGCTCGAAATCGTGCGGCCGGTCGTAGGACAGCGCCAGCGAGCGCCGGATCGATCGACCGGCGTTGTTGATCAGGATGTCCACCCTGCCGTGATCGGCAAGTACGTCCTTGACCATGCGATCGATCGCGTCCATATCGGACAGATCGCACGGAAACACATGAGCGGTGCCCCCGACATCACGAACCTGTGCGGCGGTCTCCTGCAACTTGTCCTCGGAGCGGGCCACCAGCAGCACCATGCCGCCTGCCTCGCCGATCTGGAGTGCGGCGGCCTGGCCGATGCCCGACGAGCCGCCGGTGATCATGACGATCTTGTTGCGGACGGACGAGCGCAGACTTCGGCTCGGTGTCACGAGCTTGGCAATGGCGTGCGGGGTGAGTTGGCCGGTCGGCGTCGTCAGGGCCTTGTTGACCTTGCCAAACTGTTGCGACGCCAGGGAGCTGAGACGTTGCATGGGGTTCATGGCTGAACGCTATGCCCGCGCCGCCAGTAGCGCGGCGAAATGGATCGTTAGGAAAGCAGAGCCGCGCAGCGCAGCAGTCCGATATGGCTGTACGCCTGCGGGTGGTTGCCCAATGAGCGTTCGGCCACCGGGTCGTACTCCTCGGACAGCAGGCCGGTGGGGCCGGTGGCCTTGACCAGCTGGTCGAACAGTAGCTCGGCCTGCGACCGCGCACCGATGAGCAGATACGCCTCGACGAGCCAGGCCGCGCACAGGTGGAAACCGCCCTCCCCGCCGGGCAGCCCATCGTCGCGGTGGTATCGGTAAACCGTTGCACCACTGCGTAGCTCGGCCTCGGTGGCGATCACTGTCGCGGTGAATCGGGGATCGGTGGGCTCGATCAGTCCGGACAGTCCGATGTACAGGGTGGCGGCGTCCAGATCGGTGCCGTCATAGGCGGCGGTGAAAGACTTGACCGACTCGTTCCAGCCCTTTTCCACGACCTCCGCGGCGATCTCGTCGCGCAGTGCGGCCCAGGATGGCGGGGATTCACGCTGGAATTCTTCGGCGAGCTTCACGGCGCGGTCCACCGTCACCCAGCACATGACCTTGGAGTAGACGTGGTGCCTCGGGTTTCCCCGGATCTCCCAGATTCCGTGATCGGGTTCGTACCAGCGGCGCTCAACGGCAAGAACCATGTCGGAAACCAGGTTCCAATCGGCGTCGGTCAACGGGTCGGTGTGTCCGAGGCGCTGGCGCGCATGGGCCAGGTCATGGATCAGTTCCACCACGGGTCCGAAGACGTCCAGCTGCACTTGCGAATTGGCAGCGTTACCGACGCGGACCGGGCGTGAGCCCGCATACCCGGGCAACGAGTCGATCACCGCCTCGGGTGGCAGCACCGTTCCGGCCAAGGTGTACAGCGGGTGTAGGCGATCTGGGCCGGGTAGATGCTCCAGCACCCGGTGCAGCCAGCCCAGCAGACCCTCGGCCTCGCTCAGTGATCCCAACGCCACCAGCGCCGACGCGGTCATCGAGGCGTCGCGTAACCAGCAGTACCGGTAATCCCAGTTACGAATACCGCCAATGTCTTCCGGTAGCGACGTGGTGGCGGCGGCCAGGATCGCGCCCGACTCGGAGTGCACCAGGCCACGCAACGTCAGCGCTGAGCGCTTCATCAGGCCGGGCTTGCGCTCCGGAAGTGTCAGGGTTTGGGCCCAGTCGCGCCAATAGGATTCGGCCCGTTCGCGTAGCTCAGGCTCTGACACCGAACTCTCACCGATATTTTCTGTGCCACAACGTAATTCGAGGACAACCGGGCCGTTCGCCGGACTGATGGTCGCGGTGGCGCTCTGTTCGTCTGCCCCGATTGTCCAGGTGACGCCGGGGGCGCGCAGCACGATGGGGTCATTGGTGCCGAGTACGCGCACGCCGTTGTCGTCGGCGACCAGTTGCACGGGAGCCTGGCCGAACTCGGGACGCGGGGCGAAGGTGACCACCGCATCGGCCTCGCCGGTGACAACCCGGATCAGATCGGTGCGTCCGGGAATCTCGTCGTGCGCCAGGTAGTCGGTGACTTGCAGACTGGCCCAACGCGTTTCGACAGTCATGGTGCTGTCGATGTACTTCTGGCCGAGCGGCAACGCGGCCCGTGCGGGGCCGACGGTGAAGTGCCCGGCCTCATCGCCACCGAGGAGATGGGCGAAGACAGCCGCCGAGTCGGGCTCGGGGTGACACATCCAGGTGACGCCACCGGTGGGGGTCACCAATGCGATGGTGCGCGAATTGGCGAGCATGGTCAGTCGCTCGATGGGTGTGGCGTGTCCGCCGAGCAGCCAGGTGCGACGCTCCTCAAGCAGGAATGCCAGTGCGGTGCCCACCGATTCGGTATCCGGAATGCGGTATCCCGCCAGGGTTTCTCCGTCGCCCACCTTGACGCCCAGGTCGGGGCCATGTAGCCGCTTGAACACTTTTTCGTCGGTGACATCGTCGCCGAAGAACACCGCGGCAGTCGCGCCCTCCTGATGGCGCAGGATGTCGAGTGCCTGCCCCTTGTCGGTGGGTATGACGGCGAATTCGAGAACCTTCTTGCCCTCGGTGACCTGCGCGCCCCAACCGTTGGCCACGGTAAGTGCTTGGGCCAGCGCGGCATCGCCGTCCTCTGCCGAGGCGTTGCGGACGTGCAGCGCGACGCTCGCGGGCTTCAGCTCGATGGCCACTCCGGCATACTCGGCGGCGATGGCCGACAGTTTGTTGGCGATGGTCTTCAGCAGCGCCTTGGCATCTCCATCTATGGCGTGCACGAACCCCGCGTCGAACTCCGAACCGTGACTTCCGACCAGATGCACCTCGGCGGGCAGTCGCGACAGGGTCGCCAGATCGCGCAGTGCCCGTCCGGAGATCAGCGCAGAGGTTGTTGACGGTAGTCCCGCCAAAGCCCGCAGCGCTGTGGTCGATTCGGGGTGTGGGCGTGCGTCATCGGGGTTGTTGACCAGCGGGGCTATCGTCCCGTCATAGTCGGAAGCCACCAGTAGCCGGGGCGTACGGGCGACCTCGGAAAGAGCCCGGCGCAGTTCGACAGGTAGATCTTGGGCACTCACCACGGGTCCCGAGTCTACGTCCGCTACCTACTCGGGGTTGGTTAGGCCGAGCGTCGCTTGTCAGGTAATTCCAAGAAGCAATCTGACGGTGCGATCGAGCCGGTGGCTCACATCGGTTGCCGATGCTCGCCGCGTCAACCAGGCAATCATGTTGGAGGTCCAAACATCCGAGATGACGCGGGCGATGTGGAACTGCCCGTCGGAGGGATCGTCGTCACCGGCCATCGCGCGGGCGAAGATGCCGTCCATCAGCCGGCCCACGTGATCAACCTCACCGGCGGCGGAGGCGTCGGCGAAGACCAGGGCGCGGGTCATCGCCTCGGTGAGTAGGGGATTGCGCTGCATGTTGCGGTTCAGCCGGGTGATCGCCGTGTGCAGGCGTTCGTACGCGGTGCCACCGTTGACGGCACCGCGATCCGATCGCGCGTCGATCTGCTCGAACTCGCGTTCCAGCGCGGACACCAACAGATGCACCTTGGAAGGGAAGTATCGATACAGGGTGCCCACGGCGACGTCCGCACGTTCGGCGACGGTGCGCATCTGCACCGCTTCGTAGCCTCCCTTGGAGGCGATGGCCAAGGTGGCGTCCAGGATGCGCTTGCGGCGCTCGCGCTGCGCGGTCGAACCGAGATCGTCGTCGGACAGCGCTGAGACCGCGGCAGGCTGATTCGCCGCATCAGTATCACCGCTAGCTGACTGCGCGGCTTCCGATGCGCTAGATGTCCGAGGCGTTGCCATGGCGTCTGTACTCCCTGTGTTCACGTTCTGGTTCAGCGCACGACTATACGGATCGCCGTCGGTCATTTCAGGTCTCCCTGGCCCGTCGGTAGTGCTCTGTACAGCCTGAATGCGTTCCTACTACACTGAACCCAATCACGATATTAGAACACGTTCTAGTCTCATGTACCCGAATCAAGCCGAGGAGAATCAGTGTCGTCCGATGTGCAGGAAGCCGCCCGGGACGCTGTCCGTCAGTGGGCCAAGAGCGCGGCTGTCATCGAGTCGGTCCGGAAGATGGAGGCCGAGCGCCACGGGTGGGGCTCCGCCTATGCCGGACTCGCTGAGCTGGGCATTTTCGGTGTCGCGGTGCCGGAGACCGCCGGCGGTTCGGGAGCCGGATTCGACGACATGATCGCCATGATCGATGAGGCCGCGGCGTCGCTGGTGCCGGGACCGGTTGCCACCAGTGCGCTGGTGGCGGTGGTGCTCGCGACCGATGGTCCCGCGGAATTGGTCGGGGCGCTCGCGGACGGTAGCCGCACCGCGGGGCTGGCCCTCGCCGGGAACCTCACCGTCGCCGACGGGCTGGCTTCGGGCGTGTTGCCCGCGGTGCTGGGCGGTACGGCCGACGGAGTGGTGTTGGCCCCGGGGCCCGACGGCTGGGTGCTGATCGACTGCGTGGGTGCCGGCGTCACGGTGGACGTCAAGAATGCGACCGACTTCTCGCGCCCGTGGGCCGAGGTAACCCTGAACGGTGCTGCGGTGCGTCCGGTGGGTCTGCCGGCCACCGTGGTCGCCGATCTGGCGACGGTGACCCTCTCGGCCGAGGCGGTGGGCGTGGCGCGTTGGGCGCTGCGGACCGCTGTCGAGTACGCGAAGGTGCGCGAGCAATTCGGTAAGCAGATCGGAAGCTTTCAGGCCATCAAGCACATGTGTGCGGAAATGCTGTGCCGTGTCGAACAGGCCGATGTCGCGGTGTGGGACGCCGCCGGGTGCGCGCAGGATGCAGTCGCCAACGGTGGTGATTCTCAGCAGCTCTCGCTTGCCGCTGCCGTTGCGGCGGCAGTGGCTGTCGATGCTGCGCTGACCAACACCAAGGATTGCATACAGATTCTTGGCGGTATCGGATTCACCTGGGAGCATGACGCACACCTGTACCTGCGGCGCGCATACGCACTCCAGTCCTTCCTGGGCAAGCCCGCATCATGGCGACGCACCGTCGCCGCACTGACGCTCGGGGGAACTCGCCGCTCCCTGACCGTCGACCTCGGTGAGGTGGAGAACCAGCGTGCACAGGTCGCGGCCACTGCTGCGGAAATCGCTTCGGCGCCAAAGGATGAGCACCAGGTTCGGCTGGCCGAGACGGGCTTCCTGGCCCCGCACTGGCCCGTGCCCTACGGGCTGGGCGCAGGGGCGGCGCAGCAGCTGCTCGTTGACCAGGAGTTGCACGCCGCGGGCGTCACCCGCCCCGATCTTGTCATCGGATGGTGGGCAGCCCCCACCATCCTTGAGCACGGGACTCCGGAGCAGATAGCGCAATTCGTCGCACCCACGCTGCGTGGTGAGATCGAATGGTGCCAGCTGTTCTCCGAGCCCGGTGCTGGTAGCGACCTTGCGGCGTTGCGTACCAAGGCAACCCGGGTCGACGGCGGATGGAAGCTCGACGGCCAGAAGGTGTGGAACTCCAAGGCTCAGATTGCGGACTGGGCGATCTGCCTGGCCCGCACCAATCCCGATGTTCCCAAGCACAAGGGCATTACGTACTTCCTGCTCGATATGAAGACGCCCGGGATCACCGTGCGGCCGCTGCGTGAGATCACCGGCGAGGAGATGTTCAACGAGGTCTTCCTGGATGGTGTGATCGTCCCGGACGAGTACGTGGTCGGATCAGTCGATGACGGCTGGCGCCTGGCCCGCACCACGTTGGCCAACGAGCGGGTGGCGATGGCGGGCGGTGGCACTCTCGACGAGGCCATGGAGTCGCTGCTCGCACTGATCGGGGACACCGAACTGGATGCGGCACAACTCGATACGCTCGGCGTTTTCGTGTGTTCGGCGCAGACGGGGGCGCTGCTTGATCTGCGCACCGCGCTGCGCGCCATCGGTGGTCAGGACCCGGGTGCGGCCTCGAGTGTCCGCAAGCTCGTCGGTGTGCGTCACCGCCAGGGGCTTTCGGAGCACATCCTCGACTACGTGGAGACCCATGGTGCGGTGGAGTCCAACGAGATGTGGTTGTTCATGCGGGACCGATGCCTGTCGATCGCCGGAGGTACCACCCAGATCCTGCTCAGTGTGGCAGGGGAGCGGCTACTGGGCCTGCCGCGTTGAGAGCCGGCAGTCAGCTCGAGTTTGACGTCGGTGCGCAGTGCATCCGAGATCGTCTGTGACGGGCGACCATCTACGTCAAAACCGATGTCCGTCAACATGGCGACCATCTCGGACACGGTGGTGAGCCCGTGGCGATGGATTTGCAGGACGAGCAGGTAGCGCAGATCGGTGCGCAGCGAGCGAGTCCGAGCGTTCATCTTCTGCACCCTGCCACGGGGCGCCGACATGGTCGGACCGACGTCTTAGACGACACACATCTGGTGCCCGCCTTTATGCGACAACTGTTCGGGTTGCCCACCGAGCCAATTTTTGTCGCATAGACGCGGGCAACACACATGTATGTTCTGCGCGGGTGCTCTTGTCGCCGCCTGGTGACGGCTAGCTGAAGCGGGCCTGCGCGCAGGCGTCGGGCGAAATCACGCTGCGGCCACCGATATTGGCCTCGACGTGGCTGCACACGATGTAGTCGGCGTCGAGCTTGGGTTGTCCTGTCGCCCAGTCGGTCGGCTGGGTGGTTCCGGTGATCCGGAAGCGGTCGACGTCACCTCCACCGAAGTAGACGGTGGTGAGCAGCCAGGTGCTACCGCCGTTGTGTTCCACGGTGTTCGGATTGTCGCCCCATTGCACCCAGAGGTAGTTCATCCGGTCCGAGGTGCGCAGCTCGGTGGTCTGCTTGGCCCACAGGTCGCCCCCGAATCCCTCAATCCCGTTGGGGGTCCGCAGGTTGAAGCTCGCGGTGTAGTAGCACTGCCGCTCGGCCCTGCGGCAGTCGGCGGTGGCGTGCACCTCGAGCTGGCGCCCCTCGTCGACGGGAGTGCTGACATCAGTGGTCTTGACCTCGGCGGCGGCGGTACCTGGGAAGACCAGGGAAGTGATCACCAGTGATGCGGCGGCCAGCGCGGCTTTCAGGGACTTCATGATGTCGGAATCGTATCGGCCTTGTCGGGCAGCGGCGCCGAGATCTTTTTTCTGTACCCGGTGTTCACTCATCGAAGGTGACGTTGACATCGTCGGTCTCGGGAACCGCCTGGCACGCCAGGATGTACCCGTCATCGATGTCGTTCTGGGACAGCGCGTCGTTGACGAGCATGCGGACCTTGCCGTCCTTGAGGATGCAGGCACATGTCATGCAGTGTCCCTCGCGGCAGGAGAACGGCGCGTCCAGCCCCTTGGCGAGCAACACGTCGAGCAGGACGGTGCTGCGAGGCCAGTTGACGGTATGGGTCTCGCCGTCGAGTTCCACGGTGGCTGTGGCCGGCGGTTCGTCATCATCTGAGGGCTCGGCGAGGACCACCTCGGCGAACGGATCGCTCTCCAGAGAGCGGAAGACCTCGATGTGTACGCGGTCCTCGGGCATGCCGTTGCCCCTGAGTGCGGCCTCGGAGGCATTCATGAACGGTCCGGGGCCGCAGATGAAGGCCTCATGCCCGGCGAACGGTGCGGCCAGGGTTGCCAGTGATTGTTGAGAGGGCAGTCCTTGCACCGATTCGAGCCAGTGGATGACGGCCAGCCGCTCCGGATATTGCGTGGTCAGCTCCCGAAGTGCCGCCCCGAAGATCACCGACTGTTCGTCGCGGTTGGCGTAGATGAGGACGACCTTGCCGCTGCCCTGCGAGAGCGCGGACTTGCAGATCGCCATCATCGGGGTGATGCCGCTGCCGCCGGCGACGAGAAGAAGATCTCTGCTCAAGTCTTTGGGGACGAACACTCCGGAGGGCGCCAGTACGTGCATGTGCATACCGGCATGCGCGTTATCGCAGATCCAATTGGACCCGTAACCATCGACGGTGCGCTTGACTGTGACCGTCAACTTGTCGTCGATATGCGGGGAGCTGGACAGCGAGTAGCAGCGCGCTACCGATCCGGTGCGGTCGGATGGAATGCGCAGCGTGAGGTATTGGCCGGGTGTGTACGCGAACTTGTCGGCCGCGTCCTCGGGAATGTCGAAGACGAGGGATCTGGAGTCGGTGGTCTCGTCGATGACCTCGGCGATGCGAACCTCGAGGACGTGCTTCCCCAGCGGAACGTCCGTCACGTGATTTCCTCCGTCGTTGACTTCGTCTGGCCAAGCCCAACTGCAACCGAACTAGAACAGGTTACAGAATTGACCTTTGGCACTACAACACCGTCGTTGCTTCGTTCCAGATGAGCCCGCCTTCCCGGGGTGGGTGAGGCGATGTCGACACAGATCGAAACGTGTTCTAGTCTCAGCAGGGAACACGCGCTACCACCGTGGGTGTACAGCGGGTGTCGCGAACTACTAGCCCTAGTTTGTGCCGACTGATGCTAACTACAGCAGTGGAGGAAATGCAGTGACGACGACCGAACAGCGGGACGAGATTCAGGCGGTTCTCGCAGGAATTGACGACCTGCTGCCGATCCTGCGCAAGCGTGCGCAGGAGACCGAGGACCTACGGCGTCTGCCCGACGCCACGGTCGCCGAACTGCAGGAGATCGGCTTCTTCAAGCTGCTGCAGCCCTCGCAGTGGGGCGGATACGAGACCGCCCCCGCCACCTTCTACGAGGCGGTGCGCCGGCTGGGCAGCGCCTGCGGCTCTACCGGTTGGGTCTCCTCGATCATCGGCGTGCACAACTGGCACCTGGCCCTGTTCGACCAGAAGGCCCAGGAAGAGGTCTGGGGCGACGACACCAACGTGCGAGTGTCCTCCTCCTACGCGCCCATGGGTGCCGGTGTCGTCGTCGATGGCGGATACCTGGTCAACGGCGCGTGGAACTGGTCCTCGGGCTGTGACCACGCCACCTGGGCATTCCTCGGTGGCCCCGTTATCAAGGACGGACGGCCGGTCGACTTCGGCAGCTTCCTGATCCCGCGCACCGAGTACCGCATCGACGACGTGTGGAACGTCGTCGGTCTGCGTGGCACCGGTAGTAACACCGTGGTGGTCAAGGACGTGTTCGTGCCGTCGCACCGCTTCTTGTCGTACAAGAAGATGAATGACCAGACCGCCGGTGGCTACGAGACCAACACCGCATCGGTGTACAAGATGCCTTGGGGCACCATGCATCCCACCACCATCACCGCGCCCATCATGGGCATGGCGTACGGCGCCTACGACGCGCACGTCGAGGCACAGGGCAAGCGGGTGCGCGCGGCATACGCCGGCGAGAAGGCCAAGGATGACCCATTCACCAAGGTGCGGGTGGCCGAGGCCGCCAGCGACATCGACGCCGGTTGGCGTCAGTTGATCGGGAATGTGGGCGACGAGTACGCCCTTATCTCGGCGGGCCAGGAGGTTCCGTTCGAGCTGCGTGCCGCCGCACGCCGCGATCAGGTGCGTGCCACCGGCCGGGCGATCGCCTCGATCGACCTGCTGTTTGAGAACTCGGGCGCCACCGCGCTGTCGAATGACGCACCAGTGCAGCGCTTCTGGCGTGATGCGCACGCCGGACGCGTGCATGCGGCCAATGACGCTGAGCGGGCTTACCAGATCTGGGGTAACCATGCCTTCGAGCTGCCCGCCACCGACACGATGGTTTAGGGGAGCGTCAGCAAGATGAGCATTATCAAGGCACTCGGGTACATGCGGATCGAGGCCACCGATGTAGCTGCTTGGCGCGAATTCGGAACCAAGGTGCTCGGCATGATGGAAGGCACCGGCGACAACCCCGCCGCGCTCTATCTCCGGATGGACGATGTCGCGGCCCGTCTGGTGATCGTGCCGGGCGAGAACGACCGGTTGCTGGCCTCGGGCTGGGAGGTCGCCGACGCGCCGGCGTTGCAGGCGATTCGGGATCGCCTGGAAAACGCGGGTGTTGAGTACGCCGAGGGCACCAAGGTCGAGGCTTCCGACCGCAAGGTCGAGGGCCTGATCAGGTTCCAGGATCCGTCGGGAAACGTGCTGGAGGTGTTCCACGGAGCCCAGTACCTGGGCCGCCGATTCGTGAGCCCCTACGGCCACAAGTTCGTCACTGCCGAGCAGGGTCTGGGGCACGTGGTGCTTACCTGCACCGATGATGCTGTGGCACAGGCGTTCTACGAGGATGTACTCGGCTTCCGGCTGCGCGATTCGATGCGGCTGCCGCCGCAGCTCGTCGGCCGTCCGGCCGATGGTGACCCGGTCTGGCTGCGTTTCTACGGGTGCAACCCGCGCCATCACGCGCTGGCGTTCATGCCGATGCCCAACCCGACCGGAATCGTGCACCTGATGGTCGAAGTGGAGAACTCTGACGATGTCGGTCTCTGCCTGGACCGCGCGAACCGGAGAAAGGTCAAGATGTCGGCCACTCTGGGGCGGCATATCAACGACAAGATGCTGTCCTTCTACATGAAGACTCCCGGTGGGTTCGATATGGAATTCGGTTGCGAGGGTTCTGAAGTCGATGACGAGAGCTGGATCGCGCGCGAGAGCGTCGGTATCAGCCTGTGGGGTCACGATTTCAGCGTTGGGTTCAAGTAGAGATGTCCACATCGCAGATCGACCCCAGAGCATTCCGGAATGTGTTGGGGCAGTTCTGTACCGGCGTCACCATCATCACCACGACGCATGAGGGCGTACCGGTGGGTTTCGCCTGCCAGTCGTTTGCTGCGCTGTCGTTGGAGCCGCCACTGGTGCTGTTCTGTCCGACCAAGCAATCCCGGTCATGGGCGGCGATCGAGGCCTCGGGCAAGTTCTGCGTGAATGTCCTGGCGGAGGACCAGCGTGAGGTCTCGGCACGATTCGGTTCGCGGGAGCCCGATAAATTCGGTGGAATCGATTGGCGCCCATCTGGTCTCGGATCTCCGATCATCAACGGATCGCTTGCACACATTGACTGCGAGGTCGCCACCGTCCACGACGGCGGCGATCATTGGGTGGTGTTCGGGTCGGTCAAGGAATTGAGTGAGATCCCCGAGAACCCGACGGCCACCCGGCCGCTGCTCTTCTATCGAGGGCAGTACACCGGCATCGAACCCGACAAGACCACGCCCGCCGATTGGCGCAATGACCTGGAGGCCTTCCTCACCGCCACCACCGAGGACACCTGGCTGTAACCGGCCCTCCATTCGTTTCCTCTGCGGGCCTGGCCAATCCGGCGTAACGTCACAGATCCAGGTGCTACCTCGGTGAGGGCGGGTCATGGCGTTGTACGGGTATCGGTGCGCGAACTGTGGCGATACCTCGCGTAAATTTCCGATGGCCACGGCCCCGGATACGGTGCCTTGCCCGGGCTGCCCCGCATCGGCACGACGGCTTTTCGGTATCGCCGGAGTGAGCCGCGGTTCCTCGTCGCGCATGCGCTTGCTCGATGCCACCCAGCGTAGTGCCAGTGAGCCGCCCGTGGTTTCCACACCGCCTTCCCTGCGCCGATCGGCGCCGGTGACATCAAATCCGTTGCATCGCAAGTTACCCCGCCCCTGATCGGAAGGACTGCCATGCCCGAAGTGTTGTTCCCGCTGGATTCGAGCAAGAAGTTCACCGAGCAACAGATCGTCGGGCACAACCGGTGGCACCCGGACGTTCCGCCGGCGGCGGTCGTGAAGCCCGGTACATCGTTCCGTGTGCATTGCCGCGAATGGTTCGACGGCGCGATCCACAACGACGACTCCGCCGACGACATCCGTGATGCCCCACTGACCACGGTGCATGCCTTGTCGGGGCCGTTCTCGGTAGAGGGGGCGCAGCCCGGAGACCTGCTGATCGTCGACATCCTCGATGTGGGCCCCATCCCGCAGGAAGACTCCGGGCCGCTGGCCGGCCAGGGGTGGGGCTACACCGGCATCTTCCCGACCGTGAACGGCGGCGGATTCCTTACCGAGCAGTTCCCGGATGCGTACAAGGCGATTTGGGATTTCTCCGGGCAGACGGCCACCTCCCGGCACGTCCCCGGGGTCAGCTTCACCGGGATCGTGCATCCGGGGCTGATGGGGACGGCGCCATCTGCAGAACTGCTGGCGAGGTGGAACGCCCGTGAGGGCGCGCTGATCGCCACGGACCCCTATCGTGTTCCCGCACTGGCACTTCCGCCGGAACCCCGGGATGCGGTGCTCGGTGCGCTCACCGGAGAATCCTTTGAGAGGGCGGCTGCTGAGGCGGCCCGGACCGCCCCGCCCAGGGAGAACGGTGGCAATCAGGACATCAAGAACCTGACCAAGGGCAGCAGGGTGTTCTACCCGGTGTTCGTGCCGGGTGGAAAGCTGTCGGTCGGCGACTTGCACTTCTCTCAGGGGGACGGCGAGATCACCTTCTGCGGGGCCATCGAGATGGGTGGCTTCATCGACTTGCATGTCGACGTCCTCAAGGGCGGCATGGACACCTATGGAGTGTCGGAGAACGCGATCTTCATGCCGGGCAATACTGATCCGCAGTACTCGCAATGGTTGGCGTTCTCGGGGACTTCGGTCACCCTCGACGGCGAACAGCGTTACCTGGATTCACATTTGGCTTACCAGCGCGCCTGCCTGCATGCCATTGACTACCTGACGAAGTTCGGCTACAGCCCGGAGCAGGCCTATCTCCTCCTGGGTGCTGCGCCCATCGAGGGGCGATTGTCCGGGGTCGTCGATATTCCGAATTCCTGTGCCACAGTTTACATTCCAACAGCAATATTCGATTTCCCGGTGACTCCCTCGGCCGCGGGCCCCGTGCAGATCGACGCTGGTCCGGGGGCGCCGCGATCGGTTGCGCGCTGAGTCAGCGTTATCGGGGTTCCTGCTGGGTGGCGCAGTGGATGCCACCACCGCCGGCGGCAATACCGTCGATATCGAGCTGCACGACCCGACGGCCGGGAAACACTCGTTCCAGGGTGGATTTGGCTTCCGCATCGGCACGGGGATCACCGAACTCGGGTGCGATGACTCCGCCGTTGCAGACATAGAAATTGATGTAACCCGCGGCGAAGTCTTCTGATTCGAAGTCATTGCGCCCCTGCTCGGGTGCTTCGAGCACTTCCACCTGCAGGGGGCGTCCGGCCGCGTCCGTCGCCTTTTCGAGGATCGCGAGATGTTCACGTGTCACGTCGTAGTCGAATGAGTCGGGGTCGTTGTCCAGTCCGGCGATGACAACACCCGGCCCGGCGAACCGTGCGTAGAAATCGGTGTGCCCATCGGTGATATCCATGCCCGCGATGCCCGGTAGCCAAATAATCTTCTGCAGGCCAAGTAGTCGCTGCAGCTCCGCCTCGACGTCTTTTTTGGAGCGGCCCCGATTGCGGTTGTTGTTGAGAACGCAGCTTTCGGTGATGATCGCAGTGCCCTCACCGTCGACTTCGATCCCGCCGCCTTCCAGGACGAGATTGGTGGGCAGGACAGGAACTCCGGCGAGCTTGGCGACCTCGGTGGCGACCTTGGCGTCCGAGGCGTGCTTCTGTTTGTCGCCCCAGCCGTTGAAGTTGAAATCAACGGCCGCTCGGCCGGTGTCATTGCGAACGAACACGGGTCCGCTGTCGCGGATCCAGAGGTCGTCCAAGGGCACGGGAATCAAGTCCACGTTGGGCCCTGCGAGTTGGCGGGCCAGCTCGGCCTCCTGCGGTCGCACCAGCATCGACACCGGCTCGAATTGTGCGATGGCCTGAGCGATCGCTCCGAGATTCTGCTGAACCTGCCGGTTCAGCCGCCGGCCCCAGATCTCGTCACTGGCGCCGAAGGCCATCCAGGTCCGCAGGTGTGGTTCGCCCTCATCCGGCATGCGCCAGGTGCCGCTGTCGCTCACCTCGCCATTATTGTTGTCGCCTTCATCGGCGCAGGAAGTCAGCGCGAGACCCGCTGCCACCCCCGCTCCGAGTTGGAGCAGGTGTCGTCGGCGCATAACCAGATTGTGCCAAGTTATGCCGCGTTGTGGGGCAGCGCCGCAATGAGCCCGTCTGGGTCGGTGACGCTGAGCTGCAGGCCGCCGACCGCACCGAACGACATGGGTGCTTTCGGTTTGATGGGTGGGGCGTACTGGATGTCGACAATGCCCTCACGCGAACCGTTGACTAGCCAACCGGTGCCGCTGGCGTGCACACCCCATGCCAGTGGCTTCTCTGCGCGAACAACTGCCGAGCGGATGCTTGTCAGCGGAATCTCGATGGCAAATGCCCATCCGTGCTTGACAGTCAGCGCTTCGTCGGAGATTCGGATGACGGTGCGACGCGGGCCCAGCCCCATCGCCGTGGCCAGCGGTAGGTACCAGCGGTCATAGCGCAGCGTGAAATCCAAGATTGTCGCCATACCGCCAAAATACCCGAGTTAGCAAACATTTTCCTTGTGATGTACAGGGGATTGTCAGTGCACCGCAATCAAGCCCCGTACCAGCGGCTGGCGTGTTCGGCATGCGTCGACAGATAGGCGCCGGGGCCGAAATGCGTGTCGTAGAAGTCCAGGTCGATGTTCTGCGCCTGCAGATACATCAGGGTGTGCACGGTGGGGACGGTGCCGGGAATCTTTCCGAAGGTGTCGTAGACGTAGGACGCCTCCGCGGTGACGATCTCCTGGATTGCCTCGGCGGGTAGCGCGGCCGACCGCACTCTTGGTGAGTCGGCCCATGCGCCCGGGGTGTCGGGGTGGAAGGGGCCGCCGGGGCCGTACTTGCGCTCGATGTACTTCTGAACCCCATCGGAGACCGTCGGTACGTGCGGGGGACTGAGGGTTTCGAAGAATCCATCCAGACCGGTGACGTTCGGAAATGGCCACCGGTCATCGTTGTCGGAACGGAACCCGATACCGGGCGCGCGCGGGTCGCCGGAGCCGCCGAGCACCGACAGCCGGTCCAGTCCGTCGAACATCCAGCCGCCCAGCCCGAGAGCCTGGAGTAGCAGCACCCCGTTGTGGGTTGCGGTGGCCAGCTCGGCACTGGCCTCGGTGAGCGTGTACTGCTCCACGAAGGACAGCGGAATGGGGTCGTCGTAATTCCTTAAGCTGCTGAACTTTTCGGTGCCGGGGATGCTCTGGTGGTTGACGTCGTCGTAGACCAGGTAGCCGTTCGCGGCGAAGAAGGACAGGTTGGCGATCAGGTGCTCGGCGAGATCGGCCACCGGGAAGGCCAGCAGGCTGCCGGGGTGATTTCCGATCCAGGTGTTGTGGCCCTCCATGTACGGCTCCTCCCGCGGCAGTTCCAGACGTTGGTCCGAGATCCGCACGTAGGAGTCGGCGGTGTGGGTGATCCAGTCCTCGATGGGCGTGAACTCGCGAGGAGGTTCATCGCGTGTCGGCAGCAGGTAGATCCCGGTGTCATCGGTGAAGAAGAGCTGGCTGGTGTGAAAACCCGCCGCAGACGGGAAGGTGCGTCCGGTCGCGCTGCCGGAATAGTTCGGGAACGCGGGGGCATATCCCGGGTGATAGGTGATGCCGTAGTGCCACCCGGTGACGCCTCCGACCACCGAAAGAATCAGTGCCCGTTCGACTTCCGATATCGGCTTGACGGGATGGCCGCTGGTGTACGCAAGCGGACCGTCGGGGATACGTCCGCCGAGAGGGAAGCGCCGTGACCTGCGCCCGGTGATCGCTGCCAGCAGCGGGAACGAGGTGACCTGCGCCAGGGCTTCGCGTTCGCGGTCGGATATCTGCAGCGGCATGAGTCAAGCCGACCACTGAGCGCTTGTGGGGTCAACCTTTTGGCTTGTCTCCTTTCAAAATATGGCATGAAGGGGGGCTTGCGGCAAGACCCCCACCATGGCGCACAATCCTGCGACCACGAATGTCGACTGATGGGAACGGGTATGACGATGCCGAACTTTTTCGAGGCGCACGAGTCGGGGGCGTACTTCCATGGCACCAAGGCCGACCTCGAGATCGGCGATCTATTGACCGCCGGGCATCTGTCGAACTTCGAGGAAGGCCGCATCATGAACCACGTCTACGTGACGAGGACATTGATTGGCGCGGGGTTGGCGGCCATCATGGCCAAAGGTGAGGGCAGGGGCCATGTCTACATCGTGGAACCGGAGGGCACCCTGGAAGACGACCCGAACGTGACGGACAAGAAGTTCCCCGGGAATCCGACCCACTCGTACCGCACCCGGGAACCCGTGCGCATCGTCGGTGAGGTCGCGGATTGGGTAGGACCCCCACCCGAATTCATGGAGACCTTCCGGGCGGGGCTGGCCGATCTTCAGCGCGAGGGAAAAGCGATCATCTATGACTGACCGCCACTAGACGTGACTAGGCGGTACGCCGCACCTTGAGTGCCTCGGTGATCATCGGGATCTGCAACGGCAACCGGGCAATCGCGCCGAGCTTCAGTGGCAGCGGCTTGTCCCACCACTGCCGCGCCATGTTGATGTTCGCGGGGAAGACTGCGAGGAACAGGAGTGCCGCGAGGGTGCCGCCGAGCCTGCGTGTCTTCGGAGCGAGCAGAAGTGCACCGGTGCCGAGCTCGGCAACGCCCGAGGCATACGTGTAGAACCGGGCCTCACCAGGCAGTTGGGCCGGCACGATGGCGTCGAAGGGTTTGGGGGCGACGAAATGTACGACGCCGACGCCGAGGAGCACGGCGGCGAGCCGGTAGGCGGGCCAGGGGCTGGCTTTGGTCTCCATGCCCGGAGTCTAGGCCGAGAACCTACAGTCCCGCGGCGCTCTCCAAGCTTGGGAGCAGCTGACGTGGTGTTCCCAGGAGCAGCGCACTGCCATGGGCGCGTTTGAAATACAGGTGGGCGTCGTGTTCCCACGTGATGGCAATACCGCCGTGTAACTGGATCGATTCACCGGCGACGGTCCAAAGTGCCTCGCTGGCTTTGATTCTCGCCACGGTCGCGGCCTCTGTGGTGAGATCTTGGATGGCCTGGTAAACGGTCGCGCGTGCCGACTCCACCAGCACGTACAGGTCGGCCATCCGGTGTTTGAGGGCCTGGAAGCTGCCGATCGCGCGTCCGAACTGAACTCGCGTCTTGGTGTACTCGACGGTGAGTTCCAGCGCGTGCGCCGCTGCGCCCACCTGTTCGGCCGCCAGCAGTAGTCCGGCCTTGTGGATCAGTCCCGGGGCACTCCCGATCGGATTGCTTCCGCTTACTGCCACCGCGGCCAGTCGGCGGGTGGGATCCATGGTGGACAACGGCGTAGCGACGACGTTCACCGCTCGGTGTACTTCATCGCCCTCCAGGGTGAGTACCACGTCCGCATGAGCCCCATTGACGACGTATCCCGGGTCGAAGGCCACCGCGCCGATCGACTCACCGGCGGCCAACGATTCCAGCAGCTCACCTTCGTATCCGGCGTCCAAGAGGGCGAGCTGTGCCCAGAGGGTGCCCATCAGCGGGCTGGGGACCAGCCCACGGCCCAGCTCTTCGACCACGATCGCCGCATCCGCGAGCTCGCCTCCGGCACCCCCCAATTCCTCCGGAACCAACAATGCGGCCGCACCGACCTGTTCGCACAGGACGGTCCACAGGCTCTCGTCGTATCCGCGTTCGGATTCCATCGCCTTGCGTACCGCGGCCGAGTCGGCTCGTTTGGTCACCAGAGAGCGGACGGTGTCGCGCAGCAGCTGCCGTTCGGAACTCATGCGAGCGCTCCGAGTACCCGTGCACGGTGCCACTCGGATGTGCCCCATGCGGAGGTCAGCGCCCGCACCTTGAGGATCCACAGCGACAGGTCGTACTCGGCGGTGAAGCCGATGGCGCCGTGGGTCTGCAGGGACGAGCGCGCGGCAAGGTAAGCGGCCTTGTTGGCGGCGACCTTCGCGGCACTCACATCGCGTGCGGCGAAGGGAGAGTCCTCGGCCAGGGACAACGCAGCTCCATACACGAGCGGGCGGGCCAGCTCCAGCGCGATGTGCACGTCGGCCAGCTTGTGCTTGACGGCCTGATAAGAGCCGATGGGCCGGCCGAACTGGGAACGCTGCTTGGCGTAGTCCACCGCGCGGTCCAGCAATGCCTGCCCGGCGCCGATCAGCTGCGCCGAAATCGCAAGCACACCAAAGTTGATGGCGCGGTTGGTGTCGAGGGAGACACCGCCTCCCGTCGGCGTCACATCGAAGACCCGGCGGGTGGCATCGATCGACTCGTGCTGTGTGTCAACCCGTGCCTCACGGAAGCCGATGTCATCGGCGATGAGCACCAGCCCGGCGACATCCGCGTCGAGCGCACGTGGCGTGATGGGAGGCGCGGCCACGGTGGCGATGAGCTCACCGGAGGCGAGTTGCGAGGAACGCTGCGCTCCGTTTTCATCCTCGGCGAGCAGGACCGGCGCCACCGCGAGGGACTCGACGACCGGACCGGGCACTGCCCACTTGCCCAAACCTTCCAGTGCCACAACCAGATCGACGGGATGCGCCCCGATGCCGTCGTACTTTTCGGAAACCGCCAGGGCCGTGACTCCGAGATCGGACAGTGTCGACCACACGGCGAGTCCGGGTTCATGGTTACCGGTTGCCCATGCGCGAGCCGCGGCGGGAACATCGGCAGCCGCCAGGGCCGCGTCTATGCTGGCCGCGAAATCGCGCTGCTGAGTGTCCAGATCGAACCTCACTTGGCACCTCCCGTGCGAGCGCTTTCCTTGGGGAGACCCAAAATCCGCTCGGCAATGATGTTGCGCTGAATCTCGTTGGTACCAGCGTAAATCGGACCGCCAAGTGAGAACAGGTACCCGTCTGTCCATGGCCCGGTGAGCTCGCCATCGGCGTCCCGCAGGTCGATCGCCGTCTCGTGCAGGGCGACGTCCAGCTCGGACCAGAACACCTTGGTGATCGAGGATTCGGCGCCCAACTCGCCGCCACCCGAGAGCCGGGTCACGGTGCCGAACGTGTGCAAACGGTACGCCTGTGCTGCGATCCACGCGTCGGCGACACGATCGGAGGCGAAGCCGTTGTCCGGAATCGATTTCCACAGGTCCACCAACCGGTCTGCGGTGGCCAGGAAGCGGCCGGGGCTGCGCAGTGACATGCCGCGCTCGTTGCTTGACGTGCTCATGGCCACTCGCCAACCGTCATGCACCGCACCGATGACGTCCTCGTCGGGGACAAAGACGTCGTCCAGGAAGATCTCGGCGAAGCCGGCGTCGCCGTCGAGCTGGGGGATGGGACGGACGGTGACGCCCTCGGACTTGAGATCGAACATGAAGTACGTCAAACCCTGATGGCGCTGCGACTCCGGGTCGGAGCGCCAGAGTCCGAATGCCCTGTCCGCGAAAGGTGCTCGTGAGCTCCAGATCTTCTGCCCGGACAACCGCCAGCCACCGTCCACCTTGCGGGCGGGAGAGCGCAGCGACGCCAGATCACTACCCGACTCCGGCTCCGACCAGGCCTGCGCCCAGATCTCCTCGCCGTTGGCCATCTTGGGGAGAATGCGATCCAGCTGGTCCTTGCTGCCATGCGCGAACAGCGTGGGCCCCAACAGGAACATGCCGTTCTGGCTGATGCGCGCGGGAGCGCCTGCCTTGAAGTACTCCTCCTCGAAGATCACCCACTGCAGCAGGGTGACATCGCGGCCGCCGTACTCCTTGGGCCAAGATACTGCGGAGAACCCCGCGTCGTAGAGGGTCCGCTCCCACTGGCGGTGCAGCACAGCGCCTTCTGGCGAGTCATAGGAGGGTAACGGCGGATTTGGGGTGTTGGCAGCGAGGAACTCGCGCACCTCCGCCCGGAAGGCCTCGGTCTCGTCGTCGAGAAGTAGATCCACTAGCTGCTCTCCTCATGCATGGCGCGCAGGGTGGGTTTGACCACCTTGCCACCGAGATTGCGGGGAAGTTCATCGAGAAACTCGACGAACCGCGGTTTCTTGAAGTTCGCCACATGTTTTGCGCTGTAATCGATTACGGACTGATCGTCGAGGGATGCACCGGGCCTACGCACGATATATGCCTTGCCGACCTCGCCAAGCCGCGCGTCGGGCACCCCGATCACGGCCACGTCCGCTACACCGGCGAGGCGCATCAGCACCTGTTCGATCTCGGCCGGGTACACGTTGAACCCACCGCAGATGTACATGTCCTTGAGGCGGTCGGTGATGGTGAGATTGCCCTGCTCGTCCAGCTTTCCGATGTCGCCGGTGTGCAGCCAGCCATCCGAGTCGATGGTCTCGGCGGTGGCCCGCGGATCATCGAGATAGCCCTTCATGACGTTGGCGCTGCGCAGCAGCACTTCGCCCTCGTCGCCCGGTTTCTGTGCGCCGTCGATCTCCAGCTCGTAACCGGTCATCGGACGGCCACAGGTGGTGGCGACGGTGACCGCGTCGTCATCGGAGCGGCAGATCGTGGCGAAGCCCTGAGTCTCGGTGAGGCCGTACGCAGTAAGTACCAGATCGAAATCCAGTTCGGACTGCATGCGTTCGATGAGCACCACCGGAACGACGGCCGCTCCCGTCACGGAATACCGCAGGGAGGTTAGGTCGTAGTTCTTGCGGGCGGGATGGTCGAGCAGCATCTGGAAGATGGTGGGCGCGCCGGGTAACACGGTGATCTTGTGTTCCTGGACTGCGGCCATTGCCTTTTCGGGGTCGAAGGTCAGTTGTGGCATGAGCGCCGCACCGGTCTGTAGACAGGCCAGGATGCCGGCCTTGTATCCGAAGTTGTGGAAGAACGGGTTGACGCACAGATATCGGTCGTTCTCGGTGAACTCTCCGTAGGTGGCCCACGCCAGGGAAGCCGCCAGCGGTTGGCGGTGCATGCACAGCACGCCCTTGCTGCGTCCGGTGGTGCCGGAGGTGAAAAGGATGTCGCTGATGTCTTCCGAACTCACCGTCGACTTGCGTTCGTCGATGTCCTCGTCGCTCACGTCATCTCCCTGCGCGACGAATTCGTCCCAATTGGTGTGATCGCCGGCTTCCACCGCGACCCGCACGATATGGGCGAGATCGGGGAGGGTCGCGGTGTCCAGTTGGGTGATGCGATCCGAACCGAGGAAGACTCCGGCCGACACCAGCACGCGAGCCTGGCTGCGCTGCAAGATGTCCGTCGCCTCGTCGACCGTGTAGCGGGTGTTCATCGGCACGACCGCGGCTCCGGCGTACTGCGCGCCCAGGCAGGCGATGGGCCAGTGCCACGAGTTGGGAGACCAGATGGCCACCCGGTCCCCATGCTCGACGCCGAGCGCGATCAGTGCGGCGGCGAAGCGCCGGGCGCGGGTGTGAAGTTCGGAAAAGGACAGCCATATTCCGTCGGCATAGAGGGCATCGCGGTCGCCAAAACGGGCCGCTGCCTGGTCCAACGCGGCTGGGATGGTGCGTTCGGGTGTCTGCTGCGCCGACTCCATACGCGTCCGACCCACCTTCCAATAACAAGCAAGTGCTTGGTAGGTTAGCCTACAGGTGTGGGTGAGTTCCAAGCGGCTTCTGAGCGTCCGTTATCGGAGATCTCCGATGGGGATGAGTCGCTCGCGCGAAGACCAGACGATGACGTGCGCGCCGAGATCCGGGAATGGCTGGCCGAGAACCTCGTCGGCGAGTTCGCCGAACTGAAGGGCCTGGGCGGCCCCGGCAGCGAGCATGAGGCCTTTGAAGAACGCCTTGCCTGGAACCGCCACCTGGCCGCCGCGGGGTGGACCTGCCTGGGCTGGCCGGTTGAGCACGGGGGACGTGGAGCCACCGTGAGCCAGCGCGTCATCTTCTACGAGGAGTACGCGCGAGCGGAGGCGCCGCACAAGGTGAACCACTTGGGCGAGGAGCTGCTCGGTCCGACGCTCATCGCCTACGGCACCCCCGAGCAGCAGCAGCGCTTCCTTCCGGCCATTCGCGATGTCACGGAGCTGTGGTGTCAGGGCTATTCGGAACCTGGTGCGGGGTCGGACCTGGCGAATGTGTCCACCACCGCGGTGCTCGACGGTGATGAATGGGTGATCAACGGACAGAAGGTGTGGACCTCCCTGGCGCTGCAATCGCAGTGGTGCTTCGTGGTCGCACGTACCGAACCCGGATCGGCGCGACACAAGGGCTTGTCGTATCTGCTTGTGCCCCTTGACCAACCGGGGGTCGAGATTCGGCCGATCATCCAGCTGACCAGTACCTCGGAGTTCAACGAGGTGTTCCTCGACAACGCGCGTACCGCCGCCGACCTGGTGGTTGGCGAGCCCGGTGATGGCTGGCGGGTGGCCATGGGCACCCTGACCTTTGAACGCGGGGTTTCGACGCTGGGTAACCAGATCACCTATGCCCGTGAACTTTCCCGACTGGCCGGCCTTGCCAAGTCCAATGGCTCGGCGGATGATCCGGCGATCCGGGAGCGCCTTGCCCAGGCCTACGTAGGGCTGCGCACCATGCGCGCCTACGCGCTGGCCACCATGGACGAGGAGCGTCCCGGCCAGGACAATGTGTCGAAGCTGTTGTGGGCCAACTGGCATCGCGATCTGGGTGAGCTTGCGATGGAGATCATCGGAAAGTCGACCCTGTTGACCGATGACGGCGAGATGGACGAATGGCAGCGGCTGTTCCTCTTCTCGCGCGCCGACACGATCTATGGCGGCTCCAACGAGATCCAACGCAACATCATTTCCGAGCGGGTGCTCGGTTTACCCAGAGAGGCGCGCTAGTGAGTTTGTCGCAGGCACCGGAAGAGATTGCCGGACACGGACTTCTGAAGGGCAAGGCGGTGGTCATCACTGCCGCGGCGGGCACCGGTATTGGATCCTCCACCGCCCGCCGCGCCCTGGCCGAGGGAGCCGACGTCGTCGTCTCCGACTACCACGAACGTCGCCTCGCCGAGACACGTGACGAGCTCGCCGCGCTGGGGCTGGGCAAGGTCGCCGCGGTGGTGTGTGATGTCACCTCTACCGAAGCCGTCGATGCACTGATCACCGAATCGGTTGCAGCCCTGGGCCGTATCGATGTGCTGGTAAACAATGCGGGGCTCGGTGGCGAGACTCCCGTCGCCGATATGACCGACGAGCAGTGGGACCGGGTTCTCGACGTCACCCTCACCTCCACCTTCCGCGCGACCCGTGCGGCGCTGCGGTACTTCCGTGAGGCCGGCCACGGCGGCGTCATCGTCAACAACGCGAGCGTGCTGGGTTGGCGCGCGCAGTACGGACAGTCTCATTACGCCGCCGCAAAGGCCGGCGTCATGGCGCTCACCCGATGCAGTGCGATCGAGGCCGTCGAGCATGGCGTGCGCATCAACGCTGTCGCCCCGAGCATTGCCCGGCACAAGTTCCTCGACAAGGTCACGTCCTCGGATCTACTGGACAAGCTGTCCTCCGGTGAGGCATTCGGCCGTGCCGCCGAGCCGTGGGAGATCGCTTCCACTATTGCCTTCCTGGCCAGCGATTACTCGAGCTACCTGACCGGCGAGGTCATCTCGGTGTCCAGTCAGCGGGCGTGACATGCGCCATGAAGCGCACGCAGCGGTAACCAAACAAGCGCTTGGTTGATACAGTGGGGAGGTGGACAACGTGGCAGAGGTGAATGCGCCGTCTCGGCGTGACGAGCTGCTGAGCCTTGCGGCCGCCATGTTCGCCGAACGCGGTCTGCGCGCCACCACGGTGCGTGACATCGCCGATGCGGCGGGAATCCTGTCCGGCAGTCTCTATCACCACTTCGACTCCAAAGAAGCGATCGTGGACGAGCTGCTCCGCGACTTCCTCGAGGGACTCTTCACGAGGTACCGCGAAATCGCGGCGGCCAACCTGAACCCTGTCGACACCCTCAAGGGCCTGTTCCTGGCCTCGTTCGACGCGATCGAAACCAAGCACGCGCAGGTCGCCATCTACCAGGCGGAGGCGCCTCGACTGCTGTCGCAGGAGCGGTTCGCCTATCTGAACGAGCTCAACACCGAGCAACGTGAGCTCTGGCTGGAAGTGCTGCGTGACGGCATTGCGCAGGGCTACTTCCGCGCGGATCTCGATGTGGCCGTGGTGTACCGGTTTATTCGCGACGCGACCTGGGTATCGGTGCGCTGGTTCCGGCCTGGTGGTTCACGCACGGCGCAGGAAGTCGCCGAACAGTACCTCTCGATAGTCCTCGGCGGGATCACCACGAACAACGCCGTTCAGTCACCCGAATAGACAAAGGAGATTCACCATGCCTGAGGCGTACATCATCGACGCTGTGCGTACTGCTGTCGGTAAGCGCAACGGATCGCTGTCCACGGTGCACCCGCTGGATCTGGGTGCGGCCACTTTCAAGGGACTCTTCGATCGCGTCGACGTCGACCCCGACGCCATCGACGACGTGATCATGGGTGTGCTGGACGCCATCGGCGGGCAGGCAGGCAATGCCGGACGCCTGGCGTGGCTGGCCGGTGGATACCCGGAGGAGGTGCCGGGCTGCACCGTCGACCGTCAGTGTGGATCGAGCCAGCAGGCCATTTCCTTTGCCGCGCAGGCTGTCATGTCCGGCACCGCCGACCTGATCGTGGCCGGTGGTTTCCAGAACATGAGCCAGATTCCGATCTCGGCGGCGATGCTCGTCGGCAAGGAGTACGGATTCACTTCGCCCACAGCCGAATCCGAGGGCTGGCTGCACCGTTACGGTGACCAGGAAATCTCCCAGTTCCGCGGTGCCGAGATGATCGCCGAGAAGTGGGACATCAGCCGCGAGGAGATGGAGCAGTTCGCGCTCTCCAGCCATGAGCGAGCATTTGCCGCGATTCGCAACGGGCACTTCGACAACGAGATCATCCCGGTCGGCGACTTCCGGGTTGACGAGGGGCCGCGCGAGAGCACGCTGGAGAAGATGGCGGGGCTCAAGACCCTGGTCGAGGGTGGGCGTCTCACCGCCGCCCTGGCTTCGCAGATCTCCGACGGTGGCAGCGCCACCCTGGTCGCTTCGGAAGGCGCGGTGAAGGCGCACGGCCTCAAGCCGCGTGCGCGTATCCATCACATCAGCGCCCGCGGCGATGACCCGGTGTTCATGCTGACCGGCCCCATCCCCGCCACCAAGTACGCGCTGGAGAAGACCGGTCTGACGATGGACGACATTGATGTTGTCGAGATCAACGAGGCCTTCGCCCCCGTTGTGTTGGCATGGGCCAAGGAACTGGATGTCGACCTGAAGAAGGTCAACCCCAACGGCGGCGCTATCGCGCTGGGTCACCCACTGGGAGCCACCGGCGCCAAGCTGTTCGCCACCATGCTCAACGAGCTGGAGCGCACCGGCGGCAAGTACGGGCTGCAGACGATGTGTGAGGGCGGCGGCACCGCCAACGTCACCATCATCGAGCGCCTCTGATCGTTCTCGCCGTCGAGCGTCCGAGGCGTAGCCTCGCAGAATGCGAGCTGGAATCCTGATCGGCGCGGCCGCGATGGCGTTGGGCGTCATCGCGAGCGGCGCCCCCGCATCTGCCGAGCCATGTCCACCGGAGGTTTGCAGCATTCCCGGATTGCCGGGCGGCAGTTTGCCCTTCAATCCGCAGATGTCTGACCTGCCGCAAGACCCGATGTGGATGGGCCAGGCCTGGGATTGGTTGAGCAAGCGGGACAACACGGGCATGTTCGACAGCCCGGGGGCCGCGGAGTTCATTCGGTCGCAGCCACCCGACTCGGGGATCCCGGAGCAGGCCCCTGCACCCTTACCGGGGCCTGCTCTACCGGGCGATTAGTTCTGAGCCCACGTTCCGTAGGGCACATCCGGATCGGTGCCCAGCGGAGTGGACGGATCGGCTCCACCGATATCGGTTGCGTGGTCGGGAACATAGGGATCGGTCCCGTACGGGACTCCGGGGTCTGCGCCTCCCACGGATTGGTCTTGACGTAATACGTGGTCGCGACCGCGGTCTGTGGGCAACTCCATGGAGCCCTGCTTCGGGGTCTGAATGCCGTGGTTGGGGACGGACGGCTGGTCGTTATCGGCGGCGGCGAGGGGGGCGAGGATGATCGCCGCGCCCGCCGCCAAACAACAGGCAGCTGTCGAGAAGGTGAACTTTCGGAACGTCATACGTCCAGGATTCTCCCGGAGTCTGTGAATCAGCTGTCGCTATCCTTGCCCATTCCTGCCGAATATCGACTTTCTGGGCAATAGTGCGAGCAGGCCACCTGGAAAGTCGACACTCGGCGGTTAGAGAATGGCCGCGCTAGCACTCTTCAGGTGTGCGACGGCTTCGGTGACGATCGCGTCGATCAGCTCCCGGCAGCTCGGCAGGTCATCGAGGATGCCGGCGACCTGACCGGAGGCGAGAACACCGGCACCGGTATTCCCTTCGACGAGGCCGGCTTTCAGCAGCATCGGGGTGTTCGCCGCCATGAGCACCTGCGACCAGGTGAGCTCCTTGCCGTGGCGCATCGCCAGGCCGTCCTTGATCATGGACCGCCAGCTCATGCCCGTCATCTTCTTGAACTTGGCCGCGTTCAGGATCGCGGCACTGAAACCACGCGCCCGTGAACCGCTTTCGAGTTTCTCGACCAGCTCGGTACGCAACACCCGGTGCGGCATGCCGTCAACCCGAGTCGATACCACGGTGCCGCCGAGATCGGACGCCAGATAGCGCTGCTTGACCGCATCCGGCACGCTGCTATCGGAGGTCAGCAGGAATCGGGTGCCCATGGCGACACCGGCGGCCCCGTAGGACAGCGCGGCCGCGAGGCCACGCCCGTCGAAGAATCCGCCGGCGGCGATGACCGGCATTCCGGTGTCCTTGACCGCGTCGAGCACCGAGGGCAGCAGCAGGGTTGTCGCGACCGGGCCGGTATGTCCACCGCCCTCGCCGCCCTGCACTATCACGGCATCGGCGCCCCAGGCCGCCACCTTCTTGGCGTGCTTGGCCGCACCGATGGACGGAACCACGACGACGCCGTTGTCTTTGAGTTTCGCGATCAGATCCTGCTTGGGTGCCAGGGCAAACGAGGCAACCTTGACCTTCTCGCGGATCAGCAGATCGATGCGCTCCGTGGCGTCACCGGCGTCGGCGCGCATGTTCACACCGAACGGCTTATCGGTCAGCGATTTCGTCTTCGCGACCGCCGCGACCAGTTCCTCCAGCGTCATGGTCGCGGAGGCGAGAATGCCCAGACCGCCGGCGTTGGAGGTGGCGGCCACCAGGCGCGGTCCCGCCACCCACCCCATGCCCGTCTGCACGACGGGATGGTCGATGCCGACCAGCTCGGTCAGCGCTGTCTTGAGGACCGGCGCGCTCACGCCTTGACTTCCTTGTCCCGGAATGACTTCGGATCAATTACCTCGCGGATGATCCGCAACTCTTCCTCGGTGGGCAACCGCGTCTGGCCGGCGTCGGCCAGACCGTGTACCTCGAAGCTGGTGTTCGACGTGACGTCCTCGGCCGAAACCCCGGGGTGCAGGGTCAGTGCCTGCATCTCATGGTTGGGCCCGTTGAAGTCGAACACGCCCAGGTTCGAGATCACCCGGAACACGTTGAGGTACTTGAAGGCGGGGTTCGCGGGGTCGGCCTTGTCGTAACCGACGCCGGACACGATGTCGACGGAGTTGCCGAAGACTCGCGTCGAGTGGTTACCCACCCAATACGAGGTGGCGTGGTTGATGGTGTTTCCCGGAGCGCCGCGCACCCCGAACATCTGCCGGGTGGGTTGTTGCAGCGGCCCGAACGCCGAGAGGTTCTGATTGCCGTAGCGGTCAATCTGGTTGGCGCCCATGACAACATGCCGACGGCCGGAGGCCACCACATCGAACACCTTGCGGAAGGGCATCCACCCCTCGATCGGAGAGGTGCCGCCTATCGCCGGTGTCTCGGCCATCAGGACGGCTTCGCCATCGGAGAGCACCAGGTCAGGGGAGAAGGTCAGGCGCGCCAGCCGAGCGCCGACGGTGGACATCGTCGACATCGCAGAGGCCATGATCTCGCCTGCGTCCCTGAACAACTCGGCGCATGCGACGGCGCATACCTCGGCGCGGGTTGCCTCACTCATGCCTGCTGCTCCTTAAAGCGTTTGACGGCTGCCTGGTAGTCCTCTTCGGAACCGGACAGATACGTGTCGACGAACGTCTGCCAGGTCTCCGGATCACCGGCGGCCTCGGCATAGTGCCGCTGGAACTTCTCGTCACGGCCGTAATCGGCGGCGCCGATGGTGAAGTGCGCGCCACCAGGTGCCTCGACCACTTTGTCGACCATCATGCGGTTCAGCAGAAGGGACTGCAGAGGAACGGCTTTCACCAGTTCTTCGGTGGAGACGATCTTCTCCACCGAGAGGTAGCGGCGTTCGGCCGCCAGGCAGTAGAGGTCGTCGAAGTACGGGTCGACACCGGTGTAGGCGGCGTTCCCGGTGGCATCACCCAGGTTCAGGTGCACGAACGCGGCGTCCAGGTTCAGCGCGGGCATCGCGACCAGGGTCTCGTTATCCGCGTACGGCGATGTGACGGTCTTGAGTTCGTCGCCCCAGAAGTTCATGACGTCGGATCCCAGCCCGGCCCGGATGGGCAGGAACGGGAGTCGGGCGGCGGCGGCCTCCAGACCACACTTGACCATGCCCTCATCCATTTCGCGGGACTCGATCGCACCCGTGGTGCGCGCCTTGGCGAACCACGGGTCATAGAACGGCGGTGAATCCAGGGAGACGAAGCCGTAGTAGGCCTTCTTCACTTTGCCCGCAGAACAGAGCAGGCCCAAGTCCGGTCCGCCGTAGGTCACGACCGTCAAATCCTTGATGTCCGAGCGCAGAATCGCGCGCACGAAGGCCATCGGCTTGCGGCGTGAACCCCAGCCGCCGAGTCCGATGGTCATGCCGCTGCGCAACTCGGCGACGACCTCGTCGAGTGTGGTGCGCTTGTCTCCCATGAGTTAGTTCCCCTTCGGCTTTCCGGTCTCGACGAATGCGTCACGGTGCTCGTCGGCGACACCCGCCAGATTGAGCTCGAATGTGAAGCCCTGTTCCATGCGGTAACTCGACTCGACGTCCTGCGGGTCGATGAAGTTGATGGCTTCCTTGGCGGCCCGGATCACACGGGTGTCCTTGGCTGCGATGTCACGTGCCACGCGTAGCGCGGCCTCGTCGAGCTGCTCGCGCGGCACCACCTCGTGGATGGATCCGTAGTGGTGCAACGTCTTTGCATCGATCTTGGCCGCCGTGTAGAACATCCGGCGCATGACGTGCTGGGGGACCAGCCGCTGCAGATGCGTGGCGGTGCCGAGCGCGCCGCGGTCTACCTCGGGCACGCTGAACACCGCATCATCGGAGGCGATGATCACATCGGCGTTGCCCACCAAGCCAATTCCACCGCCGAGGCAGAAGCCGTTGACGGCGGCGATGACGGGCACCTTGCAGCGATACACCGCGCTGAAGGCCTCGAAACAGCCGCGGTTGGTGTCGATCAGCGCGGTGTAGCCCTTGCCCTCTGCTTGGGTGGCCTGCATCTCTTTGATGTCGGCGCCCGCGTTGAACCCGCGGCCCTCGGCCCGCAGGATCACCACGTGGGTGGACAGGTCATTGCCCGCGGCCAAGATGGCATCGGCCAGTTCAAACCATCCACGCGAGGGGATGGCATTGACCTTCGGGTAGTCGACGGTGACGGTGACGATGCCCGGTTCAACCGTCGCGGTGATGATGCCCATGAGACTCCTCAAGGTACCGAAACAAGCACTTGCTTGGTACGCTACCATGGCTCGAAAGCGCAGGACAAACAGCAGGAACACAGCGAGGAGCCACGTGCGAACCCCTTACGAACTCGGCCTCGAGGGCCGCGTCGTGCTGGTCACCGGAGGTGTCCGCGGCGTCGGCGCCGGGATCAGCCGGGTGTTCGACGAGCTCGGTGCGACGGTGATCACCTGCGCACGACGCGCTGGTGATACCCCCTACGAATTCCATTCCTGCGATGTCCGCGACGAAGAGTCGGTGGACGCGCTCATCAACACCATCGTGTCCGGGCACGGGCGCCTGGATGTCGTTGTGAACAACGCCGGCGGCGCCCCCTTCGCGCTGGCCGCTGACGCGAGCCACAACTTTCACCGCAAGATCATCGAGCTGAACCTGCTCTCTGCCCTGCTCGTCTCGCAGCGCGCCAATGCCGTGATGCAGCGCCAAGACGACGGCGGCACCATCGTCAACATCACCAGCGTGAGCGCGAGCCGGCCCTCGCCGGGCACTGCCGCGTACGGAGCGGCCAAGGCCGGACTGGAGAGTCTGACCCGGAGCCTGGCCGTGGAATGGGCGCCCAAGGTGCGGGTGAACGCGCTGGCTGCCGGAATGATCCGCACCGAGCTCTCGGAAATGCATTACGGCGACGAAGACGGGATCGCCTCGGTCGGTGCGACGGTGCCGCTTGGTCGACTTGCCAATCCCGACGAGATCGGCTGGACCGCAGCATTTCTTGCCTCACCCTTGTCGTCGTATGTGACCGGCTCGGTCCTCACGGTTCACGGCGGAGGGGAGCGCCCCGCGTTCCTCGACGCCGCAAATGTCAACAGCAATGAGAACGGCGAAAAGGAATAGAACATGCCAGGTTTGCTCGACGGTCGGGTTGTCATCATCACCGGCGCAGGCCGGGGTATTGGTCGTGCGCACGCGCTGGCGTTCGCCGCCGAGGGCGCACGCGTGGTCGTCAACGACATCGGTGTGGGCCTGGACGGATCGGCGGGTACCAGCCCGGCCCAGGAAGTCGTCGAGGAGATCAAGGCCGCGGGTGGCGAGGCCGTCACCAATGGTGACGATGTCGCCGACTGGAACGGCGCCAAGAACCTGATCGACACCGCCGTCAATTCTTTTGGCCGCCTGGATGTTTTGGTCAACAACGCCGGTTTCCTGCGGGACCGGATGCTCGCAAACATGAGCGAGGAGGAGTGGGATGCGGTGATCCGCGTGCATCTCAAGGGACACTTTGCGCCCTTGCGCCACGCCGCCGCGTATTGGCGCGATGAGTTCAAGGCCGGTAACGCGGTGGGCGCGCGCATCATCAACACCAGCTCCGCCGCCGGGCTGCAAGGCAGTGTCGGGCAAGGGAACTACGCAGCGGCCAAGGCCGGTATCGCCACCTTGACCCTGCAGGCCGCCGCCGAGATGGGCCGCTACGGCATCACCGTCAATGCGATCGCTCCCGCCGCGCGCACCCGGATGACCGAGGCGGTCTTTGCCGAGACCATGGCCAAGCCCGAGGATGGCGCGTTCGACGCGATGGCGCCGGAGAACGTCTCGCCGCTGGTGGTGTGGCTGGGCAGCCCGGAGTCTCGCGATGTCACCGGGAAGGTGTTCGAGGTCGAAGCGGGCGTCATTCGCGTGGCCGAAGGCTGGGCGCACGGCCCGCAGGTGGACAAGGGAGCTCGTTGGGATCCAAGTGAATTGGGCCCAGTGGTCACCGACCTGCTCGGCAAGGCGCGCACGCCGGTCCCGGTATACGGCAGCCAGTCCTAATTCTGGCCCGGCGGGGGTTTACGCCCGCTCGAGGATGACGACGGGGATCTTGCGCGTCGTGTACGACTGATACTTGTCGAAGTCCGCGTACAGCTCGACCAGCTTGGGCCAGTAAAACGAGCGTTCCTCATCGGTCGCGGTGCGCGCCGTCATCGCTCGGATATCGCCCTTGATCTGAACGGTGACTTCAGAATTCGCCTTCAGATTGAGATACCACGCCGGGTTGGCGTCACGTCCACCCTGCGATGCGACCAGGACAACCTTGTCCCCGTCGGGTAGATAGAGCAACGCGCTCAGCCGCGTGTGCCCCGTCTTGCGCCCGGTGGTGGTGAGTAGCAGCACCGGTATGCCCCACGGGAAAGCCGCACCCACACGCCACTTTCCGCCGAGACGGCCGTCGGTCCGCTGGTACAGCCAGACGTTGGCTGTGGTCATCCACTTGATGAGCTTGCCGGCGAACTCGGAGTTCAACTGGGCGGGTGCGTTCGCGGATGAGCCGCTCGCGGGAAGACCGTCAGACGTGGATGAGCCGCTCGCGGGAAGACCATCAGACATGGCCCTATGCTACGAGGGTGTCAACACCTGGAGCCTCAGACGAACTGCGTATTGCCGCAGCGAATGCATACATCGAAGCCCTCGTCACACACCAGGCGGACGCGGTGCCGTTCGCTCCGGATTGCGTGCGGATCGAGCAGGGTGTCAAGACCGGATTCTCCGGAGATCACTTGCGGCGCAGCCTGAACAACGGTCCGCAGTTCCGCCTGATCGCCGCCGCCTCCAACCGGCAGTTCCGTGTCGAAGGGGAGAACGTCGTCGCGAGTTTCGTGATCGAAACCAAGGCGAAGGTTGCCGGGTGGCGTGTCGTCGCCAAAGTGGACGAGACGTTCAAAATTCCGGCGGATGATCCCCGGATCCACCACATCCGGGCCATCTTCGTCCCGAAGCTGTCTCGCGTCTAGAACGCGTTCTAGATCTGGGGTTTTTCCACCGCGCACCCTTGTCCTGGGGTCGATTTCTGTGCTTCACTGCCACTAGAGCCATTAGTGAAATGCATCACAGGCCAGGAGGTACGGCGTGGTACATCCCAACCTTCCCGTGAATATCGATTTCACGGATCCCGACCTTTTTGTGCACGGGATCCCGGAGGGTGAGCTCGCCGAGCTGCGCCATACTCAACCGATCTGGTGGAACCACACCGAGCGCGGGGTTGCCGGGTTCGATGATGATGGCTTCTGGGTGGTGTCCAAACACAAAGATGTCAAAGAGATCTCGCTTCGATGTGATGTTTTCTCCAGCGAGCAGAACACCGCGATACCTCGCTATTCATCGACCACTCCACGCGAGCGGATCGATGCGACGCGTTTGATCATGCTCAACATGGACCCGCCGCGGCACAGCAGGTTGCGGCACATCATCAGCCGAGGGTTCACGCCGCGGGCGGTGAACCGACTCCGCGACGATCTCAACACCCGGGCGCAAGGCATCGCGAGGGCGGCGGCACAGACGCGGCACGGAGACTTTGTGGAGCAGGTGGCCTGCGAGCTTCCGTTGCAAGCCATCGCGGGCTTGATGGGTACGCCATTGGATGAGCGCGAGCGGCTCTTCGATTGGTCCAACAGGCTGGTCGGTTCGGACGATGGTGAGGATGACAGCGCCATCGCCAGCACCGAGTTGCTGATGTACGCCATGGGAGTTGCGGCCCGCAAGGCCACGGAGCCCGGTCCCGATATCTGCACCGACCTGGTGAATGCCGATATCGACGGCCAGAAACTATCCGATGACGAGTTCGGGTTCTTCGTCATGCTGTTGGCGGTGGCGGGCAACGAGACGACCCGCAACTCCATCACGCATGGCATGCATGCCTTCACTCAGTTCCCGGAGCAGTGGGACCTGTACAAGAGGGAACGCCCCGAGTCTGCCGCCGACGAGATCGTGCGCTGGGCAACACCGGTCACCTCGTTTCAGCGGACTGCGCTGGAGGACACCGAGCTTGGTGGCGTGCGGATCAAGAAGGGGCAGCGCGTGGTCATGATGTACCGCAGCGCGAACTTCGACGAGGAAGTCTTCGAGGATCCTTTCTCCTTCGACATCATGCGAAACCCCAACCCGCACGTGGGATTCGGGGGAAGCGGCGAGCACCACTGCGTTGGTGCCAATCTGGCCCGCATGACCATCAACCTCATGTTCAACGCCATCGCGGACCACATGCCCGACCTTGCGTCGGCGGGTGAGCCCGACAGGCTGCGTTCGGGATGGCTCAACGGGGTGAAGCACTGGGAGGTCGACTTCTGTCCGGCCGGTTTCTCGGGGGAGCGGGCGGTTCCGCCAGGCCGGGCGAGCTGACGAGAAAGCCCCCGGCACCGTGATGCCGGGGGCCCTTCGGTGAGCTGTTAGATCCGCTCGATGATGGTGCCGGTGGATAGCGCGCCACCGGCACACATCGTGATCAAAGCCGTTGACTTGTCGGTCCGTTCGAGCTCGTAGAGCGCCGTGGTGATCAGGCGGCTGCCGGTGCTGCCCACCGGGTGGCCCAGTGCGATCGCGCCACCATTGACGTTCACGCGGTCGAAGTCCGGCTTGTGCACGGAGGCCCAGGACAGCACCACCGAGGCGAAGGCCTCATTGATCTCGACGACATCGATATCGCCGATCTTCATGCCGGCGCGGTCCAGCACGCGCTGTGTCGACTGCACCGGGCCGTCCAGGTGGTAATAGGGCTCGGCGCCGACGAGGGCCTGAGACACGATGCGAGCGCGGGGCTTCAGGCCTAGGGCGCGGGCCTTGTCCTCGTCCATGAGCAGTACCGCGGCGGCACCGTCAGAAATCTGCGAGGAGGTACCGGCTGTGTGGATACCCTCCGGCATAACGGGTTTCAGGTTCCCGAGGGACTCCAGGGTGGTGTCGCGCAGACCCTGATCCTTGCTGATGCTCAAGGTCTCGCCGGTGGGATTACCTTCCTTGTCCACCTGGGGGGCGTCCAGCGCGGTGATCTCACGGTCGAAGCGACCCTCGGCCCAGGCCTGCTTCGCCAGCGCCTGTGAGCGCACCCCAAGGCCGTCCACGTCGGCGCGAGTGATCCCGCGGCGCTTGGCAATCCGCTCGGCGGCCTCGAATTGGTTGGGCATATCGATATCCCAGGAAGCGGGGCGCGGAATCCCGGTGCCGCCGACGTTGGCGCCGAGTGGGACGCGGCTCATCGATTCGATACCGCAGGCGATACCGGTGTCGATGGCACCCGAGTAGATCAGGCCGGCGATCAGGTGGTTCGCCTGCTGGGCGCTGCCGCACTGGCAGTCGATGGTGGTAGCGCCGGCGGCCTCGGGCAGCCCGGCGTGCAGCCATGCCTGCCGGGTGATGTGTCCGCCCTGCTCGCCGAACTGGGTGACGCAGCCACCGATGACCTGCTCGACCTCGTGGGGATCGAGGCCGGCCCGGGCGATCACCGACTTCTGGATGCTGCCGAGAAGCTCGGCGGGATGTAGCCCCGCGAGCCATCCACCGCGTTTGCCGATGGCGCTACGCGTCGCTTCGACGATGACCGGATTACCCATGGAGCTGCTCCTTTGCGCTCTGAACGTTGACTTCACGGTAGAACACGTTCCAGTCTGTAAGCAATGAGAACGTGTTCTCCCCCCGTGCACCACGTTTTGTCTGCGCTGATCGTGTGCTTCAATGGGGCTAGAGAGTGTCGTATCTCACTCGGCTCTCACTAGATGCTCTAACAAGATCGTCCCAGAATGACGCCCTGAAAGGCCATAGGAGTTCAACGTGGTGCACCCCAGCCTTCCCGCCGGATTCGACTTCACCGACCCGGAGATCTACGCAGAACGGCTCCCGATCGAGGAGCTCAAGGAGCTACGGAAGACGGCTCCCATTTGGTGGCAGGAGCAGCCCGACGGCATCGGCGGGTTCAACGACGGCGGCTACTGGGTCGTCTCCAAGCACAAGGACGTCAAGGAGGTGTCCCTGCGCAGCGATGTCTTCTCCAGCTGGGAAAACACCGCCATCCCGCGATTCCAGGACGACATCACCCGCGAGGCCATCGAGCTGCAGCGCTACGTCATGCTCAACATGGACGCACCGCACCACACGCGGCTGCGCAAGATCATCTCCCGCGGTTTCACCCCGCGCGCGATCGGCCGGCTGCGCGACGAGCTGAACGAGCGCGCGCAACAGATCGCGAAGAACGCGGCCGCGAGCGGCACCGGTGACTTCGTTGAGCAGGTGTCCTGCGAGTTGCCACTGCAGGCCATCGCCGGTCTACTCGGGGTGCCCATCGAGGACCGGGGCAAGCTCTTCAACTGGTCCAACGAGATGACGTCGTACGACGACCCCGAGTTCTCGCACATCGATCCGGCGGCGTCTTCGATGGAGATCCTGGCCTACTCGATGGAGATGGCGAAGCAGAAGTCCGAGAACCCGGGCGAGGACATCGTGACCACGCTCATCAACGCCGAGGTCGAGGGCGAGGGCAAGCTCTCCGATGACGAGTTCGGCTTCTTCGTGATCATGCTCGCGGTCGCCGGTAACGAGACCTCACGCAACTCGATCACCCAGGGCATGATGGCCTTTACGCAGTTCCCGGAGCAGTGGGAGCTGTACAAGAAGGAGCGTCCCGAGACCGCGGCCGACGAGATCGTGCGCTGGGCCACCCCTGTGACGTCCTTCCAGCGGACTGCGCTCGAAGACACCGAGCTCAGTGGCGTGCAGATCAAGAAGGGTCAGCGCGTGGTCATGATGTACCGCAGCGCCAACTTCGATGAAGAGGTCTTCGAGGATCCGTTCAGCTTCAACGTGATGCGTAACCCCAACCCGCACATGGGATTCGGTGGCAGCGGTGCACATTTCTGCATCGGCGCAAACCTGGCCCGGCTGACCATCAACCTGATGTTCAACGCCATCGCCGATCACATGCCGAACCTGGCTCCGGCCGGCGATCCGAAGCGGTTGCAGTCCGGCTGGCTCAACGGCATCAAGCACTGGCAGGTTGACTTCAACGGCGCCAGCGGTTGCCCGGTTCTGCAGTAATTAGCTAAAAGGACACGCACGCTATGGATTTCGCTTTCGCAGAGGAGCAGCAGGCTGTCTCTGATGTGGTCGAAGCGGTGCTCGCCGATCGTGAGTTCATCGGTGTGGTGCCCGCGGTCGGATACGACGACGGATTGTGGCAGTCGCTGGCTGCCAACGGTGTCCTGAACCTCGCCCTTCCCGAACGGCTGGGTGGTGACGGACTGGGTCTGTCCGAGGTGTCGGTGGCGTTGCGGGTGCTAGGTAAGCACGGCGCGTTGACGCCGGCGCTGGCGACGCTCGGATTCGGCGTGGTACCCCTGGTGGAGCTGGCCTCTGAGGAGCAGCAGGGCCGGTTCCTCGAAGGCGTCGGCTCTGGCGGAATACTCACCGCGGCGCTCGATGAGCCCGGATCCGCGTTACCTTCGTCGCCGTCGGTTTCTGCCGTACGTGATGGGTCCTCGCTGCTGTTGAACGGCCGCAAGATCGGCGTTCTGCATGCGGCCGAGGCGAATTGGATACTTGTCACCACCGACAACGGCGTCGTTGTGGTGGCACCTAACACTCCGGGCGTGACGATCGCCCGGACACCGACCGCCAGTAAGGCCGCCGAGTACGCGGTGACTTTTGCCGACGCGTCGGTGCCCGATTCAGATGTCTTACGCGGATCTGTTGCGCAGGTGAACCAGTTTGCCCTGGCGGCGATCGGCTCCTATGCGGACGGATTGGTCTCCGGCGCGTTGCGTCTGACGGCCGATCATGTGTCGAACCGGGTGCAGTTCGGCAAGCCGTTGGCCACCTTCCAGGCAGTCTCGCAGCAACTGGCGGACGTGTACGTGGTTTCCCGGACGCTGAACCTCGGTGTCACCTCTGCGGTGTGGCGTCTCTCGGCGGGTCTTGACGCGACCGAGGATCTCGACATCGTCGCATTCTGGCTGGCCTCGGAGGCGCAGCGAGTCATGCAGATCTGCCACCACCTTCATGGCGGTCTCGGCGTTGATATCACGTACCCGATGAACCGTTATTACTCGACGATCAAGGACCTGAGCCGCCTGGTCGGCGGGTCCTCCGAGCGCCTGGACGTTCTTGCCGCGGCGCAGGTTTAGGAGCCAGTGATGCTGATTGACCTCACGCCGGAACAGGCGAAGTTGCAAAGCGATCTGCGACAGTACTTCTCGAACCTCGTCACCGCCGATGAGACCCGCGGCATGATGCTCGATCGACACAGCTCGTCCTATGAGGCCGTTGTGCGCCGTATGGGCCAGGACGGCTGGCTCGGTGTCGGATGGCCCAAGGAGTACGGCGGGCATGGGTTCGGTCCACTGGAGCAGCAGATCTTCATGAATGAGGTCATCCGTGCTGACGTGCCGATGCCCCTGGTGACGCTGCAGACCGTTGGTCCGACCCTGCAGAAGTACGGCACCGAAGAGCAGAAGAAGAAGTTTCTGCCCGGAATCCTGGCAGGTGAAATCCATTTCGCCATTGGGTATACCGAACCGGAGGCAGGCACTGACTTGGCGTCTTTGCGTACCAGCGCGGTGCGCGACGGTGACCACTACATCGTCAACGGGCAGAAGATCTTCACCACCGGTGCACACCAGGCCCAATACATCTGGCTGGCCTGCCGCACGGACCCGAGCGCCCCTAAGCACAAGGGCATCTCAATTCTGATCGTCGACACCAAGGATCCCGGCTACTCGTGGACGCCCATCATCACCAATGACGGCGCGCACCACACCAACGCCACCTACTACTCCGATGTACGGGTTCCGGTGGACATGCTGGTGGGCGAGGAGAACCTGGGCTGGAAGCTCATCACCACTCAGCTGAACCATGAGCGGGTTTCGCTTGGCCCATCCGGCCGGATCGCGGGCATGTACGACCGTGTCTACGAGTGGGCCGCCAAGCCAGGGCCCGATGGCGTGGCGCCGCTGTCACATGAGGATGTGCGCCGAGTCCTGGGCGAAATGAAGGCCGTGTGGCGGCTCAACGAGCTGCTCAACTGGCAGGTGGCCTCGTCGGGCGACGACATCAGCATGGCCGATGCTGCTGCGACGAAAATCCTTGCCACCGAATGGATTCAGAAGCTCGGCCGACTCAGTGAGGGTGCCGTGGGCCGCTATGGCGATCCTGCGGACGCGAACACCGCCGAGACGCTGGAATGGCTTGATGCACAGACTAAGCGCCACCTGGTGATCACCTTCGGTGGCGGCGTGAACGAGGTGATGCGCGAGATGGTGTCGACGGCAGGACTGGGCACGCCCAGGGTTCCGCGGTGACGAGCGACTTGCGCGAAGAACGGGTAGGTATGAGCGTGCTGGATATCCAGGAAGGCTTTTCCAAGATCAAGGCCGACGGCCCCAGTGCCCCGCGGGTGGCACGGGATCCGGTGAACCAGGCCATGATCAACAACTGGGTCGAGGCGATGGGCGATCGCAACCCCGTCTACGTCGACGAGGCGGCTGCCCGCGGGGCGGGTCATCCCGGCATCGTCGCGCCCCCGGCAATGGCACAGGTGTGGACCATGGCCGGGTTGTACGGCGAGCGCTCCGGAGACGATCCGTTGGGCCGGGTGATGGAGCTGTTGGATACGGCGGGCTACGAGTCGGTGGTCGCCACCAACTATGAGCAGATCTATCACCGTTATCTGCAGCTGGGTGAGCACGTCACCACCACCAACGAAGTGACCGAGGTCTTCGGGCCGAAGCAGACAGCGCTCGGTGAGAGCTGGTTCATCAACATCCACGCCGAGTGGCATGTGGGTGACGAGCTTGTCAATGAAATGAACTGGCGCATCATGAAGTTCCGCCCAGGTGCCAAGAAGGCGGCCAACGTACCGGAGGATCTCGATCCATCGAAACTGATGCGCCCGTCGTGGTCACGCGATAGCGCGTACTTCTGGGAGGGCGTCGCGGCACATGAGCTGCGGCTGCAGCAGCGCCCCGACGGTTCATTGCAGCATCCGCCGGTGCCCGCGGTGTGGCAGGACAAAGACGCTCCCATCGAGTATCAGGTGGCCGGCGGCCTGGGGACCGTGTACAGCTACGTGGTGCATCACGCTCCTCAGGTGCCCGGTCGCACACTGCCTTTTGTGATCGCGCTGGTGGAACTCGAAGAGGGTGTTCGGATGCTGGGCGAGCTGCGAGGGGTGTCGCCCGACGATGTTCAGATCGGATTGCCGGTTCAGGTGACGTATCTGGACTTCCCGGCCGACGGCGAGAGCCCGGCGTGGACTCTGTACGCATGGGAGGCAGCATGACGAGCATCGGTGAGAAGCTGCCCGAGCTGAAACTCGAGGGCACCCCGACGTTCATTGTGTCGACCGCACTCGCGACGCGTGACTTCCAGGATGTGCATCACGACCGAGACCTGGCTCAGGCCAAGGGATCCAAGGACATCTTCATCAACATCCTGTCCGACACCGGTCTGGTCGAGCGATTTGTCACCGACTGGGCCGGACCTTCCGCGCGGGTGAAGTCCATTTCGTTGCGCCTGGGTGTGCCGTGGTACGCCTACGACACCACCGTGTTCACCGGTGAGGTGACGGCCGTCGAGGACGGTGTGGTGGAAGTGGATGTGGTGGGCAACAACAGCCTTGGCGCGCACGTCACCGCCAAGGTCAAGCTGACGATCGGAGCAAGCGCGTGAGCTTGTCGGGTAAGGCCCATATCGCCGGTATCGGTGCCACCGATTTCTCGAAGAAGTCGGGCCGATCCGAGCTGAGGCTGGCGGCCGAGGCGGTGCACGATGCGCTCGACGACGCAGGTCTGTCGCCGTCAGACGTCGACGGTTTGGTGACCTTCACCATGGACTCCAACCTGGAGACCGCAGTCGCTCGTTCGACCGGTGTCGGCGAGCTCAAGTTCTTCAGCCAGATCGGCTACGGCGGCGGGGCCGCGGCAGCGACGGTGCAGCAGGCAGCGTTGGCGGTTGCCGCAGGTGTGGCGGAAGTCGTTGTCGCATACCGGGCATTCAACGAACGCTCCGAATTCCGGTTCGGTCAGGTGATGACCGGACTGAGCTCGACCGCTGACTCGCGAGGTGTGGAGTACAGCTGGTCATACCCGCACGGGCTGAGCACGCCCGCGGCCTCGGTGGCGATGATCGCTCGCCGGTACATGCACGAATACGGCGCCACGAGCGCCGATTTCGGCGCGGTGTCGGTGGCGGATCGTAAGCACGCGGCCACCAACCCGAAGGCATTCTTCTACGGCAAGCCGATCACCATCGAGGACCACCAGAATTCACGGATGATCGCCGATCCGGTGCGGCTGCTGGATTGCTGCCAGGAGAGCGATGGCGGGGTGGCCATCGTGGTGACCACGCCGGAGCGGGCCAAGGATCTCAAGAACCGGCCGGTGGTCATCGAGGCCGCGGCCCAGGGCTCCGGTGAGGACCAGTTCACCATGTACTCGTACTACCGCGACGAGCTCGGACTACCCGAGATGGGTCTGGTCGGTCGGCAGCTGTGGGATCAATCAGGCTTGACTCCCAACGATATTCAGACCGCGATCCTCTATGACCACTTCACCCCGTACACGCTGCTGCAGCTCGAAGAGCTGGGTTTCTGCGGTAAGGGCGAGGCCAAGGATTTCATTGCCAACGGCGCCATCGAGCTGGGGGGCAAGCTGCCCATCAACACCCACGGTGGTCAGCTCGGCGAGGCCTACATTCACGGTATGAACGGCATCGCCGAGGGCGTACGTCAGCTGCGCGGCACGTCGGTCAACCAGGTGCCCAATGTTGAGCACGTCCTCGTCACCGCCGGCACCGGCGTCCCGACGTCCGGCCTGATCCTGGGCTGATCGACTCAGCTCAGGAATTGGGCTATGCCCTGAGCAATTGCCGCCGCCAGGCGGGCTTGGCCATCCGAGCTGGACAGCATCGCGGCGTCGTCGCCGTTCTTCATGTTTCCGCACTCGATGAGGATTGCGGGGTACTGGGCCAGGTTTAGCCCGGCCAGGTCGGAACGTCCGTAGAGGCCGTCGTTTCCACGGTAGGTCGACGGCTGGAATCCGGAGGCCTTGAGCTGATCGCGCATGGTGCTGGCCAAACGCAGCGTCGGAGCCCCCTGCGCTTCGTTGATGGGCGGATTCGAGTAGTTGACATGAAATCCCCGACCGTCCCGGGGGCCGCCATCGGCATGGATGCTGACAATCGCATCGGGCTTGAAGGAGTTGCCGGTAGCGGCACGCTGGTCGATGCATGGTCCCAGCGCGTTGTCATTGCCGCGGGAGAGTGCGGTGCGCACACCGGCTCCGGTGAGCGCCTGGCGGATGTGCAACACCACATTCCAGTTGAAGGTGTGCTCGGGAAAGCCCGCATCAGTTGCGGTGCCGCTGGTCTGGCAATCCTTGGTGCGCCCCCGGCCGTCACTGACCTGCCGGGTGATCGAGCCGTCGTTGGCGCCGTTGTGGCCGGGATCGAGGAAGACGATCTTGCCCGCGATGGGAGATTGGGCATGGGCCAGGGCGGCGGTCGAGAGCATGGCCGGCATGCTCAACAGGACGGGCACGCTCGAGGCGTACTTGAGGACATCGCGTCGCGAAAGGCAGCGGGACCGCTTGGCGGGACCGCACGGGGAGGTCTGCACGCGGGAAAGGTATGCCCCGAACCTGGGGTACGGGGCTCGGACATGTGGCTAGGTTGAACTGTGACCGAGACGAGACCGTATCGCAGTCACAGCTTTCTGACAGAAACCCCGGCAATGCTTGGCCGATGATCTATCGGGAGGCCTCCACGGCGACGGGCGTGCTGACCCGCCTGCGCACGGACCTCGCCGAGACCTTTCGGCCGCCGACGCGATGGCTCGAGGGACTGGGTCTGAACCTCGCGCTGTCGATCGCCTACCTGATCATCTGGCAGCCGATCGCCGAACACGGACGCAAGCGCGATTGGGCGCTGCTCGTGGGCACCTACTTCGCCATGTTCATCTTCGCCGATGTGTCCGTGACCAACATGCTCGGCCTGGATGCCGATCGAGTCAGACACGCGCTGCGGGGTCATCGGTCGCTTCTCCATGTCTTGCTGGTCAAGAACATCGCACTGTTTCTCGTCGCCGGACTACCGACACTCGTGCTGACGGCTTTCCTGACGATCCACCGGCAGCAGGTGACTCAGACCGCGATCACGGTGCCCGATGTCGCCGTGCACATCGTGAGCTGGCTGGGCCTGGGCAATCTGGTGTCGGTGCTGTTGCCCATGATGGCTCGGCCGCTGCGGGATCGGTGGCACCAACGGCGCGACCTATTGGCCACCGCGCGATGGCTCATCTATCTGGCCCTGCCGTACGGCGTCTACTACCTCGTAGCGCCGGTCGGAGGCATCCCGCGGGCCATATTCGGGCGCAACGTCTTCCACTCCATGCCGCTTACCGAGCGTTCTCTCATGGAACTCGGCTTGGGTATCGCGGTCTGGAGCATCGGCACCGCTCTTGCGCTGGGTGTGAATCGCTACCGCGGAATACGGTGGTACTAGCCGGTCGGGCTAGGAGTAGGTGAGCTCCACATCGGCGAGTGCCGGGGCGTCCTCGCGTTCGGCCACGACCGCGGAGATCAGCAGCTTGCCGTCTTCCTTCCAGATGCGGGTCTTGAGCGTCTCGCCCGGGAACACCACACCCGCGAACTTCGCGGCATACGAGGTTACCCGCGAGGCATCGCCGTCGAGCGCAGCGTCCACCGCGGCCTTGCACACCACTCCATAGCTGCACAGCCCGTGCAGGATCGGACGGGGGAACCCTGCCGCCGCCGCGAAGGCGGGGTCGGAGTGCAGCGGGTTGCGGTCGCCGCAGAGCCGGTACAGCAGCGCCTGCTGCGGCAGGATGTGCGTCGACACTTCCAGGTCGGCGGGCCGAGACGGCGTCTCACCCGCTGAGGACGGCCCACGCTCTCCGCCGAAGCCGCCCTCGCCGCGCGCGAAGATCGACCGGCGGATCGTCCAGAGGGGCCCCTGGTCATCGGAAGTTGTTGTCTCCGTAACGATGACGGCGGCCTTGCCCTTGTCCCAGATCTCCACGATCTTGCCCTCGGAGCGGGCGGAACCCGACGGCGGCAGCGGCCGGTGCGCAGTCACCTGCTCGGTACCGTGCAGGATCTTGGCCAGGTCGATCTCGATACCCGGGAACGACACCTTGGGCGGCTCCACCGCGTGGAAACCGGAGGCCACGGTCGCGAACGTCGGCAACACCTGCGGGGTCTTGTCCTGCAGGTAGCGCAGTTCGGTCTCACTCACTGGATCCGAACCCGCTCCGATCGCCAGGTGATACAACTGCACATCGGAGGCGGTCCACGAGAATTCGGCGGGCTCTACAGCTGCGCCCAGGGCGATATCGACGTTGATAGGCATGAGCCTGACCCTACTTTCCGGCGATATCGAGCGCGGCGAGGTATCCCCACGTCATGGCGGGGCCAATGGTGGCGCCGGGGCCCGCGTAGGTGTGACCCATCACCGGGGTGCTGACATTGCCTGCGGCGTAAAGACCTTCGATGACGCTGTTGTCATCGCGCAGCACCCGGCCCTGCACGTCGGTGCGCACACCACCCTTGGTGCCCAGGTCGCCGGGCACCATCTTGGCCGCGTAGAAGGGCCCCTTCTTGAGCTCACCCAGATTTGGGTTCGGCTTGTTGGTGGGGTCGCCGTAGTAGCGGTCATAGGCGCTCTGACCGCGGCCGAAGTCCTCGTCGGTGCCACTGCGGGCGAAGCCGTTGAACCGTTCGACAGTCTGGACCAACGCATCCACGGGCAAGTTTGTCAGTTCTGCCAACCCCTCGATGGTGTCGGCCTTGACGATGACGCCCGACTCGATCCACTTACTCGGAATCTTTTGTCCCGGCTGCAATCCGGCGAAGATGTACCGGTTGCGGTATTCCTGGTCGAAGAGCAGCCAGGCGGGCAGGTTTTCGCCCGGGCCGGGGCCCTGACCGTACTCGCCGCCGTACATGCGATGGGTGGCCTCGACGTAGGGCAGCGACTCGTTCATGAATCGCTTACCGGACGCGTTGACGATGATCGACCCCGGGGAGTTGCGCTCGGACAGTGCGAACCATGGCCGGCCCACTAGCGGAACCGTTGGGCCCCACCACGAGTCCTCCATGAACTCCAGTGCAGCGCCCAACTTTTCGGCTGCCAGGATGCCGTCGCCGGTGTTGGCCTTGGCGCCGACGGTCCAATCGGCGGTGATGGGGGCACGCTGGTACTTCACGCGCATCTGCTCGTTGTGCTCGAATCCGCCGGAGGCGAGGATAACTCCGCGACGCCCTCGAATTAGCGTCGGCTCGGAAGCTTCCGCGGCGCCCGTCTCGCGTACGTAGACGCCCTTGACAGTGCCGTTCTCGATGTACAGATCGGTCAGCGCGGTGTTGAGCTTCACCGGAACCCCGGCGTCGCGCAGGCCGATTCGCAGCGCTGCCGACAGCGCCCGTCCCATGCCGACGAGCTTCTTGCCGGTGCCCTGCGCCCAGAACGTGCGCACACCCACGCGCAGGCTGCGCAGCACACCGCGCGGGTGGCGCTTGAGCTGGTTCAGCCGTACGTAATCCTGCTGGCGCACGACGACATTCAATGGGACCTTGCCGTACGGCGGCTCTAGGTTGGGCAGCTCGTCGCCAAGCTTTTTCGCGTCGAACGGCTTGGGTTCCACCGAGCGACCGGCCGAGCGCCCGCCCGGGGCCTCGGGGTAGTAGTCGGAGTAGTTGGGCACCCAGTCGAGCTTCAGCGGAGAGTTGGCCAACACGAACGACAGCATCTCCGGGCCGCGATCCAGGTAGGTGTCGATCTTCTCGCGGGGGACGACGTCACCGATGATGTTGTAGAGGTACTCGCGGGCCGCCTCGGGGGTGTCGGTCTGCCGCGCCTTCTTGAGCACCTCGTTGTTGGGGATCCAGACGCCGCCACCGGACCGGGCGGTCGATCCGCCGAAGTGGGGGGCCTTCTCGATCAGTACGGTACTCAGGCCGTTGTGTGCCGCGGTGAGCGCCGCGACCATGCCGGCGCCACCACTCCCGACGACGACGACGTCGTACTCCTGCTCAGTCATGTAGAACACGTTATAGAATTGAGGCGGCCCGGCGCTACCGGCGCTGGCCTGTGGTTTCATCGCCCGGACACTTTGATGTTGCGGTGAAAACAGAAACTTGTTGCTGTTTTGGCTATATGACGGTGAGGGAGGCCCAGTGCCGGGTGATGTCGAGGTGTCGTCCCCGGATGTCGTCATCGTCGGGTACGGGGTGGCGGGGGCGTCGGCCGCGCTGGCAGCGCTGGAGCGCGGGGCATCTGTGGCGATCCTGGAGCGATTCGACGGCGGAGGAGCTTCGGCCATTTCAGGGGGCATTTACTACGCCGGCGGCGGCACCAACATTCAGCGTGACGCGGGTGTCGAGGACACCCCGGAGCTGATGCTGGAGTATCTACAGCTTGAGGTCGGGGACGCAGTGAAACCCGAGACGCTGCGGAAATTCGTCGACGGCAGCGTCGATACCTTGGATTGGCTACAAGGTTACGGAGTTCCGTTCGAAGGTTCGCTGGCTCCGTTCAAGACTTCCTACCCCACGAACGACTACTACCTCTACTTTTCCGGCAGCGAATCCTCTGGCATGGCGCGTGCCGTCACGACGCCCCGTCAGCGCGGGCATCGAGCGTTCGGTCGGGGTGTGTCCGGCAAGGCGTTGTTCGCGCCGTTGGCGTCCTCCGCGGAACGGTTGGGCGCCGACGTGTGGCGGCAGACCCGGGTCACCGGCCTGATCGTCGAGGACGGTCGCGTCGTCGGGGTGCGCGGGGTGACGTTGAAGGACGCGCCGAAGTGGGTACAGCGCGCGTATTCGCGACTCACGCACTATGCGGCCAAGCCGGGCATCTACTACCCACCGATGCGAAAGGTGTTGGAGGGACCCGCGTATGCGTTGGAACGCCGGTTCGCAAAGCCATTCGAGATCCGCGCCAACTACGGGGTGATTCTGTCTTCCGGTGGGTTCATCGCCAATCGCGAGCTGGTAGAGCGGTATGCCCCGGCATACCGGGACGGGTTGCAGCTGGGTACTGCCGGTGATGACGGCACCGCGTTGAAGCTCGCGGAGCCGCTGAATGCCGCCACTGGCCACCTCGATGAGATCTCGGCGTGGCGTTTTATCGTGCCGCCGGCCGCATTCCTCGGCTCGTTGCTGGTGGATGCCAAGGGTCAGCGGATGGTTGACGAATCGCGATATGGCGCCGCGCTGGGCAAGGCGATTGTGCAGAAGGCCGGCGGGGTTGGGTATCTGGTGGCGGACAAAGCGTTGGTGAAACGGGCTCGTCAGCAGCTGGGTTCGCAGACGTTGTGGTTCCAGCGAATACAGGCGGAAGCGTTTCTCAACGTAGGGCGCAAGAGGGCCGGATCCATTGCGGCGTTGGCGGCCAAGGCGGGTATCGATCCGGAACTGTTGGCGCACACCGTATCCGAACATAATCGGGCCATCGCAGACGGCACCCCGGACCCGCTCGGGAAGCCCGACGACATCCGAGTGCCCATTGAGCAGGGACCGTTCTACCTGTTCAACGTGTCGATCAAGACCAACATGCTCAATCCGTGCCCCATGCTGACTCTTGGCGGGCTGGTCGTTGACGAGGAGACTGGTGCCGTGCAGACCACATCGGGCGCGGCGATTTCGGGGCTCTATGCCGCCGGGCGTGCGGCGGTGGGGATCTGCTCCAATTCGTATGTGAGCGGATTGTCCCTGGCCGACTGCGTCTTCTCCGGACGCCGGGCCGGGGATCAGACCCGGAGGCACCCCGAAAGGACTTCTAGTGCTTAGTTCCGACGTTCGCGAGGCCATCGCTGCTGATCTGGTAGAGGCCGAGCGCACCCGGGTGGCCATCGCGCCGCCCACCGACAAGTACCCGGATTTTGGTGTGGTCGACGCCTATGAGATCCAGCTCATGAACATTCGCTCCCGCCTAGCGGACGGAGCCAAGGTCGTGGGGCACAAGGTGGGCCTATCGTCCGAGGCGATGCAGAAGATGATGGGTGTCCACGAGCCTGACTATGGACACCTGTTGGCCGATATGGAGCTGTTTGAGGATGTCGCGGCCTCGGCGTCCAAGTTCCTGTTCCCGCGGGTGGAGGTGGAGGTCGGATTCATCCTGGCCGCCGACCTGCCTGGTGAGGACTGCACCGAGGATGATGTGCTGGCGGCCACTGCGGCATACGTGCCATCCATCGAGGTGGTGGACAGCCGGATCACCAACTGGCAGATCAAGATCTGCGACACCATCGCCGACAACGCCTCCTCGGCCGGGTTTGTCATTGGCAAGCAACGTGTTTCGCCGAAGGACATTGACATCAAGTCGATCGACGCGGTGCTGACCTGCAACGGCGAGAAGTTGGCCGAGGGCAGAAGCGATGCGGTGCTGGGCAATCCGGTGACCTCGGTGGCATGGCTGGCGCGCAAGGTGGCGTCGTTCGGCGTTCGTCTACGGGCCGGCGATGTCGTGCTACCGGGTTCGTGCACCCGCGCGTTCGACGCGCATCCGGGCGATGAGTTTTTGGCCGAGTTCGCCGGACTTGGTTCGGTCCGACTGGCTTTCGAGTAGAGGAGATATGGTGGACAGGCACCCTAAAATTCAGGCAGCGATCGTCGGTTCGGGAAACATCAGCACCGATCTGCTGTACAAGTTGCAACGGTCCGAGTGGCTGGAGCCACGGTGGATGATCGGCATCGACCCCGAGTCCGAAGGTCTCAAGCGCGCCCGCGGCTTCGGCTTGGAAACGTCGCATGAGGGCGTGGACTGGCTGTTGGCGCGGGACGAGAAGCCCGATCTGGTGTTCGAGGCGACGTCGGCATACGTACACAAGGCCGCCGCACCGCGGTACGCGGAGGCCGGGATCCGGGCGATCGATCTGACCCCTGCGGCGGTGGGGCCAGCCGTGGTACCTCCCGCCAATCTGCGTGCGCACCTCGATGCTCCGAACGTCAACATGATCACCTGCGGTGGCCAGGCAACGATTCCGATCGTTTACGCGGTGAGCCGTGTGGTGGAGGTTCCTTACGCGGAAATTGTCGCCTCCGTCGCGTCTGTCTCGGCGGGGCCGGGCACACGCGCCAACATCGACGAGTTCACCAAGACCACTTCCCGGGGTGTGGAGGTGATCGGTGGCGCCAAGCGCGGCAAGGCCATCATCATCCTGAATCCGGCCGACCCGCCGATGATCATGCGCGACACCATCTTCTGCGCGATTCCGGAGGACGCGGACCGGGATGCGATCGCTGCGTCGATTCACGATGTGGTGAGCCAGGTGCAGCAGTATGTGCCCGGGTACCGGCTGCTCAACGAGCCTCAGTTCGACGAGCCGTCTGTGGTCAACGGCGGCAATCACGTCGTCACCACCTTCGTCGAGGTGGAGGGTGCCGGTGACTTCCTGCCGCCGTACGCCGGGAACCTGGACATCATGACCGCGGCCGCGACCAAGGTCGGCGAGGAAATCGCCAAAGAACTTCTATCAGCGAAGGTTTCGTAACATGGGTTCGGACACCAGCACTCAGCTCTTGGGTACCGACGGCATCTTCTTCGACGCCGCGTGGGATGTGCGGATCACCGACACGTCGTTGCGTGACGGCTCACACCACAAGCGGCACCAGTTCACCGCCGATGAGGTGCGGGCGATCGTCGCAGCCCTTGACGGTGCCGGTGTACCGGTCATCGAGGTGACTCACGGGGACGGTCTTGGTGGATCGTCGTTCAACTACGGGTTCTCTAAAACTCCTGAGCAGGAATTGATCAAGCTCGCCGCGGAGACCGCGACGAACGCCAAGATCGCCTTCCTGATGCTGCCGGGTGTGGGCACCAAGGAAGACATCATCGAGGCGCAGGGCAACGGTGGATCCATCTGCCGTATCGCCACCCACTGCACCGAGGCCGACGTTTCTCTTCAGCACTTCGGGCTGGCGCGCGAGCGAGGGCTGGAAACTGTTGGCTTCCTGATGATGTCGCACACCATTTCGCCGGAGAAGCTGGCCAAGCAGGCCCGGATCATGGCCGACGCCGGTTGCCAGTGCGTGTACGTGGTCGACTCCGCGGGCGCTCTGGTTCTCGACGGTGTGGCGGACCGGGTGGCCGCGGTAGTGGCCGAGCTCGGTAACGATGCTCAAGTCGGCTTTCATGGGCACGAGAACCTGGGACTCGGCGTCGCCAACTCGATCGAAGCGGTGCGTGCCGGTGCCAAGCAGATCGATGGCAGTACGAGGCGTTTCGGTGCCGGAGCCGGTAACGCTCCGGTTGAGGCGCTGATCGGTGTGTTCGACAAGATCGGCGTGAAGACCGGTATCGACTTCTTCGAAATCGCAGACGCCGCCGAAGAGGTTGTGGCGCCGGCGATGCCGACCGAGTGCCTGCTGGACCGCAATGCGCTGATCATGGGCTATAGCGGGGTCTACTCCAGCTTCCTCAAGCACGCCATCCGGCAGGGGGAGCGGTACGGAGTGCCCGCGCACCAGCTGCTGCACCGTGCCGGTCAGCGCAAGCTCATTGGTGGGCAGGAGGATCAACTCATCGATATCGCGCTGGAGATCCAGCGGGAGAACGCCGAAAAGAAGTAGTAGTCAGATGCGGCCCCCTATGAGCGACAAACTGCTCGTAGGGGGCTCTTGATCATCAGGGGTGCAGCGCCTGCCAGGGGCATGCTGGTGCCTCTCGGTGTGGGGCCGACGGGCCCTCCGCAAGCGCATAGATCGGGTAGTTGGTGTGTCCAGACGAGGACGTTCGTTCGTGGGATTGGGCGTGGCCGACGGCTAGCGCGGGTTCTCGCGGCGCCATGCAACGTGCTGACGCCAGCGCACAACCGGGGCGATGCGAAGATCGCGTCGGCAAGCGCTGCGCCGGGCTTAGCCAGTTCGACCTGATTGATCCTGAGACCGACCCGCAGGCCCTGCTCGGTGGTTACCGCCGAGATCGAGCCGGTGCGGGATCACCCCGAAGGCTGCGAGGACATTGCCATCTCCCTTAAGCTGCTGGTTGAGTGCGGGGGTTTATTTGGTTGGGTAACCAGTCTTGGTACCTGTGCGCTAGCAACTGAGTACGATCGAGCTTTACGACGGTTTGGCGATTGAGGAAGGGGAGGGGGACGTTGCCCAAGCAGGATCGTGGTGCACCGGCCCGTCCTCCGTGGCTGCCCGAAGAAGACGAACAACGAGGGTTTCTCCGTTCGTTGAGGCGCAAGAAGCGCAACGCAGACGAGGTCGAGTCCGACGAGGACTCGTTAACTCACGAGACCGAACGCGCCTCCGCTCCCCAAGCTCCTACACAGAAACCGATCGCCGAATCGGTCGCACCTTCAGTTGAGGAGCGCCCTGCCGTCGCGCCCCGTGACGAAAAGGCCAACGGCGGCACACCGCTGCCTAACGTCTCGAAGTACTACACCCCGCCGCGCGCTCCAGAACCACCCGATCAACAGCCGCTGACGGCCGAGTCGAACGTGATTGCCCAAGCGCCCGTTTCTGAGGCGCCTCGGATCGTCACGAGCCCTATTCCTGAGATGACGCCGGAACCGCGGCCGCTATCGCAGGTAGCGCCGCCTCCGCCCAGCGAGCCCCCCGCAACCC
>NZ_MAFC01000019.1 GCF_002013465.1 Mycobacterium sp. D16R12 | reverse complement strand
AGCGGCCCCCCCCCACCCCCCCCGCCGGAGCCCGCCGCTCCTGAAGCCGCCGCTGACGAGCAGTCGCCTACCCCGTCTGCGGCCGAAGGGCCTTCGGAGATCGTGCACACAGACGAACCCGTGCAGGTGGGCGCGCGGTTGGACGAGACGAGCCCACCGGCACCCACCGCCGACCAGCGTGATGCGTCGTCCGGCGGCACAGACCCGTTCTCGCGTTTCAGCCTCCTCGAAGCACAGCTGCGCCAGATGAGCCTCGATGAGAGCATCACCGACGCCGAACTCGAACGTCATCGGCGCCACGCGGTACCCGAATCCGAGGCCGCACCTGCTCCCGAGGCCCCTGGGGGTCTCCGCTTCACGCCGCCAGAGGCGGTCGGTGACGCCCCCGACGTCGTCGGGGACGTGGGGGAGCAAGCAGAAGTATCGGAGGACGTGCACTCGGCTGGGCAGGGCTCCGGTCCTACGCTCGGTTTCACGGTTCCCGAAGCCATCGATGACGCGCCCGAACCGCTCGACGAGGCTGTTTTCGACACCGCCGAACCGGAGCCCATCGACGAGGCAGCGCCGGATGACGAGCCTGCGGTGGCTCCCGTAGCGCCGGAGCCACCCGCAGTGCTAGCCGCTGATTTCGTCCCCCCTGTATCGGAGCAGGACACCGATATTGTCAGCGACCTGGTCTCACCGACTCCGGTCGTGGAGGAATCACCCCAGGCATCCGAGGAACCCACTCAGGTATTCGACGAGCCCGGGGAACCGGAAGTATCGGATTCTTCGGCAGGCGCCCCCGATGTCGATGACGTCGACGCGAGAGCCGCGGCACTGCTGCAGCGTATCGAAGCCAAACGCGCCGAGCTCAATGAGGAGCTGGCTGCACACGATGCGGCCGACCTGGAAGTGCGTGCCCCCGAGCCTGAACCCGCGCCGTTTGTGCCGATGATCGCACCGTGGGCCGCCGTACCGGAACCCGTGGCCGATACCTCCGGATCCCCCGCGTCGGAGGACGCCGAAGGAATCGCTGAGAAGGAAGCATCGGCGACGGCAGCGCCCGACCTCGAGGGGTTTGCGCCCCTGGTCGACGAGGATATTGTCATCGACCTGCCGGCCGTGGTGTTCGAGGAGACATCCGCTGCCCCCGCGCTTGAGGACGTGGAGGCGCCGGAGGACGAACTTCAGGACGAGTCGAATGTTCCGGCGGCACCCGTCGAGCCCGAGCAGTCCGAGCCCGAGCGCGTCACGGCACCCGAGCCCATCTCGGACGATATCGCAGCGGAAGACGAGCCAGGTCACCCCAATGCGCCTCAGCCGCAGGAGATTCCCTCGGAGTTGCAGCCGGCTCCGACGGTGGAATCACCGGTACAACCCGCCTACTACGTGCCGCCGCCTGCCGCGCAACAACCTGTTCCGCCGCAGCCCGGACTCGGCCCGCAGCATGCTGCTCAGGCTCCGCCGGGATGGAACCCGCGTCAGCCTTACCCGGGGCAGTGGCCGCAAGGCGCTCCCCAGCCGCCGCAACCCTATGGCGAACAGCATCTTCCGCAGCAGCCACCTCCTCAGCCCACGAGTGTTGAGGGCCAATGGCAATGGGTGCCGCAACAGCAACAGGCACCTCAGCCGCCTGGGCCGCAAGACCTGCCTCCGGGTTACTTGCCGCCACCGCAAGGCTCTGGGCCTCCTGCGAACTACCGTGCGCCCCAGGCTTACCGGATGCCGCCCTCGCTCGACGAGGCGGAGGTCATCAATCGCGGTCGCTATGCGCCACGATCCGGCTGGCGCAAGGCGGTGCACAGGTCCACCGGAGGTCGGGTCAATCCGGGCGACTCGCGGAAGGACCGTGAGCAGGAACAGCTGCTTGCCAGTATTCGGCAGCCGATTCTCGGCGATTACCGCATCGCGGTGCTCTCCATCAAGGGTGGTGTGGGAAAGACAACCACCACACTGGGATTGGGTTCTGCGTTCGCGACGATCCGTACCGATCGGATCATCGCCGTGGACGCTAACCCCGACCGTGGCACCTTGGCTGAACGGGTGCGCGATCATTCGACACAGTCCACGGTTCGGGATCTTCTCAACGATCGGAACATCAGAAGTTACGCCGACGTGCGCAACCACACGCGGATGGCGACCAGTCGTTTGGAAGTACTTGCCAGCGAACAGGATCCGGCTGTATCAGAGGCTTTTGGCGAGGTTGACTATCGCAGTACCGTCGACATCCTGCAGCGGTATTACAACATCATCCTGACCGACTGTGGCACCGGAATCATGCATTCGGCAATGGCAGGTGTGCTCGATCTCGCGCACACCATTGTGTTGGTGAGTTCTCCGGCCATGGACTCCGCTCGGAGTGCCTCGGCTACTCTCGATTGGCTTATGCAGCATGGACATTCGGCGCTGGTGCGCGAGGCGCACGTCGTCTTGAGTGCCTCGCGTCCGGGATCTGCCGGAATCAAGCTGGACAAGGTCTACGAGCATTTCGAGGCACGGTGCCGGTCTATTCACATGATCCCGTTCGATCCGCATCTCGCCGAAGGCGCCGACGTCGACTTCAATCTGCTCAATGCGGATACCAACGCCGCGTACCTGAAGTTGGCCGGTGCGATCTCCGAGAGTTTTCCGCGACTTCGCATGCGCGGCGACGAGCAGCGATAATACGAAAGAGGCAGGACAGCAGGATGGTTGACGCTAGGGACGCCCAGCGGGTTCTTGACGCCGGTGTGCTCTCGCTGGGTAGTCGAATCGACGGTCTGGAAACGGATCGTGATGTTGACCGTGCCAAGCTCACGCCGTTCGAAACGGGGCTGTATGCCAACAGCGAGGAACATGGGGCAGCAGTGGAAGCGCTCGACGAGGACTCGCTGCGCCGTATCGAAGCCCTGGATATGCGGGCGGCTCTCGATAATGTGCCCGCAATGATGGCGAAGTGATCTGACATGGCCGATTCGAACGACAACGCACCCGATTCACCGCCACCGAGCGGCCCATGGCGTGAGCCCATTGCCGATGGATTGGGGGGTGGGGAGACCAAGGGCAATCCGTTCCGTCGATCCAAGAACCCGAACCAGGAATTCGTGCCGCCGAGTGCCGACTACTTCCCGCAACCGACACTCAAGCCGCCGCCCGCGCTGCCGAAGACGCCCAAGCTCTCACGGCGCCAGCGGAACCATCAGCGTCCGATGAATCCGATCTGGGAACCAGACCCGCTGAGCGCTTACGGCATGCCGCAGTACCAGAATCCGGCGCCCCAGGCTCCACCCCAGGCCCCGCCGCAGGGGTACGGTGCGCCGGCTCAACAGCCCCCACAGAACTACTATGGGCCGCCCCCGCAGAACTACTATGCGCCGCCGGCACCCCCTGCCCAGCCGCAGGGGTCCGCGGCTCCGGCGGAGCACTTTGCGCCTACCACACCCCCTCCGGCGCCCGAGCGGGCAAGTCAGCTACCGGCATGGCCCGCCTCCGCCGTCGTGCCCGAGCCTCCGGCCGCGGCACCTCCGGTCGAACAGCCTCCGGTGCGGGATGAGGAAGAAGCGCCTAGGGACGAGGCGCCGAGAGTTGAGGTGCCCGCCGAGGTGCCCCCGCCGCCGCCCGCGCCCGTCGCTCCGGCACCCGCGCCACAGATGCCGCCCGACGACGCGTCCTCGATGATTCCGGACGGCATGACGCCGTGGGGCGGACAGGCACCCCAAACACCGCCTTTACCAACGCCACCCGCGGCATCGTGGGCGCCACAGCCGCTCGCACCCCCGCCGTCGGCGGCCCCGCCCGCGGCGTTCCCCCGAGCAGACTGGAACGGGCCTCCCGCACCACCACGGGCGCCCTTCGTTCCGGGCCAGACTCCGTTCACCGCTGCGCGTCCTGAAGCACCGGTGTATCGGCCGGCGCCGCAGCCGCAACAGCCGTCACGACCGCAGGGGCCCAGCCACGACCAGCTCGGTCTCATCAGGTCGGTCAAGCCGTTGCCGAGGAGCGGGTGGCGCAAGGCCGTTCATCGGCTCTCGGGTGGCGCGATCAACCCCGGTGAGTCTTCGGATGAGTCGCATCGCAGCGAGTTGATCGACCGAATCAATCTTCCGGTCCGCGGCGACTATCGGATCGCCGTGTTGTCCTTGAAGGGTGGTGTGGGCAAGACCACCACCACGTTCTCGTTGGGTGCCACCTTTGCCTCGATGCGAGGCGACCGTGTGATAGCCGTCGACGCGAACCCGGACTTCGGAACGCTGGCTCAACGCGGCCCGGATGAGACCCGTTCGACTGCGCGAGATCTGTTGCGTGATCCGGATATTCACCGGTACTCAGATGTGCGCAGGCACACCTCGCAGAGTGCGAGCCGGTTGGAGGTACTAGCCTCCGAACGCGATCCGGCGGCATCTGAGTTGTTCTCCGAAGCCGACTACCTCGCGGTGATGCGGATCCTGCAGCGGTTCTACAACATCATTCTGACCGACTGTGGCACCGGACTCATGCACTCGGCGATGGCGGGCGTGCTGGGCGAAGCCAACGCCATCGTCTTGGTGACGTCGCCGGCCATCGACGGTGCGCGCAGCGCCCTTGCGACCCTGGACTGGCTTGACCACCATGGGTATTCGCACCTGGTGCGGCAATCCGTGGTGGCCATCAGCTCCTCGCGGCCGGGTGCTTCCTCGATCGACCTCGAACAGCTGAGCCGACATTTTCTGACGCGGGCCAGGGCGGTGCACATCGTCCCGTTCGATAACCACCTGTCGGAGGGGTCGGAGATCTCATTGGATCTGATGGGCAAGAAGACGCGGCTGGCGTTCATGGAGCTGGCCGCCTCGGTGGCCGACGGCTTCTACGAGGGCGGAAACACCCGACAGACGAGTTGGAGCTAACGCTCCAGTTCGTCTGTGGTCATCAGATCGTCGCGGACGCTGCGCTCGTGATACGCCAGCCGTGCCACCCGGTGTGCGACTACCGGGGCGGTGATGATGGTGAACAGCCCGGCGAGCACGATCATGCTGACATCGGCATGCCCGCGAAGCCGCAGCGCCGCGCCGGCCAGAACCAGCAGCAGTCCGAGTACCTGCGGCTTGGACGCGGCGTGCATGCGGGCCAACGTGTCGGGAAATCGCACCACGCCGATCGCCGCGGTGAGGGCCAGCAGCGAGCCGCACAACACCAGCGCACCGGAGATTCCGTCGAGAAAAGTGTTCATCGCGGTTGCCCTCGCTCATCGCGGGGGTCGATCGCGGTGTCGGGTACGCGGAATCGCGTCACGCTCACCGAGCCGAGGAAACTGATCAGGGACAGCGCGACCATTCCGTACAGCACAGTGGAATCCAGGCTGTAGGCAGCCCATGCGGCCAGTGCGCACATCGTGACGGCCACCAAGGTGTCCACGGCGACGAGCCGGTCCAGCGTGTTGGGTCCGGCGAGCAGCCGGTACATGGTGACGGTGGCCGCGGCGATGAGCAGCACCGCGGCGATATGCCATACGAGGCTCATAATCCCTCCCGCGTCTCGGACTCGTCGACGGTGTCATCTTCGGGATGCCAATCGGCGTCGCGTTCGAAGGCCGCGATGAAAAGTCTTTCCAGTTGCCGTAATTGGGCGTAGAAGCTCGCCACGGCCTTGGGTGAACCCACGTCCAGCACGTGGACGTACGCCAATCGGCGTTCTTGGTCTATTTCCAGGACCACCGAACCGGGGATGATCGTCAGCGTGTTGAGCAGCAGTGCCATCACCAGATCTGACTTCACCGAAAGCTGTGCTCGCAGTACCGCACTCAACGGTGGCGGACCCGGTCTGATCGCCAGCCACGCCACCTGCAGACTCGACAGCACCATGTAGTACGCAACAGTGAGCGCAAGCCGGATCATCGATACCACGTGCAGACGGCCCTCGACCGGCAGGCGCGGCATCGGTAGCAGGACCGTGATGACCAGAGCCACCAGCAGTCCGGTAATGGTGTTGGCTACCGAGAAATTGCCCCACAGCATGGTCCAGACCAGCACGAGCCATACCAAAATCCAAGCCCGCAAAACGATTTCGCGAGGGCCGTACATCGCCAGAGTTTTCATCGTGGGCTGCCCCCGAGGACGGCGCTGATGTACACCGTGCGGTCACGGACCTCGGCGGCCGCCCTCTCGGTGATCCCTATGATGGGCCCGGCGAAGATGGTCAGTGCCACCCCGACCGCGATCAATCCCAACGTGGGCGCCAGCATGCCGGCCGGCATCCGGCCCACGTCGGCGCGGTCCACAAAGGCGATCTCTTCGCTGTCGTCGAGAAGTGCGGACGGTGACGCCGCGGCGAGGTCGCCCTCCGGCGCATCGGCGCGCGGACGCCAGAACGCCTTGGTCCAGACGCGGGCCACCGCATACAGGGTCAGCAGACTTGTGATCGTGCCCCCTGCCACGAGGGTCCACGCCAGCACCGAGCCCTGCAACGACCCTGCCTCCAGGAGTGCCACCTTGCCGATGAAACCCGAGAACGGCGGAATGCCGGCCAGGTTCAGCGCGGGGACCACGAATGCGAAGGCCAGCACGGGACTTGCCGCGGCGAGTCCGCCCAGACGGTTCAGCGATGACGCCCCGGCCTGACGTTCGATGAGTCCCACCACGAGGAATAGCGTCGTCTGGACGATGATGTGGTGTGCCACATAGAAAATGGCGCCGGACATACCGAGCTCGTTGGACAGCGCGATACCGAAGATCATGTACCCGATATGGCTGACCAGCGTGAAGGACAGCAGTCGTTTGATATCGCTCTGCGCGATGGCGCCCAGGATGCCGACGATCATGGTGAGCAGAGCGGCCACCAGCAGCACCGTGTTCAGTACACCGCCGGGAAACAGCAGGGAATGCGCGCGAATGATCGCGTACACACCCACCTTGGTGAGCAAGCCCGCGAAGACTGCCGTCACGGGTGCGGGCGCGGTGGGGTAGGAGTCGGGTAGCCAGGTCGACAGCGGAAAGACGGCCGCCTTGATGGCGAAACCCACCAGCAGCACGGCGAAGATCGCCATCCGGGTACCCGAGGGGATGCCGTCTGCGCGGACGGCAATTTCGGCCATGTTCAAAGTTCCGGTCGCCGCGTACACGAAGGCGATGCCCAGCAGGAAGACCACCGAGGACATCATCGAGACCATCACGTACGAGATGCCGGCACGCACTCGGTCGGCGCTGGCCCCGATGGTCAGGAGCACGAAGCTCGCGGCCAGCAGCACCTCGAAACCGACGTACAGGTTGAACAGGTCACCGGCCAGGAAGGCGTTGCACACACCGGCCGACAGCGCCAGGTAAGTGGGCATGAAGATGGACACCGGCTGGCGCTCGTCGCCATCACGGATACCTTGCGCCGCCGCGTACAGCACGACCGCCAGCAGCACGATGGCCGAGACCACCAGCATCAGTCCCGAGAGACGATCCACCACAAGGGTTATTCCGAGAGGTCCCAGCTTTTCCTCGGTAGGTCCCCAGCCGCCGACGGCCAACGCAAAGGTGCCGTCGCGATCCGCCAGGTACAGCAGCGCCGCGCAGACCCCGAGCACCGTGGTCAACGCCGTGACGGTGATGAGCAGCTGCAATCGTGGGCGACGGCCCGCGATCAGAGTCAAAGCGGCCGCCGCCGTTGGGATGAGGACCGGGAGCGGTGTGAGAACGGCCATGGCACTCATGACTTCTCACCTACCGGTAGCGCATCGAGTTCGGCGGGGGAATCCTCATCCGTGGGGCCCGATGTCTCCCCGTCCTCGTCCCGGTCGTCGGTGACGGGCTCCGGCGGTTCCTGGGCGACGCGCGCGTCCTCGGCATCGTCGTCCACGACGTCGTCGGCTTCCAGGGTGAACATGCGATAGATCAGGGCGAGGGTGAAAGCGGCCACGCCCATGGTGATGACGATCGCGGTCAGGATCATGCCCTGGGCCAATGGGTCTGCCACGGTGGTCCGGTCGGCGGACTGCCGTCCGATGATCGGTGGATTGCCGGACGGGCCACCCACCGTAAGGATCAGCAGGTTCACGGCATTGCCGACGAGTAGCAGGCCCAACACCATGCGGGTCAGGTTGCGTTCCAACATCAGGTACACGCCGCACGCGGTGAGGGCGCCGATGATGACCAGCAGTCCGAGATTGGTCATGATGCACCCACCCCCGTCCGGGCGCGTGGCGATTCCTCGAGCTCGACATCCAGTCGCGCGCCCAGACTGCGCAGCACGTCGAGCACCAGGCCGACCACCACCAGGTATACGCCAAGATCGAAGAACAGCGCGGTCACGATCTTGACGTGTCCAAACCCGAGCATGTCGAATTGGATTGTGGCCGAAGATAATACCGGCGCGCCCAGCAGAATCGATGCCAGGGCGGTTCCTCCGGAGAAGGCCAGCCCGAGCCCGAGGATCTTGCCGGCATCGAAGGGCAGGGTCTCGCCCAGCTCGTAACGGCCGCCAGCGAGATAACGCAGCACGAGTGCCAGACCGGCTGTCAGACCGCCGGCGAATCCGCCACCCGGAACGTTGTGCCCGGCGAAGAAGAAGTAGAACGACAGCACCATGACGAGCGGGAAAATCAGTCGCGTCGCCACTTCGAGGACCAATGACCGGTGCTTGGGATCGCGCAGCTCGCTGCCACGCAACCAGATTCCCGATGCCACCACGACATCCGGTTGACCTGCCGTGCCGGTTAACGATCTTCGCGCGAGCGGCTCATCCGCAACCCGGGGAGCTCTGCCAAAACGCCGGTGCCGGAACATCAATGAGGCAACACCCGTCGCCGCGACCAGCAGTACCGAGATCTCGCCCAGGGTGTCCCAGGCGCGAATATCCACCAGCAGGACGTTCACCGTGTTGGCACCGTGCCCGCGCTGATACGCCGCCTCGGGGAGCAGGTCGGCGATCGGGCGATCGCGCCGGGCCGCCATCGCGTACACCCCCAGAGTGGTGACCGTGCAACCGACCGCGATCGCGAGTAGGGCGCGGGGTAAACGGAATCTGTTGGCCTGCTTCACATCTGACTCTGCAGGCAGGGCCCGCAATACCAACACGAAGATCACGAGGGTCAGGGTTTCGACGAGGAACTGTGTCAGCGCCAGATCCGGTGCACCGTGTAGCGCGAAGATGACGCCCGTCCCATAGCCGGTGATGCCCACCAGTAGCACCGCCGCCAGACGGTTACGCATGACGGTCGCACCGATGGCGGCTGCAAGCATCAGTAGCCCGACTACCCCCTGTAGCGGGGAATCCCACAGTTTCAGGTGTGGCTCATCGCGGGCTCCGAGGGCCAGCACGATCGTCGGCAGCATGACAAGGGTCACCAGAATGGTGGCCTGGGTGAACGGGATGGAACCTCGCTGAGTGAGTGCGGTCAGTCGCTGAGACAGCACATCGGCGCCGCGCAGCACCGCGTCGTAG
>NZ_MAFC01000018.1 GCF_002013465.1 Mycobacterium sp. D16R12 | reverse complement strand
AAGGCGAGTGCGGTGAGCAGCAGTGGCACTCCAAAGCCCTCCCAGATCGCGATATGCGCATCAACAGGATCGGCGTAGCTGCCCAGTGCCCAGTTGAGCCAGTCGGGCACTATGCCCGCAGCGATGCTTGCCACGGACAGCAACGCGGGCGCCACCAGGAAGGCGGCGGCCGGTGCGTGCATGCCCTGCACACGGGCGCTGGGTTCGGGTAAACCCTTGCGCGCGAAAGCTCCCCACATGAACCGCATGCTGTAGGTGATGGTGAACATCGAACCGATGACGATCCCCGCCAGCACCCAGGGCGCGGCCGAACCGAGCACCTGGCTGTGCAGCACTGTCGCGAAGGCCAGCTCTTTGCCGACAAATCCGAGGGTCAGCGGCACCCCCGCCATGCTCGCGGCGGCAAGCCCGGCGATCACGAGTAGCGACGGTTGGCGCTCTCCGAGCCAGGCCAGTTTGCGGATATCGCGGGTGCCGACGGTGTGGTCGATGATTCCCACCACCATGAACAGTGCGGCCTTGAACAGGGCGTGCGCGCACAGCATGACCAGCCCGGCCAGGAGGATGTCGGGATCACCGGTTCCGGTGAGCACCACCAGGAATCCGAGTTGGCTCACCGTGCCGAAGGCCAGGATGAGTTTGAGGTCGTACTCGCGCAGGGCTCGCCAGCCCGCCAGGATCATCGTGGCGATGCCCAGCACCAGCACGATGGGCCGCCACGGTGTCGCCTCGGCGAATCCCGGCGACATGCGGGCCAACAGATAGATGCCGGCCTTCACCATGGCGGCAGCGTGCAAGTAGGCACTGACCGGGGTCGGTGCGGCCATGGCCCCGGGAAGCCAAAAATGCAGGGGCACAATCGCGGACTTGCTCAGCGCACCGATCAGCACCAGCACCAGACCGACGCTGGCGGCCGTACCCGACGGTGGATGCGCGATGAGGTCTGAGAGCAGGAAGCTTCCACCGACATGACCGAGCACGATGACCCCGACCAGCATGGCCAAACCACCGGCGGTGGTCACCAGCAGTGCCTGCACCGCCGCGCGGCGACTGGCGAGCCGTTCCGCGTAGTGGCCCACCAAGAGGAATGACAGCACGGTGGTCAGTTCCCAGAAGATGTAGAGCAGCAGCAGGTTGTCACTGATCACCAGGCCGAACATGGCGCCGGAGAATGCCACCAGCTCGGCAGCGAAGCTCGGCAGCCGCGGTTCGGTGTGCCCGTCGCGATGGCGGAAGTAGCTCGCGCAGTAGAACAGCACCATCGACCCGATGCCGAGCACCAGCACGCTCATGATTGCGGCCAGCGAGTCGAACCGCAGTGCGATGTCCATCGCTAGCTCGGGCACCCACGCGATGTCCACTCGGACGTCCGTGCCTTCGCCCGGCCATCTTGCTAACACCCAGATCAGCGAACCTAAGGGGACCAGGGCAAGGGGATAGAACGCCAGTCGGCCAGCGCGCGCCACAAGTAGCGGCGCCGTCGCGGCCGCAAGTGCGTGGGCAAGCAGAATGGCAAGCAAAGGCACTCCCGTCTATCGGTTGTTGGGCGGGGTGTCGTGCTGCCTAGTTTACGGGGCGGTCGACGATTAGCGCGACGCAACCCTTTTCAGCGGTTGTCAGCAAACGCGCGCAGGGATGCTACCTGCACGGGATCCAGCGACGGGCGCACCGTGGCCCGTGCAGTCTCGACATCGGCGACGGTGACATCGGCAGCGTCGATGGATCGTCGCATCGCCGCCATCGCGGCCTCGCGCAACAGTGCCGCGCAGTCGGCCGCCGAGAAGCCGTCGAGTTCAGCGGCGAGGGCATCCAGATCTACATCGGAGTCCAACGGGACCGCCCGTGCGGCCGTTTTGAGGATGTCTTTGCGGGCCTGGGCATCCGGAGGTTCGACGAACACCAGGCGTTCCATGCGGCCCGGACGCAGCAGCGCGGGGTCGATGAGCTCGGGCCGGTTGGTCGCGCCGAGCACCACCACGTCACGCAGCGGTTCCACCCCGTCCAACTCGGTAAGCAGGGCCGCCACCACGCGGTCGGTGACACCCGAGTCGAAGCTCTGCCCGCGTCTCGGTGCCAGGGCGTCGACCTCATCGAGAAACACCAGGGAAGGCGCCGAATCGCGCGCCCTCCGGAACAGCTCGCGCACCGCTTGCTCGGAGGCTCCGACCCACTTGTCCATCAGCTCGGCGCCCTTGACCGCATGCACCGACAACCGTCCGGAGCTGGCCAGCGCGCGCACCACAAAGGTCTTTCCGCAGCCGGGCGGTCCATACAGCAGTACCCCGCGGGGCGGGTCCACACCAAGACGTTCGAAAGTGTCCGGATGCTGCAACGGCCACAGAACAGCTTCTGTCAGAGCCTGTTTGGTGGTCACCATGTCGCCGACGTCTTCGAGGGTTATCGACCCGACGGCCACCTCCTCGGTACTGGACCGGGAGAGCGGACGGATCACGGACAGCGCGCCGACCAGGTCTTCCTGATTAAGTGCCGGTGTGCTGGCCCGCTCGCTGGCCCGTGCCGCCGCCCGCAATGCGGCCTCGCGTACCAGCGCGGCCAGATCGGCCACCACAAAACCCGGTGTCCGCGCCGCGATCTCATCGAGCTGCAGGTCCTGCGACGGCACCTTCGCCAAGAGAACTTCGAGTAGTGACTTGCGGGTGGCCGCATCCGGCAGGCTCAGACCCAGCTCGCGGTCACACAGTTCGGGAGCACGCAGCCGGACGTCTATGGCGTCGGGATGGGCGGTGGTCGCAATGAATGCGACCCCGGAAGTGGCTACTGCGGAACGCAACTCGGCGAGAATGAGTGTCGCCACGGGCTCGGCGGTGGACGGCAGCAGTGCATCGACATCGGAAATCAGCAGGACGCCGCCGGACTGACGGATGCGGCTGACCGCCCCGCGGATCGCGTTGAGACGTCCGTCGGCCGTCGTGGCACCCACTTCCGGTCCGTCCAGCTCGATGAGAGTGCGCGCTGCGCAGACCGCGCGGGCCAACGTTGCCTTGCCGACCCCGCCGGGACCGGATATCAACACGCCCAGATTGGGCTGTGCACCAAGTGTTTTCAGCAAACCGGGTTCGTCTAGGGCGAGCTTGAGCCACTCGGTGAGCCGAGCGGCCTGCGCTTGCGAGCCCTTGAGGTCCTCCACGGAAATCGCCGCGGGGAGCTCCGGGGGAGGGGGCGTCGAATGGGTTGCGGATTGCGGGGGCGGCACCAGCGCCGGTTGCACAGCGGGGCCCAACGGGATTGAGCCTTGCCAGCTGACAAGAGAATTAGGCTGCACGCTGACCGGACCGGCCGGATCTACGGCCGTCACCGTGAGCAGCTCGGAGGTCCAGGTGATGCCCACAGACCGGGCCAGTGCCGTCGTAGCCTCCGATGTGGACGTACCGGGCCCCAGGTCCCGTGGCAGCAGTGAGACGGTGTCCCCGACGGTCATGACCTTGCCCAGCAGGGCCAGTCGAAGCGTCGCGGACGACACGGACTGGGTGGTAAGAGAGGAACCGCTCACACTGATCGACCGCGCTCCGTACACCGTCACGGGGGCGATGATGACCGACGCATCCTCGCGCAGTCCCGCGTTGGACAGCGTGACGTCGTCGAGCAGGGCAGTGCCGGCCGGAACCGAGCGCGGTGCGACCCCGACGACAGCTGCCGTTGTTCGCGATCCGGTCAGAGAGACAGCATCCCATTCCCGGATGCCCAGGGCAGCAATAACTTCCGGGTGTAGACGGACCACACCGCGCCGCGAGTCGACAGCCGATGTGTTGAGGCGAGCGGTGAGAGTCAGCGATGAGCCACGTGGACGAAGAGCATCGGGTTGGTCGCTCATGCGTTCCTAGCGTGGTCTGCCGGGACGGCGCAGGCCCAGACGTTCGGCGGTGCGGCGCTTGGGGAGCGCGGCCTGCCGGAAGGCGCGTCGCTGGTCTCGGCGCTGATCGCGGCGAAGGTCACGACGCTCCTTGGGCTTGGCGTCCCAGGATTCGGGCCGCGCCGCCACCCAGCGCTGACTGCGCCAGGCGAACGGGATGTGTGCCAGATACACGACGATCAGGATCAGCAGCAGCGCATAGGGGTATTGCAGTAGTCCGGCAGCGGCGACGGTCACCAGCGCAAGCAGCAAAACCACCATGCGGGGCGGTACCGAGACGGATTTCATGGCGGCAGTGGGTATCTGGCTGACGATGAGCATGGATACGAACACCATCCAGGCGCATATCGCCCATACCGACGACCACCATCCGTTTCCGAACTGCAGGAAGGCAGCCAATGGGGCGAGCACCATCAATGCTCCCGCAGGGGAGGGCACCCCGACGAAGTACTCCTTGGTGAACGCGGGCTGGGAATCGTCGTCGAGCAGCGTGTTGAAGCGCGCCAGCCGCAGCACGATACACACCGCATAGAGGAGTGAAAAGACCCATGCCGTAGGGGTATCCGACAGCATCGAGATGTACAGCACCACCGCAGGGGCAACGCCGAAATTCACCGCGTCGGCCAGCGAGTCGATCTCCGCGCCCATCCGTGACGTCGCGTCCAACAGCCGGGCGATCCTGCCGTCGAGACCGTCGAGGATGGCCGCCGCGGCGATCAACGTCAGTGAGATGTACGGCTTTCCGTCGAATGCGAACTTGATCGACGACAGGCCACCGCAGATCGCCAGCACCGTCATCACACTCGGCAGGATCCGGATGTGCACGGGGCGCTTCTGGGATGCGGCTTTGGTCATGGCTGAGCCGCTTACGCGCTATCCGTGGAGGAGGGCAGCTCGGCCAGCACGGTCTCGGCGCCGACGGCTCGTTGCCCTGGCTGGACAAGAATCTTCGAACCCTCAGGCAGATAAGTGTCTACCCGGGAACCGAACCGGATCAATCCGTAGGTGTCGCCGATCGACAGCTGGTCGCCGACCTTGGCGTGGCAGATGATCCGACGTGCGATGAGCCCCGCGATCTGCACCACCACCACATCGTGCCCGCTGCGGGTGCGGATCTGCACGCTGTTGCGTTCGTTGGCCACACTTGCCTCGGCGCGATCGGCAGACAGGAACTGTCCGCTGCGGTGAATGACGGCAGTGGCCTCACCGGCGACCGGCACCCGCTGAACGTGCACGTCGAATATCGACAGAAAGATGCTGATGCGGGGAAGCGGTTCGGCAGGCAGCCCGAGCTCCGGCGGCGGCACCGCGCGGTCGACCAGACAGATCTGGCCGTCGGCGGCGGCCACCACAACGTCGGCGCGGTTGGGTGGGATGCGGGGCGGATGCCGGAAGAATCCGGCGCACGCACCGGCGAGCGCCAGCCCGGTACCGCGAATCCACCGATTCTTGAACCCCAGGCCTGCTAGCCCCAATCCGCCGGCGATGAACGGAAGGCCTGCCGGATGGATTGGCGGGATGGTCGAGCGGAAGAGTTCGACGATATGCGGGATGCCGGAATCCGGCTCTGAACCTACGGGGCGGGGGCGTCTTGCCACCGGACCATCCTAGTGATGCAGTCGATGCGCTGGGGACAGCACGATGGACACAGGGACCGGGATGCCGTGAACAGCGACATTCCCACTGGCGCCGCAGACACCGTCGCGGCGGCCGTGATCAGCCCAGATTCCACACGCTGACTGTTGTTCCCGCCGCTAGTTCGGTGACCTCTTCGGGGATATCGAGCAGACAATTCGATGCCGCCAGCCATCGCAAATGATGCGATGCGGGAGGTCCGACGGCCGTCACCGTGCCGTTGCCGGCATCCCAGCATCCGCGACGGAACTGTCGCTTACCTGCGGGAGCTGAGATCGGATCGGTCAGGACCGCCTGGTGGCGTGCCCGCGCCGGATCCAATCCCATGGCTGCGCGTAACGGCTCGCGAATGAACACCTCGAACGACACCAGTGCGCTGACCGGGTTGCCGGGCAGCGTGAGCACCGGAACGCCGTTGACGCGTCCAGCGCCCTGCGGCTTACCGGGCTGCATAGCCACCGAGACGAACTGCACACCGGCGTCGGTGAGTGCGTCCTTGACCACCTCATAGGCGCCGGCACTCACCCCGCCGGTGGTGATCAGCAGATCGGCCTGAGCGCCGTATTCGTCCAGCACGGCCAGGAATTGCTCGACGTCATCGGCGACGGTCGGTGCCACCACGGCGTCGGCTCCGGCCTCCTGGACCGCGGCGGCGAGCATGACTGCGTTGGACTCGTAGATCTGTCCGGGCTTGAGATCGGTGCCCGGGGGCATCAACTCGCTGCCGGTAGAGGCGATAACCACCCGCAGCCGCGGACGCACGGTGAGCTCTTCGAGCCCGAGCGCGGCCGCCAGGCCCAACGCCGGTGCCGTCAGGCGGGTACCGGCGTACAGCACGGTGTCGCCGGCCCGTACATCCTCGCCTGCAGATCGGATGTGTTGTGCGGCACGGGGTTCTTCGGTGATGGTCACGGTCTCGGTGCCGCCGTCGGTGACCTCGACCGGCACCACCGCGGTGGCACCGGCGGGAAGCGGTGCACCCGTCATGATTCGGTGCGCGGTGCCGGGTTCGAGCGTCAGCTCGTCGGTGCGCCCGGCGGGGATGTCCTCGGCGACGGGCAGTGTGACGGGGTTCGTGGGCGAAGCGCCTAAGAGGTCGTCGCGGTGAACCGCATACCCGTCCATCGCCGAGTTATCGAACACCGGCAGATCAAGTGGCGCGATGACATCGACGGCAAGGACCAACCGGTCGGCCGCGGCGACCGGTACCCGCACGGGCGCTGGGGCCCGGATCAATCCCGCGACGACGTGCTGGTGTTCGGCGACGGAACGCATCGGCTCATTATTGTCCGATCGCCGGGCGCCTACCGCACGCAGGGGTTTTTGCTGCGTATGTGCACCCGATGTGCCCTCGGCGTGCGGTGCCCGCGACATGGCAGGAAACTAGCGCTATGACCGTTGGCGGAGTGCTCTTCGATATCGACGGGGTCCTGGTGACCTCGTGGGAGCCGATCGACGGCGCCGCCCAGGCCCTCAAGGCGCTCGAGAGCGACGATGTTCGTCGTTGCTTCCTGACCAACACCACCTCGCGGACTCGGGTGCAGATCGCGGAGTTGCTCAGCGCTGCCGGGCTGACGGTGCCCGCCGATGAGGTGATAACCGCGGCGATGCTGACCGCCGACCACGTGATCGCCCAGCACCCCGGGGCCCGGTGTTACCTGCTGAACGACGGCGACATCACCGCCGACATGCCCGGAGTCGACTTCGTCGAATCCCTCTCCGATGATCCCGATGTGATCATTCTTGGTGGCGCCGGCCCGCAGTTCGATCACGTGGCGCTGAGCCGGGTGTATGACCTGATGGCTCAGGGGATTCCGGTGGTGGCGATGCATCGCAACGCGGTGTGGAGCACCCGTGAGGGATTGCGCGTCGACACCGGTGTGTACCTGGCGGGTATGGAACAGGTGTCGGGACGCAATGCCGTCGCCGTGGGCAAGCCGGCTCCGGCCGGGTTTCAGCTGGCCGCTGAGCGAATGGGGTGCGAGCCGGATCAAGTCGTGATGGTGGGCGACGACCTGCATGTTGATGTGCTCGCCGCCCAGGTTGTCGGCATGACCGGCGTGCTGGTGCGCACCGGCAAGTTCCGCCAGGACACGCTGGACAGGTGGGCCGCCGATCAATATGCGATGCAACCGGCATATGTCGTTGACTCGATCGCCGACTTACCGCACCTGCTGTCTGCCCTTTCGTAGAACTGAGATCGTCCTGCGCCACGCCGCTGTGCCGCAGGACAATCGACTTACCTGGTGGGTCGGTAGTGCATTGTGATATTTACCGGCAGCGCAAAGGGATCCGCCGGTCCGAGGTCGGTGATGATGTTGACCTGGTGTTGAGATCCCGGTGCCACATACGTGGTGACCGACGGATTGACTCCCTTGGTATCGGTGGCGACGGCCTTGCTGAAAACACCGACAGTCTCTTCCGGGCCCTGCGCCGAGGGCGCCTTGATTTCGATGACATCACCGCGGTCGAGCAACCGGGCGTTGTCGGGGAGCCGGACACCGATGGCGTAGGACGTGGGCCCGATCAGGTTGGTGCGGAACGCGGTGATGTCCACCCCACCGTCCACCGGCTTGACCACGAAATCGTTGTCGACGCCTGGGTAAAAGGCACTGCCGTCCTCTCGCCAGTCCGCGGGTTTGAGGGCAATTTCTGCGGGAAGGTGCAGGATCGCGGTGCCTCCATTGCGTACCGGAACGAAGATCCCGTTGCGCGCGAAGTTCGGCAGGGTAACGCTTGTCCGCTGTTCGGTCTGGATCAGTTTGGGGCCTAGCCCGTCTCCCAGTCCTTGTGGCACAGATGCGGAAATCCTCGCCCCGCCAATGGCATTCACACGCGGTGTGTCCGCCGGCATGGCGCCACCTGGCTGTTGTGGTGGAGCCGTGGATACTGGCTGACCGTTGCCCTGGGTGGTTGGGTCGGGAAACTGCGAGCCGTTGACCGGCCACGGGTTCGGCAGCGGTCCGGGAGCCAGCGGATCCGCGGTGGCGGGCACGGCGAGCGCGAACGCGAGTGTCAGTGTTGTCCCCGCTGAGGCGGTGAGCATCCTGGTGATTGCCTTGTTGGTCATGGTCACAAGTCCTTGGGCTCGCCGTAGATAACCTGGGTGTTGTTGCCTCGGTCGGTGCGGATCTTCACCGTGGCGTAGGACTGGATCTTGACCTGACCGCCGCACCCATCGGCCTCGATGTTCACGTTGGTGATCTCGGAGATGGCAGATCTCTCGCGAAAATTGATGCGGTCCAGTGGGATCTGAGTCAGGCCACCGGGTTTGAGCAGTACCCGGATGCTTCCGCCGAGGCTCCCCTGTACGTCGCCATAGCCAAACGCAGAGCCCCATCCACCTCCTCCGACACCACCGGCAGTACCGCCGATGCCACCGCCCAGTTCGACGCCGGGTGAGGAATCGGTGCGGCAACCCACGAAGTAACCCGTCTCCAGCTGGGCGTCCTGGATCGGGGAGTTGCCCTGCCCGCTGATCCGTGCCTCGGAGGTCAGGGTGACACGCGCCTGCCATGAGTTGGAGGCACCCGCCAAGTTGTCGATGTGGTCGATGATCTCGTTGGTTGTCAGCACATTCACGATCCATCCGGTGGCGGTGACAACCTGTTGCTCCTTATCCGGCATGACCTGAGGGTCTGCGAGAGCGGCAGGGGTCGCGGTGGACGCGACCGAGGCAAGTGCGGCCAGAACCGCTAAGGGCTTGCGCGTCACAGCAAGTCTCCACGGGTGCGTGATGACACCGGTATTCATCCAGGATTCCTTAATCTCGCGTTAACCAAGAGGCTATTTTCGGCGTTGGATTATTACTCTTTGGGTAATTCTGATAACAAGCGTGACCAGACTATTGCTTGGACTTCATCACATGTCAAGTCCTACAAATCCGGTGAAATCTCATGGTTCGTGCCATATTGCAGCTACGACTGGGGGACGTGTTCATTCGCAAATGGGAAGAATTTTCAAATTGCTCGAAAGAAGTAGTCAGTGGGATTTCGGGTACCGAATTACGACGTATAGCAATCTTCATGTTGATGTAAATCTGCGGCGTTTTGCCGTCTTGACCCCCGGTTGTCGGATGCGTGGGCAAGAATCTGCGTCATGATCGATCACTTCGGTATCAACTGCGCGGACCTGCCGACTGCGGCCGCGTTCTACGACAAGGTGCTCGGCGTCCTTGGGTTCACCCGTCAGATGGATTTCGGTGTCGCCATCGGCTACGGGACGGCGGGAAAACCCGACTTTTGGATTGGTGGTGGCGACGTCGCAAGCGGTCCCAATCGTGAGATCCACGTTGCCTTCTCGGCCGCGAGCATCGAAGAAGTCGATGAGTTCTTCACGGCGGCGACGGGCGAAGGCGCCGAGGCGCTCCATGCGCCGCGACTGTGGCCCGAGTACCACCCCGGCTATTACGGCGCGTTCGTGCGTGACCCCGACGGGAACAATGTCGAGGCCGTGTTCCACGGAGCTACCCCCGGCTAAGCGCCGGGGATAACAATCGGCGTCGGTGCGGTAGTCGTCTGTCCGGTTGATGGTGCGGGCGTCACGGGTGGCGCTCCCCGGGGTGCCACGATCGGGGCGGACGCGGTGGCACGCTGACTCCACTGCTCGGAGTCGGCGTCCGAATCCGCGTCTGGCGGCCAATCCACGCTTGTCGGGGGCCAACTTTCGGCCTTGTCGCCACCGGCCGCGGCGGCGGGGGGAGCGCATCCCGCCGCCGCACCGAAGTCACCGGGGCTGCAGTTGTCGGCGTGCGTGATGGGTGCCTGCGACATGGCGACGCACGCCCACGCGAGGACAGTGAGTACACGACGTTTCATGCGAGCGCTCATAGCGAGAGGATGTCTCCATAGACGTTCACGCTGTCGTCGGATTTGTCGGTGTCGATCATCGCCGTCGTAAAGAACCGGATGGAGACGGGCCCGCCGCAGGCGTCCACTTTCACGTGGGCGTCGTGGACCACGATTTCACCGGTGCGCCCCTTCAGGGCCTTCTTTCCCAACACGATGTTCTTGATCGTTCCCGGAAGGAGATTGATCGAGATGCTGCCGTTCACCTCCGCGTACGGGCCGACCATGGCCAGTAGATTGCTGCCACCGGAGAAGCCCGGGCTCACGCCGGCGTCGGCACCAACGTCGACGCTTCCGCCCTCGCTGAGGTCGATCTGGCAGCCCAGCTGAAGCCCCATGACGAGCGCGCCGGAGTTCACCGGAATCGCGCCGTTGCCGTCGATGGTCGCGGCAGCCTTACCGGTGACAAAGCCCTCACGGGTGAAGGCCGTTGCGGCCATGTTCGGCACCGAGTTGATCGCCATCCGTGACAGCGCGGCACTCAGGTGCCAGCCGTCGTCGGTATCCGCCGACTGGCTGACATCAGCAACCGGCAGCGGGTCTGCCGTGGCCAGTCCCGTACCCGCGCACAGAAGTGAAATTACAAGGCTGACAACAGAAGCAAATTTGCGCACGAACCTGCCTTACATGCAGTAGGTGGCCAAGCTCAGTGATCCGGCGACGAGCGTATTGACTCCGGCTGTGTGATCGCTGGTATCGAACACCGGGAGAACTGTGAATGCGGTGGGCTGGGCAGCGCGGTGGTTCTGGGGCAGGATGCGTGTGTGACCGCGCACTGGACCACCGCTGATATTCCTGACCAAACCGGACGCGTTGCCGTCATCACTGGCGCCAATACCGGACTGGGCCTGGAGACGGCCCGCGCGCTGGCGGCCGCGGGAGCGCAGGTGGTTCTGGCGGTCCGCGATCTCGACAAGGGCGCTGCCGCCGTCGACGAGATCAAGACGACTGCGCCGGCGGGCAACCTGGCGCTGCAGCGGCTGGACCTGTCTTCCCTCTCGGACATCACATCCGCGGCCGGACAGCTGAGCGCCGATTATCCGCGGATCGATCTGCTCATCAACAACGCCGGAGTGATGTACCCGCCGAAAGGCAGCACCGCGGACGGATTCGAGCTGCAGTTCGGCACAAATCACCTGGGGCATTTCGCCCTCACCGGTCTGCTACTGGAGAATCTGACCGCTGTGCGTGGTTCGCGCGTCGTCACCGTCAGCAGCAACGGCCATAAGATTAGGGCCGCAATACATTTCGATGACTTACAGTGGGATCGCAGTTATAGTCGGGTGGGTGCCTACGCGCAGTCCAAACTCGCGAACCTGCTGTTTACCTACGAGCTGCAGCGTCGCCTCGTGGCCGCTGGCGCTGCGACGGCGGCGTTGGCCGCGCACCCGGGTGCATCGGGCACCGAGCTGATGCGGCACATCACCTTTGGGCCTGAGGCGCTCAGTTCGGCGGTGTTGAAACTCGCTCAGAGCCCGGCGATGGGCGCGTTGCCCAGTCTGCGTGCCGCAACGGATCCGGCGGCGTCGGGCGGCCAGTACTACGGGCCCGCGGGTTTCGGGGAGCTCCGCGGGCATCCAAAGATTGTCAGATCTACCAAGCAGTCACACGATGAGGCTCTGCAACAACGCCTTTGGTCAGTCTCCGAGGAGCTGACCGGAGTGCGGTTCCCTGTCTAGACGAAGAAGTTGTCGTGGTCGGTGAACCACTGGGTGCGCCGGAAATGCGTTGCGGCACCGAAACCTTCACCGGCCCGGCATCTACGCTACGCGCGTCACAGCTCCCGATGAAGGGTTCGGACAGCGACGATGCGCTCCTTGAGTTGATCGCGGGTGGCCGCCGCGATCGGGGGGCCGCCACACCGGCGGCGCAGTTCGTTGTGAATCCAGCCGTGCGGTTTACCCGACTTGAAATGTGTGGCCGACACCAGCGCGTTGAGCTCGCGGCGCAGCTCGCGTAGTTGGCCATGCGTGGAGGTGATCTCCGGGGGTACCTCGCCCGAAGCGGTGCGCTTGGTGAGCTGCTCTTCTTGCCTGCGCCGCAAGAGGTCTCGCATCTGATTTGGGTCAAGCAGGCCAGGGATGCCCAGGTACTCGGCCTCTTCGTCGCTGCCCGCGGGCGTCGCGGTGCCAAAGGATGCCCCGTCGAAGATCACTTGGTCCAGTTCCGCGCTGGCACTTAGTGATTCGAAACCCTTCTCTTCCTCGCCGGGCTCGGTGCGCTTGCGTTCCACCGGCTCTTCATCGCTCATCGGCTCGCGATGCGGCTTGCCCAGCACGTGATTGCGCTGCTCTTCCAGAAGACTGGCGAGCTCCAGCAGCGTCGGCACCGAGGGCAGGAAGATGCTGGCCGTCTCACCTGGTGTCCGCGAGCGCACGTACCGCCCGATGGCCTGGGCGAAGAACAGCGGCGTGGAGGCACTCGTCGCGTACACGCCGACGGCCAGACGCGGCACGTCGACACCCTCGGACACCATGCGCACGGCCACCAGCCACTCGCTGCCGTCGGTCGCGAACTGGGCGATGCGGTCCGAGGACTTCGGATCGTCGGAGAGCACCACGGTGGGTTCCCTACCGGTGATCGTGGTCAGCAGCTTCGCGTAGGCGCGCGCGGCCTTCTGATCGGAGGCGATGATCATGGCCCCGGCATCGGTCATGCCGCCGTTGCGTTTCTGTTGCAGCCGCGCGTGCGCGGCGCGCAGCACCGCGGGTATCCAGTCGCCGTTGGGATCCAAGGTGGTGCGCCAGGCGCGTGCAGTCTGCTCGGCGGACAGCGGCTCGCCGAGACGGGCGGCGTGCTCCTCGCCGGCGCTGTCACGCCAGCGGGCCTCGCCTGAGTACGCCATGAAGACCACGGGACGCACCACGCCGTCGGCCAGCGCCTCGGAGTAGCCATAGGTGTGGTCGGCCTGCGAGCGCTGGTAGCCGGCGCCGTCGGGCTCGTAGTTGATGAACGGGATCGGGCTGTCGTCACTACGGAACGGGGTTCCGGTCAACGAGAGGCGCCGGGTCGCGTCATCGAACGCTTCGCGGACGGCCTCACCCCAGCTCTTGGCGTCTCCGGCGTGGTGGATCTCGTCGAAGATCACCAGGGTGCGGTGGTTCTCGGTGCGGACCCGGTGCCGGGTGGGGTGGCTGGCCACCTGTGCATAGGTGACGACGACTCCGTGGTACTCCGAGGAGGTCTGCGAGTCCGAGTTGCTGAATCTCGGATCCAGGGACAGACCGAAGGACGTTGCCGCCTGAGCCCACTGGACCTTGAGGTGTTCTGTCGGCACCACGACGGTGATCTTGTCGATGGTGCCGTCGGCCAGCAGCTCGGTAGCAATGCGCAGGGCAAATCTTGTTTTCCCTGATCCAGGGGTGGCGACCGCCAGGAAATCGCGGGGTTTGGCGGCCAAATACCGCACTAATGCCCTACGTTGCCAGCCCCGCAAGGTATGGGTGCTGGGCGCTTCTACAGCCCGCACCCTATGGACTCCTCACTGATCGAACAGGAGCCTAACGCAAGGGATTACGGGGCTGCATCCTGACGGGCGTGGCGGGCACCGCGTGTCGTGTCACCAGGATGGCAGTCGGTGACAATGAGCACAGTGCCCGCCGTCTTCCCGCTTTTCTACTTGACGGGGAAGGTCACGTCGGTGAGCTCTTCAGATACCGACCACAGCCGGCGCTGCAAATCGAGGTCGTAGGACTGCTCGCTCGATGCGACGACCTTCGGGTTACCGCGTTGTTCCATAAATCCGTCCGGTCCGTAGTACTGGCCGCCCAGGGCGGCCGGGTCGGTGGCGGCCCGCAGTGTCGGCAGTGCGCCCATGTCTGCGCCCTGGACGAGCAGCGGCGCCACCACGTCGAACACCGCCCGGACCCAGAGCGGAGAGTTGCGTGCCAGCTCGGTGTTGGAGCCACCGGGATGGGCGGCCAGGGCGACCGTGTTGGTGCCCACCAGGCGCCGCTGCAGTTCGTAGGTGAACAGCAGGTTGGCCAGCTTCGATTGCCCGTACGCCGCGACCCTGTCGTAATCGCGCTCCCACTGCAGGTCATCGAAGTGGATGGCGGCGCGCAGGCGGTGCCCGATGCTGGAGACCGTCACCACACGTGACCCTTCGACCGGCAACAGATGGTCCAAGAGCAAGCCGGTAAACGCGTAATGACCCAGGTGATTGGTGCCGAACTGGAGCTCGAAGCCGTCGGCGGTGGTGGACTTCTCCGTCCACATGACACCGGCGTTGTTGATGAGCAGGTCGATCTTGTCGTAGCGCGCCTTGAGCTCGTCACTGGCTCGGCGGACGGACTCCAGCGAGGACAGGTCCAACGACTGCAGGGTGATGTCGGCGTTCGAGTGGGCCGCGGTGATCTCGGCGGCGGCGGCTTTTCCCTTGTCGGTGTTGCGCACCGCGAGTACGACGTGGGCGCCGTGGGCGGCGAGTGCCTTGGCGGTTTCCAGGCCCAGTCCGGTGTTGGCGCCGGTGATGACCGCGATGCGGCCGGTCTGATCGGGGATGTCGGTGGTGTTCCACTTGGTTGTTGATCGCGTCATGGGGACTCCTGAGTAATATCTTCAGTAACCGGGGCGGTTACTCCGCTTACGAATATACGGAACGATCGCCCCGTTTTGTCAATGCTTCGAGGAGTGTGAGATGGATCAACCCGCCCGGCCCCTGCGTGCCGATGCCGCCCGCAACCGTGCGCGGGTGTTGGAAGTCGCCTACCAGGCATTCGCGGAGGAAGGTTTGGGCGTCTCGATCGACGAGATCGCGCGGCGCGCCGGGGTGGGTGCCGGCACCGTGTATCGGCATTTTCCCGCCAAGGAGGACCTGTATCGCGCGGTCGCGGAGGATCGGATGAGCACGGTCATCGGCAAGGGACACGAGCTGCTGGAGTCGGCCGAACCGGGGGACGCGCTCTTCGGATTCCTGCGCGCGATGGTCGAGTGGGGAGACACGGATCAAGGTTTGGTGGACGCCCTGGCCGGTGCCGGTGTCAGCGTTGAAGCCCTGATGCCGAAGATCGAGGAGTCCTTCTACGCCGTCCTCGGTGATTTGGTGAAGGCTGCGCAACGGGCGGGCACCGTGCGGTCCGATGTCGGAGTGCACGAGGTGAAGGCGCTCTTGGTCGGTTGTCAGGCCATGCAGAGCTATAACCGGGAGGTCTCGCAGCAGGTGACCGATGTCGTATTCGACGGGCTGCGGCCGCGTCGGTAGTCACGGGTGGTTTGTGTCGCTACCTTGGGTGGGTCGGGAGGTAGCAAATGTCTGTTCGTCGTTGGTCGGTCATGCTGGCCGGGCTGATGCTGGTAGCCGGGTGCTCACCGCGGCCCGAGGACTGGCGTTCGCACACGGACACCGATGCCGCGCAGCTGGCGGTTGAGACAGCGCTCCGCGATATCGATCCGTGTGGATTCGTGGACGCGGATCTGCTCAAGGCCAAGATTCCCCGCGCGATCTCGTACGGATACACCGACGGCTTTGACCGGTGCACGCTGCGGCTCGGTGCGTTTGACGGCGATTTCCCCAGCGACGTCTCGGCGACCATTGGTTTCGATCTGGCACCCGAGCCAGGTCAACTGGTCGAGCAGCCCACTGACTCCAGGGAAGTCAACGGGATCGTGGTCAGTCACGTGCTGGGGCCGACCAGTAATCGCGGATGGTGCCGGTACGTGTTCACCCTCAATGCGAGTGATGCTCCCGGTATCGCATCTCAAGACGGCGCCGCTGAACTGATGAAGAGGGTTCGGGTCAGTGTGGTGGCCACGCTTTCCCGCGACCCTGGCCCTGGATTGCCAATCTATCCGTGCCATGAGGCGATCACGATTGCCACCGGGGCTGCGCAGATTCGGTCACGGCATGTGCCGCGCCGCCCGGATCATGGTCCAGCCGGGCAGGATCCGTGCTCTGTGTTTCCTGATCTGCGTGGTTTCACCAGTTATCGGCCCGGTGGCATCGGGATCGGGGCCGGCTTGTACAGCTGTGCATTCAGTTCCGGGCCGCCCGCTGATCCCAAGACGCGCCGCACCCTACTGACCCTGCGACCGGTGGATGCGCGTCAGCACGGTGACGAGTTCCATTCTGAGACGCAGCACGGGGTGGCATTGGAGATACGCGGTTCGGCCTGCGAGGTCGTGGTGCGGGGGGACGCACAGGTCGTGCCCATCTACTTCGACCCGAAGGCGGGTGATGCCGCCGACGTTCTGCTGACCGGCGTCGAAGTCACGGGCGCATCGTGTGAGGGGAACAAGGCGGTGGCCGTTGCGGCGGGCAAGCGGTTCGGTCAGTCGTAGGCAGGTAGTGCGAAAGACCGGCCGACCTTGAGTGCCTGGCGGGCAACCAGTTGGTGGACGCCGGGCAGTCGTAGGGACCATAGGCCGAGCTTTCGCAGCCGCGTCGCCCACGGCGACGTGGCGCCGTCGATCTTCAAGGTGTCGAGAGCAAGCTGCTGGCACCGTGCGACGTACGGAGCCATCAACGCATGGAATCGAGCGAACGCGAACTCGAAATCGCCCTGTGCCGAACGTAATTCATGGGCGAGTAGGTATGCGCCGACGACCGCCAGGCTCGTGCCCATGCCCGACCGGGGAGAGGCGCACCAGGCCGCGTCCCCGAGGAGGCACACGCGCCCACGGGAGTAACCGTCCAGATGTACCTGGCACAACGAGTCAAAGTAGGGCTCGTCGGTAGTGGAGAGGGCGCGCAGAACGGCAGGGGTCTCCCAGCCGAAGTCTGTGAACCGTTCGAGAAACAACCGCTTGTTGCCCTCGGTGTTCCGGTAGTCGAATTCCAGGTCGCTGTCGGAGATGGCAAGCGAACCTCGCGCGGGGGCATCGGGTGCGGTTGCCTGGATGCCGACGCTCCGCGTGCCCTCGCGGAAAGCCACCGTCTGGTGGTCGAGCCCGAGGTGGTTGTCCATCGCGAAAAACGTGAAGTACTGGCCCAATTCGGTGACGAACTCTGTCTCCGGCCCAAAAGTGAGCGCGCGAAGTCCGGAATGCACGCCGTCGGCGCCGATCACAAGATCGAAGTTCTCCGGGGCGGATCTTGCGAAAGAGACGGCGACCTTCGTGCCGTCATCGCGTACACCGGTGATCCAGTCGCCGAAGCGAAAGGCGACATCGTCACGCACCGCGTGGTGCAGGATGCGGGCGAGATCCCCCCACAGAATCTCTAACTCCCCGCTGATGACCTCCGGGGGAAGGCGGGCGATCTCCTTGCCCTTGGCATCGACCAGCACCATCGACTCCATGCGAGTGGCCTCTGCTCGTACCGCGTCGAGTACGCCCATCTTGTCCAGTACCTCGATCGACGGACCGCGGAAGTCGACAGCCTGGCCACCACCCCGCAGGGTGGCGGCGCGTTCGACGATCGTGACGGTATGTCCCTCTTGCACAAGCCAGTACGCGAGCGCAGGACCTGCGATACCACCGCCACTGACCAGGATGTCGAGCGACATATCAGCACCTTAGACCGTGTTCCTGAGTGCCGGCGCGTGCTGACCCGCGGCCCGGCCGTTTCGGGCGCCGTGAGCTCAGCCGGCGCCCAGATCGGCCCGCGCGTGTTCGGCGAGGTGGTCGATGCTGTTGTTGCCGACAAACTTGTCGATGGCGGCGACGGCAGGTCCGCTGACCGCCGTCCACCGGGCATCGTCCACGAGCGGATCGTGGTCGTGCGCGTACTGGATTGCGGGCAGTAGCGAGGTCGGACCTTGGAACAGGGCGAGCTGCGCGGTGTCCAGGTCGTCGGGTATCGGACCCCTATCGCTGCCGACGATCTTGACGGCGGCCTCCGTCTTGGCCATCGCGGTCATGCTGTCCTGGGTATTGGTGACGTGGACCGAAGCCCACGCGGCGACACCGGCCGATACCAGTGCCGCGGCCACGGCCGTCGCCAACGCATAGCGACTACTGCGCGTCGCGAGCCGAATCTCGTGTTTGAGCTCTTCGAAGTGCTTTTCCGACGTGTGCGCGGCGGTTTCGGCGACCGGCTCGGCAGGTGTGCTGTCCGTATCCATTGGGCGCCAACCCTTCCCATTCGTAGCAAGGAGGCCAGGTACATCCTCGCACCTGGCGGCCGCCGACCAGCCCGTTTCCTGGGAGTAGCCCGCGTCGCATTCATTGACGTAAGGAGTCTGCAATCGACCTTGCACTCGCCATGCCCGAGTGCTAAAAATGGGGTTGGCACTCACGACCGGTGAGTGCTAGGCCGGGACGGTGAGGCCGCAGCCCACACAGCTGCGTCCGTCCGTCGCGGGCACTGCGCCCGGCCCAGAACGTGCAACCCCCTATACGGAGGAATCACTTCGCAATGGCCAAGACAATTGCGTATGACGAAGAGGCCCGCCGCGGCCTGGAGCGGGGCCTCAACGCCCTCGCTGACGCGGTCAAGGTGACACTGGGCCCCAAGGGTCGCAATGTCGTCTTGGAGAAGAAGTGGGGCGCCCCCACGATCACCAACGATGGTGTGTCCATCGCCAAGGAGATCGAGCTGGAGGACCCGTACGAGAAGATCGGCGCTGAGCTGGTCAAGGAAGTTGCGAAGAAGACCGATGACGTCGCGGGTGACGGCACTACTACCGCCACCGTGCTCGCTCAGGCTCTGGTCAAAGAAGGTCTGCGTAACGTCGCCGCCGGCGCCAACCCGCTCGGCCTGAAGCGCGGCATCGAGAAGGCCGTGGAGGCCGTCACCAGCGCCCTGCTGGCTTCTGCCAAGGAGATCGACACCAAGGAGCAGATCGCTGCCACCGCGGGCATCTCCGCGGGTGACCAGTCCATCGGCGATCTGATCGCCGAGGCCATGGACAAGGTTGGCAACGAGGGTGTCATCACCGTCGAGGAGTCCAACACCTTCGGCCTGCAGCTGGAGCTCACCGAAGGCATGCGCTTCGACAAGGGCTACATCTCGGGTTACTTCGTGACCGACGCCGAGCGTCAGGAAGCCGTCCTGGAGGATCCCTACATCCTGCTGGTCAGCTCCAAGGTGTCGACCGTCAAGGACCTGCTGCCCTTGCTGGAGAAGGTCATCCAGGCCGGCAAGCCGCTGCTGATCATCGCTGAAGACGTTGAGGGCGAAGCACTTTCGACCCTGGTCGTCAACAAGATCCGTGGCACCTTCAAGTCCGTCGCCGTCAAGGCTCCGGGCTTCGGCGACCGTCGCAAGGCCATGCTGCAGGACATCGCGATCCTCACCGGTGGCCAGGTCATCAGCGAAGAGGTCGGCCTCTCCCTGGAGACCGCCGGCGTCGAGCTGCTCGGCACTGCCCGCAAGGTCGTCGTCACCAAGGACGAGACCACCGTCATCGAGGGTGCAGGCGATGCCGACGCGATTCAGGGCCGCGTGGCCCAGATTCGTGCCGAGATCGAGAACAGCGACTCCGACTACGACCGCGAGAAGCTGCAGGAGCGCCTGGCCAAGCTGGCCGGCGGTGTTGCGGTGATCAAGGCCGGAGCTGCCACCGAGGTGGAGCTCAAGGAGCGCAAGCACCGCATCGAGGACGCCGTTCGCAACGCGAAGGCCGCCGTCGAAGAGGGCATCGTCGCCGGTGGTGGCGTCGCCCTGCTGCAGGCTGCCCCCGCGCTGGACTCGCTCGCTCTCGAGGGTGACGAGGCCACTGGCGCCAACATCGTGCGTGTTGCGCTGTCGGCTCCGCTGAAGCAGATCGCCTTCAACGGTGGTCTGGAGCCGGGTGTCGTCGCGGAGAAGGTCGCGAACCTTCCTGCGGGCCACGGCCTGAACGCGGCGACCAATGTGTACGAGGACCTGCTCGCGGCCGGCGTTGCCGACCCCGTGAAGGTGACCCGCTCTGCGCTGCAGAACGCGGCATCCATCGCGGCGCTGTTCCTCACCACTGAGGCTGTTGTTGCCGACAAGCCGGAGAAGTCGGCCGCACCTGCGGGCGACCCGACCGGTGGCATGGGCGGTATGGACTTCTAAGTCCGGTAACGAAAAAGGGCCCGGTCTGCCTGGAGAAATCCAGTGCAGGCCGGGCCTTTTTCGTTGTGTGACGTTGTACGCCGAGTGGGAATCTGGCGTGGGAAACTGGCTCGATTCTCTCGTGAGATTCCCACTCGGCTTGCGGTGTCGAGGTTTACACCGGTGCTGGTGCGATGACGCCTCCGGTGAGGCGCCGGTAGGTGTAGACGTGGATCAGCGCCGTAAGGGCCAGCTGCATCGGCACGGCCACGATTCCGGCCAGGCCGCACGAGACCGATGTCGCGATGCTCGCGACGAAGCTGATCGCATAGGTGATGAGATACACCAGGAAGACCGGCCCCAGATTGTTCTTGACGATCTGGAAGCTCGCCTTGAGTGCATCGACCGGGCTCAGCCCGCGATCGACGGTGAAGAACACCGCGTACTGCGCGAAGAAGGCGAAGACAAGGCCCGGAATGATGAGAAGGACGAATCCGACCACTGTGCCGAGCGCGACCAGCAGTGCGGTGCCGACAAAGGCGCCGAAGCTCCGGGCACGGAAAAACGAGCCAAAGGTCACGGGCTTACCGTCGGCGACGTCGAGATTGGCCGTCGTGATGGATGCGGCCATGTAGAGCCCGACCGCGGCGAGTGCGATTCCGAGGATGACCAGCAACACGGTTGACCCCACCCCGAGGCTCGAGGAGCTCTCGTAGGAGTACGACATGGAGTCCTCGTCGTACGTACCGGGCCCGGTGGCCGCGACCATGGCGGCGATGAAGACGAAGTACACAATGGCGAAAGGCACCGCGATGGCGAGGGACCAGACGATGTACGGCGGGACAAAGGTTCCGAAGCGCTTGGTGACGTGGGCCCACGCCCAGTTCCACGACTCACCGGCATTGAACGGTCCCTGCGGTGGCCATGGGGCCTGCGGCGGATAGCCGTATCCAGCGGGCGGGTATCCCGGGGGTGGCGGCGGGAACTGTGCGCCCGGGTACTGAGGTGCTCCCGGGGGTGGACCAGACTGGTATCCGGGTTGATATCCGGGCGGCGGGGGCGGCTGATAACCCGGAGGCGGCTGATTCGGGTAGCCCGGAGGAGGCTGGTTCTGGCCATACGCTGAGGGATCGCCCGCTGCGGGCGGCTCCTGTGGTGGGTAAGTCACCGACTTAGGCTAGCAACGAACGTGTTTGCTGAGCGCGATATGGCCATGATGGCCGAAGGCGTGTTCCGGTAATAGATTTCATACCCGTCGCGATGGTTCTGCCGACTGGCGTCGTGTGGTAGCGGGCCGTCGGCCGCGTGGTCCTCGACCGGTGACACGGGTGAGTGTTCGTGACCGGCGTGATGTCGACCACTAATCCCGTTGTTTTCTAACGATTTACCCCTCGGTCGGAAATGACTCCCCATGGCTCGGGAACTTTTCGTGGGCCCGGTTCGACTGCTCCATTAGTCGCGCATCAGGTGGCCAGATCAGCGAGAAGAGTAGGGAGTCGATGACGCTCAACGTGAAGGGTGAGGGACTGGGGACGCAGGTCACGGGGATCGACCCCGGGAACCTGGACGGAATCACCACGCAGGAGATTCGCGAACTCGTCTACCGGAACAAGCTCGTCATCCTCAAGGATGTGCATCCATCACCTGAGGAGTTCATCCGGCTTGGGAGGTTGATCGGGGAGATAGTTCCCTACTACGAGCCTGTGTATCACCACGAGAACCACCCGGAGATCTTCGTCTCGTCTACCGAAGAGGGACAAGGGGTTCCGCGGACCGGCGCGTTTTGGCACGTCGACTACATGTTCATGCCGAAACCTTTCGCGTTCTCCATGGTGGTGCCGCTGGCGGTTCCGGGCCTCGACCGCGGAACCTATTTCATCGATCTCAACAAGGTGTGGGAATCGTTGTCGAGCACGATAAAGGATTCTGTGCGTGGGACATTCAGCACACATACGCCGCGGCGCTACATCAAGATCCGGCCGAGTGATGTTTACCGGCCCATCGGCGAGATCCTGGCCGAGATCGAGAGAGTCACGCCCCCACAGAAATGGCCCACGGTGATCAAACACCCGAAGACTGGTGAAGAGATCCTCTACATCTGTGAGGCGGGTACCGAGACGATCGAGGACGGGGATGGAGCACTCCTCGACGCTGCGCTGCTTCAGCAGCTACTCGAAGAATCGGGGCAGCTCGACCCTGACTACGCATCGCCGTTCATCCACGCCCAGCACTATGAGGTGGGGGATATCGTGTTGTGGGACAACCGTTCTCTGGTTCATCGCGCGAAGCATGGCACGGCGTCGGGCAAACTGACGACGCACCGCCTGACCATGTTGGATGGTCTCGAGACGCCCGGATTCGCGGCGTGAGCGCGGTCGCGGCAACCCTGTCGGTACAGACCGGGCTGCCTTCGGCGGGGATGGCCCCGATCTCCGAGGGCCTGCTCGGCAGAGTGCTCGAACCATACTCATACAAGGGCTGCCGCTATCTGAACGACGCCGAGTACGGCATCACCTCCGACGCGGTGCACGCCCAAGGCAACTTCGCAATCAGCGAGTCCGCCTATATCCGGAGTACGGGGCACTTCAACGCCGTGGAGTTGGTGTTGTGCTTCAACCAGCTGGCCTACAGCGCCTTCGCGCAAGGCGTTGTCAATGACGATATTTGGGCCTTCCGGGGCTGGTCGATCGATGATTACTGCCAGAACCAACTCGCCGGCATGTTGATCAAGAGCACGTCGTCGCGGTTTCGGCGGCTGGTCAACGCGCAGCAGTTCTCTGCCCGCCTGCAGGCCCGTGACTTCCATATCGTCGACCGGTCGTGGCGTTACCTCCAGTTCCACAGCACCATCGAATTCTGGGATCAGGACGGAGGATCCGCGGCCGGCGAGTTCGAGATCGCGGTCCTGAACATCCCGTAGCCCACGACAGGAAGCGCATCCCACCGCCATGTCTCAGTCACCTCCCACTGTGTGGGAACGGATCTTCGAACAGGCCCGCCTGCGACCTGGGCTCATCGCATTGCGCCGCAGTGACGGTGCCGCTGCGGTGACGTACGGCGAGCTCACCGCCGAAGTCGGAAAGCTTGCCGCGATACTTCATGCCGCGTCGGTCACTCGGGGGTCCCGTGTGGTGGTTCTCTCGGACAACGGGCCACAGACGTACCTTTCGGTACTGGCGTGCGCGCGTCTCGGCGCCATCGCCGTCATGGTGGACAACGCCCTGCCCCCGGCAGCCATCGCGCGGTTCTGTGAGATAACAGAACCGGCCGCGATCCTTCCGAATGCGGCGGACGAGGCTGTGGCTCTTCCCTCGAGCCACGAAATAGATGGGCTGGCAACGCAAACCGAAGCCGAAGCCGACGACCCGCTCGCCATGATCTTCACCAGCGGCACGACGGGTGAACCGAAGGCTGTGCTGCTGCCCAACCGCACGTTCTTCGCGGTGCCCGACATCTTGCGCGCCGAGGGACTGAGCTGGATCGACTGGGTGGCAGGGGAGACGACCTACTCACCGCTGCCCGCAACGCATATCGGTGGGCTCTGGTGGATTCTCAACGGGCTGATGCACGGGGCCACGTGTGTCACCGGCGGTGAGGGCGGGGCATCGCTGAGGGAGCTGCTGGCCGGGAATGAGGTCGCCACCGCATGCCTGGTGCCCACCCTCATGACCAGATTGGTGTCCGAGCTCAAGCTCACCGGAGCCGACGTGCCCTCCTTGCGATTGATCGCGTACGGCGGCTCGCGGGCGATTCCGGCCGATGTGCAGTTCATCGAAGCAGCGGGGGTGCGAACGGCCCAGGTCTATGGGCTGAGTGAAACAGGTTGTACCGCACTGTGCCTGCCAACCGATGACCTGTCGATCGCCAGGATCGAGGCGGGGGCCGTCGGGCGTCCCTACCCAGGGGTGCAGACCTTTTTGTCGGATGGCGAGAGCGGTGGGCCGACACACGGCGGCGTCTCCGCGTCGTACGGCACGCTGTGGATCAAGTCGCCGGCCAACATGCTGGGGTATTGGGGAAATCCCGATCGCACCCGCGAGGTACTGGCCGACGGATGGGTGAACACCGGCGACCTGGTGGAGCGTCGCGACGATGGCTTCTTCTACATCAGGGGCCGTTCCTCGGAGATGATCATTTCCGGAGGGGTCAATGTGGTGCCCGACGAGGTCGACCGGATCGCCGAAAATGTTGCGGGCGTGAGTGAAGCGGCATGCTACGAGATACCGGACGAGGAGTTCGGCGCGCTCGTCGGGTTGGCGGTGGTACTCACCGCACAGCTGGACGGGCCGGGTACGGCCGAGCTCAAGCAACGGATCGCGGCGAAGTATCGGCACGAATCGGAATCGATGGCCAGGCCGTCGATCATCGCCGTTGTCGACGACATCCCCCGGACGAAATCCGGCAAGGTCATGCGATCGTCCTTGGCCGCCGCCCTCACCGGGGCGCCAGCTCATGCCTGAAACCACGAGAGACCGAATCCTGGTAGCAGTGTGTGACGTGCTGTACATCGCGGAGTCGGAGCTCGTCGACGGTGACGCCACGGATCTGCGGGAGCTGGGACTCGACTCGGTGCGTTTCGTGCTGCTGATGAAACAGCTGGGTGTGAGTCGCGGTTCGGAGCTGCAGAAGCGTTTGGTCTCAGACCTTTCCATCGCCGGATGGGCTCAGGTGCTGGAGCTGCCACAGCCGGAGGGCGTCACATGACGTTGGCGGTGGAACCGCGGGTGGACCGGGTGCCGTTGAGCAGGTCACAGCAGAATATGTACAACGGCTCGTTGCAGGCCGATGATCCCGGGTTGTATCTCATCGGGAAGAGCTATCGGCTTCATCCGATCGAGCTGTCGGTGTTCCTGACCGCGCTCCGGGGAGCAATAGCCAGCAACCCCCTGCAGCTGTGTGTCCTCGAACCGGTGCGGGAAGGTGCGCACTATCCAGAACTGATGCGGTGCCTGCAGTTCAGTGACGTCGTGACGGTGGCGCCGGAGCGGGAGGAGCCAACAACGCGGGCCGCCGGCGAGCTTGTGCATATGTGGTCCACGGACCTCACCGCCAAGCCGCTGGTGCGGTATACCGTCCGCACGGGTACAGACGGACGGGTGGTGGGGCTCGAGATTCACGCGCACCACCTCCTTCTCGACGGCGGCGCCATCGGGGTGATAGAAGTCGACTTCGGACGTCGCCTGGCTGGCACTGATGCGCTCGAATCACCCTGTGCAAGTGCAGTACTGGCGAGCATCGCGGCGGCGCACAGTCTTGAGGCCGCCAAGGCCGAGGAATCGCTGCAACGCTTCGGCGCGGCAGTCCAGCGTGAACTCACCGATGCATCGCGACACGGAGGGGACGGGCACAGTCTGGGCGGCGGGCTGACGGGCGCGGCAAGAGGTGTACTGCAGGAATCGGTAACGCTATCCGGCAAAGCCTTCGACGCGATCGAATCACTGTCCGAGGCCAAGCAGGTGCCGTTGAACATTCTGGTTGCGGCGGCTTCGCTTGCGGTGGATGCAAGTCTGCGGCAGAGCACTGCGACCTTGCTGATTCACGCGGTGGACAACAGATTCGGAGAACCCGACCTGAACGTCGCAACCTGTCTGGTCAACTCCATCGCGCATCCGGTCCGCTTCCCTGCTTTTGCCTCTGTGCGCGATGTCGTGCAGGCACTTGATCGTGACTATGTCAGAGCCTCACGGCGCCGGTGGCTTCGTGAGGAGCAGTACCGCCGAATGCATCTGGCAATCAACAAGACACCGCACGTCGAGGCGCTGACCTTCAACTTCATCCGCGAGACCTGCGCACCCGCCCTGCGCCCATTTCTGTCGGCGTCCCCCTATGCGACGGACATCGGCCCCGTGGAGGGCCTGACCGTGTCGTGCGTCATGGACGAGGAGCAGCGCACTCTGACCCTGTCTATCTGGCGCCGCGCGGACCTGGAGGGCGAGAACACACATCCGTGGATCGCCGAACGGATCGCGGCGGCACTGTGGTCGATGGAAACCATGTGGGACTTGCCGATTGCCATGACCGTGAACGAGTGGTTCGGGATCGGTGCCGACGGTACCCGTCGCCGGGGCGATGACTACGCGCAGAATCAGTCCGCTGCTGCACCCGCATGGTTCATGCACACCGAAGGCGGTGTGCAGCGGTTCCTGCAGAGGCGACGATTCGTCGAGCCCTGGATCGCCTGGCTGGTCGTCAGCGGTGTGGCACCGGGCGACATCGTGGTGTGCGTCGATGATGACACTGACAAGACCGTGGATCTTCTGATCGCCTGCCACCTCGCCGGCTGTGGGTACAGCGTGTGCGACAGCGCAAAAGATACATCCCTGCGTGCCGATTCGATTATCGAGCACGGTGGCGTCGCGGTGCGTGTGGTCGATACCGCGACCTCGATCCCGCTAAAGCTGGAAGGTCCATTGCGTGACCTCGTCGACGAGCGCATCGAGGAGGTGACACGGGACGTCGCCTTAGGGATGCGGACGGCGTACATCATGGCGACCTCAGGGTCGACCGGTCAGCCCAAACTCGTCCCGGTCACCCACAGCGCACTCGCGTTGTTCGCCCGTGCCGCCGGATACGCCTACGGCTGGGGTGCGCAGGACAGCATTCTCCAATGTGCACCGTTGACCTCGGATATCAGCGTCGAGGAGATCTTTGGCGGGGCGGTCTGCGGATCACAGCTGACCCGTTCCGCGGCAATGAAATCCGGAGATCTGGGCGCCCTCGTGCGCGATATCAGGGAGCTGAGGCCCACCCTGATCGACCTGCCGACCGCCGTATGGCACCTGCTGTGTGAGGACGCGGAGGCACTGGCAGTGATCGATGCTTCCGATCTGCGCCAGGTGGTCGTCGGTGGTGAAGGCATTCGGTCCGGCGCAGTAGACAAGTGGGTGGAGGGCGTGGGAGCCCAGTCTGTCTCACTCATCTCGAGCTACGGACCGACCGAAACGACGGTCGTCGTGACGTACCTGCCCATCGACGGGGAGGCGCGCGGCGATGGTTCGGAGCGGCTTCGGGTGGGTCTGCCGGTCATGCCCAACACGGTCTATGTCGCGTTCGGTGAAATCGTCGTCGTCGGAGACACCGTTTCGGCGGGGTACCTCGGGACATCGGGCGAGAGTTTCGGCGTGGTCGGCGCCGCCGGTGGCGCGCCCAGACGGGCATTCGCCACTGCCGACCGCGTGGTGTTCGACGAGGACGGATTTCCCACCTTCGCCGGACGCCGCGACGCGATCGTGAAGATCTCCGGTAAGCGGATCGACACCGCTTCAGTAATCCGCCGCATATCCGAGGACCGGGCAATCGTCGATGTCGGTGTGGGGGTGCACAGTGGCGCGCTGGTGGTCTGGTTTCAGGCCCGTAAGGACCTGGACGACAACAAAATAACGGCACGGGTCAGACGTCTTCTCGTGGACCTCGGGGTCTCCTCGTTCTTCGTGGTGAGCGTGTCGAGCATCCCCCGCAAGCCGAACGGCAAGATCGACCACGACGGCCTGGTGACCATGCCGCAGTTTGTGGACGCGGTACCAGACAAGGCAGAGACCGTAGAAACTGCCGCGGGTCTTGCGCAGGTGTGGAGTCGGTGTCTTGGGCGGGAGATCGGTGCGGAGTCGTCGCTGCTTGCCGAGGGAATTGGTTCCCTCGATCTGATCAGAATGCTGCCGGACACTCGGCGGTATCTCGGACGTCAACTCTCGGTCCTGGATTTGATCAGTGCCGATAGCGCCGCTTACCTTGCCGCGGCCGGCGCGGCGGGCGTTGAGCTGGGTGCCGTGGACACCGCACTCGATATCGGCGCGGACCTCGAGAGGTTGACGGCTGCTCGCCGCGTTACAACATTGCGCCACAACAACTCACAGGCCAGTGGTGACGGTCCGATCATCGTCTTGGGTGCGTCGGGGATCGTCGGTACCGGATTCGCCCGTGCCACGCTCGACCTGAAACGCCGCGGCGCGCTGGACCCCGACGTCGTTTTCGTGACAAGATCGGAGCTCCCCGATTCCGGACCGTGGCCCGCTCTGCGGGGCGTCGACGGCGTCCGGGTCCGGCATGCCGAGTCAGGGTTCGGCCCGGAAGCACTGAACACGCTGCTGCGCGAGACGGGGGCGTGCACCCTGGTCAACTGCATCGGGAACACCAACATGCTGGCTCCCTATCGTGATATCCGGGATGCCAACGTGGAGTGGGTATCTGCGGCTGTGGAAGGCTGCGCGGCGCACGGTACCCGGTTGATCCACATGTCGACATTCGTCGTCAACGCGGAGGCTGTCGCCGCACGCGTCACCGATCCGCGCGAAGCTCTCTATCCGTATGCCGCGTCCAAGGCACTAGCCGAACTGGTGGTCGCGGCGTCACCGCCTGGGCTTGACTTCACGCTTGCGCGGTTGCCCCGGGTGCTCGGAGAGGTCGGCCAATTGGTTGACGGTGCCGATGTACTGGTGTCGATCGTTGACGCATGTTTTGCACTGCAAGCCTTTCCCTCTATCACCCTGACCGAAGAGGTCACCACGGGAAGCGCCGCGGCGATGTCCATTCTTGGTATGGCGGGAGAAGCGTCGACGCTCGGCCGGGGAATCACCGTGGTGCGTGGCATGGACGTCCCCTATGCCGAGTTTCTCGGAGGGTTTGGTCTCGACGAACTCGAGCTGCGTGAATGGAAACGTCTGCTGGATCGCAGCGATTGGGCTGAGCGAAACCCGCGGAGATGGTCGGTGATCGACGCCTGGGCAGGACTCGGGATACGGCTGGGCGCGCAGACCTACGCGGAACATCTCGCCGGATATCCGACCATCTCCCTTGACGCCGTGCCAGTAACCGAGCTCCCCGCGATACCGGAGTCGATCCGAGATCTGCTTGCGCAGGGACGTTCTCAATGACCGAAATACACCCAGAGGAGGAGAACTCGCCATGATCCTGAACGTCGTTCCCGAGGGACTGGCAGCCGCCAGCGCCGCGGTGGAGGCCTTGGCCGCGCGGCTTGCCGCCGTGCATACCGCCGCAGCGCCGGTGATCGGAGCGGTGCTGCCGCCGGCGGCCGACCCGGTATCCATCCAGAGCGCCGCGGCATTCAGCGCCCACGGCATCGAGCGCAATGCTGCCGCGGCCGGTGCCGTCTATGAGCTGAGCCGGGCCGGTGTCGGAGTTACCGAGGCCGCCACAAGTTACACCGTCGGCGATATGCAGGCCGCCGCAACGTATATGCCGGGAATCGCCTAGTTCCCGGGACAACACAACAT
>NZ_MAFC01000017.1 GCF_002013465.1 Mycobacterium sp. D16R12 | reverse complement strand
CCGTTGCCGTGGGAGCTGCCGCCCCCGCCGCCTGCGCCCGATGCACCGCCTCCGGGTGAAGTGCCGCCGCTGCCGGCGCCGACCACACCGCCTCCCGGGGCGCCTCCGACGGGCGATGTGCCGCCGCTGCCGGTCGGGTTGCTGAAGAACTCGCCCAATAACGGCGACGTTGTCGGCGTGGCCCAGCCGGTGACGATCGTCTTCGCCGCTCCCGTGACGGACAAGAAGGCCGCCGAGGCCGCCGTGAAAATCACCACCTCGAAGCCTGTGCCGGGATATTTCTACTGGTACACCGATCAGCAGCTGCGCTGGAAGCCCACGCAGTTCTGGCCCGCGAACACTGATGTGAACGTGAATGCGGGTGGGACGAGGTGGAGCTTCAAGGTCGGTGACGCTTTTGTGTCGACGGTCGACGATGCGACCTTCACCATGACGGTGACGCGCAACGGTGTGGTGGAACGCACCATGCCGATGTCGATGGGTAAGCACGACAAGAAGCACGAGACCAAAAACGGCACGTACTACGTGAGCGAGAAGTTCCAGAAGATGGTGATGGACTCGTCAACCTATGGGGTGCCGGTCAACTCGGCTGAGGGCTACAAGCTCGACGTGTACTGGGCTACCCGCCTGTCCAACTCCGGCATCTTTGTCCATGCGGCGCCGTGGTCGGTGGGTGCGCAAGGTAAGCAGGACACCAGCCACGGCTGCATCAACCTGAGCACCGATAACGCCACCTGGTATTTCAACCAGTCCCACGCTGGTGACCCGGTGATCGTGAAGAACTCACCTGGCGGTCCGTACAAGGACTACGACGGTTACGATGACTGGCAGCGCTTCTAGATTCTCGACCTCGCAATACAAGAAAGCCCCCGACCGATGGCCGGGGGCTTTCTTGTATTGCGAGGTCAGCTCCAGATGCGTACGCGCTGATCGGCTTCCAGGAACAGCTCGTCTTCCGTGCTCAGTTCGAAGGCCTCGTAGAACGCATCGATATTGCGCACCACGCCGTTGCACCGGAACTCCGGCGGTGAGTGCGGATCAACCGATAGGCGCCGGATCGCCTCCGCCTCGCGGGCTTTCGTACGCCACACCTGTGCCCAGCCATAGAAGACGCGCTGCGCGCCGGTAAGGCCATCGATGACGGGAGCGGGGCTGCCGCCCAGCGAGATCTCGTAGGCCAGTAGCGCAATCGAGAGACCGCCCAGATCGCCGATGTTCTCACCCACCGTAAAAGCGCCGTTCACGTGCTGATCGGAGAGCTCGCGGGGTACGAACTCGTCGTACTGCTTGATCAACGCCGTTGTGCGCACGCCGAACTCGCCGCGGTCGGTGTCGGTCCACCAGTTGACCAGATTGCCGTCGCCGTCGTACTTTGAGCCCTGATCGTCGAATCCGTGCCCAATCTCGTGACCGATGACGGCGCCGATGCCCCCGTAGTTGGCGGCATCGTCGGCGTCCGCGTCGAAGAACGGCGGCTGCAGAATCGCTGCGGGGAAGACGATCTCGTTCATGCCTGGGTTGTAGTAGGCGTTCACCGTCTGGGGGGTCATGAACCATTCGTCGCGATCGACCGGACCCGCCAGCTTGGCCAGGCCTCGATCGCACTCCGCTGCGGTGGCGCGCCGGACATTTCCCAGCAGATCGTCGCGACGGATGGCGATCGTCGAGTAGTCACGCCACGCGGCCGGGTAGCCGATTTTCGGGGTGAACTTATCAAGTTTCTGCAGGGCACGCTCGCGGGTCTCCGGCGTCATCCACTCCAGATCGGTAATGCTGACCCGATACGCTTCGCGCAGATTATCAACGAGGACCTCCATGCGCGCCTTGGCATTCGGCGGGAAGTGGCGCTCTACATACAGCTTGCCCACGGCCTCGCCGAGTAGTGACTCGACCACCGCGACACCGCGCTTCCACCGGTCGCGGATCTGCTCGGTACCCGACAGCGTGCGTCCGTAGAAATCGAAGTTCTCCGCCACCAGCGGTTCGGTGAGGTACGCCGCACGGGCACAGATCAGCCGCCAGCTTGCCCACTGCTTCCAGTCGCTCAACGGCTCGGAGGCCCACAGACCGGCGAAAGCGGTCAGGTAGTCGGGCTGCCGCACCACCAATTCGGTGACTTGACCGCTGGTAGCACCCAGTCCGGATATCCAGCCTGTCCAGTCGAACCCGGGTGCGGTGTGCTCCAGGTCGGCGAACTTCACCAGGTTGTAGCTCAGCTCGGCGTCGCGTCGCTTCACCACATCCCAGTGTGCGGCGGCGATTTTGGTCTCCAACGTGAAGATCCGGTCGGCGGTATCGGTGTGGTCGCCATCGCCGTAGACCAGTGTGAGCATGGCGGCGATGTGTGCGCGGTAGGCAGCGCGAGTGGCCTCGTGCTGCTCCTCGCGGTAGTAGGACTCATCGGGCAGGCCGAGACCGGACTGGCTGATGTGCAGGAGGTAGCGCGAGGAATCTTTGGCGTCCGTATCCACGTAGCAGCCCACTCCGCTGCCCGCCCCGGCTCGCTGCAGGGCGCCCATGACGGCGGCCAGTGCGGTGGCATCGGGCGCCGAGACGATTCCGTCCAACTCCTGGTTCAGCGGCGCCAGCCCGATCGCCGCGACGGTCTCGGCGTCCATGAAGCTCGCGAACAAGTCGCCGATCTTCTGAGACTCGGTGCCCTCTGCCGCACCCGCGTCGCTCGCCTCGGTGATGATCCCGCGGACCTGCTCCTCGGCGCGGTCGAACAGAGTCCGGAAGGCGCCGTCGACGGCGCGGTCGGCCGGAATGGCGTATTCGGCGAGCCAGCGCCCGTTGACGTGGCCGAACAAGTCATCCTGCGGTCGGATGGATTCGTCGCGGTGGCTCAGGTCGATACCGGATTTTGGCAGCACGGATTCTGTCGTCACCCGTCCATGGTGGCACGGGTCGCTAGGGTGAGGCCCGTGAGCGAAGACGACCCGGCACCCAGCCTCGGCAGTGGAGAGGGACCCGTCTTCTCTCAGTACGGTGTGCTGTCGGCGATTCTTGGCGTGATCGCGGTTGTCGCCCTGGTGCTTTCGGTCCTCGTCAGTAGCGGGCATCGCGGCCAGATAGCCCGTGACCGCTACGACGCCCGTGTGCTCGACACCGCTGTGACCTGGGTGAACACCCTGATCAATATGAAGAAGAGCAATGTCGATTCGAGCGTGCAGATACTGCAGGACGGTACCGCCGGGCAGCTCAGCGATCACCTGGGGGAGATGATCGGGGGTGTGGTGAAGCTCGCGCGAACTGTCGACGCCGATGCGGCCGGGGAGATCGATGCGGTGGCTATCGACAGGAGCGGCGCAAAGATTCCGGATGAGGACGTCGGGCTGCCGTCCGCGGAGCGGGTGGACCGCGTCATGGTGGTGGCGACCTCGGTGACACGAGACGCCAATGCCTCCCCGAAAGTCAACCAGTGGCACCTGCGGCTCGCGGTGTCGAAAATCGAAGACCAGTTACTGGTAACCGGTCTGGAGCTGCTGCGATGAGCCTGCGTGAAGAGCGTGATAGCCGATGAGCCGGAATGTGTTGCGGGTCATTCTCTTCGACCTGCTGGCGCCGTTGGCGACGGTACTGGCGATCGTCGAGCTCGGCGTTGTTCTGCGCTGGCCCACGTGGTGGGTGGTGATGTGTACGGCTGCATGCTTGCTCATCGCTCAGGGTGTGGCGGTGAATGCCTATCTGGCCAGGCGGGATTCGGTGACCGTCGGCACGGACGACGATGGGCCGGCGCTGCGCACCGCAGTTGTGGCTCTGGCCACGGCCTCAGTGCTGGCCGTGGCGGTGGTGGGTTACCGGCATTGGACGGTGCCCGATCGGGAGGGGAATGCGGACCGTTCGGCCGTGACCGATGTCGTCGCGACGGTGGCGGAGGCGGTGGTGAATTTCTCCCCGGGAAGCCCGGACTCCTACGTGCACAAGGCCACCGAGCACATGACCGAGGGGCAGAGACAATCCTTCACGCGTGACTTCGATCGGGCCACCGCGGAACTGAAGGCCAAGGGAATCTCGCAGCAGGGTGAGATCATCTCGGTCGGCATCGAGGCGCTCGGCCCTGAAGACGCTGTGACGGCCGCACTGGTGCGACGCACGAGCGTCGCGGCCAAGACACGGCCCGAAGAGTCGGTGCTGGCGCTGCGGATGACGCTCGCTAAACGCGAGGGCCACTGGCTCGTGGACAACATCGCACCGATCGATCGGATCGGCGCTGCGTCCTCGAAGGGCTAACGCGAACTGATGCGCGCGAATTCGATTTCGGTGCAGCGGTCCATGACGACCCGCAGCCCGGCATCCGTTGCTCTGTTCGCGGCATCGACGTCGACGAGATCGAGCTGGAACCACAGGGTGCGGGCGCCGATGTCGATGGCCTCCTGAGTGATGCCAGCCAATTCTTCGCGGCGACGGAACACATCGACCAGATCGGGTGTCTCCGGCAGCGCCTCCAGGCTCGGGTAGACAGTCTGGCCGTCGAGCTCGGAGATGGTCGGATTCACCAGGAAAATTCGGTAGGGACTGTGGGCGGCCAGGTAGCGGTAGACCCCGTGACTCGGCCGGTCGGGATTGGACGAAACTCCCACGATGGCAATGGTCTTGGTTTCGAGCAGTATCTGGGCGATTGCCGCGTCATCGGGGGCAGTCCACACCGTGGTTCCTTTCCTGTCACCGATAGCACGCCGAAAACTCAAGTGACAGGTGCTGGCATGGCACGGTAGACATGGGTATGTGTCTGACCTGACCCTACGCACCGTTCAAGATGATGACGACTACGCGTCGTACATGACTGCGACGTACTCCGTGTTTCTGCAGGACCTGCAGAAGGACGAGATCGAACTCGTCCGCAAGCTCGCGGACCTGGACCGGCTCATCGGATTCCACAACGGACGCAAGTGGGTGTCGACGGCCGGAGCGCTCGCGCGCCACGTGGTGTTGCCGGGCGGAACTGTCGCACCGGTGGCCGCGATCATCGCGGTCACGGTGGCGCCAACACATCGCCGCCGAGGTCTGTTGACCGCGATGATGCGGCATCAGCTGGAGGACGTCCGCTCGCGCGGTGAGGCCATCGCCATGTTGTTCGCCTCGGAAGCGTTGATCTACGGCCGATTCGGCTACGGGGTGGCGACGGAGGCCGCGGAGTTGTCTGGCCGGGTCAAGGAGCTGGCGTTCCGGTCGGATGTCGATCTGGGCGACGGCACCCTGGAGGAGGTGGACGCCGACACGTTCCTGGCGTCGGCCCCTGCCGTCTACGACGACGCCATCGCTGAACTGCCCGGCCAGATGTCCCGTACCCCCGAGTGGTGGGCATCCTGGACTCTTGATAACGAGGAACGCCAGAAGGACTCCGGCAAGATCCGCTTCGTCCTGCATTACGAATCCGATGGAACAGTCAGCGGATTCGCCATCTATCGGCCGAAGCCGGGGTGGGGCGACGCCGGACCCGACGCGGAGTTGCATGTGCAAGAGGTGCTGGGTGCCAATCCGCGTGCCTACGCCCGGACATGGCGCTATCTGCTGGATATGGATCTGGTCCGCAAGATCAAGTATCACGGCGCATCGGTGCATGAGGAGCTGCGCTATCTGGTGGCCAACCACTCGGCGCTCGAATGCGCCCTGGGCGATGCGATTCACGTGCGATTGGTCGACATTGCGGGGGCGTTGTCGCAGCGGCGGTACTCCGTCGAGGTGGATGTGGTGCTGGAAGTGACCGACGAATTCCTGCCGGAGAATTCGGGACGTTACCGTCTGCGCGGCAGTCTGACCGGTGCGAGCTGTGAAATCACCACGGAGGAAGCCGATATCGCGTTGACCGTGCGCGATCTCGGATCCGTCTACATGGGCGGGGTGAGCTTGCAGGCGCTGGCGAGAGCCGGCCTGGTCACCGAACTGCGGCCGGGCGCAGTGCAACGGGCCGCCATAGCGTTTGGCTGGCCCGTTGCACCTAGTGCGCCCGACGACTTCTAAGCAAACCCCGGGTCGCTTCGCTCCTGCCCGCCGGATCTAGTTGTCGTGGCCGGGACGGCCCATGGGGCCTGGGCCGTTCCATCCGTCGTCATCCCAGGTGCGGTGCCAGCCGCCGTGGTGGCCACCGCCGCCACCACCGCCGTGCGTGTGCCACCAGATGGCGCACGCGATGCGGACGGCGATGAACAGGAACAGCAGCACCAGGCCGGTCAGCAGGGCGATCTTGCCGAGCAGCTTGGCGCGGTCCGAGGATTCCTGAGCACGGTCGAATTGGCCGGTGAGCCAGTACTGCGTGACGTTCAGCGCGTTGGTGAATGCGCTGAAGGCCAACGGCCAGAAGAAGACAACGGCGGCAACTGCCCAGCCGACATTGGTGGGCGGGGGCTTCGGTGCACCTGCGGGGGCCGTCGGTGCAGGCGGGGGCGTGTGAGTGGGCGCCGAAATCGCGCCCGTAGGTTCGTCAGATCTTGTCTCGTCGGTCATGGCACGAGGTTAGGCCGAATTCAGGCGCGCTGCCATAACGATCGGACAGCTCCCAGGGAACTGGCATTGGTTACGCAGGTACCCGGCTCGTGCACGCCATGGTCATCCGCGGGGGCGGGTGCGTCCGAAGCGTCGGGCCACCCTGCGCATCCGGACCAGCATCGCCACTGATGGGCTGGCCGTGCCCGTCAGGTATGAGGAGAGCTCGCCACTTGAAACACCTATGCGGGAAGCAAACTCGGCCTCACGCAGACCTGAGGCCTCGAACAGCAGGTTGATCTCGTTGGCCGCTTCTCGCTGTTCGGCTTCGGCAAGGTTGTCGCGGGCCCGGGTGAGAACCTCCTGCAGCACGGTCGAAATGCCGTAAAGCTCATCGGAGCCCACCACTTCTTCCACCTGGCGTGCGGTCCGTCCGAACGGATCGCGTTTGAGCGCGTGAACGATCGCCTGCCAATCGGAAAGGTCGCCACTTTGCAGGGCATCGAGGATCTCGGAGGTGGTCCAGTGGCTTACCGGCTTGGCAGTGCGCCCAGGCTGGTCGGTGTCAGCGGAACTGAAGTCGACGTCGCCGGAACCCGAAGGCTCGTCAGGCACTTCGGGTGAGACGGCTGGAGCGTCGCTCGTGACCGTCACCTCGCATCCTCCAACATCGCCACCGCCACGGACAGGCACTGCCTGCGCACCGTGGGGCATTCCATCGCTCCGTCGCCGGGCTTCGGGTCAGCGAGCCTGCGTACCAGCTGGCTGGAAACCCACCTCTGATTGGACTGTACACAGTAATGCTGATCGAGCCCCGCGAGGACCTTGGCCGCCGTCTGCGGCTCCATCAGCGAAGCGAGCCGGGCGAACTCGGTGTAATCACGTTCGGCATTGCGGCGCATCAACAACAGTCCCTGCATACGCAGCGCTTCGGCATCGGTGGGTACAGCGCACTTCTGTCCCGTCGGCAGCTTCACCTGCGTGGTTTCGACCGGTGTCACCCGAGAGAGGGGACCGGGCATTCCGAATGTGTCGGTGTCTGTTCCATTTTTGCCGGCCTGCAAGGCTTCCAGCGCCACAGTCAAGTTGTCACGCCAGCGGTCCACGAGCACCGCCTGCGTGTCGGGTGCGGTGACGGTGCCGCCGTCTGCGAGGCGTTTGAGTCGGGCCGCCGAGACAGCGATGGCGTGATAGTCGATGCGCGGTTCCTCGAGACCGGATCCTTGAAGTCGCAGCGCACTCTCGCTATGCGGGCCCGGAAGCTCGTCGACACATGGGGTTTCGAAGTCCACGGTCGGAAGCACCCGATCCAGCCAGCCGGGCAGCCACCAATTGCGCTGGTCGAACATCGCCATCAGCGCCGGTACCAGCACCAGGCGCACCACCGTGGCGTCGACGGCGATCGCGACCGCGCACGCGACGCCCAGCTGCGCCACCAAGGGCATTCCGGCGAAGGCGAATCCGATGAACACCGCGATCATGATCAGCGCGGCGCTGGTGATGGTGCGCGCGCTCGTGCGCACGCCGAAGGAGACCGCATCGGCGCAATCACCGGTGCGCAGGTACCGCTCGCGCACGCGTGCCAGCAGGAAGATCTCGTAATCCATGGTGAGACCGAAGGTCAATGCGAGAGCCAACGGCGGGATGCTGCTGTCGATGTTGGTCTTATGGAAGCCCAGGAATTCCAGCCACCCCCATTGGAAGACGATCACCAGGCTGCCGTAGGCGGCGGCCACTGAGAGCACCGTCATCACCACACCCTTGAGCGCCAGCACCGGCGAGCGCAGTGTGGCCAGCAGCATCACGAACGCGAGTACACAGACGAACGCGAACACGCCCAACAGGGAGTGTTCGACTCGGTTGTCGTAGTCGAACAGCAAGGCGGTCGGTCCGCCGACATTGATATCGGCCCCCGAATTCTTGAGCGCATCGGGCAGCTTCGCGCGCAGCCAGCTGACGGTATCGCGCGCGGCAGTCGCCTCGGGGTCCACTGACAGCACGGCCGAGATCAGCGCGTCATGCCCGCCCGTGGAGAAGATCGGATCCGAGACCCGCGCGACGTTGGGGGCCTGCGCGATCGTTTCCTTGGCGGTTTCGAGGGCTTGTGCGTGGGCCGGGCTGTCCGCGTTGGCTGTGCCGTTCGTATCGCCGCCGAAGGTGAGCAGTATTTGCACCGGTCCGAGCGCGCCAGGTCCCATGGCGACGGCCGCAGCGTCAATGCCCCGACGGATCTCATGGGACGAATCGAATTGGCGCAGCATGCTATTGGAGACCTGCATCTGCAGGCTCGGTGCCGCGAGCGCGAGCAGGAATATCGAGGCGCCCAGTGCGGAGAGCCATGGCCGGCGCATAACCTCCTGGGTCCACTTGCGCCAGAAGGGAATTGAATGCTTACGCAGCGGTGAGACACGCAAAAGCCGGGACTGATTGGCCGCGGCTTTGCCGAAGATGGCCAGCAGTGCGGGCATCAACGTTGTGGAGGTCAGGACGGCGATGGCGACGACGATGATGGCGCCCGAGGCCATCGACGCCAACGCGGGGGTTCCGATCAGATAGATACCGGCGAGGGCGGCGATCACCGTCAGGCCGGAGAACGTGACGGTGAGGCCCGAGGTGGCCATGGCCCCGGCGATGGCCTCTTGTTTGTTCTTCCCGGAGTTCAGTTCCTCGCGGTATCGCATGAGGATGAAAAGGGAATAGTCCACCGCGACGGCGAGGCCGATCATGGTGACCGTCGGCAGCGCGAACACCGAAATGGTGGTGATGTTCGACAGCGCGAGGACGAGCGCGACGCTCAACGCCACCGTGCACAGACCCAAGAGCAGGGGCAGGGAAGCCGCCGCGAGGGAGCCGAACGCGGCGATCAGCACAATGAGGATGACCGGGATGTTCCACTTCTCGGCCTGTTTGATGTCCCCGGCGATCTGTTCGGTCATCGCGGCACCCAGCGCGCCTTGACCTATGACATAAAGGGACACTCGGCCGCCGGCTATCTGCCCGGGCTGACCCCCGTGCACACCTATCTTCTTGCGGAGGTCCTTGGCGATATCGGTCGCACCGGTGTTGTCGAACCCGATCCGCAGGGTGACGACGAACGGGCGGTCCGGTTGTGGAGTCAGCTGCGGGGGAATCGGCTCGACCGAGATCTGAGGGATCTGCCCTGCCACCTGCTTGAGGTAATCGACGGCGGCCGTCATATCCGCGACGGTCGCATCTGGCCGCGGCGCGGCGACCAGCGCCAGCGGAGAGGCTCCGTGATCGCGGAATCCGGTTTCCATCGCGTCGTGCACTATCAGCGACTGCGATCCGTCGACCTCGAAACCGCCGCCGGTGAGTTTTTCGCCCTGGCCGGCGACCAGGCCCACCGCGGCGACAATAAGAATCAGCCACACAGCGACGGTCAGCCATCGATACCTGCGGAGGTAGTCGCTGGTGCGCATCATGACTGACTGCACGATGAGTCCTGTCGTTCGGTGTGACGCACGCAGTCTCCTGTGGCGTGGTCGTGATGCTACAGCAACGCGACCAACCATGCCCCCTGTCTACATATATCCCGGCAACCTGCGATGACACGTTTACTAACAGCCTGCCTTGGCGAAAAACGAGTGGTGGCTGGACGTGCCTTTCACGCTCCCTGGCAACGTTGTGTTGGACGAAAAATAGGATCTTGAAATTCAGAATCTGGCCGACGATAAAGACTCGGTAACCTTCTGGTGACTACGCGCGTCCGTGTTTCGAAATGGCGCCGAATTTCGATACCTTGGCTGTAATCCCCCCACAACTAGGAGGAATGTCATGTCAGCCACAACCTCGCGGCGCACGGCCTACGGCTTGCTGAGCGCAGGTGTTCTCGCTGGCGGGCTCGCGATGAGCGCCCTGGCACCGATTGCCGCGGCCGAACCAGTCCCCCCGACTCCCGCTCCGGCTCCAGCGGCTCCCGCCGCGCCGGCACCCGCCCCGAACGCCGCCGCACCCGCCGCGGCGACAGTGAATCCGGCCACACCCACGCCGGACGGATGCCAGGCCAGCAAGATGACCAAGACCGTCGGCAACGTGGTGCAGAACGCCGCGGGTTACCTGGAGCAGCATCCGGACGTCGATGCGGCCTTCACCGAGATCAAGGCGGCCCCGCAGGACCAGATCGCCGCCAAGACGCAGAGTTACCTGGTGTCGCGGCCCGATGTGGCCGGTTCACTCGGTGGCATTGCCGCACCGCTCAATGACCTGCGCACCAAGTGCGGTCTGCCGCTGGATCTGGCACAGGTTGTCAACGGTGGCGGATTGAACCCCGCGGCGATGGGTGTGAATCCGGCACTGCTGACCGCGCTGTCGCAGAATCCGGCCGCCCAGCAGGTGGCGCAGAACCCGGCCGCCCAGGCCCTCGTGCAGAACCCGGCAGTGCAGTCCGCCATCCAGAATCAGGCGCCGGCTGCCAGCTTCCCGCAGGGACCCGGACCGGTCCCCGGCCCAGCCCCCGCCGTCACCGCTCCGGCTCCGGCCGGCCCGGTGGGCACGGGCCCGGCGCCCGGCCCGCGCGTCTAAGGGTAGATACGTAATTCGAGTGCGAGCCTGGCGCGGATATCCCTTGAGATATCCGCGCCAGGCTCGCACTTGGCGTTTGGGGACTAGCGGGTCAAGGCTTCCGGGCCCGCGGCAGGGGCGACATCGTCGTGACGATTGAGGTACCGCACAGAGAGCAGTACCGCGGCATAACCGGCCAGGGGCACCAGCACGGCGGCGAAACCTTCCATGCAGCCAGCTTGCGCGGACACTGGGCGGGTATCCAAGCGCGTTGACGGGATCCTGACGGCGGCTCGCTGCTTCTTGACTAGCTGTCGGACGCTTTGATCAGCCGGGTCGCGATGCCCCGCCACCCGAGCAGGAACAACGCGGTCACCACCGATGCCACGATGACAAAGCTGAACGCCACGCCCTGGTTGCTCAGCCGGCGCAGGATCATCCCGAACAGCACAGTGCAGACCCACACCGCGATCCCGGTACGGGTCACCGACGTCGGGCGCGTCCATCCCCGGCTCAGCAGCCAGCCGATACCGGCTCCGGACAAGAACGGCCATGCCGTGTCCCACACACCGGCCAGCGTGATGCCTTCGGCATGGCTGCGGCGGCCGATGGTGCAGAAGACCAAGACGCCGATGACATCCAGTACGAGTGAAAGCAGTACGGATGTCACCGGCGTTTGGGGTGACGAATTCTGTTGCACGCTGGGCATTCCCCGACCGTAGCGGGTGCCGCCCGACGATCAGTTGGAGGGTGCCTCCGGGTGACCGGCCTCGATGTTGAAGGTCAGCGTGACCTTCTCGCCGACCAGTCCGGCACCGCCGGTGACGCCGAAGTCGCCGCGGTTGATCTCGGCGGTGGCCTCGAAGCCGGCGACCGCGCCGCCCTGTGCTCCGGGACCGACGCCGTCCAGGGAGAGGTTGAGCGAGACCGGCTGGGTGACGCCGTGCAGGGTCAGTTCGCCGTCGACGATGTAGTCGTCACCGTCAGCGCGGACCGAGGTAGAGCGGTAGGTGGCCGTGGGGTGGTTCTCGGTGTCGAAGAAGTCGGCCGAGCGCAGGTGGCCGTCGCGCTGGTCGTTGCGGGTGTTGACCGAGGCCACGTCGATCGTGGCCGAAACTGAGGGCGTGCCGTCTTCGGCCACGGCGATTTCACCGCTGAAGTCGGTAAACGAGCCGCGAACCTTCGATACGCCCAGATGGCGTACCGAGAAGGTGATATCCGAGTGAACCGCGTCAATGGTCCAGGTTCCGGCGGCGAGAACGGGGGCGGTGGTGGTCATGAATGCTCCTCAAAGTTGGGGGTGAGACATTCATGCCAACCGGACTATGGTCCGCTTTATTTCGGGGGATCGGAAGAATTTTTTGGCGGACCGTCGGACCGGGCGTTGGCGCCGGGTTCGGGCTCCTTGGCGAGGTTCGGGGTGGCGTCGGGGTCGATCTGGCTCTCGTCGCGGAAGAGGAAGAAGAAGATGACCCAGCCGATCGACGAGATGAAGATCCAGCTCACGACGCGGTAGATGAGCATCGCGGAGATCGCGTCGGGCAGCGTCATCCCCGAGGACACGAGGCCGGGGACCAGGAAGGCCTCGACCACGAGTAGTCCACCGGGCATCAGTGGAAGTGAGCCGGCGGCACGAGCCGCGGCGTAGGCGACCATGACGCCGACCAGGGAGGGCCGACTCCCCACGGCATAGGCCGCGAAGGCCAGGCAGGCCACATCGGCGATCCAGTTGAACAGCGACCAGCCGAAGGCCTCGCCGAGAGCACGGCGGGTCAGCGTCACCGCTTCCATCTGTTTGAGGATCTCGCGCCAGCGGGCGACCCCCATCATCGGAGGCTTGCCACGCAGATCGTTGACCCAGCGCAGGACCCGTACGCCGATGCCGTCGAGCATCTCCGGCCGGGATGCCACCGCCTGCGCCAGGACCAGGATGGCAAGCAATCCGCCGATGCTGAAGATCAGCGAGAACGGGTTGGTCTTGGCGCCCAAGAGAAATGCCCCGCCGAGGCCGAGGATCGCCAACCCCACCGCCTGCAGTACTCCGGACATCACCAACTGCCAGGACGCGACCACCGGGGTGGCACCCCATAGCCGCTGCTGTCGATAGATAAAGGTGGCCGAGAGCACCGGGCCGCCGGGCAAAGTGGTGCTCAACGCGTTGCCCGCGTAGAACGCGGCCTCAGAGCGCCACTGACGTATCTTCACGCCCGCAGAACGCAGCAGCGTCCGCTGGATCTGCGCGAAGCTGTGCATCGAGGCCATCGCTGCCAAGGCCGCGGCCAGCACCCACCAGGGATTGGCGGTCTTCAGGCTGCGCCAGGCCGCTGCCAGCTGCGGCGAGATGTACCGGATTTCCACGGCCAGCACGATCGCGAAAACGACGAAAATCGCCCACCGCAACCACCAGTACTTTCCCCGCTGCTTGATGACGGGTTGGGGCGCGGTGTCTGCCTCGGGGTCGTCGGGGCACGAGTCCGGGCCGTTTCGCTCGGGCGGCATATCGCCGCCGGCGGTACGGTCACAGTCATCGGGCACGGGCACCACAGTAACGGCGCGGGCAGGCCACTTCTTTCAGGTTCCCGCAGGCCACGCTAGGTGTGTCGCCCTGGTGCGGCCCCGGAGCAGCACAGAGTCGCCGTGATCCCAGTGTTTTTGTTCATCGGGATCGGCGAAATACAGGGCATTGGTGGATGCGAGCAGCCGGCTGGGACGGTGTTTTGCCAGCTCGGTAAGTCGCGATGCCTCGTTCACCGGGTCGCCGATCACGGAGTATTCATAGCGTTCGGGTGCACCCACGTTCCCGGCGACGGCGAGCCCGGCAGAGACCCCGATCGCGAACTCGAACGGATGCGGGAAATCCTCCGTGAGCCGGTCGCGTAACTCGCGTGCGGCGGCCAGACACGCCGTGGTGGCATCCGGGCGATGCAGCGGCGCGCCGAAGACAGAGAGCGCCTCGTCTCCGACGAATTTGTTGACGAAGCCTCCGCGGCTGTCGACGACCTCCACCACGATGCGAAAGAAGTCGTTGAGAATCGTGAGCACTTCCTCGGGGCGCGATCGGCGGCCATCGAGGTGGATCCGATCATGTCGACGAAGAAGACTGCGACATAACGATTTTCGCCGCCAAGATTGGTCCCCAGCTGCAGTGCCTGGCTGGCCACGTCGGCGCCCACGTGTTTACCGAACAGTTCGCGCAGCTGACGGCGCTCCTCGCCCACCTGCATCATCCGGTTGAACCCGGCCTGCAGAACACCTAGCTCGCTGCCGTCGTAGACATCGACACGTGCGTCGAAGTTGCCCTGCGCCACGTCGGTGATGGCGGAGCGCAGCTGGCGCACCGGGTCGGCCAGCTGCCCGGCGGTGAGCAAGGCGAGCCCATAGCTGGCGACCAGGGTGGTCGAGACAATGAGGAGCACGGTGAGGGCAAGCCCGCGAGTCGAGGTCAAATCATCTGGCTTCCAGAGGGCCATGCCGCAGAGGGCGATGATCCCGATCGCCGGCGCCAGGGTGCCGATCCACCAGCTGAGCCGGACCCGCACGAACACCGAGGGTGCGAACCGGCCGTGGAACTCGCTGGCGCTCAATGCCTTTGCGGCGATCGGCCGCAGGATGCGTTCGCCGAGCAGATAGGTCAGTCCGAAGCTGCCCGTCGCGGATTGTAGACAGCCGATGATGGTGGCCAAGGTCCATTTCGAGTCGTGGGCGGCGCCGATGGCGATGAAGACGGCCGCACCGATGGCCCACCCGCCGAGATGGACCAGTGACTGCTGCAGCGGGGCGGTCAGTGCGGTGCGTAGTTCCAGGGCTGTTGGTGGTCCACCCCGGCAGTACCAGCGGGCGAGGCGATGCTCCATGTGTAGGGCCCAGCCGACGCTCGTGACCACCATGAGGCCGAAGAGCGCCCAGAACAAGGGTGGGCCGTTCTCAAAGACCCAGTCATGGGGTGGCTGTTTAAAGGGCATCCAGTGGCGCAGGAAGTAGAACAGCAGCAGCAGGGTGGCGGAGTTGATGCCGACCATCGAGGCCACGAACACGGTCCACCGGGGGCCCAGCACATGCATGGCCCGAAACCATTCGCGCAGCCGTTCCATCACCTAGGTATTCCGATCGGTCTACTTCACTTGTACTCTTCTTTGTCTGCTCTGACGAAGCATGCCAGTTCTTGCAGGTATTGCGGATGCGTATGTGGACGCTGCGCTCGTGCCACGGAACCTACTGCGCGGTAGGGTTCGGTCCATGACGCAGCGCAGCATGCCGGTCCTCGAAGGAGTGGACCACCAGTACGTACAGGCTGGAGACGTGAAGATTCACGTCGCCGTTGCCGGACCGCAGGATGGACGCCCCGTGGTGCTCTTGCACGGCTGGCCCGAGAACTGGTGGATGTGGCACAAGGTCATTCCCGCCCTGGCCGACGCCGGATACCGGGTGCACGCCATGGATCTGCGCGGGGCGGGCTGGAGTGAGGTCGCTGCGACGGGCTATGAGAAGGAGCAGTTCGCCTCCGATGTACTGGCCGCGGCCGACGCACTGGGGCTCGAATCCTTCGACCTGGTCGGACACGACTGGGGCGGCTGGACTGCACAGCTGGTGGCCCTGAAGGCGCCCTCGCGGGTCCGGCGGCTGGCCATCCTCAACATCCCGCCGGTATGGCAGGAGCCGGGCCGCGTCGCCAGGCACGCCCACAAGTTGGCCTACCAGCTCGTGGTGGGAGCCCCGGTTGTCGGGCCGCTATCGCACCTCTCGCCCACCCTGTGGTGGTTCATCCGCCGCAGTGGAATGCCCAAGGAGTCGGTCGACTTCTTCCGCGGCTGTTTCCGTGATCGCGACCGCCGGGTGGCGGGATCCAAGATCTACCGATCGATGGTCGGCAAGGAATTCGCCAAGCTCGCGCGCGGCCCCTATGACGATCAGAAACTCGCGATGCCGGTACGGGTGCTGTTCGGGCTCGACGATGTGGCGGTACATCCGTCGCTGCTGGATGGCTTCACGGACCACGCCGACGACCTGAACATCACGGAGGTGCCCAACTGCGGTCACTTCATCGTCGATGAGCAGCCAGAGGTTGTCGTGAAGTGGCTGACCGAGGTGCTGGCCGAGCCCGCGCCGAAGGGATAGCTGACTGATTGCGAAGCTCTTCGCGCAAGCGGCTCATCGCCGTTAGGCTCAGCCCATGACGCATGCTGACGCTGCCGAATCGGTTCATCCGTATGTGCGCAAGGGGGCGGCGTGGGCTTGGCGCCTGCTGGTGCTGCTCGTCTTCGGGCTCACCTTCTTGTGGTTGTTCTGGCATCTGAAGACGATCACCATCCCGCTACTGCTCGCCTTGATGGCGTCGGCACTGCTGGTTCCGACCGTCAATTACCTTCAGCGGCGTAAGATTCCGCGCTCGCTGGCAGTTGTGGTGGTACTGCTGGCCGGTAGCGCAGCGCTGGGCGGGATCCTGACCTTCGTGGTGGACCAGTTCATCAAGGGCCTCCCGGACCTGTCGGCTCAACTGACCAACAGCATCGAATCGCTCAAGAACTGGGCAATTCACAGTCGCTTCCACATCAGCGAGGAGCAGATCAGCAAGGCCGGCGACGCACTGGTCAGCACTATCAAGGACAACCAGGGCAGGGTCACCAGCGGCGCGCTGGCCACGGCGACCACGGTCACCGAGATCATCACCGGCATGGTGCTGACCTTGTTCACCACCATCTTTTTTCTATACGGCGGCAAGGAGATTTGGGAGTTCGTCACCCGGATCTTCCCGACGGCGGCGCGGTCGCGCGTGCGTCGTGCTGGTGTCCTGGGCTTCGGTTCGCTGATCGGCTACGTGCGTGCCACCGTCGCGGTGGCACTGGTCGACGCCATCGGCATCGGCGTAGGCCTCGCGGCTTTCAGTGTGCCGCTGGCGCTTCCGCTGGCCTCGCTGGTGTTCCTGGGAGCGTTCATCCCCATCATCGGTGCGGCGATCTCCGGGTTTGTGGCGGTGTTTATCGCGCTCATCACCAAGGGCGCCTTCACCGCCGCAATGATCTTGGTCATTGTCATTGTGGTGATGCAGGTGGAAGGCCATGTGCTGCAACCGCTCATCATGGGCCATGCGGTCCAGATCCACGCGCTGGCCGTGGTGCTGGCGATCGCGACCGGCGGCGTGCTCGGCGGGATCATCGGCGCGCTCCTGGCGGTACCGACGGTCGCCGTGCTCAATACAGCAATCCGCGCTCTTATCGAACCCGCGGATTCCCACGACCCGTATCTGGTTGAAGGAGAAGAGGAAGCGGAAACCCTCGATCCGGAATTGGACGCGGCTCCGTCCAAGGACTGACGAATTCACATGGCATCCGGAAACGGAACAGTCCCACGCTGGGTGAGCGGCAACGATCCGACAGCGTCGCTGTGGCGTGCTGCGCAGGTCTTCCGATTCGCTAGTTTTGGGTACGCGCTACTGGCCTCACAGCTGGCGTCCTACACCAATTACGAGCGGCAAGCGCTGAGCTGGGCGTTGTATGCCGGCATGGCGATATGGACCGGATTCGCGGCAGTTGCTCTGTCACGCAACTGGTTCCGCCGCTGGCAGTTGGTGTTATGCGATCAGGTGATCGTGATCGCGCTGATGTTCGCCGGGCGGCTGGTCGTCGATGTGCAGTGGTACAGCGGGCATCAGACCCTGCCGACCACGCTGTGGGTGGCCAACGCCGTGGTCTCCATGGGCCTGTTGCGCGGACAGCTCGCCGGTGTCATATCCGGGTTCGTTCTCGCCGCGATCAGTATCGCGGCGCGCGGGCTACCCGTGAGCGCGCTGTGGCTCGACGCCACGATGCCGGCGTTGGTGGTGGTGGGGCTCGCGATAGGCGCCGCATCAACCACCGCGAAACGCACCTTCCATGAACTGCGGCGCGCGGAACGTGCGGCCGCGGCGGCGATCGAACGTGAACGGCTCGCGCGCCAAGTGCATGACGGAGTGCTCCAGGTGTTGTCATACGTCAAGCGGCGGGGGACCGAGATCGGCGGTCCGACCGCCGAACTGGCGGCCATCGCCGGCGAACAGGAAGTGGCGCTGCGGGAGCTGATTTCGGGTGCGACTCAGACGATGCTCGCCGATGACGAATTGGTTGACCTCCGCCCGCTGCTGCGCACTCAGGCCAGTACCGCCGTTTCGGTATCCGCGCCGGGCTCACCGGTGCTCATCGGTCAGCACATGGCCAGCGAGTTGGCCGCCGTGGTGCGCAGCGCACTGTCCAACGTGGCATTGCATGCCGGGCAGCAGGCGCACGCGTACGTGCTCATCGAAGATCTGGAGGACTCGGTGGTCGTGACGGTGCGCGATGACGGCAGCGGCATCGCGGACGGCAGGCTGGATCAGGCCGAGCGTGAAGGGCGGATGGGGGTGTCCCGGTCGATTCTGGGCCGGGTGGCTGACCTCGGCGGGGCCGTCCTGCTGGAGACAGCGCCGGGTGCTGGCACTGAATGGGAGATCACGGTGCCCAAGTCGCAGGAGGTGGGCGTGTGACGGACCGTTCGGAAAGCCTTGACAACGAACAGATTTCGGTGATGGTGGTCGATGACCATCCCATGTGGCGCGATGGAGTGTCCCGTGACCTGCAGGCCGCGGGGCTGCGGGTGGTGGCCACCGCCGACGGGGTTGCCTCGTCCGGCCGTATTGCCGCGACGGTGAAACCCGATGTGGTGCTGATGGATATGCAGCTGACGGACGGCGATGGTGCACAAGCCACGGCAGCGGTGCTGTCGGTGTCTCCGGGCAGCCATATCTTGGTGCTGTCGGCCTCCGCCGAACGCGAGGATGTGCTGGAAGCAGTGAAGGCCGGAGCCACGGGGTACCTGGTCAAGAGCGCGTCCGCCGCCGAGCTCATCGACGCGGTGAAGGCAACGGCCAAGGGACAGGCGGTGTTCACCCCGGGTCTGGCCGGGCTGGTGCTCGGGGAGTTCCGGCGTATGTCCAGTGCTCCGGCGACGGACAACGACGACACGCCCCGGCTCTCCGAACGGGAAACTGAGGTACTCCGGCTGGTGGCCAAGGGGTTGAGCGCCAAGCAGATTGCTACGCGGCTCTCGCTGAGCCACCGCACCGTCGAGAATCATGTGCAGTCCACCCTGCGCAAGCTCCAACTGGGCAACCGGGTGGAACTGACGCGGTACGCCATCGAACACGGTTTGGACGAATAGGGGACTCCGGCTTCCCTGCTTCCACCGTTAATGTCGGCGAGCGTCGTTTCAGCAAACATCGACAGATCAACGCGAGTGTGACGTGCAGCTCCCGGACCCGCATTTATGGCTCAGAACGCAATGATCGACACCGCACTCCGCGGACAGCCAGCCAAGGATGGCGCGTCCGTCCAGCCGAGCTGTGAGCGGGCACACGTTATGCGAAAAATGCTTTTCAACAATGTAATTCGAACGGCTATGCGCAGGCTTTCAGATAGCGCTCGGCCAATCACGACCGAAACTGTGACCCACGGCACAGTACACCGATCGGTGTGATTTAGGATATGACCGACTGTTAAATTAACGCTTCATCATCTAGCGTCAACGCACATTGGCGCCGCAGCCCTTGGCGCCCAGCGAATACCGGGTCAACGAGGAGTCTGGAATGCGTGGTGCGACGATTCGTGCGTCTGGTCCCCCTGGACTAGGGGTGGCGCCGCGCCAGTGTCGGCCGTGAGTGCATCGGAAACCGGAATCGCCACCGGAGACGGCGTCGCGGCAATCGAGGATTGGGCTACCGGGTACGTCAGGCGTCACCCGCTGGAATCCTTGAGCACGGTTGGCGAGCAGTTCATGCTCGGTGTCCGCACCATCCAGTGGTTCTTCATCGACCTGTTCACCGGCCAGTTTCAGTGGCAGGAATTCGTCCGGCAGGGCGCCTTTCAGGCCTCGACGGCCGTAGTGCCGGTCATCCTGGTGACGCTCCCTATCGGTGTCACGTTGTCTATCCAATTCGCCTTGTTGGCGGGTCAAGTGGGTGCCACCTCGTTGGCCGGTGCGGCCAGCGGCATCGCGATCATCCGCCAGGCCGCCTCGTTGGTGGCCGCGGTGTTGATGGCCTCGGCCGTGGGCTCGGCGATTACTGCCGACCTGGGTTCGCGCACCATGCGTGAGGAGACCGACGCCATGGAGGTCATGGGCGTTTCGGTGATACGACGACTCGTGGTACCCCGATTCGCGGCGGCAATCATGATCGCTGTGGCGCTGACGTGTGTGGTGTGCTTCGTCGGATTTCTTGGTGCCTACCTGTTCAACGTCTACTGGCAGGGCGGTGCACCCGGAAGTTTCGTATCGACCTTCGCCTCCTTCGCCACACCCGGCGACATGGTGTTGGCGGTCCTGAAGGCGATCATCTACGGGGCCATCGTGGCAGTGGTGTCGTGTCAGAAGGGCTTGTCCACCAAGGGTGGTCCCATCGGCGTCGCGAACTCCGTAAACGCCGCGGTGGTCGAGTCGATCCTGTTGTTGATGGTCGTGAATGTCGCCATCAGCCAGCTGTACATCATGATGTTCCCGCGGACGGGGCTGTGACGTGACCGTCTCCAGTTATCTGGCGCCAGGGCGCCGGCCATTCATACGTGCCTACAACAGGATTCGCCGACCGCTGACGCGGTTCGGCCATATGGTGGCCTTCTTCTTCCGTGCGCTTGCCGGTATCCCGGTGGTGCTGCGGCAGTACCGCAAGGAATTCCTGCGGCACCTATCCGACATCGCTTGGGGCAATGGCTCATTGGTGGTCGGTGGCGGGACCGCCGGAGTGGCGTTGGTCCTGGGGGTCACCGCGGGTGCTCTTGTGGCCATCGAGTCGTACAACTTCCTGGACCTTCTCGGACTCGGGCCCGCCACCGGCATCATCAGCTCGTTGGCCAGCACTCGGGAGCTGGCTCCGATCATGGCCTCCCTGGCATTCGCGATGCAGGCAGGCTGCCGGTTCACCGCGCAGCTAGGGTCGATGCGGATCGCCGAGGAAATCGACGCCATGGATTCCGTTGCTATTAGGCCGATCCCCTTCCTGGTGACCACCCGGCTGATGGCGGCGATCATCGCGGTGATCCCGCTGTATCTGGCCTGCCTGGCGATCAGCTACATGTCCTGCCAGGTCATGGTGGGAATACTCAGTGGTGGCTCAGTGGGGTCGTACCTGCACTACTTCGGCATTGGTGTCAGCGGTATCGACATCGTGTACTCGATCATCAAGACGGTGGTCTTCGTGTGGATCGCCTCGACGGTCCAGTGCTACTACGGCTTCTACGCCAGCGGTGGCCCCGAGGGCGTGGGAATTGCTGCCGGACATGCCATGCGCGCCGCCATCACCGTAGTGGTGATGGTGAACATGCTGCTGACGATGGCGCTGTGGAGCGTCGACGCCGGCGCCAGGCTGGGTGGCTAGATGCCGAATTCCTTCGAGGTAGATGGGCGTGGCCCGTCCGACAACCAGCTGCTGGTGGCGTCCGTCGTCACCCTGGTGGCGATCGTCGCCTTCACCGGAACCATGCTGTTGAAGTCCGCAGGCAGGCTTGACGATTACGTGCGCGTCGTCGCCGATCTGACGAATGTCGGTGACGGCCTTCCGCAGAAGTCGGATGTGAAGTACCGCGGCGTGCTCGTCGGCGAGGTTGAGGACGTGACACCGGCGACGGGTAACAAACCGAACTTCGTGTACATCAACCTCAAACCGCAGTACGCCAAGTCAATCCCCGCGACTGCGACCGCCCGCGTGGTGCCGAGCAATGTGTTCGCGGTGTCCTCGGTACAGCTGGTCGACCGCGGGCCCGCCGCCCCCATCCGCGGCGGCGCCCACATCGCCGAGGACCAGCAGCTGCCCACGGTGCTGTTCCAGACCACGGTGAGCAAGTTGCGGGATGTGCTCAATGCGACCGGCCGTGGCCGCGAGGACAATTCGGTGGGAATCCTGGCCGCGGTAGGGGCGGCCACCGACAGCCGCAGGGTCAAACTGCTCAACGGCGGCGCTCAGCTGAACCGGCTCATCGCCGAACTGAACGCAATCGTGGCCACCGATACGGGTCCCTCGACGGTATCGGCACTTCTCGATGCCACCGAAGGTCTCCAACAGACCGCCCCCGAATTGCTGGATTCACTACACCAGGCCGTGGCGCCGATGCAGACCCTCGCCGAGAAGCGCGAACAACTGACGAGCCTGGTTCATGCTGGGCTGACCACCGTGGGCACTACCAAGCAAGCCTTCGACAATCACACCGATCAGCTCATCGGCATCACCACCGGGCTCACCCCGCCGGTCGGCGTCTTCGCCAAGAATGCCGACAAATTTGTTCCGATTTTCCGGAATCTGAACAAGCTGTCCCGTAACTGGTTTGAGCAGATGTGGATGGCAGACCGGGACATTCCCAACATGCCGATCGCCGTGACACTGGCACCGAGCTACACCTATACCCGAGCCGACTGCCCGCGTTATGGCCAGGTGAAGGGGCCGAGCTGCTTCACCGCCCCCGAACAGGTGGTGCGCCCAGATCTTCCCGAGACATTGCTGCCGCAGAACTACAGGCCGCCTGCGGATCTGGCGCCGCCGAGGGGAACGGTGTTGGGCCCCAACGGAAACCCCGTCGCAGTGGCGCCGCCGGTGGTGGCGCCTCCGGGCGGCCCGAACCTGGCCGATCCTAACCCGCCGCTGCCGTGGTGGCAGCCCGCCCCGGCGCCCCGCGTGCCCGGTACCTCCGATCCAGATGACGCAGATCCGCCGCCTGCGGCACCGGCCTCGTTTGGCGGAAACGTCGGGCCTGTGGGTAGCCACCGTGAACGGGATCTCCTCGGTGTCATCACCGGCGGACCCGCAACGCCGGCCACACAACTGCTTCTCGGGCCGGTGGCTCGGGGCAGCGCGGTGTCGTTCGTCAAGGAGGCGTCGCGGTGAAGTTCCGTGGACCGTTGATCGCATTGGTGGTCTTCATGACCGTGGCCATGACACTGGGCTGGCTGGTGTACGCCACGCTGCGTCGTGACGTATCGGGCAGCACGACAGCCTATTCGGCGGTATTCACCGACGTCTATGGCCTGCGCGATGGTGACGATGTTCGGATGGCCGGGGTGCGGGTGGGCCGGGTCGAGAAGATCGAGCTGGTGGACAACGAGCAGGCCCGGGTGGACTTTGTGGTCCAGAACGACCAGAAGCTGTACGGCAACACGGTCGCATCGGTGACCTACCAGAACATCGTCGGACAGCGTTATCTCGGTCTGTCGCTTGGCAAATCGGGCGGCACCAACGTCCTGCGCGCAGGTGCAACGATTCCGGTCGAGCGCACCGACCCGTCGTTCGACGTGACGACACTGCTCAACGGCTACGAGCCATTGTTCAGCACGCTGTCTCCGGAGCAGGCCGATAACCTGACCAAGGGCGTCATTGAGTCCCTCCAGGGGGATAACGCCTCGATTGTCACCCTGGTGAATCAAACCTCAGTGTTGACGAAGACATTCGCAGGCCGGGATCAAGCGCTGGGCAACGTGATTACCAGCTTGAACGCCGTGACGGGAAATCTCGCACAGCAGAACGACGGGCTGGACACCATGCTCACCCAGACACGACAGATGGTGTCGGACTTGGATCGCAGGCGCCCCGAATTGGTCTCCTCGGTGGGGTCGCTGGCCCAGACCACGCGACGTCTATCGAAGATCACCGACGAGGTCTATCCGTCGCTCAACGAGCTCATCACTCGCCAGCCTGGATTCGGCCAGCACGTGGTGAGCATCGAACCGCAGTACGCGTTCCTGGGGGACAACCTGCCGATCGTGCTGAAGGGGCTGTCGCGCTTCTACTCCGAGGGCGCGTTCATCAACGTCTATATGTGCGATCTGAACCTCACCGGCTTCTTCCCCGGACTTAACGACGTGATACCGATCATCGTCAACGCCGCGACGCCCGGAAACGTGGCCCAGCACACCCCACGATGCAGGAACATGGCCAATGGCTGATCAATCCAGATGGCAGCGGATCAAGAATCGGCCGGTCGAGACCTATAACAAGACCTGGCTGGGGTTCATCGCCATCGCGGTGATCGGAGCCCTCGTAGGCGGCATGCTGCTGGTCAAGGCCGTGGGCTTGGGCTATACGACCTATACCGCCGAATTCACGCAGGCCGCATCGCTGCGTACGGGTCAGCCGATTGCCGTGGCAGGCATCCCCGTCGGGAACATCACGAGCATGAAGCTGGTCGGCGATCACGTCGAGGCCGGGCTCAGCGTCCGCGACGACATCAGGCTCGGTAAGGACACGAAGGCCTCGATCCGGGTAACGACCATCCTGGGCTCCCGGTATCTGGACCTGCGGCCCAGGGGCGCAGGAACAGTGCCCGACAAGACAATTGACCTCGCACATACCGAGGTTCCCTACGACCTTCAGGCCGCGCTGGCCGGAGTGACCGACACCTTCGACCAGGTTGATTTCGACAACGTTGCGCGGTCGCTGAGCGTGCTCGGGAAGCAGCTGCAGGGCCTGCCCGACATTGTTCCGCAGGCGATGGCGAACATTCAATCGCTGTCCTCGGTGATCGCCGAGCGGCGTGACCAACTCGGCACCCTGCTCAAGAGCACCGAAAAGGTCACCAACACGCTGCGCCGCCAGCAGTCCGGTATCGGGGTGCTGGTCAACCAGGGCCAAGACCTTCTTGGTGAAATCGTCTCGCGCCGGAACACCTTCCATGAGATGTTGCGGGCGTTCACCAACCTGGTCGAGCAGCTCAGCAAGGTTGTCATCAAGGACCGGCCGCAGCTCGACGAGATGCTCAAGACGGCGCACGAGCTCTCCGACATGCTGGGTAAACACGATGACCTGCTTCGCAGCCTTTACCCGATTGCCCCGGTCTTGATACGCGGCATCGCCAACTCGACGGGCACCGGTAACGCCATCGATATCAACCTGACGAACGGTCTGCTGGTCGACTCGTGGATGTGCGCGATCAGTGGCCGTGCCAAGCAATTCGGAATGATCCCGTACTTCAAGGACTGCAAATGATCACCAAAGACGACGGAAGAAATCGGCTGATAGCCGTGATCGGCACAGTGGCTGTGCTGGCCGTGTCCGTCATCGGCGCGGGTGCGTATTACGTCAAGTCGCAGTTGGATCACATCACGCTGACCGCTCAGTTTGACAGTGCCTCCGGGCTGTACGAGTCCAATGTGGTTGCAGTTCTCGGCATGCCGGTCGGAAAGATCACCAAGATCACTCCTCAGTCGGGGTATGTCGAAGTGCAGTTCACTGTGGATAAGAATGTGAAAGTGCCCGCGGACGTGCAGGCCGTCACCTTGTCGACGTCGATCCTGACCGACCGTCAAGTCGAGCTGTCTCCGCCCTACCGCGGTGGCCCTGTGTTGAACGACGGTGACACCATTGGGCTGAACCACACCAAGACCCCGGTGGAATTCGATCGGGTGCTAGGCATGTTGGATCGGCTTTCCTTGTCCCTCAAGGGAGATAGCAAGGGGCAGGGCCCGGTGGCTGACATCGTCAACTCTGCCGCCGGAGTCGCCGATGGTAACGGAGAGAAGATCAAGTCCGGACTCGGCGAGCTGTCCAAGGCGCTGCGGCTGAGCTCTGAGGGCGGCGTGACTACCCGCGAGCAGATGAGCACCATTATCAAGAATGTGAGCTCTCTGTTCGACGCGGCGGCAGCCAATGACAGCAAGCTACGTGAATTTGCCTCCACTGTCCGTCAACTGAGCCAGATTCTCGATGACGAGTCGTTGGGCACCGGGAGCACCGGGCGCAGGTTCAACGATCTGGTCAGGCAAGCCGGCGACGTCGTCGAGGCCAATCGCGGTCATCTCAAACAAACGATTCTCAACTCCAACACCGCCCTGAAGGCAGTGGTCGACAACAAACGTGAGATCTCCGAGTGGATCGACGTCCAACCGCTGGCGTGGGACAACATGTACAACGTCGTTGACCAGGACAACAAGCGGCTGCGCGTCCGGTTCATGACGGATCGATTGCTCTTCGAAAGCCAGATGGACAAGGAAATCTGCAACATGATGGGCCTGCGCCAATTGGGTTGCGGTACAGGAACCTTGCAGGATTATGGGCCGGACTTCGGACTGACCTATGTGCTGGACGGACTCGCGGCGATGGGGCAGAAGTAATGGCGGCGCGTACCGGGCTACTGACGTCGGCGGCCTTGGTGACTGCCACCATGCTCAGTGGGTGCTCCACCAATGGGCTGGGTGACCTCCCCTTGCCCGCTCCCGGCATCGGCAGCGGCGGCTACCACCTCACCGCTCTGTTCTTGAATGTTCTGAATCTGCCCGACAGCGCGAAAGTGAAACTGGCCGGCGCCGATGTGGGGCAGGTAGATGAGATGCACGTGAGCAATTACACCGCGATCACCACGCTGCGCATCCTCGACGGGGTGCGTCTGCCTAAGGGCAGTACTGCCGAATTGCGTTCGGCCACACCGCTGGGTGATGTTTTCGTCTCGATCCGTCCGCCTGTCGGGGCGCCTTTGGACGGCCCCGTGCTCGGGGACGGTGACACCATTGGGCTGGAGTCGACGACCGCAGCCGCGACGGTGGAGTCGGTGCTGAGCTCGGCCGCGCTGGCCTCCAATGGCGGCGCGGTGCGCAATCTCACCAATATTGTCAACGGTTTCGGCAAGGCAACCGGAGATCAGGGCCAGGCATTTGGCGACTTGATCAAGGACTCCAATCAGCTACTGGGTAAGTTGAATTCACGCTCGGCGCAGATCTCGGAGGCTCTGACACAGACGGCGCAATTGGCTGACCGGATCGACGCGAAGAACCAGGCTGTCACCGATATCGTGACGGCGGCGGGTCCGGCCACAGAGACCCTGGCCGCCAACACCGCGCAATTGACCGAACTCCTGCTCACCGTGGGGGACACCACACGCCAGCTCCAGAGGTTCCCGTCGATCGCAGGTACCGATACCAGCGGCCGCAGCATCATTGCCGACGCGAACACCGTCTCGAAGGCCTGGAACGACGTGGCACTGGATCCCGAGACCAGCCTGTCCGCGTTCAACCGGATTATGCCCGCAGCCATCAAAGCAACTGCAGGAAACTCGCTTTCGCTGAACGCGAGCCTGGACCAGCTGGTTCTTGGTTCGATACCCGACGCGGGATCCCTTGCTGATATCGGCATACATGGGCCCAAGCGCTACAACTGGGCGCAACTGGCAGGCTCTCTCAAGTACACGCTGTGGCGACTGCAGGAGCGTGTTGTGGGTAAGGGGGCATACGGCGAGAACGTCCCCGTGCGCCCCAGCCCCACCGAACCCGGCGTCATCGAGACCGTCCCGCCGGCCGCGGCTGCCCCGGGGGCCGGACGATGATCAACGCGGCCGCGAATGTTCTGGTCGGTGCAGTGCGTGCCGGACATCGCCAGAAGGCAGTGCTCTCGGGGGTGGCACTGGCGCTGACATTGATCGTGGCGGTGGTCTACTTGTTCGCAGGCGCCTTGCGGGCCAACCCCTTTGCATCCACTTATCGGGTCACGGTCAAACTGCCGGAGTCGGGGGGGCTGTTACCCCGTCAAGATGTGGCCTTGCGGGGGGTGAAGATCGGTACGGTGCAGTCGCTGGAGATCACCCAACAGGGGGTCGAGGCCACCGCCGAAATTCAGTCCAAGTACGTCATCCCCGCCGCGGCGAAGGTTCGGGTGACCGGGCTGTCCGCCGCCGGTGAGCAGTATCTCAACTTCGAGGGTCTACCGGGTCAACAGGGCCCATTCCTCAAGGACGGCAGTGTGATTGCCGAAGGTGTGCAGATGCCGATGACGCTGGCGAAGCTACTCGCCGATGCTGATGGATTGTTGGCACAGGTGGACCCCAAGAAGCTTGAGCTGATCAAGAAGGAGCTGAGCCTGAGCAAGGAGGGTCCCCGCAAGCTCACCGACATCATCGACGGCGGTACCTTCCTCCTGAGCACCTTGGACTCTGTGCTGCCGGAGACCACCAGCCTCCTTAAGACCAGCCGGATAGTGCTGACCTTGGCGGCCGATAAGAACTCGGGCATCAAGACCACCGCCGATGCGCTGGGCCGCACTCTGCGGGGAGTGGACAAGATGCAGAACGGGTACCGCACCCTGGTGGATCAAACCCCGAAAACACTGGGCGCCGTTGACGGGTTGTTCGCCGACAACTCCGACACCATGGTCACCTTGCTCGCCAGCCTGGCCTCTGCCTCGCAGATGCTCTATGTACGTACACCGGCCATCAATGCGTTCTTCCCCGATTACCGTGGATCGACATTCGGGGCGATCGCCGACACCATGCGTGACAACGGTGTGTGGGCAACCGCCGATCTGTATCCGCGGTATGCCTGTGACTACGGCACCCCGCGCGTGCCGCCGTCCACGGCCGATTTCCCCGAGCCACCCCTGTACACCCATTGCGTCAGTGATGATCCCGCGGTGTTGATTCGCGGCGCCAAGAATGCGCCGCGGCCCGCGGGTGACGACACCGCCGGCCCACCGCCGGGCGCCGACCTTGGGAAGAAGACCGATCCCACTCCCAAGGGGAGGTTCACCGTCCCGACTCCGCAGGGTGGGCCGACATTGCCGATAGAACCCCCGCGCTAATCCGAGATATGCGGTTGGAGTGACACATGGGTGACGAGAACAACGCAACCGCACCACGGCAGCGCCTGCCCAGGGGACAGGGTTGGCTGCTGCGGCAGCAGATCATCGACACCGCGATGGATCTCGTCCTCAGGTCTGGCGAGGCCCGCGCTCCCTCGGCCCGCGAATTGACGCGCGCATTGGGTATCACGGCACCATCCTTCTACAGGCACTTCTCCAGCACCGACGAGTTGGCGGACGCGCTGTGCTCGAGGTACTTCGAACAGCTTGGTGAGGCGCTGCAGCGGGCGACGTCCAACATCTCCACGGCGCTCGGGCGGCTGCACGCACTCGGCCTGGCCTACGTGCGCTTCGCGGCGCAGAATCCGCTGATGTACCGGCTTGCGACTGCGGGCCCACCGCGGATCGGCAGTGAATCCGACGAAATACTCAGCAGCTCGGCATTTCTGCACCTGCGGGGCGTCGTTCAAGAACTCGTCGACGAAGAGCGGTTTCCGCCCGGCAATACCCTCGAACCGGCCCTGCAGTTCTGGGCGACCACACATGGGGTGGCGTCGCTGCTGGTGACGAGGCCACATCTACCGTGGGGCGAACAGGAATCCTTTGCATCCCGAACTCTCTACGCTGCGTATCTGGGACATGTCGCGTCCGAAGCACCAGATGGTGCTGACGGGCAGTGGTGAGTAGGCCTACCTAGTGCCGTGAGAAACCCCTACGCGCGACGGTAGGTCTACGTGTTCACCTTGGATCCCGTAGCCGCCACGCTGAGAGGCATGACAGATCCACAGTTGCAGCAGATGACCGCGACGCTGGACGAACTCGACGGGCGTGAGCGTGCGCTGCGGGGTGAGCTCGATGCGCTCCGGGGCCGAATGGTCGAATGGACCCAGGCCGAATACCTTAAGGCGCAGCAGTATTGGGATGACTATCGACGCTCTCAGGGTGCGGCGCAGCTGGCCGTACCCGTTCCTACGACGGCTCCTGTACCGCCGGCCCGGATGCCGGTGATGGCTCAGTCTCCGAATGACCCCGGCGCAGCAGCTTCCCAACGCGAGCCGTTCTGGGCGCGTGAGGGATTCGCCAGCAAGGCGATGGCCTTCGCGGGCGCGGTGGTGACACTGGCCGGTGTGGTCATGCTCCTGGTGCTGGCCGCCAAGAGCGGGTACTTCGGCCCGATACCGCGCATGGCCTCCGGTGCCGTCCTCGCCGCGGGTCTGGTCGGCCTGGGCATCCGGGTGCAGTCCAGGCCCGGCGGCCGGATCGGTGGTATCGCCACTGCAGCAACAGGGTTTGCGGCTGCTTTCTTCGACGTGCTGGCACTCACGGTGATCTACGACAAGATTCCAGTGGTCGTAGGACTGTCACTCGGGCTGGTCATTGCCGGCGCCGGCCTGGTGCTGGCGCGGCAGTGGAATTCCCAGCCTTTTGCGGCGGGTGTGGTCGGCGCGATCACGCTGCTGGCGCCGTTTCTCACCCATGGATTCACTGTCGAACTGGCCGCCTTCGCACTGGTGCTCTTGATCGCGAGCCTGCCTGCTCAGATTGGCCGGAATTGGCCTGTGCTGCACGCTTTCCGGACCGTGGGTGTCAGCCTGACGGTGCTGGTGGCAATTCATGCCACGGCGGGCGGTGTGCAGCCGCACGCCTTGCTCATCATGGCGGTGCTGACGTTGCTGGTCACCCTGGTGGGGTCACTGTGGCTGCTGACCGGCGACCATGCCGGACAGGGCGACCTCACCTCGTCGGTGATGATTGCCATGGCCTGCGTACCGGGCTTCTATAGCGCCCTGTTCTTCCCCGTGTGGCCGCTGGGCGTGCTCGTACCCGTCGGGATCGCCGCAGTAATGGGGGCGGTGCTGCTGCTGGTGGGGGGCCTTCCGGCGCACGCACGCATCACGATGGCCGCGGTGGCGGGGCTGGCGCTGCTGCAAGCCTCGGTGGAGGGCACCAGGGAGGCCTTGCTCGCGGTGATGCTGCTGACGCTCGCGCTGTCCTTTTCCGCAGTGGGATATCAACTACGGGAACGTATCTCGTTGGTGCTTGGGCAGGTGTTCGGTGCGCTGGGTGGCATGGCGTACATCGCGTATGTGCCCCCGAAACTGCTGACCGAATCGGCCAGCGCCGTGCATGCGGCCGGTCCGCTGCTGATCGTGGCGAGCGTGCTGAGCGCCGCCACGGTCGGCATGGTGATGGCGGCTATGCACCGGGTTGGTTGGGCGAGTCCGCAGTCAGCTCCCGTGCGTGGTGTGCTGGCCGGGGTGTCGATGCTGTACTCGGGGACGGCGGCGATTGTGCTCTTCGGTACCGCGCTGCTTGGCGATAACGACGGATTCCTGCTGGGACATGGTCTGGCGACGGTGTCCTGGATGGCGGTGTCCGTGACGCTGCTGCTTGCCGGTCTGCGGCGTTACCGCGACCAGAGCTGGGTCACCAGAACAGGATTCGTGCTCGCGGCGATGGCCGTCGCGAAGCTGTTTCTGTTCGACCTGGCCACCCTCGACGGCATTGCCCGGATCGGAGCGTTCATTGTCACCGGCCTGCTTCTGCTCGGTGGTGGCACGGTGTACGCCCGTGAATACGCAACGCGCGGCGAGAACTAGCCGTGTTCAGTCGGCCGTTAAGCCAAAGGTGCTTTTCAAGGTTTGTGCCCGTTCAGCTGCCAGCAGCCTCGCATCGCGTCCGTATGCGTCGCTGCCAACATCTGGGGAACCCATCTCCAACTCTGACGCGTCCGCGTATGCCGTATCGAAGAGGTCGTGGAAGACCTGCCATTGGTCACCAAGGTCTTGAATGGCGTACACACCTGCTATGAAATCTTCTCCAGAGGATCCGCCTTGTGCGTATGCGGATAGCAGATCGTCGATTCGATGTGCCAGATCAGCCTGCTTGGTGAGGTATTCGGGGTCAGGTGACTGGATGGCGATGAGCTTGCCGTAGCGCTCTTCCAGCGCAGGCACTCGTTCCTCGATCAGACGGCGATGCATTTCGGTCTCGGAGATCTGATGCGATTCGGAGGGATCAGGAGGCTGATACGCGGGAACGTAATCTTCGAGATCTACGAACATTTCTCGTACCGTGGGGTCATCGACACCCGGATCGGTAATAAATCGGGATCTCAGCGACATAAAGTCGCGGGCGTAGACTCGTGCCGTTATTGTTCCGCCGAGATACTGTCCAACCAATCTTCCCAGTGCGGAAAGGTATGCGGCCGTCTCTGATTGGTGAGCTTCGTGGGTCATGTCACCAGAACCTTCCGCCGCTCAGCAGTCCTTGGTACTGCTGAGGGGTCATCTCCCAGCATGACCAGAATTCGCCATTGGGCCTCTGCATTACGCGAATCCCGTCTCAGCGAGAGATGGGCAGGTCAGGAACTGTCGCGCTAGATGCGGCGCCCCTCGCGGCGTAGCAGATCCTGCGCGCTGACACTGCCGCCGCGGCTACGGCGAGTGGCCTCGTCCGCTTCCTGCTGTTGCTGCGGCGTGGGCTTCTGATCGCGATTCTGTCCGGACGCCGGCAGCGCCTCCGTCGCGTCAGCGGCGGGGGGAGCGGGCTGCGGTGACTGAGGAGGACGCGGAGCCCGGGGTGGACCCTGCCGTGTGGCATCCGGTGTAGCGATCGGCATCGCCGTCGTCGCGTCCTCACCGGGTGTGCCATTGGCACGGTTCGGCTGCGGCGCTTGCGGTGTGGACTGCGGCGGCTTGGCGACGGGTATCGCGGTGGTCGCATCTGCTGACCCGGCGGCCGGGCCGGAGCCGGGCTGCTTGGGACCGCGCAGCTCGCCGAGCCACGACTCGATCTCTCTATCGGCATTGCGGCGGTCCGGGCGGTGTGTTCCGGCAACGCTGGTGCGGCTGGTCGGTGCGTCCGGGCCGGTGGGGTTTCCACCGGGTACGCGCGTGGTGGGCGCGTCGGTAGGAGCAACGTTCTTACCGGGCACTGACATTCGCGTCGTCGCGGGTGCGTCGCTTCCGGCATTACCCGCCAGGCTGACCGGTGTGGTCGGGGGAGCGGGAGGAGTCGGAGTGGGCCGGGCCGGAGCCGATGGATCATGTTGGCGCGGGGTGGGTGTCGAGGGCAGCCGAGTGCGCTCGGAGGCGATCTGCAGCTTGGTGGTGCGTGCATTGGACCCGACCGGAGAACTCGCAGCCGCGATGGCCTGCTCGCGTCCTGTCGGACGCTTGCGCTCGTCAGCCAGGGTGACCTCACCGAGGCCGAGCTTCACCTGGACGCGCTTCATCCAGGCCGGTGCCCACCAGCAGTCGTCACCGAGCAGCTTCATGACCGCCGGGATGAGCAGCATGCGGACGATGGTGGCGTCGAGGATCAGCGCGGCGATGAGCCCGAAGGCCAGGTATTTCATCATCACCAGATCGGAGAAGGCGAAGCCACCGGCCACCACGATCAGAATCAACGCGGCCGCGGTGATGATGCGGCCGGTGTTGGCGGTACCCACGCGCACGGCTTCGGTGGTCGAGAGCCCCTGGTGGCGAGCCTCGATCATGCGGGACATCAAGAACACTTCGTAGTCGCTGGACAGGCCATAGATGACGACGATGATCAGCACGATGACCGGCGCGGTGAGTGGTGTCGGGGTGAAGTTCAGCCATTTGGAGAAGTGGCCGTCAACGAATATCCAGGTCAGGATGCCCATGGTGGAACCCAGACCGAGAGCGCTCATGACGGCCGCCTTGATGGGCAGCACTAGCGAGCCGAACGCCAGGAACATCAGAATCGTGGTGACGCTGATCAGAATCACGATCACCAGCGGAAGCTTGTCGAACACGGTGTCGATCGAGTCTTGCTCGAGTGCGGGAGTGCCGCCGACATACATCGTGACGCCCTTGGGGACGGACATCGCCCGAAGCTCTTTGACCTTGGCTCCGGCGGTGTCGCGATTGATCAGGGCGTTCTGAATGACCTTGACGCTGGCGTCGCCATCGGTTTTGACGGACTGACGGCGCTGCCACATCTGGGTCTTGTCCCCACCGGGCTCGACGAACCCCGGAACCTTCATCGCATCGGCGCGGATCTGGTTGAGCTGCGAGTCGGTGGCGCCCTTGGTGACGATGGTGATGGTCTCGGTGCGGAAGCCGGGGAAGAGCTTGTCGAAGTCCTCTTGTGCTACGCGAACGGAATTCGTTGGCGGCAGGTACTTTTCGCTGAATCCGCCGAGCTTGAGATTGCCCAGCGGGACGATCAGCAGCAGCATCACGATGACGATCGGCACGGCAAACATCAACGGTCGCTGCATCACGAAGACGACGGTGCGTCCCCAGAAGCCGTTTTCCAGCTCCTCGCGTGACTTGGTCCGGCTGAACCGCTTGATGCTCAGTGCGTCGACATGGCGCCCGAGAACACCCAGACACGCGGGCAGTACGGTGACCGCCAGGATCGCGGCGAGCAGCACCGAGGCGATGCCGGCGTACGTCAGCGACCTCAGGAACTGCTGCGGCACGATCAGCATCGGCATCAGGGCGGCCGCGATCAGGGTGGCCGAGAACATGACGGTGCGACCCGACGTGATGACGGTGCGACGGACCGCGGTTTCGGTGTCGTAACCGTCGGCGATTTCCTCGCGGAAACGGCTGACGATGAACAGCGAGTAGTCGATGGCGATGCCCAGACCGATGAGTGTGACCACCGGCTGCGCGAAGAAGTGCACCGGAGCGAACAGCGTGATCAGCCGCATGATTCCGAGTGCGCCGGCGATGGTCAGGCCGCCCACCATCAGCGGCAGGCCCGCGGCGATCACACCGCCGAAGACGAAGAACAACACGACGGCCATGACGGGCAGCGACAGGACCTCCATGCGCTGCTGGTCCTTGCCGATGGTTCCGGTCAGCTCACTGGCGACCGGCTGCAGGCCTGCCAGCTGGATGTCGACACCGTCGAGCAGGAATTTGTTCTTCGCGGGATCGTCGTCCTTGTCCGGATTCGACAGGGCCTTGTAGTTGTTGAGGATGGTGTCGTCATCGTCGCCCTTGAGGCTGACCGAGACGAAGGTGTGTTTACGGTCGTCGGTCACCATCCGCTTGACGGTGGGGTCTGTGCTGGTGGGGGCGCGTAACCAGCCGGCCCAGCCGTAGACCTCGTTGGGGTTGTCCTTCTGAAGCTGGTTGAAGTGGTCGGTGACCTTCTTCTGGAAGTCAGGGTCGTCGACGGTCTTGCCCTCAGGGGCCGCGATGACGGCGACGACGTGCGTCGTTCGGTCACGTCCCAGCGCGTCGTCGGCCATCACGGAGGCCTTCACGGACTCGCTGTTGTCGGCGAAGAAACCGCTCTGCGTCACGTGGTCGCCCAGCGTTATCCCGAACAGCCCGGAACCCAGGCAGACCGTGACAAACGCGGCAACGACGATGAACCGATACCGGTACACCATTCGGCCCCACCAGGCGAACACAGAATCTCCTAACTAGCGTCTCTCACGCGCCGGTTTTCATGTCCTAGACGTCAGCAACGCCGACAAGGGTCGGAATGGCTGCAACCAGGCGCCTTCGTCGGGGAGCGAATCTAGACCCACCCGCGGTAAGGCTCGGGGGAAAACTCCGGGTATGTCCTCGAGATCGACGAACTCCAGAGTATCCGAGGTTAGCGCCCAACTCGCATGTTCGCGAAATCCCAGCACACTGACGGGCACCCCGTCACCGGCGATTTTCTCCATCGGTTCGCGGAAAGCCTGCCCATCCGCCGAGGCCACAAGCACCCCGGCCAGGCCTTCAGTGGACCGCAGCTCGATATGAGCAAGCATGTCGGCGTCGACGTCGCTGTCTTCGTCGATCTTGGGTTTGGCAAATACCGCAAACCCAACGTTGCGCAGCGCCTCGACCCATGGGCGCACCACTTCGGCGTTCCCCGGCGCGATATTGGTGAACACGGTGGCCTCGGGTTCGACGAGGCAATGGGGATGATCCGCCGAGTACGCGGCAGTGCGCTCGAGCAGCCAGCGGCCCAGGGCGTCGAACCGTGGCCGGTTCTCCGCCGAGGGTCGACCGCCGATGATGGCTCCCAGACCCATATCGAGGTTTGGTGCGTCCCACACCAGCAGCACCCGCAACACCCGGCGTCGGTGAACCGGTTCATCCACCGTGTCCGGGCGCTCCAGGTCCTCGGCGAGGCTCACAGTCGCTCCCAGACGAAGTCGTTGATCGCACTGCCGACCGTGTGCGCTTTCCCCTCGAACTTAGTGGTGGGCCGGCTCACGGAGACCGGAATGCGGGGATCGTGAATATCGAGGCGGGCCAGTGTTGGCTCCGAGTCCCCGACCTCGGCGATATGTTCGGCGTAATTCGCATGGTCGGTGGCCACATGCAGGGTGCCGCCCGGGCGGAGCCGGTCAGAGAGCAGCGCCACGGTGCCCGGTTGCAGCAGTCGGCGTTTGTGATGGCGGGTCTTTGGCCAGGGATCCGGGAAGAACACTCGTGCTGCGGTCAGCGTTCCCGACGGCAGCAGGTACTCCAGAACATCCAGTGCGTCCCCGCGGATCAGCCGGATGTTCTCGATACCTTCACGATCGATCGCCGACAGCAGCTGGGCGAGACCCTTGCGGTAGACCTCCACCGCCAGCACATCGAACTGGGGTTCTTCCAGGGCCATGGCGGCAGTGGATGTCCCTGTGCCGCAACCAATTTCGAGTATCAAGGGTGCGGTGCGACCGAACCATGCGGCCGGATTCAGTGGTGGGCAGGTACCGTCGGTCTCCCGGGCGACCCGGCCGTACGTCAGCCACGACTTGTCCCAGGCCTTTTGCTGGCCATCGGACAGCGACGACCCACGGGAGCGGAAGCTGGACACTCGGCGTGGGTGGTGGTCGGAGCCGTTCGTATGGGCAGCAGAATCGGCACTGACGGTCCCAGGGAGCTCGTCGGTGTCTGTTTCAGACACCGCACAGCCCCGCTCCTGGCCGTCGCAACGCATCTTCCCATGGTCACCTATGGGCGTCAGATCCCATAATCCCAGCGCATATTGATACTCAACAGTTGCCTACCAGGGTGGAACCCACCACCGGATCAGGTGACAATGTGAGCATTTCCGTACGAGCGATGAGATTGGGACTGGAAAAGGGATGACGCGGGGGTTTGAGGTCTTCCGGGGAACGCTCGACCGGTTCGCGACGCGTCCTGAGGTTCGTCAGGTACACGGCGGCCAGCGCATTCACGATCTGGCAGTGCGGGCGGGGGACCCCCTTCGGGTCACCGTCCGGGGCCGTGCCGGTGTGGGTGTCACCAGCGTGATCGGCGCGTTGGGGCGCACCCTGCCGGCTGAGGACGGACCAGGACATGCACTCATCGAGGTGCCCATCCCCGGCGTAGATCCTGCTGACTCCGCGGACGCCGACGCCATGGATGTCCAGGTGGTGGTGTTCGCCGAGGCGCTCAAGCCCGAGGACCGTGCGGTTTTGGAGGCATCCAACGCACCCAAAGTGCTGATTCTCAACAAGGCAGATCTGACCGATCCCGGCGCCGCCCGTGGTCCCTGGACCGCAGCCGTGGAGCGATGCGCTCAGTACCGCATCGAGACGCGAGTGCCGACATTGCCATTGTCAGCGCATGTCCCCTTGGCCGATATCGACGAGGGCATGGTCGAGGCTCTCAAGCTGATGGTCGAGAACCCCGCGGACACCAGTTCCGTCGATGCATTCGTCACGGGTACGCACGAGGTCCCGGTTCGGATGCGACAGCGGTTACTGCACGAGCTGGACCTGTACCCGATGGGGTGCGCGATCGGGGCGCTCCGGCAGGTTCCCACCTTGGCGGCCCCGGGACTGGCCTCGCTGCTGTGCGACCTGTCGGGTATCGATGCGGTGGTAAGCGCCATTCGTGCCGCCATCGCCCAGGGTTGGTACCGCCGGATGCGGACCGTGCTCGCCGAGCTCCGCAGGATCGGCGTGACAGGTGTCCTGCCGATGCAGATCGATGCCTTTCTGACCAGTGACGACGTGGTGGTGGCCGCGATGCAGTGCGCGGTAGACGCCGCCACGGCGGCGGGTATCCCCGTGGAGCTGAGCGATCATCCAGAGGACCACCGCTACCGCGCCGAACGCTGGCAGCGGTTCGCCGCCGGCCCGGTGAATGCCACCTACGCCTCGATAGGCACGGACATCGCGCGTGGATCGCTGCGCATGTGGCGACTGGCCGGAGGCCGGGCATGACCACCTCCGCAGACAAACGGGTCGACGAGCTGGTGCTGGCCGTGGACCCCGCGCTCGGCCCGCTCGGTGTGGACCTGCAAGACGCCGTAATGGTGACCGGCAGTTGGCTCGCCGGTGCGAGCACCCTGGCCGCCGAGCTGGCGTCACGCGCCTCGGGGGTGCGCATCGTCGAACCGGAGGACCTGCAGCAGGGTCAGGCGCCGGCGGCGGTGGTTTTCGTATGCAGCGGGACCGCACCGCTGACCCCGTCGGATTGTGGCCTGATCCAGTTGGCCGCGGCCAACACAGATGCCCTGGTGGCGGTCGTCTCCAAGATCGATGTGCACCAGTCCTGGCGTGACGTGATGAACCGGAATCGGGAGATCCTGGCCCAGCACGATTCCCGGTTCCGCGGTGTCACTTGGCTGGGGGTCTCGACACGGGGTGCCGCACCGGGGCTCGACGAACTGGTGCAAGCGGTGCGCAAGGTTCGCGGGGAACAAGCCCTCGATGAGCGAAACAGGCTGCGTGCCTGGGTAACTCGCCTGCAGGGAATGCTGAACATGTCGCCGGAGGCCGGGGAGGGCGCACGCGCCGATGAGCTGCGCAATCAGCGGCAGGCAGTACTGCGACGCACGCGTTCGGGCAAGTCCGAGCGGACCTTGGCGTTGCGCAACCGCATCGCGCAGGCCCGCATGACGCTGCTGTACTTCGCGCGCAAGCGGGTCGGCTCGGTGGGCGGTGAACTCCGCGAGGACATCGCCGAACTGAAGCGCCGCGATGTGGCCGGCTTCGGTGAGCGGGTGCGGCGCCGAGTGGCCGAGGTGGTGGCGGAAGTCGAACAGGGCACCGAAGAGCACCTTGCCGAGATCTCCGCCGAGGTGACGCAACGCTGGGTGGCGCCGCGCCCGAGTGCGAATCGCCCGGTGCCGCCCGAAGCGGCCGACCCCTCGGTGCGATCACGTCGTCTGGAAACCCGGATGATGGCGCTGTTCGGGGTGTTCTTCGGTCTGGGTGCGGCGTTGACGGTGTCTCGGTTGGTGGCATATGCGCGGCCGGGCATGGCGCCGGTGGGCCTAGCGGTGGGCCTGGTGGCCGGGGCCTGCATCGCGGTGTGGCTGGTGGCGGTGCGAGGGCTCTTGCACGACCGGACGGTGTTGGACCGCTGGTTGGGAGACACCATGGGAGAGCTGCGCGCGTACTTGGAGCAGTGGGTTGCCGCCCGGGTGCTCGAGGTGGAGACCAGGCTCAATGCCGATCTGGTCGAGATCGACGAACGCGAAAACGACAAGCTGGCCGCCCGGGTCGGGGAAATTGACTCCGAACTGCGGGAGGCGGCCATGAACACCGCGCGGGCAACAGCGTTGCGCAACCGCGACCTGCCATTGGTGCACAAGGCGCTAACGAAAGTCACCGAACGGCTGGACGCGCTCAGTGGAAAAGCCGAGAATAGGTCGGTGAGCGTCTCGCGCGAAGAGGGTTAGGTACAGCCATGATCGAAGGTTTTGACCAGGGTTTCCATGAGGGCCTTGGGGGGCTAGGCGCAGGAGCGCCCGAACCCGGCCACGCCCTGAGCCCCGACCTGCATGTCGATCACCACATGTACCTGCCCACCGACGGCGGACTGGTGGACTTGGGCACAGACCTCATCGACACCGACCACGACGGCATAGGCGACACCGTTGCGCTGCATCCGTCGGACGGGTCAACTGGACTTTCCATAGTCTCCGATATCGACGAGGACGGCATCGCCGACAAGGTGACCACGTTCGGGGCGGACGGCACCTACGAGACCTGGGCCCGGGGTGCGGGTGCGCACTGGGAGCTCATCGAGCACGGCCGCGTCGGCGGTAAGTGATCTTTCGCTGTCCGGGCGGTGTCGGGCCGGATGCGGATAGCGGGGAACGCGTCCTCCGCTACTGGGGCTATGACGGACTGTCAGTGGCCCCGTTTCACGCTGAACAGCGCCAGCGCTAACCTCATATATCTAGGTTTGTATCTAGCTTCCGACCAGCGCCGGTGCGGCAACTGCGTACCCCACCCGGCATCAACGAGGAGATGCTCTCGATGACAGCAGCGACCATTCCCGGTCTTGACAACGCTCCGACGAAGCACGCGGGATTGCTCGCCTGGGTTCGCGAGGTCGCTGAGCTCACACAACCTGATCGTGTCGTGTTCGCTGACGGTTCCGATGAGGAATTCGCGCGGGTTTCTCAGCAGCTGGTGGACGCAGGCACCTTCCAGCGGCTCAACTCCGAGAAGCACCCCAACTCATTCCTGGCTCTGTCGGACCCGTCCGACGTGGCCCGGGTGGAATCGCGGACGTACATCTGCTCCGAGCGCGAAGAGGACGCCGGTCCCACCAACAACTGGATGGACCCCGCCCAGATGCGCACGACCATGACCGAGCTCTTCCGCGGCAGCATGCGCGGCCGCACCATGTGGGTGGTGCCGTTCTGCATGGGCCCGCTCGGTGCTGACGACCCCAAGCTGGGTGTGGAGCTCACGGACTCGGAGTACGTCGTCGCCTCCATGCGCGTGATGACCCGCATGGGTGCCGCCGCCCTGGAGAAGTTGGGTGATGACGGATTCTTCGTCAAGGCGCTGCACTCGATCGGTGCGCCCCTGGAGCCCGGCCAGGAAGATGTGCCGTGGCCGTGCAATGACACCAAGTACATCACCCACTTCCCCGAATCTCGTGAAATCTGGTCCTACGGTTCGGGTTATGGCGGCAACGCGCTGCTGGGTAAGAAGTGCTACTCGCTGCGCATCGCCTCGGCGATGGCCCATGACGAGGGCTGGCTCGCCGAGCACATGCTGATCCTCAAGCTCATCTCGCCGGAGAACAAGGCCTACTACGTGGCCGCGGCGTTCCCATCGGCCTGCGGTAAGACGAACCTCGCGATGATCCAGCCGACCATTCCCGGATGGCGTGCAGAGACTTTGGGTGATGACATCGCCTGGATGCGCTTCGGCAAGGACGGTCGCCTGTACGCCGTCAACCCGGAGTTCGGCTTCTTCGGTGTGGCACCGGGCACCAACTGGAGCTCGAACCCCAACGCCATGAAGACCATCGAGGCCGGGAACACCGTCTTCACCAACGTCGCGCGTACCGACGACAACGACGTGTGGTGGGAAGGTCTGGAGGGCGAACCGGAGCACCTGATCGACTGGAAGGGTCAGGACTGGATCCTGCGGGAGACCGAGACCAAAGCCGCGCACCCGAATTCGCGCTACTGCACCCCGATGTCGCAGTGCCCCACCCTGGCCCCCGAATGGGATGACCCGCAGGGTGTGCCGATCTCGGCGATCCTGTTCGGCGGCCGCCGTAAGACGACTGTGCCGCTGGTGACCGAGGCCCGGGACTGGCAGCACGGGGTGTTCATCGGCGGCACACTGGGTTCGGAGCAGACCGCGGCCGCCGAGGGCAAGGTTGGCACCGTCCGCCGCGACCCGATGGCGATGCTGCCGTTCATGGGTTACCACGTCGGCGACTACCTGAACCACTGGATCAACATCGGCAAGCAGGCCGACGAGTCCAAGCTCCCGAAGGTGTTCTTCGTCAACTGGTTCCGTCGCGGCGATGACGGTCGTTTCCTGTGGCCCGGATTCGGCGAGAACAGCCGCGTGCTCAAGTGGATCATCGAGCGGGTCGAGGGCCGCGGAGCCGGAGCATCCACCGCAATTGGCACGGTGCCTACCGTTGGCGACCTGGACCTGTCGGGTCTGGACGTCGAGGAGGCCGATGTGGCCGAGGCGCTGGCGGTCCGCAACGAAGAATGGCAGGCCGAACTACCGCTCATCGAGGAGTGGTTCGAGTTCATCGGCGAGAAGCTGCCCACCGGCGTCAAGGACGAGTTCGACGCGCTCAAGCAACGGCTGGGATAGTTCGTATCTGGTCGACACTCCAGGTAGGTCCTGCATAGGCTCGTGGAATGCGCTTCGCATTCAAGACATCTCCGCAGAACACCACCTGGGACGACATGCTGGCCATCTGGAAGGTGGCCGACGAGATCGAGGTTTTCGAGTCCGGCTGGACCTTTGACCACTTCTATCCGATCTTCTCGGACCCTTCCGGGCCGTGTCTGGAAGGCTGGGTAACGCTCACCGCGCTTGCACAGGCCACCCGCCGGCTGCGTGTCGGGGTACTGGTGACTGGTATCCACTATCGGCATCCGGCCGTGCTGGCCAATATGGCCTCGGCGCTGGACATCGTGTCCGGTGGTCGCCTGGAGCTCGGCATCGGGGCCGGGTGGAACGAGGAAGAATCCGGCGCCTACGGCATCGAGCTGGGCAGCATCAAGGAGCGCTTCGACCGGTTCGAGGAGGCCTGCGAGGTACTCACCGGCCTGCTGAGCCAGGAGACGACGAGCTTTGACGGCAAGTTCTACCAGCTCAAAGATGCTCGCAACGAGCCCAAGGGGCCGCAGAAACCACACCCGCCCATCTGCATAGGCGGTAGTGGCGAGAAGCGGACGCTGCGGATCACCGCCAAGTACGCCCAGCACTGGAATTTCGTGGGCGGACCGCCCGAGGAGTTCGCGCGCAAACGCGATGTGCTGGCCGCGCACTGTGCCGACATCGGACGAGATCCGGGCGAGATCACACTCTCGGCCCATATCCGGCTCGGTGAGGATCGCGATTACGCGAGGGTTGTCGACGAGGCCGCCGCACTGGGGGCGGAGGGTCTGGATCTGGCGATCATCTACCTGCCGCCGCCCTATGACCCGGCCGTGCTGGAGCCGCTGGCCGAGGCGCTTCGCGGCTGACGACGAGAATACGTCTACGCAGCGGTTATCTGCGCAGACGCATTCTCGGCCAACGCCTTAGCCGGTCTTGCTCTCCAAGGCCGCCAGTGCGGCAGCGACTGCGATGTACTTGTTAGTGCCCAGCTCGCGGACGGTCGAGATGTTGAGAGCTTCCTTGAGTGCGGCGTCATGCTTCTCGGTGAGACCAGCGAGAGCAGAGGGAGGAGCGTCGAGGACGTCCTTGAGGTCCTTGTTCTCGTAGGCTTTGTCGAGTGCCTTCTCGAGATTCACCGATACTGCCATCGTTTCTCCTCTGGTTTGCCCCGCCTCTCGCGCACCCTAGTTACCGAAGCTGTGAAGCAACGCCGTTTGGCTAGCGGCGATCCGAATTGCAGGTGAACGCGCGGATGGGCACCCCGGATGGCCAGTTCATTCAAATATGCGCATCATGTAATCAATGAACGAGGCGAGGCAGCTCAGCGGGCTGACCACCATCCCCGTCGAACCGCCGACGGTCTGGTCGCTGCTCGGGTGGGACCCGCCGACCATCCCGGTGCTTCCCGTCATCGCGGTCCTGTTGGCCGGGTGGTACCTGCTGAGTGTGTTCCGGCTGCGCCGGATGGGCCGCAGCTGGCCCTGGTGGTCGACCGCGTGCTTCCTGTCCGGGTGCCTGATTTTGGGCGCGGTGATGGGATTGTCGATAGAGCGCTACGGATTTCGATTGTTCAGCGCGTTCATGTTCCAGCAGCTGACCCTGTCGATCCTGGTGCCTCCCCTGTTGGTGTTGGGCGCACCGGGGCGGCTGCTCCTGCGGTCGACGCCGCACCGTGGACTTGGCAGGTGGGTGTTGGTCGCTGCCCTGTCCGGATTGCGCAGTCGCGCCGCCGCGCTGTTATTGCATCCCGCCGTCACGATTCCGCTGTTCTTGTTCAGCTATTACGGGCTGTACTTGTCCCAGCTGTTCGACTCTATTGCCGCTACCTGGTTGGGGCACAACGGGTTAGAGGTCTTCTTCTTGGTCAGCGGTCTACTCTTCGTCATCCCGATCCTGTCCACCGATCCGATGCCCATCCGGCAGACCAACCTGGGTCGGATGTTCGACATCTTCGTGGAAATGCCACTGCACGTGTTCATCGGCGTCATCCTGATGATGGCGCCCAGGCCGCTGATCGGTATCTTCGCCAACCCGCCCGCCGGGTGGGCCGTCGACCCGGTGAAGGACCAGGCGATAGCGGGCGCGCTGGCCTGGTCCTATGGTGAGCCGATCGCGCTCGCCACCACCTTGATCTTCGCCATCCGATGGCGGCGCGACGAGCAGGTCGAAACCGAGGCGCGGGAGGCCGATGACGCCCGGCAAGAGGACGAATTAGCCTCGTACAACCGGTTTCTGCAGCAATTACATGAGCGGCCGGGTCACGGCGCGTAACCGCGCGCCGACCCATCAGGTGTGGAGTACTTGACGATCAGTGAGCAGTCCTTGCCGCCCAGGCCTTCGTCGATGAGCTGCTGAAACTGCTCGGTGACCATGGTCGCGGCGGGCAGCTTGACGCCGGTGGCTTCCCCCGCGGCCAACGCCAGGCGGGCGTCCTTGTGCGCCAGGTCAACGGTGAAGGTGGCATCGAAATTGCGGTTGGCGGCGGCAGATTCGATGATATCTGGCACCGGGTACCACGTCTGCTGCGCCCAGGATCGCGCCGAGGACACCGAGCAGATCTCCCAGAAGACCTTGGGGTCTAGGCCGAGTCGCTCGGCCAGCTGCGAGCCTTCCGAATTGGCCATCATGTCGATGAACAACATCATGTTGTTGCAGATCTTCGCGGCCACCCCGGCGCCACCCTCACCCGCGTGGATCACCCGCCCGGCCATCGGCTTGATGTAATCGGTTGCCGCACCTGAATTTTCCAAGTCGCCGCCGAGCATGAAGCACAGCGTGCCGGCCTGCGCGCCGCTGATCCCGCCGGACACCGGGGCGTCGACGAAGCGGAACCCCCGGCGTACCGATTCGGCATGACAGTACCGAGAGGTTTCGATGTCGACGGTCGAACTGTCGACCAGAAGCGTTGATGGCGAGGCATTTTCCCAGATTCCATAGGGACCCTCGAACACCGAGCGGACATGCTCTCCCTTGGGCAGCATGGTGAATACGACCTCGGCGCCCGCCAGCACCTCGGCGATTTCCTCTACCGCGGTGACGCCTCGTGCTTGGGCTGCGGCCAGCGCGTCACCCGAGAGGTCGAAACCGCGCACCGTGTGCCCGGCCGCCACCAGATTGGCAGCCATTGGGCCGCCCATGTTCCCCAAACCGATCCAGCCGTAGGTCGCCATGGGACCAACCTAGCGCTAGGCGCGCGCCCTGTCGGCTGCATCCAGCTCATGTAGCGAGCTGCCCTTGGTTTCCGGCAGCGCCCACACGGCGATCAGCGTGATGGGAGCAACGGCCGCCAGATAGATCGCCACCGGCACCCAGCTGTGGTACTTACTCAGCAGTGCGGTGCCGATGACCGGAGCCAGCGACCCGGCGAAGATCGAGGTCACCTGATAGCCCACCGACACTCCGGAGTAGCGCATCCGGGTGGGGAACATCTCTGCCATGATCGCCGGTTGCCCCGCGAACATCAGTGAGTGCACCAGCAGACCGATCACGATGGCCGCCAGGATCACCCATGCGTCTCGGGTATTGAACATCGGGAACGCGATGAAGCCCCACCCCGCGGCCAGCAGGGCTCCCAATGCGTAGGGTGCACGCCGTCCGACGATGTCCGTGTACCGCCCCACGATCGGCAGGGCTATCGCCTGGACCGCGTGAGCGATCAAGAGCAGCAACAGGATCCGCTTGGTATCCATGTGCAGTTCGATCTTGAGATAGGTGATCGAGAAGGTGACCACCATGTAGTAGAGGATGTTTTCTGCCACACGCAGTCCCATGGCGGTGAACACCCCACGCGGGTACCGGCGGAACACCTCGACGACGCCGTAGGAGCCGGCCTTGTTCTCTTCCAGTTCTCGGCGGGCCTCATGGAAGATCGGCGCATCGGATATCCGGGTGCGGATGTAGTACCCGATCGCCACGATGATGACCGACAACCAGAAGCCGACGCGCCAGCCCCAGGCCAGGAACGCGGCGTCGGAGAGCGTCCAGGACAACGTGAGCAGCACCAGGGTGGCCAGTAGGTTGCCCAGCGGTACGGCCGCTTGCGGCCAGCTCGACCAGAACCCGCGTTGCGAGTCCGGGGAGTGCTCGGCCACCAGCAGCACGGCGCCGCCCCATTCGCCGCCCACCGCGAAACCCTGCAGGAATCGCAGCATCACCAGCAGGACCGGGGCGCCGTAACCAATCTGCGCGAATGTCGGCAGGCAGCCCATGAGGAAGGTGGCCACGCCGACCAGCACGATCGCGATCTGCAGGAGGTGCTTGCGTCCGTAGCGATCCCCGAAGTGCCCGAACACGATTCCACCGATGGGCCGGGCGACGAACCCGACCGCATAGGTGAGGAAGGCCTTGATGATGTTGTCGAGGTCGTTCCCCCCGGCCTGCACGGCGGGGAAGAAGACCTTGTTGAAGACGAGGGTGGCGGCGGTGGCGTAGAGGAAGAACTCGTACCACTCGACGACGGTGCCCGCCATCGATGCGGCGACCACCTTGCGCAGACCCGTTGGTGCAGCGTCGGCCTCGGCGGTGGTGGACACCGTCGAACCCTAGCGTCGAGTGCGAGCCTCACGCGGTTTTCAGGCAAGATTTCCGCGTGAGGCTCGCACTCGATGGCTAGATCGAGTCGAGGGTGTAGCCCATCGGTAGCAGCACGCTCTTGAGCTCGCAGTACTCCTCGATGCCCTCAGGGCCGTTCTCGCGGCCAATACCGGACTGCTTGTAGCCGCCGAATGGGCAGCTGGGATCGAAGGCGTACCAGTTGATGCCGTAGGTGCCGGTGCGGATCTGCGCCGCGACCTCCAGACCCTTGGGCACATCGGTGGTCCACACACTGCCCGCCAGGCCGTAGTGAGAGTCGTTGGCAATCTTGATGGCTTCATCCACGGAGTCGTAGGCGATGATCGACAGCACGGGGCCGAAGATCTCCTCCTGCGCGATGGTCATCGAGTTGTCGACATCCGCGAAAATCGTTGGCTGTACGAAGTATCCGCTGTCCAGTCCCTCGGGGCGTTTGCCGCCGAAGGCCAGCCGCGCGCCCTCCTCGATGCCCTTGGCGATGTAGCCCTCGACGCGGGCGCGCTGCTTCTCGGTGATCAGCGGCCCGACTTGGGTGGCCGGATCGTCGGGCAGGCCCACTCCCATCAGCGAGACCATGCCGACGATGCCGTCGACCACCTCGTCGTACCGAGAGCGTGGCGCCAGCACCCGGGTCTGGTTGACGCAGCCCTGGCCCGCATTCATCAGGCCCGCGAACACGAGCATCGGCAAGGCCGCGGGCAGGTCGGCGTCCTCCAGGACGATGGCCGCCGACTTACCACCCAGCTCGAGGGTGACCTTCTTCAGGTTCCGGGCGGCGATCTCGGCGATCTCCTTGCCGACAACGGTGCTCCCGGTGAAGCTGAATACGTCGACGCCGGGGTTGTTGGTCAGCGCCCGGCCGGTTTCGGCTCCACCGGGTACCACCGACAGCACGCCCTCGGGCACGCCCGCATCGGCGAACACCTCGGCCAGGATGAAGCTCGACAGGGGGGTCTCGGCGGCGGGCTTGAGCACCACCGTGCAGCCCGCGAGGAACGCCGGGCCGATCTTGTTGAGCGCCAGGAACAGCGGCACGTTCCAGGCCGCGATGGCGGCCACCACCCCGGCGGGCTCCCGGGTCACCACGGTCTGGCCGTATGCGCCGTTGCGCAGTTCCTTCCACTTCACCGCGTCCGCGGCGTTGGCGTAGTACTGGATGGCGCCAAAGCCGCCCAACCACTGCAGCGTTTCGATAACCATGGGGGGAGCGCCGGTCTCGTCGGCGATGGCCTTGCAGATCTCGTCCTTGCGGGCTTCTAGTCCGGCAACGGCCTTCTGCAGTACCGCCTGCCGCTCATGCGGGGTCAGCTTGGGCCAGGGGCCGTCGTCGAAGGCGCGGCGGGCAGCGCTGACTGCCGCCTCGACGTCAGCTGGGGAGGCCAGCGGACACTGGCCCACCTTCTGGCCGGTGGCGGGCGAGATGACCTCGATCACCTGGTCGGTGGCCGGCTCGGTCCAGACGCCGCCGATGAAGAGCTTGTCAAAGTTGTTCCCACTGGTCATGAATCGCCGTCTCTTTCCTGATGTGTGTCAACGAATCCGGTAAAGCCGGAGGGTTTATGGGGGCCGATGGGGCCGAATTCGAACAGTCCACTGCCGTGGGTCTCCACGCCGTTCTCGGTGGCGGTGAAGGTGGCGACATTGTCGACGGGGCACAACAGTTTGAGCGTCGCGTCCAGCTCCGCGGTCTTGTACCGCTTGCCCTGCACAACGAGGTCGCCCTGCCACATGCCGTGGCGCCAGTCCGGGTCCAGCCCGTACCCGGTGCCGAAACCGAAGTAGTGCGGCAGCACGATGTCGGCCTTGATGGTGATGTCACCCAACGTAATGACCGCCGAACTCGCCTCGCGAGTGCCGGGAACCAGGGTGATGTCGTGCGTGATGGGGCCGAGTTCGTCGATCCCCCTTGCCGGGTCGCGCCACACCCGGCGCGCACCGCTGACGACCTTGGTGCCGTGCTCGTCCTCCTGGTTGATGAACACGATCGAATACTCGGGGAACGAGATCACGTTGTAGAGCCAGAAGAAGCCCCCGGCCAACGTGGCACGCCGTCCGGCAGGCTCGCCCTCGCCGACGGGGCGGATGCCCCAGGATCGATCTCGGTTCCCCGACCAGTTGACTCCATCCAGCTCATGGGTTGTGCCACCAACTGTCAATTGACCTGTCCAGGTGCCAGTTTGGGCAAATCGCGAGGTATCGAACATCACGCGGCCGAGCTGACGCTGATAGTGGCCGGGCTCGAGGGAGGCCGGTATCTCGCCGGTGTAGGTGATATCGAAGGCGAGGTCGTAGTCCGCCCCATATTCGGAGCCGGGCTCCAGGATCAGTCGCACCTTCTTGAGACCCTCGAGGACCTCGATGCGGTATGGCCCGACCGTGAGATCGGCGCGGTCGTCGCCCAGTGCGCGCGAGGCCCGGAACACGATGATGTCGTCGCCGTCGCGTACCGACGCGAATGCATCGGTGACACCCAGGTTCGGGTAGACACCCAGTCCGGTGATCAGATACGGCAGGTCGGCGCGCCCACCGTGGCAGCCAAAGTAGTAGCGGTCATAGAAGTTCCGGTCCGAGGTGCCCACATGGCGGACCACATCGGCGATCTGATGAATCGGGTAATCGTCGAACGGGGACAGGCTCACGCGCCGGTCTCCTCTCTCAGCTGCGACCAGTACTTTCCGTCCAGCATCTTTTCCAGCGTGACCCTGTGCAGGATCAGGTCATCGGGGTCGTTGGGCATCTCCGCCATACCAAAAGCCATGGCACGCATCTGAATGCGCACCATGATCACGGCGTGCTGCAATGCGGCGTACGCGGTGTAGAAGTCCAGATCGCTTGCGTGGTGGCCGGTGAGCGCGGCGTACTCGGCGGCAATATCCTCGCGGCGGCAGAAGCTGGGCAGCCCAGCGAGGCCAGCGGTCTCGGTGAGATCCTGGAAGAATCTGTGCAGGAAGATGATCCATCCGAGGTCGAGTTCGCGAGGCCCGATCGTGGCCATCTCCCAGTCGAGCAGTGCCACCGGCTCGAAATCCTGGTAAATGACGTTTCCCGGGCGGGAATCACCCCAACTGACAGCATCTTTTGTACGCAACGATTCGGTCGGCCAGTTCTCGCGCAACCACGCGAAGCCGCGGTCGATCAACGGAATGGTGGGACCAGCGCCGCGTACCCAGTCATAGAAGTCGTGGGTGCGGCGTACATGGGCGTCCAGGCCCGTCTCGCCCTCCTGGGCGTCGTCGAGGAAAGCGAACTCCTCCACGGGGGCCGAGTGGACCCGGGCGATCTGGTCCACGGTGAGCCGCTGCATCTTGCGCCGGTCGGCCTCGGAAGCCTCGGTCACCCAGGATCCGAAGGTGTAGGGCATCCGATCAGGCGGGACCTCCCCATCGACGCGTTTCATGACGAAGAACTCGCCGCCGAGCACCGAGGAGTCATCGCAGTACCAGAGCACCGGGGGCACCACCGCGCTGGTGTGCCGGCCGAGCTTGTCCATCACGTCGAACTGGCGGCGCATGTCATAGGTCGAAAACACCGGACTCGAGTCGGGCTGAGGTGCCGTCCTGATCACCAGCCGGTGGGCAGCGCGCTCACCGTTCTCGGTCCACTGCGCATCGGCCAGGATCGTCTCGCTGGACATGCCGTTGGCGCTGGGCAGCTCCGCGTGGTCCACGCTCAGCGCGGCATCGGCGGGCAGCTGGGCGGAGATCCAATCGGTGAGTGCGCCGCGCAAGGTTTCCGGGTCCCGTTGTGATTCTGCGGGGCGTGCAACGTCCTCATGCGTCGCTGTCTGCTCAGTCAAGTGTCGTGACTTCCGTTTCATGTCCGCCTCGTTGCGTGACGTACGCAACACTACCGGGCAGTCAGAGGAAGTGGAACCTGTTGCAATTCAGGATTCAGTGGGGGCGCAGGACAAGCACCAAATTGCTCACCAGAACCTCCCGCACAGCGGGAACTCTGGTGATCCACCATGCCCATTTTGGGTGGTAGCGGGGAAATGCGGCAACCATAGCGCCCGTGCTGTGAGCCCACTCGAGCCCCGCGCGCACCGATACCGGGAAAAGTGACGACCCGTAGTTGTTCTTGGGTGGATGGCCGTGCTTGCGGGTGTACCAGCGGGCGGCGCGGGCCCCGCCGAAGTAGTGCGTCAGACCCATTTCGTGGCCGCCGAACGGGCCCAGCCAGACGGTGTACGACAAGACCGCCAGCCCGCCCGGGCGGGTGACCCGCAGCATCTCCGCGCCGAGGCGCCAGGGCTCGGGTACATGCTCGGCGACGTTGGAGGACAGGCAGATGTCGACGCTGCCGTCGGCGAACGGCAAGGCCATTCCGGACGCGCGCAGATATGCGGCACGTGGATCGTGGATGCCCTGACTTCCTTCGGGAGCCGCGTGCATCTCCCGGGGGTCGGGTTCGACACCGATGTACTGTGCGCCGGCGTCGGCGAAGGCCGAGGCGAAGTAGCCCGGCCCGCCTCCGACATCCAGCACCGTGCGGCCCTGCAATCCGGCGCCGGTGGCCTGCAGCCACAAGTCGGTGACCAGGTGAACTGTGTCCTGCGCCACCGTTCCGTAGAACCTTTCCGGCGCATTCTGCTCGAAGCGAAAAGACGATAACAAGCTGGTAGAACGCCGAAGCGTGGCTCGTTGTGCAAACAGATCGGTGATATCCGGCACGGGTTCTCGTTCTGCTCGGTCTTCTTTTACGGAACACGGAATTTCTGGAGGCCCACCCTAACGGCCTAGGGTGCTTAGCGGTGTTAAGCGAAGCGTCAGATCAGCCGGGCCTCCCGCGGGAGGTCCTCATGTTGTGCTGGCGTGATACGGACCATCCGCAGGGCGGTGGTAGCGAGACGTACCTGCAGCGCATCGGCGCCGAGCTGGCCGCATCGGGTGTGAAGGTGACGCTGCGATGCGCGGCTTACCCTGGCGCGCCCCGTCATGAGGTGGTAAACGGAGTACATATCTCGCGGGGCGGTGGGCGGTTCACGGTGTACCCGCGCGCACTGCTGTCGCTGCTGGCCGGTCGCGTCGGCCTGGGGGCGCTGCGTGATGTGCGCCCCGATGTCGTCATCGACACCCAGAATGGCATCCCCTTTTTTGCCAGCACCGTGGTGACGGCACCAGTGGTGATGCTGGTACACCACTGTCACCGGGAGCAGTGGCCGGTGGCAGGACAGCTCATCGGCAGGTTGGGCTGGTGGCTGGAGTCGCGGTTATCTCCGCGGATGCATCGGCGCAATCAGTACTTGACGGTGTCGCAGCCGTCCGCGTCCGACTTGGTGGCGCTCGGTGTGGAACCCGGACGGATTGCGGTGGTGCGCAACGGTGTCGATCAGATCCCGGCCCTGTCGTTGGCCGCGGCATTGGACGGTGCACGCAGCGAGACACCGCGCGTCGTCGTGCTCTCGCGCTTGGTGCCGCACAAGCAGATTGAGCACGCCCTGACCACGCTCGCACTGCTGCGTGACCACGTGCCCGACGTGCATCTTGACGTCGTCGGAGATGGCTGGTGGATGGATCCGCTGGTGGGACATGCGGCGCGGCTGGGTATTTCCGAGTCAGTGACATTCCACGGGTACCTCGATGAGGAAGCCAAGCATCGGGTGCTGCAACGTGCCTGGGTGCATCTGATGCCGTCACGCAAGGAGGGCTGGGGCCTGGCGGTCACCGAGGCCGCGCAGCATGGCGTGCCCACGATCGGTTACCGCTCTTCCGGTGGGCTGACCGATTCGGTCACCGACGGGATCACCGGTCTGCTGGCGCGCGATCAGGATGAGTTTGTCCGGCATACCGCGACCCTGTTGGCAGACAACAACCTTCGTTACCGGATGGGCGAGGCGGCGCGGGCTCGCTGTGCCGACCTGTCGTGGCAACGGAGCGCGGCCGGTGTGTGGACCGTACTGAAGGCAGCCGTGCTGGGCCTCCCGGTGTCGGGGGTCGTCGGTGACGAACCGGTCGTGGCTCCGCAGGTCGAAGTTCCCGCCTGACGCACGGATCGGCCCGCGGCCCGATGACGGTGCGTGCGGTTAGTCGCGACGCCTGCGGGTCAGTCGCAGACCAGCGGCTACCGCGCCGGCTGCCAGGAGCGCAACCCAGATCGCGTGTGCGGCGATGACGGTGGCGCGACGACTCGGCGACGCTCCGATGGGTTCCCACGGCCCAGGTACCCGGTACAGCGCGATGTCACCATCGCGGTAGACCGGCTCGAGCTGCGCCAGAGTTGCCGACGAAACCTCTTGGGCACCAGGAGTTTTAGCCTGGAGGACCACCCAGCCGATACCCTGCGCCGCCAGCTCGCGCGGTGCGGCCCCGGTGCGTAACAGTTCCTCGACGAGGCGGCCCCGGGTGCCGTCGCCCCGTACATCTTGCCCGTCGACGCGTAGGTCGCCGCTACTCACCGTGTCCCCGCGGATCCAGCGCGGGAACGGATCCAGCACCTGAATCGAAGAAGGTCCCCACGGGTATTGCCGCAAGGTCTCCGGCGGCAGCACAGCCACCGGATGAGGTTCCGCGTTGATACTGGCGGCGACGGTGGTCCATCCGGCCGGGTAGACCACGGGCTCGACTCGGCCGCCGACTCCCCACGCCAAGTCGGGCAGCGTCAATATCAGTGCCGCGCAGGCTACTGCGGCCGCCGCTAATTGAGAGGAACGTTCGCGTATCGCGGTGACGGCTGCGGCACCGGCCACTGCGTACCCCGGCATCGCCAACGCCACCCATTTCTGGCCGTCGCGCAGAATGCCCAGTCCGGGCACCTCGGTGATGAGCCAGGTGGTCAGCGACAGCCCAGGGCCCGTCGCCAGCAGCGCCGGAACAACCACGGCGGCAATGGCAATGCCGAGTAGTCCGAGCGCTGTTCGGGTGCGCCATAACACCACCATGCCCACCGCCAGCACGACGAGCAGCACCGCCGAGAAGGCCAACGCGAACAATGTCGTCCGTGACGCCGGCACCGCGGAGGCATTCCACATTCCGCCGAGTGAGGCCAGACTGCCGAGCGTGCCCAGCCCTGGCTCGGCCCGGGCCGCGAAGGCGTGGACCCCGGCCTGGTCTCCGGCCGGGATTGCCGTTCCCAACCCCGAGGCCACCAGCCACGGCAGTGCGGCCAGCAGCGAGATCGTCAGTACCCCAAGCCTCGACCGCAGATCTGATGCCACGGCAAGTCCTACGATCAGTGCGAGCACCGTTCCGGTGGGCGTCAACCCAGCCACGGCGATCCAGAACGCGAGCGTGCACCAGACGCCGATACCGGCCGCCGTGCGCAGCCGAATCGCCGTCAGCGCCACCCACGGCAAGCAGCCGTATCCGACCAGCAGACTCCAATGCCCCTGCAAAAGTCGTTCAGCCACATAGGGATTCCAGATCGCGATGGTGGCAGCCAGCAGTTCACCGGGAACCCCGGCGTCCGGGACCAGGTGGGCGGCCAGGCGCGCCGCACCCCACCCGGCAAGCCACAAACCCAACGCCAGAAGGGCCTTGACCAGGATTCCGCCGTCGACAAGCGTCGTCGCGACGGCGATGAAGAAGTCCTGGGGGACGGCGCGCGGGGCTGCCTCGCCGACGCCCAGCGCCGCGTCGGTCAGGTAGGACCGCGGGGTCGAGACGGCGTCGCGGATCAGCAGATAGCCGGGTGCGGCAAGGGGTGCCGTGATGGCCGCCGCCAAGGCCAATGCGTAGAGCGGCGCCGCGATGACGCGCTTGCGGCGCAAGACGTCCCGGCTAGAGGTGGTTTCGAGGCGACGGGAACTTGTCGGTGTCGGCCTCGCTGGCGGGCGGTTTCTCCGGGCCACGGCGGCCGAAGAAACCATGATCGACCGTGTCCAGGCCGGGGTCGATCAATGCCGACTCGGCGCGCAGGCTGAACGAGCCCAGCAGGCCGCCACCGACCAGTGCCACGACGCCCAGAGCGGCGAAGGTGATCGGCAGGATGTTCGACCAGATGGACAGGCTGTCGCGGGTATCGCGAGCCGCCTTCACCTGCTTCTCGACGGTCTCGTCGTTCGACAGCACGGTGTAGTCGACCATCGGGACCTCGGGCTTGAGCGCGTCACGCGAGTAGTACTGCAGCGCATGCTGTTTGCTCTTGACGATGATGCCGCTGACCGGATCCACCCAGAACTCGCGCTGTGCCGCGTAGTAGCGAGTCATGGTGATCTCTTCGTCCTCGTGCTCGGCTTCCACACCCCACTGCACGGCGCGGGCCGTCACCTTCGAGTCCTCGTCCTTGTCGTACAGCGAGGGGTACGACACCGGTTCCACCAGCTTGCCGTTGGCGTCGTAGCCCACGTTCTGGGTGAAGTGATAGGCGGTGAGGCCGTTGACATCCTCTTCGCCGGTGTAGTTGGCGTCGAAGGCACGCTGGGCGACCACATCGAAGTACTGGTACGTCTTCTTCTCGGTGTCGAAGGGGAACCGGTAGCTCAACCCTTCGTGCTTGAGAGCGATGGTCGTCGGCGGTGTCTCGTCCTCGATGGCGCGCGGCTTCTGCACGCTGCCACCCGGGTTGTCTTCGCTGGAGATCGCCTCGGCGGAGTGCCGGTCCACGGTGACGGTGTCAACGGTGGCCAGGACCAATCCGGCGTCGCCTTGCTTGTCGGTGCGCCGAAGAGTGATGCCAGCCTGCAGGCCGACCTTCGTGGCATCGGCGGGGCTGACGGTGGTGATCTGCTCCTGCAGCACCAGCGGCTTATCCGGATCGGTAATGAACTTCTGTCCGGACAGCGACGCCGGGTCCAGGGCACGGCCCTTGCCCTCGCTCACCAATGTGGCGTCCCAGTCGAGCGGAATCTTCGCAAGCCGGTTGCTGGTGTACGTGCTGAGCAACAGTGCGGCGATGATGAGCGCCGAACCGAGCCCTAGCAGCCCGCACGCTGCGATACGCATCATGACCCCGCGGTTCACTGTGGCCGAACCCTCCTTAACGTGCGGTAACCCCGTGCTTGACGACATGGCATGCCCAGGGCAAATCTGTCTGACCCTAACAGCCGTGGCCGCCAGGTGGTCATTCGGCGATCGTACGGATTCCCAGGTCGTGGTTCTGGTCAAATGCCGCCGGATCGACTTAGAACCGTACCCTCGGCGGGGTGACGACAGTGCGGCCATCGGCTCCGGCCATCCATGCGCGGGGCTTTGTACCTGCATTGGAGGGCATGCGCGCCTGCGCGGCGATGGGCGTCGTGGTCACTCACACGGCGTTTCAGACGGGCCACAACGGTGGGATCGACGGACGCATTCTGGGCCGCTTTGACCTGGCGGTGGCCGTGTTTTTCGCGCTATCTGGATTTCTGCTGTGGCGGCCACATGCCGTGGCAGCACACGGCGGGCCCGCGCCCGCTTCCACCGGGCGCTACTTCGCGTCGCGGTTCGTGCGCATCGTCCCGGCCTACCTGGTCGCCGTCTTCGTCATCCTGTTGCTGTTGCCGGATGCGATGGGAGCCAGCTGGGTGGTCTGGGCGGCCAACGTGACGCTTACACAGTTGTATGTCCCGCTAACTCTGACGGCAGGTCTGACACAGATGTGGAGCCTGGCGGTCGAGGTGGCGTTCTATGTGGCCCTGCCGGTGATCGCGGTCGGTATGCGTCGAGTGCCCGGCCGGTGGCGCGCCCCGGTGCTCATGTCTCTCGGTGTCATCAGTCTCGGTTGGTCGTTCATCCCTTTTCACGCGGCCGTGGGCGTGAATCCGTTGACGTGGCCACCTGCCTTCTTCTCGTGGTTCGTCGCGGGCATGCTGCTGGCCGAATGGAGCTCGGCACCACCCGCTTGGACACTGCGCCTCGCGCGTCGCCGCGTGCTGCTCGCTGTGGTGGCGCTCATCGCCTTCGGGGTGGCGGCTTCGCCGCTGGCCGGACCAGAGGGTCTGACGCAGGCACCGCCGCATCAGTACGCCGTCAAGATCGCGATGGGTGCCACGCTGGCGTGGGCGCTGCTGATGCCGTTGACATTGGATGCCCCCGGCACGCCGCACCGGATACTGGGCAGCCCGCTGATGGTGACGCTGGGACGTTGGTCCTACGGCCTGTTCATCTGGCATCTGGCCGCCCTGAACATGGTCTTTACCGTCATCGGGCGCTTCCCGTTCAGCGGTCACTTCCCGCTGATACTGATTCTGACGTTGATCTTTGGCTTCGCGATGGCCGCTGTCAGTTATGCGCTGGTGGAATCTCCGTCGCGGGAGGCATTGCGGCGCTTCCAGAAGCGGCGCACTGGTACTCGGGAAGGAAGCCGTACCGCAGCCAAGGCGACGGCGGCCACGGAGATCAGCGCCAACAGCTGAATCCACCACGAATGTCCGGTGTACCCGCCGACCGATCGCCACGGATGTCGTGAGAGGGCCGCCCCGGCCAGCAGTAGAGAGCCGCCGGAGAGATAGGCCCCCGCTGCGGTGAGCGTGGGCAGGGGCCAGGGCCTCCATACCTTGAACGCCAATGCGGCCAGGCCCACCACGGCCCCGGTGATGCCACTGATGGCAGTGAGGGCCGCCAGCACTGCGACACCCGCCGCGCGGCCAGAGCGCCATGGGATCACCTGAGGGAGCGTGGTTTTCCGGCGCCCGGGGATGAGGGCCAACAGTGCGAGGACGGGAAGCAGCGCCAGTCCGCCGAACAGCCCAGCCCGGTACCAGGTGTCGAGGCCGAAGGTGAGGGTGATCGGCCCGCTTGTGCCGGCCGGAAGCACCCACCCCTGCTGCCATCCGTTCACCCGTACCGGGGCGAGGGTGTGTCCGTGAGTATCGCGGGCCACCCATCCGGGGTTGATGCTTTCGGGCACCACCAGCACCCGGTCGCGCGGTGCGGGATCCGCGGTGACCTCACGCCGGGCCGCGTCCCATCTGCCCTTGGGTGCCGCGGATGCGGTGGCGGCGGCCGGTGCCACGCCGGGTGCGGTGAGCTGGACACCGTCGACGATGAACTGCTGGCGCGGGTTGACGGTGACGTCCTGAGATCCCGCGCCCGTTGCGATGGGTGCGGTATCGCACGGAGTCGCCTGGATGGCATTGCCGTCCAGCAGATCTCGCACCGTGGTGGTGATGGACATGGGAATGAAGCGTCCGGCGAGGGCCAGCACCGGGCCACTGGCGCATCCGATCTTGATCACGCGGTTGCCGTTGGCCCGCGCATCGGCGGGGGCGATCGGCCGCCCGCTGGTGTCCAGCGCGACGAGCTCGGCGATTCCGGGCGGCTTGTTCTGATCGGTTCCCAGCGCGGTGCGATCGATGATGTCGGTCCAGTCGGTCACCGTGACTGTGATGGTGTCGGTGACAGCCGGATGCACTGCCAGCGTCGTCTCGGGAGACTTCGGATCGATGTTCCTTACCTGGGGTCCGTCGCCCAGGTTGATGGCTACCTGCTTGGGGTGTGTGGGCACCTCGGTCTTGCTGGGCTGGAGCCGGATACCGCCGACGGCGACGGGCTTGGGCAGTTTTATCACCAGAGAGGGCAGGTGCTGGCGCAGTACCGACTCCTGGGGCGCCGTCCAGGCGGTGCCCGGATCGCCGTCGGTGGCCGCATAGGAGGAGCCCCGCAGGTCAATCAGGTCGGCGCTCCCGGAGGCCGCGGTGGTTCCGGGCTGCGTGATCAGATCACGCAGCTGCGGGCCGGAGCGAGCCCGTACCCAGAGCGTTGGTGTGAGCGAAAGAGGCTGGGGAACAGTCAGTGTCCGGATGAAAGTGCCCGGTTCCTCGGGGGCAAGCGAGAGTGTCCCCGCGCAGCGCAGCCTTTCGGGCGACGGCATGCAGCCGGGCCGGCCCTCCAGCGGAGATCCCAAATCCCAGCCGAGCACCGCGGCCTCCGCGGGGGGTGCGGGCAGGGTTGCGCTGTGGCGGAGATCGACGGAGTGGGCGTAGCCGGCGGCGTCGTATTGGGTGAGGGATAGCTCGGTGATGGCGAACTGCACACCGGAGGTGCCGTCCTCGGTGCCGGTGGCCGTGACCTTGACCCAGTTGGTTTCCCCCGGCCGCAGGGCCACGTCCAGAGGCTTGCCCGGCTCATCGAATCGCACCGATGTGGTGCCGTTGTCGGTCTCGATCTCCAGGCGCCGCACCTGGGCTCCCAACGCGGTGGCGCTCGGCGTCACGGTGAGAATCGCGTTGGTGATCGGCCGATCCAGGTCTACTCGAATCCATTGCCCAAGAGCAGCTTCCAGTGAACTGCTGACCCAGCTTGTCGCGTTGTCGCGGTCGATGACAGCGGCCGTGCTGGTGCCCGGTGCCACATTGGGCAGCGCCGTGGAATCGGAGGCGGAGCTGGATGCGGTGATGGTTCCGCCCGTCCAACTTCCGTTCACGAGGGGAACACCGGTGGCGGGGTAGTCGGGCACCCGGTTGAAGGTGCGGCGTTTGTCACCGGGAGCGCGGATGGCCGAGGAATGATCATCGACGCGCCCGTAGTCGGTCTCGCGGGCCAGTGGACTGTCGGTGACCATCGCGGGTCCGGGACGCAGACCCGCCTGCGCGGCGTCGGTGGCCAACAGCGACGGCCCCAGCGGTGGCTGGTTCAGCTGGCGGCGTCGCTCACCCAATCGCAGCAATGCCTCGGGTCCACCGGCCACCCGGGGCATGCTGTCGATATCCGCGAAATATGGTTCCCCATAACCTGTTTGCCGGCCCACGGCGTAGATCTCGACCGCTGGATACTTCGGGCGTAGGTCACTATCGGCGACGAAGCCCTCCACCGTCCCGGCCCCGACGGGGGCGCCGAACTGGGCGACCTTGGTCAGTCCGGGGGACCCTTCGATGGTGTGGTGCACCAGGATCGGGCGCGCGGAACGGGACGTATCGGGGTCCAGGTCGTTGCGCACCACCAGGTACGAGATGCCCTGCTGTTCCAGGGTGTCGGCCAGCCCGTCCGAGGGTCGGCCGGCGGCGAACAGCTGCTGTACCGAGTCGATGGCGCGGATGGTCTCCGGAGGCGTCAGTGGGATGGAATCGCGTACCCCCCAGGGGGTTTTACCCAGCGCCTGCAGGGGTTCGTCGCGGGTGAGGCCCCAGGTCTGGATCGCGAACGGCGCTCCCGGCACCACGAGTGCGCGTCCGCCGTCATCATGATCGGCCAGCCAGTGCGCCGTATCGTTCCAGTATTCGGGGATTGCGTCGAAACCGCCGCGGGGCACCAGCCGGCCTGTCCAGGCCAGTGATGTGCTCGCGGCGAGCGCCACCAACACCACGATTCCAAGTGCAACCGCCCGATTGCGCTCCGGGCGTGCCAGGGCCGAGAGCCACTCTCGCGCGGAGACGCTGGCGGGTAGCGGTATCCGCGACAAGGCATGCGCCAGGCCAAGGATCAGTGGCAGGCGGATCAACGGCTCAAGTTTGTGCACATTGCGCAGCGGTGTACCGCCGTCATCCAAGAAGAATTGAATCTGCTGGCCCACAGGCGATCCGAGTGCGCCGGTGTATCCGGCTGTCAGCAGCACCAGGCCTACCAGAAGTATCGTGACCAGTCGCCCGCGTGCCGGCATGCCCCGCATCGCCAGCCCCGCCATACCGGTGGCGGCGATCATCGCGGTCGCAATGACCATGGCCGACTGGGTAACCAGCGAGGAACCCGCCGTCGCGGTCGGGGCCACGAACGGCGTCCAACTGTCGGTCCCGCGCAGTACCTCGGTGAGAGAGGTCCATTGCGTGGTGACCCCGGAGGATTCGATGAAGTCGAGGAACCGCGGGCTGATCTTGCCGAAGATGAGTAGGGCGGCGATCCACCACGAGGTGGCCAGCGCCAGGCAGGGAATCCACCATGCCGTGAATCGCCACCATGTTCGGTTCGGCTTGTGGGCCAGCCACCAGATGGCGGCGACCCCGCAGGCGAGGGCGGTGGCGACGGCATTGACCGCACCCATCAACGCGACCGCGACAGCCGACAGTGCCGCCGCCCGGCGCGGGGATATCCGGCCCCGGAACGTCAGGATGACCGGTAATAGCACCCACGGGGCCAGCATCATCGGCAGCGTTTCGGATGAGATGGCGCCCAGGGTCGTCAGCACCCGAGGGGACAGTGCGAACGCGACCGCCGCGATGATCCGGGAGCCGCGGGTGCCGATACCCAGCGCCTCGGCAACCCGGATGACGCCCCAGAACCCGGCCACGACCAGCAGGGCCCACCACAGTCGTTGTGTCACCCAGGCTGGCACCCCGAGTAGATGCCCCAGTGAGAAGAAGGCGCCGTGCGGGAAGAGGTACCCGTATGCCTGGTTCTGCGCCTGCCCGAACGGCAGGTCACTGCTCCACAGGTTCAGGGCCCGTGCGGCGAACCGCAGCGGGTTGATGGCCAGATCCAGCTTGGTGTCCGGAGAGATCTGTCCGGGCGATTGGGCGAACGTCAGCAGTAGGGCGAACGCCGAGGCGACCGCGAGCCACCGTCGGCTCAGCGGAGAAGAGTCAAGGCGGTACGTCACGGCTCAGGAAATGCTGCGCGGCGCTGTCGGAAGCCGCGAGATGTCAGCTCCGGTTGCCGTAATCGGGGCGGTTAAGGATTGCGGTCGCCGGATCGATTCCCGTCACGGCAGGCTTCTTGTCCTGCTCGACCGACAGCGTGACACCGAAGACGGCGGCGGCGCCCAGCAGCAGGCCGATCAGCACGCTCGCGGCGGCCGGCACCACAAATCTGGTCATCGGAGCTCCTCTGGGTCATGCAGATACCAGCGGCCAAACTAGCACGTCTGTCATGAGTAACAGTTCTGGACGGACAACCGGTAGTGATACTGCGACGATTAGCTGGGTATCACCGGCGAGGTTGAAGGGTGGGCAGATGGGCACTCTGCGGGCCTGCGGATACTCGGTTCGGGCGAGCTTCGAGCGAGCGAGGAACATGTTGAACCGTGAATAGACCGACATGGCGGGCCGCCACATATGGCCGCCGGCGCTCGTTCGTGCGGAATAATGGCCGCCCATGACCGGTCCATACAACTACGGACCGGCGCCGGATTACGACGCGGAGTTCGCCGCCGCGCACAACCCGGCGCTCCCGCAGGATCAACTGCTGCGACTGTGGCACACGCGTCCGGATCTGCGTGAAGCGCTGGCGCAGCTGCCTGCGTGCCCGCCGAACCTGGCCGCACAGGTGAAGTTCTCCGATCCGTGGCGCGATCCCAATGCGCGATCGCATCGCGGGATCATCATGGCCTTCGCGATGCTCGCCGGTCTGCTCGTGGTCGTGGGGCTCGGCTATGTCGGATACATGGCGGTGCACGGCGATGGATCCACCCAGCAGCAGACGCACGGGATGCTGCCGCCGAATGACCCGAAGACGACGAGCAGTGCTGCAGCTGCGACGACGACCGCGCCGCCTCCTGTGCCGTCGAGCCCCATCAAGCCGGTGGACTTGAGCACCAATTGCGTTCAGGCCGAGGACGGCACCGACAGCAATGGGGTGAAGTACATCTACGACCCCGCTAAGGCATTCGACAATGACCCGCTTACCGCGTGGCGGTGCCAGTGGAAGGAACAAGACGGTCAGTCGATCACGGCCAAGTTCGATCATCCAACGCTCGTCACCTCCGTCGGTTTGGTTCCCGGATACGCCAAGACCGATATCGACGGATCCGACCGTTTCGCCCAGAACCGCAAGATCACCAGGGTGCGTTGGGAATTCAGCGACGGGAGCTCGGTCAAGCAGCAGGTTCCGGTGAGCCGCGCGTTGGCAAGTGTCAAGGTGAATGTGGTGACCGATTCGGTGACCATGGTCATCGAGGCCACCGAGCCAGGTGTGTCGATCGTGAACAAGAACGGCCAGCGACAGGACGCGTTCAACGGCCTGGTGTCGGTGAGTGAGATCGAGATCATGGGCACGCAGCCCCCGTCGGCTGAGGGACCGGCACCGGCGCCCGCTCCGGCGCCTCTAACTCCGCCGCGCGGTGCGGCGCCCGCACCCGGCGCGTCCACACCTCATGCTGCACCCGCGCAGCCGTAGCGCGTCGTACCCAAAACCGTCCGGGTTCTTCGGGGTTCATTGCCGCCGAATTGCGGTTACGTTGGACGCATGGCCGAGCTCAACCGCAGGACCGTGCTGACTACTGGGGCTGTTGCGGCGGGTGCCGCCGCGGTCGGTTTCGGGGGGTACGAGCTGCTCCGCAAGCCAGGGCGCAGCGATTCTTCAGCGTCCGGCGGGAACAAGCCGAACATCCTCGTGATCGTCGTGGATCAGATGCGGGCCCCGCAGTGGTTCCCCGATATCCAGAAACTCACCAATCTCTTACCGAGCCTGAGTCGATTGCAAAGGGACAGTGTCACCTTCGCATCGCATTACACCGCGTCGAACATGTGCACCCCATCGCGGGGAGCGATGACGACCGGGCTGTACTCGCATCAGACCGGATGCCTGTTCACCGGGGAGGGGCCCAGCGAATCCAGCCTGGCACCGCAGTTCCCCACCTGGGGAACCATGCTGCGACAGCAGGGTTACCGGACCTGGTGGTGGGGCAAGTGGCATCTGGGTCACTGGAGCGATAACACGCCCGAAGGTCTTGATGCACATGGTTTCTCGGGTGGCACCTTCCCATCGCCGAACGGCATGCCTAACCAGGGGCTGCAGAAGGACCCGGGGATCGTCGACCAGTTCGCGGGGTGGTTCGACGCAGAGGCAGTCAAGGGGCCGTGGTGCACCACCGTCTCCCTGGTGAATCCGCATGACATCTGCTGGTGGCCCAAAAATCCTCTACCGGAGGATGTTCCGCACTGGTTTGATGCGGTACCGGTCAACTTCCAGACGCCTGACGAGCTGCGTCAGCATGGTAAGCCGCAGCTGCAGATCGACTACGCCAACTTCATGTCGCCGATCATGACGGGTGCGGTGACCTATTCGGGGCCGGATATGGCCCGGCAATGGGCCCGCTGCCTGGACATGTACCTGTGGCTGCAACAGCAGGTGGATGCTCAGATCGGGCGGGTGCTGGACAAGCTGGCATCGCGCCCGGAGGTGGATCGCAATACGGTCGTCGTGTTCACCTCCGATCACGGCGAGTACGCGGGCTCACATGGGTTGCGGGGCAAGGGAGCCACGGCATACGAGGAGGCCATCCGGGTTCCGCTCTACATCCGCGATCCGCATGGTGTGCTCACCCCGAAGCCGGGGGACACGCGCACCCAGCTGACCTCCAGCGTCGACCTTGCACCCCTGCTGCTGACCATCGGTTCAGGCGGCAACGGGTGGCGCTCTGATCCGCGTTTCTCGTATCTGGCTGCGCGCGCTGATATCGCCGGCATCGCTAAAAACAATGCTCCAGGGCGCAAATGGATCGCACACGTCACCGATGACATGTCGGTGGAGGAGATGGCCACCCTGCTCAAGGATCCGCGGATCCGCGCGGTGATGGGTGAGAACGCGCCTACCGAGATACCCACGTCTGCGCCCAGTCATATCGTGGCGGTCCGCACCGCCGAGGCCAAGTTGGCGACCTACTCGTACTGGAAATCCGGCGGCATGCAGATCGACAGCACACGCCCGTCGGATCGCGAATTCTACGATTATTCAACGCCTTCCGGTCAGCAAGAAGTCGAGAACCAAGCGGGACGCGGCGGCAAGGAAGCCGAGCTGCAAGCCCTCATCGACAATGAGGTGCTGCCCGAGGTGCAGGCGCCGCTGCCGACGTTCCTGGGCCAGGCGCAGGAGCAGGGCCTGGCCGATATGCAGAAGCTGATGGTGCTGCGCGGCGGATAGTCCTTCGGCGCGGTCTATTTGGGTGGCAGCGACCCGGCGTAGGCCAGGGCACGTTTCACCCATGGCTCCAGTTGTCGCTTGGTGCGCACACCCTCGGCATCGACGCTCAACCAGCCATCCATCTCACGCCCGCCCATCACCATCCGGCTCACATGGTTCTTGGTGATCAGGGTGTCGGTCTCACGGGGATCGCAGCGGGCCAGCAGCCCGCCTTCTCGTTTCGCCGCGACCGTCATATGCCCGTCCACCAGAAACGCCAGGCCACCGAACATCCGTTTCTCGGTGACGCCCCTGGTTGTCGCGATCACTTCACGGATGCGCTCCACAAGGTCCTCGTCGTACGCCATGGGTCAATTGTCCCGCGCTCTCGATTTCCGCGCCGCTGTATCAACCTCTCCCGAAGGGGTTCTGATTGAAGCGTTCGTAGTGGACATCCTCGTCGTCGAGAGAGGGGGAGCGGTGCGGAGGTCGTTGCGTTGGGTAAACGACAGGCGGCTTAGCCGATGGGCCATGGCTTGGCGCTGCAGGAGGGTGCGAGGCCGGCGGCTGACGGCTGAACATCTGACGGGCCTCGGGATTGATTGCCTCTGCTGCCTGCTGAAGTTCAGCGCGTGTCGCGAGAAGGCCCTCGAAAAATTGATGGGCAGCGTCAGAGGCCCGATACGCCGCGGCCTGGGCGGTCTCGGCTATCAGTGCACCGAGGCGTCCACGATCCATTCGAGCCGTCGCCTGGTGAAGCTGGATGCCTAGCACCATCCCGTTGGCATTCACCCTGACGCGGACCATGCGATCGATGGACTCGGCTTCGGCCTCTAGCGCCTCGACCTTCCCCATCTGCGATTCGAGCTCCGCCATTTGGGTTCGCACGCGTTCGGCGATTTCCTTGAGGTGATCCGGTTCGTCAGTCATTCGGAAGTCGCTCCATGGCGCGTTGGGCTGCTTTTCGAACTAGCGCACTGGGGTCGTCGACAAGAGGTGCAACGAGGTGGCGGACATTTGGTGCTTTCGATTGCACAAGCGCCTTAACGGCGAATGCGCGAGCAGGGCCATTTAGGTATCCGATAAGCAGCTGATGAGACTGAGGGGTCTTAACTTTGCCTAGGTACTCGATGATGGGAGAAATATGGGCGCCGGGAGGTAGATCAGAGATGAGCGCCGCGATCGTGTTGAACTCCATAGGTCCGCAGATCAATCGGAGGCCCTCAAGCGCCCAGTCGACCTGCCGCAATGGCAAGGCTGGATGGTGACGAACCTGGCGTGTCAACAGATCGATGGCTTCCTGGTTTCCGCGGGCTGCGGGGTCGATGAGGTTACGTATCAACCCAGAGCGAATGATTGAGCGATGACCGTGATCTGGTTCGGGTCCCGGTATACGTTCTTCTATGTGAGATAGCCAATCGATGAACACGGGAATGGCTTCGGGAATTGTCTTGGGGCCATTGGACAGATCATCTAATGTGTAAGCGCGCACGCCTACCTGCGCCAGATCGCGCATGATGCGTTCGTCAAAACCGCCTTGCCCGTGCACATATCGCACTGGAATGTTGTTCATCCAGTCGTCACCCTGCGGCATGCCGATATAACTAGAAGTATGCGTCATCAAGCTCCTTCCTGATCACTTGAATCTGCCCATTGCTCACCATCTCTTGGATCTTCGGATCGTTGATCACGGTGCGATGGTCTACCACCAAGGTCATGGTGTAGCCGTTCTGTCGGGCCCATTCGGCCTCCGCAAGGATTTGCGCACGATCCGGTCTGATCTCGTTGGTGTTCTTGACCTCGGTAACCTGGCGGTTTGTATCGTCAATCCTGTCGGGTATGACCGCAACTTCCTCGGGGCCAGAGCCCGTGTCGACGGTGACCCGAACTGTTCTTTTGGGGCCTCTTGGGTTGATCCCGGCTCGCCGCTCTCCTTCGTCGCCCGCGGCCTCGTTATCTTCTTTCGTGCGATTGCGAATGGGGTCCGTTTGCCTGGGAATCCTGTCGAGGAGATTTGACAGAAACTTTGCGTCTGTTGTCGCAAGGTTATTGATGCCCTCGTTGGATTGGGCTGCTTGGTCTACCTTTTGGTTGATTGACTCCATGAGGTTGTCATTGGCTTTGGCATATTCCCGCTTGTTGAATTCAATCAGTCGATCGATACCTTTTCGTATCCGATCACCCCATGGAAGCCGGCGTGCCAGTACCTTGTCGACTTCGTAAGACAAAATGATGTAATGAAGTATCGTAAGAGATTGCTGACCCAATTTCTTCATTTCGGCAGCTTTTGAACCGACGGCTTCACACGCAACTCCAAGATCGGAAGCGACTTCTCCATTGAGCGCTCCGCACACATTGGCGATCTCGGTAACCATTTCACCGACCTCGGGATAGCCCTTTTGCCGCTCGTCGGTGAAGATTGCCGTGCAGGCATACCAGAGGTCTGTTGCTTGTTTTTGACTGTCGGTGCCGAAAGAGCTAAAGGCGGATCCGGCAGCACGGATTCGACCCTCGTCGCAATCGGCCCATTCCTTTTTCACGTAGTCGGCGATGAGCGACCAATGATCTGGCCTGGAGTGGTCTCCGCCGACGGACAGCTGGCTGGGGTGCATGGCGTGATTGATCTTGCTGCCTGCCGGTGGCGGTGGAGTGCGTTCTTGGGGGCCGTTTGGGCTTGACTCGTTCTCTGCCTTGGCCTCATTGAGTCCTGATTCGTGTACCAGTTTCGCGAGGACCGTGGCCGCCATCACTCCAAGAGAGCCGACTTCGAATACATCGGACGCGGACTGGTCATAACTGGAGCTCCAGCGTGGTCCACCGGTTGCATAGCTGCCAGCCGATCGTGAGACCGCCAGCTTCTGATCGAGGGCGGTGAAGCGAGTTTCGAAAGAGGTGGCGGCTTCAGAGAGCTTGGCAGCCACGGAGTAGAACCATTCTGGATCGGCCTTTGTCATGGTTATGCCCCCGGGAACATTTCGCGGTTCTTCGTCCTCGCGTCGAGGTAGTTGCCATGAGTGATCTTGATTCTGTCGCGCAGTGCACCAAGTGATTCAAGATGTTGCGTGAACTTGGCTCGCCAGTCAGTGCTTGCTTCCCTGAACTTTTCTGCCCCTTGCCCCTCGTACTGGGACAGGACGCCCTCCGCCGTACGACTCACGTTCGTCGCCTGCTCGGTGAGCGATTCGACCTGCTTGGTCAGGAAGTCGATGTGTTCTTGCATCGCGTCGAGGTCATAGGAGCGCTCAGACATATCGGCTCCTCTACGCGTCCGTTGACGTGATGGCCTGTGTGGTGAGCTCTTCTTGATCGACATGCAGTTTCGCAGTTTTTATCAACAGCTCGGCATGCTCCGACAACGTGTCAAGGTGGGAAGTAAGTGCTTTGTAGAGATCGTCCCATCCCGTTGCAGCATCGTTTGCGGCTGAGCCGGTCCAGACGCCACGAAGGTCCTGAGCCCGCCGATGGATTTCGGTGACGGCTGTCTCGATCATGCGATGATGCTGGCGTAGCTCGCGTGCTCCTTGCTCAAGCGCAGTTACCGACACGCGTAGTCGCTGGTCTGCCATAGATCCCTCCCCGTCCAACCCGCTACCAGCTCAGAGGATGTCCAATGGATTGGAGATCGACAGCATCGCCGCAAGCACAAGACGATGTGGACAAGCTGTTCGGCGATGCTATCAAGTTCGTCGCGGTGGAGCTTGCGCATGCCGATGGATTTGCCCCATTCATGATGGTCATCGGGTTGGACGGTGAAGTCGGGATGAGACGATCCGTGATAGCCGCAGAGTCGCAGGACGAAGTCGGGATCATTCAGAGCTTGGAGCTTGATGGCGACGCGGCGCGAACACGGGCCCGGGCTGTGGTGCTCGAGGTGACCGCAGTAGCCCCGATGGCTGGCGATGCCATCAAGATCAAACTTGAGCATTCCGAGGGAGTTGCGATCGACATGCTTGTGCCCTACCGCATCGATTCGGAGGGTGCGACGATCGACGTGCTAGCCGCGAATGCGGCGCGCGCCGACCTGTTGCTGTGGGCCCCGGATGTTCCCGCGGACGGTTAGCACGCGAGTCATCTATGTGCTGATCTGGAAACCTCGGAAGATGGTGTCGATATCGGCGCTGAACAGCGGTACGTCCCCCAGGCTCATCTGGTTGCGTAGCTGGATGGGATAAAAGTTGCCATCAACCTGATAGGCGAGGTTGAGGTAGTCATACTGCCGACCTCGTTCTCCTGTAGTGCCGATCAGTCGCGTCGCCTGATTACCGCAGATCTCGATGGTCTCATTGTGAATGATCGTCACTGACGGATCGATCTCGTTCAGGCTGTCCAGCCGTGCGAGGGCGTGCTCGCGGCTGGAGGTCGGATCCAGGGGCATCAGCATGGTGAGGCTTCTGCTGATTCCAATCGATTTGACGACCGCAAGCTTGTTATCTGTGCGTGCTGTCGCGGCCGGTTCCCAACCGGGGAGCTTGGGGATGGAGACGGTGAAAGGCTCTTTGGGGGTACGCGCCCGCGTGTAGACCTCGCCCGTCACCGCCTGTGCTTGGCATGAATAGGCGGTCGTGTGTTCCTCGGCAGGGGTACCGGACCCTGGCTGCGAACACCCGGTGAGTATGAGCGCACCAGAAGTCATGGCACGGAAGATGTTCCGACGGATGTCGTTGCGCATGCGCCGACTCTACGGTCCGATCTGCATGTTTCGGAACATCACATTGACATCGGCGCCGAACAGAGAGAGATCGCTTGCTCCGGTCTGATTGCGGAGTTGGACGGGATAGAAGCCTCCGTCGGCCGGATAGGCGAGGTTGAGAAAGTCGAATCTCAGACCGCGCTCCATCGCGCTGCCAACGAGCCGTGATGCCTCGAGACCACAGACCTTGACCACCTCGTCGCGAGTAATTGATAGAGACGAGTCGAATCGGGTCAGCATGTCCAATTGCGCAAATGCTTTGTCGCGATTGAACTCCGGGTGCAGGACCGACAGCGCGACGTAGCTCCGGGACGGCCCGATCGTTTTAGTGAGGGCGAGCTGGTTTTCCTTGAGTGCTGTCGGTACGGACTGCCAGCCGGGGAGCCGGGGTATCGAGATCGAGAAAGGCTCATTATGTGGGCGGAGCTGTTTGAATACCTGCCCCGATGCCGCCTCCGCTTGGCACGAGTACGTGGTTGTGGTTGTCGCAGTTGGAGTGCCTGCAACCTGATGCGTACACCCGGTGAGCCCGAGGACACCGGAAAGAGTCGCGCTCAAGGCACATCGAAACGCGTTCCCCATAAATTGACTGTACGGTCGGCGCTCTGTCGATTTAGGTACGGGCCATTCGTAGTCCTCACGGGACACGACACCAGAGAGGCACCATTGACCCGTGGCGCACGACGAGATAGGCGGGATCTTCCGCGAGGAGTACGGCCGCACTGTGGCGACCTTGATCCGTTACTTCGGCAGCATCGACCTCGCCGAGGATGCCGTGCAAGAGGCTTTCGAGGTGGCGATCGCGAAATGGCCGCAAGACGGCATACCGCCCAATCCCGGTGCGTGGATCACCACCACGGCACGCAACCGCGGCATCGACAAACTGCGTCGCGACCGGCGGCGGGACGAACTGTCCCAGGAGGCAACGGTTCTCGAAGAGGAGCAACCGGAACCACCGGAGGTGGGTCCGGTGCGCGATGATCGCCTGCGGCTCATCTTCACGTGTTGTCACCCTGCGCTGTCCACCGAGGCGCAGGTCGCGCTGACGCTGCGGCTGCTCGGCGGACTCACTACAGCCGAGATCGCCAACGCGTATCTGGTCTCGGAATCGACCATGGCCGCGCGCATCACGCGCGCCAAGAAGAAGATCGCGTCGGCGGGCATTCCGTACCGAGTGCCCGGAGATCACGATCTGCCGGACCGGCTGTCCTCGGTGCTGGCCGCGCTCTACCTCGTCTACAACGAGGGCTATGCGGCCTCCTCAGGAGCCACGCTCACGCGCACGGATCTCTCCGCCGAGGCGATCAGGCTGGCGAGGGTGCTCGCAGATCTCATGCCCGACGAACCCGAGGCGGTGGGACTACTGGCATTGGTGCTGCTCACCGAGGCCCGCCGGCCCGCCCGTACCGACACCGGCGGAGCGCTCGTGCTGCTCGCCGATCAGGACCGCACTCGGTGGAACCACGCGATGATCGACGAGGGACACGACCTGGTACGACGCTGCCTGCGGCGCAACGCCCCGGGCCCGTATCAGATCCAGGCTGCCATCAATGCCGTCCATGACGATGCACCCACGGCAGCGCTTACCGACTGGGGTCAGATCATCGCGTTGTATGACCAGCTGACGGTATTCACCCCCACCAGCGTCGTCGCTCTCAATCGCGCGGTCGCCATTGGTGAGCACGACGGCGCGCAGGCGGGGCTGGATGCCATCGAGTCGCTGCGGCAGGATCTCGATGCCTATTACCCGCTGCATGCCGCGCGTGCCGATCTGCTCACCAGACTCAGCCGGAATCGGGAAGCCGCAGACGCCTACCGAAAAGCGTTGGTACTCACGGACAATGAGGTGTTCCGCGGGTACCTCGGTGACCGCTTGACCCGGCTGGATTAGGCGATGCCCTTACGGTCCAGCCAGGTGAGTGAGTCATCGATGAGCTGTGCTGCTCCGCTGTCCACGATGAGTGAATGCCCGCGATCGGTGTACGGGAGGTACTCGGTATCGGCGTTCGATTTCCGGTACTGCTTGAACGTGGAGCGTGTCAGGACATCGGGGACCGTATGGTCCAGCTTCCCGGACATCAGCAGTAGCGGCCCGCGCTGGTTGTTCCGCGTGTTGACGGCTGCAGCGGAATTCGGCGTGACGTTGCCGAGCGCGAGCTGGAACAGAGGCCGCGCCGGGCTCGGAATAGCCCAACGCTCGAACAGTGAGTCCGACTCTTCCTGAGATACCGCATTAGCGAACGCGTACCGGAACTGTTTCTGGTCCAGTGACACCGCGCGATGCAGGTTTCGCGGGTCACTCAGGAAGGCGATGGTCGATCGGGCCTGTGCCGGTCCGATTGCTTTCACGCCTTTGATTTGCCCTGGGCAGATGGCGACTGCCGCGGATCCGAGGTCCTGGCCGAGTAGGTGCTGAACGATGAAACCGCCCACTGAGTGACCGACGAGGATGGGTTTGACCGGCAGGGTCTTGATGAGGGCCGCGTGATGTGCGGATATCTCCGCTAGGCCGACGCCCGCTTGCGCTTCCGGCTGCTCTCGGGCGGCGGTGAGAGTGTCTGGGACCCCGGGCCATTCGGCGAGTATCGGATCGAATCCCGCCGCACTGAAACGATCGGCCCAGAGCTCCCAGCTCGTCGAGTGCAGCCACAGGCCGTGGACAAAGACGACGGGTGTTCTCGCTGTGCTCATGGACGGCCTCTCGGGGCTTTTGTGTAGGTGAGTCACTCATGATTCTGGACACGTATGTATATACAACTTACGTGAAGGCTGGTGACTCCACCGAGAATCCTCAGATGAGCTGGCGGAGAGTGTGAATACCGGCGCATGACACCATGGCCTCATGAGAATGCGTGCAGGGGTAGTACTGACCGGTCTCGTTGCGGTGGCACTGTCCGCCTGTGGCGGCAACGCATCGGAGCCTGCGAAGGAGTCCGCCACGCCCGCCCCGAAGACGCCCGTCACCGCAGCGCCCGCAGGCGATCTAGCCTGCTTGAGCACCCGCGACAGGTTGGCACAGCTACTCATGGTGGGCGTCAAGGATGCCGACGACGCCCGCGCGCTGGTGCGTGACCATCACGTGGGCGGCATCTTCGTCGGCAGCTGGACCAAGAAGGAGATGCTGACCGACGGCTCCCTGCACGACGTCGTCACCGCCGGTCCGATCCCGGCCGCGGTGAGCGTCGACGAGGAGGGCGGCCGGGTGTCGCGTCTGAAGGACCTCATCGGTCCGTCCCCGTCCGCCCGGGAACTGGCCACTACCCAGACGCCCGAACAGGTGCAGGCGCTCAGCCAGGAACGCGCTCAGAAGATGAAGGACCTGGGCATCACCATCGACTTCGCCCCCGATGCCGATGTGACCGACGGCGACCCGGACGGTGCCATCGGAGACCGTTCATACAGCGGCGATCCGCAGAAGGTCGCCGAGTACGCCGATGCCGCAGTGCGGGGATATCAGGCCGGCGGCGTAAGTGCCGTGGTCAAGCACTTCCCAGGCCATGGTCACGCCTCGGGCGATTCACACACCAACGGTGTGGTGACCCCGCCGCTGGAGCAGCTGCGGGACAACGATTTGGTGCCGTATCGCTCGCTGGTGACCAGCGGTGCCGCGGTGATGATCGGCCACATGCAGGTGCCCGGGCTCACCGGCGACGACCCGGCCAGCCTGAGCCCTGCCGCAGTGGACTTGTTGCGCAAGGGAACCGGCTACGGAGCGCCGGCCTATGACGGCGTGATCTTCACCGACGACTTGTCCTCGATGGCAGCCATCACCGACAGGTTCCCCATTGAGGAGGCGGTGCTCAAGTCGATCAAGGCGGGCATCGACTGGGCGCTCTGGGTGAGCACCGAAAAGGTTGGCTCTGTTCTCGACCGCCTCGAATCGGCCTACAACGCGGGTGAATTGAACGGCGACGCGATCAATGCCTCGGTGCGCCGGGTGCTGGCGTTCAAGGGCGTTCGCGCCTGCGGTTAATGCCCCAGCGTCACGGGCAGGCTGCTCAGCCCGTGAATACCCATCCCGTCGAAGTACTTCGGCTCGCCGGCCAGCGCTAACCGCGGGAAACGTTCGAAGAGCGACTGCAGGGCGATGTGCAGCTCGACGCGTGCCAGCACCTGACCCAGGCACACGTGAATTCCGGTGCCAAGTGTCATGTTCTCGCGCGCGTTGGGGCGGGTGATGTCGAAGGCGTCCGGGTTCTCGAACGCAGCGGGGTCGCGGTTCGCCCCGCCGAGCAGCAGCAGCGCCGATTGGCCCGCCTCGATGGTGTGTCCCTCGATCTCGACCGTTTCGGTGGCGACACGGGCCGACCACTGATTCGAGGTGTCGTAGCGCATGAGTTCCTCGACGGCATTGGGCCACAGGCTCGGATCGTCGTGCAGTGCCGCCAGCTGTTCCGGATGGCGCAGCAGCGTGACGATCGCCTTACCCATCAGGTGCGTGGTGGTCACGAATCCCGCACCCAGGAACACCGCGAAGAACATCTTGAGCTCGACATGACTCAGGTCACTGTCGAGAAGGCCTTTGGCCAGTTCGCTTGTGGTCCCCTCGCGGCGAAGCCGGGCGACATGCTTCTCGAGGTACTCGTCTATTTCCCGTAAAGCCGTTGTGCCGTCCTGATATTGGCGCCAAGACGGTGCAGTGGTGGCGATCAGCTGGATCGCGCGATTCATTGCCGTGTACAGGAGCGAGTAGTCCTGCGGAGGTACGGCGATCATCTCGCCGATCACGGCGATGGGGATTTTCGCGGTGAAATCGGCGATCAGATCCGGGTGAGGACGGTGTTCCAGCTCATCCAGGTGGCCGTTGGTCACCTCCTGGATGCGTCCGCGGAGCGACTCGATGGCGCGCGGAGTGAACGGGGCGGCGACAAGACGCCGCAGGCGCCCGTGATCCGGTGGATCGGTGATCAGGATGGATGGCGGCTCGGCGGGATTGAGCAACTGTGGGTCGCTCCACGCGGCCAGGCGCTTGATGATGGGTGATGCGGACCGGTGCTCGGGCTTGAAGGTGACGAACCGGTTGTCGCGGAAGATCGTTCGGACGATCTGTGCGTCCGCGGTGATCCAGCCACCTCCGGACTGCGACATCCTTCCACGGCCACGGATTTTGTCGATGATGCCGTAGATGCCCGCGGCCTGGTCGGTGTCGATTCCCAGCTGCGCGGCGGGTTCACCCCGGAGGGCGAGTACTTTCAAGTACGCGCGGGCTATCCCGTGCGTCACGGCCCAATGGGTGCGCTGTTTGATCCGGTCGTGCATCCGTCCGATCCCCGTGTCGGCCCGCTCGATGCCAAGCGGACACCAAGCAGCCTCGAGATTAACTGCTGGCCCGCACCCGGGCACGGCCGAGGTTCACCGGCAGGCTTCCGAAGCCATGCAGATTGACATGCTTGCCAGGCGTGGGATCGGCCGCCAGGGTGAGCTCGGGGAAGCGTTCGAAGAGTGACTGCAACGCCACCACACCCTCCATCCGGGCCAGGCTCGCGCCCAGGCAGACATGGACTCCGCTGCCGAACGCCACGTGCTCGCGTGCGTTGGCGCGGCTCACATCGAAAACATCGGGCTCATCGAAAACAGCCGGGTCGCGGTTGGCGCCACCGAGGAGCAGCACGGCCATGGAGCCGGCAGGCAGTGTGTGCCCTTCGAATTCGACGGTTTCGGTGGCCACCCGGCCGGTGACCTGCACGGGGGAGTCGTAACGCAGGATCTCCTCGACGGCGTTCGGCCAGCCTTCCGGATTCTCCCGGAGATAGTCCAGCTGTTCTGAGTGACGCAGCAGTGCCACGATGCCGTTCCCGATGAGGTTGACCGTCGTCTCGAATCCGGCGCCGAGCAGCAGTGCCATGGTGGCCTTGAGCTCGCGGTCGTCCAGATCCCCGTCGCGCACGATGCTCGCCAGGATGCCGTCGAGGGTGGGGTCCTGCGCGAGCTCGCTGCGCAACCGGATCAGGTGTGCGTCGAAGTAGCGGTCGATCTCCATGAGTGCCTGGGTGGCGTCTCGGTACGCCGACCAGGTCATGCCGATATCCAAGAGCGCCGCTCCGTGATTGCCCCATTGAAGAAGGAAGGGAGCGTCGGCGCGCGGCACGCCGAGCATCTCGGCGATGATCGCCACCGGTAGTTGGGATGCGTAGTCGTCGAGCAGATCGGCGCGCTCTTTGCGTTCCAGGTTCTCGAGCAGCTCGAGTGTCACCTCGCGGACGCGGTCTTCCAACTTGCTCACCGCGCGGGGCGTGAACGCCTTGGATACCAGCTTGCGGAACCGGGTGTGTTCGGGCGGATCGACGGCCAGCATGGCGGGGGGCTCCACCGGGTTGGGCAGACCGGGCTCGGTCTTCTCGAAGATCCACCGGCTGAGCGCCTGGGGGAGAACGGGCGAGGGAATGTTGTTGGGCGCCAACGTGATGAATCGGTGGTCCCGCAAGATTTCGCGTGTCTGCGCCAGGCCGGTGAAGACCAGGCCGGTGGCGCGCGCCGGAGCGATCGGGCCGACCGAGCGGATCTGTTCGATGTACCGGTAGTGATTGTCGGCCCGGTCCGGGCTGAGGAACAGTGCCGCCAACGGCATCTTGCGGACCTGCGTGAGCAGTCCAACGCGGCTGATGCCGTGCATGGTCACCCACCGCGACCAGTACTTGATCCGATTTCTGGCCCGCATATTTGCCTCCGGCGCTGGATGCTATTTGTCACGAGTCTAATAGTGGCTTGACGGGAATGGAATGCCGAAAATCTTCGGATTCTCGCGGGTCCGGGAGCGGGCGACAGGCCACGCCCGACCTGCGTCGGTCGTACTCGTCACATCGCTACACTGAGGTGGCAAAGCACACAGAGAACAATTAGCTCTCAGGCCTTTTTAGACACGGCGTCTTAGTGGGACTTCGAGTACCGTTTGCTACTGGTACGTCACGTACCATCTACGTTCGGTCGGGACCGTAGCAAAGCGTGATGGCTTATTCATGGCTACTCGTCGTCCGGCTGTCGTGGTTACGGCTACGCGGAGGTTGGGATGAGTGCGCTGGTGACAGGGTTGCGTGTCGAGGAGTACCTGGATGAGACGGGCGCTATCTCCTTACCGGATGGCTACACCGTCAACCACTATCTCGAGAATGCTGTCGACGGGGAGCAAGACACTTTTGCTTATCGCTATATGGACTTCAGTAGCGACCCGGAAGGCGAACCGTCCGATCTGAACTGGCCACAGCTTCGTGCGCGTTCCCGTGCCGTCGCGGCGCGGCTTCAGCAGGTGACCAAGCCGGGAGATCGGGTCGCGATACTGGCGCCCCAGGGCCTTGACTACGTCATCGGCTTCTTCGCCGCCATCGAGGCCGGAAACATCGCGGTGCCCCTCTTCGCCCCGGAACTTCCCGGGCACGCCGAACGGCTCGACGCGGTGCTTACCGACGCCCAACCGACGGTTGTGCTTACCAACGAAGCGGCCGCCGAATCCGTGAGCAGTTTCGTCCGGAGACTGCCGCGAGAGCGTCGCCCCCGGGTGTTGGCCGTCGACGGTGTGCCGAATTCGGTGGGCGCGACCTATGTCAGGGTGACTCCAAGTACCGATGACATCGCGTACCTGCAGTACACATCAGGTTCGACGCGAGTGCCCGCCGGTGTGGAGATCACCCACCGTGCGGTGATGACCAACGTGCTGCAGATGGTCATCTCGGTGGGCCTTGATGTCGATGTCCGGGGAGCGAGTTGGCTGCCGCTCTATCACGACATGGGTCTGCTCATGCTCATGTTCCCGCTCTGCGGAGGCCGGATGACGCTGATGTCCCCGATGTCGTTCGTGCGCCGGCCCGGCCGCTGGATCAAAGAACTCGCGGCCGCGTCTCACGTGGGCCGCACCTTTGGCGCAGCCCCCAATTTCGCTTTCGAGCTCGCCGCCGAGCGCGGCTTACCGAAGGACGACGAAGCCCTGGACCTGAGCAAGGTGGCGGGGCTTATCAATGGTTCCGAACCGGTCAGTATCGCCTCGATCCGTAAGTTCAACGCGGCCTTCGGCTCATATGGTCTGCCGCCCAACGCGATTAAGCCCTCCTACGGCATGGCCGAGGCGACGCTGTTCGTCTCCTCCATCGCCCCCGAGGCAGAGCCTTCTGTCATCTATATGGACCGTGAACAGCTGGGTGCTGGGCACGCGGCCCGCGTGGAAGCCACTCACGAAAATGCGGTGCCACAGGTGTCCTGTGGTCAGATCGCCCGCAGTCAATGGGCGGTCATCGTCAATCCCGGCGCCGAGGCGGAGCTGCCCGACGGACAGGTTGGTGAGATCTGGTTACACGGCAACAACATCGGTCGCGGGTACTGGGGACGGCCCGAGGAGACCGACCTTTCCTTCCGTAACACGCTGCAGGCACGCCTGGCCGAGGGCAGCCACGCCGTCGGTACCGAACCGGGTGCCCTCTGGTTCCGCACCGGCGACCTTGGTGTCTATGTCGATGGTGAGCTGTACATCACCGGGCGCGTTAAAGATCTGGTGATCGTGGACGGCCGTAACCACTACCCGCAGGACATCGAGGCCACCGTCGAAGAGTCTTCGCCGGTGGTGCGTCGCGGCTTCGTGGCGGCCTTCTCGGTGCCCGCCAACGAGTTGCCTGTTGGTGTCGATGCCGGTGATGGCACCGGAGAGAGATTGGTCATCGTCGCCGAGCGGGCAGCCGGAGCCGGGCGGGCGGAACCCGGCCCCATCGTCGAGGCGATCCGGGCCGTCGTCTCCCGTCGGCACACTCTGCCCATCGCCGATGTGCAACTGGTCCAGGCCGGCGCCATCCCCCGCACCAGCAGCGGAAAGATCGCGCGCCGCGCCTGCCGCCAGGAGTACCTCGACTACAAACTCGGCACGCACGCCTCTTAGGTCGGCGGTTCCAAGCACAATCTTTCGCGATCTCTTGCCGACTTTTCGATGAGGTGTCGATTCGGGGGAGGTCTATTCGTGGTGTGGTTGAAGGGAAGCCGAACGGGCGCCCGATCACCAGATACGGATAGGAAAGGACGGCCATGAAGCAGTACTTACTCTCGGTCCACAGTTACGCGGAGAACGCGGCCGACTGGAGTGACGAGGACGTGCAGCGGCTTTACGCACAGACCGGCGTGCTCAACGAGAAGATGAAGGAGGCCGGCGTCTGGGTCTTCGCCAACGGGCTGACTGAACCGTCGGATGCGACGGTGGTCCGCAGCGTGGAGGGCAACGTCACCACCACCGACGGCCCGTATCTGGAAACCAAGGAGCACCTCGGCGGTTTCTGGATCATCAACGCACCCGACCTCGACGCGGCACTGAAGTGGGCTGCCGAGGGATCGGCGGCATGCGAGGAGCCCGTCGAGGTGCGCCCCTTCCAGGATGAGGAGGCCTGACATGAGCCGCTATCTGCTCTCGATCGTCTACCCGCCAGGGGCAGTGCCGCCGGACGACGCCGCGCTGGAAACCATCGGTGCCGATGTGCAGGCAGTGACCCGGCGCATGCAGGAGGCGGGGGTGTGGCTGTTCGCGGCCGGATTGCAGCCAGCCGATACCGCGAGCGTGGTGACAGCCAACGCGTCCGGTCATACCGCCACCGACGGTCCGTACACCGAGACCAAGGAACAGCTCGGCGGGTTCAGCATCATCGAGGTGCCAACCCTGGCCGAGGCCCAGCGGTGGGCCGCCGAGGTGTCCCGCGCGGTGTGGTGCTCCGTCGAGGTACGCGGCCTGGATCGGGGATGCGGCGAGGTGGACTGAATTCAGGCTGACGAGGCCGGGCGGGTGCTCTTCAGCACCGCCTCGGCTTCGTCTGCCTGCTGCAAGAGAATCGGATCGACGGTGTCGTCCAGGGCGCGGGCCAGCAGCCGGGAGGCCAATGTGACCGTCAACTGCTTTGCGCGCGAGGCATTATCGGCGATGGATTCCCAGTCGGCAGAGGTGTATCCGGATTCGGCGAAGGGCTGCCACACGTCGGCGACGTAGGCGCCCAGGAGCAGTTGGGCGATCTGGTGCTGAAGCCGATCGACTTCGCGGAGCGTCTCGGATATGCGGGCCAGGGACATGCCCGCCGTGACCAGCAGCTGGATGGCATCAAGTGTTTCGGCGTCCCGGACCGACACCGTCTGGGCGTCGACGTCGGAGAGCAGTCCCGCCTCGGCAAGTACGATGTCGGCTCCCACTCCCAGACGCTGGACCAGCTCGGCGCGGGGGAGGATCACCGGCTCGCCGGTCGCGAAGGGACTGAGGGCCTCGGTGACCATCTTGCGGACGCTGTCCTCCGAGCCGCCGCCGGAATCGATGACCCGACGGATGACATCGAGTGGAAAGCCTTGGGATTTAAGATTTTTGACGTGATTGATGATTGCCACGTGATCATCGGAGTAGATACCGATACGTCCCCGTTTTTCAGGCGGGGGAACGAGGCCGAGCGTCTGCCACTCACGGATGTTGCGCGCCGTCATGGCCACCCGTTGTGCGAGCTGGTCGATCGTCAGTTCCATCAGAGCTAAAGATTACCCCATTGTCCGTTACGGAAATGTCCGTTACGGTTATTGGTGGAACGTCAACGGAGAGGATTCCCATGAGCGTTACTGCACAGACGAGCTACCCAAAGACCCGGAGGATTGCCTTCCGATTCGATGAGTCGGAGTCTGCTAAGCGGTATTTCGCGGACGATGACATGGTGTTCAGTCATGCCGTGGCCTTCCTGTCGGCCGTGTTCCCTCCGGGCGAGGACATCTTCGTACGGTCGGTGCGCCGGTACCGCGACAAGATCACCGATCCGGATCTGAAGAAGCGGGTGGCGGGGTTCATCGGCCAGGAGATGACTCACGGACTGCATCACCGCGAGCTCAACGAGCAGCTTTCCGAGATGGGTTATCCCACAGCATGGTTCGACTTCTTGCTGGATAGCACCGAGCGGACCGAGGACTTCCTCGATGCGCAATTCCCGGATTCGGACCGCCTTCGGCTGGTGCGTCATCTGTTGTTGGCCTTCACCGCTGGAGCCGAGCACTTCACTGCTGTGTTGGCCGAGCACGTTCTGGGGCGCCCCGAGTTGCAGGCGATGATGTCGGATGAGGAGATCAAGAACCTGCTGAACTGGCACGCCATCGAGGAACTTGAACACAAATCGGTGGCGTTCGATGTCTACCAGGCTGTCGGCGGCTCCGAGCGCATGCGTATCGGCATGATGCACCTCCTATCTAATATCGCGCTGCCCTTTATCGTGCTGAGCAGCTGGGTATCTATTGCGACGACGGATGAGGTCGCCCGCAGGCAGCCGATCCGTGTGCTACGCGAGACGGTACGAATGGTTAGGGGACCGCTATTCCGCGGCTTCTATTCCGCGATGAAACCATACAAGCGCAAGGGATTTCACCCCGATGACATCGACACCAACGCGCTGATGACGCAGTGGCAGGAGAGGCTCTTCGGTGCCGAGGGTGAACTCGTCGGGCACTTGAAGTGACGCTCAAGAACGACGCGCGGCTGGTCTATACCACCACTAAACCCGTTGTTCGGTCGCTGATCGCCAATGCGGCGACCGAAATGCGGGCAAAGGTATCCGGTCAGCGGTTTCCGGGAGTCCAGGAGACCGACTTCGATCCCATGGATCCGGTGACCGCTGCCAATCCGTACCCGGGATACCGAATGCTGCTTATGGGCAGTCGGGTGCACTACAACCGGAAACGCAACGCCTTCATCTTGTGTCGTTACGAGGACGTGCGCGCGGCAGCACGCAATGACGCATTGTTGTCCAACCGCGATGGCGTGGTGCGGGCACGGTTCGACGTACCGGTGCTGCTCAACATGGACAGGCCGCGGCATACCGAGCTGCGCCGCAAGGCACTGCCCGGATTCACCCGCGGAGCTCTGGAGGGCTGGACGCCGACGGTCGACCGGATGGCCGTCGAGCTGGTGACCGGGCTGCTCAACCACCCCGGCGCCGATGTCGTTGAGCACCTTGCGGTTCCGCTGCCCATGCGGATGATTGCACACATCCTCGGAATTCCTCCCGAGGACGAGGTGTTCTTCCGCCACTGGTCCAACGAATCGGTGCGGGTGGCCAATGTCGAGTTCAGCCCCAAAGGATTGCGGCAGGTTCCGGGAACTCTCAACGGTGTCCGGCATCTGCACGACTACTTCATGACCCAGCTCGGCAAGGGAAATCTGCTGGGATCAGACACCGTGCTGGGCAAGCTCGTCGCGGATGCCGGCGAGGGGGAGATCAGCCACGACGAGCTGTTCTACTTCGCACTGCTGCTTCTGCTGGCAGGGAACGAGACCACCACCAATCTGCTGAGCACCATGTTTCTCACCCTGTCGGAAAACCCGGATCAGTTCGAGCTCATCAGATCCGACCCGCAGCTGCTCGCGGGAGCGGTGGAGGAACAGCTGCGGCACTCCTCGCCGATTCAGAACTTCTATCGCACGGCTACGCAGGATTACGTCGTCGGTGATGTGGTGATCCCGGCGGGTGCGCGGGTAGCGCTGTTGTGGGGTGCGGCCAACCGAGATCCGCGTGAATTCGATGACCCGGACCGGTTTCTCGCCGCCCGTCCGATCAGTCATCATGTGGCCTTCGGGTCGGGGATACACCTGTGCCTCGGTGCGGGGTTGGCCCGCATGGAGGGCCAGGCGGTCTTGCGCGAGCTGGTTACCCGCGTCGATCGGATCGAGATCGACGGGATGCCCCGTTGGACCACGAACAGCTCACTGCGCGGTCTGGAGGAGCTTCGAGCTCGGCTCGTGCCGCGCTAGCCGAGGCCGGCGCGGGTATCGCCGCCCTTGCCGTCCACCGGCTTTCGGGATAAGCCGACCGAGCCGGCGTCCGGACTCGTCGACGTCGCCGCCGCGATCGCCACGGACTCGTCGACACCAGGATAGGTGGGCCGCAGCGCGACGGGCCGATGTGTCGTGTTGTCCTGCCTGGCCTTGCGTGCCGCAGCTAAAAGGTTGAGGGCCTCGACGAGGATGGCGAAGGCCATCGGTCCGTAGATCATGGCCTTGTCGATCTTGATGCCGAAGCCATCGGCGATGAGGAATACCCCGATGAGCAGCAGGAAGGACAGCGCGAGCATCTTGACCGTCGGATGCCGGTTGACGAAGGCGAAGACGAAGCGGGATGCGAAGAGCATGATCGCGAAGGAGAGTACCACCACGGTGACGATGACGAGCATGTTGCTGGTCATGCCCACGGCGGTGATCACCGAGTCGAGCGAGAAGACCAGATCCAGCAGCAGGATCTGCACCAGCACGGACTTGAATGTTGCTACACCTGAGGATGATTCGCTTTCCTCTCCGGTGCCTTCGAGTTTGAGATGTATCTCGTGGACTGCCTTGTAGACCAGGAACAGTCCGCCGGCGATCAGAATGAAGTCCTTGATAGAGAACCCATGGCCGAAAAGTTCGAGAACGTCCTCTTTGAGAGTGATGATCCAGCCGGCCAGGAACACCAATCCGACGCGCATGACCATCGCGAGGGTCAGCCCCAGATTGCGCGCCCTGGCCTGCTGGGCGCTGGGCAGCTTGCTGGCAAGGATCGAGATGAAGATGACGTTGTCGATGCCCAGGACCACTTCCAGCACGAACAGAGTGAGAAAGACGGCCACCAGGTCGGGGGTCAGCGCAAGGGTGAAGTCCACGCCGCGCATGGTACGGGGCGGGGGTATCTGGAAGGTGGCGTTTGCGCGCTAGGCTGGAGACGGAGACAAAAACACTCCATTTCAGCGGTCCCAGCGCGCGGTAGCGGGACGGTATGCAATAGTCGGACCAACCAGTAGCTTACTCTGGAGTAAGTTCGCGTTGACGTCCCAACCTCGGAGGCAGCCATGGCCGGTGGTACCAAGCGGCTGCCCCGTGCTGTTCGGGAGCAGCAGATGCTGGATGCCGCTGTGGAGGAGTTCGCGCTCAACGGCTTCCGGGATACGTCGATGGATGCCATCGCCGCGGCGGCCAAGATTTCCAAGCCGATGCTCTACCTGTACTACGGCTCGAAGGAAGACCTCTTCGTGGCGTGCCTTCGCCGTGAACTCGGCAGGTTCGTCGAGGCGGTGCGTGGCGATATCGATCTGACGAAATCGCCACGAGACGTGTTGAGTACCACCGTCGTATCGTTTCTGAACTACGTCGACACGCACCGGGCCTCGTGGATCGTGATCTACGGACAGGCCACTAGCACGCAGCTGTTCGCCAAGCAGGTGCGCGAGGGGCGTGACCGGATCATCGAACTGGTGGCGCGTCTGATCAAGGCTGCTTCACCGGAGATCGACCCCGACACCGATTACGACGCCATGGCTGTGGCCCTCGTCGGTGGTGGCGAGGCCGTGGCGTCCCGGGTGGCGACAGGCGATATCAAGGTCGAGAGCGCGAAGGACACGCTGCTCAACCTCGGTTGGCGTGGTCTGCGTGGCCGTCCGCGTGATGAGCCTGTGGCTAAACGCGCCTGAGTCGTCACACCAGGTAGTAGAGCTTGTCCTGCTGAGTCGTCGGGCCCGAAGGTGTTTCGTCCAGCCGGGCCTGCGCGTACCGAACGGCCCGCAGCGTCGCCGAGAATTCTTGGTCTTCCTCCGGGAATACCTGCTCGGCCGGAAGCCACTGAGTGGATCCGATGTTCTGCAGCAGCGCAAGCGAATCCGGGCGCACCCCGGCGAGCAGGACGGTCACGCCGAGCCCCTGCTGCTCCTTGATGAAGTGTTCGAGACGTTCGATGCAGACGACATCGGGGTGACGCACCCTCTTGAGCCTGAGGATCACGACCTTCAGATCCTCGTCGCGGATCCTCGCGTCGAGCGCGTCGAGGTAGCGGTCGAGTTCGGGTGCCGCACCGAAGAACAGCTCGCCTTCGAGGTCGTAGATGACGGGGGAAGACCTGCGGACCGAGGTGCCGTTGTCGTCTTCTGGTGTCCGCTCCCGGATGACACCCTCGTCGGTGACGATGAGCTCGGCGGCCTTGAGTTTGGCCGCGCGCGGTACGAACAGCAGGATCGAGAGCACGACACCCACCAGCACCGCGGTATCCAGGTTCACGGCCACGCCGACCACCGCCGTGATGATGACCAGTCCGGCGTCATATCTCGATGCCTTCACCGCATACGCGAGCCGCCGGAAGTCCACCAGCCGCACAGCCGTTACCAGCAGCAGACCGGCCAGCGCCGCCTGCGGGATGTATCGGAGTAGCGGAGCGAATAGTAGTAGCGCGATGGTTACGGTTGCGGCACTGACGATTCCGGAGAATCTCGTCGCCGCTCCGGACTGGTAATTGATCGCCGATCGGGACAACGAACCTGAGCCGGGCAGGCTCTGAAAGAAGCCGCCGACCAGGTTGGCCAGACCCTCGGCGAGGATCTGACGGTTGTAATCGATCTGCTGCCCGGTGTGGTGAGCGATGGCCTTGGCGATGGACAGCGCCTCGATCAGACCGATGAACGCGATGGCCAGCGCGCCGTGCGACAGCTCGCCCAGGGTGCTCACCTGAACGTCGGGAATGTGGAACTCGGGAAGGCTGGCGGGAATCTTGCCCGAGATCTTCACGTCGGTATGCCCCGTGCCATCCGGCACTGACCAGCCATACGCGTAGGCGATGACGGCCGTGACGATGAGCACCAGCAGCATGTCGATCTGTGGCAGGCCATAGCGCTGGACCAACCGGCGCAGGAGCACCGCCAACACCACTGCCGAGCCGCTCAAGATTACTGCGCGATAGTTCACGGCATCGCCGTGAAACAGGGTGAGCCAGGCACGTTGGAGCACCTGCATGTGCCCATCTCCCTTGTCGCGCACCCCGATAACGTTGGCCAGCTGGCCGATGGCCAGCAGTAGGGCAGCACTTGCCATGAATCCGATGACGACGGATTCGGAGATGTACCGGGTGAGGTCGCCGAGCTTGAAGACGGCGATAAGGATCTGGATACCACCGACCAGCACGCCCAGTAGGAACAGTGCCTCGAACAGTCCGGTTCGGTTCTCCGGATCCAGGAAGGCCAGCGAGCTGAACACCAGCAGTGAGATGGCGCTGGTGGGTCCGTTGATGAGATGGGACGAGGATCCGAAGATCGATGCGATGGCCGCGACCACGATCGCGGAGTAGACACCGTATTTCGGATCGACCCCGGCGATGAGCGCGTAGGCCATGGCCTGAGGCAGTGATATCGCCGCCACCGTCAGGCCGGCGATGATGTCGCGGCGGGCCTTGATGGCGTCGTAGTTCTCGAATACTCGCAGTGCCGACGGCATCTAGCGTCCTTGTCTGTCGGAGGCGAAGGTGGTGGTGCCCCGGTTGGTGGTGCGCGGGATTGTTTCGTAAATTCCGTTGTCCGAGAAGAACTTCTGCCGTGCGTCGTCCCAACTGGATGCAATCGCCGTGATGGGGAACAGATTTATCGCAGGCAGTGTATTGCTGTGGCGGGCAAGGATTTCGGGTTTGAACGGTCGGTAACCGCGCTGTGCGGCTACTTCCTGTGCCTCGTCGGTGAAGAGGTATTCCAGATACGCCTTGGCAATCGCGGTCCGCTTGGGATCGGTCAGGTTGGCGTCCACCCAGGCCACCGCGGGCTCGGCGCGGATGCTCACCGGCGGGTAGACGATCTCGAGTTCGCCCTTGTTGGCATCGACCTCGTTGATCGCCTCGTTCTCCCACGTCAGATGCACGTCGCCGAGTCGTTGAACCGAGAACGTGTTGGTGGCGCCGCGTGCTCCGCTGTCGAGTGCGGCGACGTTCCGGAACAGCGACGCGAGAAAGGCGCGCGCGTCCGACTCGGTCCCACCGCGCGTCACCACCGAGCCCCATGCCGCGAGCACGGAGAGCTGTCCGTTCCCGGAGGTGCGGGGGTTCGGGGTGATGACGGCGACGTTCTCCTGCGCGAGGTCGGGCCAGTCGTGGATGCCGCGGGGATTGCCCTTGCGGACGACGAACACGATCGTCGAGGTGTAGGGGATTGAGTTGTTGGGCAGTCGTTGACGCCAGTTGGGTGCGATCAGCCCGCGCAAGCTCAGCGTGTCCACGTCGCTGACGGATGCCAGCGACACCACGTCGGCGCGCTGACTGCCGTCCAGGACGCTGCGGGCCTGCCGCCCCGATCCGCCGTTGGTGCGCTTGATCTCGATCGTCTTGCCGGTCTTGTCCTTGTACTGCTTGGTGAAGGTGCCGTCGAGGACGTTGTAGAGCTCACGCGTCGGGTCGTAGGAGACGTTGAGCAGCTGATCGGTGCTGTGGTCGGGGAGGTTCTTGACCACCACCAGGGTCGCCGCCACGAGGACGGCGACCACGCCCAGGATGTTCAACAAGGGAAGCTGTCGCAGCAGCGCCCGCCAATCGACAGGCGGTGTTTCTTGGTGGGTCTCGTCCGCTGACACGACGTACTCCTCGAATTTGCTGCAGGCAAGTGACGTGCGATCGTAACGATCGATTCGCCGAAGTACAGCCGTCGAGATCAGCGTGAGTATTACCCGAGGGGTCCGGCAACACTTTTCGCCGAGTGTCGAGTTGTCGGGCCGCCTTCTCGCGATTTCTCGCGGAATGTCGACACTCAGCGAACGCAGAAGGCCCGCGACCGGTATGCCGGTCGCGGGCCCTTGTGCGGTGCCTGTCAGAGCGGGGTGATGGTCCCGTTCAGGTGCGGGTCACCCTTCTTCGGATTGCGGACGGCGATATCCCAGCCGTTGCCATCCTTCTCGATCCACACGCCCACCGAGGCGGGCAGCAGGATCGGCTTGCCGAACTTGACGTCGTAGCGCACGGCATCGGGGATCTCGCCCTGAATGTTTCCCAGAACCGCTGCGGCGGTGAACATTCCGTGAGCAATGGCCTTCGGGAAGCCCAGCGCCTTGGCGCCGATCGACGAGGTGTGGATCGGGTTGTGGTCTCCGCCCACCGACGCGTACCGACGGATCTGCCCGCCGCTGATGCGCAGCGTCGAGTTCGGCGGCGGCAGCTTGACGGCCTTCGGCGGTTCGGACTTGGGCCCGTCGGACAGGCTGGTGCGCTGTTGACGCAGGAACGTCATGGTCTGCTGCCAGACAGTGTCGGTGCCGATGGTGATGTCGGTCAGGACGTCGACCAGGAGGCCCTTGCGGTGCTCGCGCAGGTTCTCCGTGCGCACCTCGATATCGACCGTGTCGGTCGCGGTGATGGCGCGGTGCTGGGTGATGTGGTTCTCCAGGTGCACGGTGCCGATGGCCGGGAAGGGGAAGTCGAATCCCGTCACCAACTCCATCACCGAGGGGAACTGCAGCGCGAACGGATATGTCACCGGCACCTTGTCGGTGAAACTCAAGCCGGTCACCTTGGCGTAGGCGGCGACGTGCGCAGGGTCGATCCGCACACCGTGTGTCCGGACAACCCTGCTGGGCAGGGTGGACGGGCGTGGGATGAACGGCAGCGCACCGACCGCGGCCATGGCCATGTTGCGAAGGCCGGAGGGCTGTGTTGTGGCAGCACCCATGATCAGGCCCCCAACCAGGACTGGCCGCAGACCCGAACCACGTTGCCGGTCACCGCATTCGAAGCCGGGCTGGCGAAGTAGGCGATGGTCTCGGCGACGTCCACCGGCTCGCCACCCTGGTTCAGCGAGTTGATGCGACGGCCCACCTCGCGGTTGGCCAGCGGGATGGCCGCGGTCATCTTGGTCTCGATGAAGCCCGGCGCGACGGCGTTGATGGTGATGCCCTTCTCGGCCAGCGACGGGGCCAGCGCCTGGGTGATACCGATCATTCCCGCCTTGGTGGCGCCGTAGTTGGTCTGGCCGCGGTTACCGGCGATGCCGGCGATGGAGGCCAGGCCGACGATGCGCCCGCCGTCTCCGATGGTCCCGTTCTCGATCAGCCCTTCGGTAAGGCGCTGTGGTGCAAGCAGGTTCACGGCGATGACGGAATCCCAGCGGCCGTCGTCCATGTTGGCCAGCAGCTTGTCGCGGGTGATACCGGCGTTGTTGACCAGGATGTCGGCCTTGCCGCCGTGGTGTTCCTTGAGGTGCGCGGTGATCTGGTCGATGGCGTCGGCCGCGGTGACGTCCAACGCCAACGACGTTCCGCCAACCTTCTGCGCGACAGCGGTCAGGTCGTCCGACGGCATATCGATCGCAACGACGGCGGCGCCGTCACGGGCGAACACCTCGGCGATGGTCTCACCGATACCGCGGGCGGCGCCAGTGACGATGGCGACCTTGCCGGCCAGCGGCTTGTCCCAGTCGGCGGGCGGGGTGGAGTCATCGGCGCCCACATAGAACACCTGGCCGTCCACGTAGGTGGACTTGGCCGAGAGGATGAAGCGGACGGTCGACTCCAGGCCGGTGGCCGCGGTCTTGGCATCGGGATGCACGTACACCAGCTGCACGGTGGCGCCGTTGCCGAACTCCTTGGCCAGCGAGCGGGTGAAACCTTCGAGGGCGCGCTGGGCGATCCGCTCGTCGGTGGTGGCGGCCTTGTCCGGGGTGGTGCCGATGACCAGCAGGCGACCCGATTTGCCCACGTTGCGCAGCACCGGCGTGAAGAACTCGTGCAGGCCCTTGAGCTCGACGGGGGTGGTGATGCCGGTGGCGTCGAAGACCAGGGCACCGAACTTGTCGGCCCAGCGACCGCCGACGTTGTTGGAGACCAAGTCGTAGTCGTCGGCCAGTGCGGCGCGCAGCGGCTCGGCGAGGCGGCCCTCGCCACCGATCAGCACGGGGCCGGCCAGCGCGGGCTGGCCCTTCTTGTAACGGCGCAGGTTCTCGGGCTGCGGGATACCCAGGCGGCCGGCGAGCAGGTTGCCGGGCCCGGAGTTGACCAGCAGCGCGTAGAGGTCGTCAGTGAGCTTGGGGGACATGTGCCGTTTCCTTAGTGGTCGCTGTGGGGGTCGTCCAAAGTGGTTGGTCTAGGGTGAACTCGACAAAGAACTTACTCCAGAGTAAGAATGCTCGGTAATCCTGCCCCCTTAACAGTGGAGAGACAAGTGGCAACTAGCTCGGCACGCAAGTCAGACGCTTCGCAAGGTCGCCGCCGCGTCGCGGTTCTCGGTGGTAACCGCATCCCCTTCGCACGCTCGGACGGCGCCTATGCGAACGCCTCCAACCAGGACATGTTGACCGCCGCCATCACTGGCGCCTCCGACCGCTTCAACCTCAAGGGCGAGCGTCTGGGAGCCGTCATCGCCGGTGCGGTTCTCAAGCTGAGCCGTGATTTCAATCTCACCCGCGAGTCAGTGCTGGGCAGCCCGCTGTCCCCGTACACCCAGGCCTTCGACCTTCAGCAGGCCTGCGGCACGGGTCTGCAGGCGGCCATCGTCGGTGCCGACGGCATCGCGCTCGGCCGTTACGAGTCGGTGCTGGCCGGTGGCGTGGACACCACCTCTGATGCACCCATCAACTTCGGTGATGATCTTCGCCACACCTTGCTGGCAATCCGTCGCGCCAAGGACAACGTGACCCGGCTCAAGCTGCTCGGCAAGCTGCCCGCCGCCCTCGGTGTCGACATCCCCCAGAACGGCGAGCCGCGCACGGGGCTGTCCATGGGTGAGCATGCCGCCATCACCGCCAAGCAGGTAGGCGTCAAGCGCACCGACCAGGACGCCCTGGCCGCGGCCAGCCACCAGAAGATGGCCGCCGCCTACGACCGCGGCTTCTTTGACGACCTGATCAGCCCGTTCCTGGGCCTGTACCGCGACGACAACCTGCGCCCGAACTCGAGCGTGGAGAAGCTGGCGACGTTGAAGCCGGTGTTCGGCGTGAAGCACGGCGACGCCACCATGACCGCGGGTAACTCCACCCCGTTGACCGACGGTGCCTCCGTGGCGCTGCTGTCCAGCGAGGAGTGGGCAGCCGAGCGCGGCCTCCCCGTGCTGGCCTACTTCGTCGACGGTGAAACCGCGGCGGTGGACTACATCAACGGCCCCGACGGGCTGCTGATGGCTCCGACCTACGCCGTGCCGCGCCTGCTGGCCCGCAACGGCCTCACCCTGCAGGACTTCGACTTCTACGAGATCCACGAGGCCTTCGCCTCGGTGGTGCTCGCGACGCTGCAGGCGTGGGAGTCGGCGGATTACTGCAAGGAGCGCCTGGGCCTCGATAAGCCTCTGGGTGCGATCGACCGGTCCAAGCTCAACGTCAACGGCTCCTCGCTGGCGGCCGGGCACCCGTTCGCGGCCACCGGTGGCCGCATCGTGGCTCAGCTGGCCAAGCAGCTCGCCGAGAAGAAGGCCGAGACTGGTAAGCCGGTGCGCGGACTCATCTCGGTCTGTGCCGCGGGTGGCCAGGGCGTGACCGCCATCCTGGAAGCCTGAGTCACTTAAGCACTCCTTCGAGACCCCCGGTCCTGGGCGCAAGCCTGTGACCGGGGGTTTTGGCATTCTCGGGGCATCGTGAAAAAAAGTTTCAAGTTTTTTCGGGGAGCGTGTAACGCTCTTCGATTAGGTGTCGATACATGGGTAGCCTCGCGCCACCGTCCGACCCCCCGACCCGACGGCGGCGCGAGGCCACCTACTTTTTCGGGTCCCGCCATTATCGGGATCGGCTACGAAGTCAACAGACCGTATGCCATTCGTTTCAGCCCTATCCGCAGTTGTTGGAGATCGATCGGGCTCCGGTCGGTTTGGAAGAACATCAGCGTGGTGGTGATCGCCGAGTTGATGAAGAGCCACGCAATGGTCTCCGGCTCGAGATCGGCGTGGTACTGATCGCGGTACTGCTGAACGTGCAGGGTCATCATCGTCTGCATCAGGACCGGCATGTTCGAGCTGGCCTCGACCTCGCGGGCGAACTCCGGATTCTCGTTGAGATAGCGCAGGGTGGGGGCGTTGTCGGTGGTGAACGCGATCAACATGTCGATCGCGGAGTCCATCATCTGGTGTGGCGGCGCTAGCGCGTTAGCCGCCAGCGCTGAGCGGACCCCCGGAAGTTGTCGCTCGGCGGCATCCCGGACCGCCGCCATGATGATGTCGTCCTTGGTGTGGAAGTACTGATAGATCGAACCCTTACTGATCCCGGTGATGGCCGCGATGCGGTTGGTGGTGATCGCCTCGGGGCCCTCGGTGAGCAGCAGCTTGCCCGTCGCCGTCACGATTTTTGCGACCAGTTCCCGGGATCGGTGTTGCTGTGGCGCTTTGCGCAGCCGTGAACTGCGGTTATCCGATGCCATGGCGTCCCCCAGATGAGACTTATATGCGACCTGGCGTTCACGTTAGCTTTTCGGGTAACGACACAAGGAGGTTTCGTTGTGACTGCATTGGTGGAGTCCCCGGAAACGCAGGATTTGGTATCGGGTGATTGGGCGCAGCCTGTGCCCGAGCTGTTCGACCCGCTCGGCCTGACCGCCACCCTTGGGGGGCAATGGCTGTACCTGCCCGCGGTGGGGGCCGCATTCATCATGCAGGGCATGCATCCGGTGATCGGGGATGTGACCGATCGGTACTCGGTGGCAGACCGGGATCCGGCGGGCCGTGCGATCCGCTCCTTCGATGCGGTGCAACAGTGGATATTCGGGGGCAAGGCTGCGATCGAGCAGGGCTACTGGCTGCGCACGATGCATCGGCCGTTGCAGATGCAGGGTGAGAGCGGCAGTAGGCAGGGTAAGCACATCAGCGCGCTCGACCCGGAGGCATACGCCTGGGTGATCGCGACGGCCTACGTGGCAGGCCGTCGCGTGACTCCGCGGTTCCTGGGTCGGGACTTGACCGATGAGGAAGATGAGAGGCTCTTTCAGGACAATCGCCTGCTGGCCCGCCTCACGCAGGTCCCCGAGCGCGGATATCCCACATCGCGCGCGGAGTTCTGGGAGTACTACGACCGCATGGTCGAGCAGGTCCTCATCAATCATCCTGCGGTTGCGGAGAATTTGGGGAAACTGGTCGACCCTTTGAGTGGCATCGAGGACTCACCGCTGGCCGGACGCATCCCGCGCTGGGTTCCCTCGGGTCTGGTGGTTGCGGCGTTGAAACCGGTGCTGGCGCCCATTTCCCGCGTGTTCTTCGTCTTGACCTTCGGCGCCATGGACCAGCGGGTGCGCGACGTTCTGGGTATCGCATGGTCCGACCGCGACGAGCGGCTGCTGCGCAGATTCTTCGCGGTGTATCGCGCCGCCTATCGGGTGCTACCGGAGCGTGTCACCTATTCGCCGCTTGCCTACCATGCCCGCGAGCACCAGCGAGTGATCAACAGGATGCGCGGCCGTGAGCTGACCGACTTCGCGGCGCATGACAAGGGCGAACCATCTGCGGTACGTCGCAGTCGCAGGGGCAATTGACGGTGGCCTATCGACGCTCTCACGCTTCGGTGCTCCGGAGCGTGCCAGGGGAATTCGAGCCCTGTGTGGTGGAGGTGGAAGACCCACGCCCCGGTGAGATCACGGTCCGGATGGTGGCGGTCGGTCTGTGTCATTCCGATGACCACATCGCCACCGGAGATTTCCCGGTGGCGATGCTGCCCATGTGTGGAGGCCACGAGGGCGCCGGTGTGGTGGAGAAGGTCGGCGACGGCACAACACAATTCACCGTCGGGGACCACGTGGTGCTGACGTTTCTGCCGGCCTGCGGACGCTGCCTGTGGTGCTCGCGAGGCATGCAGCAGCTCTGCGATGCCGGTGCCTATGCGCTCACCGGATCCAGATTCGACGACCCCACCAGTTATCGATTGCGCCTCGACGGGCAGCCCTGCGGGCAGCAGCTGGGGCTCTCGGCGTTCAGCGAGTACACCACCGTCTCGGTTCAGTCCGCGTACAAGGTTCCCAAGGAGCTGCCGTTGAATCGGTTGTGCCTGTTGGGATGTGCGATGGGCACCGGATGGGGTACCGCTGTCAATGCCGCCGCGGTCAAGCCCGGACAGACAGTGATCGTCATGGGTCTAGGCGGAGTCGGTGCCGCCGCGGTTCAGGGGGCCGCACATTCCGGAGCGGCGAACGTCCTGCTGGTCGACCCGGTGGCGTACAAGCGCGAGGCCGCAAAGATATTCGGGGCCACCGAGGTATTCGCGACGATGGACGAGGCGGCCGAACGGGCCCGTTCCTACACCAACGGTCAGGGTGCGGACGCCACCATGATCACGGTGGGCCGCATGGAGCCGGGCGACCTCACGGAGGCCGTGGCCTCCATCCGTAAGGGCGGCACGGTGGCCATGACCAGCATGGGCGCGTTCCGTCCGGAGGAAGTGTCACTGGACCTGAGCATGGTGACGCTGATGCAGAAAACCATCAAGGGTGTCATCTACGGGAACTGGAGCCCGTTTGAGGCGGTACCCACCATGGTGGCGCTGTACGCCAGCGGGGAGCTCAAGACGGACGAGATGGTGACGCGCACCTATGCGCTGGACGACATCGCACAAGGCTATCGAGACATGAAGCAGGGCAAGAATATTCGCAGCATTGTGGAGTTCGGTTAGTCACGCCCCGACGGTCACGAGTCGTTTCGGATATCCGGTCGCCCCATCCGGCACCGGGGACGCGATCTGATCGGTCTGCACCGCTCCGGTGCTGTCGGTGGCCCGCGCCGTGATGATGTGCTCACCTGGTGTCGCTTGCCAGCCGAACCACCATTGCCGCCAGGTATCGATGGAGTACTCGGGTGCGAGCGTTGCGGACTGCCAAGGTCCGTCGTCGATCTGTACTTCTACCTTGGTGATGCCCCGGTGCTGGGCCCATGCCGTCCCGGCCACGATCTGTGTGCCCGTGCCGAGGCGACCGCCGGTTCGGGGCGTATCGATGCGGCAGCCGGTCTTGATGGGACCGCGCGCCGACCAGCCGCGGACGGTCCAGTAGGCACGGGCGGTATCGAATCGAGTGATCTCCCAGTCGACAACCCATTTGGTCGCGGAGACATAGCCGTACAGCCCGGGCACCACCTGTCGCACCGGATATCCGTGCTCGACTGGCAGGGGTGTCCCGTTCATCGCGATGGCGAGAATCGAGTCGCGGCCGTCGGTGAGCGCGTCCAGCGGTGTCCCGGCCGTCCAGCCGTCGGCGCTCTTCGACAACAGCATGTCCGCATCGCCATGGATTCCAACGGATTCCAGTATCGGTTTGATCGGAAAGCCGGTCCACATCGCGTTGCCGATCAAGTCTCCGCCGATCTCGTTGGAGACGCACGTCAGAGTCACCGCACGCTCGGTAGCCGCCATCGCGGTGAGCTCGGCCCACGTCAGGGTGCGCGGTCGGTCGACCATGCCGTGAATGTTGAGCTGCCATTCCGCGGTGGTCAGCTGGGGCACCCGCAGTGCAGTATCGATGCGATAGAAGTCCGTATTACTCGTGATGTAGGGAACCGCACCCTTGACGTCGATCCCGGCGGGCAGCGGCGGCGCGGGTGCGACGGGTGCAGGCAGGGTGGCCTCTCGACGTTCTTCGGCGACGACAGCGCCCTTGCTCCAGCGGCTGCCGAGCCAGTAGGCGCCGGCCGATCCGGCCGCGAAAGCCGCTGCTGCTCCGAAGAATTTGCGTCGGTCCGGTGAGTCTTCGCCGGCGGCGCGGCCGATCAGCACGTGCAGCACAAGCACTCCGGCGACGGCCGCGAGCACCGAGGGCCAGATCCAGCTGAACTCTCCCGTGGGCCGGGTTACGGCGGCGAGTGCTCCGATGACACCGAGCGCCGCGATGAGCACCGAGCCGTATCGCCGCTCGCGTTCAACGAGACCGGCCGTCGCGGCGATCACGGCGATGATCGCGGACAGGCATGCGAACAACACCGCCTTGTCGGAGGTGCCGAAGATCCCGATGACCCATTCGCGCACGGCTGCCGGGGTGTGATCGACGACGGTGTTCCCGACCGCGTAGAACGGCGCGGAATCCGGGGCGACAGCGGCGGCGGTCAGTTGTCCGGCCGCCAGCGCGGCCGCCGCGGCGATAAGACCCGCGATGATCCTTCGTGCTGCTTGCTCCATCGTCACCTCCGTTGGGGTTCACTCTTCTCCTGCTTTCAACGACGCGCCACCGCATATGGTTCAGATGTGGCACGGGTGCTGGTGACGGGAATGTCGGGAGCAGGGAAGACCACGCTGCTGGAGGAGCTTGCACGTCGTGGATTTCACACCGTCGATACCGACTACGACAGCTGGACACTGGCGGACGGCAGCTGGGATGCCGCCCGAATGGCGGCGCTGTTGGAACAGCGTTCGGACGTCATTGCGTCGGGCACGGTGGACAACCAGGTGGACTTCTATGACAGGTTCGGTCACGTGGTACTGCTCAGCGTGCCGCTGGAGGTGGCAATCGACCGCATGAGCTCGCGTACCAACAACCGTACGGCCGGACTGTGGCTGAGCGGGCCGTCGGCTTCCGGTGGCCGAGTTGGCCGAGCGCGTCGGGGCTCTGGCGCGGTAGCGATATCTCGAATAGGTGCTAAATACCCTGAATTGCGTTGTTTTCCTTGCGCTTAACGTCTGTGCGCATGGGCTGCTCGTCAGGAGGCGACAGTGACCACACTGTCAGGTATGCCAGCCCGAAGAACGCGGCGACGGCCACAGCCACGCCCGTGTGGGCCACGAAGGAGAACGGGGAGCTCACCCACTCCAGGGTGCTCGCGGCCACGGCCCCCGGCCGATGAATCAGGTCCCAGGAGTTCCAGCGCTGGAAGCGCCCGATCACCACTCCCACGGCGCACAGGCCCACGGAGACGACCACGACGATCCACCCGGTGACCGTGCCGAAGTCGCGCTGGATTCGCCGGTGCACCAATCGCAGCGACACGACGCCAAGGATGATTCCGGTCCAGGCCGCGACGCCGTACTGCAGCACATGACGCCAGAACGCGATGCCGTCGATCAGGTGCACCAGATCGGTGACCAGATACGGCGCGTTGGGCAAGAAAGCGAGCCACACCAACCCGATCGGGATCAGCCAAATCTTATGCCGGACAGCAGAAAATGCCAGCGCGGCGAAGACGGGCAACCAGGCCAGGAACAGATTCCAGATCAGGAAGCGGGTCGGATAGAACATGGGTGCTGCGGGATCGGTGACGCCGAGCAGGAAGGTCAGCAGGCTGGTTGCGACCAATGAGAGAACCAGCACAGCACGTCGGGCTTCGGTCATGGGTCAAGTTTGCCCGAAGGTTGACCGAAGCGGTCAGCCGGCGATGGCGCGGATGAATCCGACCGCCGCGTCTTCCAATTGCTTCAGTCCCGGATCTTCCAGCGGGTAATGCCCGGTTCGCTCCAGCGGTACCACCGTCACCGGCACCTTGGTGATGGGGTCGAGCACCGGCCGGCTGAACTCGTAGGGGGTCCATCGATCCTCGTCGGGCTGGGTGAGGATGATCGGGCACACGTCGAAATCGGCGGGCTCGACGGCGGGGGCGTAGCTCATGTAGTCGGCCAGGAACTTCACGCTGACCCAGTTGGCCGCGGACGTGCGGTCCTTCATGAAAACCTTCATCGCCGCCCGGTTGTTGGCCAGTGTGCTCATCTTGGCGGCCAGCCACATGGGGTAACGCACTCGCCGGGCCGGCGTCTTGGCCACGAGCCGCAGGAAGGGCACGCCGACGCGCGCGGTCAGCAGATCATGTGCGGTGCCGTCGGCTACCTCACGCACCCGCTGATCCAGGAACGTCATGCCGATGATTCCCCGCACCGTGTCGCGCGGCGCCTTGGCCGCCACGTGGTACGCGAGCATGCCCCCGGCGCTGAGCCCGTACAGGACGATGGGTCGCACATCCCGGCGGCGCTCGTACTCCAGATAGTCGACCACCAGGTCCACCCAGTCGCCGTATCCCGGCACCGCCCCCGGTGCCACATCGGTAAGGCCGTAGCCGAGGTTGTCGATCGCGACGGTCTCGAAGCCCCTGCGCGCCAACGGCGCACCGAGGATGAGCGACATCTGACGGCCATTGGTGCCGACACCGTGCAGCAGCACCACCTTCACCGGTGCCGCGGGATTGGGATACCGGTCGAGGTGTACCTGGTTACCGTGCCAGTCCCAGAAGTCCTCCTGCGGTGCCGTCGACTCGTCCAGGCGGAGCCGCTCGGGAAGGAAGTTCTGGAGGTCTTTCCACGCTTGCTGGTCGCGGTAGTAACGAGGCATTCGACAACCTTAGGCGGGGTCTGGCAACGGCGGTACCCCGGAATGTGGAAGGCACCGCTTCCAGCGCCCCCGACCCGACGGGAGTGCGAGGCCACCTGATTTCTGGGGAGTGAATCCCCGCGGCGCGGACGGATACGATCTTGCGTGTGCTTACCGCGCTATCCCGCGTGATTATCAGAGCGCCCAAGCGGGTGCTACTCGGCGTTGTCTTGTTGACCGTGCTCGCCGCGGGGTTCGGCGCCAACGTTGCCGAACATCTCGGTACCGCCGGCTTCCAAGACCCGCATTCTTCCTCCGCGCGCGGAATGAAGCTGCTCACCGAAAAGTTCGGTCAAGGCGATATGGACCTGATGCTCGTGGTCCGTGTGCCCGGTGATGTCCGGGACCCGGCGGTGGCGGCGGCGGGCGCGAACCTCGTGCGCACCGTGCGGGATTCCCCGCATATCGCCGCGGTCTTGTCCCCCTGGGATGCTTCGCCGCAGGCCGAGAGCTTGGTCAGTAGGGACGGCAAGACGGCGTTGGTGGTCGCGCAGGTTCTTGGCGGGGAGAACAGCGCGCCAAAGTATGGAAAGGCGGTGGCCGACGAAGTTGTCGGTGAGCGCGACGGTCTCACGGTGTTGGCCGGCGGCACGGCGCTGGTGGCCTCGGAGATCAACGAGCAGTCGGAGAAGGACCTGGTCACGGCCGAGGCCATTGCCTTGCCCTTGTCGTTCCTTGCACTCATCTGGGTGTTCGGTGGTCTGTTCGCCGCGCTGCTGCCGCTCGTCGTGGGTGTCATGGCAATCCTAAGCACCTTTGGATTGCTCAGGGGAATAACGATTTTCGCCGACGTATCCGTCTTTGCGCTCGAACTCACCACGGCCATGGGCTTGGCCCTCGCGATCGACTACACGTTGCTGCTCGTGAGCCGGTATCGAGAGGAACACATCCGGCTCGGGGATCGCGACGAAGCCTTACGCAGCGCGGTGGCCACGGCCGGACGCACGATCCTGTTTTCGGCCTGCACGGTATTCCTCGCGGTGGGTGCGTTGGCAGTCTTCCCGATGTACTTCCTGCGCTCGATGGCGTATGCGGGCTGCGGTGTGGTTGCCCTTGCCGGCCTCTACGCCGTCGTCGTGGCCCCGACGTTGATCAAGCTTCTCGGCGACCGAATTGAATCGCTGAATATACGTAAACTGTTGCAACGCAAGGTAGAAGCTAAGGACGTCAAGCAGAGTTTCCTGTACTCGACCGCCTCTTTCGCGATGCGCCATGCGATTCCGTGCACCCTGGTGGTCGTGGTGGTGCTGCTCGTCCTCGGGGCGCCGTTCGTTCGCGCGCGTTTCGGGCTGCCCGACGATCGGGTGCTTCCGACGAGCGCCCAGTCGCGACAGGTCGGTGATCTGCTGCGCACGGAGTTCCCTGGCAACGAGGCGATGGCTACGTCAGTCGTGATCCCGGACGCCCGGGCCCTTGCCGCGGGCGATATCGCCAGTTATGCCGCAGAGCTATCGAAAGTCTCTGGTGCCGTGGCAGTCTCGGCTCCCGGTGGCTCCTACGTCCAGGGGCGCGCCGTCGGTCCGCCGCAGTCCCCGACTGGGGTCAAGGACGGCAGCGTGTGGCTTTCGGTGGTGATCGCAGATCCGTCGTCCGACTCGAAGTCCCGACAAGAACTCGACCGGTTACGGGCGGTCCCCGTACCGCATGGTGCCGAGGCCCTGTTCACGGGTCCTCAACAGCTCAACCAGGATTCGGTGGACGAGATTGTCCGTCTCTTGCCGGTGGTGCTGATCCTGGTTGCGGCAACGACTTTCCTGCTGATCTTCCTACTCACCGGAAGCCTCCTGCTTCCGCTGAAGGCTCTGGTGCTCAATACGTTGTCGTTGTCGGCCACGCTCGGCGCGCTGGTGTGGGTGTTCCAGGAGGGGCATCTTGGGGGACTCGGAACCACGGCGACCGGCACGCTGGTAGCGGATGTGTTGGTGTTCTTGTTCGCGACAGCATTCGGTTTGTCCATGGACTACGAGGTGTTCCTGTTGTCCCGGATCCGCGAACACTGGCTCGCGTCGCCGCAGCGCACCGAGGACAACGCCGAGGCAGTAGCCCTCGGCATAGCGGGCGCTGGACGGGTGATCACTGCGGCCGCCACCCTGATGGTGATCGTCTTCGTGGGGCTGAGCAGCGGTCAGGTGTCCTTCATGCGAATGATCGGAGTGGGCCTGGCACTTGCGGTTGTAGTAGACGCGACGCTCGTTCGCATGGTGTTGGTGCCGGCAGTCATGAAGTTGGCAGGCAGGTGGAATTGGTGGGCTCCTGCGCCGCTGGTGAAACTCCATGCCAAGGTGGGCCTCAACGAGGGTTGAGATGCGGCTTGAGGTGAGGCGGATCTAGTTGAGACAGGTCTCTATTCGACGGTCAGGCTGATCTCGCCGCGCAGTTCGTGGTCAAGTAGGAACGCACCTGACTCGCGCACCGTCGGCGGGTGGAACGAGTAGGCCGAGATACACGAGGCGAGGTAGGCGATCTCGGGATCGGTGGCGAAGGCGACGCCACCCACCCTTGAGACGATGCGGGCCACACTCGGCTGAAGCTGGTCGCGTAGACCTAGCCGGATCCACAACAGGTCAGCGAACAGCGCGTCGCTTCGGTCTCCGGCGTCGTAGCGCTCGGCGATCATGCGCAGTGCGCGCCAGACTCCTTCGATCGGTGAGAACAGCTCGACGAAGTCGGCCTCGGTGAAGTCGCTGCGGTCGGCGAGTTTGAGTGCAAGGCGCGTCGCGGCCCCGACATAGCCCGCGGTGATGATGAGACCGAACAGGACGTAGCCCGACTTCTCGTTGCGGCCGTCCGGATCTTCCACATCGCTGACCATCATCAGTTCGTTGGGGACGAAGACGTCCTCGAAGATCACCGCGTGAGTTTGTGCTGCCGACAGCGGCGAGCTGGTCCACAGCGGTGCGACGCTGAGCCCGGGGCTGCCGTTCCAAATGAGCGTGATCGCCCGCTGCCCGGTGTCATTGAGAACCACGCTTGCCATGATGCAATCCATGCTGTCGGCGAGGCTGCACGGCTTCTTCTGTCCGGTGACGGTGTAGCCGCCGTCTGCCGGTGCGGCTTCCATTGTCGGACGGAACACGCTGCCCGCGATGGTGCCTTCCGAGAAACCTGAGGCGAACACGGTCCGGTTCTCGATCAGCGACTTGATCAGACCGACGGTCGCCTCATCGGTTGTCGTGGCGAAGTCGGCCAGGCCCGCGACGGAGAGGTAGTGCATGGTGGTCGCGGCGGCGAGCGACGGGCTCAGGTAGCCGATACCTCGTTGCAGCTCAAGTGTTTCCACGCAGGTCGCACCCAGGCCGCCGAGGTCCTTGGGCGCGGTCAACCGGGGTCCGTCGTGTTTCTTCCAGATCTCGACGACGTTCGTTCCTGCTTCTTCGGCGGCTATGAGACCAAGCGACTCCAGCTTGTCCGCCAGTTCCGGGAGATGCCTGCGGACGGCGGCGACATGAGACAGTCGCGATTCGAGTGCGGTGCGGTCCATGCTGACATCCTCTTGGTCGATTGGGTGTGAATTACTGTGAAGGCGAGCGAGATACAGAGATGTACTGTTTCAGTGCCTCGGCGGAGGTCATGGTGGGTCGCCAGTCCGTGGTCGATTGCAATAAGCGGGAGTCGAGCACCGGGTCGCCCAGCGTCACCCAGTGACCGGAGAACGGGGCAAGACGCAACCGGAACATCAGGTCCGCGCCAATCTTCAAGAGAGGCAATGGACCAGAGATCAGCCGCGCCCCGCTCATGGAACAGATCTCTGTGACACTCGTGCAGTCCGTTGGGGCGACGTTGTATATGCCCGTCAATCCGTGTTTGAGGATGGTGGCGTAGGCGTCCACTAGGTCTGTATCCCAAAGGAATTGGTAGAAGGAGCGTGCCGGCTCCGGGTAGAGCACCAGGTTAGCGAGGAGTGCCTTGAGGCCCGAGTTGGCGAAGTGCTCGCCCACTATGTAAGAGGGCCGCACGACGGCCAGCTTTGTGTCTCCCTCGCCGGCGTTCGCCCAGTGCCAGTTCGCCAGGTGCTCCATGAGTGCTTTGTGAAAAAAGTAGTAATGCTGGGGGTCGCTGTCTCCGGACGGATAGCTCTGATCTGGGAACTGTGTGCCGGTTCCGCAGGCCTTCACGCCCAGCGCATTGGCGCTTGAGGTCAGGATGAGTTGGCCGATGCCTACTCGATTCGCTTGTTCGAGCAGTGTCCGCGTGGCCGTCACATTCACCTGGTAGGCCTGGCGCTTGTCCCGAGGCTCTTCGACGCAATATGCGAGGTGGACGAGTGCGTCGTAGCCGGTGATCGGCTCGAGGTCAAACTGGCCGCTCAGGTCCAGAGGCGTTTCGCGTAGCTTTGGGTGTTGCAGGCCCGTCTGTCGCCGGCCCAAGGCCATCACCTCGGCGATGTCTTCGTTGCGCAGTGCCCAGGTGAGGATGGCCCTGCCGAAATCTCCCGTTGCGCCGGTGATGGCGAGGCGGAAGTCTGCGCTCATGCAGCAGCCAAAGCCCACGAGAGTTCTTTGGTAAGCACCTCTGCGCACCAAATGACTTCTTCTTCGCTGAGTTCCGAGGTCATGCACACACGCAGAATCGGTTTGCCAAGTGGCACTGCTGGATAGATGGCTGGGGTGACGAAGACTCCCGCGTCTCTCAGCTTGTTCCAACTCAGTGCGGTCCGCAGTTCGTCGAACAAGCGGATGGGAATGATGGGCGACCAGTCGGGACTGAGTTCGTCTGGGCGGTGCAAGACGACATCAAGGGGCTCGAGCGACCGACGCATGAGCCGGGCGTTGCGTTCGAGCCTTTCCCGTCGTTCCCTGCCCTCTTCCCCGCGGATGACCTCGATCGCCGCGGTCGCGGCTGCCATGGACGCCGGCGTGCCGGAGGTGCTGAACCAGAAGGATCGGGCGCTGAGCCGGATCTCGTCGACGATGTCTTGCGAGCTCGCGATAAATCCGCCCAGCCCGCCGATGGCCTTCGACAACGAACCCATCAGGATGTCGACGTCTTGTGCGACGCCGTTGCGTTCCGCCAGGCCCGCCCCCGTGGGGCCGAATACGCCGATTCCGTGTGCCTCGTCGACCATGAGTAAAGCACCGGCCTCCTTGCAGACCGCAACGATCTGTTCCAGCGGGGCGGTGGAGCCCTCCATGGAGTACAGCGAGTCAACAAGCACCAGTTTGCGCCGAAATGGTGTCTCGGCGTGACTGTGCAGGGCGGCAGCCAGGGATGCGACGTCGTTGTGGGCGAATTTGGCCTCTACCGCCTGGCTGAGCCGCACTCCGTCACGGATCGAAGCGTGTGCGTAGGAATCCACTACGGCGAGGCAATCAGGGCCGAGAAGTCCTTGAATCGCACCGACATTGGTTTGATAGCCGGTGGTGAACACCACCGCGTCCTCGTGGCCGAGCCACATCGCGAGCTGCTGTTCGAGAGCGACATGCACGGGATAGGTGCCGTTGAGTAATCGGCTACCGGTGGTGCCGGTGCCAAAGTTCTGTGTCGCGGTGACAGATGCGGCGATCACGCTGGGGTGAGTCGAGAGACCAATGTAGGAGTTCGAGCCCAGCAGCACGCACTCGTGGCCTCGGACGTCGACCCTCGGCGGGACGCCGGGGTTAATCTGCTGAAAGAAGGGAAGCTGTCCGGTGGATGCGAAGTGTCGCACCATGGCTATCCGCTGCCCAACGTCCTTCGCGATGTCGCCGGTTTCGGCATACTCCGTCGCACTTTCGCTCTGAACCATCTATATCCAATCCTGGCTTGTAGCCATGAACGCTCGGCCCCGTTGCAGGCACACCTCTACTAACGATTCGTAGCTGTGGGTGGTTCAGATGGATGGGCCAAAGAATCTGTATTCGCCAATCAGTGAGGGCTCAGACTCATAGCTCTTGGCACCTCGACATGCACGAAGCCCCCGTCTCCGAGGGGAAACGGGGGCTTCGGCTGAGTGGATCAGAAGGCGGCTTCGTCGAGTTCCATGAGGTCGTTGTCGACGTTGTCCAGGATGGCCCGAGTCGAGGTGAGCTGCGGCAGCATGTTCTTGGCGAAGAACGAAGCGACCGCGATCTTGCCCTCGTAGAAGGACTTCTCGGCACCGGTCGCGCCGGCATCGAGGGCTTCGATGGCCACGGCGGCCTGACGCTGCAGCAGCCAGCCGATCAGTAGGTCGCCCACGCTCATCAGGAAGCGCACGGAGGCCGTGCCGACCTTGTAGACCTGGGTGATCTCCTGCTGGGCAGCCATCAGGTTGGCGGTCATGGTCGCTGCCATGCCCTGCACGTCCTCCAGGGCCGTTGCGAGCAGCGCGCGCTCGGCCTTGAGGCGGCCGTTGCCGGTCTCGCTCTTGACGAACTGTTCGATCTGGCCGGAGATGAAGGCCAGCGACTTGCCCTGGTCCTTCACGATCTTGCGGAAGAAGAAGTCCTGGGCCTGGATCGCCGTGGTGCCCTCGTAGAGCGAGTCGATCTTGGCGTCACGGATGTACTGCTCGATCGGGTAGTCCTGCAGGAAGCCGGATCCACCGAAGGTCTGCAGGCTCTCGGTGAGCTTTTCGTAGGCGCGCTCAGAACCCACGCCCTTGATGATCGGCAGCAGCAGATCGTTGAGCCGCACTGCTTCCTCGGCCTCGACACCGTTGATGGTCTTAGCGGCCACGGTGTCCTGGAAGGTGGTGGCGTATAGGTACAGCGCGCGCAGGCCCTCGGCGTATGCCTTCTGGGTCAGAAGCGAGCGGCGCACGTCCGGGTGGTGCGTGATGGTGACGCGCGGGGCGGTCTTGTCGGTCAGCTGCGTCATGTCCGCACCCTGTACGCGGGTCTTGGCGTACTCGAGGGCGTTGAGGTAGCCGGTCGAGAGGGTGGCGATGGCCTTGGTGCCCACCATCATGCGGGCCTGCTCGATGACGTCGAACATCTGCGCGATGCCGTTGTGCACCTCGCCCACGAGCCAGCCCTTGGCGGGCACGCCGTGCTGTCCCAGGCTCAGCTCACAGGTGGCCGAAACCTTCAGGCCCATCTTGTGCTCGACGTTGGTGACGAAGACGCCGTTGCGCTCGACCGGCTCGCCGGTCTCGAAGTTGGGGATGAACTTGGGCACGAAGAACAGCGACAGACCCTTGGTGCCGGGGCCGGCGCCCTCGGGGCGGGCCAGCACCAGATGCATGATGTTCTCGAACATGTCGTCGGAGTCGCCCGAGGTGATGAAGCGCTTCACACCGTCGATGTGCCAGGAACCGTCCTCCTGCTTGACGGCCTTGGTGCGTCCGGCGCCCACGTCCGAACCGGCGTCGGGCTCGGTGAGCACCATGGTGGCGCCCCAGCCGCGCTCGGCGGCGAACTCGGCCCACTTCTTCTGCTCATCGGTGGCCACGTTGTAGAAGATCTGTGCGAAACCGGCACCGCCGCTGTACATCCAGACCGCGGGGTTGGCGCCGAGGATCATCTCCTGGATGGCCCACATCAGCGAGCGCGGAACCGGGCTGCCGCCGAGTTCCTCGATCAGGCCCAGACGATCCCAGCCGGCGTCGGTGATTGCCTTGACGGACTTCTTGAAGGCCTCGGGGATGGCCACCGAGTGAGTCTCCGGGTCGAAGACCGGCGGGTTGCGGTCGCCCTCGGCGAACGAATCGGCCAGCGGTCCCTCGGCGAGGGTGCGCATCTCGGAAAGGAACGTGCGAGCGGTCTCTTCGTCCAGCTCGGGGAATTCCTCACCACCGAATACCTGCTGGATGTTGAAGAGCTCGAAGAGGTTGAACTCCAGGTCGCGGACGTTCGACTTGTAGTGGCCCATGTGCGTCATTGCTTTCTCTTGGGTCTTACCGTGGTCTCGTGGGGCTGTTCTGATATTCGGTTGGGTTCTTACTTCTGATTAAGTTACCCACCGGTAACAACTGAACTATACCGCTGCGTAGCGTGTGACAAAAGTCCTGGCCTTGTGGTTGTCATCACAATTCGATATCGCAGGTCAGGGGCCATTTCTTCATCGTTCCGGAGAGTGATGTCGGTGGTGTGGTGTTGGCTTATGCATGCCAGCTCACAGCCCTGAGAGGAACTTCTATGCCTGCTATGCCCCCACCTGTTCTGAACGAGTTGGACGGGCTGATCGAGTACATCGCTCAACAGCAGGACGCCTTTCGCATTGTGGCCTTTGGGCTGACCGATGATCAGGCTCGTCTGACCCCGACGGCGGGCAGCCTGTCGATCGGTGGGCTTATCAAGCACGTCACCAACATGTTGGCGGGCTGGACGGACAAGATTGTCGCCGCGCCCAACCCTGGATCCGACCGTCAACGGGCCGATGACGAATTCACCTTGCGTGCGGACGAAACACTTGGCGGTGCCGTAGCCGCATTCTCCGTGCAGAGCGAGGCGACACTCGCCGCGATCAAAGAGAAGGGACTGGACACTCCCGTGCCCGTCCCGTCCGCACCGTGGTTCCCCAAGGACATCGATGCCTGGAATGTGCGGTGGGTGGCGCTGCACATCATCGAGGAACTGGCCCGGCACGCCGGCCATGCCGATATTGTTCGCGAATCCATCGATGGTGCAACGACGTACGAGCTGCTGGCGGCGGCCGAGGGTTGGGAGCCCACCGACTGGCTCACGCCGTGGTCGCCCAAGGTCTAGCGGCCGTAGCGCAGAATCTTCATGGTGGTCGCGAAGTTCAGCGCGGTCGCACTGAGGGAGCCCGCGGCGTCGTTGCTGTTGGAGGCGCCGCTGGCCAGGATGTACACGAGTAGGCCGCGCACGACGTTGAATGAGGCGTGCTGCCGAATGCTGTTCGCCCCGGACGGAAACATGAAGCATGATTCCGTTGCGGTGAGCTCCTTTTGGGCATTCTGGACCGGCGCCGGCTCGTCGAACTCGAACGAGCATCGCCACGTGGTGCTCGCGCCGGGCATCGTGTACGCGATGGCGTCACACCTCTTCAACGCATCGGACACGCCGTCCGTGGAGAGGGCATCGGATGCCGGGACGATCCGGATGAGGATCTCCCGCTCGGTCTTCTTGCGATCGCGTAGATACAGTGTCGCCGTCTCGCGGGGGCGCAGTGCCCATATGGGGTCAATGGTGTTGCAGCCTAAAGGGGTACCGCCGATGGAGGTGGCCACGCCGGGCGGCACCGCCGGATTGAACTCCCCAGATCTGAAGGTGGGCGAGGGATTTTTCTCCCACCCGTCGGGATAGTCGAACTGGCCGGGTAACAAGGTGTCGAGGACGTCGTTCTGCTGTCCGGCTAGCGATTCGCCCGGCTTCACTGTGCCGCCGCTCGGACCGGACGGGTGTGCGGGTTTTGTCTGGCTGTCGTGGCGCGGCCAAATGACGACGGCGACCACCGCTGATGCGACGAGCAGGATAGTAGTGCCGATGATCGCCGCAATGCGTTTGTGTTTGACCAACGTTCGCGCAGAGTCGGGCAACGGTGTCGCAGTGGGTACGGGTTGGGTCACCGTCTGTCTCTGCTGATGCGGGTCTGCCAGGATCTGCTGCGCGGCCAGCGCGAACTCCCCGGCACTTTGGTACCGATCGGCGGGATTCTTGGCCATCGCCTTTGCGATCAGGGCATCCATTGAGTCAGGTACAGAGGCGAACTGGGATATCCGGGGCGGAGGCGCCGAGAGGTGTGCGTTGATGATCGCGGGTAGTGAGGCGCCGGAGCCGAACGGCGGCTGGCCCGTCAGCATCCGAAAGAGCGTGCAGCCCAAGGCGTACACGTCGGCACGGCCGTCGACGGTCGCGCCGGACAAGACCTCCGGTGCGGCGTATCCGATCGTCGCGGTCACGTTCCCTGCGGAGGTGACGGTGTTGCTGTCGTCGAGTGCGCGGGTGACACCGAAGTCGCCCAGCATGATTCGGCGATCTCCCTCGGACAACAGGATGTTGGCCGGCTTCACGTCACGGTGCACCAGACCGCGGGCATGCAGATAGTCGAGCGCCTTGGCGACCTCGCTGATGATGTGAACGGCGCGGGTCAGCGACATGCGCCCGCCCATCGACTCCGAGTGCGCATCGCTGCCCTGGATGTACTGCATGGCGATCCACAGATCACCCTCAGGCGTTTCGCCGCGGTTGTGCACCGTGACGATGTTCGGGTGGTCCAGGGAGGCGGCGAGCGAGGCCTCGCGCATGAACCGTGCCCGGAAGGCCGGATCACGTGAGGCCTGGGCGCTGAGGATCTTCAGAGCTTCGGGACGTTGCAGATTCGGATTGGCGGCCAGGTACACGGTTCCCATGCCGCCGCGGCCGAGGACGCGCTCCACCGTGTAACCGGATATGACTGTCCCCTGCGGGAGGTCTCCGGGTTGCTGGTTACCCGGACCCGGCGGCGGTCTCTCCGATGACGTCATGTCCCCTGTGCGTCCCTCTCGCCCGACAGTTTGGCCATCGTACTTGGGATATTTCCTCATGGCGGTCAAGACCGTGGCCCTCGAGAGGCTTGCCGAGGACCATGGGGGCATGGCTGATCTTCCCGTCGTGGACCTGTCTGGCGATCCGGGTCAGCTACGCGCGACGCTGCGTGAGGTCACCCATGAGGTTGGGTTCTTCTACCTCACGGGCCATGGCGTTTCACCCCGGCTGGTCGATGAGGTGCTGTCGGCTGCCCGCAGGCTTTTCGCGTTGCCCGCGGCGGACAAGGACGCCATCGCCATGGTGCGGAGCCCCCATTTTCGTGGATTCACCCGGTTGGGGGGAGAACTGACCGGCGGGCTGACCGATTGGCGCGAGCAGATCGACATCGGGCCGGAGCGCCGGGCCGCTGCGGGGGGCGACGGACCCGACTATCTCTGGTTGCAGGGGCCCAACCAATGGCCGGCCGCGATTCCCGAGCTGAGGGCGACCCTGGTGAGCTGGGATGTCGCCCTGGCCGCGGTTGGCCGAAAGCTGCTGCGGGAATGGGCCATTGCTCTCGGTTCGGTAGGCGGAGTGTTCGATGAGGCGTTCGATGCCGAACCAGCGACCCTGATCAAGGTCATCCGATATCCCGCCAGCGGGACAACCGAGCAGGGAGTGGGTGCGCATCGCGATTCCGGCGTGCTGACCCTGCTGCTGGCCGAACCGGACGTCGCAGGTCTGCAGGTTGAGGTCGACGGGGCGTGGCTCGACGCGCCCGGGCGTGCGGGCGCATTCGTCGTGAACATCGGCGAGCTGCTTGAACGGGCAAGTGGCGGGTACCTGCGTGCCACGCGGCATCGAGTGACGCTGACGGGGGAGCCTCGCATCTCGATTGCGTACTTCTTCAATCCCAGGCTTGACGCGCAGATTCCCACATTGGACCTGCCGCCGGAGCTGAGGGATCGGGCGCACGGTGTCACGACCGATCCGGCCGATCCGATCCACGCGACGTACGGCGAGAACGCCTGGAAAAGCCGGCTGCGGGCCCATCCCGATGTGGCCGCGGCGCACGGACACCTCGGCAACTAGCGATCCTCCGGTTCCGCTCCGCGAACGGCTTGTGCGCGTAATACTCGGGCTGTGGCAAACTATCGCCATATACCGAGGAGGAGGAACCATGCGGACTATCTGTTCGATGGCTGTGGGGATCGGATGTGCGGCTGTGTTGGCTTCGGGGTTCGCTGCACCCATCGCGTCGGCAATACCCGGGGAGGGGCCCGTTGCGGTCCAGTGTCAGGTCTATGCCAACAACAACTTTGGCCCACCAGGTTTTGGTCCGGGAAGCATGCCGGGTATGGGCTTCGGCATGAAGCAGTGGGCCGGCGCCGTGATTGGCCGTGGAGGTAACGAGGCCGAGGCGCGGCAGGATGCGGAGCGGCAGATGTGGGGCCCATACGGCATGGCGCCCGAGCTCCGCGACTGCGTACCTGCGGCGTAACGAGCGAAGCAAGATCACGTTAGATCGCTCCGCATAGGCAACGCCTCTAGATGCTGCGGGCCTTGAACTGAGGTTCGGACTTGTCGATACCGGCCTTGCGTGCGATGGCGAAGTTGGGTCCACGCATGAGCCGCAGCTGCAGGCGCCGTTCCAGGCCGAAAGCGCGTCGCGGCACCATCGACCATGCCCTGTCGAACAGGGTCTTGGTCGCCGCCACCGAATCAGGGGAGCGGGACAGGATTTGGTCGATGAGTTCCTGTGCGTCGGCCTCCGGGTCGGCGCTCACCTGGGTGACCAGGCCGATCTCCTTGGCGTAGAAGCCGTCGAACATCTCGCCGGTCATGGTGAGTCGTTTGGCGGTGTCAATTCCGATCAATTGACTCAGCGTGACGCTTCCGGACATATCGGGGATGAGACCCCACTTGGCCTCCAGGATGGAGAACTCGGCGTCGGGCGTGGTGAACCGGAAGTCGGCGGCTAGCGCCAGCTGCAGCCCGCCGCCGTAGCAACGACCCTGAATGACGGCGATCACCGGGATGCGCAACCGGCGCCATGCCCAGCAGGCTTCCTGAAAACCATTGGTGCCCAGCCAGGGGAGCGGAATGAAGTTCGCGACGACGCGTGCCGGGTCCTTCCCGGCGGCCGCGAAATCCAGCCCGGTAGAAAATGTGTCCCCCTCACCGGACAACACCACGACCCGGATCGAGGTGTCGGAGGCAATATGGCGTGCGGCGGCGGTCAGCCCGTTGAGCATGTCGATGGTGAGTCCGTTGAGCTTCTCGGGCCGGGACAAGGTGACGCGAGCTACCTCGCCGTCGACGCGTAGGGTCACATGTGACGTCATGTAGCAAGACTAGAGGTGACATCCAGTTATGACGAGCGATACCACTTTGGACGCGGCGACGCTGCGAGAGGCGTTCGGGCACTTCCCGACCGGTGTGGTTGCCATTGCCGCCGAGATCGGCGGAACCCGAACCGGATTAGCGGCCAGCACCTTTGTGCCGGTGTCCCTGGATCCGCCGCTCGTGGCGTTCTGCGTGCAGAATTCTTCGACGACATGGCCCAACCTGCGGGGGGCCCCACGCCTGGGTATCAGTGTGTTGGGAGAGGCGCATGACGATGCCGCCCGCACCCTGGCCGCCAAAACCGGTGACCGCTTCGCTGGGCTGGATACCTCGACTACCGAAACCGGTGCCGTGTTCATCGGCGGCACCACCGCCTGGATCGAGACTTCCATTCAGTCGGAGGTGCCTGCCGGTGATCACGCGATCGTCATCCTCAACATTCACGGGTTGACCGTGCACTCCACAGTGGCGCCGATCGTGTTCCACCGCAGTAAGTTCCGCAAGCTGATCGGTTAGACGGGCGCCGGGTAGGGACTGCTCCGGTTGGTCCGCGCCCATTCGCGTTCGGCGTCCGAGTTCATCGGTGGCGGCACCAGCCCGTTGATCATCCAGAGTTCCTCGCTGGTCTCATCGATGTGGAACTCCCAGTGCACGTCCGCCCTGTCCAGGTGTGGTGCCAACACCCGGCCCAGGTACTGGGTGATGCGCTCGCGCCCGGCCTTGTCGGGCAGGGTGCGAGCGATGTGATCCACGACGATCCGCACGGCGGTCCCGGTTTGTTCTCCGCCGACGTAGAAGTCGGACGGTTCAATCTCCTTGAACACCGTGACCACGTAGAACCGTGGAAGCCCCACCGTGACGTATACCTCGGTGATGCTCTTGGCGAGTTCGGATTTCTCGTTGTCGGAAAACACATTTGGTGTGTGGTAGATCGTCCACAGGGGCATCTCGATCGTCTCCTGGTAGGTGTGCGGGCTAGTGGCCGGGCCGGTAGGCGAGGTTCTCGACGGGGCCGGACAGCTGGGACTTGACCTGGGCGGTGAGATCGTCGGTCAGCACCTCGTTATCGCCCTTCTCCAGCGCATCGATGATGCGTGCCGCGATCACACCGGGCGGGGTCTTCGGAACGTCGAGCGCGGACACCATGTCGGTATCGATGAATCCCGCGTGCACGCCGAGTACATGCGTGTGCTGAGGTTCCAGCTCCAGGCGCAGGGTGTTCGTCACCGACCAGATGGCGGCCTTGGACGCACCATAGGCGCCGGCCCCGCCCAGCCACGAGAGCACCGAGTGGATGTTGACGATCGCTCCGCCGCCGTTGGCCTTGAGGATCGGCGCGAACGCCCGGATGACCCGCAGTGGGCCGAATACGTTGGTCTGAAACGTCGCTTCGACGTGATCGAGGTCGCCGGTGAGCAGCGAATCGGGATGTAGCACTCCGGCGTTGTTGATCACGATCTCAACGTCGGTGAGCTCGTCGGCCAGGGCCTGCACCGAAGACTCGGAGGCCACCTCGAGCTGTTTGGTCACCACCTGCTCGCGCGGGTCCTCGAATGGCTGGCGCGCGGTGCTGTAGACCTTGCGGGCTCCCCGGCTCAGCACCTCGTCAACGATGGCGGCGCCCAACCCGCGGCGTCCTCCGGTGACCAATACAACCTTGTTTTCGATCATTCCCATCTCCTAACTAACGATTACGTTAGTTAGGACGCTAGCGGGACTAGCTGAATAACGCAAGCGTTAGTTACAATGGGTTGGTGACCATGGAGTTCGAGCGGCTGCTGCAGGACCGCTCCCGCTGGAACACCGATGCGTGTTCGATCGGGAAGGCCCTGGACTTGCTGGGCACCAAGACCGCATTCCTCATCGTTCGCGAATGCTTCTACGGCTCAACCCGATTCGATGAGTTTTCCGAGCGCATCGGGGTATCGGCGCCGGCGGTATCGCGCGCGCTCAAGCAATTGGAGGCGGCGGGCGTCATCGAGAAGGTGCCCTACCGCGAACCCGGCCAGCGGGAGCGAGGCGGGTACGTGCTGACCCGGATGGGCGAGGACCTGCTTCCGGTACTGCTGTCCCTGCTCAAGTGGGGGGACGACTACCTGCAGGACGGGCGCAAGCCGCTGGAATTGATCGACAAGAAGACCGGGCGGGAAGTCGAGGTGCAGGTGACGTCCCGCCCTGGTCAGCCGGTGGGTGCGGACGGCATCGAGGTCAGGTGGGCGGGACGCTAGACCGCTGCCGCTCGTCGTCCTGCCACTAGGGCAGGTGTCGTTCCAACCCGCTCAGGTGGTCACTCCAGAAGTGTCGGTAGGGGTCGATCCACTGGTCGATCTGGACCAGGCCGTCGGCGCGTAGTGCATAGATTCGGCGTTGTGCGTCGGGTTTGACCTCGACGAGACCCGCCTCGCGCAGCACGCGCAGATGCCGCGAGACGGTGGGCTGCGTCAGGCCGGGCAGCGTGGCGACGAGTTCCCCGGCGGTCCATTCGCCGCCGGCCAGGGCATCGAGCAGAATCCGGCGGCTTGGCTCCGCGACCGCTTCGAAGGCGTCCATGCTGCAAGTATCGCATCCTATCTATATAGATGCAATGCGATATATGGGCGTTGATGCCTAGTCCGGGGATTACGACGGCCTAGGGACGTTTGGCGAGTTCCTCTTGGTATCCACGGACACGATCACGGAGCTCGCGAGCGTCCTCGGCCCGACCTTCGCGGTCGGCGAGGTCGGCACGCAACGAGAGCTCCTTGATGGCAGTACGGATATCGGCCACGCTCGCGGTGTCACTCATATTCCGATGCTGCCCGCATTACGTGAAATGGGCATTGGCAACCAGCCACAAAGTCCCGGCCGACAACTTGGAGATCAGCGGCGGCCGATGATGGCTCGGAGCTTGCCGATCTGCCATCTGGCGATGGGGCGCACGAAGGGCGCGACCAGGCGCAGCGGCAGCCAACCCACCCACTTCGGGGTGCCACCCACATGCCAGGTAAGCCGGGTGCCGCCCGTTCCGTTGTCCGTGACCTCGAAGATCTCGGCGGCCGAATCCAGAACCAGCGGAATGGAACATGCGGTAATGGTGACGCCCAGTACGCGGTTGGGTTCATTGACGACGATCTGTTCGGCCAGCACGCCGAAGGTGTTGACAAAGGCACGTTTGGTCCCCACCTCGCGCAACGCTGTGCCGGCGTAATCCACGCCTTTGGTGAAGGGCATCCAGCTCATGAACCGCTCATCGAGCAGCGCCTTGAACACCTGATCGGGCGGATTGAAGAAGTCACGCTGTACGGAAAGCGCGAAGGAGGCTTCGGAATTCAGGTATTCGCGCAGCTGATCGGCGGCCACCGGGGTGAGGTTGAATCGCGCGGCGGAGATCCCCCCGGCGGCAAGGATTGCCAACAGGATCAAGCCTGCGACGGCACCTGCGGCTGCCAGGCAGACAACGGTGACGACGATGACGAGCCAGGTTTCCATGGCGCGAACCTAGCTAACGGCGGAACAATTTATTGCCCAACCAGACAATCGGGTCGTACTTGCGGTCGGCAACGCGTTCCTTCATGGGGATCAGTGCGTTATCGGTGATGTGGATGCCCTCCGGGCATACCTCGGTGCAGCATTTGGTGATGTTGCAGTAGCCGAGGCCGAGTTCCTCCTGTGCCGCTTCACGGCGGTCCGCGACGTCGAGCGGGTGCATCTCCAGCTCGGCCACGCGCATCAGGTAGCGCGGGCCGGCGAAGGCCTTCTTGTTCTCCTCATGGTCGCGCACCGCGTGGCAGGTGTTCTGGCAGAGGAAGCACTCGATGCACTTACGGAACTCCTGTGACCGTTCCACGTCCTCCTGCTGCATCCGGTACTCGCCGGGTTTCAAGTCTTTAGGTGGGGTGAATGACTGGACTTCCCTGGCCTTTTGATAATTGAACGACACATCGGTGACCAGGTCTCGAATTACGGGGAAGGCGCGCAAGGGGGTCACGGTGATGGTGTCGGACTCATCGAAGGTCGACATCCGGGTCATGCACATCAGCCGTGGACGGCCGTTGATCTCGGCAGAGCAGGACCCACACTTGCCGGCCTTGCAGTTCCAGCGCACCGCCAGATCCGAGGCCTGAGTGGCCTGGATGCGGTGGATGATGTCGAGCACCACCTCGCCCTCGCTCACCGGAACGGTGTAGTCGACGAGCTCACCGCCGTCGTCATCGCCTCGCCAGACCCGGAGTTGTGCGTCGTAGCTCACGTCAGGATGTCCTTCCCGAATGTTCTGCCAGTTCTTCCGGTGTGAAGTACTTCTCCAGCTCGCCGATCTCGAACAGTTCCAAAAGATCTGGGCGCAAAGGTATCTGCGTCTCGGGGGTGACAAGTACGTCCGGAATCGTCGGATCGCCTCCGGTGGTGCTGCACACCAGGAGCGTCCTGCGCCAGGTGGCATCCATGTTCGGGTGATCGTCGCGGGTGTGTCCGCCGCGGCTCTCGGTGCGCAGTAGGGCTGCCTTGGCCACGCATTCGCTCACCAGCAGCATGTTGCGCATGTCGATCGCGAGGTGCCAGCCCGGGTTGAACTGCCGATGGCCCTCCACTGCAACGTGTTTGAAGCGCTCCTTGAGCTCGTTCAGCTTGACCAGGGCCTGCTCGACCTCTTCTTCCTTGCGAATGATGCCGACCAGGTCGTTCATCGCCTGCTGCAAATCGGTGTGCAGGGTGTACGGATTTTCGGCCCCCTCGGCCGCGGGGTCACCGAAGGGGGCCAAGGCAAGTACGGCGGCCTTGTCCACGTCGGACTCGGAGATCTGTGGACGAGACGCGAGTCCCTTGACGTACTCGGCGGCGCCCAGGCCTGCACGTCGCCCGAATACGAGCAAGTCCGATAGAGAGTTGCCGCCCAAGCGATTTGAGCCGTGCATGCCGCCGGAGCACTCGCCTGCGGCGAACAGACCAGGCACCGTCGCGGCGCCGGAATCGGGATCGACCTCGATACCGCCCATCACGTAGTGACAAGTCGGCCCGACTTCCATGTCGTCTTTGGTGATGTCCACCTCGGCCAGTTCCTTGAACTGGTGGTACATCGACGGCAGCCGTCTCTTGATCTCCTCGGTGGGGATGCGCGAAGCGATGTCGAGGTAGACACCGCCGTGCGGGGTGCCGCGGCCGGCCTTGACTTCGGAGTTGATGGCCCGGGCCACCTCGTCACGGGGCAGCAGATCGGGGGTGCGCCGCGCCGAGTCGTTGTCCTTGAGCCATTGATCGGCTTCTTCTTCGGTCTCGGCGTACTGACCCTTGAACACGGCAGGGATGTAGTCGAACATGAACCGCTTGCCCTCGGAGTTTTTGAGTACTCCGCCATCACCGCGCACACCTTCGGTGACCAAGATGCCCTTGACCGAGGGCGGCCAGACCATACCGGTCGGGTGAAACTGGATGAACTCCATGTTGATCAGCGTGCCGCCGGCGCGTAACGCCAGGGCATGCCCGTCACCGGTGTACTCCCAGGAGTTCGACGACACCTTGAATGACTTACCGATACCGCCCGTGGCCAAAACCACTGCGGGGGCTTCGAAGAGGATGAACCTGCCCGATTCGCGCCAGTAGCCGAATGCACCCGAGATTCTGGAGCCGCCATCGCTGCTGTCCAAGAGCAGGTCGGTGATGGTGCATTCGGCGAAAATCTTGATACGTGCTTCGTAGTCGCCGGTTTCGGCGAAGTCCTCTTGCTGCAGCGAGACGATCTTCTGCTGCATGGTGCGGATGATCTCCAGGCCGGTGCGGTCGCCGACGTGCGCCAGCCGCGGATAGGTATGGCCGCCGAAGTTGCGCTGGCTGATCCGGCCGTCCTTGGTGCGGTCGAACAACGCACCATAGGTTTCCAGCTCCCAGACCCGGTCCGGAGCCTCCCGGGCGTGCAGCTCTGCCATCCGCCAGTTGTTCAGGAACTTGCCGCCGCGCATGGTGTCACCGAAGTGAATCTGCCAGCTGTCCTTGTCGTTGGCGTTACCCATCGATGCCGCACACCCGCCCTCGGCCATCACGGTGTGCGCTTTGCCGAACAGGGACTTGCAGATCACCGCGACCTTGAAACCCTGTTCACGGGCCTCGATGACGGCGCGCAGGCCGGCACCACCGGCACCGATCACGACAACGTCGTATTGGTGCCGTTCGAGTTCAGCCATTAATTATCCCCATTTGGTTGCGAATGGATGTGGTTGCTAGCCAACGAATCTCAGGTCGGAGATGGTGCCGCTGGCCACCAGCATGATGTACAGGTCGGTGAGAATCAGCGTGCTCAGTGTGATCCAGGCGAACAGCATGTGCCTGGTGTTGAGCTTGCTGACCTGTGTCCAGATCCAATACCGGACAGGGTGTTTGGAGAAATGCTTGAGCCGCCCGCCGGTGACGTGGCGGCAGGAGTGACATGACACCGTGTACACCCACAGCAGCACGACGTTGGTCACCAAGATCACGTTGCCCAAGCCGAATCCGAAACCGCCGGTCTTCTCCGAATGGAAGGCGACGATGGCGTCGTAGGTGTTGACGATCGAGATGATCGCCGCGGCGTAGAAGAAGTACCGGTGAATGTTCTGCATGATCAGCGGCAGCTTGGTCTCACCGGAGTACTTCGCGTGCGGCTCCGCGACGGCGCAGGCGGTGGGCGATTGCCACACCGACCGGTAGTAGGCCTTGCGGTAGTAGTAGCAGGTCAGCCGGAAGGCCAAAAGGAATGGCAGCGAGATGAATGCCATGGGAATGAACCAGGGCAGATCGCCCACCCAATGCCCGAAGTGGCTGGCCCCGGGGGCGCAGGCAGTGCTGACGCAGGGCGAATAGAACGGCGTCAAGTAGTGATACTGCGGTACCCAGTACGCACTACCCCAGAATGCCCGCACGGTGGCGTAGATGACGAAGGTCGCCAGGCCGAGGTTGGTGAGTAATGGTGCGAGCCACCACTTGTCGGTGCGTAGCGTGCGCTGCTGAATTTGGGCACGTGAAGGCGAGAAGACTCCGGTGGCCTGGCTCATCTGATTCCTTGCTCTTCGCGCAAGCGGCTCATCGATAGCCCCCCACACCTTCGTCGTCGATATCGCCCCAGAACTCCCGGTCGTACTCGGTGTCCGGGATCTGGATCTTCTCGTTACTGGCATGGCGGTGCTCATGCGGCGAGAGGTCCAGGTCGGCGGCGTCGATATCCAGCCGCTCTACGTCATTGACGATGCGGCGTACGGCAGGCAGGTCGCCGTACCGAGACTCCAGGGAATGGACACAGCGGCGCAGGCTGCCAAGTGCTTGGTTGAGCTCGGTGAGCTCCGTCTTCGTCGACATCGGACTCCTTGGGCTGAAGGTGTCGTGGATCACAGGCTACGACACCCATCTTGCCAGGAGAGCCGAACGGGAAGTGACACAAGTCACTGAAGTCGTCGGTTAATTCAAGATCACCGAGTGGATTCTGCGATTGCTGTGCCGAGCTGCTCGGTGGTGGCGGTACCGCCGAGATCGGGGGTTCGAACCCGGCCTTCCGCCAGCACCTGGTCGACGGCACGGCGGATCTTGTTCGCCGGGCCGGACTCGTTGAGATGATCCAGGAGCATTGCCCCGGCGAGTATCTGCGCGACGGGATTCGCGATGCCCTGCCCGGCGATGTCGGGCGCCGAGCCGTGTACCGACTCGAACATGGAGATGGCCGTGCGCTCCGGATTGATGTTTCCCGATGCCGCGAGCCCGAGACCGCCGGTGATCGCCGCCGCCAAGTCGGACAGGATGTCGCCGAAGAGGTTGGAAGCGACGATGACGTCCAGGCTTGCGGGGTCGCTGACCATGCGCGCGGCGAGGGCATCGACGTGCATCGACATGGACGGTATCTGCGGATACTCGGCCGCTATCTGATTGAAGATGCTGTCCCAGTAAGGCATTGAATGAATGATTCCGTTGGACTTAGTTGCTGAACAGACCCGTGATCCTGTCGAGGCGGCCAGTTCAAATGCGTATCGGATGATCCGCTCACATCCAATGCGGGTGAAAACCGATTCCTGTAAAGCGAATTCGTGCTGGCTGCCGCGATTGTGCACGCCGCCGATGGCGGAGTATTCACCTTCGGAGTTCTCGCGGACGATCACCATCGACAGGGCATCCGCGGATACTCCGGCAAGGGGTGAAGCGAGGCCGGGCAGCAGGCGTACTGGTCGTAGGTTCACGTACTGGTTGAACGCGCGTCGCAGTGGGATCAGCAGGCCCCACAGCGACACGTCATCGGGAACGCCCGGATATCCGACGGCGCCAAGCAGGATCGCGTCGAACCCGGCCAGCGTCGCGGGCGCGTCCGCGGGCATCATGGCACCGGTTCTTGCGTATCTCTCACAGGAGTAATCGAATTCGGTCCAGTCGATGCGTCCGCCGGTGGCGGCGTCCATCACCTTGACCGCCTCCCGGGTCACGTCGACGCCGATCCCGTCACCCGGAATGGTCGCTACGCGCATCCGGGCGCTCATACCGCTGCACCGATGTACTTGGTCTCCAGGAACTCCTCGATTCCGGCGAAGCCGCCTTCGCGACCGATCCCGGACTGTTTGACGCCCCCGAATGGTGCGGCGGGGGTCGATACGACGGGCCGGTTCAGGCCCACCATGCCGGTCTCCAGCTGCTCCGACACGCGCCATCCGCGTCGGGTGTCATTGGTGTATAGGTATGCCACCAAACCAAATTCGGAGTCATTGGCGCGGGCGATGACTTCCTCCTCGGTGTCGAAGCTCGCTATTGCGGCAACCGGTGCAAAGATCTCGGTGCGCATCATGTCGCTGTCATCGGGCACGTCGGTCAACACCGACGGGGGATAGAAGTAGCCGGTACCGTCAGGCACCTCGCCACCCAATCGTACTGTGGCTCCGCGATTCTGGGCGTCCTTGACCAGCCGGTCGGCCTTGGACACGGCGTCGGGATCAATCAGTGGACCAACGTCCACTCCCGATTCTGTGCCGCGTCCCATGCGCAACGCGGCGAGTCGTTCGGTGAGTGCCTCTGTGAATGCCCCCGCGATAGCGCGGTGTACATAGATTCTGTTGGCGGCCGTACAGGCCTGCCCGATGTTGCGCATCTTCGCGATCAGTGCGCCCGCGGCAGCCTCCTCGGGGTCGGCATCGTCGAAGACGATGAAGGGCGCGTTTCCGCCCAGCTCCATCGAGGTGCGCTTGACGGTGGGGGCGCACTGCGCGAGGAGGTAGCGACCCACCTCGGTAGATCCGGTGAACGAGAGTTTGCGAACCCGGGGATCGGCTAGGAGAGGCGCCATGGTCGATCCGGGGTCGGCGGTGGTGATCACCGATACCACCCCGTCGGGAACTCCGGCCTGGCGCAGGATCCCGAGCAGGGCCAGCATCGACAGTGGTGTCTGCTCGGCAGGTTTGACCAGGCAGGTGCAGCCCGCGGCCAGAGCGGGACCGATCTTTCGGGTGCCCATGGCCAACGGGAAGTTCCACGGAGTGATCAGCAGACACGGTCCCACCGGTCGGTGCGTCACGATCAACCGTGATCCGGCGTCGGGTGCCAGCATCACGCCCCCATCCAGGCGCACCGCCTCGCCGGCGAACCAGCGGAAGAACTCTGCCGCATAGGCGACCTCGCCGCGTGACTCGGCCAGGGGCTTGCCCATCTCCAGGGTCATCAGCAGGGCCAGATCTTCGGTGCTTTCGACCATCAGCGTGTACGCGCGCATCAGCACATCAGAACGCTGCTGCGGTGATGTCGAGGCCCAGGAACGTTGTACCGCAACGGCATTATCCAAGGCGGCGAGGGCCCGGGGGCCGTCCATGTCGGCGACATCGGCAAGCGCCTCCTCGGTGGCCGGGTCGACGACGGGGAAGGTGGGACCGTGGCGGACCTGCTCGGCGAGTGCGGTGGCGATCACCGCGGTCTCGGTGGACAGGGGGGTAGACACTGAGCCGGGATGCATGCCACCATGCTAGGGAGATTGTCAACAATCGACAATAGTTCCGAACGTATCAAAGGAAGAGGTGCCGTGACTGTGGGTCTTCGCGCAAGCGGCTCATCCGCAACCGCGTTATCGCCCGTGCTCAAGCAGGCCACCTCGGTGGTGGCGGCACGAGGCCAGGGTTGTTATCTGTACGACGAAAGTGACCGCGAATACCTGGATTTCACCGCGGGTATCGGCGTAGTGAGCACCGGTCACTGCCATCCGCACGTGGTCGAGGCCGCGCAACGGCAGGTGGCCACGCTGATCCACGGGCAATACACCACCGTGATGCACCGCCCGCTGCAGAACCTGGTGTGCCGGCTTGGTGACGTACTGCCGGTGGGTCTGGACTCGTTGTTCTTCGCGAATTCCGGTAGCGAGGCCATCGAGGCCTCTGTGCGGCTCGCGCGGCAGGCCACCGGCCGCCCGAATATCGTTGTCTTCCAGGGCGGATTTCACGGGCGCACGGTGGCCGCGGCGACCATGACGACATCGGGACCGCGATTCTCCTCGGGAATCGGCCCCTTGATGGCGGGCGTGTACACCGCCCCATTCCCGACGGCGTATCGATACGGTTGGAGCGAGGCCGAGGCCACCCGGTTCGCGTTGCAGGAGCTGGACTACCTGTTCGCAACGGCGACGGCGCCCAATCAGGTGGCGGCGATGGTCATCGAGCCGGTGCTCGGTGAGGGTGGGTACATCCCCGCCAATACGGAGTTCCTCGTCGGCGTCGCCGAGCGCGCGCGTGAGCACGGCATCCTGTTGGTGCTCGATGAGGTGCAGACCGGATTTGGCCGCACCGGAGAGTATTTCGGGCATCAGCACTTCGGCGTGACGCCAGATATCTTGGTGATGGCCAAGGGGATTGCCAGCGGTTTCCCCATCTCGGGTATCGCGGCGTCCGCGGAGTTGATGGGGCGCGCCTGGCCCGGATCGCAAGGGGGCACCTACGGTGCCAACGCCGTCGCGTGTGCGGCCGCGGTAGCCACCCTCGACGTGATCGACGAGGAACGACTGGTCGAAAATGCTCGGGCGCGAGGCCGGGAGCTTCTCGATGGTGCGCGAAAGATCGCTGCCGAGAGGGGCATTGACGGCGATGTGCGCGGTCTGGGATTGATGGTGGGCGTGGAGTTCAGCCGGGATGGTCGTCCCGCGCCGCAGCTGGCCGCCCGTGCACAGGCCACTGCCGCCGAGAGCGGATTGCTCCTGCTGATGTGCGGGCCGCATATGAATGTGGTGCGCATGATTCCGCCGCTGGTGGTGACGGCCGACCAGATATCCGATGCACTCGGCGTCTGGAACACCGTGGTGGCGGGGCTGTAATGGACCGCTACATCTCGATCACGCTGACCAAGCGGGACATCACCTGCCGCGCGCGGCTTCTGGACACCGAGGCGCCGAGAACCTGTGAAACGGTGTGGAATTCACTACCGGTCGTCGGCCAGGCCTATCATGCCAAGTACGCGCGCAATGAGGTGTACACCCTGCTGTCGCCCCTGCTGCCCGCACCTGGCCGCGAGAACCCGACCGTCACCCCGATCCCGGGCGACGTGTGCTTCTTCGGTTTCGAACCTTGGGAGATCGGCAACCCCGCTTACGGATACGAGCCGGGATCGGAAGCTCATTCGGCGCAGGGCGCGACCGATCTGGCGATCTTCTATGGCCGGAACAATCTCTTGATCAACGGCGATGCCGGCTGGGTGCCCGGGAACGTCTTCGCGACCATCGAAGAGGGCCTGGCCGATATCGCGGGAGCCTGCCAGGATCTGTGGCTTACCGGGGTTCAGGGAGAGCAGCTGGCCTTCGCGCGGGCCTAGTCTCGCCTAGCCCGCGAGTACCCGCTCCGCGAAATGGCCCACGGCCAGCACCAGGTCATCGCTGTGTCGCGGGCCGATGATCTGCATGCCGACCGGCAGCCCCTGTGAGGTATTGCCCACCGGAATCGAGAGCGCCGGCTGCTGAGTCATATTGAACGGGTAAGTGAATGGTGTCCACTGTGCCCACCAGCGCATCCCGGACTCCGGCGGAACGTCGGCGCCCAGGGGGAACGCGGGGATCGGCACGGTGGGGGTGATCAGGACGTTGTGCATCTCGTGGAAACCGCCCATGGCGATACCCAATTGCACGCAGGTGTTGCGCGCTGCCAGGTATTCGGTGGCAGAGGCGCCGGCCCCGGTGTCCCATATTTGCGCCAGCCCCGGATCGATACCGTCGCGTACCTCGTCGCGGGAGCCGTAATTGTTCAGGCTGGCGGCCGCACCTGCGGCCCATAGTGTTTCGAAGGCATCGATCGGATCAGAGAATCCCGGATCGGCGTGTGTCACGGGCAGCCCGGCCGCGTCGAGGGCGTTCACTGCGTTCTCCACCAGCGCGGCCACCTCGGGATCGACGTCGACGTATCCGAGTGTGGGCGAGTATGCGATGTCCAGACCGGTGATGTCCCGGTAAACCTGTGAGCGGTACGTGGTGAGCGTGGGCGACAGCGAGGTGGGATCGCGGTGGTCCGGCAGACTGATGATGTCCATCAGCAGCGCGGTGTCTTCGACCGTGCGGGTGATCGGACCACCATGTGCCAGCGGACCAAAGGGGCTGATCGGATACATCGGAACCCGGCCATGGGTGGGTTTGAATCCGACGACCCCGCAGAAACTGGCGGGTATCCGGATGCTGCCGCCGCCGTCGGTGCCGATCGACATGGGCGCCATGCCTGCGGCTACGGCGGCGGCGCTGCCGCCCGAGGACCCGCCGGCCGTGCGGCGCGGGTCGGCCGGGTTATGGGTTATCCCGCGCTGTCGGCTGTCGGTGACCCCCTTCCAGGCGAGCTCGGGCGTGGTGGTCTTACCGACCATGACCATGCCATCGGCCCGAATGCGCTGGACGGCAGGGCAGTCCACCTCCCACGGGCCGGCGGGGTCCACCAGCTCGGAGCCGCGCAGCGTGGGCCAGTTTCGGGTGAGGAAGACGTCCTTGATGGAGATCGGCACGCCGTCGAGCAGCCCGCGGGTGTAATGGCCGCGCCAGCGTTCTTCGGATTCGGTGGCCGCCGCCAGCGCAGCTTCCTCGTCGACAAGGCAGTAAGCATTGATGGCGCTGTCGGTTTGGGCTATCCGGGACAGCACCGCCGCCGTCGCCTCTACTGGCGAAAGCTCGCCCGAGGTATAGGCGGCCACCAGCTCCAGTGCCGTCATCTCGGTGGGGTCGGTCGGTTCACGCATGGCCGTGCATCCTGTCCTTGTCGACGATGTTCAGAAGTTCCTCGTCCCGGAGGTAGCGCTCGACATTGGTGACGAATTGGTCCTGGAGCTGATCGGCCCAGCCGTGTACGTCACCGCTGTTGTGCGGAGTGATATGCGTATTCGGTGTGCGCCACAACGGATGTCCGACGGGCAACGGCTCGGGGTCGGTGACGTCCAGCGCGGCACCGGCGATGCATCCTCGATGCAGTGCGGACACCAGGTCCCAGGTGCCCACCAGTTCACCGCGACCCACGTTGATCAGACGGGCGGTGGGGCGCATGGCCGACAGCACGCGCGCGTTGACGACGCCCGTCGTCTGTGCCGTCAATGGCGCGGCGAGCACCAGGTACTCGACATCACCGACGTGCGAGGGTAAGTCCGCGGACTCGGCCCTGCCGAGGACCGTGACCCGCATGCCGACCGCGCTGAGCAGCGTGGCGACGGCCTGCCCGATCGGCCCGGTGCCGAGGACCGCAACGGGAACGCCCTCGATGGGTTCTGATTCGAAATGTCGCCAGCTCAGTGCCGCTTGCGCACGGGTGGATCGGCGAATGTCCTTGGCGAAGGCCAGGATCTGCGCGAGCACGTATTCGGCAATGGGTCGTTCGAAGATACCGCGCGAATTGGTGAGCACCACGTCACTGGTGACGAGTTGGTCGAAGAGCACGGGATCGACGCCCGTGGACGCGATCTGTACCCAGCGCAACGAGTCTGCGGCATACCAGGTTTCGCGCAGTGCAGAGGACCGGAAGTCATAGACGAAGAGGATCTCGGCGCCGGGCAGCGCCGTGGCGAGTTGGCTCGATTCCACTAGTCGTAGCTCGGCGCTCGCGGCCACGGCGGCGAGTCGGTCCGGGACTTGGCCGGCGGCGTGCTGCACCACAACAGTCGGGCACGCGCTCACATTGACACCGTAGGAAGATATCGTATGATTGTCAACAATCTGAGTGGGGACGAGATCCGGCTCAGGCGCGAAGCGATGCTGCGAGTGTTAGGCCCTGCCGGTGGATCTTTCGTCACTTCCCGACTTCGCGGAGTCGGCTGATCAACGAGGCATCGGCATCATTGCACCCTTCGATCTCGCGCTGGAACGTGAGCTGTGGCGGTGGATCCCTGCTGAGGTGTCATTGCATCTCGCCCGCACACCGTACGAGCCGGTGCCGGTGAGCCGGGCCATGGCGGAGTTGGTGTCCAACACCAGCCATCTGCAGGCCGCCACCCGAGACGTGTTGCACGTGGAGCCGGAAGTGGTTGCATACCTGTGTACTTCGGGAAGCTTCATCCGTGGCGTCGAGCACGAGCGGGAGTTGGTCGACGCCATCATGTCGGCCGGTGCCAAGTCCGCGGTCACTACCTCGGGGGCGTTGGCCGAGGCGGTGACCGCGCTGAACATCAACCGGATCAGCGTCATCACCCCGTACGACGCCGAGCTGACCGAACTGCTCGCAAAGTTCCTGGGGGAGTTGGGGGTAACGGTGGTGCGTACCGATCATCTGGGCCTGGGCGGGGGCATCTGGAAGGTCAACTACCGCACTGTTGCCGAGCGGATCCTGGCTGCCGATACCGACGATGCCGAGGCGATCTTCGTCAGTTGCACCAATCTGCGTACCTATGACGTGATCGACCCGTTGGAGCGACTGCTCGGTAAGCCGGTGCTGACGGCCAACCAGCTGACCATCTGGGCCTGTCTTGACCGGATGAGTCTTCCCATGATGGGGCCCGGTAGGTGGCTCCGCGATGTCTTCGGTGGAGGTTCGAGTGAGTAATACGCGTCCGACGGTGGGGTTCATCTACCCGGATCATGCTGCCGAGTCGGACTACCCGTTGGTGGCGCGCCAGCTGGATATGAACTTCCCCGTCGTGCACATCTACGGCACCGACCTGCACGCGGTTCCGGAGCTGCTTGATCTGGGTGGCCCGGAGAAACTCGCGGAAGGCGTGCAGTTGTTGCGCCCACACGAGCCGGGTGCTGTCGTATGGGCGTGCACGTCGGGCAGCTTCGTGTACGGCCCGCAGGGTGCGGCCGAGCAGGTGGCGGGTCTGTCTGAGCGCAGCGGCACGCCGGCGTCCAGTACATCCTTCGCCTTCGTCAACGCTGCCACCGCACTTGGGGTTTCGAAGGTGGCGGTAGCGGCGAGCTATCCGCGCGATATCGCCGAGCTGTTCGTCGCCTTCCTGGCCGCCCACGATATCGAGGTGGTGGCGATGGGGGAGGCGGGCATCGACACCGCTGCGGAGGTGGGTCGGCTCACCGCAGACCAGATCGACGAGCTGGCGGAGGCCAACGACCATCCTGAGGCCCAAGCACTGCTGATCCCGGACACCGCCATGCACACCATCGCACATGTGGAGCGGCTCGAATCGCGGCTGGACAAGGCGGTATTGACCGCGAACCAGGTGACGGTGTGGGAAGGTTTGCGATTAATCGACGAGGTACCCGAGGCGGGCGCAGCTCCGGGTTTGGGGCGGCTTTTCAGGAGACGACAATGACCACGCTGGTACCTGAGGAGTTCGCTCCGCTGGAGCGGCAATCGACGGCCGAGCTGATCGCCGAGCGGCTGCGGATCGCGATCATGCGCGGAGTCTTGCCGCCGGGTGCTCAGTTGGGGGAGGCATCGCTGGCGGCACAGTTCGCGGTATCTCGCGGGCCGCTGCGCGAGGCCATGCAGCGCTTGGTGTCCGAGGGTCTGCTGCGCAGCGAACGTAATCGCGGCATCTTCGTCATCGAGCTGACCGACGAAGATGTTCACGACGTCTACCGGTCGCGGGCCGCCATCGAGCGAGCGGCCTTGGAGTGCATCATGTCCGGCGACACCGTTACCGCTTACCGGCGCCTGCTCGTGCCGGTGGCAGTGATGACAGAGGCCGCTACTCGTGGTGATCTCGTCGCCGTGACCGACGCCGATCAGGACTTTCACGAGGTGCTGGTCGACTGTTCCGGAAGCCCACGACTGCGCCGCGCGATGCGCACACTGCTGCTGGAGACGCGGATGCTGCTGGGCGAGTTGCAGGGCACCTATCCGGACCTGCGTGAGCAGGTTCGTGAACACGAGGTGCTCTGCGCGGCGATCGGGGCCGGTGACGCGCCTGCCGCGTATCGACTCATTGAGGAGCACATGCACGACGCGGTCGCGCGTCTGATGGCACGTCGTGGTTCCCCGGGCGCATCGGTGGAGTAAATCCACGCGGGACACTGTTGGATGTAGGCATGTCCAACGACCTCGCTGCCAAGGCCACTCTGTTGAAGTCTCTGCACGTCCCCGGCGATCCGGTGTTTCTGCCGACGGTGTGGGATGCGTGGTCGGCGAGGCTTGCAGCGGATGCCGGATTCGCAGCGTTGACAGTGGGCTCGCATCCTCTTGCCGATTCGGTGGGCAAGCCCGATGCGGAGGGGATGTCATACGAGGAAGTGCTGGCCCGGGTCTCGCAGATCACTGCCGCTGTTGACCTGCCGGTGTCGGTGGACATCGAGTCCGGCTACGCGCAGACTCCTCAGCGACTCATCGAGGGCCTGATCGAAGCGGGCGCGGCCGGTCTGAACATCGAGGACTCGGTGCACAGCGAGGGCGGCCGGATCCGTGAGCCGCAGGAGCATGCCGATCTTGTTGGTGCGCTTCGTGTTGCGGCCGACCAGGCGGGCGTACCGGTGGTGATCAACGCACGTACCGACATCCTCCTGCGTCAGATCGGGGACGAATCGGATCGGGTGGATCGGGCCATCGCGCGGCTCACGCTGGCCGCCGAGGCCGGTGCCGACTCGCTCTATCCGGTGGGCCGTCACGCTCCTGAGGTGCAGCGGCGCTTGACCTCTGAGCTTCCGCTTCCGGTGAACGCGATCGCGGTACCCGATGTGGACGACCCGGCGTCGTTCGGGCCTCTCGGTGTGGGACGGATCAGCTTCGGACCCTTCCTGCAGCGGGCGCTCTCGACGCGGGCCGAGGAGATCCTCGCGCGCTGGCGTTAGGCAGCCGTGTCCACCGAACGGTGGACGGCTGAATTCATTCTTCCGGGCGTCGCGGCTACCGATGACGCTGCCGCACGATGGCGGTATGGGAATTGAAGTCGCTGTGGCTGAGACATCGGCGGAGGTCGAACAGCCCTACTTGGCCGGCAACTATGCGCCAGTCCGTCGGGAGATCACGGAAACCGATCTAGAGGTCACGGGGACGATTCCGGACTATCTCGACGGCAGGTATCTACGCACCGGGCCCAATCCGTTCGGTGACCCGGACCCCAGCCGCTACCAGGTATTCCTCGGCGAGGGCATGGTCCATGGCTTGCGCCTGCGTGACGGCAAGGCGCAGTGGTATCGCAATCGTTGGGTGCGGTCGGCGGACATGGCGCGCAAGCTCGGGGAGAGCCCCCGCAGGGGCCCGTACGGGGGAGGGTTTGATTTCGCGGGCAATACCAACGTCATCGGCCATGCCGGCCGCACGTTGGTCCTCACGGAGGCCGGGGTGCGGCCGTATGAGCTGGATGACGAACTCGAAACCATAGGATCGTCCGACTTCTGTGGCACGTTGTACGGCGGCTACACGGCGCACCCGAAACGCGACCCCGCCACCGGCGAACTGCACGCGGTGTCGTATAACCCGCTGCGCGGCAGCCTCATTCAGTACTCTGTGACCGGCGTCGATGGCACGGTGCGCCGTATCGTGAACATCAAGCTGAATGCACAGACCATGATGCATGACTTCTCGCTGACCGAGAAGTACGTCGTTCTCTACGATCTGCCCGTAGCACTGGATCTCAGTGCGCCGTTGGCGGGACGATCGGCCAAGGCAGCGGCGAGATGGCTGACACATTTCGCCCAGCGACATGGAACCCCCGATTTCGTGCTGCGTGCCGCGATGCGGGGTTCAGAGAAGACGTCCCCGCCGAACTTTGGCCTTCCCTATCGTTGGGCGCCAGAGCGGCAGGCTCGAATAGGAGTTCTCCCGCGCGAGGGGATCGCGGCCGACATCCGGTGGTTCGAAGTCCCGCAGTGCTATGTGTTTCACCCGATGAATGCCTATGACGACGGCGACCGGATCGTGCTCGATATCGTTCGTCATCCGACGGCATTCATGAGCGGAGTGAATCTGGTTCCCAGTGACCGGAGCCTTGAGCGCTGGACCGTTGATCTGGTGGCGGGCAAGGTCACCGAGGAGCGGCTGGACGATACGTCGCAAGAGTTCCCGAGGGTCGACGAGCGATTGGTAGGCCGCCGACATCGCTATGGCTATGCGGTGGGCTACGCGCCAGGTTCCGCGGGGATATCTGAGCCGGAGACGATTCTGAAACATGACACGGTCACACGGAGCAGCCGTGCGGTGCACTTTGGTGCGGGTAGGGAACCCGGGGAATTCGTCTTCGTGCCAGCCACCCCGGACGCCAATGAGGACCAGGGTGTGGCAATGGGATTCGTCTACGACCATGCGACGGACCGCAGCGATCTGGTGCTGCTCGACGCCGAGACGCTGGAGACCGTGGGCGTCGTGCACATACCGGTACGCGTGCCGCATGGATTTCATGGCAACTGGGTCCCAGCGGAGGGTTAGCATCGGCGAATGGACGACGCCTCCCGGCTGCGTGAGTGGCATTGGTTGTGGGATGCCTACATAGCCGGAGTTTGTGGTGCCGCCGTCGTGGCGGTAGTGCTGCTGAACGACCGCTTCCCCGGTAAGCCACTGGCCGCTTCCCTGCTACTGATAGGCATGGCGAGTTGGGCGCTCGTAGCCGGTCGGTATGTGTCTCGATATGGTGAAATATCTTGGCGAACAACGTTATTTGTAGCAGTACCGTTGATCTTTTTCTTCTCGTCCTTGTTGTTCTCGAGGGTGGCGGTCGCGGCGATACCGGCTATCTACCCGATCCTCTTCTCGGCGCTGCCTTTGGTGACTGCAGTCGTGACGACCACCGTGGTCAACCTCGTCCCCTTGGGGATGCTGTTGATGGCCGGCGGGCCGCATGAGCAGGATGTCGTTATCGGGCTTGCCATTACGTTGCTCGGGGTGGTGGCGGCGCCCTTGATCGGCATCATGGTTGTCACGCCCACTCGGCAGCGTGCGCGGTTGGCTGTGCTTGTCCGGGAATTGGAGGCAAGTCGCGCGGAATCCGCTCGGCTGTCCCGAGATGCGGGCGCGTCTGCGGAGCGGGAGCACCTGGCTCGAGAGATACACGACACGTTGGCACAGGGATTCACCAGCATTGTGGCGCTGGCCCAAGCTGTGGACGCTGAACTCGGCACGGATCTGGCGGCGGCCGGAAGGCATATTGAGATGATTCAGAGTACAGCGCGGGAGAACCTTGCCGAGGCGCGTGTGATGGTGGCCGGATTGACGCCCGCAGAACTCGACGGGCGTTCGCTCTCGGCGGCGGTCGCTCGTTTGTGTGACAGATTTTCGGTCGAGACGGGTATTGACGTCACGACGGAGACGGAGACGCATCTTCCAGTCCTGGGAATGGCAGTCGATGTAGTGCTGTTGCGCGCGACGCAAGAGGCCCTCGCCAATGTCCGTAAGCATTCACGCGCCAGTCGTGTCCGGGTGGGCCTGGGCGTGAAAAGCCACGTTGTGCAACTAGCTCTGTCGGACAATGGGATTGGCGCGGCTACACGCATGGTGGAGGGGTATGGCCTGCGTGGGATGCGGGCGCGTGTGGCACAAGTCGGGGGGTCGATGTCGGTGTCGCCCACGCCCGGTGGCGGCGTGACCGTCACGGTGGAGATACCGGCATGACGACCGTGCTCATCGTTGACGACCACCCGGTGGTGCGTGAGGGGCTGCGCGGCATGATTGCGGCCGAACCGGGCCTCAGTGTCGTCGGTGCGGCAGGTTCGGGTGACGAGGCGTTGATGCTGGCTGAATCACTGCGGCCAGATGTCGTGCTCATGGATCTTCGGATGCCGGGCGTCGACGGTGTGACGGCTACGGAGCGGATTCTTGCGGCACTGCCTCTGACCCGTGTCATTGTGGTCACCACGTATGAGTCCGATACGGACATACTGCGTGCGGTGGAGGCCGGTGCCGCAGGTTATCTGCTCAAGGATGCTTCGCGTGCCGAGTTGGCGACCGCCGTGCGTGATGCCGCCTGCGGCAAGACGGTCCTCGCGCCGTCCGTGGTGGGCCGGTTGGCGCGCTGGGTACGTGAACCGGGGCCGATCACTCTGTCGAGCCGGGAACGTGAGGTGCTGGCGCAGGTGGCAAAGGGTATGACCAATGCGGAGATTGGTGGGGCACTGCATATCAGCGAGGCCACCGTGAAGACTCATTTGCTCCGTGCATTCAACAAGCTGGGGGTGTCCGACAGGACAGCAGCGGTGACAACCGCTATGTCCCTCGGACTGTTGAGCTGAGGTTCGGTAGCAGCTGGCGTTAGGCAGCCTCCGCCGAGACCGGGTGCACCGCCGCGACGAGGCGGGTCAACAGCTCGGCCAGCTTTCGGTAGGCGTCCTCGCGGCCGCTGATCGCGCGGTAGACCAGGCCGATACGCCGGCCCGGGACCGGTGCCGCGAAGGTGGCGGTGGCCAGTCCGCCGCTCGCGGTCTCGGCGGTGACGGCGGTACCCGGGATGAGGGTGACCCCAAGACCGCCCTCGACGCATTGCACCGCGGTGGCCAGCGAGGCCGCGCGGGTGTGGCCGAGGTCGGGCCGCACCCCGGCGAGTTGGCATACCTCCAGGGCTTGATCGCGCAGGCAGTGCCCTTCATCCAGCAACAGCAGCGGCATCTCAGCAAGCACCGCGGGCTCGACGTCCGTACTACCGGCAAGTGGATGTCCGGTCGGTAGGGCCAAAACGAAGTCCTCCCGGTACATGGGAATCTCCGCTAGACCGGGAGTTTGCGCGGGCAGTGCCATGACCGCCACATCCAGTGACCCGTCGGCCAGGGACCGCAAGAGCCGTGCGGTCTGGTCCTCGGTGACCCGCAAGGACATCTCCGGGAACTCCCGGGACAGGCCGCTGAGCACCATGGGCAGCACATAGGGGGCCACTGTGGGGATCAGGCCGAGTCGCAGCGTTTGCGCGAACGGATCACGCACGCCGCTTGCGGCAGCGGTAAATTCGTCGACGGCGGTCAGCGCCGCGGTGGCTCTTTCCAGCAATGTCTCACCCTCGGGGGTGAGCAACACCTTGCGGGTGTTGCGTTCGACGAGCCGCACCCCCAGCCCCTCTTCGAGCATGGACAAGGCCTGCGAGAGAGAGGGCTGACTCACGCCGAGCTCGGCCGCAGCGCTGCCGAAGTGGCGTTTACGGGCGATAGCCACAAATGCGCGCAGGCCGACCACGGTCGGCTGATAACTACGATCGGACATACCTATCAATATAGTGCGAACAATCACGTTTTGTTTTTGAAAGATTTCCGGCACGATGGTGCCAGTAAGCATTCAGCGAATACGTGAAGGAGAATCGTGACTCTGCGGACCATCGGCGATGAATTCCCGGCCTACAACCTGACTGCGGTCATCGGCGGCGATCTGTCGAAGGTGAACGCCCAGCAGCCAGACGACTACTTCACCACCATCACCAGCGACGACCACCCCGGCAAGTGGCGTGTGATCTTCTTCTGGCCCAAGGACTTCACCTTTGTGTGCCCCACCGAGATCGCCGCATTCGGCCGTCTGAACGACGAGTTCGCCGATCGCGACACCCAGGTGCTGGGCGCGTCGGTGGACAACGAGTTCGTGCACTTCCAGTGGCGGGCACAGCATGAGGACCTCAAGACCCTGCCGTTCCCGATCCTCAGCGACCTCAAGCGCGAGCTGGCCGAGGCGTCGGGCGTGCTGAACTCCGATGGTGTCGCAGACCGCGCGACCTTCATCGTCGATCCGGACAACATCATCCAGTTCGTCTCCGTCACCGCGGGTTCGGTGGGCCGCAACGTCGACGAGGTGCTCCGGGTACTCGACGCGCTGCAGTCCGATGAGCTGTGCGCCTGCAACTGGCGCAAGGGTGACCCGACGATCGATGCGGGCGAGCTGATGAGCGCGGGCGTCTGACATGGGTGTTGACAACCTGAAAGAGGCGCTGCCCGAGTACGCCAAGGATCTCAAGCTCAACCTGGGCACGGTCGCCCGTGGCACCGTACTGTCACCGGCCCAGCTCTGGGGCACTCTCGTCGCGACAGCAGCGGCTACCCGGAACGACCAGGTGTTCAAGGAGATTCGCGAAGAGGCCGCGACGGTCCTGTCGCCCGAGGCACTCGACGCCGCACTCGGCGCCGCCTCGATCATGGCGATGACCAACGTGTTCTACCGCGGACGGGGCTTCCTCGATGGTGCCTATGACGACCTGCGCCCGGGTCTGCGGATGAACATCATCGGTAACCCCGGCGTCGACAAGGCGGAGTTCGAACTGTGGTCCTTCGCGGTATCGACCATCAATGGCTGTCACTTCTGTGTCGGCTCGCACGAGAAGGTGCTGCGTGAGGCCGGACTGACTCGCGAGCAGATTCTCGAGGCGCTCAAGATCGCGGCGATCGTCTCGGGCGTCGCCCAGGCGCTGGCCACGGTGCCCGCGCTGGTCTAAGCACAAGACATAAGGCCGCTTGCGTGTGACGCAAGCGGCCTTTGTCGTGCCGTCAACCATTACGAATGATCAAGTGCCGCTATCGCTGACCGGGTGGTCAGTATCTTGGCCGTCCGCTCCGCGCACCAGGCGAGTGCCTGGTTGTGCCCCGTGGCGGTGTAGTCCGCCACGGCATCGGAGATGATGAATGCCTGAATGTCGTTCTGGACCGCGTCGGTGGATGTCACGGTGATTCCGGAGAAGGCGTAGACGCCGACGATGATCAGCTGATCGCGGTTGGCGTTACGCAGAATCTCGAGAAGTTCAGAGCGGAAGAACTCGCTGTACTTCCATTTCGTCAGAACGGTATCCGTCGCCATCGGCGCGATGGGATCGACAATCGCCCGCTCGGCGTCATCGTCCGGCATGCCAGGTCCGTAGAGCTGGCCGAAGAGCCCACGCTGTTCCGGTGTCATGCCCCCCGGCTGCGCGGAGTAGAGCACGGGCACACCGTGGGCATGCGCGCTGTCGATCAGGCTCTTGATGTTCCTTAGCACGGTCGTGATGGGATCGGCCTGCGGCGTATAGGCCTTCACGAAGTAGTGCTGCATGTCGTGGACCAACAGTACGGCGCGGTCCGTTTCCAGGTTCCAGGGCGCGCTTTTGGCAGGTACGTGAATGACGCTGAACGGGTAGGTAATTGACCCGGTCGGGCGAACATCGGCCGTGGCGCTCCCGGCCGCGGTCAGGCCCAACGCTGCGGCAGGCAATGCGACAGAGCCGGTACGAAGGAAGGTACGTCTACGCATCGGACCACTCTCCCACTTACGCGCGGGCAGAGGAACGGCACCTCACTCCGTCCAGACATCCTCGACATAGCGATCGGCCTCGACGAGCCCGATGAGCCAGTCCCGGGCTTGGGATTCGTTGGCGCCGGTATGTTCCCGGTAGATGTGCAAGAAGGCATCTCGAACGGCGGGGGCCATTTTGCCGCCGTCACCACAGACATATACATGCGTCTGCTTGGCCGGATCGCCCAGCAGACGCCAGACGTCGACCGCATCGGCGGCGATCCGGTCTTGCACGTACTTGACGCCGTTCTCGGACGCGCGGGAGAACGCCGGGCGCATCTGGACCACGCCTGATTGCTCGGCGACCGCGAACTCGTCCCGGAAGAGGTAGTCGACGTCCGGGTGCCGGACGCCGAAGAAGCAGAGTGCCGGGGCAAAGGGCTCACCTGCGCTCTGCGCGGCCAGCCGGTCGCCGACAAATCCGCGGAACGGTGCGACTCCGGTACCGGCGCTGACCAGAATGACATTCCGGGAGGGGTCGGCCCCGGCGCGGAATGCCTGCCGGGCCTGATCCACCCGTGCCCGGATTTGTTGTCCCGGCGTGACGTTGGCCAGATAGTTGGATGCGACTCCCTGAAAGTCCCCGTATCCGGATCGGGCGGGGGCATCCAGCACGCTGACCACCAGCTCGACGACTCCCGGACTCTGCCGTGCGGAGGATGCTATGGAGTAGTGCCGAGGTGTCATCGGCTCGAACAGTTCAAGCAGCTCGGGGCGGGACAACTTGGTGGCGGGGAATTCCACGAGACAGCCTGCGATGCCCAGCGAGCGGGTCTCCGGATGCTCGGCGAGTGCTTCCAGCGCGGACCGCTCCGGCGGGCAGGGGTTCGCCGCCGCGAGCCGGAGCAGCTGCGTTCGGGTGGCCGGCTTGCGCAGTTCGAGGAAGTGGGTGAGTAGCTCCCGCACACTTACTTCGCGGTCCAGCGCGATGGCTCGGCGGGTGTTGCGCCGGGTGTTGACGGAGATGCGCCGGTCCAGGATGAGGCCGAGCAGTTCACCGGCGTGGTCCACTACTTCGGGCTGGTTATCCGCGAGGACCGTGAGATGGTCCCCGGTGCGGTACTCGACGTCGTCGGGCAGGGCCACGCGTACCAACCGCTTGGCCTGTCCCAGTGGGTTGTTGGCGCCGACCAATTCCCGGTTCTCCAGGACGGTCATGGGTATCACCTCGAACCGGGCATCGATCGCCGCCGTCACCGGCCCGTCGATGGCGCGTAGTTCGTAGAGGGGACCCTCGGCGGGGCCGGCGGGAGCATCCGCGCCGGTGACTGCACCCAACGAAGTCCAGAGGGCCTGTGAGAAGGACTCGACACTGCCCGCGAAATCGCCGGAAGTGTCTGCCTCACAACGAGTAAGAATCGGTGTACCTCCGATTCCGGCGAGGTGCTCGTCGATTTTCCTGGGCACCGCCTGGTAAGTCTCGGCCCAGTTCCGGTCCCCGACTCCGAGTACCGCGTAGCGCAGGCCGCTGTCCGCCCGCGCCTCTGCGCTATCGAGCCAGGAGAGAAACTGGCGGGCATCGTCAGTCGGTTGACCGTTGTAGGACGCGGCGACCACGACCATGGCGCCTTCGGTGGGCAGGGCACGGGTCGCTTCGTTCAAAGGGGCGACGGTCGTGCGGTAGCCAAGATCGGCGCCTTCCTCGGCCAGTTGGTGTGCCAGTGCCCGACAGGTGCCGAGATTCGAGCCATGGAAGACGGTCAGTGCCGACCCCGGTGCGGCGGCCGCGGGTTGTCGTGTCACTTCCGGCGTGACGGCGATTGCGGCGGATGGTTCATGCTGGCGGTCCTGGGAAGTGCGCCGTGCCAAGCCAATCCGAAAACCCACCGGTTTCCGGAGGAGATCGCTGTGGGTGCGCAGCTGGTAGTGCTCGGAGTCGATGAAGCGGTATCTGTGCACCAGCGTTGCGAGAGCCATCGTCGCCTCGTGCAGTGCGAACTGGCGCCCGATGCAGGATCGCGCGCCGGTGCCGAAGGGCTTGAACAGATTCACCGGTCGCCCGGCCGATCGTTCCGGAGAGAATCGGTCTGGGTCGAAGATCTCTACGTTGTCCCCCCATTGCGGCTGCCGGTGCAGCGAGGTGGTGAGGACGGTGACAACCTCGCCCTTCTGCACCGGGTAGCGCCCCGCGAGTACGGTGTTTTCCGTAGCCATCCTGTCGAATTCGCGGACCGGGGGCGAAAGCCTCAACGTCTCATCGACGATCTGGCGGATGTAGCGGAGCTTGCCAATGTCGTCGAAGGTCGGGGTGTGTTCGTCTTCCGGCCCGAATAGTGCGTCAACCTCGGCCTGTGCCCGGTGGAGCACGGCAGGGTTCTTGACCAGGCTGTAGAGCGCGGTCGGCATGACCGTGGAGGTGGTGTCCTGCCCGGCGATCAAGAACGTCAGGACCTGAGAATGCACGCTGCTGAGCTCCAGCGCTGGAGTCTGCGGCGTGCCGGGCGCGAGCATGAGTCCGAGCAGGTTCGCATGCTCGTCGGCACTGCCGCCCTGCCGGGCGATGAGCTCGTCGATGAAGGTATGCAGCTTGTCCTGCTCGGCCCTGAACAGATCCTGATTGCCGCCTCCCGGAGCCAGAAGTTGTTGTAGCGCAGCGGCGAAGCTCGCCGGGATGGCCGCAAGGCCGTCGTGCTGGTAGGAGTCGAACCTCGTGCCAAACCCGGCCAGCCCGACCGTGTCCATGGCGAGCTTGCCCAGATCTTCAGCCACGTCCACGAGGCGCTCGCCCGCGCTTTGGTCCCACCGGGCAAGGAGCTGACGGTTGATATCGAGCATGGCGGGGTGGTAATTGCGCAGACCGCTAAAGCTGAAGCCGGGTAGCAGGACATCGTGGGCTTTCTGCCAGTTCGGCTCGCCCGGGTAGGCCGTGAACAATCCGTCCCCCGCTAGCGGGCGGAACCGGTCCAGCCGGTCGGTGATGCCCTTGATGAACCGCTTCTCGTCGCATAGTTCCTCGACCAGGTCCAGTGAGCAGGCATACAGGCGGCGCGAAACCCCGAAGTCCGCGTAGAACAGTGGCCCGAGCTCTTCGACAAGCAGATCTGCGGGCAGGGCGTAGGGGCGGCCGGGTAACGGACCGGACGGCAGTGGGTGTCCGTCGGCGCAGGGAATGTCCTCGATCTTCGGGGGGCGAGCGGGTGACGTGTATTCGCCCGGCACCACCACGTGCGTATCGCCGCTCATGCGTCTCACCCTCCGCTTCCGGTGGTGTAGTCGTCCGTCTACACCGTGGCCACCCACGACTGTACACATGTGACTACACTCCAGCCAATGCCCTGGTTGGAGCGATTCGATTCTTCTGCGTTGAGTCGTGCGTGCATGCCGTAACCGGCGAAATGGCTACCCGCCGATGCTGGGGCCTGTGGTTATGCGCTGGGCGAGCAGCTCGTGGACGCGTCGGGTGATTCACTGCTCACGCAGCGGTTTCCCAGTACGGCCACCAGTCGCTGGACCACGGTGTCCGCCGCGCCGTCGGTGAGTTTGTCCTTGGCATACGTGGTGTGCGAGACGATGTCCCCGCCCTGCGGATCACAGAAGAAGTCTCCGGGATTGCAAACGTCAATCACCTTGTGCAGCAGGTCTTCACGGATCGTCAAGTTCGCGTCGACACCCGGCGGCCGGATGTTCTTGGGATCGCCGAACAGGACGATGGAGACAATGCGCTGCTCGAGTCCGGCGGGTAGCGGGTTGGTGAAGGCGTAAGTCCCCGGCGGGGTGTTCCCCAACAACACATCCACCACAGCTGCGCCCTGCGCGTACCCGCCGACGACGAACTTCATCTTCGGGCAGTCGGCGGCCGTCTTCTGGATGTGCTTGCTCAGGTCATCTGATCCCTTGCCGGCCTGGAGGAAGTCGATGCTCGCGGGGTAGTCGACGCCATAAGTGGAGATGCTCATCCCCTTGGCACCCTGCAGGCGCTTCTTCACGGCATCGGTGAACAACTTGCCGACATCACCCAGGCCTGCCGGCTCATTGGTGCCACGCGCGAAGGACAGGTCGATATCGGCGCAGCTCGATGCGTGGGCCGACTGCGGCGACCGCAGCCCGTACCCACCGAACAGAACCAGGAAGGCGGCCGCCGCGACTGCCGCGCGACACATTGCGGTTCGCATCACTGCACCTTTCGTGACGTGCGCGGGGATCGCGACCGGTCGTTGAATCACCCAAACTACCGATGGTTCGATGACGCCGCCCAATCTGGATTTGACGGTGGGAGGCGACACGGCCGAATTAGTGATGTTGCTCTCACCGGGTTATGGTGCTGTGCAGTCGGTTCGAATATCGGGTCTGTAGCAAGCCGTTGCCCAGTTGTGGGGCCCAAACAGGCATGGTGGCCCGTCCGGCGGTGTGATCGGGGCGGAAGTTGCAGGCAATCAGTCGCGACTAACGAGCGCATCAAAGCATTGCTCAGATTAAGTTACCCTGTCCTTAAGCTCGGGGTTCCAAGGCGAAAGACAAGGTGAGATGTCGAGAGAGCTGACCGACCTTGAGATGCTCAGCGATTTGGAACCGATTGCTGAAGCCAACCTCAACCGGCATTTATCGGTCGCGACGGAGTGGCACCCGCATGACTATGTTCCCTGGGATCGCGGCCGCAATTTTGCTCAAATGGGCGGGGAAGACTGGGATCCGGAGCAGTCGCAGCTAAGCGAGCTCGCCAAGGCCGCGATGATCACCAACCTCCTCACCGAGGACAACCTGCCGTCCTATCACCGTCAGGCGGCGAAATATTTCGGTCTCGACGGTGCGTGGGGGACCTGGGTAGGCCGCTGGACCGCCGAGGAGAACCGGCACGGCATCGTCATCCGCGACTACCTCGTCGTCACGCGCGGTGTGGACCCGGTGGCATTGGAACGCGCCCGTATGGAGCACATGACGGCAGGCTTCGACACCACCGATGAAGAGGAGTCGGTACACAAGACCGATTTCCTGCTGTCGGTCGCGTACACCACGCTGCAGGAACTGGCGACCCGCGTCAGCCACCGCAACACCGGCAAGGTCTGCGATGACCCGATCGCGGACCGCATGCTGCAGCGCGTCGCCGCGGACGAGAACCTGCACATGATCTTCTATCGCAACATGTGCAGTGCGGCACTGGATCTCGTGCCCGATCAGGCCTTGGATGCCATCGGTGCGGTGATCGAGAATTTCCGGATGCCCGGGCAGGGCATGCCCAACTTCCGTCGTAACGGCGTGCTGATGGCCAAGCACGGCATCTACGACCCGCGTCAGCATCTCGAAGAGGTTGTGACGCCGAATCTGCGCAAGTGGCAGATCTTCGAACGCAATGATTTCAGCGCCAAGGGTGAACAACGACGCGAGCAACTCGCCGCGTACGTGGAAGACCTTAAGGGCCAGGTGGTTAAGTTCGAAGAACAGCGCGACCGAATGCTGGCGCGTGAGGCGAAGAAGAGAGAAGCCCACGCCGGATAGCGCGGGCTCCTCGTCTCGTTCTACTGATTACTTGGTGATCTCGATCTTCTGTGCCTCGGCATTGGCGTACGCGCCGGCGATCTTGATGGTCAAGATGCCCGTGTCGTAACTCGCCGAGATCGCGTCACCTGTCACATGGGTTGGCAGGGTGAAGGTTCGACGGAACTTGCCGTAACGGACCTCACGCAGGACGCGTCCGTTTGATGCTCCGCGCGCAAGCGGCTGGTCGCCGGTCTGCTCGGCCCGTCCGTCCCGACGCTCACCGGATACCACCAAGGTGCCGCGCTCCACCTCGACCGTGACGTCCTTATCGACATCGACGCCGGGTAGGTCGAGACGGACCAGCGCGTCATCCCCATCCTTCGCGACCTCGGCGGCCGGAACGAAACCTGGGCTCGGCCAGTTGGTGGCCGGGCCGAAGGACTGGCGGACCAGCGCGTCGAACTCGGCGAACGGGCTGCGTCGTGTCCACACCACATTGCTCATAGCTCTCTCCTCATACAGGGCCGGAGTCTCAACCGGCCGTCACTGGTACAAACTTGAGCGATCCCCGCTAAAGTTCCGATTTCCGTACGCCCAGGGTGAACATGCGCGCCAGCCCGGCATTCCCAGGTTCGTCACGTAGCCTCGCGCCGTGCCCGAGCAGACCGGCGAGACCCAGAAGTCCTCCGCGCGTGAGGTGTTGCGACAGGTCCTGGTCAGTGTCGGGCCCTCGTTGGGCACCTACTACGCGATGCGCGCGCTGGGGCAGCCCGAGATTCACGCGTTGATAGCCGCCACAGTGGTGTCCGGACTCCAGGTGCTCGTCAAAGTGGTGAAGAACCGCAAGTTCGACGTCCTATCGGGCTTTCTGATGTTCAACTTCGGGCTGAGCCTGGTGATCGCGCTCGTCACCTCCGATGCGCGCATGGCTCAGGTGTCCAACACCATTCCCGGCATCTTGCTTTCGTTGTTCTTTATCGGAAGCGCGCTGATCGGCAAGCCTCTCACCGAGCTGATGATCGCGAAGGCGCGGCCCGGACGCATCGAAGAGATTGCGGCCGAGCACCATTGGACCGAGGGCAACTTCCGTTCGTATCACCGGATGCATGTCCATGTGAGTTTCTGGTGCGGTGTCATCAGCCTGCTGCTCGCGGCCATCTCGATCGTCATCATTTACAGCTTTTCGGTGGATATCGCGCAGGCCGTCAACCAAATCTTCTCTCTGGTCACCACAATGGGCCTGATCATCGGCATCATTGTGGTGATCCGGCGTTACCTGCAGCGCATGACGTACGACTCGCCCGCGGCCTGACGACCGGATACAGTCGCGCGGTGTCCGTGACCACCGAGCAGTCCGAATCCGAGAGCGGGATCTCGCCCCGCCAACTCGTGATCGAGGGATTGCTCAATGTCGGGCCCGCGCTCTGCGCCTACTTTGGGCTGCGCCTGGCCGGATTCTCCGAACTGCACGCGCTCATGGCCGCGACCGCGGTCTCTGCCACCCAGGCATTGGTCAAGATGGCGTGGAAACGGGCTCTTGACCCAGTTTCGCTGCTGGTGGTGCCGATCTTCGGGGTCAGCCTCGTCATGGCGTGGCTGACCCGTGACCCACGCTTGTCGCAGGTCACCAACGAGGTGCCCGGCATGCTGCTGGCCACCTACTTCCTGGTGAGTGCGCTCATTGGTAGACCGTTGACGAAGCTGCTGGTCACCAAGCTGTGGCCCGGCGGCGTGGAGAAACTTGCCGAGGAGCAGGGCTGGGCTGACGAGGACCAGCGCTCGTATCACCGGCTGCATGTCTATGTCAGCTTCTGGTGCGGGGTCTTCAGCCTGCTGTTCTGTGCCCTGATGGTGGTGATCATCTACACCTTCTCGGTCGACGTCGTACAGGCCGTCAACCCGGTGGTCTCGATGCTCACCACGGGCGGACTCATCGTGGGCGTTGTCGTCGCGATCCGGATGTACCTGCGCCGCAAGGAACGAGCCCTCTCCGGCCGGTAGATCCACTTTCTCAGACTCTCTCAGATTGCGTCGGTACCTTGGCTGTGGTGAGTGGGTTGGGTAAGGGTGCAGGGAAATTCACGCTCGGGCACGCCTTGGTCAGTGCCGCGCTCGGCTTGGGAACGTACTACGGGATGCGCCTGCTGGGTGCCTCGGAGTTGCATGCACTGATGGCGGCGGCGGTGGTCTCGGCGCTGCGCGTCATCTACACCGCTCTACGGGACAAACGCTTCGACGTCGTCGCGGGATTTATCATGCTGATGCATGGTGCGACGCTTGTGGTTGCGCTGCTGACCAGTTCGCCGCAGCTGGCTCAGCTCACCCACGTCGTTCCGGTGGTGTTGTTCGGTGCGTTCTATATCGGCAGCTCTCTGACGAAACGACCACTCACCGAAGTCATCATCGACCTGATCCGCCCAGGCTGGGTGGCACGACATCACTGGGCCGACGCAGATCTACGCGCCTATCACCGGATGCATGTCCGGCTATGCGTGATCGTCGGCACGCTGGAGTTGGTGCAGGCCGCAGTGATGGCCGGCATCATCCTGCGGTATTCCGTTGATATCGCTCAGGTGGCCAACGGGCTATTGGCGACGGTCGGTAGCGCCGCGCGGCTGGCGTTTGTCATCGCCGTGATTTGGGTCTTCCTGCGCCGTCGCGGGCATCACCACGCGTCGCCACCGCGCCAATCACAGGTCAGCGAGCCGGTCGGGTCGACCCCGGAGCTCATCGGCAGCACGTGCACGCCCTCATCCTCGGCGGGCACGATGCCCTCTGCCGTCATCACGGGAGTGGTTCCGAGCCAGGGCACCCAGCCGCGGGCCTGATAGAACGGGGCGACGTCGTCGGCGGCGCTCAGCGCACCCAGCTCGTAGGCGCCACGCAAAACCTGTTCGGCGGCGTCCATGATCGCCCTGCCGAGCCCATTTCCGCGCCAATCATTATCTACTGCAACACCTTCCACGTATCCGGTGCGTAGCGGCCGTCCTTGATGCAGCAGCCGGCGCTGGATCACCGCGGCATGGGCGATGAGCGTTCCGTGATACCAGATGAGCGCGTGCATACCGCCCAGGCAGTGTTCCCAGTCCGCTTCGGTGAAGTCACCCTCGAATGCGTCAACCAGTAATTCCCTTGCCGCGTCGCGTGTTTCGCTATCCAGATCGGCGGTGTGGATGAGTCGCGCAGTATGGGTCCGGATGACGGGGACGGTTGGCATATTGGACACAGCCGACATCTCCTAATTTATGCGCGCTCGTGACCAATGAAACCGAACGGTTTGTCCTGGCCGCACCTGGGCAGCCAGATCGACATCGTGATCGGTGATCACCCCGATCACCGGATAGCCTCCGGTTACCGGATGGTCAGGGCCCAGGATAACGGGCTGGCCGTCAGGTGGCACCTGGATTGCACCACGGACTACGCCCTCGCTCGGCAGCTGTCTAGCCGGGTCGCGAAGCTCCAGCGGTTTACCGATGAGTCGGGTACCCACCCGGTCACTGCGGTCCGAGACGATCCAGCCTCTGTGTGTCAGCGCGTCGGGATCGACGAACCAGTCGTCGCGCGGACCGGGTACCACCTTCAGCTCGACGGTGTCATCGGAGAGGGGGGCCACCGGCGCCAGTTCGACCTCCGGGAAGGAAGGGGACCGTGGTCCGACCGGCAGCCTGTCCCCGGCCTGCAGCGGCTGGGGGCCGATGCCCGACAGAATGTCGAAGCTGCGTGAGCCCATCACCGGTGCCACACTGACCCCACCGCGCACCGCCACATAGCTGCGTAGCCCGCTGCGTGGTGCGCCGAGTGACACCACGTCGCCGTCCCGCACCTGGGCAATGCTATTGGTGCCAAACGGAATCCCATTGATGGATGGGTCGGTGTCGGCGCCGGTGACGGCCACCACCGCGTCGCCGCCGGACACCCGAAATGACATACCGCCCAGGGTTACCTCGATGGTGGCCAGATTGTCGGGATTGGCCACTAGTCGGTTGGCCAGAGAATGTGATCCGCGGTCTGCCGCTCCCGAGCGTCCGACACCCATGGCCGCCTTGCCGATCCGGCCGAGGTCCTGGACCAGCGCTAGCGGGCCGGTGCGCATCACTTCGAGAGTGGGTCTCATGCCGTCACCTCCTGGAACTGGACGCGTGTACCGGGCGTGAGCAGCGCGGGTGGGTTGCGGTCGAGGTCCCAGATGACGGCATCGGTGCTGCCGATCAGCTGCCAGCCACCGGGAGATTCACGCGGGTAGATCCCGCTGAACTCGCCGGCGAGCGCGACCGCACCGGCGGGCACCTTGGTGCGCGGGTCGGCGCGGCGGGGGATGGCCAGGCGCGAGTCCCCTCCCACCAGGTACGCGAATCCCGGTGCAAATCCACAGAATCCGACAGTCCACACCGTTCCGGTGTGTGCCGCGATGACACCATCCACACCCAGGCCGGTGTGCTCGGCAACCTCTTCGAGGTCGAGACCGTCGTACCGGACCGGGATGATCACCGATGGTGATGTGGTGTCCTGCGTCGTATCTGGCGGTGCCGCGCGCTGTGTCAGCCGATGTCGAACGATGGCCTGGTCGGCCGGGCTGTGGAGCTTGAGCAGGACGGTGCAGGACGCGGGAACGATATCGGTGACGCCATCGATAGGGTCGGCATTCAGCGCTGACGTCCACGCCAGCACTTCCTGCACGGATGTGCACTCGAGCAACAATGCCCGATCCCCGTGATCCCGCACCTTCAAATCCGTTGCGGTACTCATATTTCGACGGTACTCCCGCAGGCACGCCTGGGGGAGTATTTATCCCGCCTGTGTATAAGTCGGCTCGTTCCTCTTGATGTAGGCGATCACCCGATAGGTGATCGGCAGCATCACGATCTCCACTACGGACTTGAAGATCCAGCCCAAAGCCGTATACGTCGCCAACTGGCCGAAGGTGTGAATACCCAGTGCGGTGGCCGCGATCGAGCAGAACACCAGCGAATCGGCGAACTCGCCGACGACTGTCGAGCCCACCAGTCGGGCCCACAGGTGGCGTTCCTTCGAGCGCTTCTTCATCCGCACCACGACGAGCGCGTTAAGTGTTTGCCCAACAAGGTATCCCGCGAGTCCGGCGACCATCAGTGTGGTGATGCTCCGGACGATGGTGGCGAAGGCCTCCTGGTTGGGGTAGAAGTCGGCGGCAGGCAGCACCATCGCGGTCCAGAGCACCACGCAGGCCAACAGCTCCATTGCGAACCCCAGCAGGATGACTCGGTTGGTGGCGCGATATCCGTAGACCTCACTGAGTACATCGCCGATCACGTAGCTCAGCGGGAACAGCACGAATGCACCGTCGGTGATCAACGACCAATCGCCGATGACGGGCCCGAAGCCAATTGCCTTGGTGGCAGCCACATTCGAGATCAGTACGACGCCGACGAAGACGGCTGACAGCAGTGGATAGTAACTCCGACCGACCTGGGCGAAGACCACCTGATCCTGGGGGCTCTTCTCGACCTCGCTTGTCTCCATTCAGCGAATTCTAGGGTGCGTGTATGCACTCGGCTGCGGGTGGATTTGTGAACCCAACCCGAGGCGCTCCCGGGTGGGTGCCCGGGTCTGGCGTCAGCCCAGTATCCGGGCCAGCTGCGGAACCAGATTGTCCACTACGTACGTCAGACTCAGCGGTGAGCTGAAGTTGATGGCCCCGGCCAATTCCTTACTGGTGAAGATGCTGCGATTCAGCAGTGAGGAGCCCAGCTTCGTGATCACCGGGTCGGCCCGCAGCGCGGCGCTCTGCTCATCGGATTCGGTACCCCACACCAGCACATCGGCCTGCCCGAGGACGCTGGAGAGCTGGTCGGCCGGAAGATACGCCAGCTGGTCGCCCTTGGCATAGCTCTCCAACTCGGCGGGAACGGTCAGCCCGAGGGCGGTGAGGTATGCGGTGCGCGGTCCGGATCGGTATGCGACGGCCTGTCCGTCGAGCAGCTCGCCCTGCAGGTAGATGGCCTTCTTGTCTTTGAAGCCGGCGTGCGCGGACGCGGCCGAAGCGAACTTGTTGTCGACGGCCTGAACCACCGCGTCCATCTCCGACGGCTTGAACACCGCCTGCCCGATGGCCTTGGCCTGGTCCTTCCACGGTTCGAAGAATGCGTACTTGCCCGACTGCGCGATCGTCGGTGCGATACCGGACAACTTGTTGTAGGTGTCCTGGTCCAGCCCGGCGTCGGTCGCGAGGATGAGATCGGGTTTGAGGGAGGCGATCTTGTCGATCATCAGTCCGTCGGTGAGTGTGAGGACCTCGGGGGTGGCGGCGCCGAGCCGGTCGGTGGCCCACGGCCAGGTGGCGAACGGGAAGCCGCCGTACCACTCGGTGACTGCGATGGGGATGATGCCCAGCGCCAACAGGTAGTCGTGTTCGGTGTATCCGGCACTGACGATGCGCTTTGGCGGCGCCTTCACCTCGGTCGTACCGAAGGCGTGCTTGATGACGGCGGTGCCGTTCTGCTCCGAGGTAGGGGAGGAGTCCTTGGTGCACGCGGCCAGCGCGGCGCCCGCGGCGAGGGCGGCACCGGCAGCCAGAAGCCCGCGGCGGGTCAGAATCGCGGACGGCACGTATCGAGGGTAGCTGCCGCGGGCAAGTGAGGGGGCTTTGCACGTCGCGGTGATGTCTTACGGACCGCCCACCAGCCGCCGCGCTGCCTCAGCGGCCGCGGCGCGGCGATCGGCGAGCAGGTGCCCATCGAGCGGTTCACCGACAATACGGTCGATGCCGAAGCCACTGGCGGCCATCGAGTAGGCGATATCGATCAGCATCGTGAGCAGACTCATGGGGTCCCACGTCGGGTCGATAAGCCCGGACCGCTGTCCCTGGCGTACCTCATCGAGCTTTGCTTGGAAGATACGGCGCAGCACGTGGTTGTCGAACATCCCGTCGGGGGCTTCCAGCTCGATCCAGCGCTGTAACCGTGCGCCTTGCGGATCGGCGACGATGTTGTCGAACAGCCCCGCGACGTACCCCGGCACGTCACCGGCGCTGAATGGCACCTTGTAGGGCGCATCATCGATCCATTGCGCCACAACGGCTTCAAACAGCTGTTCCTTGCTCTCAAAGTAGCTGTACAGCCGCTCCTTGCTCGCGTTCGCGTTGGTGGCAATCCGGTTCAGCCGTGCGCCGGCGAATCCGTACTCGGTGAACTCGGCCTTGGCGGCAGCCATGATCCGATCGTGTGTGGCCTGGCCCGCAGCGCGCATGGCACTCACCAGAGCAGCACCGGTTTGATCGCGGCACCGGACCGCGCGTCCGCCACCGCCTGATCGATAGCGTGCGCCGGGTACCTACTGATCAGTGATTCAATAGGAAAGCGGCCCTCTGCGTGCATGCGCAGCAGTTCCGGAATGAATTCCTGCGGGTTCGCGTCACCCTCGATACATCCGCGAATCACCTTGCCCCCGTACATCAGATCGGTCAGGTCGATCGTTCCGCGTGAGGCCCCCAGCCCGACCAGAACCAGTACACCCCGCTGCCGCAACAGGCCGACCGCCGTGGCGATGACATCGGTGTTCGCCGTGGTGTCGAGCGCGTGAGTGGTCCCGCGTGCCACGGAACTCACGTCCTCGGCGGCCGGGTCGACGGTGCGGGTGGCACCCAGCTCGACGGCCTTGTCGCGGCGCGAGGCCACCGGGTCCACCGCGATGATCGTCTGCACCCCGATGGCCTTGGCGGCCATCACCGCTGCCAGGCCGACACTGCCGGCGCCGAAGATGGCAAGACGGGAATCCGGTTCGGGTGTCAGTACATTGAGCACCGCGCCGGCGCCGGTCTGTAGACCGCATCCGAGTGGTGCGGCGGTAGCGAGATCGGTCGACGAATCGACGACGACGGTGTTATCGGCGGCGGCCAGTGCGTACTGCGCGAAGCTGGATTGCCCGAAGAACGAGCCGAACAGCCCGTTCCCGTTCTGGGACAGTGTCGATGAGCCGTCGAGCCGGGTGCCGGAGAGGTTCAGCCGGGCGCCACGAGAGCAGTAGGCCCGCTCACCCGAACCGCATTGCCGGCATTCACCGCAGCTGCGGTAGCTCAAGACCACGTGGTCGCCTGGTCGGATGTGGGTCACCTCATCGCCCACCGCCTGGACGACCCCCGCGCCCTCGTGACCCAGCACCGCCGGTATCGGTACCTGTGCCTTGAAGGTCAGATCGGTGTGACACAGGCCGGTGGCGTGAATCTTGACGAGCACCTCATCGGGGCGTGGTCCGTCGAGTTCGACCTCTTCCAGCGCGAACGGAGACTCTGCTGAGCGGCTCAGTGCTGCGGTGACTCTCACTGATCGCGTTCGAGCAGGAAGTAGAGGTAGCTGCCGCTGGCACGCTGGCGCTTGCCGTTCATGATGCCCATCAGCGTGTTCTCGTCGACCCACTTGAAGTGATCGAAGGTGGGCTGGCCGTCGTAAACCATGGTGCCGGTGACCTCGCCGCGGAACTCGATATCCCACAGGGTCGCGCCGCCCAGGCTCAACGCGTTGTTGGAAAACAGCTTTCCGTCATCGTCGTAACAGACGATGGGTTCCACATCGTTGATGGACGTGAAGATCTTGCCGTACCAGCGGACGGCAGCCAGTTGACCGTTCATCTTGTGCCCGGTGTGGAACTCGTCGCCCTTCCAGCTGCCCAGCATGTCCTCGGGGCGGACGGTATCGAGTGCTGCCCAGATCTCGTCGAGATCGGCGGGGCTGACGTCTCGCTGACTGCGGAGTTCGGCGAAACGAGTGCGGGCCTTGTCGATGTCCATGTCTCTCCCAAGTCAGTTGGTTCGGGAAGGACGCTAACACCGAACCAAATGGTTCGGCAAGGGTGATCAGATGACCAGTGAGATGCCCAGCGCGATCATCACCACCGCGATCCCGGCATCGAGCACGCGCCAGGTTCCCGGACGCTGGAACAATCCGGCGAGATGCCGTGCGCCAAAACCGAGCGCCACAAACCAGGTGACACTCGCGGTCAGAGCGCCCGCACCAAACAGCCAGCGCGCGTCCTGGTGCGCGTTGGCCAGGGAGCCGAGCAGTACCACGGTGTCGAGGTAGACATGCGGGTTCAGGAAGGTGATGGCCAGTGCGGTCGTCAGCACCGCGCCGAGTCGGGCCGGATTGGATTCGGCCGGTACCAGGGTTCCGGGGCGTAAGGCGCGGCGGGCGGCCAACAGTCCGTAGCCGATCAGAAACGCGGCCCCGCCCACCCTGGCCACGGTGAGCAGGCTCGGCGTGGCGGCGATCAAGCCACCGAGGCCGCCGATGCCTGCCGCGATGAGGAGGAAGTCGCCGGTGATGCACACGGCGATCACCGGCAGCACGTGTTCACTGCGGATCCCCTGCCTGAGCACGAAGGCGTTCTGGGCGCCGATGGCGGCGATGAGGGACATTCCGGTGAGAAAGCCGAGGAAGACAACGGTCACAACAGCGACGCTAGGGTCACGGCAGTATGCAGTCCAGCTAATGATTCTTACTATGCATTAGAATCGTTAATGTGAGTCTGGACTCGCAGCAGCTGGTCGCCTTTGCCGCCGTCATCGAGGAGGGCAGCTTCGATGCTGCCGCCCGGCGGCTTGTCATCACCCCCTCGGCGGTGAGTCAACGCGTCAAGGCCCTGGAACAATCGGTGGGTCAGGTGCTGGTTCGCCGGGAAAAACCCTGTGTGGCAACCGATGCGGGTACCTCGCTGATGAGGTTGGCGGCCCAGGTCGGCACCCTGGAGCGTGAGGCGCTGCGCGAGATGGGGGCCGACGGCGCCCCGATACGGGTAGCGATCGCGGTGAACGCCGACTCGTTCGGAACCTGGATGGGATCGGTGTTGGCGCGGATTCCCGACGGTGTGCTGGTCGATATCCGCATCGAGGATCAGGATCACTCCGCGGAACTGCTGCGCGCGGGCGTGGTGATGGCGGCGGTGACTACTGAACCGAAGCCCATCGCCGGATGCCGTTCCGAACCGCTGGGTTCCATGCGGTACTTCGGCATGGCATCACCGGAATACGTCGCGCGCTACCTTCCTGGCGGGTTGCTCGACTCGGGGATCGACGCCGTCCGGCGGGCACCGATGATGCGGTGGGACAGGCGCGATGCCCTCCAAGATCAGTTCTTGCGCAAGCTCTTTCGCCGGGATGTCGCCGTGCCGGAACACTATGTGCCCACGACCGGCGGAAACACCGAGGCGCTGCGGGTGGGGCTGGGCTGGGGAATGATGCCCGAGCAGTTGGATCGCGACGGCCTCGTCGACCTGGCGCCGGGGCTGCATCTCGATGTTCCGCTGTATTGGCAGCACTGGAAATTCGAGTCCTCGACACTGCACGCGATCACCTCGGCGGTGCGTGAGGCGGCTTCGGTGCTGCGGCGCGCAAGCTAGCGGCGCATGGTGCGGCTGAGCCGATGCGCGTGCCGCAGGAGCAATTGTCCGAGAACCGGCTGGCGTTCGGCATTGAACCGGGACTCGATACCCGTCAACGTGAGCGCACCGATGGGGTTGTGGTTGGTATCGAACACCGCGGCGGCCATGCCCCAGGACCCCTCGACGAGCTGGCCGGGATTGAGAGCCCAGCCGGTCTTGCGGGTGGCGTCGATGCGGTCCCAGACCGCGTCCGTGCGAAACCCCTTGCCCCACTCCGACTCTAGGTCGGCGCTGTTCAGATAGGCATGAATCGTCTCGTCGGGAAGGTAGGCCAGCACGACCATGCCGGACGAGACGATGCCGAGCGGGAAACGAGCGCCCTCGTACAGCACGTGCGACCGGATCGGAAAGTCGCCGTCCTCGCTCAGGAGTACGACGGTGTGATCACCGCGGCGCAGTGAGAAGAACGCACTCTCCCCGGTTTCCCGTGCCAGCGCCGCCACATCGGCGGTCGCCTTCTCGGTGATGTTGTACCGGGGAGCGGACGTGGCGCCGAGCACGTAGATCTCTGGGCCCAGGAACCACTGACCGGAGCGGGTGTCTCGTTCCACCAACCCTTCGGTGGCAAGCGATTCCAGCAGGCGGTGCGCGGTGGCCCGTGGGATGTCGGTGCGGCGCGCGAGTTCGGTGGTGCTGACGCCGGTTCCGGTGTCGGACGAGACCGCGCGCAGGAGCGCCGCGGTGCGGCGTACCACGCTGGGGGCCTCGGTCACCCCGCTCACCATACGCGTCCACTCAATGGACGTTTGTGCCTTGTGGTGTTCATCCGATGGGAGCTTTATGCGCCGTCCTTGCCGCCCGGCACGGTTTTCCTCCATGGTGTCGGTGCGCTGGCAAGTGGACGCCCGGCCTGTCATGGAGGTGGTTGTGAGCGTCAAACGGATCGTCGAGCAGCGCGGTCTGTGGTTCGACGAGTTCGAGACCGATGTGCTGTACATGCACCGGCCGGGTCGCACGATCACCGAGGCCGACAATGTTCTGTTCACGACGTTGACCATGAACACCCAGGCCCTTCACCTCGATGCGGCGTTCTCCGAGGCGCTACCACCGTTCAATCAGCGCCTGGTGAACTCGATGTTCACGCTGTCGACGTTGGTCGGGCTATCGGTCGCGCAACTGACTCAGGGCACCATCGTCGGGAATCTGGGATTCTCCGATATCGCCTTTCCCAAACCGCTCTTCCACGGCGACACGCTCTACGCGGAGTCCGAGGTGATCGACAAGCGCGAGTCCAGGAGCCGCCCCGGAGAGGGCATCGTCAC
>NZ_MAFC01000016.1 GCF_002013465.1 Mycobacterium sp. D16R12 | reverse complement strand
CGCGTTGAAGGACAGGAGCAATGACACTTGCCAAGAGGGGGCCGGGCTGGCTCTTCTGTCCCGCTGATCGCCCCGAGCGTTTCGAAAAGGCCTCGGTTGCTGCGGATGTGGTCATTCTCGACCTTGAGGACGGGGTAGCGGCCGCCGACCGTCCCGCCGCCCGCGACGCGTTGACAAGTACGCCGCTGGATCCCACTCGGACGGTGATTCGCCTCAATCCGGCCGGTACCGCCGATCACCTGCTGGACATGGATGCGATCGGGCGGACCGACTACACGACGGTGATGCTGGCCAAGAGTGAGCATCCCGATCAGGTCGCGGCGCTGGCGCCGCTGGACGTCGTGGTGCTCGTCGAGACCCCACTGGGGGCACTCAACGTCGTCGAGCTGGTGCGGCCCGAGAACGTCGTCGCGGCGATGTGGGGTGCGGAGGACCTGTTCGCGGCGACCTGGGGTACCAACAACCGGTGGCCCGACGGCAGCTACCGCGATGTGGCACAGCACGTTCGTTCGCAAACATTGTTGGCGGCGAAGGCATTCGGCCGGATGGCGCTGGACTCGGTGTACCTCGACATCAAGGGCCTCGACGGGTTGCGAGCGGAGGCAGATGATGCCGTGGCCGTCGGATTCGATGCCAAGGTGGCCATCCATCCCACCCAGGTGCGCGTGATCCGGGAGGCCTACAGGCCGACCGGGGAGCGGGTGCGGTGGGCGCGCGGGGTGCTCGAGTTGGCAGGCCGGGAACGTGGTGTCTTCCAATTCGAGGGGGCGATGGTCGATGCGCCCGTGCTCAGACGTGCTGAACGGATTGTCGAACTGAGCACCGGAATCCGGGGTGGCGGCCCGGATGAGTCATTAGAGTCGGGCTCGATCCGTCCCGCTGATCGGCGGGCGGAGCGCGGCGGTGCAGGTGGTGAAGCGCGACGATGAAGTCCTATGACGCCGGGTCGTCGGCGTCTCCGATCCTCGAGGAGACGATCGGGGAGAGCTTCGAGCGCATCGTCGGCGCCCATCCCGATGTCGAGGCCCTCGTCGATGTGGCCGGTGAGCGGAGATGGACTTACCGTGAGCTGGACGCCGAGATCAATCTCGTGGCGCGCGGTCTCCTAGCGCGCGGGATCGCGGCGGGCGACCGGGTAGGGATCTGGGCGCCGAACTGTGCCGAATGGGTTCTGGTGCAATACGCGACGGCAAAGATCGGCGCAATTCTGGTCACCATCAATCCGGCGTACCGCACCCATGAGCTGGCCTATGCGCTCGATCAGTCAGGGGTCCGCACGCTGATCTGTGCCACGGCGTTCAAGTCCTCGGACTACGTGACGATGGTGGACCGGGTGCGCCCTGAGGTCCCTGCCTTGCTCGATGTGGTGTTCATCGGGACGGACGGCTGGACCGATCTGGTGGCGGCCGCCGAACAGGTTCCCGAGGTCGCGCTGCGTGACCGGATGTCGCAGCTGTCCAACACTGATCCCATCAACATCCAGTACACCTCTGGCACAACGGGTTATCCCAAGGGCGCGACGCTCTCGCACCGCAACGTACTCAACAACGGGTACTTCGTGGCCGAGTCGATTCATCTGAAAGCCGGTGATCGGCTGTGCATTCCGGTGCCCTTCTATCACTGCTTCGGCATGGTCATGGGCAATCTCGGATGCACGACCCACGGGGCCACCATCGTGGTACCGGCACCGGGATTCGATGCCGCGCGCACTCTCGAGACCATCGAACGTGAGCGCTGTGTCGGGGTGTACGGGGTACCCACCATGTTCATCGCGATGCTCGCCGACCCCGATTTCACGCGGCGCGATTTGTCCTCGTTGCGGACGGGAATCATGGCGGGTTCGGTGTGCCCCGTCGAGGTGATGAAGCGGTGTATCGACGAGATGCACATGGCCGAGGTCGCCATCGCGTACGGCATGACGGAGACCTCGCCGGTCTCTTGCCAGACGCTCGTCGATGACGACCTGGATCGTCGCACCGCGACCGTTGGACGTGCGCACCCGCACGTCGAGGTCAAGGTAGTCGACCCCGACACCGGAGAAGTGGTGGAGCGCGGGCAATCCGGTGAGTTGTGCACTCGTGGCTACTCGGTGATGATCGGCTACTGGAACGACGAGGAGCACACCCGGGAAGCGATCGACGCCGAGGGTTGGATGCACACGGGAGATCTGGCCGTGATGCGAGAAGATGGCTACTGCATCATCATTGGCCGCATCAAGGACATGGTGATACGTGGCGGTGAAAACATCTACCCGCGCGAGATCGAGGAATTCCTGCTCACCCATCCGGACATCGAGGACGTCCAGGTGGTCGGGGTGCCGGATGAAAAGTACGGTGAGGAACTGTGCGCGTGGCTCCGGATGCGGACAGGCCGTGCGCCGCTCGATGCCGGTGCCATCCGTACTTTCGCCGCGGGCCGCCTTGCCCACTACAAGATTCCCCGCTACGTGCACGTGGTCGACAGCTTCCCGATGACCGTGACGGGAAAAGTGCGCAAGATCGATATGCGCAAGCAGGCCATAGAACTTCTGGGATTACGAGAGCCGAGCCAAACACATGGGAAGTAGTACCTACGAGCGATTCGTCGCCCACCTCGAGCGACGATATGCGCTGACACCCCACGACTACGCGGATGTGTGGCGCTGGTCCGTCGACTCCGTTCCCCAGTTCTGGCGCGCTTTATGGGAGTTCTACGATGTGCCGGGACGGGGGCTGCGCGACGGTGACGAAGGTGTGCTGGCACGTTCTGTGATGCCTGGAGCGCAATGGTTTCCGGGCACCGAGCTCAACTATGTGGATCCGGTTCTGCGTCATGCAGATCAAGACGGGGCAGCCATCGTGGGTGTCGACGAGGCTGGGGAGCGTACCGAGATCGGCTGGCGTGAATTGCCGGGCAGAATCGGAGCCGTGGCCGCGGAGCTGCGCCGTCTCGGCGTTGGCCGCGGTGACTGCGTGGCCGCGTATCTGCCGGATGTGCCCGACGCGATGGTGGCCTTCCTGGCCACCGCGGCGGTGGGTGCGGTGTGGGCGGGATGTGGCCAGGACTACGCCCCCGAGGGTGCGGCATCGCGGCTGGGGCAGCTCAATCCGAAGGTGCTCATCTCCGGTCCCGGGTACCGCTACAACGGTCGGTGGGTGGACAAGGGCGCCGATACCGCGGAACTGCACCGGCTGTTGCCGGGTGACCCCGCGTTGATGCTCGAATTACCCAGGGGCAGTGAAGACCCGGTAGTCGAGATGGTGCCCTTCGATCACCCGATTTGGGTCTTGTTCAGCTCGGGTACCACCGGTAGGCCCAAGGGCATCGTGCACGGCCACGGAGGCATGCTGCTCGAACACCTCAAGAGCGTGGGACTGCATTGCGATCTAGGTCCGGGTGACGTGTTCTTCTGGCAGACGGCGTTGTCCTGGATGATGTGGAACTTCCGGCTCAGTGGTCTGCTGGTCGGTGCCACCGTGGTCTGCTACAGCGGACACCCGTTGTATCCCAACGCCGACCGGCTGTGGGAATTGCTGGCGGCGGAGAAAGTGAGCTACTTCGGCACCAGCCCTGGGCACTTGCAGGCAACAAAGAAGGCGAGACTGGAGCCGTCGACCGAGCACGACCTGAGTGCGCTGAAAACATTGGGCAGCAGTGGATCTCCACTCTCACCTGATCTGTTCGAGTGGGCGGGCTCCTATGTCGGAGTCGAGGTGTCCTCGGTCTCCGGCGGCACCGACGTCTGCACCGCCTTCGCCGGCGGCACACCGGGGGTACCCGCCCGGGCCGGCGAGTTGCCCGCGCGGTACCTAGGGGTGGATCTACGCAGCTGGTCACCCGATCGACGGTCCCTCGTCGGGGAGGTGGGCGAGATGGTGATCCTGCAACCCATGCCGTGCATGCCGATCCGATTCTGGGAAGACCTGGATGGATCGCGTTATCGGGCAGCCTATTTCGATCACGACTGGTCAGATGGTCGCTATCCCGGGGTCTGGCGGCACGGCGATTGGGTCACCGTCACCGATCGGGGATCGCTGGTGATCCACGGACGCAGCGATGCCACGTTGAACCGCAACGGAATCCGCATGGGCTCGGCAGACATCTACGAGGTGGTGGAATCGATGGACGAGATCGCCGAGGGATTCGTGCTCGGTGTCGACGGGCCCAACGCCGCCTACTGGATGCCGCTATTTGTCACCATGGCGCCGGGGCACACCTTCGATGCCGACCTGGGGGCAAGCATCGCGGGGGAGATCCGTGCCCGCTTGTCGCCCCGCCATGTCCCCGACGAGGTGATCGAGGCTCCAGGGATCCCGCACACCCGTACGGGCAAGAAGCTCGAGGTGCCCATCTGTGGCGTGCTGGCCGGGCGCGCCGATGTGTCGTTGGATCCGCGGTCGATCGACAATCCGGATCTTGTCGACTGGTACCGCGAGCAGGGCCGGAGCCACCGCTGGTAGTGGTGCTCAGCTAGCGGTCGAAGGCGATGGTCAATGTGTCCGACTGCGGCAGTGACTGGCACGCCAGCCGGACGCCGTGGCGGATCTCGTGGTCATCGAGGATGTCGTTGACCTGCATTGTCACTTCACCCTCGCGAAGGGTGTAGGAGCAACCACCGCAGTTCCCCTCGCGACAGACGTAGGGCGCATCGATTCCGAGGCCGAGGAGCACATCCAGAAGGATCTGTGTTTTCGGCCAGCAGATCTGGTGGGTGTCGCCATCGATCTCCACGATGGCGCTCACCGCATCGGGATTGCTCGGTGCAGTCGCGACAACTGGGGCCGCGGCGAAGGCGTCGGCGCTCAACGACACGAAGATCTCGCGATGGATGTTTTCACGGGCCAGTCCGATATCGCCCAGCGCGGCTGCCGCCACATCCATGAAAGGAGCTGGGCCACAGAGATACGCGGCGGTGCCGGGGACTGGCGTGGGCAGCAGCACGCGCAGGCCGTCCGGGGTCGGCAGACCGGCCTCCGCCTCGATCCAGTGCACGATCGCCAGGCGGCTCCCGTGCTTCGACTGCAGTGCCGCAAGTTCGGCATCGAAGATCACCGATTCGCGGTCTCGGTTGGCGTAGACAAGGACGGCATTCTGTGCGGAGTTGGAGAGCACCGTGCGGATCATGGACATGATCGGCGTGATGCCGCTGCCCGCGGCCACGAAAACCGGAACTGCTGCAGTGTCTCGCATGGTGAATGCTCCTGCAGGGCGCAGTGATTCGAGCGTCATCCCGGCGCGAACGTTATCGCACAGCCAGTTCGAGGCGTGGCCGCCGGATGTGCGTTTGACGGTGACCTTCAGATGTTCGTCGAGGCCGGGTGCGCTCGAGAGCGAGTAGCACCGAGATACGGACTCCGTGCCGGCCGGTACGCGCAGGGTGAGGAACTGTCCGGATTTGTAGGCGAAGTCTGCCCGGGCATCCCGCGGCGCGGCGAACACGATAGAGACCGCATCGGGAGTCTCGGCGATGACCTCGAGCACCTCCAGTGCGTAGGCACTGGGGGCGGCGGACGCGTGCGTCGTCATGCGAGTTCCTTCCGGAGTGGTGTACGCCTCATTGTCATCATCAACTGTGCCATTGACAAATGGCACAGTTGCTGTTGTTCTATTTCCTCATGGGGCTCCTTGACGTCTTCAGACGCCCGCCGATCTCTGTGAACGCAAAAGCAGTGGTCACCGGCGCTGGCAGTGGTATCGGGCGTGCTTTCGCCCTTGAGCTGGCTCGCCGTGGCGGCCACGTCGTCTGCGCGGACATCGACGCCGAGCGGGTCGCGGAGACCGTGGCCGAGATAGACCGGCTGTCTGCGGGCTGCGCACACGCGGTGACCTGCGATGTCTCATCGCGAGATGAGGTGGAGAAGCTGGTCTTCGAGGCGCAGGAGGTGTTCTCGGGGCCGCCCACGCTGGTGATCAACAATGCGGGCGTCGGAATCGGCGGTAAGCCGGTCGGTGAGATTGGCATGGACGACTGGAAGTGGGCGCTGGGTATCAACCTGTGGGGCGTCATCTACGGCTGCGAACTGTTCACGCCATTGCTCCGTGCGGCCGGCCGCGGCGGGATCATCAACGTCGCCTCCGCCGCAGGGTTCGCCGCAGGTCCCTCAATGGCCTCGTACAACGTCTCCAAGGCCGGGGTCATGTCCCTGTCGGAGACCCTGGCGGCCGAGCTGAGCGGCACGGACATCAACGTGACCGTGCTGTGCCCCACCGTCGTCAAAACGAACATCTTCAAGGACGGTCGCCTCACCGGGGTGGAGATCGGCACCTCGGGCTTGGTCGACCGGCTCATCGAGCTCACCGGTTTTTCCCCGGAGAGGGTGGCCGTCAGCACCCTCGACGCACACGACCAGGGCCGGCTGTATGTGGTCCCGCAATTCGACGCGAAGGTCATCTGGCACTTCAAACGGCACTTCCCCGTGCTGCACGCGCGCGTTGCGGGCTTGCTTGGCCGCCTTCTTCCCACTCCCTGAACTTCGTATTTACCTGACTGAAAGGAAAAGCCTTCCATGGCAATGGATCTCGACAACATGCTGCAGATGATCAAAGATAAGCAGTGGTCCCTGGCCGATATCGACTGGGAAGCACCCGGTGCGGAGCTGATCGAGCCCGAGCTGTGGGCCAAGCTCAAGCCGTTCATCGCGGATCTGATGTGGATCGAGAACGTCGGCGCACGCGGATTCGCGGCGCTGGCCAAGAAGGCGCCGAATCCCACTCTCAAGAGCATTTACGAGCACTTCCACGCCGAAGAGCAGAAGCACGCCAACGCCGAACTTGCGCTTATGCGCCGGTGGGGCATGCTCGAGAACGACGAGATCCCTTCCCCGAGTATCAATGTGCAGTTGGTGATCAACTGGCTCGACAAGTACTCCGACGGGATGTCGCTGTCGTTCCTGGGGACGGTCATCCCCATGCTCGAGGTCGCCCTGGATGGAGCACTTATCAAGTTCATCACCGACGAGGTCAAGGATCCGATCGCGCAGGAGGCGTTCAAGCGGATCAACTCCGACGAATCACGACATCTTGCAGTGGATTTCGAGGTCATGGACATCCTCGGCCATGCCAAGATGCGCAAGATGCTCATCGAGTTTGTCGGCGGCTGGCTCAGGCCGAGCCTGCTGATCGGCGTGCTGAGCTATGTGCCGCTGCTCAACAAGATGCGCGACAACATCGTGGCCATGGGTGTCGACGAGGAGCGTCTCTACGGGGCGATGAAACGGTACAAGAGCGTGGGCGAGCGTAACGAGAATGTCCGGCGGCTGCCGAACTACCGCATCATCTCCTGGCATGCGATGAAGGTGATCAATCGCAAGTCGAAGTACCACATCACCGCTGACTTGCTCGTGAAGTTGACGGGCAGAATTCCCATGCGGTTGGTGGAGAACAAGCCCACCTGGTCCCAAGAACTCACCTACGAACCCGTCGCCTGAAAGCAGCCCACATGAGTATCTCTGTAGCCATCATCGGCGCCGGGTTCGCCGGTATCGGTGCAGCCATTCGGCTGAAAGACAAGGGCGTCACCGACTTCGCGATCTTCGAGCGCGGCGACCGGGTGGGCGGAACCTGGCGTGACAACACCTATCCCGGGGCGGCGTGCGATATCCCCTCGCGGCTGTATTCGTACAGCTTCGCCCCGAATCCTGACTGGTCGCATACGTACTCCGGTAGCGGCGAGATTCTCAGCTATATCGACCAGATGGTTGAGTCCGCCGCGCTGGCGCCGTATATCCGCTTTGGCCACAACGTCGTCGGGGTCACGTACGACGAAGGCGCGGGGGAGTGGACCGTCGAGTTCGACAACCAAGACTCGGTGCGTGCCCGCAGTGTCATCATGGCCTCCGGCCCTCTGGCGAACGTGAGCTTCCCTGCCATCCCGGGTCTCGACACCTACGAGGGTCACAAGATCCACAGTGCGCGTTGGGATCATGATTACGACTTCGCGGGTAAGCGTGTCGCCGTGGTCGGTACGGGGGCCAGTGCCGTCCAGATCGTCCCGGAACTGGTGAAGACCGCCGAGATGGTGAAGGTGTTCCAGCGCACGCCCGGCTGGGTGCTGCCGCGGGTGAACCGCGCGACCGGCGGTCGGCTCAAGGAGCTGTACCGCAATTGGCCGCTGAGCCAGCGGCTGGCGCGGGCGGCATGGTTCTGGGGACACGAGTCGGTGGCGTTGGGTGTCGTCTGGGACACCCCCTTCACCCGCATCGTCGAGGCGGTCGGCTCCGCGCACCGGCGGCTGCAGGTGAAGGATCCCTGGTTGCGCCGGCAGCTCAAGCCCGATTTTTCGGCCGGGTGCAAGCGCCTGCTGATGACCAGTGACTATTACCCCGCGCTGCAGGCAGAGAACTGCAAGCTGGTCACCTGGCCCATCGCTCGCGTGGCCCCGAAGGGTATTCGCACGGTCGAGGGGATTGAGCACCAGTTCGATTGCATCGTCTTCGCAACAGGTTTCGACGTCTGCAAGGCAGGTACCCCCTATCCAGTCACCGGGCTCGGCGGCCGGGACCTGGCCACCGAATGGGGCGGCGGCGCGTACGCCTTCCGCAGTGTGGCCGTATCGGGTTATCCCAACCTGTTCTTCACCTTCGGCCCGAACTCCGGCCCCGGGCACAGCTCGGCGCTCGTCTACATGGAAGCGCAGATCAACTACATCACCGACGCGATCTCCGCGCTGCTCACCAACGACTGGAAATCGGTGGACCCCCGGCCTGAAATCCAGGAACGTTACAACCAGGAGATCCAGCGTCGCCTGCAGTCCACGACGTGGAACTCGGGATGCCAGAGCTGGTACCTCACCGATGACGGGTTCAATGCGACGATGTTCCCGGGATTCGCCACGCAGTACGTCAACCAACTCAAGAGATTCGACCTGCAGGACTATAAAATTACTGTCTCGCACACCAGCGAAGAACTGATACTGACAGGGCCTGCCTCGACACCATGACCGAGTACCGAATCGACGACCTCGCACAAGCCTCGGGGACGACGACGCGGAACATCCGCGGGTACCAAGAACGTGGGCTCCTGCTCCGGCCGGTGCGCCGGGGCAGGACTGCCATCTATAACGACTGGCATCTTCGGCAATTGCGAGCGATCAACCGCCTGCTCAGCGAGGGTTTCACTCTCAAACACATCACGAAGTTCCTGAGTGGGCTGCAGCGTGGCGCCCAGCTCGCCGATGTGCTTGACCTGTCGGATCTCGAGGGCCTGCTCGAGAAGCGGTTCTCCAACGCTGCCCAGGGCGATCTCTCGTTGAGAAAGCTCGAAGAGACGCTCGGTCCGGTCGATTCGGCGGCCCTTGCGCGTCTGATCGAAGCCGGGCTGATCCAGCCTGTTGACGGCTCAGATTCGTATCTCGTCACCGATCTTGACACCATTGACAACTTCGCGGCATTGATCTCCCTCGGAATGAGAGTGATCGACCTAGCCGACATCCACGTGAGGACCAACGAGAAGCTCGACGATGCCGCACGGGTGCTCATCGGTGCCGCGCGCGATGAGGTGGCACGTCAACGTGGGCCCGGTTGGGTCCCCTCCACCGACGACGAACTCGCCTGGGCAACAGAACTTATCGGGGCGATGCGCCGTGCGGCGACCCATACCTCGCACGCCGCCATGAACCGTGCGCTCGATGACGCGCTGCGCGCCGAGATGGACCTGTACCGGGAGCAGGCGCAGCTGCCCGCCGATCCTTCGTAAGTTGCCGGAAGTCTTCGGCTACACGTAGAAGAACCCGAGCAGGATCGCCAGGACGGATGCGACGTATCCACCGAAGAGGAACCGCAGCACCCATGGAGCTTCACGCAGCTCCATGAAGTAGTTGCCGACCAGCCAGATCTTGACGAAGGTGATCGTGACGATCACCGATGAGATAGAGAAGCGAGAAGAGCCCGATCCACAGGAGGTCGATGAGATGCCAGAAGCAGGAACCACCTTCTAGAAGAGGGATTTTCGCGCTGGACGTGGCACCGCGTGACGCATACGCCAGCGCGCCGAGCAAGGTTGTCGCAATAGCGGTGTGAACCAGGTGAATTCCTGTGAACACAAAGTAGATCATGAAGAAGTGGTTGGTCATGGGGCTCAGGCCGTGACTTATAACATCTTGGTATTCAATGCATTTCACGACAATGAAACCAAGGCCACAACCGGCGGCGGTCACATAGTAGCGAGCCGCGTGTGTTGATCCGTTTCGCGCCTTCTCCAGGCCGAGCACCACGAGCAGTGAGCCGCTCAGCAGCAGAACGGTATTGAGGGCCCCGAGCGCGAGACTCAACTGTGATTGAGCGGCCGTGAACATCAGCGGTTCGGTCGAGCGGTAGTACGCGATAACGGCGAAGAATGCCGCGAAGACGATCATGTCACCGAACAGGAATACCCAGAGTCCAGGCTCTCCGGGGACGTGCGTTGCGCGGTGGTCGGTCGGGGTTCGCTTGTCGGTTGTTATTTTTCCTGTCATGAGACCGTGGGCTTGAGCTGCTCTGAGAAGGTGGAAACCCCTGTCTGGGTGCGGTAGTCGGCCAGCATGGCCTGCGCGAGCGCGATGAACATTCCTGCCTGGAACACCACGGTGGCGCCCGCCGGGATGTAGAGACCCACAAGGCCGTCGTAGGCGAAGGGCCCATCTTTGAAGAAGATGATGAGCACGGAGCCGCCAAACAGAAGTCCGCACCAGAGGAGGAGATAGGCCGACCAACGAGGCAATGGTTCGTTGCCGGGTTCCGCGCGCAGGATCGCTATCGCCATGAGTGTGAACAGGACGGTGAACACGGCCCAGGTGAACAGGAAAATGAACCACCCCAAGTCGTTGAGTGCCTGGATGATCTGTGGATCGACTTGCCCGGGGCGGAAAGCGGCCACGGACCACGCGATGAACGGAAGAATCAGCAGGAAGAGCGCGATCGGCATGAGTATCAACGATGCGTAGGTGAACACCGGTGTGCCTCTTTCCGCTCGGCGCAGCCGGGCAAGTACCACTCCCAGTGGTAGGGCAAAGAACGGCAGGAAGAACAGGGCCACGATGCATCCCAGCCGGATGCGGTTCTTGTTCTCCACGTAGAAAGCCGTTAGGTGTTCGGCGCTCCAGGCTGGGCTTGGTGCGGGTAACGCGAAGCGTGCCAGCAGAATCCATCCAACGAGGAACGCCAACGCGAATCCGCCGATTCCGATGGCGGTGAATACGGCCTGTGTGCGCACGTTTGATGACATGTAGGCAGACTCCTCAATGCAGGGCTGGGAGACTCCAGGGGTTGACGATCGTTCGGGACCGCAGTTTCCGGGGTAGACCCCCTGGCGGTGTTTACGCTCTGGATCGGCGCGGCGCGGTCACGGAGACCCGCATCCGTCCGACGTTGAGCTCAAGGTCGGAGTTCGCCAAACATGTTGTGTAGAGCCAACTCTGGAGCCAATAGAGCGCTGCATGGAGTGTCGATGCACGGATCAATGCGCACCTCCTTGTGCGTCTGACGGCGCACGCGGGTCGCTGCGCCGAACAGGTTTACGCTATATCGGAGATCGTAAATTGAATAGTCGGTCATATCGGTTGTCACATCCTGTTTCACATGTGACGACGATCACATCGCATAGGGATGGCGCAACAGCGCGAACTGTCACATAGTAAACCGATCGGTATATCTGGATCTGATATCCATAACCGTTGCACGGCAACATTTATGGATCGAAATAGAACAAGGAGAAACCATGTCCGCACAGGTGGTCGTTCGCTCGAACCCCCTGAGACTCTTCATTCTGGGGCGCAGCATCGTTGCCTCGGGCAGTCTCCTGACGCCGAACTTGTTCGCACGTGTTTTCCGGATCGAGGCCGCTGGGACACCTGCCATCCCTATGGGCCGGATGTTCGGAATCCGCAATGCGCTGCTGGCATTTGGATTGTCGCGTCTGGGCGCGTTCACCGCCCCCGGCACATTCTTGAAGCTGAACATCCTGACCGATGCGGTGGATGCGGCGGTGTTGGTCGCGGCCGGGCGTCGAGGCGAAATCGGTAGGTTCACATCGATTGTCGGCACCGCAGTGGCGTTATCCGCCGTCGCGGCGGGTGCTGCCTCGCTGGCCGCCCTACCGGCTCAACAGGCCTAGCCCCACGGCGAGTAGTCGGCAATCAGCTCTTCCTGGGGCGGGCGCTCCGCCTCCGGCACGTGTATCAGGTTGATTCGTACCCGGTACCACACGGAGCTTGGTCCGCGCATGCCGTCGGTGAGGATATCCTGTGGTTCAAGGAGTTTCGTTGTCTCTGGGTGCTTACCCCGCCATATGTGTAGCGCGGCCTCGGCCTCCGGCTTGGTCTTTGTCCGGGCGATCTCGATGAGCGGCATGGTCGATTGCCTGTGGCCGTCTCGCGTCGCTCCCTTGGGCGCCTTTTCGGCCGGGCCGAGCTCGGCTGCCAATTCCAGCAGCTGATCCAGCGTCCCGGTCGCGTCTTCCATGCCTTGCCACGGATCGCCGATATCGGCGAATCGTTCCCGCACCGTGGTCAGCGTGAACTCCGCAGGACGGCAGCCCGCCACCTCGTCCCACCGCAGCGGCGTCGACACTCGGGCGTCGGGGACGGCACGCACCGAATAGGCGGAGGCCACCGTGCGATCCTTCGCGTTCTGATTGAAGTCGACGAAGACCCCGTGGCGCTCTTCCTTCCACCACCGGCTGGTCGCCAGCTCCGGGGCACGGCGCTCCACCTCACGGGCCACCGCCTCGGCGGCCAGTCGCAGCTCCCGGAACGTCCATCGCGGTGCCACCGGCGCGTAGATATGAAAGCCGCGTGACCCTGATGTCTTGGGCCACGCGGTCAGTCCGTGATCCTCCAGAACCCCGCGGACGACAAACGCGACATCGAGGATCTGGCTCCACGGCACCCCCGGAACGGGATCGAGGTCGATCCGCAGCTCATCGGGATGCTCCAGATCGTCGGCGCGCACCGGATGTGGATTGAGATCGACACACCCCAGGTTGACCACCCAAGCCAGCGACGCCGCATCGGTGACGACGGCTTCCCGGGCGGAGGTCCCGCGCGCGTAGTGCAGCTCAGCGGAGGCGATCCAGTCCGGGCGCTTCTCCGGCACGCGCTTTTGGAACACCGCCTCCTGGGAGATGCCCTTGATGAATCGCTTCAGGATCATCGGCCGGTCACGCACTCCGCGCAACGCCCCGTCGGCGACATCAAGGTAGTAGTGGACCAGGTCGCTCTTGGTGATGGCCGCGGTGTTTTCCCCGCTGGGAAATATCACCTTGTCGGGGTGCGTGATGGTGACATCGCGTCCCGCGACCTGCAGCACGACCTCTGCCATGGCGTCATCGTAGGGCCGCAGACCGACATTCCCGGGGGTACTTGGTGACGTGCCCCCGACCGACCGGTTGGCTGTGCCGCTGAGAGGGAGGTCACATAGGCTGTCGATCATGTCGATCACCGCCGAACGGCCGCTCTTCTCGAAACTTCAGACTCTTGCGAAGCGCGGTGGCGCTGAGCTGCATTATCTCCGCAAGGTCATCGAGGCGGGCATGCTCAAACTGGATCCGCCCAACGTGCTCGCGGCGATCGTCCGGGACTTCTACCGGTTCGGCGAGATCGGCGCGGTACCGGGCTTCGGCGCACACCGCAGCCCGGCTCGGACCGCAATCATCGACGACGAGGGCTCGATCACCTACGCCGAGCTCAATGAGAGTGTCAACGCCCTGGCGCATGGCCTGAACCGCCTCGGCATCAAGGGTGGCGACGGGGTCGCGATCCTGGCGCGTAACCACCGCTGGTTCATCATCGCCAACTACGCGGCGCACCGTGCGGGTGCCCGGGTGATCCTGCTCAACACCGACTTCTCCGGCCCGCAGACCAGAGAGGTCGCCGAGCGTGAGGGCGCCCGCGTCCTGATTTACGACGCCGAGTACGCCGAGTTCTTGGACGGGTACAGCCCCGAGCTGGGGCGGTTGATGGCGCTGCCCACCAACCCGGAGAACCCCGACCAGCCGGCCTCCACCGATGACACCATCGAGGCGGTTATCAAGCGCAACAGCACCTCGCCGGCGCCGCGCCCCTCGAAGTACTCCTCGCTGGTGATCCTCACCAGCGGCACCACCGGCACCCCCAAGGGCGCGCCACGCAAGCTGGCCCTGACTCTCGCGCCGGTCGGCGGCATGTTCTCGCATGTGCCGTTCCGTTCCGGTGAGGTGACGTCGGTGCCCGCCCCGATGTTCCATGCCTTGGGGTACCTGCATCAGAGTCTGGCGCTCACTCTTGGTTGCACCCTGATCTTGCATCGGAAGTTCAAGCCGGAGAACGTGCTCACCGATATCGAGAAGTATCGGGTGACTGCCGTCGTGGTGGTTCCCGTGATGCTCAACCGTCTCCTCAACGCTCTCGACGAGGCCGAGAGCAAGCCCGACTTGTCCGCGCTGCGTATCGTTTTCGTGTCAGGATCGCAGTTGGGCGGCGAGCTGGCCTCGCGAGCGCTGAGCACGCTGGGGCCGGTTATCTATAACCTGTACGGATCCACCGAGGTCGCCTTCGCGACCATCGCGCGCCCCCAGGATCTCGCCATCAACCCGGCCACGGTGGGCCCCGTCGTCAAGGGCGCGACCGTCAAAATCCTTGACGACGAAGGAAAGCCGGTTTCGCAGGGCACCGTCGGGCGGATCTTCGTGAGCAACGCGATCCCGTTCGACGGCTACACCGGTGGTGGGCACAAGCAGATCATCGACGGCCTGATGTCCAGTGGTGACGTCGGCTATTTCGACGAGCACGGGCTGCTGTATGTGTCCGGCCGTGACGACGAGATGATCGTTTCAGGCGGTGAGAACGTGTTCCCCGCCGAGGTCGAAGACCTCATCAGCGGACACCCGGATGTCATCGAGGCCACTGCGCTTGGTGTCGACGACCCGGATTGGGGAGCACGCTTGCGGGCGTTCGTGGTTCGCCACCCCGAATCGACGGTGGACGCCGACAGCATCCGCGCGTACGTCCGTGACAACCTGGCGCGATACAAGGTGCCGCGCGACGTCGTCTTCCTGGATATCTTGCCGCGCAACCCTTCCGGGAAGATCCTCAAGCGCCAGCTACGCGACTTGGAGGTCTAGCGCATGTCCCGTGAACACGACCGTGCCTATGACGTGGTCCTTTATGGGGCAACGGGATACGTCGGGAAGCTGACCGCGCTCTACCTGGCCGGACGGGTTGAGGCCACCGGAGTACGGATCGCGCTGGCCGGACGAAACACCGAAAAGCTTGCCGCCGTGCGTGCTGAGTGTGGTCCGGCGGCGCGGGACTGGCCGTTGATCGAGGCTGACGCCACGCGACCGGCGACGCTGGCGGCCATGGCCGCCGCTACCCAGGTGGTTGTTACCACCGTGGGGCCGTACACAAAGTACGGGCTGCCGTTGGTGGCCGCATGCGCCGAGGCTGGAACCGACTATGCGGACCTCACCGGTGAGGTCAACTTCGTCCGGGAGAGCATCGACGTCTACGGCAAGCAGGCCGCCGATACCGGTGCCAGGATCGTTCATTGTTGCGGATTCGATTCCATCCCATCGGATCTGAGTGTGTATGCGCTGTACCGGCAGGCTCAGGAAGACGGCACCGGCGAGCTGCTCGAGACGACCTATGTGCTGAGCAAGTTCCGCGGCGGTGTCAGCGGTGGTACGGCGGCGTCGATGGTCGAGGTGATGGAGGCGAGCGCCGAGGATCCGGAGGTGCGTCGCAACTCTCAGGACCCTTACTCGCTGAGCCCGGATCGGCCTGCCGAGCCGGAGGTGGGGCGTCAGCGCGAATTCCAAACGCTCCGTGGCGTAACCGTGGCGCCGGAGTTGGCGGGCAAGTGGCTGGGCGCCTTCTTCATGGGGCCGGTCAACACCCGAATTGTGCGACGTAGCAACGCATTATTGGACTGGGGCTACGGAACCCGCATGCGGTATCGCGAGGTGATGAGCCTGGGAAGTTCGGTGGTTGCGCCGATCGCCGCCGCCGCCGTCACAGGATTCCTGACAGCGGGTTTCGGGCTGGGGACGCGGGTGCCTATGCCGAAATTCGTTGCCCAGCGCCTGTTGCCGAAGCCGGGTTCTGGTCCCAGCGAGCGCACCCGGAACAAGGGCCACTACCGAGTCGAGACCTACACCACCACCACCGAGGGGGTGCGTTATCGGGCGATCATCGCGCAGGAAGGCGATCCCGGTTACAAGGCGACCGCCGTGCTGCTGGGCGAGAGTGGTTTGACCTTGGCCCTTGATCGCAGTGAATTGCCGGACCGGCTAGGGGTTTTGACGCCCGCTGCCGCCATGGGTGATCCGCTGCTGAAGCGGCTGCGGGTGGCCCAGGGCGTGACGGTCCAAGTCGAACGGCTCTAGTTCTCTCCGGTAAACGAAGGAGTGGGTGTATGTCTGTATCAGTGGTAGAAGCGGGGCCTCAGCAGATCAGCCGCGCGGTCGAGGTGTCTGCCCCGGCGTCGGAATTGTTCGGCATCGTCGTAGATCCGCGGCGTCATCACGAGCTCGACGGATCGGGCACTGTCGGCCAGAACATCCGCACGCCTGATCATCTCGAGGTCGGCTCGCGCTTTTCGACCAGTATGCGGATGCTCGGGCTTCCTTATCGCATCACCAGTACCGTGACGGCGCTCGAACCCGACAGGGTCGTCGAATGGCGGCATCCGCTGGGTCACCGGTGGCGCTGGGAGTTTGAGGCACTGTCGCCGACCAGCACCCGCGTCACCGAGACGTTCGACTTCCGCAATGCCGGCCCGGTACAACTCCTGTTGAACTACAAGCTGCCGGGATTTATCAAGGGAAACACCAAGGGTGTCGAGGCCACGCTGACGCGACTTCACAGTCGGTACAGCTAGCCGGCAGCAGCCTGCCGGTTGCCGATTACCCGGCAGACTCCGTGGCAACTCCGGTGGCGGTGTCCTGATGTAGTGCCTCCAGTACCGTCACGATCTCGTTGACGACCTCGCTGGCGCGCTCATTGGGCAGCATGTGCCCCGAACCCGGATAGGTGCGCAGCTCGTTGGTCTGCAGGGCCGCCGCGATGATGCGGGAATCGCCGGCCGGAGTGAGGAAGTCGCGGCCGCCTGCGAGCACGGCAGCGGGCTTGCCGCGGTAGGCGCTCAAACCTTCGGTCAGATCCTCGTGGAGCACCATGCTCTCGGCGGCATCCTTGTAGCTTCGCGGGGTACCCGAGCGGATCTGGTCCCATACTCGGCTGACGTCGTAGGGCCGCGGGTCACGCCCGAACACCAGCGTCGAGATGATGGGCCGCATCAGGTAGCCCTGCTGGAGGAACCAGCCCTGTGCCACGACACCCAGGATCACCGCTTTGACGACCTCGAACACCGGTGGGACCACACGGAGCCGGTGCAGGAGCCGGCCCGCGGAGGTGGCGACGAACACCGCGCCGGAAATCCGCCGGGCCACGAGATCTGGGTGGTACTCACCGAGGCCCATCATGGTCATGCCGCCCATGGAGTGGCCGACGATCACGATCTGCCCCGTGGGGATCTCCGCGTTGATGAAGTCGGCCGCGTCCGCGGCGAGTTGGGAAACGTTCACGGAGCCATCGGGAGCGGGGTCGGACTTGCCGTGTCCGCGGTGATCGATCCCCACAATGCGCAGCTCGGGGTTGCGCTCGTGTAGTGGGCCTGCGACGTCGTCCCACGCTTCGCGGTTCTGGGTCCAACCGTGCAGGAACAGCACGGTGACTGGGGATGAGCCGCCTGCGCGAAGACCGTCAGGGCCAGCTGAGCGGTTCCCGGTATCGGAGAATCCGATTCGGGTGCCGTCAGCGGCGGTGAAGAAGTCCTCGCGCTGGCGCCATGCGGTCTCGGCGGCGGTGTTACGGGTCACGCGGCAGTCCTAACAGTCGCTCGGCAATGATGTTTAGCTGCACCTCTGAGGTGCCGCCGTAGATGGTGGTGGCACGGCTAGCTAGAAGATAGTCCGCCCAGCGGCCTTGCTCTTGTTCGGAATCGCCGATGGCGCCGTCTTGTCCGAAATGGTTCACGACGAATTCGGCGTATCCCTGTCCGGTGCGCATGCCAAGCAGCTTGGAGACCGCTGCCGACGGCATCGGGTCCCCACCGGCAAGGGTGAGCAGGGTGGAGCGCAGGTTCAGCAGTTTCACCCCGTGCCCTTCGGCGATGAGCTGTCCGGCCCGGTCGCGCGCGACCTCGCTGAGCTCGTTCGCAGCGACGAAGGCGACCAGGTCATCCAGGCTGGCCAGGAACGGCAGATCCGAGCTGCCGATCGAAACCCGTTCCGCCGTCAGCGTGTTGCGGCTGACCTCCCAGCCGCGGTCGACCTCGCCGACCACCAGCTCATCCGGCACGAACACGTCATCGATGAAGACCTCGTTGAACAGTGCGCCACCGGTCATTTCGCGCAGCGGCCGAACGGTCACTCCCTCGCTCTTCATATCGATGAGGAAGTAGGTGATGCCGTTGTGCTTCGGGGCGCTTGGGTCTGTGCGCGCCAGGCAGGCACCCCAGTCGGCGAACTGGGCCACCGAGGTCCAGATCTTCTGGCCGGTGAGGCGCCAGCCGCCATCCACCTTGACTGCCTTCGTCGATAGACCTGCGAGATCCGAGCCTGCGCCGGGCTCGGAAAACAGTTGGCACCACATCATCTCGCCACGGAACGTGGGAGGCAGGAACCGCTGCTTCTGCTCCTCGGTGCCGTACGCGACGATGGACGGCACCAGCCAGGTCGCGATGCCGAGCTGCGGCCGGCGGACCTTTCCGGTGAGGAACTCCTGGGAGATGATCACCTGCTCGATGGGCGACGCGGAGCGTCCCCACGGCGTGGGCAGGTACGGCAGCACCCACCCGCCCTCGGCGATGGCGGTGTTACGTTTTCCGGACGGGATCTCCTTGAGCGCGGCGACCTCTGCGCGAATTTCCTCGCGCAGTGCTTCGGTTTCCGGCGCCAGATCGATGTCGACCTTGCGCAGGCCGTGCTCGACGGCGGTGCGGACCACCGTCGTCGGTGCACTACCGGAACGGCCCAGGGCGGCAATGAGACCCAGTGCTCTGCGGTAGTAGATGTGTGCATCGTGTTCCCAGGTGTAGCCGATGCCTCCGTGCACCTGAATGCAATCCTGAGCGCACTGCTGGGCGGCCGCCGGTGCCAGCGTTGCGGCGGCTGCGCCCGCGAACTCGACCACACCGGGGATCTCATCGGCATCGTCGAGGGCACGTGCGGCGTCCCATACGGCTGCGGTCGCACGCTCGGTGACGGCGGCCATGGTGGCGCACTTGTGCTTAATGCCCTGGAACTGCCCGATGGGGCGGCCGAATTGCTCACGCACCTTGGCGTATTCGGATGCGATATCGGTGGCCCAGCGCGCGACACCGACGGCCTCGGCCGACAAGACCGTAGAGATGATGCTGGTGGCGCGGGCATCGGCGAGGTTGGACAGCACGCGATCGGCGGGCACGTGGGCCGCGGTCGCCGTCACGTGCGCGACCGGTCGCAGCCGGTCCACGCTCTGCTGTGGAGCGAGGGTGAGGTCATCGGCGCTCAGCACCACCCACACCCGATCGGCGCCGACCGAAACCGGAGCCACCACATACGCCGCCGACGCTGCAGACAGCACCGAACGGGCCTGCCCGTCGACGGTAAGTCCGCCATCGGAAGCCGTGCCGGTGAACGATGAGGCGGAGGAGAACGTCGCGATGGACGCACCCGAGGCGAAGTCGTTGAGTAGTGGATGGTCGGGATCATGGGCGCTGACGAGCGCGCTCGCGATCACCGATGGGACGAACGGTCCGGGCACGGCTCCCCGCCCGAACTCGGCCACCACGATCGCGAGCTCCAGTGCGCCAAATCCCTGGCCGCCAACAGATTCGGCGAGATGCACGGAAGTAAGACCCTGGTCGGCCGCGGCCTTCCAGAATGGGGGTGGCCACGGCAACGGCGTTTCGAGTGTCTCGTGGAGCAGCTCGGAGGGCACGACGCGTTCGACGAACGCATGCGCGGAATCTGCAAGTGCTACATGTTCACTGTTGATGGCGATAGGCATTGGGCTGCTTCCTAACTATTCGGCGCTGGGCTCGCTGTGGCTGGCGCGGTCCTCGTATGCGGCACGCGCCGAGGTGCCATGGGCGTCGAGCATGAAGTGGTCCATCCCCAATGATCGCGCCGCGGGACCGTACAGCGCTCGGGGCAGCATGGCGGTTGTCCGCAGCAGTGGGCCCAGTTTCTTGGGCACCATGACGGGGAACTTGCCTTTTCGCACGGCCTTCAGCACGCCGGCGGCAATGTCTTCTGGCTGAACGATTCCCAGCAGCCAATGTTCTTCGAGGCCCGCCACCAGCTCGGTGTTGACCACGCCGGGCATCACGCAGACAACGGAGATGTTGTCATCCTTGAGTTCGAGGGTCAGTGACTCGCAGAGGCCGACCACCGCCCACTTCGTCGCGCAATACGTGGCGAGTCCGGGCACGCCCATCTTGCCTGCCGCCGATGCGATGTTGACGATCACGCCACCACCGCGCGGCTTCATCCGTTTGACGGCGAGCTGGCTGCCCCACATGACGCCGCGCACATTGATATCCAGCTGGCGCTGGATGGATTCAAGCGATTCTTCGCCGAACGGTGTGATCGGCATGATGCCCGCGTTGTTCACGATCACGTCGACGGGGCCGACGGTGGCCGCGATGGTGTCGAAGAAGGCCTCGAAGCTGCCATGATCGGTCACATCGAGCGGAAGACCGATGGTGCCGTTCCCGATCTCGGCGGCGGTGTTCTCACACATCTTCTTGTCGATGTCGCCGATCGCGACCTTCGCACCCTCGGCGGCGAACGCCGTGGCGATGGCTCGACCGATTCCACGTGCTCCGCCGGTGATGGCGATGACCTTGCCCGCAAGCTGCACGGCTGTTCCCATTCGTCCTCCCACGCCATTGTGGTTCGTTTACGAATACTCTCTAGTGTAAATCTTCGGGCGCTAGCCTAGCGCACGCGGTCAGCTAGCGGCAGCCCCTCATGTATACGCCGGCAGTTGTCTATTGCGTGCTCGAGGTAACGCGTCATGGTGTCGGCGGTGAACCACGTGACATGCGGCGTCAGCACCACGTTGGGCAGTGCCAGCAGCGGGTTATCCGGCGAGATCGGCTCGTGCGCAAAGACATCGAGACCAGCGGCCCCAAGCGGTCCCTGCTGGAGCGCTTCGACCAGCGACGCCTCGTCGACGACCGCGCCGCGTGAGGTGTTCACCAGGACCGATCCGGGTTTCATCCGGGCCAGCGCGGCGGCGTCGAGCAGGCCGGAGCTGGCTTCGGTCAGCGGCAGATGCAACGAGACAATATCGCTGCTGGTCAACAGGTCATCGAGGCTGCGCCAGCCAGGGGAGCCGTCGTCGCGGGTGCTGGTGTGCACGACAGCGGCACCCATCGCCAGCAAGATCCTCTCCAGCGACTTGGCGATGTTGCCGTATCCCACCAATCCAACTGTGCATGAGCCGATATCGCGAACGGTATCGCCGAGAGACTGATCGGTGGGCCACCCCCGACCGGCGCGAATGTCCCGGTCCAGCCGTGGCAGCTGTCGCAGGGCCGCCAGCATCAACAGCAGCGCGCCCTCGGCGACCGACGGTGCGTTGGCGCCCGGCATGTTGGCGACGGCGACACCCTGTGCGGATGCGGCGTCCAGAGCGATGGTGTTCACCCCCGCACCGAACTTGTGGATCAGCCGCAGTCGTGTGCCCTTCGTGACGTCGTCGGCGGACAGCGGACGAAGCACATGCCACAGCACCTCGGCGTGTGGCAGTTCGGCATAGAAGGTGTCGTCGTCGTCTTCGGCGCAGAAATGGACGTCAAGCCAATCGGTGTGTGGTGCAAGCTGTTCACGAGCGAGTGGGCCGCCCGGAAAGTGCGCGAGAACTCTCACTCCCACCGCTTGCTTGCCCACTCTGCGATGGTATCTGCCTGCTCTTGGCGGGCCCCGGGGTTCTGGAAGTAGTGGTCGGCGTCGATCGAGGCCTGGGACTTGTCGGTCGAGCCCAGTGCGTCGTGGATGTGTTGGGCGTCCGAGGGGAAGACTCCGGTATCGCCATCGGCATTGATGACCAGGGCGGGGACGGTGACGTCGGCCAGATGTGGCTCGGCGCGGGTCTGGGCGTGTGACAGGCTCCACATGCCGAGCCAGTTCTTCAGCGTGGTGGCACAACCGATTCCGAAGGTGGAGCGGTTGGCCTTGATCGGCACGCCCGCGTAGCAGAGGTTGGCCGGACGCTTGGTGGGCTCCAGCGTGGGATCGACCATGCGGGGATCGGCCCAGGTCCGGTGCACGGTGAAGGCGCGGTCGCTGAACCCGGCCGCGCGCACCCGGGCGAGCTCATCGAGCGCCCAGGCGGTGATCCGGTGATTACGCGCCACCTGACCCTCGCGGTACTTGGCAACGAATGCGGGGGAGTACGCGGGCCCGTTCTCCTCGTTGAACAGATCGAGGGCCGGGTCGGTGGAGGCCGGGTCGCTCTCCTCGATCACCGAGGCATCCATCCAATCGGTCAGCACATCGGGGCGGCCCAGGTGGGCGGCGCTGGCCACGTAGCCCGATGCGGCGGGCAGGCTGTCGAGCCCCTCCGCCGGGCGCATGCCCTCTAGTGGTGTCACCTTGGGAGCCACTGCCTGCGACTGGTAGGCGGCCATCAAGGATCCACCCCCTGAATTGCCCAGCAGTAGAACCGTTTCCACTCCCGCCTGTTCCCGCAACCAGCGCACCCCCACGCCGATGTCCACCAGGGCGTGGTCGAGCAGGAAGTGGCTTTCGAATCCCCGAAATCGGGTGTTCCAGCCCAAGAATCCGTATCCGTGCCGTGCCAGGTATTCGGCGATGTAGTGCTCGGAGAAGTCGATCTGATAGTGAGTGGCGATGAAGGCGATCTTGGGTCGGGTGCCGGCGGCCCGGTGGTACAGACCCTGGCATGGATGCCCGCCGGCACCGTTGCGTCCGGCGGTGGGCGATGGCAGCCCGATAAAGTCCCGCACGATCGTCGTCATGTTCAGCAGACCTCCTTGGAATAGATTGCGCGGTAACAGATTCCGGCCAGGGTGTCTATGCAGGCATCGTCGTCGACGGTGGCGGCATTGCCCTGGCTGAGCTGGTTATAGGCGAACTGGTTCATCATCGAGACGATCGCGGTGGCCATGAGATGCGGATCATTGCCGGGGCTGTAGCCGTCACGCTGTGCCCGTTTGATGGTGGTGGTGAGGAAATCAATGGGTTCGGAACATATTTGATTCCAGAACTCGGCGAACTCGGCGCTGATCATGGCCATCTGGGAGACGCTGATCATCTCGGCCAACTGGTGGCGCCAGGTGAGCCAGTGGGCGGTCGCGATGTCTCGTGCGCGCTGTTTATCTGTCTGTGCCCGTGGCTCGGCTACCAGCGAGGAGACCCGCTCCTGCGCCTCGGTGCGAAATCGCATGGCCCACTGCGCGACCATCGCTTCTTTGGAGTCGTAGTAGTTGTAGAACGAGGCCGTGGATCGGCCGGCCTCGCCGGCGATATCGGCGACGGTGGTGGCAAGGATTCCCTTGCGGGCAATGACAGTTCGCGCGGCCTCATCGATCGCGGCCTGGGTTTGACGGCCTCGCACGGTGGGTTGGACCACGCTCACCCCTGTCTGCTCGCCGTACGGTATTGACCCGTATCTGAACCTGATGTTAGATTCAGGTTAGCGTAAAACGCAAGGCTGTCATGCGGTCGGATCAAGGAGGCTCCCCATGACGATGATCAAACCGAACAACCCCAACGCCGAGTTCGAGTTCGGCGGTTTCAACCATGTGGCGCTTGTATGTTCGGACATGGCGCGCACCGTGGACTTCTACACCAATGTGCTGGGCATGCCGCTCATCAAGTCGCTCGACCTGCCCATGGGGCAGGGGCAACACTTCTTCTTCGACGCCGGTGGCGGCGACAGCCTGGCCTTCTTCTGGTTCAAGGATGCGCCGGACGGTGTCCCGGGCATTTCGGCTCCGGCTGCCATCCCGGGAATCGGCGACATCGTGAGCGCGGTCAGCTCGATGAACCACATCTCGCTGCATGTTCCCGCCGAGAAGTTCGACGAGTACCGCGTCAAGCTCAAGGCCAAAGGCGTGCGGGTGGGGCCCATTCTCAATCACGACGAGAGTGAGTTCCAGGTGTCAAAGGAACTGCACCCGGGCGTGTACGTCCGGTCGTTCTACTTCCTCGACCCTGACGGAGTAACGCTCGAATTCGCATGCTGGACCAAGGAGTTCAGTGCAGCGGATGTGCGTGTTGCGCCGAAGACGGCCGCCGAGCGCACCCCACGGGAAGTCGCTACCGCCTGACCGGCTCGAGCAGCCGGGTGAGTACGACGACAAGCTCGTCTGTGCTGAGCTTCAACTGGCCGGTCACCCAGGCCGCGAGCGTCTGACCGACGCCGCCGACAGCGAAATAGGCTGCGGCGCGCATCGATTCGTCGTTCGGGAGCTGGTATGTCTTGTTCAAGTGCTGGCCGGAGAGCGCGGCAAAAAGCTGTTCTGCCGCGCTACGGCGTTGTGCGATAACCGAATTGGCGGGATTGCTGCCGAAGAGTAGGTGGCCGATCCGGGGATCGGCCGCGATGGCATGCACGATGTTGGCGATGCCTGCCCCGGTCTTCTCGCGTAGCGGCGCGGCGTCGACGGCTTTCTGGGTTGAGGTGGCGACCTCGCCGATCACGCCGTCGTAGACCTGCGCCGTCAGCTCGTCGAGATCGGTGAAGTTCTCATAGAAGTACCGGGCGACCACACCGGCGTGCTTGCATACGCCGCGGACCGTCACGGTGGGTGCAGGACCTGAGGTCAGCAGATCCAGGCCTGCCTCCAGGAGCCTGCTGCGGCGCTCGGCCTGGCGGTCAGGGGCCTGCACGCCTCCGTAGACCCGCGATGACGTCACCACTACATCTTGACAGGTGCCACCCCGCTGGAAGATATTTGAGAACAAGCGTTCGCAGATTAAGGGGTCAACGGTGACAATCGAACGGGTATCAGAGGCCGATCAATCGATCATCGGCGACGGGGGTCCGGGAACGAGGAGTCGTCGCGACGAGCCAGTGCCTCCCCCTGCGCGCCTGTCGCCGTGGTGGTCCTGGCGGCGTCAGAACAACATGGCCGACAACCTGATGGGGCTGGCCCTATTGGGAGGGCCGGCCAACATCGTCATGCAGTTGGCACGCCCGGGCGTCGGGTACGGCGTCGTCGACAGCAAGGTGGAAAGTGGCCGCGCCGATCTGCACCCCGTGAAGCGGGCCCGCACCACCTTCACCTTCTTGGCGGTGTCATCCCTGGGGAGCCCGGAGCAGAAGGCGGCATTCCGGAAGGCGACCAATCGCTCCCATGCGCAGGTTCGCTCGGCCCCGGGGGATGCGGTGCAGTACAACGCGTTCGACCCGGAACTGCAGAAATGGGTGGCGATCTGCCTCTACAAGGGATTCGTCGATGTGTACGAGGCCTTCGTAGGTCCGATGACGGCCGATATGGCCGAGCGGTGTCTGCAAGAGGGTGCCGTCATGGGGACGACGCTGCAGATGCCCCTGGCGATGTGGCCGAAATCGTGCGCGGAGTTCGATGCGTACTGGGCGCAATCCTTGGAGCAGGTCCACATCGACGATCATGTGCGGCCGTACCTGTATCGGATCATTTCCGCGACCATCGCGGTGCCGCGGTTCATGCGTCGGCCGGTGGGGGCCTTCTCGCGACTCATCTCGACGGGATTTTTGCCGCAGCGGTTCCGGGACGAGATGCGGCTGCCCTGGAGCCCGGCACGCGAGCGAACCTTCCGGGCCGTCGTCACGCTCCTCGGTGTGGCTAATCGTCTGCTGCCCAACGGGCTGCGACGTTTCCCGTTCAACGCACTGATGATCGACCTCAACTGGAGAATCCGCACCGGCCGCGCGCTGGTCTGAACAACATTTAGCTAATACACGTACCCAGTTAGCGGCGTGGCGTGCGCCATATCAGCGCGTTGACCATGTGGTTCACTGTCGTTACCAGAATTACTGGACGAGCCGACCCCTCATGGGCAAAATCTGTCAGGTCGTGAATGGGTGACCTAATAACCGACTGTTCGCCCCGGATGCTCGCTCACGGTTTCTCACGGATGTTGCGCAGCCACCTCCGTCAATCGGCAATGGGATTGCTGACACCCCACGCTACGACGTTTGTAGTGAGCTAATTTGTACGTGATGAACTTTGTCCCGACCTGACAGAGTTTCTTATTTACCCAGTTCAGGGCCGATTTATCCGTTTCCGAATAAGGACAAGCTGTACATTTATTCGGAGCGTGGGTGAGCTCAATCACAATTGCAGGCCACCTGTGGTGAGCTGTTGCCCGACGGCGATTCTCTGGATACATTCCCTTGCGTACGAAACTGGGTAACGGACGTTTCACCTTTGATGTGGCCACCGACCAGATTCGTTCGCGCGACTGTTGTCATCGCCGGGTTGCATCGAGGCCTCGGCGTCTGGCGCTTCATGACACAAGGCTTTTAGTTTTTGCTGTTGGGGTTGTTCTGAGAGGACACGCGCGTGGTCGCGGTAAACGAGGGCTCGTCTGCGCCGACCCGGCTGAGGGGCCGGATCGGCAGCGTGCGACGCCCGCGCCGATCACAAGATGTCGGTCAGACCTCCGCGGGACACCGCGCGGCGCAGTGGGGCGAGCGCTACAGCCGGTGGCTTCTGATCTCGGATACCGCCATCGTCGCGGGTGCCGGCTGGACCTGGGTCGAACTGCGTAACGCGACCAATCCGATGACGCTCGCCGAGCTGTGGATCAGGATCGGCTTCTTCTGCTACTGGGCGCTGCTGCTCGGTGTGTACCGCAGCAGGGACCTGCACCTCATGGGCAGCGGTGGCGAGGAGTACCAGCGGGTACTGCGCGCGACATTCCACATGTTCGGTCTCTTCGCCATCGTCAGCGTGCTGTTCAAATTCAATGTCTCGCGTTTCGCGCTGGGGATGGCGCTCATCGTCGGGATCGTGTTCCTGCTGCTCAACCGCAAGATCAGCCGCACCTGGCTCAACCGGCAGCGTGCGCAGGGTAAGCAGATCTTCAGGGTGGTGGTGCTCGGCGGTGACGCCGCGGCCCTCAACCTGGCCGAGGCCTTCGGGCGCGACACCGCGCTCGGATACCGCGTTGTGGGCGTGTGCGTCCCCGGCTACCTGGGTGCACCAGGCCAGAACATTGAGGTCATCGACCGGGTCATCCCCATCCTGGGTGCGGAGGACCGCATCGTCGCGGCAGTGCTGGAGGCCGGTGCGGACACCGTGGCGGTGACGGCCGCCGAACAGCTCGGCCCGGAGAAAATGCGCGAACTCGCCTGGCGTCTCAGCGAGATCGGCGTCAATCTGCTGGTAGCGCCCGGTGTGTTTGACGTCGACCAGCCGCGGGTTCGGGTGCGGCCCGCCGGATCGGTGCCCCTGATCCATCTTGCCGAGCCCCAGTACGAGGGTGCGTCCCGGCTGCACAAGGTTCTCTTCGACCGGGTCGGCGCGCTCCTGCTCATCATCGGATTCAGCCCGATCCTGCTGGCCTGTGCCCTTGCCGTGAAGCTGGAGTCACGCGGACCGGTGTTCTACTCGGCCGAACGCATCGGCGTGCGGTCCAGGCCCTTCCGCATGATCAAGTTCCGGTCCATGGTGGCCGGCGCCGACCAGATGGTGGCCGAGCTGCTCGCACAAAACGACGGCGCCGGACCGCTTTTCAAGATGCGCGAAGATCCGCGGGTCACCATGGTAGGCAGATTCCTGCGCCGTACCAGCCTCGATGAACTGCCCCAGCTGTTCAATGTGCTGCGAGGTGAGATGAGTCTGGTGGGTCCCCGGCCGCCGCTGCGCCGTGAGGTGCAGGAGTACACCGACGTCATCAAACGCAGGCTTCTGGTCAAGCCCGGGATGACCGGTCTGTGGCAGGTCAGTGGGCGTTCCGACCTGCCGTGGGATGAGGCAGTGCGACTGGATCTGTCGTATGTCGAGAACTGGTCCATGGTGTCCGATGTGTCGATCCTGTGGCGAACCTTCCGTGCGGTCGCGCGTAGCGACGGGGCCTACTAGCGCGACATCCCCGCGCCGACGCATGTCAACCTAGTTGTCACAGTCGCGGAGTATTGTCGCGACCATGCGTACTGATCGGGATCATTGGGACATCAACACCAGCGTCGGCTCCACCGCGCTGTTCGTGGCGGCCAGCCGAGCGCTCGAGGCCACCAAACCTGCGCCGCTGGCAGCCGATCAGTACGCGGAGGTGTTCTGTCGTGCCGCAGGCGGTGAGTGGGCCGACCTGGTCGCCGGTGGCGTACCCGAACATCCTTTGCGTTCAGAGGAATTCGGACAGTACTTCGTAAGCTTTCAAGGCGCTCGCACCCGCTACTTCGACAACTACTTCGCCAGGGCTATCGAGGCCGGAGTCAAGCAGGTGGTGATCTTGGCCTCCGGGCTGGACTCGCGTGCCTATCGGCTCGACTGGGTTCCGGGTACGACGATCTTCGAGTTGGACCAGCCCTTGGTGCATCAGTTCAAGCGTGAAGTGCTCGCCGAGCACGGCGCCGAATCCAAGGCCTCTCGCCAGGAGATATCGGTTGACCTTCGCGAGGACTGGGGTAAAGCACTACAGGACAAGGGTTTCGATCCATCGGCGCCTTCGGCGTGGATTGTCGAAGGGCTGTTGATCTATCTGCCGGCCGATGCACAGGAGCGGCTCTTCGAGTCCATCGACCAGCTGGCCGCGCCGGGCAGCTTTGTGGGTATTGAGCAGATGACGACGTACGCCGACGTGGTCTTCGACATGCTGGTGGCGGGCGCGAATGAAAGTGGAGACCAGGCGAACTCGGACTTCTTCTCCCTGATCTACAACCAGCAGCGCAGTGAAGCCTCCACCTGGTTCCATTGCCATGGTTGGGATTCGGCGCGCACCGAGCTGCTGGACTACCTGAACGTTTCGGGGCGTGCCTTGCCGCAGCCGAGTCAACCCGCCTGGTACATGTTCAATTCGATCAGCCTGGTGTCGGCAGTCAAGGGTTAGGTGGCGAGATACCGGTCCAGGAAGTCGGTCATCTGATGCAGGTAGTCGCCCTGATTCACGTGCAGGATGTGATTACCGGGGAACCAGTGCAGTGCGCAGCGATCCCAGTGCTCCCACAGCATCTCGGATTGCTCCGGGGGCGCTAGACGGTCCCCGAGCCCGGTGATGATCAGACGCCGCTCCTTGGGTACCACCGGCCGATACGTCAGGGGTGATGAGTAGGCGAGGGCTCCGTCCAGCTGGCTCTGATCGAGGTGGCCGAGTCTGGCGGCGAGCTTGATCGTGGGCTCTGCCGGAACCCAGCCGTGCAGAAGCGATTTCACGTCGACCACGGGCACATTGGGAATGGCGACATCGATACGGTGCTCCACGGTGGAGATCAATCCGGTGGTGTATCCGCCCAGCGACAAACCCGTCAGCCCGATTTTCTCCACTCCGGTGCCGCGCAGGTAGTTCACGAATATCCGGAAGTCGTGCACGGCCTGGCACATCGACTCGGAGAAGCCGGTGAACCCGTGGCTGAAGTACCCGGCTCCGCTGAACGGTGAGTACTTCTCGGCGCGTCGTCCGTGAAAAGGCAAGGTGTACAACAAGATGTCATAGCCGTTGCGGAAGAACCAGGGCAGCGCGAAGAACACTCCGTTGAGCAGGTACGGCGAGCCGAAGAATCCGTGGATGACGCACAGGGTGGGGCGGGGTCCGTCGTCGTGGCGCCAGTGTTGAGCGCGCGCGACGCTGTTGTGTGGAAAGCGTTTCCAGAGGTCGTGCATCGCTGGATTGCGTGTCACGTAGGGGCTTTCGAAGTCCAAGTTCTCCACGGTGCCCTTGGCCAGGGCCTGCGCGACCGGGCCTGCCGGCCGGGAGAACACCACGGGCGTGGTCTCCGGCGCCGGGAAGGAAAGATCCGCGTCGCCCATCGCTGCGAGCTCGCCGTAGAAGGCCAGGTTGTCGCGTTCACGTGCCACGAACTCGCGATCGATGAGCAGGCTCGGGGCCACCACACCCATGACCGACAGGGCACCGACGGTGCGTAGGGCGATATCGGTGAGCGCGGAGGTCTCGACCAGCGCGCGTTCTCGCAGGGTCAGGTCACCGCGACGCGGCAGCTGTGGGCTTGCTGTGGGTGCCGATCTGGGGGTGATCCGCGGCTGTCCTACAGGTTCCGAGAGCTCCGCTGTCATGTGTGTCCTTTCGGCACGGGTGCTAGCCACACTGCTAGCTCACAGCGAATGCTAGGGCAACAAGATTGCCGTCACCAGATGGACGCATAGCATTCGTCCGCTGATCACTCGGCGGTTCGTCGTGCGCTGCAAGGCTTGACCCCTACGAAAGGGGCCGCGATGAATGACAATTCGCGTGCATACAACAGCGTGTGGCAGCTCCGTGGAGACTCCTGGTGCCGCCTCGAGGAGGCGGCAGACCGGCTCACTCGAACCACCACCACCGGCGCGCTCAAGGAGCAGTACGCGGCCATCTGCAAAGGTCTGCTGGACAAGCTGACGCCGCTGGAGCCCTATTGGGCCTACCCGGGATCGTTGCAGTTCGCCAAGGTGCAACGACTGTTCAGTAATGGGGCCTACGACAAGTTTGCGCAGGCGGTATCGCGGGTCAACCGAGCGCTGACCACCGAGTCCTATCGGACCGGCGACGTCGATCACGCGGGGCTGGACGACACCGACATGTTCCCGGTGGACCCCCGCACGCTGGAGCAGCAACCCGTCGGCAAGAGGGACCAGCTGTATTTCGAGGTCCTGGTGGTCGCCTCGCTCACCGAGTCGCAGGAACGCGCGCTGCGCAACGAGGTGCGCAGTTGGCGGCGTCCCGATGACGAGTTTGTGTATGAGCTGGTGGTGGTGTCCAGCGGGGACGAGGCGCTGATCGCCGCCCGTCTGAACGTCAATCTGCAGGCCGCCGTGATCCGTCGCCGGTTCTCGCATCAGTCGGCGCGGGATCTGTCGGCTCTCTCGGAGTTCGTCGACACCCACATCTCCGATGAGCTGGCCGACCATCAGTCGCCCGATGAGCGTGCCCAGATTCTGGCGACCTCGCTGGCCGACCTGCGGCCCGAGATCGATCTGTACCTGATGACAGAGATCGAGGTCGAGGACATCGCCGGACGGGTGGGCCTGTATTTCCGGCGGGTGTTCCATGCGCGGGAGGGTGTGCTCGAGCTGCACCTGTCGGTGCTGCAGGGTGTCGCCGCGCGTTACCGGACGCCGTTCTTCAGTGCGCTCAAGCAGTACAGCCACCGGCCCACCGGCGTCTTCCATGCCCTGCCCATCTCGCAGGGCAAGTCAATTGTCAACTCGCACTGGATCAAAGACATGGTCAGCTTTTACGGGCTGGACGTGTTCATGGCGGAGACGTCGGCGACATGCGGTGGGCTGGACTCGCTGCTGGAACCGACCGGACCACTGCGTGAGGCCCAGCAGCTGGCCGCGGTGGCCTACGGCTCTCGGCACAGCTTCTTCGTCACCAACGGCACCTCGACCGCCAACAAGATCGTCACGCAATCCCTGGTGGCGCCGGGGGATATCGTGCTGTTGGACCGCAACTGCCATCAGTCCCATCACTACGGGATGATGATGGCCGGGGCCAACGTCATCTACCTCGAGGCCTATCCACTCGTCGACTATTCGATGTACGGCGCGGTACCGCTGCGCGAGATCAAGTCAAAGTTATTGGCGCTCAAGCGGGCGGGCAAGCTTGACCGGGTCAAGATGATCTCCCTGACCAACTGCACCTTTGACGGCATCGTGTACGACGTGCAGCGGGTGATGGAGGAGTGCCTGGCCATCAAGCCTGATCTGGTGTTCCTGTGGGACGAGGCGTGGTTCGCCTTCGCGCGGTTCCACCCGGTGTACCGGAACCGGACCGCCATGGCCTCGGCACAGAAGCTTCGGGAACGGCTGCAGGACAAGGACTACGGTAAGCGGTACGAGGAGTATCTGACGACCGAGATCGACAAGGTGCCCACCGATGAGGACCTGCTGAACCGGCGGCTCATGCCGGACCCGGCCAAGGCCAGGGTGCGGGTCTATGCGACGCAGTCCACCCACAAGACCCTGACCTCACTGCGGCAGGGGTCGATGATTCACGTCTACGACCAGGACTTCGACCAGAAGGTCTCCGAGGCGTTCCATGAGGCGTACATGGCGCACACCTCAACCTCGCCCAACTATCAGATTCTGGCCTCGCTCGATCTGGGGCGACGTCAGGTGGCCCTTGAGGGAGTCGAGTTGGTGCAGAGGCAGATTGAGAATGCCATGCAACTACGCGACGCGATCGACAACCACCCACTGCTCAGTAAATACATGGCCTGCCTGCGTACCTCGGACCTGATCCCAGATGACTTCCGCCCGTCGCACATCGCGCAGCCACTACGCTCCGGGCTGAAGAACATGGAATCGGCCTGGGCTGCTGACGAATTCGTTCTCGATCCGTCACGGATCACGCTGTCGATCGGACACACCGGGTATGACGGCGATGAGTTCAAGCGTGATCAGCTGATGGACAGGCACGGCGTGCAGATCAACAAGACATCGCGAAACACCGTGCTGTTCATGACGAATATTGGCACCACCCGCAGTTCGGTGGCCTTCCTGGTGGAGGTGCTGGTCAAGATCGCCCGAGAACTCGACGAGCGCATCGGCGAGATGGGGATCGAGGAACGGGCCCGGTTCGAGCAGCGAGTGCACCGGCTGACCGCGAAGAGCGCGGCCATGCCCAACTTCAGTGGATTTCACCCGGCATTCCTGGACTACAGCGGTGCGGCACAGACGCCGGAGGGCGATGTGCGCAAGGCCTTCTACCTGTCGTACATCGATACGAATTGCGAGTACCTCAGCGATGCGGAGATCGTCGAGAAGCTGGATGCAGGTGGCGATGTGGTGTCGGCGACGTTCGTGACGCCCTACCCGCCGGGGTTTCCCGTGCTGGTGCCGGGGCAGGTGTTCAGCCGGGAGATTCTGAGCTTCATCAGAACTCTCGACACCCCGGAAATCCATGGATACCAACCGGACTTCGGCTATCGGGTCTACACGGACAAGGCCATCGAAATGGTGATGCCCACCGGCGTCCCGTCAAAAGTCCCGATGGTGCAGGCGGTTCCGCAGAAAACGGCCAAGGCGCAGAAGGTCTCGGCAGAGCCCGTAAATGGCGTGAAAGCCAAGCAAAACTGAGGGCTGCCCACGGTCCGCGGGCAGCACAAATAACGTTTACGTTTCGTCCAGTTTCGACAAAAAAACTTATGACGTCAACCCCTTGTGCGGGCCTCTCAGGTGGGTTCAGAGTGAAGGTATGTCCGAAGCATGGATTGAGGGCTTGCCGGTCCAGCGGATCATGTTCCGTGACGGATTGGTAATCAGCCTGGGTGACTACAACGAGGTGGTTATCGCCGTGCCGATGTGGCTCACGCTTCCCCCGGCGGGGAAGTGGCCACGGGAGATCGTCTGCGTCGATCCGAAGGCAATCCTGGATGAGGAGCGTCCGCTCTTCAGCATCTCGGGTGCTACCTGCACCGAGGCCAGGTGGACCGACAAGGGCGATCTGCACATGGAGTTCTCCGACGACCACGCGATCGACGTGCCGCATGACGACTTCGACACGGCGTGGGAGATCTACGGCAAGTACCACGGGTACGTGGCCAGCCTGCCGCGCGGCAAGGTTCGCGTGGTGCGCCACGACGTGCCGGAGGAAGCCGGGGCCTGATCGGTTTTCGACGCGATCGAACCCGGCGGAGGGTTGGTTCGTGGTTAGCGCGTGAGACTTCTCGCGGTGGCATGTGCGTCAGCGGTACTCGCGACGTCCGTAGGAGTGAATGCTCCGCCGGGGGCGTCCGCGCGCAGCGCACGGTTCGACGTCGATCTCACCGCGGCGTCGGTGCAGCCTGCGCCCGGCGGGTTGATCACCCAGTTCTTGGCCAACCAGGTGCAGAACTGCTCGCTGATCTGTCCCTTCGTCGTCCAGGGCGCCGTCCAGGTGCCGACGGCGGCGCTGCTGGCGCCGGGGACGTTCGTGACGCAATTACAGTCGGGACAGCCCCTGGTGCAAGCGCTCGGACTGGCCGGTGCGACGGTGAGCGGCGCGGCCAACGATGTGTGGACCGGGCTCATCCGCACCGACCTGGATCAGGTAGTGCCACGCACACAGTTCGGCACCGAGGTGATCGCGGTGGGGCTGGTGCGGATCGGCGAGGCGGCATTCACCCAGCCCGGTCAACTCCCGGGTGTCCTGGGGCAGGCGCGCTCGGATCTCTTTGATGCGTTGAACAACCCGCCGGGCCCCGAGTTCGTGCCCGTCGTGCATACGCCGCTGGAAGCGGTCGCGGTGCGCGGCACCGAGGTGTTCTGGGCGGTGGCATTTCATTCGACAGAACAGCTCACCCTCATCGTGACGCGGGTGCCCAATGCGTTTCTGACGACGTTGGGCAACACCGGAGATATCGGACAGGCGGTGCAGGCGACGGGGACGGCGGTGGGGACGACGATCTCCGAGTCGGTCGCGCCGATCCGCGATGCGCTGACCAAGCCGATCCCGATCACGCCGCGAGCAGCCGCCATAACAACGGACACCACAACAACTGAGAGCAAGGCAACCGGTAAGGCAACGGAAGCCATCAAGGCCACCCCGCAGACGAAAGTGCCCACGGTACGGACCGACGTCACGCCGAAGCAGACGACGTTGTCGACGAAGCCGCCGGTGCTGATGTCGAAACCCGATCCCGGGGTGTCCCCCACGACCAAGCAGCCGAACGTGATGCGTGGGCTGGGCGGGGCCATCAAGAAGGTGCTGGGAGATATCTCGGGGAAGAAGCCCAGCGCTGCGGATAAGCCCGCGAAGAAGGCCACGGGCGACTGAGTCGGCGGCAGATGATCCGGCTCCTCTTCACCCCACGTTTCACCGAGCCGGCTTCCTAACGATCTCCAACCGACGGTCTAATCAATTTCCAACGGCGCCGCGCAAGATCGGTGTGTGTCGGCGGCATGGACGTCGCTGCGCGCCAAGGTGATGCGGTTCGGGGATCGCTCAGCACAGGAAGGGGTGTCATGACCATCTCCGTCGCACGCACACTGCTGGTATCCGGTCTGGGAGCCGGGTTGATTGCTGGTTTGGCGGGCTGTTCTTTCTCCCTGGGTTCGGGAGATGTGAAGAAGTCGGATGTCATCGGCCAGATCACGGCCAAGATGACCGATGCGGACGGCAACAAGCCCGAGACGGTGGCATGCCCGGATGCGCTGAAAGCAGAAGTTGGGGCACAGACCAACTGTCAGATGAAGGTCAAGGGCAAGCCCTACAACGTCAACGTGACGGTCACCCAGATCAAGGGTGACAGTGTCAATTTCGACATGGTCGAGACGCTCGACAAAGAAGCCGTTGCCTCCGGCATCAACGATCAGATCACCCAGCAGTTCCATAAACCCGATTCGGTGACGTGCCCCGACAACCTGAAGGGCTACACGGGTGCGACGCTGCGCTGCGAGATCAAGGACGAGGGGCAGACCTATGGCGTCACCGTGACGGTCACCGACGTCCGGGGTGGGGACGTCCGCTACAACTTCAAGGTCGACGAACAACCTAAGTAATTGTCCGGCAAGGTCATTCGATCACCCAGGGAGTATGAGATGCGAACGATTGGTGTGACACGCAGGACGCTGGCGGTGGTCTCGGCAGTCGCGCTGGTGGGCGCCGGATGTACGAAATCGGAGACGATCGTCGGTAAAACCTCGACGGCGACACCGACGTCGACCGTGCAGATACACGGCGATGCCTCCACTCCGGTGAACCAGATTGCGCTTCAGGCGATCTCAGATCTTCAGAATTTCTGGGGCAGTGAGTTTCCCAAGCTCTACGGCAAGGAGTACACGCCGGTGACGGGCGGGTTCTTCGCCGTGACGCCGTCCTCGGGCGACTTGCCTCCGTGCGCGGCCGAAGCGTCGGATGTTGCGGGAAACGCGTTCTACTGCCCCAAGGCCGACAATGTCGCGTGGGATGCCGAAGGGCTACTTCCCGATCTGCGAAAGCGATTCGGAGATTTCGTCATACCGGTGGTCCTCGCGCACGAATGGGGACATGCGGTACAGGCACGCGCCGACTTCGACGGGGCCACGGTGACCAAGGAGATACAGGCCGACTGCTTCGCCGGGGCGTGGGCGGCGCACGCGAAGGCCGACACCTTCAAGCCCACCGACGACGAATTGGACCGGGCGTTGGCCGGGTTCCTGTTCTTGCGCGACGAACCGGGCACCGCCAAGGCTGATCCGAGCGCGCACGGCAGCGGATTCGACAGGGTGAACTCGTTTCGCACCGGCTTCGACAAGGGAGTGCAGGCGTGCAAGGGCTATCGCAATGGTGATCCCGTGGTAGTGGAGGTTCCGTTCCGAAATGCCGCCGACGCGGCCGCTGGGGGTAACGCGCCCTACGAGGACATCGTCGCGGGTGTCCCGGTAGACCTCGAGGATTACTGGATGCAGGTCTATCCGAAACTCACCGGAGAGCCATGGGTTCCGCTACAGCCGATGCGCGCGTTCCATCCTTCGGAGGCGCCCGCGTGCGGCCGTCAATCCACCTCCGGTTACGTGCTGTTCTACTGTGTCCCGGAGGATTACGTCGGGTTCGACGCTGCCGGATTCATGCCCCAGATCTACAGCCAGGGCGGTGATTTCGCGGTGGCCACGCTCATCGCGACGCAGTACGGGCTAGCCGTTCTCGCCCGGATGGGGCAGGACTCCTCCGACAAGAAGGTGTCGCTACGCGCGGACTGCCTCGCGGGGGCGTGGGCGGCGAGCATCCTGCTGGAGGATCGGCCCGAGAGCGCGTATCGGCTGTCGCCGGGCGATCTGGACAAGGCAGTGTCGGCGCTGCTCATCTTCCGGGGATCGGGTGACGTTGCACGGCAGGGGCAGGGTTCGGATCGTGTCGACGCGTACCGCGACGGCGTGTACAACGGCGCCAAGAGCTGTCTGGCGCACTGAGAGAAGTAACGCGGGTAGCGCCAGTTTCAAACTTGTCTGAATTCAAGATCGCGTTGGCCCGCCAATCGCCTGACCTCGGAGTATCGTCTCAGCGCGTGAGAACAGCCGCCGATAGTCAGGATTAATGGTCGGGTACTTCCTGTCGGGTGGGATCGAAGCCCACCTCGACAGTGGTGTCCCATCGCTCGGGGGGCCGAAACAGCGATGCGTGCTGGCTGTGCTCCTGGCTAGTCACGGCACCGTCGTGAGCATCGACAGACTGGCCGACGCCATCTGGGCGGACGATCCGCCCGCGAAATCCGTTGCTTCCCTGCGCTCTTATGTCGCGAACCTGCGCCGGGTGCTCACATCGGGCAGCGAGTCCGACGGTCCGCGCTTCGAATCGCGACAGCACGGTTATCAACTCAACGTGTTGCCCGGCGACACCGTCGATCTGCACCAGTTCGAGCGGCTGGTCAACAACGGGCGCGGCGCTCTCATCAGGGGTGAGGCGCGGTCGGCGGCGGACACGCTCGGTGCGGCGCTGGCGCTGTGGCGAGGCGATCCGTTCGGCGAGTTCACTCACCACGATTTCGCGCACGCCGATACCCAGAGATACGCGGCGCTGCGCACCACCGCGATCGAGGCGCGGTTCGACGCGGTGCTGCAGGTCGGTGACGGTGGGGCCTGCATTCCCGAGATCGAGGAAGCTCTTGCGCAGGAACCGTTGCACGAGCGGCTCTGGGGGCACCTCATGCTGGCGCTGTACCGGGCGGGACGCACTACCGAGGCCATCCGCGCGTTCGACCGGGCGCGCGTCATTCTCGACCGTGAGATCGGAACGCGGCCGGGAGAGGGATTGCAGACCCTGTACCGCCAGATATCCCGCGACGCTCCCGAGCTCAAGGTGAGTCTGGGCGGACGACGGATGGTGACGACGATCGGCCCCCGGCCCGGGAAACGGGAGTCGCTCGTTGGGCGGGACTCGGAGCTGTCCGTCATCGCCGATGCGGTGGGCCGGACCCGAGACGGGTCCGGCGGCCTGGTTCTGCTCGCCGGGGAGAGCGGGATCGGCAAGACATCGCTGGCGCAGGCGGTTTCGGAACAAGCCCGTGCCGATGGGCTGGCCACGGCGTGGGCCACCCATCCGATGGGAATACGGCTGCCGGTGCTGTGGACCTGGATTCAGATTCTTCGGCAGCTGGGCCGCGCGCTGGGGCCGTCGGCGCGCGAGTCGGTGGTGCGCGCGGCACCGGGTGTCGTCGACGCCCTGGTGCCGGAATGGAACGGTACGGACGCACCGGCGCCGCAGGTGCGGGCCGCCGCGTCCGGCTTTCAGCTGGTGGAAGGTCTCGTCACGGCACTGAGCGAATTATCTTCTGCCCAAGCACTTCTCCTGGTGCTCGACGATGTTCAGCGCGCCGATCCGGCGTCGTGCAATGCACTGATCCTGTTGCAGGAACAGCTGCCCTGGCTGCCCATTCAGGTGATCGGAAACTGGACCTACTTCGGCAGTGACCGTCCGGTGAACCGTAGTTCCTTCGAGCGGGTGGTGCGGAGCTGCGCAACCACCACCATCCATCTGGACGGGATGGACCTGGACGCGACCGCCGGCCTCGTCGAGATCCTCACGGGCTCAGCGCCGTCGACCGTGAACGCCAACCTGATCTGGGAGCACACCGGCGGAAATCCGCTGTACATCACCGAGTTCGTCCGAGTGCTCGATGCCAAGAGCCGTTCTCAAAACACCTCGGTGCTCGATGGAGTAACGGTGCCCGATGCCATCTCGGCCGCGGTCGGCCGACGGCTGTCGGTGCTCGACACGGCCTGCCGCCACACCCTGGCCGTGGCGGCCGTGGTGGGCCCGATCTTCGATGTGGCGGCCCTGTCCGACATCGTGGATCTGCCGGTATCGGTGGTGCAGCGGCGCCTGCGTCCGGCCTACGAGACCGGGCTGCTCGACGAGGTGCCGGGTAGCCCAGGCGTGTACCGCTTCAGTCACGGCCTCGTTCGGGATGCGGTGCTGGCCCACACGATCGGCGCAGATCGCATGAACGCCCACGCCGCGATCGCCCGCAGCCAGTCGGCCGGCATTGTCACCATGGCCTATGAGGAGGCCATCGCCGCGGCCGATCATGCCTGGCGTGCCGGGGTGGAAATCAACCCGCACACCGCGCTGGAAATCCACGAGAGCGTGGTGCAGCGGGCCGTCGACCGGTCGGCGTACGAGGACATCACCGTCCTCTGCGACCATGCGATAGCCATCTGCCAGCGGCTGCCGCCCAAGCCGGAGCTACTGGGGCGCCAAGCGACCCTGTGGTTGCACCTGGCCGGGGCGCGCGGCATCCGTGAAGGGCACTCCAGCGAGCCAGCCCTGGATGCGGTGCAGCGTGCCTTCGAACTTGGCAGTGCCAGCAGCGGCCGGAACTTCTACGGCGCCATCGTGTTACAGATCATGATGCTGTGTGCACGCGGTCGCCTGGATGAAGCGCAGGTGATGGCCAAGGGCCTCGATGATCGGCATGCGGCGACCGGTGACTCGGACATCGGCGAGGCGAGTCACTTTGTGCGGATGATGATTCACGGTCTGCGCGGCGAGTTCGAGGACACGCTGTCGACCGCCAAGAGCATGTTCGCGACGTTTCCCGCGCCGGTGACCGTCGCCGATCCGCTGCACTTTCTACATCCACGCGCGTACTGCTTCGTCGCGGTCGCAGAGGCCAACCGTGGCGATCGGGAGGCCGCTCGGCGCAACTGCCAGCTGAGCCTGGACCTCGCGCGGTCGCACGGCGACGTATTCAACGTGCTGGCAGCCAAACTCGCCCTCGTCGAGGTGGATGCGATCCTCGGCATTCACGACGGGATCGCGGCCGAGGCCGAGGCCATCTACAACGACATGGTTGCCTCCGGGGCGCATCAGTGGGCCGGATGTGCCCGGCTCGTGAGTCTATGGGCGCGCACCTTGAGCACCGGGGAGGATCTGGTGGCCGAGGCATTCGAAGCACTGGATGCCATTTCCTATGACGGCAGCACCGTCATGATGCCGTTCTGGTTGTGCCTCATGGCCGATATCGAGAAGCGGCACAACCGCATCCAGCACGCACACGACCTGCTCACCCGTGCGCACTCGATTGCGCAGGCGACCGGCGAGCATGCCTGGGACGACCAGATCGCGCGCAGGCTCGCCCGCTAGCCCGCAGCCGATCTGGTCGGCGACGGTCAGGGGGTGATGGTGATCGACTTGTCGATGGCGCTCATGGCTGTGAACAGCGCATCGCTTTGTTCCTCGTTGCTGGTGGCGTTCATCTGCAGGATGTACAGCGCGCCGTTGCTCGTGATCAGCACGGTCTCCTGGCCGGAGGCCGCCTTGATGCCCTCCAGGTTGTAGGAACCCGCGATCCGGTAGGCGGGATATCCCGATACCTCAGCGGATCCGTCGCCGACAGGGACGAATTCGGGGAGATTCTTCATCTCACCGCCGGCCAGTGTCAGCAGCTGCTGGGGATCGACATTGCCTTCGAGCCGGGACAAGATCGCGATGATGTTGGGGGTGTAGTTGGCGCCCTGTGCCTCCGGACCCGTGTACACGATCGCGCCATAGGCATAGTCGGGTGTGTCGGGCTCGGCGCTGACCCAGCCGTCCGGGAACTGGATATCGACCTGTGGCGCCCCCGCATCACCGTGGTGGATAGGCGTCTCGGTGATGCCTTGATCCTTGATGTAGTCGGCGATGGTGTAGTTGGCCGCACCGGCCTTGCTCTGCAGATTGCGGGGTGCCAACTTGCTCTTGTCCGGCTGGGCCACCGCCGAGGTGGTGGTGGAGGACGAGCTCTTCGATGACGACGACGTCGCCGAGTTGTCCTTGGAACCGCCGCCACACGCGGCGAGGGTGACGGACAGACACAGTGCCGCGAATGCAAGGGCTACCGGGGGGCGCTCCGTACGCATGGTGTTCTCCTGATCATCTGACCGGTGGACGCCGCGCGCGTCCAGGGAACGCCACCATAAGAAGCGGTGATTGGAAATCGGTTGGACCCCGTCTAGGTGCCGTGTGCAGGCATTCAATGGATCTCCAACGTGCGTACCTAGCGTCAACGACATGACCGCCTATGAGCCCACCGGATCCGCAGGTATCGAGCCTGTCTCGACGGCCTCCGAGCAGACCTCCGCGCAAACCGAGGACGGGGCCGCCGCGCAGAAGCCCGCCGGCAAATGGATTCTGGAGGCCATGCGGCCCGGGTTCTTGATCTCGATGGCCGAGGGACAGCCAGTGGGGATCAAGCAGTTCGCGCAGTTCTGCCTGATTTTGATCTATCCGGGCTGGCTCTTCGCGTTGATGATCATGCTGCCCATCTACTGGGCGGGGTATGGCGTGCTGTGGGTGCTGTTCTGGCCGGTGCGCGCCTGGGTCAAGCACACGAATCCTGAGGAGTACGAAGCCACCATGAGGAAGTACCGGAAGTAGCGGAGCCGATGACGGGAATCGAACCCGCGTATTCAGCTTGGGAAGCTGTTTCCAGTGCCGAACGCGTGAGCGAAAGCGCCTGCTTGAGAGCCCTTCCGGCGTACACAAAAATAGCGCAGAGCTCTGCTTTAAGTATGGTTGGCGCACGACGCAGGTACGGCTGCGGTACTTCGGTGGTTCGGTTGCGTCGTAGGTATGAGGTAGGTACCGGGGGTCTGACATGCTCTCACGGTGACTGTGACGGTTCCTGCGTACTCTGACCTGCTCTGGCCCACGCTCCAGGCAGCGATAGAACTCGGCGGCTCTGCATCAATCGCGGAGTTAGATGCGGCGGTTATCGCACGAGAGGGACTGACACCCGAACAGCAGAGCGTCCTGCTAAGTAGTGGGCCGCAGACGGTAGTCCAGAACAGGCTGGCGTGGGCGCGGACCTATCTGAAAGGGATGGGCCTCTTCGCCAATAGCACGCGGGGCGTTTGGTCGGTGACGCCCGAGGGGCAGGTCGCAACACAGGAGAGCCTTGAGCCGCTGCGCGCTGCGTTCGCGGCGCAGCGAAAGAAGCCGAGCAAGAAGGTCAAGAAGCGGCGCGGAGGCGACGGATCTGACGTCGGCAGCGAGCTTGACCAGGTTGAGGCAGAAGCCGAGGAGAAGTGGAAGGACGAATTGCTGAGCACGCTTCTCGCGATGTCACCGGTCGCCTTCGAACGACTCGCACAAAGGCTTCTGCGGGAGTCGGGGTTCTCCAGCGTCAAGGTGACGGGGAAGTCGGGCGATGGCGGCATCGATGGTCTAGGCATTTACCAAATGAACCTGCTGACCTTCCCAGTCTTCTTTCAATGCAAGCGCTACAAGGGCAGTGTTGGATCGGGAGCCGTCAGAGACTTCCGAGGCGCAATGGCGGGGCGGGGCGACAAAGGTCTGTTGATAACCACGGGCAACTTCACTAGCGATGCCCAAGCAGAAGCAAAGCGGGACGGCGCGCCGCCCGTCGACTTGATCGACGGTGACCGACTTTGCGATCTTTTGAAAGAGAACGCCATCGGCATCAGGACCATCGAGCGGGTCGTAGAGGACGTGAAGGTCGAAGCCGACTACTTCACATCCCTAGAGCCTAAGTAGGGCA
>NZ_MAFC01000015.1 GCF_002013465.1 Mycobacterium sp. D16R12 | reverse complement strand
TTCCCCCGGTAGATGCCGCCGTCGCGTGGTGAGGCTGCCTCCTTGCGGGGCGGCACGAGCCCTGGACCCCAAGAGAACTCGGAACGGTCGCCGTAGTCTCTGAACGGGTCGCGTGATTTGCGACATCTCTCCGGCATTGTTCGTCCTACGTTTGGATGGTCGGTGGTGTGTAGGTGGGGCTCTCAGTGACTTGCATGACGACTGCTGCGCCGCGATGCCGGGTGCCGACGCCGAAGCTGCGAACGTAGTACGAGTCAACGAGCGGGTAGGGACCGCGTCCCGGAATATGCCGCAGGCCTTGGTATGCCGGATTCGGGTGCTCTCGGAAACCGACTGGGTTCATATCGGAGTCCAGCCCACCGGTGGCAGCCACGATCACGTAACCGGCTGGAACGTAGTGTGATTCGATTAACCAGGCGTCGCCGTAGCTGCCTTGTACCTGAAGGCCGTTGAAATCGGCGGGCGGGATAGCGCCGACTAGATGCTCTGTCGTGAAGTACGCCGGGGCTGCCTGCGATGGGATGAAGTCCCACTTCGGCGTCTTGCCGGCGGCGTACTCCACGCCTGCCCGCCAGAAGGTCATATCCTCAACCTGGTTCGGGTGGGCGAGGATGATGAGCTGACCACCTTGGGCGCCGAATCGACCGTAGCCATGCTCGGTGACGTGGCGGATCATGTCCTCGATGTCGGCGGAATCGATGGTTGTCGAACCGCTAGTGAGGCTGTGGGTGTGGTTGCCGTCAAACGTGTTTCCGAGGTATGCGGGAGGCACCATGCCGTCGCCCGACCACAACCCGTAGCAAGTGTGCTGCCATTCGTTGGAGCGCGGCGCGGGATCGAGCAACCGGCGAAGGATCGTGCCGGTGACCAGACGGTTGTCTGCCTCGAAGATGCGAGTCACCTGTGCGGTGACCTGCTCAGCAGTCGCGTTGCGAAGGAATTTCCAACTGGCGCTCAGCCTCTTGTCGTAATCCTGAAAGTTGTACCCCAGACGAAGATAGTCAGCGGGCTCGCGCATCGCAGTTGGGACACCAAATTCGGTGGCGATCTCGAAGCTCTCACCATCCACGCTCTGCGGGATCACGTCCGCAACGGCAACCGTCGGGTAACTCAGCAGCCGTGTGATCGTAGAGCGCTGTTCGTTGAATAGCCTCAGCACAGTGCCGATTTCATCCCAAATCGCATTGAGGTTTACGCCATCGGCGGTCTCGTTGACGAGCACGTCGCCAGCGACGCTGTAGCCCTTCCGGTTTGACATTTCGAATTCCGTTCGTTCGGATAGCCGTTTCGACCGAGCCTACCGCCGACGATCGACCGCGCTCTCGAATACCGTTTCACTGCAACGATATTGGGTCCTGCTTGGCTCGACTTAGGTCGGCGTAGGTACCGCGAGGGGCGTAACCTAGGGAACGAAGATCGGAGGCGAAATCGCCATGGCTAGAGTCGAATTGCCCGTACAAGTACCGATCCCACCGCCGGAACTCAACGTGTCACCGGTGCCGGACAAGACGGTGGTCGATGCTGTCGCGTGGTACGCGGCTATCGGCGTACCGGTGACGGAGCGCTGGCTCAAGACGGTGACCGACCGCCGGGAACTGACCTGTCGGATAGTGGCCGGCCGCCGCATGTACGCAACCAGCGAGCTATGGCGCTTCATCACAACGAGACCGACTCGGACAGCCGGGGCGGCGCGTTACATCAACAAGAAGGGAAGCAAGACAGCATGAATGATCACGAGCTAATGGAGAAGTACTGCATCGGTAAGCAGCCAGACCCGGATCACCCGATAGTCACGGCGATACTCGACTCACAGGAGATCGTGAGCCGGCAGGGCTGGGCGCGGCGAATGGTGGCCTGGGATGACCCCGACCGATGCCCGCTGATACACGAGGTCGTCGCCACGGCGCATCGCAGCCTCCGACTCGCGATGGCCGCCGACCAAATCACGTACGACGATCACGCCGCAGGCGGTGCCTCATACGACCCCAATGGCCCGAACGATTCTGCGGCGCTGATCCACTTTGTTGGTAGCAACATGGTCATGGTGAGTAGGCGACCGTTGCCGGGAAAGGCTGAGCGTGGCGTCCGCTATCACGCTGGCCTGCTCCAGTTGTACGCGCAGGTCTACGACCTCCACAGCCGGGGCGACTGTCAGATAGGGCTCGCCGACGATTGTGGTGTCGGTCGAGTCGGCGGTCTCACCAACATGATGGTCGCGAGCCGCGACCCGTTCGTGTTCGTGTTCCGCTGCTGCGAATCGTGCGACCTGGCAGCGCGCGCGTTGGAGCGGACGAACTTCAGGTTCAGCGTTCTGGCTGCTCAGGCAAAGCTTCCGCCGGGCGCGCGGATCGACCCCGGTTCGCCGGTTCCGCCGACGCCGTAGGGTCCGCCGCGCGGGCCGCTCTTCGGGTCTAGATCGCGATGCGGGGCGTTCGGCGGAGCATCGGATGGGTAGGCCGTGGCAACTCGTCTACGCGGCGGACGGGGGTGAAAAGAATGTCGGCGTGTTTTTCCCAAATTGTCAATCCTCGTGTGTACGACTGGAGGCGCCTTGGCGTGTGCTCTTGTCAGTGGCCCGCCACGGGTGTGAGGTATCACGCGAATGACCAGGAGAGACGCAATGGCAGAGCCAACTTGGAAGAATAATGCGGCGGCTGTGGTGGACAACCTCGTCCAGGAAGCTGGCAGCGCGCATCGCGACGAACTCGCTGCGGTGCTGAGGTCATCGCTGCACGCGCTGATCGATGTCACGCCCTCTGAGGAGCTACGACGCCGCAAAATTGTCCGGCTTACCGATGTGCCGGTCGTAAAAGGCAAGCACTTGTACCGATGCAACGGCTGCGGAGCCGAAGACCGCGGCAACGACAATGACAGACAGCACATGAAATGGCGCGAGCGCCATTGGGCAAACTGCTGGCCCGAGTGACTTCCGTTGCCGTGCAATCAGTGTCGTCGTTCGCGTCGCGCTCTATCGCGTACGATCGGCCGAAGTTCGGAGTAGGCTAGGAGTAGGTATATCGCCCGACGTAGGGCGAGATCGGCCCCCGTGGCGCGTCTGTAGACCGGGGACTGCCGTGGACGCAAACCCCATGTAGGAACTGGTGTTTGGAGGCGTCCATGGACGATATCGAACTGCCCATCTTCAATGAGAAACAGCTTTTTGAGTATCTGCACGACGAACTCGGCGTCAGCGGAGTGACACGGCGCAGCGTCAAGCACGCGGTGATGCGCCGCGAGATTGTGCCGACCAGGATCGGCAACAAGAACTTTTTCGCAAAACGGGATGCCTACGACTGGTTGAAGGCGCAGCGCCACCCAGTCGCAAGACGAGGGCGCCCTGATTTCGTTGCGGCGGCGGGTGAATGAGTTGCGGTAGGTCTGTCGCCCGGTCGGTCGACTAGAACCGGCCGGGCGACTAGACATCTACCCACGAAGAGGGTCGTGCACGCTTAGCAACTTGGACGACCCGCGACCTGTAGGACGCGAAGATGAGTCTACCGAACGAGAGCGGATCGCGAAAGCAGCTATCCCGCAACGATAGTAGTGGCTCTAATGAGCCGTCAGACGTTACTGGCTTGACGAGTGACCAATTCATTGCTGCCGCCGATGCATTGATACGTAACGGACTGCATCCCGTCGCCATCGGGAAGGCGAATCCGAATAAGCGCGACAAGCCAGCAGGCAAAGCGCCTTGGCACTCCGGCGTCACCGGATACAAGGGCGTAGACCCGCATCGAGACCAAGTCATGGGTTGGGCGTCGAACGTCGCGAGTCGGATCAATCGTGGCGAGCGTGGCGTGCTGAACGTTGGTATGCGAATGCCCGTCGGCGGAATCGGACTCGATGTCGATGCCTACGACGGGAAGCGCGGCCTGTCGACGGTCGCCGAGCACGAAGCCCGCTTTGGCGCGCTGCCGCCGACGTATCGGATCACGGCCCGACCGTATCCAGAGGGCAGCGGCATTCGGCTCTACCGGGTACCAGACGACTGGCAGGGCACGACCATCCTGACAGCCGACGACGGGAAAGACGGCAATGTTGAGCTGCTCCAGCGCTTTCATCGGTTGGCGGCGGTACCCCCGAGCCAGCACTTCACCGGCCAGCGGTATCGAATCTACGACGAGACCACCGGCCAGGAACTCGTCGGTGGTTCTGTGCCGGCGCTGGAGGATTGGCCGAAGCTCCCCGACGCGTGGATCGACGGACTGCGGAAGTCGCCGGCCAAGGCGGTTGCGGGGGAGGCCACCGACGAAGTTGTCGAACGCTTCGCTGCCGAACACACTCGCAGCGAGCAACCGTGGCACCTGACTGAGTACGTCGCACCCTCGGTGCGCAACGCTGACGGAGGTACGCGCAACGCGGCCTTCAAAGCCCTGCACGAGGCGGCGCGCACCGTGCGCGTCGGCTGGTGCTCTTGGGCGGATGCCGTTGAACGGATCGAGGAGGCCGCACGGGACAGCTACGCCGAGCGTGGCGAGACGTTCGACCCGGCTGACTTCGCGCGGTCGACCCGGGAAGCGGTACGTCAAGCGAACGCGGAGAGCCTGCCCGAACTTGGAGCCCGCTACGCGAAACGGCTCGCCGATGAGGAGGCCAAGAGGCGCGCTATAGCGGGCGTTGATAGCTGGGCGAGCGGCGTTCAGATAATCGACATGAACTCGATGTCGCCTGGCCGCTTTCGCCTTGTGTCTGCGCGAGAACTCGGACAGCCGGTTAAACCGATGCGGTGGCTGGTGCGGGGGATATGGCCCGAACGGTCGGCAGGAGTTCTCGGCGGTGACAAGAAGTCTTTGAAGACATGGAACCTTCAGGCGATCGCGCTGGCGGTTGCGACCGGCTCGGCGCTGTTCGATGAGTACCCTGCCACGTCGCCGGGGCCTGTCCTCTATCTGTGCGGGGAGGGTGGTCAGGACACCTTCGCCAACCGGCATCAGGTAATCGCGGCGCGTTACGGAATCACGCCTGAAATGCTCAGGGACATTCCGTTCGGCGCTGAGTTCGGTGTCGGCATGTTGACCGAGGGTGAGTTCACAGACGCGCTGAAGCGACACCTTGACGAGTTGCAGCCCAAGCTGGTGATCCTGGATCCGTTGTACGCCTACCACCCGAGCGACGTGGAGGTCCAGAACCTCTATGCGCGCGGGCCGATGCTCGCGAATCTGCGGGCGCTGATCGGTGGCGAGACGGCGCTGATCGTCGGCGACCACTTCAACAAGACTGCTGGGAAGAGCCTCGACCTCGATAACATCGCGCAGGCTGGGATGGCGCAGTGGGCCGACTCATGGATCCTGCAGAAGCACCGGACTCCACCTGATCTGGAGAACGGCACCTTTCAGTTGGAGGTCCAGACCGGCAGCCGCCGAGGCGGCGGGAAGCACCTTGAGGTCGATTGGACGCTCAACCGGGACACCAGCGACCCAGACGCGATCCTGTGGACCGGCGTCGAGTGGGAGGCGCGGCCGATCAACTCGATGAACTCTGCCGGGCAAGCAGACAAGACGGTCGAGCAGATCTTTCAGGTGGTGAGAGACAACGACTTTGAATTGACGGAGAGCGGCGTCGTCGACAAGGTCGGCGGCAAGAGGGAAAGAACGCGGGAAGTCCTGAAGCAGTTGAAGGTTAACGGCTGGCTGGCGGTGAAGAACTGCGAGCGCAATGAGGGCACGCGGATGGTCAAACGCGACCGCGTAGGGCTGGGGGAGGCCGCGAAACGGCGAAACGGGGTGGGAACGGGTTCGGAAGTAGTTCCCGACGAGGGAACGGGTTCGGAACGGGTTGAGTCGTGAACGGACGAAAAGCCCTGATAGGGATTGGTTTTGAACTAGTTCCCGACGCGGGAACGAGTTGCCTCACCGAGGCGGGGGGCGGTCGGGAGGGGAACTCGTTCCCTCCCGCGCCGCCTATAGGGAACGGGTTCGGTTCCCCCGGTTCCCGGCGAGTTCCGCCCCGGCCCCGTGGAGACCAAGACCTGACCACAGGAGATTGCGACCTATGGAGGAAGGAATTTCGCAGCATTTCACCCCCGGAACCACCTCGAAAACCATCGAAAGTACAGAAACCGTGCCTAGCAACGACATTGAAAAGGCATGCAAAATAACGAAATTGGAGCGCCTTATGCCCAGCGAGGACGTGTACTCGGACGACTGGTGGCTCGATCGCAACGATCAAAACCGTTGCGTCGCACATCGAAAGAATGGCGAGCGGTGCCTCAAGCCGGCCATTCGCGGCGCGACTGTCTGTCGCACACATGGCGCCGGCGCACCGCAAATCAAGCGAAAAGCCAAGGAGCGGTTGGAGCTTGCGGCCGACCGCATGGCCCGCGAACTGCTCGGCATGGCCACTGGTGCCGAGTCAGAAGCGGTGAAGCTCAACGCGATTCGCGACGCCCTTGACCGCGCAGGGCTCGGTGCCAAAACCGAAGTCTCCGTGGAGCTTAAACCATGGGAACAGATCATGGACGACATCACGGGCGTCGCAAGCATTACTCGCGCAGAACACCGCGCACACCAAGGCCGACCACTCATCGACGCCGCCGCCCTGGCCCAGGCTATCGACGCGGAGGTAGTCGACGCCGCCGACGAGACCGGCCCCGAACGGGGCCCTGAGTCGCCCGGAGACGAGATGCGCGACCCCGGCGCGAGCGACGACGCCGACCGCGATATGCCCCGGGGGAGCGAAGGGCTGATGACCTTGGAGGAGGCCGCTGAGGCCGACCGTGCGCACCCACGGAAGCGGCATTGGTAGTTGTCCAAGGACAGCGAAAGACCAGTACAGAGGCATATAGGAGTTTGCTGTTGGCGTAGAATCGAGGCGTAACCGACCGGTTGCGCCTTACGCCTCAGCAAGGAGAGACGACATGGAAACGAAGCTGTTCTTCGGCTACTCGCGGGTGAGCACCGCCGAGCAGGCCGAGCTTCGCAACGGGCTGGAAGCGCAGCGCGAGGCGATTGACGCGGAGGCCGCGCGACGCGGTTGGTGCATCGAGCACATGGCCGACGAAGGCAAGAGCGGCAAGGACATCAACCAGGGCCTGCGGGAGGCGTTGACGCTTCTGGCGTCCGGTCAGGGCGACGGTCTCGTGGTCGCCAAGATGGATCGGCTAGCACGCTCGGTCGGCCACGCCGTCGAGATACTGCAACTTGCGGAGCGCCAAGGCTGGTCGCTGGTGGTGCTTGATCTAGGCATGGATCTCACCACGCCTGCAGGAGAAGCTATGGCGCACATGCTCGCAACCTTCGCGCAGTTCGAACGACGACTCATCAGTCAACGCACCAAAGACGCGCTCGCGGCCCGAAAGCGTCGCGGTGAACCGGTTGGTCGGCCACGGCTCGCCACCGCAGGCGTCGTGCGGCGCATCGTGCTCGACCGAAACGCCGGACTCAGCTACGGGCGCATCGCACGCGCCCTCGAAGCCGAGGCCATCCTCAGCCCCGCTGGCCGGCCATCATGGCAAGCGTCGACGATCCGACGCATCTATCAGAGTGCCACGGCAGCAGTCGAATTGGATGTTGCTTCATGAGGGGGTCTCTCGGGAACAGGGGTAGGGGTGTGTCGTGCCGCGCTGCCCTCCCCGGACAACGTGCGCAAATTTTCCACCAGTAGTTAGCAAGGAGCGACGACCACATGGCCTATGTCCAGAAGCGAATCACCAAGCGCGGCAGTGCCGCCTACATCGTCAAGTGGAAGGACCCGGACGGCAAGCATCAAACTAAGGGCGGCTTCCGAACGCGGAAGGCAGCGGAGGACTACGCGACCGAGACGGCCGACAGAATCCGGCGCGGTATGTACTTTGAGCCCAAAGCCGGGCGTGTGCTGTTTCGCGACGCGGCGCAACAGTGGCTAGCTTCTCGGCACGACCTAAAGCCCACTACAAGGGCCGGATACAACGCAGCCTTGGCGTCCGCGAATGCACGCCGAGGAGACGGTAAAACCCTTGGGATAGACGCGGTCTTCGGCGGTTACCCCCTGAACAAGATTACTCGCGGTCAGATCTCCGCGTGGGTGCAGAAAATGGTCGCGGCGGGTAAGAAACCGTCCACGGTTCGGCACGCCTACTTCATGGTCCGGATGGTCCTCGCACAGGCAGTCGCAGATGGCCGCCTAGCGGCCAATCCAGCCGACTATGTGAAGCTGCCGACGGAGCAGGGCGACCCCGGCGTTGTGGACGACCCAGCGCAGTTCCTCACCGCCGTTCAGGTGGCAGCGCTCGTTGCGGCCACGCCCTGGCCGTACAACGTAATGGTGCACCTGGCGGCCTGGTCGGGTTTGCGCGCCGCCGAACTCGCCGGGTTACGGGTGGGGGACGTCACGGTGCCCCGGCCGTGGTCGAACCCAAATGCGCCCGTGAAGCCTGGAATGGTGCGCGTAGAGCGGACTGCGCGCCTGGTGGGCGCCGACATGACCTACCTCCTCCCAAAGACCAAGGGCAGCCGCCGAACAGTGCCATTAACCCCGGCGACGACGGCGCTGCTGTGTGACTATCTCGCGGTGCATCCGCGCCGCGACGACCCAACCGGGCCGCTGTTTCCAGGTATGACGCTGGCGGCGCTGAAGCCGACCGGCGTGCGAGCGATGGACGCGGATGCAAAACCCGCTAGCCAAGACCGCCGAACGGTAGCGGCGCGACAAGCAACGGTCCTGGCCAAGTTGACGGTGGCCGAAGCGGAGGGCCGTCTGTTGCTCGACTGGTCCCAGCCGCTGCGGCATGGTGCCTGGTACAAGGCCATCTACCGGCCCGCCACGTTGCGTGCCAACAGGCTCAACTCGGCTGCCAACCTCTCTCCGGGGCTGAAATTCCATTCGCTACGCCACACATATGCGAGCCTCTGCGTAGCCGCCGGCATACCCGCTTTCGACATCAGTCGGTTCATGGGACACGCCAAGCCGACGACGACCCTTGGCATTTACGCGCACCTGTTCGAGGAAGACCACGCCGACGCGATGGCAGCGCTCGGCGCGATGGGGAACGCTGTCGGCTCGGAGAACGTCCTATCACTGTGGCGAACATCTGGGGTGCGTCTGAGTCGGTGAAGGTGACAGATAGTCAGGCTCGCAACCTCGGGCCAATCGGCGAACTGCTTTCTAAGTGGTTGGCTGCGGACAATTCGGCTGGCGCCTCTTCTAGGCTGGGGGGCGTGGCGGGATTGTTCGGCAAAAATAGGCTCCGAGAACTAGCGCAGTTGGTTTCGACTGAGGAGGTGAAGTCAAGTATCGAGTTGGTGCAGACCTGGCTCGATAACTACCGGCATGGTTCCTTAAAAGCGGACCTGGAAACGGGTCGCGAGCAGGACTACAACCACGACTTCTTCATTCAGATTCTGGGCTACAAAGGCAAGAACAACGTTCCCTTCACCTTCACGCCGAAGGACAGGACCTCGGTCAGAGGAGGTCAGAAGGCAGATGCCGTGCTGCGGTACACCAACCCCGCGTTGGGCATCGACAACATCGCCGCGGTCGTGGAATTGAAGGGTGCGGGTGTCGACCTCGACAAGCCACAGCCGCGTGAGGGAAACCTCACCCCTGCCCAACAGGCATTCAAGTACAAGCCTCTCTACCCGTCCTGTCCGTTCGTTGTGCTGAGCAACTTCTACGAGTTCCGGCTGTACAACAACAACCAACTGGACTATGAGCGGTGGACGTTGGACGACCTCGCCGACCCCGAAGACGACTACGTCAAGTTCAAGACCTGGTACGTCTTGATGCGGGCCGAAAACATGGTCTCTGCCAGCGGGGCATCCGCCACCGAAGCACTATTGTCTCGGGTTCGGCAGAGGCAAGAGGAGATTGGAAAAGAGTTCTACGCGGAATACAAAAACGCACGGATCGAGCTCCTTCAAGACATCTGGCGGAACAACCCGGCCACCCGCCACCAGTTCGACATCGCGATTCGGAAAGTGCAGACGATTATCGACCGAGTCGTTTTTTCATGCTTCGCCGAAGACATTGGGCTACTGCCGGACAACATCATTGGCCTCGTGCTTGATGAGGCTGAACGGTCGCTTTACGGCGAGTCCTTATTCGATCACTTCACACGGTTCTTCCGCGCAGTCGATCAGGGCAGCCCTCAGTTGGGAATCCCGACCGGCTACAACGGCGGCTTGTTCGCGGAAGACCCGTGGATCGAGTCGCTGACGATCTCAGACGACGCCATGCGCCGTTTGACCAACCTGTCGCGGTTCGACTTCAAAGAAGATCTCCGCGTCAACATCCTGGGTCATATTTTCGAACAGTCGATCACAAACCTCGAAGAAATCCGGCGGAAGATCCGCGAGCAGAACGACCCTAACGGCCTGCACGCCGAGCCCGCAGGACTCCGACACCAGGAGGGGATCTATTACACGCCCGACTACATCGTGCAGTACATCGTTGACAGCACCCTTGGTGCGTGGTTGCGCGAACAGGAGACGAAGTGCCAGACCAAGCATGGGCTGACGGGCAGGTTGGGGCAGAAGGGCTACGAAAAGCGACAGGAGCAAGCGTACCTCGACTATCTCGTCATCCTTCAGGGCGTCAAGGTGCTGGATCTCGCGTGCGGCAGCGGCGCGTTCTTGGTGTACGTCTTCGACTACCTGCTTAAGGAGAATCAGCGTGTCAATTATATCCTCGGTGGCATCTTTGCTTCCAACGACGAAGATGTACGAAAGATACTCTCGGACAACATATTCGGTGTAGACATCAACGAAGAGTCGGTCGAAATCACCAAACTGAGCCTCTGGTTGAAGACGGCGGAGAAGGGCAAGAAGCTCACAGCGCTAGATGAGAATGTCAAATGCGGCAACTCACTTATTAGCGATCCGACCTCTACCGAGAACCCATTCTCTTGGCCCGCCGCCTTCCCGAAGGTGATGGAAAAGGGCGGCTTCGATGTCGTTGTGGGTAATCCTCCCTACGTCAGTGCCATGGAGATGAGCAGGACCTTGGCGGAACGGGAGCGCCGACACATGCGTGCCTCCTACGAAACGGCGGTCGGTGCAGTCGATCTGTATATCTACTTCTTCGAGCGCGGCGTGGAACTGTTAAGGCCAGGAGGAAAGCTGGGGTTCATTTCACCGAATCGCTGGCTCTCGATTGGCTACGGTGCCGCGCTCAGAACTTGGCTGATCGACAACGTGCGCATCGAGTCGATCTTGAACGCCTCGGACACGCGAGTATTCGAGGACGCCGCGACGTATCCGGTCGTCTCGGTTGTGACGAAGGGCAAACCGGAGTCAGACTACAAGATCCAGGCCGGCCATCTCGAAGAGCGAACTGCGGTACCGCTTGTTGTGCAACATGATTCGGTGAAACTCAAGGCGCTTCCCGAGAACATCATGGGATTTCTGCTCAACGACCAGCTGCCGTTGACCGAGAAGGTCTTCGGCCAGTCCGTGTCATTGGTGAAGGTGGGGGAGATCAATGCCACCTCGACGGCTGGTGAGGCCGATGACTACGGGGCTCATGTCAGCGAGACACCGGGTATCAAGATCATCAACACCGGCACGATTGACCAGTTCGCAAGCGTGTGGGGTCTGCGCCCGTTCAAGAAGCAAGGCCGAATGTTCCTCAAGCCCTACCTGGATCTAAACGAAGTCAGCGATGCGCGTCGAAGGCTCTACGAGTCGCCAAAGATCGTCATCGCGAAGATCGCGCTGCGGACCGAGGCGCTATACGACCGTAGCGGTGAGTACGCGTCGATAGACACAAACTGCATCCACACCTTCAACGACCCGTTCCTCCCCGAGTACGTGCTCGCGTGGCTTAACTCGCGCTTATACAACTACGTATTCACGTGCCTGTTCGACGGTGCCCGCATGGAGGGTGGCTATCTTGGCTTCTCATCGCCCAATCTCAGGTGCACACCGATCAAGGAGATCGACCTCGAAGACCAGCATCAATTCGTCCGTCAAACCGACCTACTCGCGGACCTGTACCGGCAGCGCGCCGAGGCGGATTACCTCTTCAGGACTCTTATCAAGACCACCTTTGATCTCACTACGTGGCCGAACTCCAACCAGACGTGGTGGACGCTCGAGACGACCGAATTCATCCGGAATTTCCGCAGGCGGTTCACCACAGACCAGGTTGAAGACCTTATGGCCGCACATGGTCGGCATTCGAAGATCGTCGCCGACATGGTGGGCGAAATCATCAAGATCAACCACCAGATCGACCGGACCTTCTACAAGCTGTTCGACCTGACGCGCCGCGAAGTTGAGTTGGTCGAAGAAATGCCCTTCACCTACCTCTGACGCCCCACAGGTAGGTACCGAGTAGGTATGGCGGGTCGAATCGAACGCGTTCGAACGGCATTTCCCCTGGTAAACGTGGAGCCGATGACGGGAATCGAACCCGCGTATTCAGCTTGGGAAGCTGATGTTCTGCCATTGAACTACATCGGCGGTAGACCAGATAAAAACCCTGATGACGATCGATCCCAGGTGTTTTCGTACCGGTCTGCGGTATTGCTGCGGTGATGAAACGCGAGAAAACATCACCGAGTGGTGGTGGTGTTTTCACTGGTTTTGGGCCGCGACGGGAGTGTATCAGGGGTGGTACTGACCCCCGATGGCCCCGAAGCGAGATGCTTGGGGAGCTGGTCGCTGGTCGGGGCTGGTGTGACAGGCGAGTTCAGGGTACGGGGACGCCCTCTTTGAGGAAGTACAGGCCTGCGACGGTGCCATCGGGGTGCACGGTCAGCCTGAACTGGCCAGGTGTGTGTTCCATCTGGAGCGGCACGTTGACCACGGTCAGCTCTCCGCGTTGGACGTCTTGCGGATCACCGTGTGATTGGTATGTGCCCAGCAGTTGTTGGTAGGTGATCCATGCTTGCCCCAGAGCAGGAGCCGACAGCATGTCCGCCATGGTCTGGTCGAAATGGGCGGTGGCGGCTGCATTGTCGCCTTGCGCGATCTGATCCAGTGTTGCCAGCGCCAGCTGGTCCGGGCTACCGGCAGTGCTCGCTGTTGGTGTGTCCGCCCCGCCGCAAGCGCTCGTACTCATGGCAAGAGCGCCGAGCACTGCCAGAATCGCCAGTGCTCGCAGCTGCAAGCTACGGAGCGTTGATGTTTGCCGCATGGGCCAGACGGTACTCCCCATCGTGTGTCGTCGTACTCCATAGGTCTACCGCCTCAGCGAAACACGATGGGTGGCCGTTGTGGGCTCACGGGCGCTGGGTCAGCAGTCTTGTTTCTATCGCGGCTATTCCGCCCGCGATGTAGGCGGTCGCCAGCTCGGCGGCATGCGCAGCACTGAGCCCGTCGACAAGGATGCCCTGGCGGGCCGCTTCAAGACCGCTCCCAACGGCCATCGCTGCCACCGTTCGCGTCGGTAGCGCAGGTTCGGCGCCGCGGCGACGGACTGCGTCATCGACGATCTGGGCGATTCGATCGATGAAGCGGTCGAGCATCGACCGCATCGATGCGGCCGCCGGGTTCCCGGCCTCCGAGGTGCCGGCCAAGACGCGAAAGCTGGTGGGATTGTCTGCGACGTAGCTCATTCCGGCGTCCAGGGCCGTCTTCACCCATCCCTCGACGTCGCCATCCGGCAGGTTCTCATACACCGCGAACAGGTGATTCTGAATGGCCTCGGCCTCGCGTTGGAAGACCAGCGAGTACATCGCCTCCTTGGACCCGAAATGTGCGTACAGCGTCGGTTTTGTGGTCGACGCGCGCCGGGCGATCTCGGCCATGCTCGCTGCCTGGTAACCACATTCGGCAAATACGTCACGGGCGCCGTCCAGCAGCTCGTCATCAGACGGCCTGCGATGGGTGGGTGGCATCGTCACAGGATGGCATGAATGACTTCGGCGATCCTGCACCTGCGAGGAGTCGTCGTACCGGGTGGGCGCGGCGGCAGTCTTGACGGACCATCCCGCTGGCTTTACTCTCTGGTAAAGCTGATGTGGCAGGACCGCCGACGTTCCTTCATCAATCGATTGGGTCAGTAGATGACATCCGAACCCGAATTCTCTGCCGATCTGCCGGAGATCGAACCCAGAGCCCCTCGGGAGCTATTGGTAGACAACAGATTCCGCTTGTTGGGCAAGGTCTTCGGTGCGCTCTTCGGCAACCGGCTGGCCGGCGGTGGGGCCTTGGCCGTCTACCACCGGGGTGAGAAGGTTGTGGATCTCTGGGCGGGCACCAGCGACAAAGACGGCACCCGTCCGTGGTTGCCGGAGACGTCCGGCGTCATCTATTCGGCATCCAAAGGGCTCTCATCCCTTGTCATCCACCGTCTGGCCGACCGCGGCCTGATCGACTATGACGCCCCGGTGGCGCAGTACTGGCCCGAGTTCGGCGCCAACGGCAAACGCGCCGTGACGGTACGTGCTGTTCTCAACCATACGGCCGGACTATCGCAAATCGTCGGAATAGCCGACAGCCTCGATGAGGAACTCGATCACCGTCTGATGGAGGAGCGTCTGGCCGCGGCACCCCTGGACCGCTTGGCCGGAAAACCGGCCTATCACGCGCTGACCATCGGCTGGCTGCTCGCCGGTCTGGCGCGAGCGGTCACCGGGCAAGATATGCGCGACCTCTATGCCCAAGAACTGGCCGTGCCGCTGGGCCTTGCCGAACTGCACCTGGGGCGCCCGCCGGGGCAACAGGCCATCCCGCTGGCGCAATTCGTGGACCCGATAGGCGGTTTCACCAGGATATTCTCGGAACGCTGGCTCGCTCGTGCCACCCGCGGCCCCGCTTTCGCGCGATCACTGGCGAGCAGTTTCTACGCCGGTCCCGGTATGTCCCAGGCGATCGTGGACGCCGACTCGGTAGCCCTCGATGCGCAGATGCCCGCGGTCAACGCCGTGGCATCAGCCGAGTCGCTGGCCAAGTTGTACGCGGCGGTGGCAGGCGACGGCAGCGTGGACGGCGCGCGGCTATTGTCGCCGTCCGCGGTGGCCTCCTTCGCGCGAAAGCCAAGTCTTCGATTCGATGGCGTGCTACACGTACCGATGATGTGGCACATGGGATTTCACTCGATACCGCTACCGCTGTTGTCCAGTGGTTTCGGTCATGTGGGACTGAACGGGTGCTTCGGGTGGGCAGATCCGACGCGTGAGTTGTCGATAGCACTGGTGCACAACAGATTGCCGTCGACCCTACTTTTCGACCTGCTCGCGTTCCTTTGGCTCGTTCCGCTCGCGGCCCGAGCTGTACCGCGACGCTGAGATCCGGGACGGACAGGCAATCAGGAACTGCGCTTGACCAGGGCGCCGACAATGAGTCGGGCGAGCATGGTTTCCAGGTCGGCCTCGAAGTTCAAATGGATGTCCGCCAGGGTGGGGTCAGCCTCGATAGCGGCGATGGCGCTGGCTGATGGTCGCGCGTACATCCACAGCGCGGAGCTCGTGACCAGGATGGACAGGGACACGCTCTGGGCATCTTCACCGAGCTCGGGGATGTAGCTGCTGATGGCCTCAGTGAGTGCGGTGATGCTGTCGCGGGCCGATCGCCGGAAACACAGCAGCGTCTCGTCCGCGACATTCTGCTCCAGTACGCCCGGCTGAGCGGTCATCAAGTCGCACAGCACCGCGTGCTGCCGCAGCGACCGACTGAGCAGGATGGCCAGGCGGTCGGCTCTCTCCTGCGCGATACCGGAGTGCGTGTCGTGAGAGAGCTCCGCCACAATTTCGGTCACCCAGCACCGCAGCGCGGCATCGAGCAATTCCAGCAATACGGCCTCGCGAGACTCGAAGTACCGCACCATTGCAGACTTTGCCAGGCCGGTGCGGCGGCTCAGCTCATTCAGGCTGATCTGGCTCACCGGCATATTGCTGAGCATTGACGACGCGGTTTCCAGAATGGCTTGCCGGCGTATCTCGCGCTGCTCCTCACTGCGCGCTCGCCGGAAGTCCATGGCCCGATGTTAATCCGCTACCGGTCACCCGATAGTGAACCGCCGGTCTATTACCGTGGTACGGTCTGCGTCGTAATAGACCGGCGGTACACAAAGTGGTGTCGCCGGTCCTTCGGTAGTCGCCCTATCGGCAGTTACTTGCCGTCCTGAGCAGTGCAGGAACAGAAGGGGATATGCGCGGTGTATCGACTGTTGAAGCGGTTCTGGATTCCGCTCCTGCTGGTAGTCGTTGTCGGGATCGGCGGATACACGATCGCGCAGATCCGTAGCTCCATAAATCCGCCTCCGCCCAAGCCGGGCGAGGGATCGGGCATCACCGCGAACTTCAACCCGAAGCACATCACCTATGAGGTCGTCGGGTCGGGCGGCACTGCGAACCTCAACTACCTCGATGAGAACGGGCAACCCCATCTCGTTGAGAATGCCCCACTCCCTTGGTCTTTCACGATCGTGACAACGATGCCATCGATGTCGGCCAACATCGTCGCGCAAGGCGATCGCAACGTCAGCGGTCTTGGGTGCCGCGTGACGGTCGACGGGGGCGTGCGTGATGACAGATCCAGCACAGACAAAGTCAAACCGTTCATCTACTGCTTGGTGAAATCCGTATGAGCAACGCGCACACGAAGCCGCACCGGCCATTTGTCGGCCACATGATTCGGGTTCTTTCGCTGCCGATCATTTTGTTCTGGGTCGGGCTGGCGGTCATCCTGGGCACGGTCACGCCGTCACTCAACGAAGTGGCGGCCACCAGATCGGTGCCGCTGAGCCCGCAAAACTCGGAGTCCTACCAGGGGATGCTGAACATCGGCAAGGTGTTTCAGCAGTACGACTCGGACTCTTCGGCGATGGTCGTCCTGGAAGGCGACGACAAACTCGGCGATTCCGCGCATAAGTACTACGACGACATCGTTGCCAAGCTCAAGGCCGATCACCAGCATGTGCAGAACGTCCAGGACTTCTGGAGTGATCCGTTGACCGCGGCGGGCTCGCAGAGTGTGGACGGTAAAGCCGCCTATGTGCAGATCTTCCTCAACGGATCGCAGGGCACCAGTGCCAGTTACGAGTCTGTCGCAGCGGTGCGCGAGATCGTCAGCTCCGTGCCCGCGCCGCAGGGCATCAAGGCTCATATCGCAGGCACCTCCGTGCTGAACGCCGACACCCAGGTTGCCGGTCACCAAAGCATGGCGACCATGGAATTGGTGTCGGTGGGCGTGATCATCGTGATGATCCTGTTCATCTACCGCTCCATCGTCACGATGCTCATATCCATGGTCATCATTGGACTGGAATTATTTGCTGCACAAGGTGTTACGGCTACTGCCGGCTACCTGAACATCATCGGTCTGACTCCCTATGCGGTGAGCATGGTGACGATGCTGGCGCTGGCGGCCGGTACCGACTACGTGATCTTCCTGTTCGGCCGCTATCACGAGGAAAGGTCAAAGGGTCTCAGCCGCGAAGACGCGTATTACATTGCTTACCATGGCGTCTCGCACGTCATTCTGGGATCGGGTCTGACCATTGTCGGCGCCTGCATGTGCCTGAGCATGACCACGCTCCCGTACTTCCAGAGCATGGCCTTGCCGTGTGCCATCTCCGTCCTGGTGATCGTTGTCGCGGCGCTGACGCTGGCGCCCGCCGTTCTGACGGTGGCCTCGAAGTTCGGGCTTCTCGAACCCAGAGGCAAGCTCTCCACCACGGGGTGGCGCAAGGTTGGTACCTCGGTGGTGCGCTGGCCCATTCCCATTGTCTTGGTGACCAGCATGATTGCGATCATCGGCTTCGTCAGCCTGATGACCTATGTGCCGCAGTACAACGATCAGAAGTTCACGCCCGCCGATATGCCGGCCAACCGCGCGATGGATGTCGCCGACCGCCACTTCTCTCAGGCCCGCATGAACCCGGAACTGTTGATGCTGGAGGCCGACCACGACCTACGCACCCCGGCAGACATGCTCGTCATCGACAGGGTGGCCAAGGGCATCGTCCATATGCGCGGTATCGAACGGGTGCAGACGATTACCCGTCCGCTCGGTGCGCCGATCGAACACAGCTCGATCCCGTTCCTGCTCGGTGCCCAGAATGCGGGCACGCTGCAGACCGCAAAGTTCAACAATGACAGCTCTGCTCAGATGCTTGAGCAGGCCGACGAGTTGAGCAAGACGCTCGCCAGCATGGAGCGGATGTACAGCATCATGCAGGAGCTCACGGGCACCATGCACAGCATGGTGGGCCGGACTCACGAGATGGAGGAAACCATCCAGCAGATGCGTGACAACCTGGCCAATTTCGACGATTTCTTCCGGCCGCTGCGCAACTACCTCTATTGGGAGAAGCATTGTTTTGATATCCCGATCTGCCAGTCGCTGCGATCGATCTTTGATGTTTTGGACAGTGTTGATGTGCTCGCCGACCAAATGCGCGGCCTTGTCGCCGATATGGATCACATGGATCAGCTGATGCCCCAGATGCTGCCGGTGCTGAGAACCACCATCGACTCGATGGGAAGGATGCGCGATTTCATGATCGCCATGCACAGCACCCAGGCCGGCACTCAGGCCCAACAACAAGAACTGGCCAAGGGCTCCACGGAAATTGGCCTCTACTTCGACCAAGCCAAGAACGACGACTTCTTCTATCTACCGCCGGACGTGTTTACCAACCCGGACTTCAAACGCGGGCTCAAGATGTTCGTATCGCCGGACGGCAAGGCGGTCCGATTCATCATCACCCACCAGGGCGACCCGGCATCGGTCGAAGGCATTGAACACGTCCGTGACATCAAAGGCGTTGTCGCCGATGCGGTCAAGGGCACACCACTGGCCAATGCGAAGGTCTCACTGGCCGGCACCGCATCCATGTACGCCGATATGCAGGATGGCGTGACCGTAGACCTGGCCATCGCCATCATCGCCTCGATGATTCTGATCTTCGCGATCATGATGCTGATCACGCGCAGCGTGGTGGCCGCTCTGGTAATCGTCGGCACCGTGGCCGCATCCCTGGGTACGGCCTGCGGTCTGTCAGTGCTGTTGTGGCAGGACATCCTTGGGCTCGGCGTGCAGTGGATCGTGATCCCCCTATCGATGGTGATCCTGCTTGCGGTGGGTTCGGACTACAACCTGCTGGTGGTGTCACGCCTCAAGGAGGAGATCCATGCCGGGCTCAACACCGGCATGATCCGCGGTATGGGGGCCACCGGCCGCGTCGTCACCGCCGCCGGCCTCGTGTTCGCGTTCACCATGATGTCGATGATCGTCAGCGACCTGCGCGTGGTCGGCCAGCTCGGCATGACCATCGGTATCGGCCTCATTGTCGACACCCTGATCGTGCGCGCATTCATGACGCCTGCCATCGCGGCAGCACTGGGCCGGTGGTTCTGGTGGCCGATCAACACCTTTGAGATTGTCCGGCGTGGCCGCGATGCGCATACCCCGGAACCGGTGACGGCACCCCTTCCGGTGGTGGATGCGGGACAGCAACCACCGCCTACTCCCGCCACCTCCTGAAAAGTCTTGGGCAGCATAGAGGAAATTCTCAGCCTGGCCTCAGCGGATGCAGGCACTGTGATAGTGCGTACCAGAGGCGGACAGTGCCCTGACTGCATCTTGAGGAAGAAGGACATACCAATGAACTACCAGCCTGGGCATCCGCCGTACGGAAACGAATTCCCGTTGGGCCAGCACGGCTATCGGCAGGTGCATGGTCCATCCGCCGACACCCGGACGCGCTATGCGTATGGCGAGACGTTCCCGGACCGTGCCGAACTGGCTCCGAACCCGCTGCGCCGGAAACGTCTTCGCGCCGTCGGGCTGACCGCAGGCGCCGTTGTGGTGGCCATCGCGGCCAGTGCCACCACGGCCGTCGTCGTGGTAAACCAGTCCGGACGCTCCGCCCCCGTCGCGCAGGTGTCAAGCCCAGCAGTCGCCGGAAAGCCCTCCCTGCCAACGGGTTCAATACTTGGAAAACCGGGCAGCACACCCGCAGGCAACTCGGTCGAAGAGGTGTCGGCCAAGGTATTGCCCAGTGTGGTGCAACTGAAGATCCAAAGTGGACAGCAGGGCGAGGAGGGTTCTGGAGTAGTCCTGAGCTCCGACGGGTTGATCCTGACCAATAACCACGTGGTGGCTGCGGCCATGTCGGGCAGTGGCGACGTGGCGCCCTCGGCTCCCGCGCCCCGCGGACCGCTCTCCAACCTTCCGCCCGGCATCCTCCCCGGCGGACAGCTTCCCGGTGGCTACCGGGACGGGCGCGACGGCTCCGAACTGGACGGCTCTGACGGGCGCACCACGCGGCCCTCTGCCCGCACCGGTGACGGCGTCAAGGCGACGGTGACCCTGGCCGACGGCCGTACGGTGCCGTTCACCGTCGTCGGCGCCGATCCCGCCGATGACATCGCGGTGGTGCGTGCCCAGGGTGTGTCCGACCTGACCCCGATCACCATCGGGTCGTCGAAAGACCTGAAGGTGGGGCAGAACGTCGTCGCCGTCGGCTCGCCCTTGGGCCTGCAGGGGACGGTGACCACCGGCATCATCAGCGCACTGCGTCGTCCGGTCGCCACCGGCGATGAGCAGAGCGGCCAGCACTCGGTGATGAATGCCATTCAAACGGACGCGGCAATCAATCCCGGCAACTCCGGCGGTGCACTTGTCGATATGAACGGTGCCCTCATCGGGGTGAACTCGGCGATAGCGTCGCTGGGTGGGGGCCAGGACTCGCAGGGCGGCGGACAGGCCGGCTCGATCGGCCTGGGCTTCGCCATCCCGGTGGATCAGGCCAAGCGCATTGCCGATGAGCTGGTGTCCACCGGAACCGTCCGGCAAGCCTCACTCGGCGTCCAACTCGGCTCCGACAAGGAGACACGCGGCGCGCTCGTGGCAGGTGTTGTGCGCGGCAGCGCGGCGGCAACAGCCGGGCTGCCCAAGGGTTCCGTGATCACCAAGATCGACGACCAGGTGATCGACGGCCCCGAGGCTCTGGTGGCCGCGGTCCGCTCCAAGGCTCCTGGCGACGACATGGCCCTCACCTACGACGATCCGTCCGGAACCTCGCGCACGGTCCAGGTCACCCTGGGACAGTCGCAGACCTGACGGTGCCGGACCTGCCCGGCGAAGTCATTCTCGCCGGGCCCGGCGAGAATGAGTGGATGGCTGACCGCGACGATCTGACCGCAGGCGCCAAGCCCACCGGTTCGACGGCGTGGAGCCCGGCACCATGGCGCGGCATATCCGGACTTTCTCGCCGAATGTCTGCTGGCCTGCGAGACGGGCGCATCCGAGAATCCTGCCGCGGCACTGACCTCGCGGGAGCGAGAAGTGTTGGCGTACCTGCGGACTCCCATGACCACGGCAGAGATCGACGCGCGGCCATCGGTATCGCGCTGTACTGACGCCGTGGTGCAGAACCTGGAAGAATCGTGAGATGGCCACTGTTCACGGCGTGATCGTCACCGATCGTCCCGAGCGCTACGCGAAACAACTTGCTCAGCACTGGGCGGCCAAGAGCACGGTGACCGAGCTCGACGGCGATGCGATACAGATCGAGATGAGCCCCGATGCGGTCACCGTGCTGCGCCCACAGCCGGGAGAACTGCAGGTCGAGGCCAGCTCAGCGGAGTTCGGTGACGTTGTGAAACGTCACCTGGAGCGGTTCGGCACCCGCGACGAACTCACGCTGACCTGGGCAGGCGACTAGTCCCGCGCGAACGCCGCCTGCGCTTCCTGCTCCAGGTCGACGAAGGTTTCCTCGCTGACGTCGACCGCGACACCCTTGATGGTGCCCCCGGTGAACGTCCCGGGGTGCTTGTAGAGCTGCGACACGTTGTCGCCACTGTCGTAACCGATGCACAGCCCGTCACCGGAAAGGGTGAAGTTGCCCAGCTGCGTGCGCATCGGGCCGGTCGCGACGAGCTTTCCGTCCACGTAAAGGTTTGTTGTTCCCAAGGATTCGCCGTACTTTCCCTTGTCATGGCGGACGAACTCCATGCCGAGTGTGCGCTTACCGGGAGCCAGCGGCGGTGAGATGAACACCTGCTCAGGCTTGATGCCCAGGAAGTTGTAGACGTAGTGCAGCCTGCCGTCCTTGATGAACAGGGAGTGGCCTCCGAAGCGTGAGCCGTGCGCGAAGATCACGCCCTGTGAATCCTTGGTGGTCTCGACATCGGCGATGATCTTGTAGGACCGGCCGCGGATACTGACCGCCACGGCTTCGGGCACGGGTGCCGTATCGGGGTAGTAGATGTAGCGGTTGCGCTTCGGCTCGGTCGTGGGCCGCTCGATCGTCAGCAACTCGGTGGCCGACCGGTCGTCGAGGGGCAGCACGAAATTCTTGTCAGCTTCCTCGGCCCACGCGGCGATCAGCCCGTTGAGCTTGTCCGGGTGCTTGTCGGCCAGATTCGTTGACTCGGAACGGTCTTCGTCGACGTGGTACAGCTCCCACTTGTCCTTGTCGAAATGGCCCTTGCCGCTGATCGGTGCGTGCAGCGCCGCCGCCTTCCAGCCGTCCTCCCATATTCCGCGAGTGCCCAGCATCGCGTAGTACTGCCGCTTCTTGGTGGTGGGGGCATCCGCCTTCTCGAAGCTGTACCGCATCGACACCCCGTTCACCGGGTACTGCGTGACGCCGCGGTAGGTCTCGGGCATCTTCAGACCCGTCACGTCGAGGATGGTCGGAACGATGTCGGTGACGTGGTGATACTGATGGCGCACTTGGCCCTTGTCCTTGATGCCCTTGGGCCAGTGGATCACCAGGGGATCGCAGGTTCCGCCCGAGAACTGTGAGTAGCGCTTGAACATCTGGAACGGTGTGGAGAAGGCCACCGCCCATCCGGTGGGGTAGTGGTTGTAGGTATCGGGGCTACCCAGCGTGTCCAGATACTTCATGTTCTCCGACAGCTCGTCGGGATAGCCGTTGAAGAATTTGTTCTCGTTCACCGAGCCGTTCGGGGAGCCCTCACCGGAGGCGCCGTTGTCGGCGCAGTAGAACACGATGGTGTTATCCAACTGCCCGCTCTGCTCGAGGTAGTCGATGACCCTGCCGACCTGGGCGTCGGTGTACTCGGAGAAGCCGGCATACACCTCGGCCATCCGCGAGAAGAGACGCTTCTCATCGGCATTCAAGGTGTTCCACGGCCGCACCGCGTCAGCCTCGTTGGCGACGTCGGCGGGCATGGGGTTCAGCGGGGTGAGTTTGGTGTCCTTGGGTAGGACGCCCTTGTCCACCATGCGGGCCAGCACCCAGTCGCGGTACGCCTCGTAGCCGTCGTCGAACTTGCCCTTGTATTTCTCGGTGTACTCGGCGGGGCTGTGGTGCGGCGCATGGTTGGCGCCGGGGCAGTACCAGAGGTACCAGGGCTTGGAAGGGTTGGTGGCGCGCTGGTCGCGCAGCATCCGAAGTGCTTGGTCGGCAAGGTCTTTGGATAGGTGATAGCCGTCCTCGGGGGTGGACGGTGGTTCGATGAACCTGTTGTCCTCGACCAGGTCGGGGTACCAGTTGTTGGTCTCCCCGCCCAGGAACCCGTAGTAGCGGTCGAAGCCCTTCTGCAGCGGCCACTCGGATCGGCTGCCGCCCCCGGCGATGTCTTCGACGGGCACGTTGTGGTTCTTGCCCACCCAGAACGTGCTGTATCCATTGTCCTGCAGCACCTGTCCGATGGTGGCGCACTCCGCGGGCAATCGGCCCGCAGCGCCGGGAAATCCGTTGGAGGCCTCGGTAATCGATGCCGAGCGGTTCACGTGGTGATTGCGCCCGGTCAACAGGCAGGACCGGGTCGGCGAGCACAGTGCCGTGGTGTGCCACTGGGAGTACCGCAGCCCGTTGTCGGCCAAGCGCTGCATCACCGGCATGTTGATACGTCCGCCGAACGGCGACCAGGCCGCCAACCCGGTGTCGTCGTAGAGCACCACCAGAATGTTGGGCGCCCCCTCCGGCGCGCGCTTCAACTCGTAAGGAGTCCAGTCGGGCGTGGAATCGCGCACATCGAGAGCGATCTTGCCGTGGAAGTCCTCGTTGGTGGGCCCGGTGCCCGGCGTACCGGCGCCTGTCGGGTGATCGGTGCCTTCGAATCCCTTGATCGCGGCGGTCGCCGCGGCGGCACCGACACCGGCGGCCGCGATCCCGCCCAGAATCGAACGCCGCGAGACACGTCCGCTTTTGCCGTTATCGGCGGGTTTGGCGGTGTCCCCGTTGGTGGGTTCCATGGGTAGTCCTCTCGAAGCGAAGAATCTGGGTCAGCAGTGACGTCACCGCGGCGCTATTCATCAACGTGATTCATTGTGTCTCGCCAAGATCCGGAAACGGAAGGTGATCGCGAAGAATGGCGTGAAGATGTGAATAGACATGCTCACATCGACGCTGGTGAGCAGCGCGAGCGCGAGCATCACCCTTTTCGGGTGATTCGTCAGGAAGCCCGTGAACTGAACTCATCGCACCGGGGGGATTTCGTGCGTAGTGTCGGAAGTGGCGTTGACGATAACTGCCGGGAATCGATGTGATGAACCTTCGGCTCGCGCCTGTCTCGGGTGGAATACAGAAAGGTTTGAAACACATGGGAATTACTGACGACGCAAAGAACACGGCCGAGGATCTCAAGGGCCGGGCCAAGGAAGCCGTAGGGGCTGCGACGGGTGACGAGGATCTGAAGGCCGAAGGTCAGGTCGATCAGGGCATCGCCTCGGTCAAGCAGAAGCTGACCGATGCCGCGGACAAGCTCAAGGAAGGCGTGGACGCGGTCAAGGACAAATTGACCGGGAACTCCTAGCTCTCTGTCTCGGCTGGTCTCCCTTCGGGTGTCACCGCAGGGAGACCAGTTGATCGATGTGATCCTCGGGCAGGTCACCGTCGACCACGGCGGTGACGAACGTTTGGTTCAACACGATCTGCCCGCCGTGGTTGTCGAGGAATGCCGTATCGGCGGCATCGCGGCCGGTGGTGATGCGCACCATCGTTTGCCGCGGCGCCAGACAGGTGGCATCCACCACTTGCCAACGGTTGTCGACGACGGCCTCGGCAACGGCGTGAAAGTCCATGGGGTCGCAGCCCGGCGCATATACCGCGACAAGCCGGGCCGGCACCTTGACGGCTCGAAGCAGTGCCACCACCAGGTGTGCGTAGTCGCGGCAGACCCCTGCCGCCGCCAACAGAGTGTCGACCGCGCCATCGATGGGATCACTCGATCCCGGTGAATAGGTCAGACGGGAACCGACCCAGGATGAGACCTTTTCCAACAGGACCGAGGGTTCGGTGTGATCACCGAATTCGGTTGCCGCGAAACCGTAGAACTTGTCGGCCTCGGCATAGCGGCTCGGGCGCAAGTACGTCGACAGGTCCGCGGCCTCGACGGGCACCTCGTCGGCTTGTCCCAGAATGGTTGCCGCATAAGAGACTTTGAGGTTTCCCTGCCCGACGTCGAGCCGGTGAATACGGTTGCCGTGCTCGCCCGTGACCTCCTGGGCCTCGACCCGCTGTCCGTTCAGCTCCAGCGTCAAGGTTTCCGTCACCTGGGCGCCGGGTAGTGGCGACACGGCGATCTGGAACTCCAATGTTGATGGCGCCAACACGTCGACGTCGAGTTGGGCTCCAACATCACGCTTCATACCGTTCCTCCCACAAGTCAATACGATGATGTGCGTTGCCGTCAGACCGGATCAGTCTGACATCGGAACCATCGGCCCGCTTGCTGCTAGTGGCGCCCTGCGGTGTGGGTGCCACTACAGCGTATGTGTTACGCCCGGCTCTCCACACAGCGGAATCCGATATGGGTCGTCGCACTGTCCTGTGACTGTGGTGAGCGCGCTGCCGGCCGATAGCGGTGGCAATACTCGGGCGCGCACAAATGCGAGCCTCCCTTGAGCGCCTGGATCACCGACGGGTCGGGGTTATCGGATGGGCTGCAGCACGATTTGGGGGCCTGCGCGCCGGGTTCGAATCGCGTCGAGGTCCATTCCCAGACATTGCCGATCATGTCGAGAAGGCCGAACTGGTTTGGCGGGAAGGTGCCGACGGGAGAGGTACCGCGCCAGCCCAGTGCGCCGTCGTTGCGATACGGGAACCGGCCCTGCCAGGTGTTGGCCATTAGTTGTCCTCCGGGGGACACCTCGTCGCCCCAGGCGTAGGTCGTATCGGCGCCACCGCGCGCGGCGTACTCCCACTCGGTTTCGCTGGGCAGCCGCCTACCCGCCCAGCGCGCGTAGGCCACCGCGTCCGTGTACGCCACCTGGACGACAGGATGATCTGCGGCGCTGTCGATATCGCTGTCCGGCCCGGCAGGGCGCCGCCAGCAGGCGCCCGGAACCCAGTCCCACCACTGCTGCCAATCATGCAGGTTCACCGGGCCGCTGGTTGCCCGGAACACCATGGCCCCGGGGACCAGATCGTCAGCCGAGGCGCCGGGATAGAGAAGCGGATCGGGGGCGCGTTCGGCGACGGTCACGTACCCGGTCTGCGTGACGAATTCCGCGAACTGAGCGTTGTTGACGGGGTGTCGTTCGATGGCGAAGGCACTTACCGACGCGGCGCGTACGGGCCGCTCTTCGGGGTAAAAGCTGTTGCAGCCCATGGAAAATGGCCCGCCCGGTAACTCCACTAGCTCGGTCAGTGCCATCCACCCGTTCTATCAGATCACCGGTTGTAGGGTGCCTCCTGCACCCAGTTGAAACCGCGCTCGACAAGCGGGAACGACGCGGGGTCCATTCTGGTGGCACGCAGATGGATTGTGTGACCCGCGTAATCGTCACCGTCGACGATCATCTGATTCGGTTGTCCGGGCCACCAATAGGTAAGCCTGATCCGCACCGGGGTCTCCTTGTACGTGCCCAGCTCGATCTGATGGCTGAGGTCGATGAAGTGTTTGCGCGCATCGATGGTGCCGCCGAAGACCTCGAACGTATCGTCCATGCGCTGCACCGTCACCATCACCGGCGCAGATACATGGAACGGTCTGTCGAATATCACCCTGCGCCAACGGATCTTGTCGGTGATCAGCGGATCGCGCGGATACCCCTCGGACGAGAACGTCTCCACCTGCCAGATGCCGTACAGATTGGGGGTCGGCTTGCTGAACTGCTGCCATCCCTGCGCGCTGAACGCGACGAGCAGCGCCACACCCACAGCCACCTGCGTGACGAGCGCGATCCGGTTGGCTCGGGGGCGCGCGAACAACTGCGGCATGGCGGCCGCCGGGACCGCACGATCGGTGAAGAACGCCGCCAACAACCGTCGCGCGTAGGGCGCCAACAGAAACAGACTCAACAGCAGTAACTGAGAAGACACCGTCTTGAGGCGGATGTCGTAGGTCATGTTGAGGAGGAAGACCTGCGTCAGGTCTACGACGCACACCAGCGCCCCGGCCGCCGCGGTGCGGGGCAGCAGCAGAAGCAGGCCACCGAAGACCTCGGCCACACCGAGCAGGATCTGATACGCCGGCGACACCCCCACCTGCGCCCACAGCACGCCCGCAGGACTGAAATTTCCGTACGGCTCGACCAGCCGGTTCAGCACGAAGGGCATCTGCGTCGGGATCACCTTCGCCATCCCGAAATAGAACATCGCGGTGGCGAGTACCAGCCGCAGGATGGTCCACACCCAGGCCTGCAGGCGGTCGTAGCGTTGGCGTCCCCGATCGCGCACCGTCCAGATCGCTGTCGCGACGGCAGCCAAGAAGGCGATGCAGAACAGCGCCGTCCATTGGAATGCGCTATCGCTACCCACCTGTGTGCTCTGCACGCTCAGACCCAGGAAATGTTCGCCGATCCATGCGATCGGTGCCCGGGTCGTGTGGAACAGACCGTGAATCGCCGACCACGGGCCGTCGATCCCGATGCCCTTCAGGATGATCGGGATGAGACCGACCGCCACGACCAGCCCGAACGTGCCGAAATAGCAGGTCCCGAAGCGAAAAGCGACCAATGTCGCGGTACCCCACGCCGGCCCTGCCTTGCCCTTGCCAACCGCGCTTTCCGGGTTGGCACCCCCCGAGCTGTTCATCACCCCATAGTCCGGACCAATCGGGGTTTGCTCAAGTAATCGGGCAGAAGTGCCCTCGATCACGGCCTCAGCAGACACCCAGAAAATCCCTGTAGCGTGCCCAACGATCTGTAAACCTAACTGACATCTCGAGGTGTTCCATGACCGTCCGTCAACTACTTGCCGCGTCTGCCGTGGCCTCAGCCGCCGCGCTCAGCTTCCCCGCCGCGGCGCACGCCGATGACAAGACGGTGACCTACGAGGTCATCTCGTCCACCGCTACCACGGCCAACGTCCAATACTGGGATGGCACCGAGATGCAGCCCGCCGACGGCGTGACCCTGCCCTGGAAGGTCGACGCAACAGTCGGCGACCTGTCCCGTGGCGCCAAGATTCCCAACCACGCGGAGGTCAAGGCCGACTGGCGCTCCACCGCGACCCCGGACGCGGCCGTGACGGTGCGCATCTACCTGAACGACAAGGTGGTCTGTCAGAGCACGACCGGCACCGGAGAGGCCGACTGTAACTACGCGACCTTCTCGTCGTTCATGGACATGGCCCCGCCGGCACCGCCTAAGTAGTCACCCGCTCGATGTGCGCGAGGAAGTGCGTGAGCACCGCCTCGGGCGCCTCGATCTGCGGCCAATGGCCGATGTGATCGTCGAGTAGCACCACGTCGGGGTCGTGAATGACCTCGAGATAGCGCTCGGCCATGTGCAATCCGGAGTTCGGGTCGATCGGTCCGTCGATCATCCGCATCGGCACGGCCGTTTCCCGCATGGCCCGCACCCATCGGCTCCGGTTGTCATAGCGATCGTTGATGAAGCGGCCCACCAGATGGGTGACACGCGCGCCGTCGTTGTACTCCAGCACCTGCTGAAAGAGGGACAGCAGCCGTGCCGACGGTTTGGTCTGGGGGCCGAACATCTCGCTGACGGCTGCATCGAGGATGCGTCGGGACACGGGAGTGCCCTGGAATCTGCTTACCAAGTCGCCCAACGGTGTTCGCGACATCAAGGTCTGGGCTATGCGTGGCCGATAGGCCTCGATGAAGAGCCCGCCATTGAGCCACGTCACCGAATCGATGGGTACCCGGCCGCGCGATTGTTCCTCGAACTCGAAGCGCGCCAACAACTCCTGACCGACGGAGTTGCCCAGATCATGGGTGAGCAGGTGCACCCGCTCGATGCCCAGATAGGACAGCAGCGCCTCATGCATATCGGCGTGATCGAGAACGGAGTACCCGTATTGAACGGGTTTGTCGGAGAAGCCCATTCCGATCATGTCTGGTGCGATGACGGTGAACCGCTGCACCAACTCGGGCCAGATCGGCGCCCAATCCCATGAATTGAACGGATACCCGTGAATGAGCAGCAGGGGAGGCCCACTGCCCTCAACGCGGTAGAAGATGTCGAAACCCAGGTAATCGAAGTAGTGCCCGGCGGCTTTCCATTCTTCGAGCTCTGCGTCCATGGGAGGACTATACCGATCGGTCCGTGGCGCAACCGTGTCCCAACCTTGAAGAATTCGAGAACAACATCGGCGAAGATGGTCTCGTGTTCCGTCTTGTGGCGCTGCTGTGTGCGGCCGTACTCGCCCTGGCTACCTCAACATCTGCCGCCGCGGAACCCTTCGTGCCCTGGTTCGCCCAGTCTGTCGGGAACGCGACACAGGTGGTCGCCGTCAACGGCGCCGGCGGCTCCAAGGCCAAAATCGACGTGTTCCAGCGCAGCGGCAACGAATGGAAGGCCGTGTCCACCGGGATTCCTGCCCACGTGGGCTCCGCCGGATTCATCGACAAGGCGCGCGAGGGAGCGTCGGCCACCCCCAACGGTGTCTACTCGCTGGACTGGGCCTTCGGTACCGCGCCACCGCCCCCGAGCGGGCTGCGCTACCTCCAGATCGGGCCCAACGACTGGTGGGACGGTGATAGCAGCAGCCCCACCTACAACACGCATCAGCAGTGCGCCAAGGCCGAGTGCCCGTTCAACACCTCGCAGAGCGAGAACCTCCCGATCCCGCAGTACAAGCACGCCATCGTGATGGGCGTGAACAAGGACAGAGTCCCCGGCGGCGGCTCGGCCTTCTTCATGCACACCACCGACGGCGGACCGACCGCCGGCTGTGTATCCCTGGACGACGGGATGCTGGTGCAGTTGATCGGCTGGCTGCGGCCGGGCGCGGTCATTGCCGTTAAAGGTTAGTTACTAACAGGCGTTTTTCAGGTTGGGCCATCACCATGGATGAGTGTCCTCGATTCGCCTGCTGTCGCTGAGCGTTGTGCTTCTGGCCGGCGCGTGCGGCACCGGCCCCGGGGTGCGCCCGGTCGCCGTGGTTCCCGTTGCCGCAGCACAGGCCACACCGCCGCCCTGGTTTGCCGAATCTGTCGGTACCGCAACACAAGTCGTATCGGTCCAGGGAACCGGCGGCACCAAGGCCGTCATCGGCACCTGGCAGCGGATGGGCGATACCTGGGAACCAGTCGAACAGAACCTGCCCTCCGATGTCGGTGCGGCCGGGTTCGCGGCCACTGCCAGCGATGACAATCCGGCGACCCCTACGGGCATCTTCAGCTTGGACTACGCCTTTGGCACCGAACCGTCGGTGGCACACGACCTGAACTATCTGCAGGTGGACGCCGACGATTGGTGGGACGGCGATCCCGCCAGCCCGGGTTACAACACGCACCAGCGTTGCGCTCAATCCGCGTGCGCCTTTGACACGTCACTGAGCGAAGAGCTCGATGGCTACTCGCGCGCGATCGTCATGGGCGTCAACGCGTCGCACACGCCCGGCGCCGGGTCCGCGTTCTTCGTGCATGCCTCCGACGGCGGCCCCTCGGCCGGATGCGTGACGCTGGCCGATGCGGCGCTCGTGCGACTCATCGGCTGGCTGCGGCCAGGAGCCGTCATCGCCATCAAGGGGTAGATGCGCCCGCCCGAGCCTCTTCACCTGGGCGGCTCATCGGTAGGCTGCTCGCGTGCTGCTGTCCGATCGCGATATTCGCGCCGAGCTCGAGGCCGGGCGCCTTGGCATCGAGCCCCTTGATCCAGCCCTCATCCAGCCGTCCAGCATCGACGTTCGGCTCGACAGCCTGTTCCGGGTGTTCAACAACACCCGCTACACGCATATCGACCCCAAAGAACGCCAGGACGAGCTGACCAGTCTGGTTGAGCCGGACAAGGGAGAGCCGTTCGTGCTGCATCCCGGTGAATTCGTGCTCGGGTCCACGCTGGAGATCTGCTCGCTGCCCGACGACCTTGCCGGACGCCTGGAAGGAAAGTCCTCGTTGGGACGCCTGGGGCTGTTGACTCACTCCACCGCCGGATTCATCGACCCCGGATTCTCCGGACACATCACCCTGGAGCTTTCGAACGTCGCCAACCTGCCCATCACGCTGTGGCCGGGTATGAAGATCGGGCAGCTGTGCCTGCTGCGCCTGACGTCTCCGGCCGAGCACCCGTACGGAAGTGCCGGGGTAGGGTCGAAGTACCAGGGGCAGCGCGGTCCGACCCCGTCGCGCTCCTACCAGAACTTCATCGACCCCTAACCGGGGGTAACGGGGAAACGCGCCGTACCGATACACAATCGGCAACAACTCGAACTTTTTGACGGCCTTGGCGCGTTTGTTCGGGTGACCGTGTCGATATGTAGCGGAGGATCTGACGTGGACGTCGTACTTGGTGTCTCCATGACGCCGACGACTGCCCGGCTGGTGCTGGTCGAGGGCGCGGGTGCGGACGGCAGGATCGTCGACACCGACACCATCATCGTTTCCGACGGCGAAGGTTCCGCCTCCGAACAGGTGCTCGCCGCAATCGTCGGCACCCGTGACGGCATGCTCGACGGCGGTCACCATCTGGTCTCCACCGGCGTGGTGTGGAGCGATCACAACGAAGCCGCCGCGCTACGCGACTCCCTGGCCAGCCGCGGGATCGACGGTGTCGGATTCTTCTCCGCGCTGCATGCCGGCGGTGCGCTGGCCAAGGCAGCCAGCAATGTCACCGGGTACGACAAGTCCGCACTGCTGGTCATTGAGCCGGAGAACGCGACGCTCGCGGTGGTGGACTCGGCCGACGGCTCGATCGTCGGTCTGGCCAGCGAGCCGCTCATCACCGGAGTTACCCCCGGTGTGCTGGCAAGCCTGGTGAATCCGCTCAAGGGTCAGGAGAACGCACCCGACGGGGTGTTCTTGCTGGGCCTGGGCACCGATGTCTCCGATCTGACCGATCCGCTGGGCGAGGCGATCTGCCTGCCGGTGAATTCCCCTGACCAGCCTGAGCTGGCGCTGGCCCGTGGCGCCGCGCTGGCCTCGGCGCAGGAACCGGATTTCGAGGCCAGCACCGCGCTGCTGGGGCAGGCCTACTCGCTCGAAGGCCCCACCGGAACGGGCTTCGCGCACCCCGATGCCGTGACAGAGAGCGCCAGCGGGTCTGCGGAAGCACAGACCGACCTGCGCGAGTACGAGGACTTCGATGACCAGCCGGCCGAACGTAAGCCTTTCCTCCTGGTGGGTGCGCCGCTGCTGCTGGTGTTCGGCATCTGTTCGATAGCGCTCGCCGTCTCGCTGACAGTGACGGTGCGCTCCACGGTGGACCAGGGGCCGGCCTCGCCGGACCGGGCCGTCGTGCAGAACCCGGTGCAGAACGCGTTACCGCCGGAGGCTCCCCAACAACCGCCACCGGCACCCGTCGTGGAGGTGCCCGCGCCCGCGGCTCCGGCTCCGGTGCAGCAGGTGGTGGTGGCCCCGGCCCCACAGCGCAACCCGGCGCCGGTGGCCGTCAAACCCGCAGCTCCGGCTCCTGTTCAGCCCGCGCCGCAGGCACCGGCGCCCGTACCGCAGGCGCCCCCGCCGCCCGCCGCACCTGCTCCGGAGGAGCCCGCGCCCGTCGCGCCGCCACCCGCCATCGTGCCGGTGCCGATTCCGTTGTTCCCGCCGGTGTGGGAACAGCCGCGGCGCCAGGAGAATCCATGGTGGCCGGACCGCAACCGTCCGGCGTACACGCCTCCTGTCCAGACTCAGCAGCCGCCGATCATCTCCATTCCCGGCCTGCCGCCGTTCGGGGGCGGCGATTCCGATAGCGGTTCGCACAGTGGATCGCGTGGTGGCTCGGGTCGCGGTGGTTGGGGCGACGACGGAAATTCGCGTGGTGGCTCGGACAGCGGCCGCGGCAGCTGGGGCGACAGTGGTTCGCGCGGCGGTTCCGATAGCGGCTCGCGTGGTGGGTCCGATAGCGGGTCCTCACGTGGCGGCTGGGGCGATAACGGAGGGTCCCGCGGTAGTTGGGGTGAGGGCGGCGGATCTCGCGGCGGTTGGGGCGATAGCGGCGGTTCCCACGGCGGTGGATCGGGCAGCGGTTCCGGCGGCTCCAACTCGGGGTTTCCCTGGCCGTTTGGCGGGCATTAATCCGTAATTCACAGTGCTTTTCGCCGTACATCCGGCGTTAGGACACCGATGGTGCGGCGTATCCAGGTTGCTAACCCTGGAGGCCTATATAGGCAGTATGCGATGCACCGTTTTCGGAACCGGATACCTCGGAGCCACCCATGCAGCATGCATGGCCGAGCTTGGCCATGAGGTGCTCGGCGTCGACATTGACCCAGGCAAGGTCGCCAAGCTCTCGGGCGGCGACATCCCGTTCTACGAGCCCGGCCTGCGAAAGATACTGCAGAGCAACATCGCAGCCGGGCGGCTGCGCTTCACCACGAGCTATGCCGAGGCCGCCGAATTCGCCGATGTGCACTTTCTGGGGGTCGGTACGCCGCAGAAGAAGGGTGAATACGGAGCGGACCTGTGCTACGTCCACGCGGTGATCGATACCCTGGTGCCGCTGCTCTCACGGACGGCGGTCATCATCGGCAAGTCGACCGTCCCGGTGGGCACCGCACGCGAACTGGGCCAGCGGGCAGCCGGATTCGCCGCCGAGGGCGTTGATGTCGAGGTGGCCTGGAACCCCGAGTTCCTGCGTGAAGGCTTCGCCGTCAAGGACACCCTGCACCCGGACCGCATCGTGTTGGGTGTGCAGCAGAATTCGGACCGCGCCGAGAAGCTGGTTCGCGAGCTGTACGGACCGATCCTCGACGAGGAAGTTCCGTTCCTGGTCACCGATCTGGAAACCGCCGAATTGGTGAAGGTCTCGGCCAACGCGTTCCTGGCGACCAAGATCTCCTTCATCAACGCCATCTCCGAGGTGTGTGAGGCGGTGGGCGCCGATGTGACCACCCTGGCGGACGCGCTCGGATACGACCCGCGCATCGGCCGGCGATTCCTCAACGCGGGCTTGGGTTTCGGTGGCGGATGCCTGCCCAAGGACATCCGGGCCTTCATGGCCCGCGCTGGCGAGCTGGGCGCCAGCCATGCCCTGACCTTCCTACGCGAGGTCGACAGCATCAACATGCGCCGCCGCACCCGGATGGTGGAGCTTGCCACCAAGGCGTGCGGTGGATCGCTGCTCGGTGCCAACATCGCGGTGCTGGGTGCGGCGTTCAAGCCCGAGTCCGATGACGTGCGCGACTCGCCGGCACTCAACGTCGCCGGCCTGCTGCAGCTCAACGGCGCGGCAGTCAACGTGTACGACCCGAAGGCCCTGGACAATTCGCGCCGGCTGTTCCCGACGCTGAACTACGCCACCTCGGTACTCGAGGCCGCCGACCGTGCCGACGCCGTGCTGCTGCTCACCGAATGGCAGGAGTTCGTCGACTACGACCCCGATGAGCTGGCCAAGGTTGTGCGTACCAAAGTCATTGTGGACGGCCGCAATTGCCTGGACGCCGCCAAGTGGGTGAACGCCGGGTGGCGGGTGTTCTGCCTCGGCAAGCGTGTGGAGGAGCTGCCGCACGCTTCCTGATCCGACAGGGCGCGGCGACACGCCGTGTTCTGCGCGGCGCACTCGTGAAACGCGTCGAAAACCGGAGTGTCGGCGACAGTGGGTGCTTACTGGCGGTAGCTGACCAGGAAGTTGCCCAGCCGCTCGATGGCGACCGCCAGGTCACGGGCCCACGGCAGCGTAACGATCCGAAGATGATCGGGCTCAGGCCAATTGAAGCCCGTGCCCTGTGTCAGCAGGATCTTCTCGTTGAGGAGCAGGTCCAGGACGAGCTGGTCGTCATCGTGGATCTCGTGCACCTCGGGGTCCAGGCGCGGGAACGCGTAGAGCGCGCCCTTCGGCTTGACGCAGGAGACGCCGGGAATCTCGTTGAGCTTGGTCCAGGCCACATCGCGTTGCTCCAGCAGGCGACCGCCCGGCAGCACCAGGTCATCGATGCTCTGATGCCCGCCGAGTGCGACCTGAATCGCGTGTTGGGCAGGAACATTCGGACACAGGCGCATATTGGCCAGCAGGTTGACGCCCTCCAGCAGGCTGGCGGCGTGATCCTTGGGCCCGGTGATGGCCAGCCATGCCGACCGGTAGCCCGCCACCCGGTACGCCTTGGACAGGCCATTGAAGGTGAAGCACAGCAGATCCGGGGCCAGCGATGCGACGCTGATGTGCTCGGCGTCGTCGTAGAGGATCTTGTCGTAGATCTCGTCGGCCAGTAGCAGCAGCTGATGCTTGCGCGCCAGTTCCACCATCTTGGTGAGGATTTCGCGGGTGTACACGGCGCCGGTGGGGTTGTTCGGGTTGATGATGACCAGGGCCTTGGTGCGCTCGGTGATCTTGGATTCCAGATCCTCGATATCCGGCATCCAGCCGTTGGTCTCGTCGCACAGGTAATGCACCGCGGTGCCGCCGGCCAGCGAGGTCGCGGCGGTCCACAGCGGGTAGTCGGGGGCCGGGATGAGCACCTGGTCGCCGTTGTCGAGCAGCGCCTGGGTGGTCATGGTGATGAGCTCGGATACCCCGTTGCCCAGAAAGACGTCGTCCACGTCCAGGTACGGAAACCCCTCGACCAGTTCATAACGGGTCACCACCGCGCGCCGCGCGGGCAGGATGCCCTTGGAATCGGAGTACCCCTGCGCGTAGGGGAGCGCTTGGATGATGTCGCGCATGATGACATCGGGTGCCTCGAACCCGAATGGCGCCGGGTTGCCGATATTGAGCTTGAGGATGCGGTGTCCCTCCGCCTCCAACCGGGCGGCGTGAGCGTGTACCGGACCCCTGATTTCGTACAGGACGTCTTGCAGCTTGGTGGACTGCGCAAACACCCGCTGATGCTGCCGCGGCGATGGACCGGGCACGCGCGAGGGCACGTCAGTCGGCAAGTTATCGGTACTCACGGTCTCAATGGTGGCATTGCTGTCCAGCCAATATCTAATTTCGGCGGCCTGGACGGCGTGCTCCCGGGGCCATACCCAGGCCCTTCACGGGTGGCTCCGGCGTGGTGTCGGCCTCGGGGGCCTCTTCCTTCGGGGCCACAGCGGTAGGTTCCGGGGCAGATGCGGGCAGCTCGGGCTCCGGTGTAGGGGTAGCCGCGGCAGGAGCCGCCTTCTTGGCTCCAGGGCGTCGCGCGCCGGTGGCAATGCCGAGGCCCTTCACGGGTGGCTCCGGAGCGGCGGGCGTCGCCGGTGCGGCCGGTGCTGCAGGCACGGACGGCGCCGTGGCCT
>NZ_MAFC01000014.1 GCF_002013465.1 Mycobacterium sp. D16R12 | reverse complement strand
CCTTCTTGGCTCCGGGGCGCTTGGCGCCCCCAGCCATGCCGAGTCCCTTGACGGGAGCGGCGGGTGCGGCCGCTGCTTCGGTGGCCGGGGCGGCACTGCTCTTGGCTCCTGGGCGCTTAGCGCCACCCGCCATGCCCAGCCCTGTGATGGGCTTGGCATCGGCCGTGGGTGCGGAGGCCTGAACGGTTTCGGCTTCCGCCGCTTCTTCCTCGGCGACAACAGGTTCTGGCTCTGCAGCCTTGGTGGCAGCCCTCTCGGCTGCCGCGGCAGCGGCAGTACCCTTGGTGGGCAACGCCTTCCGGATCTCGTCGGTGCGGCCCACGGATTCGAGCAGCAGCTGCGCGACGTCGACGACCTCCACGGCCGCGGAATCTTCGCGCGCGGTCACACCGTCGGTCAGCATCACGCGGCAGAACGGGCAGCCGGTCGCGATCTTGGATGCGGGCGTGGCCAGGGCCTCGTCAACGCGATCCATATTGATGCGCTTGCCCAGCTGCTCTTCCATCCACATGCGGGCACCGCCGGCCCCGCAGCACATGGAACGCTCTCCGTGCCTTGGCATTTCAGTTAACGCGGCGCCCGAGGCGCCGATCAGTTCACGCGGGGCGGTGTACACCTTGTTGTGGCGACCCAGGTAGCACGGGTCGTGGTAGGTGACATCTTGTGAGACCGGCGCCACGGGCACCAGCTTCTTGTCGCGCACCAGCCGGTTCAACAGCTGCGTGTGGTGCACCACCTGGTAGTCGCCACCGACCTGCGGATACTCATTGCCGAGTGCGTTGAAGCAGTGCGCACAGGTCACCACGATCTTGCGCTGCTTCTGCTCCACACCCTCGAACACCGAATTGAGGAGCTCGATGTTCTGCATGGCCAGCTGCTGGAACAGGAACTCGTTTCCGGCGCGGCGGGCGGAGTCGCCGGTGCACGTCTCGTCTGCGCCGAGCACCAGGAACTTGGTTCCGGCGAGGGCGAGCAGCTCGGCGACGGCCTTGGTGGTCTTCTTCGCGCGGTCCTCGTAGGCACCCGCGCAGCCCACCCAGAACAAGTATTCGAAGTCGGCGAAGCTGTCCACGTCCTGACCGAAGACCGGGACGTCGAAGTCGACCTCGTCAATCCAGTTGAGGCGGTCCTTGGAGTTCTGGCCCCACGGATTGCCCTTGTTCTCCAGGTTCTTGAACAGACCCGCGAGCTCGCCGGGGAATTCCGATTCGATGAGCACCTGGTAGCGGCGCATGTCGATGATGTGGTCCACGTGCTCGATATCGACGGGGCACTGCTCGACGCACGCACCGCAGGTGGTGCAGCTCCACAGCACCTCGTGATCGATCACGGCACCCTCGCCGCCGACCAGCTGGCGCTCGCCCTCGGCGATCTCGGCCTCGCTCAGCTTGGACTTGTCCTCACCGGCCAGCAGGTATGGCGCCTTGGCATAGGTGTGGTCGCGCAGCGAGGTGATCAGCAGCTTGGGGGACAGCGGCTTGCCGGTGTTCCAGGCGGGGCACTGGCTCTGGCAGCGACCGCACTCGGTACACGTCGTGATGTCCAGCAGGTCCTTCCAGCTGAAGTCCTCGACCTTGCCGGCGCCGAAGGCGTCGACGTCGGGGTCGGCGCTCTCCATTTCCAGGACCTTGCCGCCGGACATCATCGGCTTGGCCGCGCCCAGCGCGACGCTGCCGTCGGCATTGCGCTTGAAGTAGATGTTGAAGAAGGCCGCGAAGCGGTGCCACGCCACACCCCAGACCAGATTGCGTCCGACGAGGAGCAGGAACAGGCCGCCGAAGAACATCACAGAGAGTGAGAAAGCCGATACCAGCAGGGGGCTTTCCGGCAGCAGCTTCGCCAACTGTGAGCTGATGGGATCCGAGAAGGGGTTTGTGTGGTGGTAGGTCGCAATCTTGGCGGATTTCACCAGAAGCATGCCCATGCCCTCGCTGAGCACGACCATTTCGATGGTGTAGGCGGCGATGAAGTTGGAGCCCCCGAACCGCGATAGTCGCTCGGGTTTGCGCGGGTGATTGAGCTGCCGAATCACGATCATGGTGGTGATACCGATGATGGTGCCGACGCCGAGAAATTCGATCCAGAGTTCCCAAGCGAAGCTGGCGCCGAAGAAAGGCCAGTGGAATTCGGGGTTGAAGGTCTGACCGTACGACTCGAAGTAGTGCAGGAAGCCGCCCAGGAAGCCGACCATCACCAGCCAGTGCGCCCAGCCGACGGTGCGGAACTTGTTCATCCGGGTGTGTGCGACCACCTCGACGATGACGGTCTTGACGCGCGGGACGATCGGACGCCAGCGGGTGCCGTCCGGCTGACCGGAGAGGATGACGCGGAGCATCTTGACGACGCCGCCGAAGAATGAGCCCCAGGCAACCAGGCTGTAGGTGACGCCGATAACTCCGAGAATGATCGTCGCGGTGCTCACGGTGGTGCTGACCTCCCGGTCCCGAGAAGTTACTCGTCAGTAACAAGTGTAATGTTACTCGCGAGTAACTTATATCCGATGCCCGGCCATCGTCGCATTGACAGGGTAGAAAGTCCTAGTCAGGCTTACCTAACCCGCCGAATGGGTGAAGTTTCTCGCACTTATGTCGCCAAAATTGCGCGCAACATCGAGAACATGTCGGAGCGCGATTCGGCGCCGAGCCGACGTCGAATGCGGGCGACGTGATGCTCGACCGTCTTCGCTGAAATGAACAGCTGCGCACCGATATCGCGATAGGGAAGGCCGCGTAGCAGCAGCTCGGCAACTTCGCGCTCGCGATCGGAAAGACGCGTCGATGGTGGCGAATGGGGAGCCGAGGACGCCGGGGTCGTCCCGTCGGGGCTGTCGGTCGCGGCCGAGGGTGCGCGCAGATCGCGGGCCAGCGCGAGCATCGCGGCGGCCACCTTGGGGTCGTTCGCGTGCAGCGCGGCCTGGCTGGCCAAGCGGGTGGCATCCCAGCCCAGGCCGGTATCGGCCAGCATCCGCGCGGCGCTGTCCACCTCGGCGCCGTCCACCTGATTGGCGAGCACCCGTAGCCAGGTCCGCCCGGCGGTCGCCAGTGTGCGCGCGTACGAGCTGGATCCTGCGGCCGCGGCAAGCGCCTGTCCGTGCGGAGCGAGACTCTCGGGTGAATTGGTCAGGATCGCCGCGTGCACACCGGCCCACCGCAGTGGCGCGGACCAGGCGATGGGATCGCCGAGCTGCGCCAGAACCGCGAAGGCGCGGTCGACATGGTGTGTCATCGCGTCCAGGGTGCGCAGCCGCGCCGCGGCCACCCAGAGCTCGCCGACGGGCAGCAGCGTGTAGAGGTCGATCGAGTACGCCGACAAGGCATCCATGGAGGCCTGCCAGTGCTGGCGCAGCGGACCGGTGTCTCCGTGACGGCGGGCGATACCCGTCCGTAGCGATGCGGCGAATAGGTGGTCGCGGCGGGAGAGCTCGGCTTCGCCCCCGGGCAGCCATTGGGTGGCTGTGCTCAGGTCGCCGGACAACATGGCGATCCAGGCCGTGAGCAGCCGGTGCCGCACCGCGAAGACGTCATGCGGCAGGTCGGTACGGATCGCTCCGGTGAGAATGCCGCGGGCCCGTGCCGTGTCGCCGCCGTGCAGCATGGTCAATGCCGCGAGCGCGACGGTGCTGTCCGGGGCGAAGGAAGACGTCGATGGCTGTTGTGTGACGGCCTGCCCCAACAGAGCCTGCGCCTCCTGGCTCCGGTCCTCAACAGAGGCAATGACCCCCAGCGCGGCGTTTCGTGTCGCGGTGGCCGATGTCGTTGGTGGAGCTCCTGTGTTGTCTTCCAATGCTTTTCGCGCACGGGCCAACTGGCCGGTGCCGACGAAAACGGGCGCGGCGGACAGGGCCGTCTGGCTGTCCAGATCCGAACCCAGCCAGTCGTACAAGGCGGCGGCCTGACCGGAGTCTCCGTTATGGCATGCGACGGCGGCGGCGATACGCACGGCTGCCGCGCGATGTGCCGGGTCGGTGGCGGTGAGCACCTCGTCGGCCTGCGCTGCGGCAGCGGCCAGATCACCCGCACGGGCCAGGGACTCGGCCAGCGGCACCCTGAGCGGGCCCGGCTCGGCGCCTGCGGTCAGGGCGGCCCGGTACAGGTCGGCGGCGTTGAAGGGGTCGGATTCGGTTGCCGCCCAGTCTGATAACAGGCCGGCGATCGCCGGATCGCGCAGCCCGTGCGCTACCAGGGCCAGGGCCAAATCGGCGGACACCGAACCGATCTCGAGCTGTGTGCGCAACAACGATCGCTCAAGATCGAGGTGCCGTGCTGCGCCGAGCAGTCGCGCGGAGCACCCATGCACTCTCGACGCGAATGCGATCTGGCCGGGGCCGGGAACCAGTCCGCTCGCCAGCGCCTCGTCGAGCAGATCTTCGGAATCGGAAAGCGTAAGCGCCGCAGCGATATCGGAGGCTCCAATGCCGGGGTCCAAGGACATCAGCAGCACGGCGGCCTGAGCCGGCGGCGATAGGCGCCGCAGTTGTTCGTCCATGCGGGTATCGATCGCGCGCAGCGCCGATTCGAGTGGCTCAGCCTCGCTCAGATGATCGATGGCCGCTGCCGCCAGTGTCAGCACACCGCCGGTGGCGGCGGCGATCTCATCGGCAAGAGCAGCTGAGCGAGGTGAAAGCCGGGTGATATCGGCCGTGTTGACGGGATCCAGCGTGATGGAGGGCGACTCGCGCTCCAAGGCCTGAAAGAGGGCGCGCAGGGCGGGATTGCGCCGAGGTGTCGCGGCCACGACCACAATGGCCGTCGGCTCGTTCTCCACAACAGCGCGCAGGGTATCGAGCTGGCGGTCTGTCAGACAGTGGGCATCGTCGATGACGAAGGGGCCGGCTTTCCTTCCGGGCGCCGTGTCGGGGACGTGGTTGACCGGCACTGAACCGTTGTTGGTCAAGACATCGCGAACTCGGGCCAGGATCGACGTCTTCCCGCTGCCCGCCGTGCCGCTGACAAGCACCTTCACGGCGTCGCCCGCGGACAACGCCTGCGTGATAGTGGTTATCGCCGAGGCGATTCCATCGAATGTCCCGGATGCCCCGTTGTCCCGAGGGGCGTTCAGTTGCGCGGACCGATCGGTATCGGGGGCAAGCCCGGGATCGTGATCGCCGGGCGAGGTGTCGACGTGGAGACGGGCTGCGTCGTCGTGGTCGTCGGCTGGGTGGTGGTCGTTGTCGGCGGTGTCGTGGTGGTTGTGGTCGTCGTGGTTGTTGTGGTGGTCGTTGTCGTGGTGGTCGGCGGTGTGGTCGTCGTGGTCGTCGTTGTGGTGGTAGGCGGTGGCGGCGGAGGAGGCTCCGGCGATGGCGGCGGAGGTTGCACCGACTGCGTCACGGTGTGGGTCTGCGGCGGTGGCGGAGGTTCGGGCGACGGAGGCGGCTCGGCCGGGGCATCACCCGTGCTCGGCACCACGCTCACACTGGGTGTCGTCGGGGCCGGAGCCGGTGACTCACTGCCGGTCAGGGACACCATCATTCCGGTGAAGGCGATGCCGGCCACGGCGGCCGCCGCGATGAACCACACCAGAGGACGGCGGTACCACGGCAGCGGCGGGTAGTCGTCGTAGTCGTCATCGGCCGCATACGGTTCGTGGCTGAACTGGAGCTCGGGGCGGGCGGTAGTGGGTTCGATGGGGCCGTGGTACTCGTCGTCGAGATCGACGGTGTATCCGGAGTCGTACGCGCTCTGGTAGCCGGTCTCTTGCAACGGGGCGAGGTCGGGGGCCGAATCATCTTGAGACCAGGCCAATTCCGGCGTGTCGTTGGCGGCTGCGGCGGCGGCCACCGGGGCGGCGAAGGTTCCGGTACCGGTCGGTGCCGGGCGCATCATGGTGGCATCGCCAGGCGGTTGCTCGGCCGGCCGCATCGCGGTGGCGTCCTGCGGGGGTAGATCGGGCCGAGTGGCCAGCAGGGCCACCCCGCGCGCGGCCGCGAGTTGCGGCTGGGGCCCGGTGATGACCGGTACCCGCATCCGCTCGGAAAGCTGTTGGGTGACAAGAGGAATACTGGCGCCGCCGCCCACCGAGGCGACGGCGTTGATGTTCGCCGGATGAATTCCGTTGCGCTCCACGGTTTCCTGAATGGCGTTGATCAGGTTGGACAATGGTCCACGCAGATGGTCTTCCAGCTCGGCGCGAGTGAGCCGGACATCCGTGGTGATTCCGGGAAGCCCGACCGGCACCGTGGTCGCGGTCTCGCCGGAGAGCCGTTCCTTGGCCAGACGGCACTGATCGCGCAGCCTCGTCAGCGCACCCACCGACGTGGTGCCCTCCGGATCTTGATTCAGATCGGTGAGCACCTGCGTCAGCAGCAGCTGGTCGATCTGCTGACCGGAGAACTCGGTGAATCGAACGGTCTGCCCGATCTGCTGGAATCCGCGCGCCGCATCGGCGAGGGTGATGCTGCTGCCCGAGCCGCCGAGATCGCACACCACCACGACGCCACGGTCGGGAACCCCGGGTCCGGCGGCCAGCGATTCGAGGGCGGCGCGCGCATCGGGGATCAACTTGAGTTGCCGGCCGCCGGGAGCGAGGGCGGGAACGCGGTCGATCGCGTCACGCAGCGTGCTGACGGTCTGCGGGCTCCAATGCGCGGGGATCGAGGCGGATAGCACCGGAGGCGCGGTGAACTGGGCCGCGGAGGCCGCGTCGGCGATCAAGACGCGCATCGCCTCGGTGAGTGCCCATTCGGCCCGGTGAACAGATCCGTCCGCCGCCACGATGCCCACGGGGTCGCCGACCCTGCCGACGAATCCAGTGAGCGTCAACCCCGGATGGCTGGGTACCCCAACCTCGGGCGGAGCGTCCTCATGGAGGGTGAGGATCGAGCTGCGCACGACGGGCTGGCTCTGCGGGTCGTCGGGTGTCGCGACCAGTTGAGTGGCGCCGATCGACAGTCCCAGTGCGTTGGCCATACCTATCCGTTCGTTTTGCGGCGCTGTGGCGTTTCACCCCGCAGCCCAACAGTAGGGGATGACGGTCGTCACACCCCCTAATGACGACACATCCCCTAACGCGCGTCCCCCAATGGGCTCCGGCGGGAAACGGGTCGCGCCCCGTAGCCGGGGCTCAGGGTGGCTCCTACCATCGCAGACATGGGCAATAACCTGTTGGATTTCGTCATGGCGCTGGTCCGTGACCAGGACATGGCTGCGCAATACGCGGCCAATCCGGAACAAGTCATTGCCGATGCGCACCTGGACGGAGTCCAGCCCGCGGATGTCTCCGCGCTGATCCCGGTGGTCAGCGAGTCGATACCGGCCGCCCTGGGGACACAGGCCTCGCAGTTCGCCGCGAACCCGGCGGCAGCCGATCTGACGCATGCGGCGCATACCGTAATTCCAGCCGACAACATCTGGGCAAGTGGCGCTGCGACCAGTGCCTTCGCGGCATTCGATTCACCGTTCACCGCGCCGACGCATGATCCGAGCCTGGATGCGGGTCTGCATGCTGCGACCAGTGCGGCATCGGACCTGACCTTTCGTCAGGACGCGATCACCGTCCCCGACCAGTTCAGTCCATCGGCCGACAGCGCGGTCGCTGCGATCGACCAGTTCCAGGCTCCGTTGCACGCGACACCGTCGGGATTGGATGCATCGGGGTTCGAGCCACAGCAGTTCGGGTCCGAACTGGGGGCCGGCGGTTCCGGCGACGCGGGTCTGCAGGATCCGTTCTTCGATCATGGAGATCTTGGGCATCACCCAGGAATCGATCACGATCCCGGAATCGACCAGTTCTAGCGCCGAGCGCGACGTGCACGCACGCGGTCGAGCGATAGCCGGGCATCATCTGCCGTGAGGGCCAGAAGCAGGAACCCCCAGCAGAACGTGGCCGCGAAGGCCCCGCCGTTTTGCATGGGTTCCCAATGCACCGGTAGGTGTTCGAAGAAATATGCGTAGGCCATCATTCCCGCCGCGAGAACCGCGGTCACTCGTGTCCACAGGCCCACCGTCAGCAGGACGCCGAGTGTCAGCTCGAACACGCCGGCCCACCAGTACGGCCAGCTGAGGAACGGCTCGGGGTGTCCGGAACCGGTGGGTGATCCGCTCCACCAGCCGAAGATCTTCTGGGTCCCCTCCAAGACAAAGATGACCCCGAATACCAGGCGGGCGCCCGTGGGAATGACCCATCGCGCGATCTGACCTGCGCGCTGAACATTCATGAATCCTCCTCGTTGATCCGATAGGCATGGTGCGGCGCCGCCGGATGTCAGAGCGTGCAATACGTCCTGAACAGCGCCACCAATACCGCGCCCGCGAGGGCCGTCGGAAGTAATGCGAAGCCGAGCATCAGCCGACCCCGCCCTATCGATGCACGGCCGGTGGGTCCCTGGGCCCGCAGCCACATGAGCCGCACCGCCACCGATTCGCTGGACATGTTCAGCGCGCCACGCACCGCCACACCTGACTTGCTCATTGCCAGGAGTGCGGCGTGCACAGTACGTGGCCCGTGGGCCCGCGCCGCCGCATCGTCGGCCGCCAGCTCCACCATCAGCCTCACCATTTCTGGCGCGCGGCGCATCAACGGCAGCATCGGAAGTGCCGCCGCTGCGATATCGGCACACAGCACAGCCAGGTGGTGCCTGCCGCGAATGTGCGCCAACTCGTGCTCGATCACTGCCGCGCACTGTTGTTCGCCGAGGCCGCGGATGCCATGAGTGGCGACCACCGCTCCGCGAGCGCCACCGAGGCTGTAGGCGATCGGCCGGGGATCATCGATCCAATGGACTTGTCCGGAGCGATACGTTGCCGCACGCAGCATCCAGAAGTGACGGGCGCGGAGCCGGCGTGCGGAGCGCAGGCTGCGGATTGCCACGAATGCGACTCGAGCCAGGATGGTCAGCGGCAGCAGCGAGATCCCAAGCTGAACAAGGGTTCCGAAGGAAGAGTGCGGGATGGTTCCGCTCAGGCACCCGCCCACCAGCGTCGTGACACCGCGGGTGTCCATTACGTGGGGAAAGAGCAGCAAGGTCGCGGACAACGCCGTGAGCACCAGGAAGGCCATGAGTGCTCCGAGCCATGCCGCCAGCGCGGCGGCGGGCAGCAGCGTGGGGCGCACGGTCGGTCGCAGACATGCCGGTCCGGCGACGCCGATGAGGGCGGCACTTGCCATCAACACCAGGGCGACGGTCATGTCAGGCCACCTCGGCGCAGGATCCTGCGCAGCACCGTGGATTCCTCCGGGGAGGCAGATCCGGCGAAGTGTAAGAGCACCCCTTCTGCATCGCCACTGGCGGCCAAGACTTCCCGGACCATCCGCGCTGCCGCGGCTTCGCGCGTTTCGGCCGCTCGGTAGCGGAACGCCCGCCCGACCTTCTCGCGCGTGACGTGCCCTTTGTTGTGGAGGTTGTCGAGGACCGTCATGACGGTCGTGTACGCCAAGGGGCGATCCAGCCGATCCAGGACATCGCGGACAGTCACTGGCTCGGCCACGGACCACAGCACCTCCATGATCGTCGCCTCCCGCTCACCGAGGCCGAACAGGTCACGCACGCGCAGTCTCCTTCTGTCTAGGAGCGGTCATCGGCGTCCTCTCTCGGTCTGTCACTTCGTTTCCGGGTGCTGCTCGCCGCGGTGGCGCGGGTACGCAACAGGCGTACCAGGACTACTACAAATGCGGCACAGGCGATCCCGAGCGCCACGGCCGCGTTCGGCAGGTGGGAGGTGAGATCTTGTAGCCGCGCCTGCATGTCGAACTGAGTATCGCTGCCGGTGATCCCGCCCAGTGCGGCCGTCCCGTCGGTAGCAACGAAAAATGCCCCGATCACCATGAACATCCCGCCGGAGATGAGGTTGGTGGTGTGGGTCCGGAACCGACCGATCCGGATCTCGGTTCCCCGGATCCAGCGTCGGCGCGACAGCCCCAACCGCGCCCAGGCGAATGCCAGCACGAACAAGGGTGCCGCCATTCCCAGTGCGTACAGCGCCATGAGCAGAGCGCCATAGACCGGGCTGGAGCCGATGGCGGCCACCGTCAACACGCTCCCGAGTATCGGCCCGGAGCAGAATCCCGCGAGCGCGTACACGGTGCCGAGCATCAGGACTGACAGGCCCGAGGACAGGTCCAGGCGGGCCGCCGCACGCGCTGCCGGGCCGACGCGGAAGCCGAACCCGGCGATGATCGCCACGCCGAGCGCCATCATCACCAGGCCTCCCATCGTTGTCACCTGCGAGCGGTATTCGGTCAGCAGCGCGCCGATCGCGCCTACTCCCGCTCCTAATGGCACCAGCACGGTCAGCATGCCCAGATAGAAGAGTCCGGTCCTGCGCAGGAGCAGTCCGGCCCGATCGAAGGAGTATGCGAAGAACGACGGCAGGAGCATCGCGGAGCAGGGGCTGACCAACGTCAGAACGCCACCGAGCAGGGCACCGAGGACGCCGACGTCGATCACCGCTGAGCCTGCTCGATGACCGATACGAAGACGTCCAATGGCTGCGCGCCGACCACGGGCTTGTCGTTGATCACGAACACGGGTGTAGAGGCCGCGCCGATCGCGACTGCTTCCTGAATGTCTTGGTCTACGGCAGGCAGTAGCCGATCACCCGTGAACGCCGCCTGGAAGCGGGCCAGGTCCGGGACTGCCGCTTCGCGAGCCCGCTCGAGGAGGACCTGGTCGGTCAGGTCGGCATGGCCGCGATCCGGTGCATGCCGAAACACGGCTCGGTTGAACTCCCAGAACCGGCGTTGTTCAGCTGCTGCTCGACCGGCCTTGGCGGCCTGCACCGATTGTGCGCCGAAGATCGGGAGATCGCGCCATTCGATCCGCAGTTTCCCGGTATTGACGTAGCGCTCGACGAGTTGTGGCTCGGTGTCCCGGCTGAATTTCGCGCAGAAGGGGCAGCGGTAATCCGAATAGATGACCAGCACTACGGGCGCGTCGACAGGGCCGAGTGCCATCGGATCATCCGCATGCAACCGAGCCAGGCTGTTGTGGTGGCCGGTGGCCGCGGGTGAGTTGACCGATGCGGTGCTCTTGCTGCTGTGATCGAGGAACAGGTAGGTGGCCAGCACGATGATCACTACGCCCAAGATCCCGGCGATCCAGATATCCCGCTGACGGTTCTCGCTTTGCCGCACTGTTTCCCTCTTTCGACCTACTATCCAACTTAGTAATTAACTACTAGGAAAGATAGTAGATAATTACTAAGTTGGATAGTAATTAGGTCGTCTCCGCTGTTCAGGGCGTTGCAATCGCCCAATTTTTGGGAGTGGGAAGTGCGCGATCACGCGGTGGTGGGTGGCCGGTGCACCCCGCCCCTAGGCACCCCCTAATCCCCTAATGGGGATGGTCGCCAACCCCCGTGGGGGATTGGCGGAGAAGGGGAAGTTCTCCCGTTTTCAGGGCGCTTGCAGGTTCGTAGGTTTGTATTCAGTTCGACCGGACAAACCCGGTTGACTCCGATCCCCCAAGGAGACCCCAATGTCCATCATCGACTTCATCCTCAACCTCTTCCGCGACCCGGTGCAGGCCGCAAGCTACGTCGCCGACCCGCAGACCTCGTTGGCCAATGCCGGGCTGTCGGCCGTCACTGCCGCACAGGTGGGCGCGGTCATGCCGGTCGTCGCCGAGTCGGTGGCCTCCAACTACGGCTACCAGTCGCAGTGGGTCAACACCGGCAGCCCGATGAACGACCTGTCGGGCAACCTGCAGAACTACTACGCCGCGCAGCCCGATGCCCCGAGCATCCTGTCGCCGTCACTGCTGAGCCCCCGGGACAACTTCAGCCCCCGCAACAACGACTTCATGAGCCACAACGACACCGAGTTCGCGAGCCACAACCCGATCGCGAGCGGTAACCAGGTCATGAGCCCGAGCGGAAACGTGGACAGCTTCAACCGTGGCCCGCTGCTGGACCTGAACTTCGGCGACCTGCAGTTCGGTAACCGCGACACCAACGCCATCGGCGACGGTGCGGTGGCCGTGGGCGGCAGCAACTCCGGTGCCATCGCCTCCGGCAAGGGATCCACCTCGGTCAACGGTGATGTGCGCGATAGCAACATCATCAACGCCGACCACGGCGGCAAGGTCAACCTGGACCAAAGCCAGACTCGAGTTGGTGGCGACTACACCAACGTCAGCGGACACGGCTCTGCCGGCATCGACAAGAGCGTGACCGTCGTCGACGACCACTCGCAGCGCAACACCACCAACATCAACGATTCGTTCAACACCGATCGCTCGACGAACATCGGCTCGGGTAACACCACCCACACCGATATCGCCTCGCACAACCAGGTGAAGACTCAGACGGATATCGGCTCGCACAACCAGACGAGCACCAGCACCAACACCGATATCGCGTCGCACAACAAGGTGAACACCGATATTGCGTCCAACAACCAGGCGCACACCGGCACCTCGTTGAGCAACTCGCACACCAACGCGATCAACGACTCGCTGAACACCTCGCACTCCGCATCCAGCAGCGCCGCGGTGAGCAACTCGCACAGCAGCGCCATCAACGACTCGCTGAGCAGCCCGCTCAATGCGTCGCACAGCTCCTCGATGAACGAGTCGTTCAACTCCTCGATGGGCTCGCACGGCGCGGCCGGTACCGGATTCGAGGCCCAGGCACAGGCCCAGGGTCACGCATCGGCCGCCGACCACACCACCCTGCCGGGAACCGAGCACCACTGATCCCCGGGCGCGATGCCCCGCACCGTAATGGTGCGGGGCATCCGCATGGATGCCGGATTGAGCTGTGCCGGCCTGATGAAATGGCACAGTAATGAGGAATTTCGAGCGAGAAGGGTTATGGAGCCGTGTCTGACACCGCACAGGATGGCCAGCAGCAGCTTGCGCTCGTCAATGAGCTACTGGGGCATGTGCGCAAGATCGCGGGCGAGAACGATCGGGGCGACCTGATCGACCGCCTGGACCGGGTGGACCAACTTCTCGTGGACCGTCCGCTGCGCGTCGTGGTGGCCGGGCAGCTCAAGCAGGGCAAGAGTCAACTGGTGAATTCGCTGCTCAACATGCCGGTCGCGAGGGTGGGTGACGACGAAACCACCTCGGTGACAACCGTTATCAGCTACGGCGAGCAACCCTCGGCCGCCCTGGTGGTGGCCCCCGTCGAACAGTACGACGGCGGTGGGCTTGCCGGAGAGCCCGAAATCATTCCGATTCCGGTGGCCGATATCGGCAAGGATCTCAAGCGCGCACCGCAGGCCCAGGGCCGTGAGGTACTCCGGGTGGAAGTCAAGGTTACCAGCCCGATGCTCAAAAGCGGTCTGTGCCTTGTGGATACGCCCGGGGTCGGCGGGTTTGGTCAGCCGCACCTGTCGAGCACGCTCGGGCTGCTGCCCGACGCCGACGTCATGCTGATGGTCAGCGACCTCAGCTCCGAATTCACCGAACCCGAACTGGTCTTCATCCAGCAGGCTCTCGACCTGTGCCCCGTCGCGGCGATCGTCAACACCAAGGCCGATCTGTACCCGCACTGGCGGGCCGTGGTGGCCGCCAACTCCGCACATCTGCAGCGCGCCAAGATCACGGTTCCCGCCATCGCGGTGTCGTCGGCGCTGCGCTCGCATGCGTTGCAACTCAACGACAAGGACCTCAACGCCGAGTCCAACTTCCCCGCATTGGTGACCTTCCTCAGCAATGCCATCGCCGATCAGCAGGCCAACACGCGGCTGCAGGCCGTGGCCGAGATCGATTCGGCATCAGAGCATCTCACGCTCACCCTGGATGCAGAACTCAGCGCTTTGCAGGATCCGCAGAGCCGCGATGAGCTCACCTCGGATCTGGAACGGCGCAAGCGTGAGGCCGAGGAAGCGCTGGCCCATACCGCGCTGTGGCAGCAGGTTCTCGGCGACGGCATCACCGACGTGTCGACCGACATCGAACATGACCTGCAATCACGATTCCGGCGCATCCTGCAGCGGACAGAAGAGGTTATCGACCGCACCGACCCCACCAAGAACTGGGCCGAGGTCGGCGCCAAACTCGAGCAGGCCGTGGCCAACTCGGTGGGAAACAACTTCGTCTGGGCGCATCAGCGGGCGACTCACCTGGCCGCCCAGGTGGCCGAGACGTTCGCCTCCGCCGGCATGGACTCGGTGAAGATGCCACGCCTGCGGGCCAGCGAGATGGGCGCCGATCTGAGCGATCTGAAGTCGCTGTCGAAGCTGGAAGCCAAGCCGATCAAATTGGGACACAAGGCGATCACCGGACTGCGCGGGTCTTACGGAGGCGTCATCATGTTCGGCATGCTGACCACCGTTGCCGGGCTCGGGATGTTCAATCTGATCTCGCTGGGCGCCGGTGCGATGCTGGGAAAGAAGACCTACAACGAGGACATGGAGAACCGGATGCTGCGCATCCGGGGCGAGGCCAAGACCAACGTCCGCCGTTTCCTCGACGACGTATCCTTCGTGGTGCTCAAGGAATCGCGGGACCGGCTACGGCTGGTGCAGCGCCAGCTCCGGGATCATTTCCGCGACATCGCGAATCAGACCACGCGCTCACTCAACGAGTCTCTGCAGGCCGCCATCGCGTCGGCTCGGCTGGAGGCAGAGGATCGCGATGCGCGCACCCGCGAGGTGGAGCGCCAGTTGCATATCCTGCGCCAGGTCAATACCCATCTTGAGGGACTCGAAGGGCCGCGGCCTGCCGATGAGCAGCTTGCGCGAAGAGCGACAGGGCAGGCATGAGCAGCATTGATCTGGCTCGCGGCATCATCGGTGATGCGATGCGCGCCTACCAGGGCGATCCGCGGTACGCGCGGGTGGCCGAGCCGTATGAGGAACTCAGACATATCGCCGCCAGGCTCGACGAACCGCTCCGGGTCGCCATCGCGGGAACCCTCAACGCCGGTAAATCCACTCTGGTCAATGCGCTTGTCGGAGAAGACATCGCACCCACGGACGCCACTGAGGCCACCCGGATCGTGGCATGGTTTCGCCACGGTGCCGCCCCGCAGGTCACTGCCAATCTGTTCAGCGGCGCACGCCAGGACATTCCGATTCGTCGTGACGGGGGCCTTTCGTTCGTGCTTGACCGGCTCGACCCTGCCTCGGTGTCCGACCTTGATGTCCATTGGCCCGCACCGGAATTGAATGACATCACGCTCATAGACACCCCGGGTACATCGTCGCTGTCCACCGATGTCTCCGAACGCAGCCTGGCGCTGCTGGTACCCGAGGATGGTGTGCCACGCGTCGATGCGGTGATATTTCTGCTGCGCAGCCTGAACGCCGCCGATATCGGCCTGCTGACCCAGATCGGCAAGCTGGTCGGCGGGGAGCGTGGGGGAGCTGTCGGGGTGGTCGGCGTGGTCTCGCGTGCCGACGAGATCGGGGTGGGCCGGCTTGATGCGATGTTATCCGCGCGCGAGGTGGCGGCCCGGTTCGCCGGGGAGATGGAACGCACCGGGATCTGTCAGGCCGTCGTACCGGTCGCCGGTCTGCTGGCGCTGACCGCGCGCACCCTGCGACAGGCGGAGTTCGTCGCACTGCAGAAGCTCGCCGAAGTGGATCCGCCGGTGCTGGCCAAGGCTCTCCTGTCAGTGGACAGGTTTGTGCGCGAGGACGATTCGCTGCCAGTCGATGCGCAGACCCGGGCCGGGCTGCTGCATCGGTTCGGGATGTTCGGTATCCGGATCGCGGTGGCCGTCATCCGGGTCGGAGTCGCCTCCGAGATCACCGCCACGGGGCTGGCCGAGGAGCTCCTGGAACGCAGCGGACTGGTGGAACTGCACAACATCATCGCCAACCAATTCGGCCAACGCGCGGGCATCCTCAAATCGCACACGGCGCTACTGTCGGCACGCCAGGTGCTGACCGCTCATCCGGTCCAGGGCGGCCGCCAGGTCATCGACGATATCGATCCGCTGCTCGCCGACACTCACGCCTTCGACGAGCTGCGGCTGCTGGCGGAGCTCTCCTCGCGGACCACCACGCTCACCGAACACGAGACGGTGCTCATTCGCAGGCTGCTGGGGGCGTCCGGCACGGACCCTGCTGCCCGACTGGGTCTGGACGAGAGTCGCCCGGATCCGCGGCGTGCGGCCCTTGATGCGGTGGGACGCTGGCGGGCGCGGGCCGCGTATCCGCTCAATGATCCGTTCACCAGCCGGCTGTGTTTGGCCGCGGTCCGCAGTGCCGAAGGCATACTCACCCAGTTGTCTACGCACGAGCGCCCGGCATACTGAGCAGATGATGATGCGTCTGCTCGCCGCGACCGGGGTCCTCGTGGCCGGATTCAGCACGGCGACGGCAGCGGCCGAGCCCACCCCCAATCCGGCCGGGCCCGCATCCAGGCCCGTGCCCGCCAGTGTGTGGATCAGCCCCGGCGAGATTCCGATGAACGGCGAATACCACTGGTCAGCGGCCAACCCGACCGCTACAGGCAGGGCGGCCTTCCTCAGCATGCGCCTCTGTGGCACCACCTCGGCGGATGTGCTGCCGCCGGCGTCAGCCATCGCCACGCAGACCGCATCGGGCACCGCGGCGTCCGTCGTGCAGGCGGCGGGGCAGTGGCCCGAAGGAAACACCGATGGAGCCTCGGCTTTCCAAAGCGGCATTCGGTCTCAGCTCAACTATTGCCCGGGAGTCGGTGACGTCATCAGCGTCGACTTGCGCCCTGCGCCTTCGTGGTACGGCTTTGCCGCCACCCTGCTGGTGGGCAAGGAACGCGACAACCCCACCAGCGAGGTGCACATCTACAACGTGGTTCCGCCGGAGTCGGGCACCGTTTCTGAGCTTGCGGTCACGGTGCCCCGCACGGGCCGCGAGCCCTCGCCGTGGAAGCCCGTCGACGATGCGACGGTCTTGCGTGCGCTCGCTCAGCCGTTGTGCAAGGGCTCCTGCTAAGGCGGGATTTCGTGTGACGATGCGCGGGTGGCTGCGGGCAGTTTCGGCGATGGCCGCGCTTGGCTGCGTGGGCACTGCGGTCCCGGCGGCGGCGGATCCGAAGCCCTTGCCCGACACCGTGTGGACCAACCCGCGGGACATTCCGATGGACCACGCCTCACACTGGGCTCCCTTGGCGCGCAATGCAACCTCGGTTGATCGCCCTGCCTTCTGGTCGGCGAATCTCTGCTTCTCGCTGGGGGAGAGTCTGCCGCAATCGCCCGAATCTGCGTCGTCGTCGGTGAGCTCCGACGAGTCCGGGTGGACGGCGGTGCAGGTGATCGCGCACTGGCCGGGCGACACCTCGGTGACCGACCAATATGCCTCGACCGTCTATCGATCCCTGCGCGCCAGGCTGGATCATTGCTTCAACGCTGTTGGCGCTCAGGTCACGGTGGCGGACCTGCCCAACGGGCATGCGGCCACCGTGACCCTGCCGGCGCAGGGCGGCAAGCAACCTCAGTACCGGCTGTACGTCGTGGAGCCGCCGGGCACCGGGACGGTGGCCGAACTGACCGTGACAAACGCCATCACCGGTGCGGTCGGTTCGCCCTGGGTAGACGCCGACGAACAGCAGGTTCTGCGAAATGTGGCAGCACCGATCTGCCGGACCGCCAAGAGCACCGCCTGCTGAAATTTGCGTCCAGTTTTTGTCGCTTCGGATACCGAATCACCATCAACGCGTGCCCTTGACGGCGTAGCGTCCGGGGTATGCACGGACGCGGAGTCCTTTCAGGCGTATGCGGTATCGCGACGATCATTGCGATGGCTGTGTTGTTGACACCGGTGTCGATTCAGGTCGATACGGGCGGCGGATCGCAGTCGGTGACATGCGGTATGCCTGTCGGGCCCCGACTCACCCGCACCGCGGAACTGGACAAGATCAGCGCCGCCACGAACCAGTCGACGAATTACCACGACCAATGCGCGGCCAAGCTTGATACGCGGCGCATCTGGGCTATTCCGATCGGTGTGCTGTCGTTCGTGATTGCGCTATGCGCGGCGGGTCATCTGTGGAAAGAGAACTCTCCGAGCAGTCCCGGACAGACACGCCATGGTCTGTCCGGGCCGCCCGGCGGGATTTCTGGTCCGCCTGGAATCCGGGTTGCTCACTGACCCCCAACGGGTACTTGCACGTTGCCGCCACCCGGTATCGGGATGACCACTGACCGGCCAGTGGTGGTTGTCGGCTGAGTTGTCGTGGTCGGTTGAGTCGTGGTGGTTGTCGCGTCCGTCGTGGTCGTAGCAGTAGTCGTTGTGGTGGTCGTTGGCTCGGTAGTCGTCGTGTCCTGGCTGCTGGGCGACTCCGAAACCGTCTGAGTCTGGGTCACGGTCGAATCGCCGCCGCCAGTGTTTCCGCCGTGACCGCCGTGGCCCTCGTGGCCGCCACCGGAACCTGCGGGTGTGGAGCTTGTGGTCGACGAGACCGATGAGGTGCTCCCGGCGGGGGCCGGCTTGTCGCTGCTGGTGATCACCAGTGCGGCAATCACGGCGATGACTGCCACGCCCGCGCCCGCCAGCGCGATGAGCACTGCCGGCTGCTTGTACCAAGGATTAGGCTGGTCAGGCCCCTGGTCACGGTACTGCTCGTTGTAGATCGTCGGGTCTTCGGGCGGCTCCGGATAAGACATGATGCGGAGCGTAACCCAACTTCCTTAAAGCCCGGGGATTTGCGGGATGGCCGGAATCTGGGGGATTGGAGGTATCGGCGGGATCGGCGGAATGGCTGGCGGCGACGGAATTGCCGGGGCCTGCCACTGGTACGTCGTAGAGGTGGGGGTCTCGTAGTACGTGGGCTCGGAGGTCGGCGCGGGCGTCACCGGTTCCTGCGTCGATTCGGTGGTCGTGGTCGCAGTGGTGGTCGACGATTCAGGTGATGGTTCGGTGGTGGTGGTGCTCGGTGTCGGCGAGGTCAACGGCGTGTTGTCGTTGACCACACGCTTATCGGTGGACAACACGATCGTCATGAGGACCGCGACGATAGCGATGATCGCGGCGATGGTGCCCACGATGGCCGGTCCGGTTCGGTACCAGGGAGTCGGCTTCTCGGTCTCCTCGATCAACCCCGAGAAGTAGCTCTCGTCGTCGTCGGGAGCATTCGGTGTCGGGTGCTCACTCATCAGGTGCGGAGCCTAACCCAGAAAGTCAGCCGAATTGCGGGATCACCGTCGAGGCGAAGAACTCCAGGTGATCGAGATCCTGCATATCCAGCAGCTGGACATAGACCCGCTGCACACCGGCCTCCACATAGGCGCCCAGCTTGTCCACCACGGCATCGGGCGTACCTGCGAGCGGGCTGTTCTCGGTGATCTCGTCCACCTCGCGGCGCGCGTTGGCCGCGCGGCGCGCGACATCGGCATCGGTGTCGCCGATGCAGACCGCGAAGGCCGCCGAGTAGATCATCGAATCTGCTGGTCGTCCAGCGGCTTCCACCGCCTGTGCCACTCGCGCGTACCGATCGGTGATGACGTCGACGGGCTGAAATGGCAGGTTGAACTCGGCTGCGAATCGAGCGGCGAGAGCGGGAGTGCGTTTGAGGCCGAGACCGCCGATCACGATGGGCGGATGCGGCTCCTGCACCGGCTTGGGCAGCGCGGGGGAGTCGGTCACCGTGTAGTGCTTACCCGCATAGGAGTAGGTGTCGCCGGTGGGTGTGGTCCACAGTCCGGTGAGGATGTTGAGCTGTTCTTCCAGGCGGTCGAACCGTTCGCCCAACGGCGGGAAGGGAATCGCGTACGCCTCGTGCTCCTCGCTGAACCACCCCGCGCCAAGGCCTAAATCAACTCTGCCGCTGCTCATCTCGTCGACCTGCGCGACGGTGATGGCCAGTGGTCCGGGATGCCGGAAGGTGGCCGACGTCACCAGGGTGCCCAGCCTGACGGTGGTGGTCTCCCGGGCGATGGCGCCAAGTGTCACCCATGCGTCGGTGGGTCCGGGCAGCCCGTCGGCACCGCCCATCGCCAGGTAGTGATCGGACCGGAAGAACGCGGTGAACCCCAGTTGCTCGGCGGCCTGTGCCACACGCAGCTGATCGGAGTAGGTGGCGCCCTGCTGCGGTTCAACGAATACCCGGAAGTCCATGACCGCCAGCGTACGTAAGGTCCCATCCCCGGGCACCGGCGACTTGCACGGATCGTTACGGTGGGTGGACAGGATCTGCGCGGGTTGACGAGTATGCGGCGAAAAGAGGGAAAGTGATATCACGCGTTGCGGTTTCGGCCATGGCGGTGTTGGGTCTGGCGCTAGGCGTGGGGCTGACCGGTTGTTCCGGAGCCGAGAAAAACGAGTCGTCCTCCGGTAGCTCGCAGGCCCAATCCTCACGATTGCTGAACTTCAATGCCAAGACCATCGACGGGGCCGACTTCGCCGGCAGCAGCCTGACCGGAAAGAAGGCGGTGCTGTGGTTCTGGGCGCCATGGTGCCCGACGTGCCAGAAGGAAGCCCCCGATCTGCAGAAGGCGGCGATCGCGCATCCGGATGTCACCTTTGTCGGTGTGGCTGCGCAAGACCAGGTGTCCGCGATGCGCGATTTCGTGACCAAGTACGGACTCACCTTTGTTCAGCTGGCAGACACCGATGCCAAAGTGTGGGCACTGTACGACGTCACCCATCAGCCCGCCTTCGCGTTCCTGGGATCTGAGGGCAACGCCGAGGTGATCAAGAGCCCGCTGTCGGGACCAGAGCTCGACAAGAGGATCGGGCAGCTGCGCTGACGCTGCGGGCACTGACGTGATTGATACTGCTGCACTCACTTTCGCATTGGGGGCCGGGCTGGTGGCCGCGCTCAATCCGTGCGGCTTCGCATTTCTCCCGGGTTATCTCGGGTTGGTGATCGCCGGTGGCGATGGCACGACGTCGAGGCTGACGGCGGTCGCCCGGGCGGCAACCGCCACCGTGGCGATGGCCGCCGGGTTCCTGACGGTGTTCGGGGTTTTTGGGCTTGTCATCTCGCCGGTGGTCGCGTCGGCCGGTCGGTACATGCCCTTTGCGACTGTGATGATCGGTATTGCGCTTGTGGCGCTGTCGATCTGGTTGCTATCCGGGCGTGAGCTCACCGTCATGCTGCCCAGGGTTTCCGGTGGGGCGCCGACCGCCTCACTTCTTTCGATGTACGGCTATGGGCTCACCTACGCAGTCGCGTCACTGTCCTGCACGGTGGGGCCGTTCCTGGCGGTCATCAGCACCACCTTCAAACAGGGATCCATCGTCTCGGGAGTGCTGGCCTTCATCGCCTATGGTGCGGGTATGGCCGTGACCGTTGGTGTCGCGGCATTAGCCGTTGCGCTGCTGGGAAATTCGGTACAGACCACGATGCGCAAGGTCCTGCCCTATGTGGGACGCATCGCCGGGGTGATCGTGCTGTTGACCGGGCTGTACGTCACTTACTACGGCTACTACGAGATCCGGCTGAACTTCGGTGACGGAAGTGCCGACGATCCGGTGATCAATGCGGCGAGCGAGGTGCAGACCTGGCTGGTGAGTGTGGTCGACGACACTGGGGTATGGCCGCTGGTGGGCGGCATCGCGCTGATTGTGGTTGTCGCGGCGGCGAGTTCGTATGCAGTGCGCAGACGGCGCTGAGCTATCAGCTGGCCGGCAGAGCCGGGCAACGGTTGCTCTGTTGTAACTGGCTGACAAGACTCGTCAATGCGTCTTGTTGCGCGGACGCCTGATCGAGATCCTGCTCTTGTGAAGCCGACATGGGGTGATACGTGCCGTCCTCGTTGGACACCGTGACCAGTTGATATTGAGTCTGCAGGTCGTTGATGGTGCTGGTCAGATTGCGCAAGGGAACGTCGAGAGCGCTGATACGGGCGTTGGCGTTCACCTGGTTCATGTAGCTCACCCCATGTGTGAGCTGCGTGATGTCGTACCTCCTGAAGGCGCGGGGTTGAAGGCCGGCTCCGATGTCATCGTTAAGGCTTTCGGCGATCTGACCTAGCGCAGCGCACGCGGGCTGGGATGGTGCGGGGTCATCAGCCCACGCGGCCGGTGCCAGCACACCTCCTGCGATGCCAGCCAAGGTGACAGAAGCCGCGATAGTTCGTCGGGAATCCATGGCCCCGCCTCTCCCTAGAAGATTTGTTCTCTCACGAATCAAGCTAGTGAGGAATTCTGGGAACGAACTGAGACCGGGCTGGCGCGAGAACAGACGATCTGCCCACCCTTGGTGTTCGACAATTCTGATCGCCACCTGCGTCGATGCGTCTTGGATGCATATAAGTGGGCTACAGGGAACAAATGTCGGTGGTGGTCCGTTGACCTGTATGTCGAACTTGAGTCATGTAGGCTCAACTATGGCTTGACGAAAAGGTCCGGGCAAGGCAAACTTGAGTGGATCTCACTGAAGGCAATGAGGTAACCAACAGGAGGAATGAACTATGGCTCGTGCGGTCGGAATCGACCTCGGGACCACCAACTCCGTTGTCGCCGTCCTCGAAGGCGGCGACCCGGTAGTTGTCGCGAACTCGGAGGGCTCTCGTACCACCCCGTCCGTCGTTGCGTTCGCGCGCAATGGCGAGGTGCTGGTCGGGCAGCCTGCCAAGAACCAGGCGGTGACTAACGTCGACCGGACCATCCGTTCGGTCAAGCGGCATATGGGCACCGATTGGTCCGTTGAAATCGACGGAAAGAACTACACCCCCCAGGAAATCAGCGCCCGCACGCTGCAGAAGCTGAAGCGCGACGCCGAGGCCTACCTGGGTGAGGACATCGAGGACGCCGTCATCACCGTGCCGGCGTACTTCAACGACGCTCAGCGTCAGGCAACCAAGGAAGCCGGCCAGATCGCCGGACTGAACGTGCTGCGCATCGTCAATGAGCCGACCGCGGCCGCGCTCGCCTATGGCCTGGACAAAGGCGAGAAGGAACAGACCATCCTGGTCTTCGACCTCGGTGGTGGCACGTTCGATGTGTCGCTGCTGGAAATCGGCGACGGCGTCGTCGAGGTCCGGGCGACCTCCGGTGACAACCACCTCGGTGGCGACGACTGGGACGAGCGCGTGGTGACCTGGCTCGTCGACAAGTTCAAGGCCAGCGCCGGTATCGACCTGACCAAGGACAAGATGGCTCTGCAGCGTCTGCGCGAGGCTGCCGAGAAGGCCAAGATCGAACTGAGCTCGAGCCAGAGCACCTCGATCAACTTGCCGTACATCACCGTGGACGCGGACAAGAACCCGCTGTTCCTCGACGAGCAGCTGACGCGGGCCGAGTTCCAGAAGATCACTCAGGATCTGCTGGATCGCACGCGCAAGCCGTTCCAGTCGGTCATCAAGGACGCGGGTGTTTCCGTGGCCGATATCGACCACGTGGTGCTGGTGGGTGGTTCCACCCGCATGCCCGCGGTCACCGATCTGGTCAAGGAACTGACCGGCGGCAAGGAGCCCAACAAGGGCGTCAACCCCGATGAGGTTGTCGCGGTGGGTGCCGCGCTGCAGGCCGGCGTGCTCAAGGGTGAGGTGAAAGACGTTCTGCTGCTGGACGTCACCCCGCTGTCTCTTGGTATCGAGACCAAGGGCGGCGTGATGACCAAGCTGATCGAGCGGAACACCACCATCCCGACCAAGCGGTCCGAGACCTTCACCACGGCGGACGACAACCAGCCGTCGGTGCAGATCCAGGTGTACCAGGGTGAGCGCGAAATCGCTTCGCACAACAAGCTCCTGGGCTCCTTCGAGCTGACCGGCATCCCGCCGGCCCCGCGCGGTGTGCCGCAGATCGAGGTCACCTTCGACATCGATGCCAACGGCATCGTGCACGTGACCGCGAAGGACAAGGGTACCGGCAAGGAGAACACGATCAAGATCCAGGAGGGCTCCGGCCTTTCCAAGGAAGAGATCGACCGGATGATCAAGGACGCCGAGGCGCACGCCGACGAGGACAAGAAGCGTCGCGAAGAGGCGGATGTCCGCAACCAGGCCGAATCGCTGGTCTACCAGACGGAGAAGTTCGTCAAGGAGCAGCGTGAGCCCGCCGAAGGCGCCGAGAAGGTCGTCTCCGACGAGACTCTCGCCAAGGTCGACGACGCCATCGCCGATGCCAAGAAGGCACTGGAAGGCACCGATATCGGCGCCATCAAGGAGGCCATGGAGAAGCTCGGCGAGCAGTCACAGGCGCTGGGTCAGGCCATCTACGAATCCGCCGCCGCCAAGGCTCAGGCCGAGGGCGCCGGTGCTGAAGGTGGTGCTGCCTCTGCCGACAGCGATGTCGTGGATGCCGAGGTCGTTGACGAGGAGAAGGACAGCAAGTGACCCCGTCAGGTGGGCCAGATCGGGATGAAGAACGCGAACCGGTGACCGTTACCGATAAGCGTCGGATCGATCCCAACACCGGCGCGGTTCGCGAGGAGGCAAAGGTGGCCGGAGCCGCGGGGTCGGCGACATCCAACCCCGAAAAGCAGGCTGCCGCAGCGGAACCGGGTGCTTCGGCACCCGGGGCCGCGGCCTCCGAGGGCGAATCGGATGCGGATGCCAAGGTGGCCGAACTGACGGCCGACCTGCAGCGTGCGCACGCCGACTTCGCCAACTACCGCAAGCGGGTGGAGCGGGACAGGCAGGCCGTCATCGATTCGGCCAAGGCATCCGTGGTCACTCAGCTGCTGGGCGTGCTCGATGACCTCGATCGCGCGCGGGAGCACGGCGACCTGGAATCAGGTCCGCTGCGCAGTGTTTCGGACAAGCTGACCGCAGCCTTTGAAGGGCTGGGGTTGGTGACATTCGGTGCCGAGGGGGACGACTTCGATCCCTCGCTGCACGAGGCGGTTCAGCACGATGGCCAGGATGGCCACCCCGTGCTGGCCGCGGTACTGCGCAAGGGCTACCAGATGGGTGATCGGGTTCTTCGGACCGCGATGGTCGTGGTGACCGATGGTGATGCGCAACAGCAACCCGAAACGGGGTCTGAATCAACCGACGCCGAAACGCAATCCAAGACAGAATCAGAGTAAGAACTGCACACTGTAGGACCCGATGTAGGACTCGACGGAAAGCGAAGGAGGTGATGCCGGGTGACGCAACGTGAATGGGTCGAGAAGGACTTCTACAAGGAGCTCGGCGTCTCCTCCACCGCGACCCAAGACGAGATCAAGAAGGCCGCGCGCAAGCTGCTGGCCGAGAATCACCCGGACCGCAACCCGGGTAACCAGGCCGCCGAAGACCGCTACAAGGCCGTCAGCGAGGCCAAGGATGTGCTGTCCGATACGGCCAAGCGCAAAGAGTACGACGAGACCCGTCGGCTCTTCGCCGGTGGCGGTTACGGACGGCGATTTGGCGACAACGGATTTGGCGGTGGCGGTGGATTCGGCGGCGGCAGTAACAGCGCCGAGTTCAACCTGAACGACCTCTTCGGCAATGCCGATACCTCCGGTGGCGGCGGAATCGGTGACTTGTTCGGTGGCCTGTTCGGGCAGCGCGCGCAGCCGCGCGCCAGCCGTCCGCGCCGCGGAAACGATCTGGAGACCGAAACCCAGCTCGACTTCGTCGAGGCGTCCAAGGGTGTGTCAGTTCCGCTGCGGCTCACCAGTCCGGCGCCATGCACCACCTGCCACGGCAGCGGTGCTCGCCCCGGCACCAGCCCGAAGGTCTGCGGCGCGTGCAACGGCAGCGGTGTCATCAATCGCAATCAGGGCGCCTTCGGGTTCTCCGAACCATGCACCGATTGCCGCGGCACGGGCTCGATCATCGAGAACCCCTGCACGGACTGCCAGGGCACCGGGGTGACCACCCGGACTCGCACCATCACCGTGCGGATTCCGCCGGGAGTCGATGATGGGCAACGTATTCGGCTGGCCGGACAGGGTGAGGCCGGTCTGCGCGGCGCTCCTTCCGGCGACCTGTACGTCACCGTGCATGTGCGACCCGACAAGGTTTTCAGCCGCGACGGGGACGATCTGACCCTTACTGTTCCGGTGAGTTTCACCGAATTGGCCTTGGGTGCCACGGTTTCCGTGCCAACGTTGGAGGGCCGTGTCGGGGTGAAGGTGCCTGCCGGTACCTCCGACGGGCGCATCCTGCGGGTGCGTGGCCGCGGTATTCCCAAGCGTGCGGGCGGTAACGGCGATCTGCTGGTCACCGTCAAGGTCGCGGTGCCCTCGAAGCTGGAAGACAGTGCCCTGGAGGCATTGCAGCGCTACCAGGTGGCCGAGAAGGCGAGCGGATTTGATCCGCGGGCCGGCTGGGCGGGTGCGCGATGACGTCCCGCCGCCAGCCCGAGCGGGGCGCTCGTACCTTCCTGATCTCCGTGGCCGCCGAGCTCGCCGGAATGCACGCGCAGACCCTGCGCACCTACGACCGGCTTGGGTTGGTCAGCCCCGAACGCACGAGTGGCGGAGGGCGGCGCTACTCGCAACGTGACGTGGATCTGCTGCGGGAAGTGCAGCGACTGTCACAGGATGAGGGCGTCAATCTCGCTGGTATCAAACGGGTTATCGAACTGACCAACCAGGTGGAGGCGCTGCAGGCCAAGGTCGCCGAGTTGGCGGCCGAGGTAGCCCAATTGCGGGTGGCGACATCCGGTCGCGAGGTCGCGATCATCCCCAAGAGCACTGCCGTCGTCGTGTGGCAGCCGCGTCAGCAACGCTAGACCGGGTCGTGCTGAATTCTGGAGGCGTCCGCCCCTTTTGAGACCAGTGCCTCCTTGGTGGCCTGGATCATTGATGCCGAGCCGCCGAGCAGAATCTGGCGATCACCCCAACCTCCGTAGGTGGTCACCACCTCGGAGAGCAGCCCCGTCTGGCGGACATGGAGGCCGCGGGGCGGTGTTGGATCGTGGTATTGGTTGGCCCAGTCCGGGTTTCGTGGGTACTCGGTGACGGGGGTGACCGACAGCCACGGATTCATCGAGGCGATGTGCCACAGCGTCCACAGGTCATAGAGTTCCTGCGGATAGCGTGCGCCATAGAACAGGTGAACCCGTGGATTCTCGGCCCACTGGGACAGCTCCATGATGAGGCACCGCAGCGGTGCGATACCGGTGCTGCCCGCCACCATCAGTACGTCTCCACCATCACGGTTCACCGACAGCGCGCCGAGTGGCGGCGAAACGCGCCAGGTGTCGCCCACCTTGGTCTTGTTGACCATGTCGCCGCTGACAAGTCCGCCGGGTACCGCCTTGACATGAAATTCGATGTAGCCCTCGGGATCTGGTGGAATAGCCAAGCTGAGATAGCGCCAGTTCCGTGGGCTCTGCGGCACCTGCACATGAACATACTGCCCGCAGTGGTAATCCATGGGTGCGTTGAGCTTCAGCCGGATCAAGGCGAGATCTCTTGAGGTTCGGTGGTATTCGATGACCTTCCCGTCCCACCAAGGCTGGCCGCTATCCGAGGCCGCGGCGCTGCGCATCACCTCGATCATCACCGTGTAGACCTCGGTGGCGGTGGCTTCCATCCGCTGGTCCCAAATCGGTTGCAGCACCTCGCGTGTGGTGTCGAGCAGGGCCTGACGCATGGTGCCGTACTGGCTGTCGGTGGCCCCGAACTTCCGATGATCGCGACCTAGCTGGGCCAGGAAGTTGACCAGGCCTTCAGTGCGGTACGCCGCCATCTCCCAGAGAACGAACTGCAGTGCCTGACGGAAATGGTCGCGTTGCGATGACATGTCGGCGGGAAAGAGATCGCCGACTGTGGGGTCGATGGCGAACCAGCGGCTATAGAAGCTTCTGACAAGTTTGTCCCCCGATAGCTCGACCCCGCCGACCAAGTCGTGCAGCGCTTCGACGTCCTCAAGGCCCACGAGCTTCCGTTGCCTCACCTTTCCGGGGTTCTGCCTACTAAGACGCCAGTCTAGTCAGTGAGGAGTCGGGTGGGGCCCCGAGGTGTGGACGCGATGCGCACTGGCGGCCACGTCGATGGTGCGGACCGCGCTCCTGCGACACGCACTCAAGATCGATCCGCTGGTGCGCTTACCAGGGAGCAGATGGCCGCGATTCTGGCTCCGACCGTCGACCGGTACCTCACGGCAGATGCTTCCGAATTAGGTTTGCTTGGCTAATCGATTCAATTTCGGCGCGCGCCAGTTTCGCGGAGTACAAAGGTGTCACCACCGACGATGGAGTGTGCACTGTGGGCGGTCTACACGATCCGACGGATGTTGTCGCCGATTTCTTCTACCCGCACTCTCCCGAACGCGTGTGGAGTGTTTTGGTCGACCCCGATGTCATGGGGGAGTGGTTCGTCGAACAGGTGGGGTTCCGTCCGGCGGTGGGTACGCGGTACCGGCTGGTGGATCTTCCGGTGCCGATTGCCAACTATTCCGGGAACATCGCCTGCGAAGTCTTGGTGGCTACACCAAACGAAATGCTGACGATTTCCTGGTGGGATACGAAACTTCCGGCCCCCGTGGCCTGGCGAACCTCATGGACACTGTCCACGGTTCCGAACGGAACCAGGGTGGTCTTGAGCCGACCGGCATTCAGCAGTGATGACCCTGCTGTGCGCCGGATGGCGGCCCTCTCCGATAGATTCTGGCCGACCGCGATGACCAAGCTCGGGCGTCTCATCGATCGTGCAGCGACTATCCCTACTGATGAGGGCAGCTGTGAACCCTCCTGCGGGCCGAGTTTGCCTGGCTAACAGATGAGAACACGGCGGTGACCCAGATTAATGGGGTATGAAAGGTAACCCAATCAATCTGGAGAGTGCCGTGCCCGACGATGCGAACGACATCGCCACCATCATTCTGGACCAGTTCTATCGACATCCGCCCGCGCGAGTGTGGAGCGTGATGGCGAGTCCCGATGCCATGGAGGAATGGCTGATGGACCCGATTGGTTTTCGGCCGCAGGTGGGAACCCGGTTTCGTTTCAATGCTTTTCCCTTGCCCATGGCCGACTTCTCGGGCGCACTGTCCTGTGAGGTGCTTGCGGCTACCCCCAACAGGGTGCTGTCGATCCGCTGGTGGGATATGAAGTCGTCGGAGCAGACGGAGTGGACGGTGACGTGGACACTGCACGAGGTTCCGGGCGGCACCATGGTCACGCTGCGTCACGACGGGTTCGATATGGGCAGTTCCGCCTCGCGCATCTACCGGACGATTTCTGAGCGCGGCTGGCCCGGGACGATGGGCAAGCTTGGGCGATGTATCGACAGTGCGTCGTCGGGTCGGGACTGGCCTCCGCACTGTCTGGTCACTGATGTATCCGCCTGATTGCCCACGCAGATCGCGTATCTGCGGTATCTCAGGGGTATGACCGCTTCGCGGGATGACCTGACATCGGTGACGGTTGGGCAGTTCTTCCCGTATCCCGCCGAGCAGGTGTGGCGCGCCATCACGTCGGCCGCCTCGATCTCCGATTGGACCACCGACATCGGCGAGGACTCGGTGGCGGCCGGTAGTTCCTTCACGTTCACCACCTTCCCGATGCCGGAGGTGAATTTCGGCGGGCGCGGGGAGTGTGAGTTCACCGACGTCGTGCCTGGTGAACGCATGGTCTATCGATTTTCCACGCCGGAGGACTCCTGGGATTTGCGAGTCACCTGGACGCTCCATCCCGAACCGGGAGGGACGCGATTACTGGTTGTGCACAATGGATTTGACCTCGCCAATCCGGCTCATGGGCGGCTTCGCGTTCTCGTTCGCGAGATCTGGGCATTGGTCATGTCGCGTATCGAAGAGCTGTTGATCGTTCCGGAGCCGGGTGATGATCCCCCGCCTGATGATGCGACGGCATTCAGCCTGGGCGAGTTCTACCGCCACTCATCGCGAACCGTGTGGCAGGTCATCACATCGAAGGAGTTTGTCGGCGATCTGGTGAACGACCACGATTTGGTGTCGGTGGAAACCGGCGGCCGGCTGTCCATAACCACCTATCCGGTTCCGCTTGTCGGATTCGCCGGAAGGGTCGACATGGAGTTCCTGCAGGTGCGCGAGCCCGAGCTCATCGTGTCCACCTTCAAGATTCCGATCCTGGGCGCAATCACCGCTCTGCGCATGACGTGGCGACTGATTCCGCGGATCGGCGGCACCCAGCTGTGGTTCACGCTGAGTGGATTCGACCCGCGGTCCCCGCTCAATCGACAGCTCCGGTCGGTTCTGCGCGGAGGGGTGCTTCCGGTGTTGTCGCGCGTCGGCGAGCTGCTGGAGGGGCGCGGCCACCGCGTGTGATTCCGGATTTAGTTCAGAGCGCCGGTAGGTGTGATGAGCTAGACACCGCATCGCGAAGATTCTCAAAGTTGAGCGGAACAGACTCAAGGCTGATGGCGTTGGAACTACTGACAAGCATTTCTCTCAACCCACGGAGGTGTTGTGGACTCGTTCAATCCGACCACCAAAACTCAGGCCGCGCTGACAGCTGCCCTTCAGGCGGCGACCACAGCGGGCAACCCTGAAATCCGCCCCGCGCACCTGCTGGTGGCGCTGCTGAGCCAAACCGATGGCATCGCCGCGCCGCTCCTGCAGGCGGTGGGCGTCGACCCCGCGACCGTGCGCAACGAGGCGCAGGCCATTGCAGACCGGCTACCCCAGGTCAGCAATGCCAGTGCCAACCCGCAGCTCTCGCGTGACTCCATCGCCGCGATCACCACGGCACAGCAACTCGCCACCGAGCTCAATGACGACTACGTATCCACCGAGCACCTGCTTGTGGGCCTGGCCACCGGTGATTCCGATGTAGCCAAGTTGCTCGCCAACAACGGCGCCACTCCGAACGCGCTGCGCGATGCCTTCGTTCAGGTGCGCGGTAGCGGGCGGGTGACCAGCGCCGAGCCCGAAGCGACGTTCCAGGCCTTGGAGAAGTACTCCACCGACCTGACCGCTCTGGCCCGCGAGGGCAAGCTCGACCCGGTCATCGGTCGTGACACCGAGATCCGTCGCGTTGTGCAGGTGCTCAGCCGACGGACCAAGAACAATCCGGTGTTGATCGGCGAGCCTGGTGTCGGTAAGACCGCCATCGTCGAGGGACTCGCGCAGCGCATCATCGCCGGTGACGTGCCCGAAAGCCTGCGCGGCAAGACCGTTGTATCGCTGGACCTGGGCTCGATGGTTGCCGGCGCCAAATACCGCGGCGAGTTCGAGGAACGCCTTAAGGCAGTCCTCGATGAGATCAAGAACTCTGCGGGACAGTTGATTACGTTCATCGACGAGCTGCACACGATCGTGGGCGCGGGCGCGACCGGCGAGTCGGCGATGGATGCCGGCAACATGATCAAGCCCATGCTCGCCCGCGGTGAGCTGCGGTTGGTGGGCGCCACCACCCTCGACGAGTACCGCAAGTACATCGAGAAGGACGCCGCGCTGGAGCGCAGGTTCCAGCAGGTGCTGGTGGGCGAACCCTCGGTGGAGGACACCGTCGGCATCCTGCGCGGCATCAAGGAGCGTTACGAGATCCACCATGGCGTGCGGATCACCGACTCCGCGCTGGTGGCCGCCGCCACCCTGTCCGACCGGTACATCACCTCGCGCTTCCTGCCAGACAAGGCCATCGACCTGGTCGACGAGGCCGCGTCCCGTCTGCGCATGGAAATCGATTCGCGCCCTGTCGAAATCGATGAGGTCGAGCGCGTCGTACGCCGTCTCGAGATCGAGGAGATGGCGCTGGCCAAGGAAGATGACGAGGCCTCCAAGCAGCGTCTGGTGAAGCTGCGTGAAGAGCTGGCTGACAAGAAGGAGCGCCTCGCAGAGCTCACCGCGCGTTGGCAGAACGAGAAGAACGCCATCGACGTGGTCCGCGATCTCAAGGAGCAGTTGGAAACCCTCAAGGGCGAATCGGATCGCGCCGAACGTGACGGTGATCTGGGTAAGGCCGCCGAGCTGCGTTACGGGCGCATCCCCGACTTGGAGAAGCAGCTGGAGGCCGCGCTGCCGGGAGTGCAGGCGCGCGAAAGCGTCATGCTCAAGGAAGAGGTGGGACCCGACGATGTCGCCGACGTGGTGTCGGCCTGGACCGGTATCCCGGCCGGGCGGCTCCTGGAGGGCGAGACCGCCAAGCTGCTGCGCATGGAAGACGTGCTGGGGGCGCGGGTCGTCGGCCAGGCGAAGGCCGTCGAGGCGGTTTCCGATGCGGTGCGCCGCGCCCGGGCTGGTGTTGCTGATCCCAATCGGCCCACCGGTTCGTTCCTGTTCCTAGGGCCCACTGGTGTCGGTAAGACCGAGCTGGCCAAGGCCCTCGCGGACTTCTTGTTCGACGACGAGCACGCCATGGTGCGCATCGACATGTCCGAGTACGGCGAAAAGCACTCGGTCGCAAGGCTTGTCGGTGCACCGCCCGGATACGTCGGATACGACGCCGGCGGTCAGCTGACCGAGGCGGTGCGGCGACGCCCGTACACGGTGGTGCTGTTCGACGAGGTCGAGAAGGCGCACCCGGACGTGTTCGACGTGCTGCTGCAGGTGCTCGATGAGGGACGTCTTACCGACGGCCAGGGCCGCACGGTGGACTTCCGGAACACCATCTTGATCCTCACCTCAAACCTGGGGGCTGGTGGCTCCGAGGAACAGGTGATGGCCGCGGTGCGCGCCAAGTTCAAGCCGGAGTTCATCAACCGGCTCGATGATGTGCTCATCTTCGAGGCGCTCAACCCCGAGGAGCTGGTGCGGATCGTCGACATCCAGCTGGCCCAGCTGCAGAAGCGGTTGGCCCAACGGCGGTTGACACTCGAGGTGTCCGGGCCCGCCAAGAATTGGCTGGCCCAGCGCGGATTCGACCCGATCTACGGGGCCCGTCCGTTGCGGCGCCTGGTGCAACAGGCGATCGGCGACAAGCTCGCCAAGCAGCTGCTGGCCGGTGAGGTGCACGACGGCGACGTCGTTCCGGTGAACGTGAGCGCCGACGGCGACTCGCTCATCCTGGGCTGAGTAGCTGTCGAGTGTCGACTTATCGCGCTGTCCACTCGGACTTTCGCGCGGTAAGTCGACATTCGGCGCTGTCGAGCGCCCATCACGGACCGGTAACTCTCGGTCACGATCCGAGCGCTCCGCGCGGTAGTTGGGCCGGTACCGGTTAGGCTGTCGCGGATGGCTCTACTTTGGTTCACGCTGTCCGCACTTTGCTTCGTCTGTGCGGGCGTGCTGCTGTACGTCGATATCGGCCGCCGCCGCAGCCGCGGACACCGTCGGAAGGCCTGGGCGCGATCTCACGGCTTCGACTACATGTCGCAGGACAAAGAGATCGTCAAGCGCTGGAACCGCGGCGTGATGTCGAGCGCGGGATCGGCCGCAGCCGCCAACGTGGTCCTCGGTCAGATCCGCGGCGAGGCCGTCTACGTCTTCGACCTGGAGGACGTCGCGACCATCATCGCGCTGCACCGCAAGGTGGGTACCAACGTCATGGTGGACCTGCGGCTCAAGGTCATGCAGGAACCCCGCGAATCCGATATCTGGCTGCTGGGCGCCATCGGCCCGCGCATGGTCTACTCCACCAATCTGGATGCCGCCCGTCGGGCCTGTGACCGGCGCATGGTCACCTTCGCCCACACGGCGATCGAGACGGCGGAGGTGTTGTGGAACGAACAACATTGGACGCTGGCCGCACTGCCGATCAACAGCAACCGTGAGCAGTGGGACGAGGGCCTCAAGGCCGTCCGCCAGTTCAACGACCTGCTGCGGGTGCTGCCCCCGTCCGGGGAGTCGGCGCCGTCGCCCATCCAGGCCGCGGAACGTCCCAGTCGGCCCGTCGGTAGCAGTTCCGCGCCCGCCGGAGACCGGCAGCCGGCTCCCGTGGGTCAGGGCGGCCAGCCCGACGGCCGTTAGGAACGCCGCCAGAGCTGGTTCATCGGCAGCGGCCACCAGAACTTCTTGTCGAGGATTACCGCCAGTGTCGGCACCGTGAAGGTGCGCACCACGAACGTATCGATGATCAAGCCGAGCCCGATCGTCGAACCCATTTGTGCGACGTTGACCAGACTCGACCCCATCATGGCGAATTGAGTCATCGCGAACACCAGACCCGCGGTGGTGACCACCCCACCGGTGCCGGCGATGGAGCGGATGACACCCGTGCGGACACCGACACTCATTTCTTCTTTGAAGCGCGACGCGACCAGCAGGTTGTAGTCGGCGCCTACCGAGATCAGGATCGCGAACACCGCGACCGGCACCGACCAGTGCAGTTGAATGCCGAGGACGTGCTGCCAGATCACCAGGGCAAGGCCGAGCGTCGAGGCGAACGACACCAGCACCGAGCCGATGACGATGAGCGATGCCACCAAACCGCGCAGCAGGAGCAGTACCACCGTGAAGATCACCGTGAGGCAGCCGATCATGATCAGCTTCTCGTCGCGGTCGAGTATGGCGCGCATATCGCCGATGAGCGCTGCCGGACCGGCGATTTCGATCACGCTGCCTTCGAGGCGGGTGCCCTTGAGGGCGTACTTCATCTCCGCGGCGAGGTCACGGACGCGTTGGATGCCCTCATCGCCGTAGCTGCTGCCATTACCGATAGCGATCATGCGGGTGGTGGTGCCGTCCTCGGAGAACATCATCTTCAGGTACGGCTTGAATCGCGGGTCCGAGAGCATCTGTGCGGGGAAGTAGAAATAATCTCCGGTTCCCGCGCTGCTCCGGCCAAGGTCCTGCATGAGCGACGTCATGGTGTCCATCTGCGACATCATCTGCGACATTTGCTCATTGGTCTCGGTCATCAGGTCGTGCATCTCTGCCATGGATGCGAGCATTTTGGGCATGGTTTGTGTCGCCTGGGCCAGCCCTCCCGTCATTGATCCGGTGGTGTTGACAAGATCACGCATCTGATCGGTGACATTGGACATGTTCTCGAAGTTGGACAACGCGGTCTGTGTACCCGCGCACATCGGATCAGCGGCGCAGTTGGGTGTGGATTTCACTGCCTCCCGGGCGGGCCCCATCGTCGAATTAATTTGCGATTTCAGCTGGTTCAGACTTGCTTGGATCGGCACAGCGGCAGAGGTGAGTTGTTTGGCTCCTTGCTGAGCCTTACGCAATGTGCCCTGGAGGCCCTGCAGCGTCGACATCATCGAACCCATGTTCTCGTTCATGGTGTGCATTCGCTGCTGTCGCTTCTCCATCACAATCTTGTTCTGCGACATCATGGTTCCGGCCATCCCCACGCTGTACATGAGCGAGGTTTGATCCATCGGCATCCCCCCGGGCCGGGTGATCCACTGCACCGAGGCCACACTGTCCAGCTTGGTGATCTGCTGTGCGGCCTTTTCCAGCAGTCCGATGTTGGCAGAGGTGCGTAAATCCTCGGGGGAGCGGATCAAGATCATGTCGGGGTTCATCTGGCCCGCGGGGAAATGTTTTTGAATCGCGATCATACCGGCGGCGCTGGGCATGTCCTTCGGAATGAATTGCAGCTCATCATAATTGAATGACGCGGTGGGTATCACCATCATCAGCATGATCAGAAGCGAGAATGTGCCCACGAACAGGGGCTTGGGCCAACGCGCCACCCGGATGCCGATGCGGCGCCACAGCCGAGTTGAGCGGATGGTCGACCTGGGCTCGAACCAGCCGAACCTGCGCGCGCCGATCAGCAGGGCGCCGGGAGTCACCGTCACTGCGGACAGTGCGGTGAAGATCATCGTGAGAGCGCCGGGAACGCCCATCGATTTCATCATGTCGAGTTGCGCGAAGTTCATACACGACAAGGCCCCTGCGACCGTCAATCCAGACGCGATCACGACGGGCGCCACACCGCGATAACTGGAGCGGAACGCGTCATCGACGCTGAGGCCTGCGCGTCGGCCCTCTTGATAGCGGCCGATGAAGAAGATGGAGTAGTCGGTGCCCGCGCCCAGCGCCAAGGCGCCCATTAACGCGTTGGTCATCATGGATGTGGGAATCAGCCCCGCCAGGGTCAGGAAACCGGTAATCGGGGTCGCGATTCCCACAGCGACGGCGACCGTCATCAGGGGCAAGAACGCGACCACGAGCGAGCGGTACACCAGCAGCAGCAGACCGCCGACCAGAACGAGCGACAGCCCGCCGATGACCACGGTATCCCGCATTATCGTCGTGATTTGGTCGGCGGCGGCCTGGCTGGTCCCCGTGGCGTAAATCGTGGTGCCCGCCGGCTTCTCGATATCGTCGATGATGCGCTGCACGGCCTGGGCAGACTCCATAGCCTTGGGGCCGCCGACCTCCCCGGCCAAGGACAACTGGGCGAGCGCAACCCTCTTGTCGGGGCTTTCGCTCGCGGCCGCGAACTGGGGATCAGACCACGTGTCCATCCCGGGTTCGACATGAGCGGTGTCGGCCTTGAGTTTCTTCATCAGTTCGGCACGAAACGCACGGTCTTCGTCGGTGAAGGGTTGATCCTTCTCGACGACGATGGCCGCGGTGTTATTGGATTCCGATTCACCGAACGCTTTTGCCATGTGCTTGAGACTCAACCCGGACTGGGTGTTGGTTGGCATCATGGGGCTGCCGTGCGTCCGGGCGAGTTCTTCGAGGTTGGGCGCCGACGCCATCAGTCCGCCGGCCACCAGCATCAAGAGCCCGATGAGCAATCCGGCGTGTCTGCTGATGATGCCGGCGAAGCGGCCGAATATGGGACTGTCGTGCATTAGGGCTGCCTCACCGGTTCGAGTTTTTGGAATGCCACGAGATTGCAGCTGACTGAGGGATCGCGCCCGGTGTCGGTTTTCTCGTCGGCCACCTTGCCGTCAACGGTGATCCGACAGGTGACGGTGTCTGCTGATAGCGCGGTGATACCGGCTGCGAAACCAAAGTCATTGGTGTTCAAGCTGGTTCGCCACGGAGCCGCGCCGCTGAAGAGCTTGGATTGGCCCTTCTCGTCCAGGTAGGACACCGTGATGGGCTTGCCGCCACTGGACACCTCGTAGGTGACCGTCTTGGGCTGGCTCAGCGATAGCATGCTCGCGGGGCGCGGGGTGGGGGTGGCGGCGGTGTCGGGCATCGCGACCTTGGGGGAGGTGAGCAGGTATGTGCCAGTAGCTGTCCACAGTGCGATCAGCACTGGGTACACCCACCGTTGGTGTTCAGTGAGCCAGCGCACTGCGCGATCAAACATCCCGCGATGCTAGCAATACCCGTACTCTTTGTACTAGTAACCATCCATACCGTCTATATGGCAGAGAGTGTGCTGGGACATAGTCGGTAGGCTGACCAACTATGTCCGGCACCGTTTCGACTCCCCCGCGTTCGACCGCGCTGGTCACCGGCCCCACCTCGGGACTGGGGGGCGGTTTCGCCCGCAAGTACGCCTCGCTCGGATATGACGTGGTGCTGGTCGCCCGTGACGAACAGCGCCTGAGCGCCCTCGCCGACGAGCTCACCTGCCGGTATGGCGTCCACGCCGAGGCGCTGCCCGCCGATTTGGCCGATGCCGCCGATCGCGCGAAAGTCGCCGAGCGCCTCGCCGCCGGGGTGTCGGTATTGGTCAACAACGCCGGTTTCGCGACCGCCGGCGAGTTCTGGACGGCAGCGCCCGAGCTGTTGCACGCGCAGCTCGACGTCAATGTCACCGCGGTCATGGAGCTCACCCGCGCGGCGCTGCCCTCGATGGTCGAGGCCGGTGCGGGCACCGTCATCAACGTGGCGAGCGTGGCAGGCCTGGTGTCTGGGCGCGGCTCGACGTACTCGGCGTCCAAGGCCTGGGTGGTCTCCTTCACCGAAGGTTTGGCAAATGGTTTGTTGGGCACCGGCGTTGGTATGCACGTGCTGTGCCCCGGATTCATCCATACCGAGTTTCACGAACGGGCCGGAATCGAGATGGGCACCATCCCGGAATTCATGTGGCTCCAAGTCGACGATGTGGTCAACACGTGCCTGCACGACATCGCCGCCGGTAAGGTGCTCAGCGTTCCCGGGGTGCAATACAAGGCGATCACATCGGTAACACGGGTAATACCAAGAGGTTTGGTGCGGAAATTCAACAGCGTGGTAGGACGGGGTCGTGGCAGAACTTGATTTAGGACCGGATCTGAACGCGGCCGAGCGCGATGAGTTGGCGGCCTTGGTCCGCGATATCGCGGTGGTGCACGGCAGGGTCACGTTGTCGTCGGGCAAAGAAGCTGATTACTACGTTGACCTGCGACGGGCCACACTGCATCACCGTGCCGGTGCGTTGATCGGGCGGCTGGTGCGCGAGCTGACCAGCGACTGGGGTTACGCCGGTGTGGGTGGACTGACCCTCGGCGCCGATCCCGTCGCGACGGCTGTCATGCACGCCCCCGGACGTCCCATCGACGCTTTTGTGGTGCGCAAGTCGGTGAAAGCCCATGGCATGCATCGGCTTATCGAAGGTTTCGAGGTGTCCGGGCAGCAGGTCCTGGTGGTCGAAGACACCAGCACCACCGGCGGGTCTGCACTCACGGCTGTGCGTGCGGTCCGTGAGGCGGGCGGCGAGGTGATCGGGGTGGCCACCGTTGTCGACCGTGACACAGGTGCCGCCGAGGCGATTCGGGCCGAAGGGGTTCCCTATCGGTATGTGTTGGGACTGGCGGATCTCGGCCTGGCCGGATCGTGACCTTCCGCCGGGCCCTGGCCGCGCTGGTCGCCGGGGCCCTGATCTTGACGGGCTGCTCGAAAGACCCTGACAAGCAACTGGTCTATGGCGCTCAGACCGCCAAAGTCGGTGAAGCACAGAGTCTGTTGGGCTGGAATCTCAGCGTCGCCAACCTGCGATTCCAGAACGGGTATGTGCTGGTCGATATCACGGGGGCTGCCGCCAAACCGGGGGAGAAGCTCGCTGCCGCCCAGGATCTACGTTTCGGGTTGTACGGGTCTTTGGCGCATCCGCTGGAAGTGCCGGCGTTGAACGGTTGTCGTGACCTGGCCGACCTTTCCGTGCATCCGCTGACGGCAACGCCGTCCATTGAGGCCGCGACCAGCCTTGCCGGCACGGTGTGTCTGGGGCCGATGCAGAACCAGAGCGCGGTACGCGGCGTGTACGCGTATTCGGCGAAGGATCGCATCGCCGGAACCACCGTGGCCTACCCGGTGGCCTACCCGATGGGGCTGCTGCCCACCCCACAGAACGACTCCGGTCTGGTGATCGTCACCAAGAGCATGGAGGCCTGGAGGGCAAGCGGGCAGCAGATCAGCCAAGTGGATCTGGGAGATCCGAATGCCTTCACCGGCAACGGATTCTCGCTGCTGGGCCTGAACATATCGGGAGTCGGGCCACGCTACCGCGACGAGTCGGCCGAGCGCGGTGGTCCACTCATGGTGGCGGTGACGCCGACGCTGCCCGGAGAGGGGCTGGCGCGCAGCTGTGCGATCTACGGGTCATCGGTGCTGGTGCTTCCGGACGCTGCCCTCGACGCCGTGCAGTTGCAGCCGTCGTTGTGCCTCCAGGGGGAGATCAACGCCGCGGTACTCGCCGGGACGCTCTCGGTGATCGGCACCCACGCCGCGGTCTGGCTGAACCGTGAGTGAGGACCCGAAGGACCATCAGGACGAGCCTGCTGAACCATCTCTATGGGGTGCCACCGGCAACGGGGTGGGGCCGTGGGCGGCCGAACGGAGGCTGCCGCTGCCGACCGACCCGCGCTATGACCCTGAGCTGCTGCGTGATGGCGACGCCCGCAACGTGGTTGACGCCTACCGGTATTGGCGGCGTGAGGCGATCGTCGCGGATATCGATACCCGACGGCACCGGCTGCATATAGCCATCGAGAACTTCGAAAACGACGCCAATATCGGGACGGTGGTGCGCACCGCCAATGCCTTCGCAGTGCACACCGTGCATATCGTCGGCCGACGCCGCTGGAATCGGCGTGGTGCCATGGTCACCGATCGCTACCAGCACCTCATGCACCATGACAGCACCGAGCAGCTTCTGGAGTACGCGAAGCTGACCGGCCTGACGGTGGTGGCCGTCGACAACGTGCCCGGATCGGTACCCCTGGAGACCGCGGTATTGCCCGCGGACTGCTTGATGGTGTTCGGGCAGGAGGGGCCTGGCGTCACCGATGTGTCGAAAGGCGGTGCGGTGATGACGGTTTCGATTGCCCAGTTCGGATCTACCCGCAGCGTCAACGCCGGTGTCGCCGCGGGTATCGCCATGCACGCCTGGGTCCGCCAGCACGCCGACTTGACCAAGGCGTGGTGACCCGTGATGGCCCACCCCTAGTATCGAGTGCATGGATGTGCTGTGGGCCAACCGCGCCAGTAGCGCCGAAGCCGCAATCACCGCCAGACACTTCTCGCCGCTGTGGCATCTACCGCGCATGCGCCTGGGCGTCGTCACCTGGCCGCCCGCGCCGGGTGCCACCTGGTTCAAGAACTGGCACTACTGGTGGCAGGCGCACCTACAGGACTGCCTGATCGATGCGCAGCTGCGCGACCCGCGCCCCGACCGGCTCGAGTACATCGCGGATATGCAACGCGCACACCGCTTCCGCAACGTCTTCATGTGGACCAACCAGTACTACGACGATATGGCCTGGTTGGCGCTGGCGATGCAACGAGCCTCCGAACTGCTGGGCGTGGAACGTCCCCGTGCGCTGAATCGACTGCGCCAGCAGTTCCTCGATGCGTGGATGCCGCAGTACGGAGGCGGCATACCGTGGCGCAAGCAGGACAGATTCTTCAACACCCCAGCCAACGGACCGGCGGCAATCGTGTTGGCGCGCACTGGAAGAGTGTGGCGGGCCGAGGTGATGTCGGACTGGATCGACCAGACTCTCGTCGACCCCGAATCGCATCTGGTCATCGACGGCATACAGGAGGACGGCACCCTGGAACGTGCCACGTACACCTACTGCCAGGGCGTGGTGCTGGGGCTGGAGACCGAGCTCGCGGTGCGGACCGGCGAATCCCGGCACGCCGAGCGCGTGCATCGTCTCGTTCATGCGGTGCGGGATCGGATGACCGAGGAGGGCGTCATTCGGGGCAGCGGTGGTGGAGACGGGGGGCTGTTCAACGGCATTCTCGCCCGTTACCTGGCGCTGGTGGCCACGATGCTGCCGGAGAACTCGCCGCAGGACACCGATGCCCGGGCTACGGCCCGCGACATCCTGCTGACATCCGCGGAGGCCGCCTGGGCCAATCGGCTGATCGTGGAGGACCTTCCGTTGTTCGGCGCGGATTGGACGCGGACGGCGGATCTGCCGACCGCGCACGCGCCGGCGTCGCAGTTCATCGCGGGTGCGGTCAATCCTTCGAAGGTGCCCGAACGGGACCTGTCGGTACAGCTGTCCGGGTGGATGCTGCTCGAAGCGGCGCACGTGGTCGCCTGAGATGGCGCGCGAGGATTTCAGCTTCTTCCATCCATTGCGGGTGCGCTGGGCAGAGGTCGATATGCAGGGCGTGGTCTTCAATGCCCACTACCTGGCGTACTTCGACGCCGCGCTCACCGAATACTGGGCTGCGCTGACCGGTGCGCGTAATGCTGGCGGCGACGGGGTCTTTGAGCACATGTACGTGGTGAGGTCGGTCATCGACTATCACGGGCCGGCCCGCTTCGATGATGTCCTGGATATCGGCGTGCGCATCGCCCGAATGGGCACGGCGAGCATGACCTGCCACTTTGAAATTCACCGTGGCGGTGAACATCTCATTACCGGTGAGACGGTGTACGTGCATGCCGTCGACGGCATCTCCGCCCCCTTCCCGGATCCCTTCCGGGACAAGGTGGCCGAGTTTGAGACGACGACGGTGGAGCGTGCCTAGTTGAGAACATCTAGGGTCGCCGCCGGTTCGATGTGCGCCGGGCGTTATCAGGGTTCGTCGAGGTGCCCCTCGTTGCGGGCCTGACATACCTTCCACGAGCCATTGACCTTCTCGGTGTGATAGACGAGGTTGATCCCGTTGCCGCCCGGATCCTGCGGGTGGTGCTCGGAAGTCAACTGGGCCAGCAGATCGACCTGGCCGGGCGGTGATCCCAGCTCCACCGGATGCAAGACCTCTACGTGTGCTAACCCGATGCGGTCGTGTTGGGATTGCATGACCTGACGGACTTGTTCGTCGGTGCCGGCGGAGGTGGCGGCGGCGAGGCGGCCGCACACCGTGGCACGCATCAGGCGTACGTCGACGTTGTTCGTTGCGCGTATGTACGTCTGTACGGCCTCTGACGCACCTGCGAGATCGGCCGGTGCGGGCTCCGCGCCGGCGGGCGCCGTAAAGCTCCAACCCGTGAGCGCGATCGCCGTCAACGCTGTCAGACAACTGCTGATCTTCCCCATGGCGCGACATTAGCGTAGTTTGCTACGACGCGCACCTGGCCATATTTCCACGTATTTGGCGGATAGCCGTGGATCTTGCTGGCGAGTGATTTCGATTGCGTACTAGGCCTCGGGCGCTGCCTCCGACTGCTTCGCGGCCTTGCGACGGCGCATCCATTCGAAGAACATCGGGGCTACCGAAGCCAGCACGATCAAGACGAAGATGGGTTCGAGCAACTTCTGAATGATCTCGAACTGGCCCAGCCAGTAGCCCAGCAGGGTGAGGCCGGCTCCCCACACCACCGCGCCGAGGATGTTGTACAGCGCGAAGATCGGGTAGCTCATCTTGGCCGCACCCGCGGTGATCGGCGCCAGGGTCCGCACGATCGGCACGAACCGGGCGATCACGATGGCGAACGGTCCGCGCCTCTCGAAGAAGGCGTGCGCCTCGTCGAGGTACTTCTGCTTCAGGAAGCGGGCCTCCGGCTTGAACATCGAGGTGCCGATCCCGCGACCGATCCAGTAGCCGACCTGGCCGCCCAAGATCGCGGCGATGGGAACGAAGACCAGCAGCTGCCACAGCTGGAAGTTGGCCTGCGACGCACCATCGGCGGCTGCGGCCGCGGTACCGGCGGCCAGCATCCCGGCCACGAACAACAACGAATCGCCGGGCAGCACCGGAAACAGCACGCCCGATTCCACGAAGATCACCACCAGCAACCCGAGCAGCGCCAAGGTTCCGAAGTGACCGAGCAGTTTGATGGGATCCAGGAAATCCGGCATGAGTGCCAGGGTGGTGACGGATTCGGGCGCTGCCAGCAAGTTCACGGCGCCAACAGTACCGTCGATATCTGTTGTAAACCTGGCTGCCTTATGGTGAGGGGCGAATCCGCAGAGCTGACATGGAGGTCATCGAAGTGCCCATCGCCACGCCCGAGGTCTACGCCGAAATGCTGGACCGGGCCAAGGAGCATTCCTTTGCCTTCCCGGCAATCAACTGCACCTCATCGGAATCGATCAACGCCGCGATCAAAGGTTTCGCTGACGCGGGCAGTGACGGCATCATCCAGTTCTCCACCGGTGGTGCGGAATTCGGTTCGGGTCTGGGCATCAAGGACATGGTGACCGGCGCGGTCGCGCTCGCCGAGTTCGCGCACGTCGTCGCCGCCAAGTACGGCATCACTGTCGCCCTGCACACCGACCACTGCCCCAAGGACAAGCTGGACAGCTTTGTGCGTCCGCTGATCGCCATCTCGCAGGAGCGCGTGGCCGCCGGCCAGAATCCGCTGTTCCAGTCGCACATGTGGGACGGCTCGGCGGTGCCGATCGGCGAAAACCTCCAGATCGCGCAGGAACTGCTGGCCGCGACGGCAAAGGCTCACATCATTCTCGAGGTCGAGATCGGTGTGGTCGGAGGCGAAGAGGACGGTGTCGAGGCCGAGATCAACGAGAAGCTCTACACCTCGTCAGAGGACTTCGAGAAGACCGTCGACGCGCTCGGCGTCGGCGAGAACGGCCGGTACCTGCTGGCGGCCACCTTCGGCAACGTGCACGGCGTCTACAAGCCAGGCAACGTCAAGCTCAAGCCGGAGGTACTGGAAGAGGGACAGCGCGTCGCCTCGGCCAAGCTTGGTCTGGCTGAGGGCTCCAAGCCGTTCGATTTCGTGTTCCACGGCGGCTCGGGCTCGCTGAAGTCGGAGATCGAGGACTCGTTGCGCTACGGCGTGGTGAAGATGAATGTCGATACCGACACCCAGTACGCCTTCACCCGACCGATTGCCGGGCACATGTTCGCCAACTACGACGGTGTACTCAAGATCGACGGCGAAGTGGGCGACAAGAAGACCTACGACCCGCGCAGCTACCTGAAGAAGGCCGAGGCCAGCATGACCGAGCGGGTCATCGAGGCCTGCAACGACCTGAAGTCGGCGGGACGGTCGGTCTCCGCCGGAATGGCTTAGTCACCTCCGGTCGCACTCGTTCTCCCGCCAACGACCAACCACTGGTGGGAGACTTCTCGCCGTGGCGGATCTCTGGCGGAAACTCGTGGTGGCAGTTGAGCGGTCGGCCGGAGTCCTGGCCTTGCTCGCGTTGGCCGTCGCGGTGACGGCGTTGGTGTTCACCCTGTGGCGGGGGCATGCACCGGCCGAAGAGAGTTACACCGGGACGCAGCGCGCCGATGCGAAAGCGCAGGCGTGTGCCAATGCAGATCTGGTGCGCAACGCCGTCATGCTGAACACCAACCGGGCACTTCCCGAGAACGCGGGCGCCGTGGGGACGGTGGCCACCGCCGCCAACGCGAGAATCGCGCTATTCAACGGTGGCCAGTATCTGCTGGCGCGGCTGGCTCCGGCGACGCCGCCTGAGCTCGCGGCGAGCATTCGTGACTTCGGCAACGCGCTGATGGACGTCGGTGCCGCGGCCATTGCTGAGACACCGAATACCGATCCGAAGCAGGCACAGCGCCTCAGTAAGGCCGACGAGCTGAGCAAGCACATCGTCGACCTCTGCAAGTAGTCCTATCTGACACGTGTGCAGTGATCATGCTTGTTCGCTCCGTTCATATTTCGCTGTGATCGTCCGTATTCTCAGAATTTCTGGGACTCCAGATCCCAGGCGGGTCCCCCCTGGCAACGGCACTACATCCTTAGTAGACACGGTTGTCAATTGTCCATTACCTGACCCTGCAGTCAGGTAATCAGCAAAGTCCTTTAAGTTTCACTAAATCGGGTGTTTATACGTTCTTAAATGCATGTTTAAGATTTTCTCAGGTTACTTTTTTGATTCTTAGCGCATTTTTGCGTCGCTACGTCTAATCTCGCCGTTACCGGCCCACATCGGCGTGTGCCGGGTGGTCAGGCAAGTGAGGCAGCCATGCAGTCATCGCGTTCCAAAACTGCCCTCGCCATCTTTGCGACAGCTGTTCTTCTCGCAGGTGGCAGTAGTTCCGTCTCCAAGTCGCTCATCGAGAAGCAACGAGCACTGTTCAGCGGCGACACCAGCCTGACGGCGTACGCGGGACCCTTGCCTGGGGTCGCTGTGACGCCGAGCTCGACTCCGACCTCCGAGGCGCAGGGTTATGCGGACACCGCAGCCGGAGCGGCCGCACTCGCGGATTTGATGGCCAAGGCGGCTGCCGACGCCGCTGCCCGTGCGGCGCTGCGCAAGGTGGAAGCGGACAAGGCGGCAGCCGATGCCGCGGCCAATCCGGCGGTTGCCGAGAAGCAAGCACAGGCTGCAGCGGCCGCTGCAGCGGCCGAACAGGCGCGTCATGACGCCGATGATGCGGCTCGGGCGGCGCTGGATGCGCAGGCGATCCTGGAAGCCGCCGCCGCCAACCAAACCAATGCGCAGGCGGCTGCGGCCGCCAATGAGAAGGCGTATCAAGATGCGAAGGCCGCCGCCGATGCCGCCGCCGCGCAGCAGCAGGCCGCCGATGCGGCGAAGGCTGCCGCCGAGAAGGCTTTTGCGGACGCGCAAAGCCATGCCGCGGTGGGCGATAAGGCGTATCAGGACGCCAAGGCAGCACTTGACGCGGCCACCGCGCAGCAGCAGGCCGCCGAAGCGGCCAGGGCTGCCGCCAATGCTGCGCTGGCCGACGCACAGAGTAAGGCCACGGCCAACGACAAGGCCTTGTCCGACGCCACCACCGCCCAAGCGGCAGCTGCCAGTGCCGCCGCGGATGCGTTGGCGGCCAAGACCAACGCCGATACCGCGCGTGCCAACGCGGACAAAATCGCCTCCGATGCGGCGGCGGCC
>NZ_MAFC01000013.1 GCF_002013465.1 Mycobacterium sp. D16R12 | reverse complement strand
ACCCTCCTCCCGCCCCTGGCTATGCCCCTCCATCGGCGTATGGATACCCACCCCCAGGTTTCGGATATCCGCCGCCACCCGGATACCCGAGTCCGCCACCTGGGTATCAACCACCGCCGCCCGGGTACCCGAGTCCACCACCGGCTCCGTACTGGGTGACGCCGGCGCCGCCCGCCCTGAAACCCGGAGTCATCCCGCTGCGGCCGTTGGATCTGTCCGCTCTCTACAACGGGGCCGTCGCCGCCATCCGCACCAATCCCAAAGCAACCATCGGAATCACGGCCGTGGTCGTGGTCATCAGCCAGCTGCTGACCTTCGCACTACAGGCGGGCCCCATTGTCGGGCTCCTGGGCGGTGCCGCCGGCTTCGACGCGAACAGTAACGACGCGTTTGCCGCCGCATTCGGGATCGGATACTTCGGTGGGGCGGTCATCGGCTACGTGATCACCATGCTGGTCACCATCGTCCTCAGCGGCATGCTGACGGTCACCGTTGGGCGCTCGGTCTTCGGCGAGCACACGACCCCCGCGGCGGCATGGCAGCGCGCCAAACCACGCATATGGGCCCTCATCGGGCTGGCGCTCGCCTCGGCCCTGCTGCTCACTCTGCCCCTAGCGATCGGTATCTCCGGCGTAGTCGGGCTTGCCCTCACCGTCGGCCCCTGGGGCGCGGTACCGGCAGGTTTCGTACTCGGGTTCGGCTTCTTGGCGCTCTACTTCTATCTGATCCCGGTGTTCGCCCTCGCCTCACCGGTGCTGATCCTGGAACGCCGGACCGTCTTCGGGGCACTGAGCCGGTCGATGTCGTTGGTGCGCAAGAGCTACTGGCGCCTGCTGGGCATCCTGCTGCTCACCTCGATCATCGTCGGCTTCGTGGCGGGCATCTTGGGAATGCCCTTCAGCATCGGCGGACAGGTCGCCATGGGGATGGGTACCTCGCACACCAGCAGCACGACCATGATCCTGGGTCTGGCGCTGACGACTGTCGGCGTGATCATCGCCCAGATCATCACGCTCCCCTTCCATGCGGCGGTAAACGTGCTGCTGTACACCGATCAGCGGATGCGCACCGAGGCATTCGATCTCGTGCTGCAGACCGAGACCAGAACGCGCGAACGCCTCGGCCAGCCGGGCATCGACCCTGATGCGTTGTGGCTGCCCGCGTATCCCCCGGTTCAGGTGTAGTGCCAGCCGTCGACATCGACCGCGAATCCGCGGCCGAGGCAGCCCAGCACGAACTCGCCAAAGCGATCTATGAGCACCCCTCGCCGCTCGACCGCCTGATCAATTGGATCATCGAGCACCTGGACTACCTGGAGTTCCGGGCCAGTGAGCTTCCCGGTGGCTGGTTCACCATCGCGGTGACCACGCTCATCGTCATCGCCGCCGTGGTGCTGTTGATCCGGCTGGCACGCCGCGCGGTCCGAACCAAGGGCGGCGGCGACTTCGGACTGTTCGAATCCGGCGAGCTGACCGCGGCAGAACACCGGGCAGCTGCTGAACTGGCTGCCGCCCAGGGTGATTGGGCGTCCGCCATCCGGCACCGACTGCGTGCGGTGGCGCGCCAGCTCGAAGAGCGCACGATTCTGACGCCGGTGCCGGGCCGCACCGCCAACGAGCTAGCAGCCGATGCCGGACGCGAATTACCTTCGTTGGCAACAGAGTTCCGGTCCAGCGCGGAGATCTTCAATGACGTGAGCTACGGCGAACGCCCTGGCACCGAGAAGTCGTATCGCAAGATCGCCGAGTTGGACGACCACATCCGCGACGCCCCGGTCCTCGTCACGTCCGCGGATCCCGGGGTGACGACGGGTTGGGAGACGGTGCGGTGACCAGCAGCACCGCGACATCGCCACGCCTGCGGGACCGCTGGCGCACCTGGGCGTGGGTCCTGGCCGCCTTGGCCGGCATCGTGGTCACCGCCTTGCTCGTCACCAAAGCGCCTCGGCCCGAGGGTTATCTCGATCCGGACGCCGTTACCCAGCGTGGCGGGCACGCGCTCGCCCAACTGCTGCGCGACCGCGATGTCACCGTCACGCGGGCCACCACCATCTCCGAAGTACGCGAAGCGATGCGCCCCGGCAGCCAACTCATGGTGCTGGACAACGGGAACATCACCGACGAGATATTGGATGTCCTGGTCGATCTTCCGGGGGATCGCCTGCTGCTGACACCCTTTTCCGCCACCCGGGAACGGCTGGCCTCAGCAGTACGCATCACCTCGTATCAAGGCGACGAGATCGTCGAGCCGCACTGCGATATGCGAGAGGCCCAGCGCGCCGGCGCAATCCAGACATACATCGGCCCCACCTACGCATTCACCAACCCGGGACCGGGACAAGTCAGCTGCTATGCCGGCATGCTGGTGCGCTACCAGGACGGCACCCGCACCATCACCGTGCTCGGTGATGACACCCCGCTGACCAACCTGCAACTGACCAAGCAGGGCAACGCGGCGCTTGCCATGAATCTTGCCGGCCGCTCCTCCCATCTGGTGTGGTACGTACCCGAGCGGCCGAAGGTCGGCACCAGCGCCCAACCGAAATCCATGGGCGACCTGATCCCCGACCAGGTGAGCATGGCCATCTGGCAGCTCTGCATCGTGGTGCTGCTGCTCGCCATCTGGCGTGGACGCCGCTTGGGCCCCGTTGTCGCCGAGAAACTTCCGGTGATCGTGCGCGCCTCGGAAACCACCGAGGGGCGCGGGCGGCTGTACCGGTCGCGTCGTGCCCGCGACCTCGCCTCCGACTCGCTACGCGAGGCAGCGCGGTACCGGATCGTGCGCCGGCTCGGCCTCCCGGTAGACGAGACACCTCAGGTCATCACCACCACGGTGGCGCAGCGAATCGGCCGTAATCCCTCGGAGATTCACCATGTGCTGTTCGGCCCTGTCCCGTCGGACGACCAGCAGCTCACCAGTCTGACCCAACAGCTTGACATCATCGAAAGGCAGGTCCGCGACTCGTGACACAGGCAACTTCCAGTGAGGACGCCGCACGCAACGCCCTCGCCGCGTTACGTGAACAAATCGCCACCGTGGTCGTCGGGCAGGACTCGGTGGTCAGCGGCCTGGTCGTCGCACTGCTGTGCCGCGGGCACGTACTGCTCGAAGGCGTACCGGGCGTCGCGAAAACCCTTTTGGTGCGCACACTCTCGGCGGCGCTGTCCCTGGAGTTCAAGCGGGTGCAGTTCACCCCCGACCTGATGCCCGGCGATGTCACCGGGTCCCTGGTCTACGACGCGCGCACCGCGGCCTTCGAATTCCGCGCCGGTCCGGTGTTCACCAATCTGCTGCTGGCCGATGAGATCAACCGCACCCCTCCCAAGACTCAGGCAGCGCTGCTGGAGGCCATGGAGGAACGTCAGGTGACGGTCGACGGCACCCCACGCCCACTGCCTGATCCGTTCATCGTCGCCGCGACCCAGAACCCGATCGAGTACGAGGGCACATACCAGCTGCCCGAGGCCCAGCTGGACCGCTTCCTGATGAAACTCAATGTTTCTCTGCCGGAACGCGATCAAGAGATCGCCATCCTGGAGCGGCACGCACAGGGCTTCGATCCCCGTAATCTGTCGCATGTCAGTGCGGTGGCCTCGGCCGCCGACCTGGAGGCGGGTCGCGCCGCAGTGGGGCGGGTGCTGGTGGCTCCCGAGGTACTCGCGTACGTGGTCGACGTCATCCGCGCCACCCGTCAGTCACCTTCACTGCAGCTCGGCGCCTCCCCCCGTGCGGCGACAGCGCTGCTGGCGACATCACGCGCGTGGGCCTGGCTTTCCGGCCGCAACTACGTCACTCCCGACGACGTCAAGGCCATGGCACGCCCAACCCTGCGGCACCGCATCGGTCTGCGCCCCGAGGCCGAGCTGGAGGGCGCGACCTCGGACCGGGTTCTGGACGGCATCCTGGTCACGGTCCCGGTGCCGCGCTAGTGATTCTCACCGGACGCGCGGGATCGGCGGCGCTGCTCGGCGCGCTGCTGATTCTGGTGTCGCCGTGGCCGGTTCGGCTGTTCTGGCTGCTGCTCCTGGTGCTCGCCGCGCTGATTGTCGTCGACACCTTCGCCGCCGCCAGTCCACGGCGGCTGACCTTTCTCCGGTCAGGACCCGACTCCATTCGACTTGGCGAATCGGCGGATATCACCCTGCAGATCCAGAATCCGGGCCGTCGGGCCCGCGGATGGGTCCGCGACAGTTGGGCACCGAGTATGCGCGCCACCCCGCGAGCGCATCGGCTGGATCTGCGCACCGGCGAGCGCACCCAGGTCGTTACTTCCTTGCGCCCCTTACGCCGTGGCGATCACCAGCCGGCGACGGTGACCGTGCGCACGGTGGGACCGCTCGGGCTGGCCGGGCGTCAGGGGCGTCACGATGTGCGGTGGCAACTGCGGGTGCTGCCCCCGTTCCTGAGCCGCAAGCATCTGCCGTCCCGACTGGCCAGACTGCGCGAGCTCGAGGGCGCCATTCCCGTCCTGATCCGTGGCCAAGGCACCGAATTCGACTCGCTGCGTGAATACGTGGTTGGCGACGATGTGCGTTCCATCGACTGGCGCGCCTCTGCCCGGCGCAATGACGTGGTGGTACGCACCTGGCGTCCGGAACGAGACCGCCGCATCCTCGTCGTCCTGGACACCGGCCGTACCTCGGCGGGGCGCATCGGCGTCGACCCGACGTCGGGCGATCCCTCCGGCTGGCCCCGGTTGGATTGGGCGATGGATGCCGCATTACTTTTGGTGGCCTTGGCATCTCGCGCCGGAGACCGCGTGGACTTCCTGGCACACGACCGCACGGTGCGCTCGCAGGTATCGGGCGCCTCGCGCAATGAGCTGCTTCAGTTGGTGGTCAATGCGATGGCCCCTTTAGAACCCTCGCTTGTCGAGTCCGACGCCCGCGATCTCGTCGCGACCATCCGCCGCAGATCCCGACATCGCTCTTTCATCGTGCTCCTCACCGACCTGAACCCGGCAGCGCTGGAAGAAGGCCTGTTGCCGCTGCTTCCGCAGCTGACCAGCCATCACCATCTGCTGGTGGCCGCGGTCAGCGATCCGCGGGTCGAAGACATGGTGATGCCCGAGAATGCCACGGCGCCAGGAAATATCAGATCACTCGATGTCGAGCAGGTCTATGACGCGGCGGCGGCCGAACGTACCCGAGGAGGGCGCCGGCGCATCATCACACTGCTGCGCCGGCAGGGCGTCGAGGTTGTCGATGCCCCGCCCGACGAGATCGCTCCGGCACTTGCCGACCGGTATCTGTCGTTGAAGGCCTCTGGGCGTCTATAGCGTTCAGGACGCCGGGGCGTAGTCGGGAGCGTTTTCGATATCGCCGGATTCATTGGCGGCGACGCCGCGCCGCCCCAGAATCACCACATAGGCCAGGAACAGCACCTCGGCGATCACCCCGATTCCGATGCGGGCGAACGTCGGTAGCGGCGATGGGGTGACCAGTGCCTCGATGAGCCCGCTCACCAGCAGCACTCCGACCAGCCCGCCTGCTACCGACATGACGGCACGTCCCTGTTCGGCGAGCACCTGACCACGGGGCCGATCGCCGGGGTCAATCACCTTCCATCCCAGGCGCATGCCGGCGCCCGCGGCCAGGAACACCGCCGTCAGCTCCAACAGACCGTGCGGAAGGATCAGGCCAAGGAATACGTCTCCACGACCCGCCGCGATCATCAACCCGCCGGCCACGCCCAGATTCGCTGCGTTGAGGAACAACACAAACGGGATCGGTATGCCCAGCAGCACGGCGAAGATGATGCACTGTGCCGCCACCCACGAGTTGTTGATCCACACGTGCAGCGCGAAAGCCGCCGCGGGATGCTCGCTGTAATAGTTTTCGAAGTCCTCGTTCACCAGGTGTGCGATCTCATCGGGTGTCCCGATCACCGATTGCAGCTCGGGTGAATGCATCACCCAGATGCCGACGGCGATCGCCACCACCATCGACCCGACCGCCGCGCCCAGCCACCAGCGCCAGCTGCGGTAGGCAACCACCGGAAAGGACACCGTCCAGAAACGGATGAAGTGACGCCACAGCGGGGCATGCTCTCCGGTGACGGCCGAGCGTGCGCGGGCAACCACGGTCGACAGCCGTCCAACCAAGGCCGGATCCCCCGAGGACGACCGCACTGTTGACAGATGTGTCGACACCTTCTGGTAGAGCTCGACCAGCTCATCGATCTCTGGGCCGCTCAGGCTCCGTCTGCGCTTGAGCAGCTCTTCGAGCCGGTCCCATGTCCCCCGGTGGGTGGCGACGAATGCGTCCACGTCCATCTGGCAAATACTAGTAGTCTCGAATGATGTCGGAGTTGGTGACGGGCGACGCGGTGGTCTTGGACGTCAAGGTGGCCCAGCTTCCGGTGCGGGTCGTGTCCGCATTCATCGACATCGTCGTCCAGGTGATCGTGCTGTACGCCGGAATCTTCGTTGTCGCGTTCTCGCTCTCGCAGTTCGACGAGGCACTGGCGGGGGCCCTCAGCATCGCCTATTCGGTGCTGGCCCTCGTCGGCTATCCCGTCATCTGGGAGATGTCCACCCGAGGACGCTCGCTGGGCAAGATGGCCATGGGATTGCGCGTGGTATCCGACGACGGCGGCCCGGAACGCCTGCGGCAGGCCGTCATCCGCGCACTTGCGGCCGTCGTAGAGATCTACCTGTTCATGGGTGCACCGGCTGTCATCACCAGTCTGGTGTCGTCCCAGGGCAAGCGCCTCGGCGACATCTTCGCGGGCACGATGGTGATCAGCGAACGAGGACCCAAACTCCCTCCGCCTCCGGTCATGCCACCACAGCTGGCGGCATGGGCGCAGACGCTGCAACTGTCCGCGCTCACCACCGATCAGGCCAACCTGATCCGCCAATTCCTCAACCGTGCGGCGCAATTGGCGCCGCACACCCGGGACCAGATGCTCTATCAGATCTCCACCGATGTGCTCGCCAGCATCGCGCCACCCCCACCGCCGGGCACTCCGCCGCAGTTCATGCTCGCCGCGGTGCTGGCCGAACGTCATCGCCGCGCCCTGGAGCAGATGCAGCCTAGCTATCCTGCGACGCCGTTGCCGGTACCGCCGGTGGACTGGGCCGGACCACTCGGCCCGCCGCCCGCAGCATCGGCAGCGCCAGATCCTTCCGAGTCACCCAGAGGACCTTCGGGTTTCGCCACACCCGGCTGATGTCGAGCCGCTGTCTTCGCGTAGAGCGCGCCGCCGAGGGTCGCCGCGACGACCGTGACAAGCGCGCCCAGGATGAGCGCAGCGGCCTCACCGTGTATCAGCGATTGCTGCTGCTCGCCGATCGCGGCCGCGGCGATGGGCACGCCGAGCTGAGCGGCGGCCAAGGCGCCCAGCGACAACGGCTGCCCAAAGAGCCGTCCGACCGCATGCGCCAACACTGCCGCGCCACCCAGGCCCAGCCCCAACAGCATGAGCTTGGGGTTCTCACCGAGCTCGCGCACGTGCAGCGAGGCCCCAAGCCAGACGAAGAACAGCGGTGAGAAGAAGCCTTCGGTGAATCCGAAGAGCTGCTTGGCAAGGCGGCGCGGTTCCCCGATGCCCGCCACGACAAGACCCAGGGCGAACCCGGCCAACATGATCGACACGTGGGTCTCCACGGCCAGCGCCGCCAGCCCAAAGACGATGGCCAGGCTGATCCGCAGCTCCATGGCCACCCGGCGCTGCTTCGAGTAATCGTGGAACCGATCGAGCGTTCCGGCCTGATCGAGCGCGCGCAGGATCACGAACACAATGCCCGCGCACGCCGCGACCGCCACCGCACCGACCGCCGCGCGGGGCGCGTGCTTGAGATCGATGACCAAGGGCAGCAGCACAATCGAGGCGGTATCGGCGATGGCCACCTGCGCGGTGGTGCTCAGCACCTTCGGGCCCTCAAGGCTCAGCGAGTCGATGATGGGCAGTACCAGCGCCGCCGACGAGGAGGCGATGAGCACCGCGTACAGGGGCGCATGCCCCGTGTGGAACACGTTGGCCAGCAGCACACCCAACACCGCACCGACCACGCCGACCACGACGGCGCGCAGCGCCGCCTTGGGCAGCGCCGCCACCATGGTCTTATCGCGTATCGGCACATGCGTGCCTGCCACGAACATGACCAACGCGAATCCGACGTCGGCGAACATCTTGAACGTGGGATCAAACGCATCGATCCAGCCAAATCCGGTGCGCCCAATGACGATTCCGGCAAGAAGTTCGCCGATGACCACGGGGATCCGCAGCCGCGTGTTGAGCGCTAACAGCGGCCCCACCATTCCGACGACGACGACGATCGCCAGGGTTGGGAAACCGAAGCCATTCATCGGACTACTGCCAAGAGACCAGATGGCAGGGGATGTCGGTGTTTTCGTCGGATATGTAGCTCGCGCAGACCCGGTGGTAACCGTCCGCGATCTCCAGCCGCGCCCCGGCGCGCGCATCCCCCCGCACCAGCAGGATCGGGGACAGTGCCTTGTCCTTGGCGATCTTCGCGAGGTCGCGGGCCACGTGAGCATTGGTCTTGGGCAGCATGTCCAGGTGGGCCGCTCGCAGGATGTCCTTGGCCTTGCGGTACTCCAGCGTCGCATTGCGCAGCGCCTTCACGGTCCGCTTCACCACATCCGCCTCACCGACGAGCGTCAGGTAGTCCACGGCCGCCGCGTAGTCGTGGTCCTCAGGTTGTTCCAGCCACTTCACCGTCATGGCGGTCACCCTACGGCGCGTAGCTGGCAGGAGCTCTCCAAATCGCCGCCGAAAGTTTTCGTTGCATCACGATCGATTCCGATATATCGTTATCTATCGAGAGGCGATAACGCCTCCCCCAAGCACTAAGGAGCTACACATGACTTCCCATGAGGAAAGGGCCGATCAGTTCCGGCCCGACACACCATTTGGTTTCGGATTCGGTTTCGACCCCACACGTCGCGGACCAGGTCATCCTGGGCAATCCCGTCGGCGCCACGGCGGTCGTCAGCACGAATGCGACCCGCGCGGCGAGTTCCAGGAGCAAGCCTGGGCCGGTCGTCGCGGACCCGGCGCGTTCATGGACCGCGGCTTCGGCCCCGGGTTCGGACGTGGATTCGGTCCCGGCTTTGGTCCTTTCGGATTCGGATTCGGTGACCAGCAGCGTGGACGCGGACGGGGACGTGGCCAGCGCGGCGACGTCCGGGCCGCCATCCTGGCGTTGCTCGCCGAACGCCCGATGCACGGCTACGAGATGATCCGCGAGATCGCCGAACGCACTAACAACATCTGGCGGCCGAGTCCCGGTTCGGTATATCCGACACTGCAACTGCTCGTCGACGAGGGCCTCATCGTTGAGGCCGAGGGCAGCGGCAGCCGCAAGCAGTTCGACCTGACGTCCGAGGGCCGCGAGGCGGCCGAGAAACTCGACACCCCGCCCTGGGACAAGATCAACGAAGACGCAGACCCCTCGGTGCTCGATCTTCGTTCGGCACTCGGCCAGCTGATGGGCGCGGTCGCGCAGTCGGCCCACGCCGCCTCGGCCGAGCAGCAACAGCGGATCATCGAGATCGTAAATTCTGCCCGCAAGCAGATCTACGGCATCTTGGGTGAGACCGACTAAATGACCTTAGGCCCCCCGCTTTTACCGGCGGGGGGCCTAGCTCACGTCGACCCAGTCCAAGGTGCGCTGCACGGCCTTCTTCCAGCCGGCGAATCCGTCGGCCCGCTGCTGTTCGCTGATCGACGGGCTCCAGCGCTCGTCTTCCTGCCAGTTCCGCCGAAGGTCGTCGGGGTCCTTCCAGAAGCCGACGGCCAGTCCCGCCGCATATGCCGCACCGAGCGCGGTCGTTTCGGCGACAACGGGTTTGACGACATCGACGCCCAGCGTGTCGGCCTGGATCTGCATGCAGAGCTTGTTGGCGGTGATGCCGCCATCCACCTTGAGTACCTCCAGGTGAACACCCGAGTCCGCCTCCATGGCCTCAACCACTTCACGGCTCTGATAGCAGATCGCCTCGAGCGTCGCGCGCGCCAAATGCGCGTTGGTGTTGAACCGGGAAAGACCCACAATCGCGCCACGGGCATCCGAACGCCAATACGGCGCGAACAGGCCCGAAAAGGCCGGTACGAAATAGACACCGCCGTTGTCCTCGACCTGACGAGCCAAGTCCTCGCTTTGTGAGGCACCGCTGATGATGCCGAGCTGGTCACGCAGCCACTGGACCGCCGAGCCGGTCACCGCGATGGACCCCTCCAACGCGTACACCGGCTTGTTGTTCCCAAATTGGTAACACACGGTGGTCAACAACCCGTTGCGCGAGCGGACCAACTCTTCACCGGTGTTGAGCAGCAAGAAGTTCCCGGTGCCATAGGTGTTCTTGGCCTCGCCGGGGCTCAGGCACACCTGCCCGACCATCGCCGCCTGCTGATCCCCCAGGTCGCCGGCGATGGGTACCTCGCCGCCGAGCGGCCCCATCTGGGTCGTGAAGCCAAAGGGTTCCACCGGCGACGACGCCTTGATCGGCGGAAGCATTTGGCGCGGAATGGAAAAGAACGACAGCAGCTGGTCGTCCCAATCCAGGGTCTCCAGGTTCATCAGCATCGTGCGGCTGGCATTGGTCACGTCGGTGACGTGCACCCCACCGCGAATGCCGCCCGTGAGGTTCCAGATCACCCAGCTGTCGGGGGTGCCGAAGAGCGCATCCCCGTTCTCCGCATCCCGGCGCACCCCATCGATATTCTCCAGAATCCACTGCAGCTTGCCGCCGGAAAAGTAAGTGGCAGGTGGTAATCCGGCCTTCTCGCGAATAACGTCACCGCGCCCATCGCGGTCCAGTGCCGTCGCAATCTTGTCGGTGCGGGTGTCCTGCCACACGATGGCGTTGCAATACGGCCTGCCGGTGTGACGGTTCCACACCAGGGTGGTCTCGCGCTGATTGGTCACCCCTACGGCAGCGAGGTCTCCGGCCGACAATCCGGTCACGTTGAGGGATGTGGCAAGCACCGACCAGGTGCGTTCCCAGATCTCCACCGGGTTGTGCTCCACCCAGCCTGGCTGCGGCAGGAGCTGCTGATGCTCCAGCTGGTGGCGGCCGACCTCCTCACCCCGGTGGTTGAAGATCATGGCACGCGTGCTGGTCGTGCCCTGGTCGATCGATGCCACGAAATCAGCCATTGGCGAACTCCTCGGTGTGCGAAGGTGATTGGGTTTCAGGATCGTCTGCGTACAGGAATGCTTCCACGAGATAGCGATACAGCGCGGCCCCCAGCAGGCCCCCGACCAGCGGTCCGACGATCGGCACCCACCAGTACTGGGCGCCGTGCTGGTCCAGGAAGGCCGTATCGAAACCGGTGAGATAGGACGCCAGCCGGGGTCCGAAGTCGCGGGCCGGGTTGATCGCATACCCCGCGATAGAGCCCCACGCCATGCCCAGACCGACGACCACCGCGCCGATCGCGAACGGCGAGAGGCTCTCGGGCATGCGGATATTGCGCCGGTCCGAGATGGCGAAGATCAGGAACAGCAGAATCGCGGTGCCGATGATCTGGTCGCGCAGGCCGCCCCACAGACTGACGTCGAGCGCGCCGTTACCTGGGAGTGTCGAGAAGACTCCCTGCGTCGCAATGGTGTGTCCGGGATCGACGGCCGACAGCACGCTCCCGTAGTTCCACCGAACCAGTAGCGCCGCCACGAACGCACCGGTGGTCTGGGCCACGATGAACGGAATCACCTGTTTCCACGGGAATCCACGAAACGCGGCCAACGCCAGCGTGACCGCCGGGTTCAGGTGCGCGCCGGATATCCGTCCGGCGGCGAAGATGCCGAAGGTGACCCCCATGCCCCAGGCCCAGACGATGGAGTTGTGGTTACCGAAGTCCTCGTTCCCGGCCGTCACCACCTGCGCCACGACACCCACGCCGAACAAGATCAAGATCATCGTGCCAACAAACTCTGCGGCGAGTTGACCCGTCTGCCTCATAACATCGAATCTAGGGGTGGGCTGCCGTGGGCACACCTGAAAACGCCGAACGGTCCCCCGTTTTCGGAGGACCGTTCGCGTTAAGAGCTTCTTACTTCCAGGGCTCGACCTGCTCGCGCACCAGGTCAATGCTCCACGGCCCGTCGGTCTCAGCGGTATCGGTCACCGACCAACCCTTGAGCCGCTGAATCGATCCACCGGTGACCTTGAAGACCTGGCCGGTCCACGGGTTCTTCTCGGTGCTCAGGTACGCCACCAGCGGTGAGATGTTGGCGGGGCTGAACATGTCGAACTGTCCTTCGTCCACCGGGGCCGCGAAGATCGCACCCATGCCCGGGGTGGCCAGCGTCAGGCGCGTGCGCGCCACCGGCGCGATCGCGTTCACCTTGACGCCGTACCGCTCCAGCTCGGCTGCCGCGACGCAGGACAGCGCGGCGATACCGGCCTTGGCCGCACCGTAGTTGCCCTGGCCCGGGTTCGGCAGTGTGACACCGGAATCCGATGCGGTGTTCACCACGGTGGCCTTGACATCAGCCCCGGCCTTGGACTGCGCCTTCCAGTACTCGGCCGCGTGACGCAGCACCGCGAAATGCCCCTTGAGGTGCACCTGGATGACCGAATCCCACTGGTCCTCCTCCAGGCCGGCGACGAAGCCGTCCCGCAGGATGCCCGCGTTGTTGACGACGGCGTCCAGCTGCCCGAAGGTTTCGACGGCCTGATTCACCAGATTCGAGGCACCGGCCCAGGTAGAGATGTTGTCGGTGTTCGCAACGGCTTTGCCTCCGGCCGCGATGATCTCGTCGACCACTTCCTGCGCGGGTCCGGCATCCGATCCGGAGCCGTCGTTGGCGCCGCCGAGGTCGTTGACGACTACCGATGCGCCTTCCCTGGCGAAGAGCAGCGCGTGCTCACGGCCGATGCCACGTCCGGCACCGGTGATGACCGCCACCCGTCCGTCAAGTTGTCCCATGTTGATTCCCTCTCCTTCTGCGATGACTTAGGCGATAACGGCGTGGCCGTTTTTGATGACGAGGTCGTCGCCGACGTTGGTCTCGTACGAATAGGTGCCGGCGGCACCGTTCTTCCAGAAGCTGGTGGTGATGTCCTGTCCTGGCAGCACCGGCTTGGCGAACCGCACCGCGAGCTCCTTGAGTCGCTCGGTGCGCGAGTCGGCGAGCTCGGTCAGGGCCGCCCATGACGTAAATGCCATGGTGCACAACCCATGCGCGATGATGCCCGGCAATCCGGCCGCCACCGCGGCATCGTTGTCCAGGTGGATCGGCATCGGATCACCCGATGCCGGGCTGTACCGGAACGTCTGATCGTCATCGACATGCTGCACCAGGGAGGCCACCGGCCCGTTGGCCTTGATCGCCTCATCCAGAACAACGTTCGGGCCGAGGACACCGCGCGTCTCACCCACATCGTACTTGCGGAAGAAGAACGTCACGTACTGCTCGTTGACCAGATCGCCCGAAGCATCGCGTGTTTCGGCATACACCGTGCCGCGGGTGCCGTTCTCCATGCCCTCGTAGCCGGTCATCTTCGACTTGGCGACCAGTGTGTCACCGGGCTTGATGGGCCGGTGGAACCTGAAGAACTGCTCGCCGTGCACTACGCGCGGAATCAGCTGGTAGGGAACGACACTCATCGTGGTTCCGACGAGCGACTGGAAGATGGGCACCACCGCGAAAACCGGCGGCGCCACCTCTCCCTTCCGATGCTCCTCGATCGGGTCATTGGTGGCCTCGGCGTAGGCGATCAGGCGGTCCTTGTCGACCTCGATGGTCTCCTCGGCGCCCCACTGATCAATGCCGTCGTTGTTGAACGGATACTTGGTGTCAGCCATTGCTTCCCAACCCCTTTCAGCGATTGGCCGGCTTGTAGGCGGTGATGACACAGGCGCCACCGAGGCCGAGGTTGTGCTGCAACGCCACCTTTGCGTCGGCAACCTGACGCTTGTCGGCATCGCCGCGCAGCTGCCAGGTGAGCTCGGCGCACTGCGCCAGACCCGTGGCACCAAGCGGATGCCCCTTGGAGATCAGGCCACCCGACGGGTTGACCACCCAGCGTCCACCGTAGGTGGTATCGCCATTGTCGATGAGCTTTCCGCCTTCGCCCTCGGAGCACAGTCCCAGCGCCTCGTAGGTGATCAGCTCGTTGGCCGAGAAGCAGTCGTGCAGTTCGATGACGTCCACATCATCGGCCGAAATCTGGGCCTGCTCATACACTTTCTGCGCCGCCAGCTTGGCCATGTCGAACCCGACGAGCGTGATCGCCGACTTGGACTCCAAGGTCCCCGGAATGTCGGTGGTCATCGCCTGGCCGACGATCTCCACGGCACGGTCACCGAGCCCGTTCTCCTCGACGAACCGCTCCGAGGCCAGGATGGCCGCGCCCGATCCATCGGAGGTCGGTGAGCACTGCAGCTTGGTCAGCGGCGCGTAGATCTCCTTGGCGTCCAAGATGTCCTGCAGGGTGTATTCCTCTTGGAACTGCGCATAGGGGTTGTTCACCGAATGCTTGTGGTTCTTGTAACCGATCTTGGCGAAGTGCTCGGCGGTGGTGCCGTACTTCTGCATGTGCTCACGACCGGCGGCGCCGAACATCCAGGGCGCGGGCGGGAAGGCGAAATCGAACAGCCCGGCGAGGGCTTCGATGTGCCGCTGCATCGGCTGCTCACGATCGGTGAAGGTGGCACCCAACGAACCGGGCTGCATCTTCTCGAATCCCAGCGCCAGCGTGACATCGGCGAGGCCGCCGCGGATGGCCTGCGCCGCATTGAACAAGGCGGTCGATCCGGTCGAACAGTTGTTGTTGACGTTGGTGACCGGGATGCCCGTCATCCCAAGTTCGTAGACAGCGCGCTGCCCGGAGGTGGACTCGCCTGCGCAGTACCCGACATAGGCGGCTTCCACCTTGTCGTAGTCAATACCGGCGTCCGTCAGCGCATTGGTGCCGGACTCCTTGGCCATGGCCGGGTAATCCCAACCCTCACGTCGTCCGGGTTTCTCGAATTTCGTCATCCCGACGCCGATGACAAATACCTTTTCGGGGGCCTTACGGGGCATCGTTCCAAGCTCCTTTTGCGCGCACTTCGATGGGGGCGTCGCCAACGTAACATACGTTCTATCCTGAATGTAAGGGCCCGGTACAAATGTATTGGCGACCCATAGAACGCCTGATTCATCGAACGAAGTGCTAGGTGAATGCGCGCCAAACTCGCCCCGAATACCCGGGACATTTACCTACAGTGCAGTTTGTTTCTGCACATCGGGTGACGGCGCACGAAGCCGCAGCTCCAGCATCTGCTTGGCCCGGGACCAGCGACGATCGCGGGTTTCCTGGGACACGGTCAAGCTGCTGACCAGTACGCCGCGGATGATGTCCATGGCGAGCAGTCCGAAGTCGCGGCGGTCCTTGGGCGAGGTCGGATCATCGTCGTCAAGCACGTGAAGCGCCGACAGATTGTGCAGCACCATCTTTTCGAACTGGTCCAGGTGCACGCGCAGATCTGGCTCGGTGCGCGCCGCGATGAGCAGCTCCACCATCGCGATGAACAGCGGCCCCTGGTGAATCCGCCAGAGCATGTCGAGGTACCGCTCGACCGGGTCAGCAGACTGATCCATGGACATCAGCTCTTCGAGGACCGCCTGGGTACGCATGAACGCGAGGTGGCGCACCGATTCGGCCATCAGTTCCGACTTGGACTGGAAGTGATGGATCAGCGCACCGCGCGTGGCACCGGCACGGCTCGCGATGCGCGAGGTGGTGGTGCCGGAATACCCGAACTCGACAAGGCAGTCGATGGTGGCCTCAAGCAATCGGGACCGCATTGCCGCCGAACGTTCCTCCTGGGTGCGTCGCGGCGTGGGCATGCCCACATTGCACCACAGTCAGTCAATACGAAGCGTGTCTATCGGCCGCTGACCTGGTGGAAAATCTGCGCGGCCTGCGCCTCGTACTTCGCGTATGCGTCGGGGAAAGCCGAGCGCTGAACCGCCTGTGCGGCTTGGGCAACGCTCATATCCTGCCAGCCCGACACCTTGACCAACTGGTCGTAGAACTTGCCCGCCGACCTCGACGGGTCCATCAAATCGGCTGTAGCACCCCAGCTTTGACGCTGCTGAAATGGGCCAACCGAGTCGTGATCATGTCCCACACCGTCATTGGCCAGCATCATCGAATCGGGCACCGAGGAGTTCGCGAGGCTGCGCAGGCCAGACTCGGTGAGTGCGGTCGCCAATGCGATCTGAATCGCCTCGGGTGAAAGCCCACGACGCAGACCTTCCTCGATGATCTTTCGGGCGACGTCCATCTGACCGGCGTCGAGATTCATGAAAACCGACGGACCCGAGGGACGCAGCGACGGAGCACCGGTGTTGGAGTAGCTCCCGTCCGGCACACTGTGGCCACCGCCGCCGCCACCGCCGTGGCCTCCGCCACTGCCGCCGCCGAAACCGCCGCCTCCGCTGCCGCCCCCGAATCCACCGCTACCGGCCCTCATCGAGCCACTTGCCGCACCGCCGCTGCTGGCGGGCATGAACGCCGCGGGCTGGGTGCTGGCCGTATTGTGCTCGGCGTCCAGCGTCTCCGACGCCTTACGCAGATCGTTCGACGAGGCGCGATCGGCCTCTTCCAATGACTTCAGCGCCTGGCGAATCGCGTCGGTCAGCCGCCGGGCCTCCGCCTGCAGGTCCCTATTGCCCTCCGGAGCCGTGACGGTGCCGTCATCGGCAACCTGCAGGCCCTTCGCGTTGGCCTCGTCCACCAGCGCCATCACCTTGTCACGCGCGGCGGTGAGCGCCGAGTGCCCGCCACGGACCGCCTCGGCGACATTGCCGATGGCATACGAAAGCCGGTTGGTCGAAGACTGCTCGCTCGATGCCTGGTCGTACGCGGACTTGAAAGACTTGCCCTTCCAGAACGACTCTGCCGAGTCGAGATCGCGAACCACCCCGTCGATGGACAGGTCCAGGTTCTTGCTGGCGTCCTCAATGGCCTTGGCGGCGGCGTCGAGGTTAGCGACGTTCCACCCTCGCAGCTGCGAAATCGTCGGTCTCACAGGTTGACCTCCGCAACCCTGGACACCTGGCGGCGGTTGACGGCGTCCTGGCCGGTCAACGCCCCCGAGCTGTTCTGCACGAAGTTCGAGATGCTCTCGATGCGTTCGGAGGCGCCACCCCCGGCGCGCTTGAGCGCCGCGCTGACCGCACGCAGCACCGTGGCGAACTCGGTGCCGGCGACCGAGTTGGCCGCCGCCTCGAAATCAACGTCGGGAACCGCATCCTTGGCACGTCCTGCCACGCGACTCGCCAACCGTGACATCTCCGCACCGTTGGCCTTCATGATGTCGCTCATAGTTACCTCCCCAAGGAACCGGTCCTGCGCGCACGTGATGGCGCAGTTCGTCGCCAGATTGTGCCTCTGATCAGATACGACGGGCCTGGTACTGATTCGGTTCCATGTTTTTCAACCTTTTTTCGGCGAATCGTCCCGGGCCGCGTGCGGGCAAATCGCCAGGTCCAAGGCCCTGGGTGAGGAACAATACGACCCATGGGCGACGAGGTCGCGCGCACCCAGTTCACCGGTGAGCACCGCCGGGCCTATCGCACCAAGGTGCAGAACTGCCTGGACGTGTTCGAGACCATGCTGTCGGAGTCCCGATTCGACTTCGAACGACCACTCACCGGCATGGAGATCGAATTCAACCTGGTCGACGGCAACTACCAGCCGGCGATGACGAACACCGAAGTCCTCGCCTCGATCGCCGATCCGGCCTTCCAGACAGAACTGGGCGCCTACAACATCGAGTTGAATGTGCCGCCCCGCGCGCTTTCGGGGTCGGCGGCCCTCGAACTCGAAGGCGACGTGCGGGCCAGCCTCAATGCCGCCGAGCAGCGGGCCGGCGAGCGCGGCGCGCACATCGTGATGATCGGCATCCTGCCGACAGTGATGCCCGAACATCTAGATGGCGCGTGGATGAGCCCATCCTCTCGGTACCGGGCATTGAACGACGCAGTGTTCACCGCCCGCGGCGAGGACATGCAGATCGACATCGCCGGTGCGGAGCGGCTCAGCGTCAGGTCGCCCTCGATTGCCCCGGAATCGGCGTGCACCAGCATGCAGTTGCATCTGCAGGTGGCACCCGACGACTTCGCCGCCAACTGGAATGCCGCCCAGCTGCTGGCCGGTCCGCAGGTGGCGCTCGCCGCCAACTCACCGTTCTTCTTCGGCAAGTCCCTGTGGGCCGAGACGCGCATCGAGCTCTTCACGCAGTCCACCGACACCCGCCCGCAGGAACTCAAGGTGCAGGGAGTGCGACCCAGGGTGTGGTTCGGCGAGCGCTGGATCACCTCGATCTTCGACCTGTTCGAAGAGAACGTCCTTTACTTTCCGTCGCTGTTACCGGAGATCTCCGACGAGGACCCCGTGGCCGAGCTCGAGGCCGGCAGGGCGCCGCGGCTTCAGGAACTGCGGCTGCACAACGGCACCATCTACCGCTGGAACCGGCCGATCTACGACGTCGTCGACGGCACCCCGCACCTGCGCGTAGAGAATCGGGTGCTGCCCGCCGGGCCGACGGTCATCGACGTGATGGCCAACGCTGCGTTCTATTACGGTGCGCTGCGAGCGCTGTCCGAGGATGACCGTCCGGTGTGGACCAAGATGACTTTCGCTGCAGCCCATGACAATTTCCTCGAAGGTGCGCGCCGTGGTGCAGAGGCACGAATGTATTGGCCCGGCGTCGGCGAGATCACCGCCGATGAATTGACGCTACGACACCTGCTGCCCATGGCCCATGAGGGGTTGCAACGGTGGGGTGTGGCGACCGAAGTGCGCGAACGCTATCTCGGCGTCATCGAGGCGCGTGCGAAATCGGGTATCAACGGCGCGGCCTGGCAGACACATACCGTCGGCGCACTGCAGGAACGCGGATCGAGCCGTCATGCAGCGCTCACCGAGATGCTCCGGATGTATTGCGAGCACATGCATTCCAACGAGCCCGTGCACACCTGGGAAATGATCTAGCTGCCATCCTTCGACGGCGGTGCGCCTAGGAAGGTGCCGTCGAGGCCAATAATGAACTGGCCAGCGTCGCTCGAACTCCCGTATCGGTATTGGGTCCACCCACAATAGACACTGTCGTTGCCACTCACGGCACAGACCGTCTTCCCCAGCTCGATGTATCTATTGCGTGGAAGCAGTCGCTGTTGCAGCCCAGCGGGATTCACGAATCTGACTGTCGAGGTGTTATCGAAATGCGGCTGACCGTCACCGACAAACCATCCAATCTGGTTGGTGCCTGCCGGAGAGCCCGGAATCGGCCCGTTGCAGCCGAAGCTGCCGTCGGCCCATATCCCGCAGTTGAGCCCGCGCGGGGTGCTGAACCAGAGATTTTCGCTATCGGATCCGAGTCGAAAGCCCTCCGAGTCGAGTTTCGCGTAGCGACTGACATCCGGGTACGGATTCGCCTGCGGATCTGCGGACGCGGCGGCAGCGTTGACCACCCCGACAACAACGGCCGAAACTCCAAATATTGCAGCCAATTTCCTCATGTACCCCTCCTTGAATCCCTTGCTATACCTAGCTGGTGGGTGCCTCACCGATATGAGTGACCGGCGGGCTGACGATGAATCGAGCGGCTGCGTAGGCGCCACCGCCACCCTTCCCAAAGCCTGTTTTGAAGCAGTAGACACCATCGGAATCGGTGACCGCACACGTCGTCGCGGCACTCGAATGGTTCACCACGATGTAGCTATTGCGAGGAATGACACGTTGCGCGAGGCCCTGGGGGTTGACGAATCTCGGCTGCCGCGTTTCATCGAAGTGTGGCTGCCAGTCCCCCTGGAACCAACCAATCTGATTGGCCCCTGCCGGAGCACCCGGTATCGCGCCGGTGCACCCGAAACTGCCGTCTGCCCAGATCCCACAGTTCAGTCCGGCAGGTGTGCTGAACCAGTAATCGTCATCATTAGGCGGCAGGCGGTAGCTCTCGAAGTCGACCTTGGCGTATCGACTGAGATCCGGATAAGGGCTCTTGGGCGGCTCGGCGTTGGCCACGACCGACATCCCCAGCAACCCTCCAGCAGCAATTACACCAGCTGCGACCACGAGCTCTTTAAGCACATCAACCCCCAGATTTACATGTTGCTGTAACACTCAATTCGCAAGTATAAGCATATTGCGTCTAGTTGCGAGAGTCAGCTCCCATACATACTCATGCTCAACTCATAACATCCAGCTGCCGTGTGACAACCTCGGACCGGTTACGTCCGTAGGGCTTCGGCCAACTGTTCCAGCTCCTCATCGGTGCCATCTACATGCGGGCTGATCCGCAACACCGGCTTGGTCATCTCGAACGGCGCTCGCACGGTCTCGGCGGCCGTCGTCACGATCGAGTGTTCGGCGATGAGGCGCGCCCGCACCGCGACAACGTCGATGTCCCCGACCGGCTCCAGTGTGGTGGTGGCGCTGAGCTCGTCCACGGATTCCACCACCCGCCAATCCTTGATTTCCCCCAAGATCTTTCGTGCCGATCTTCCACGCTCGGCCAGCGCGGCCTGAACCTCGGCGGGACCGGCCGCCAGATGCTGACCCACCGCGACCGACAGACCCACCCAGCCCGCGACATGCGCCTCGACATGTCCCGCCCACTGCGGAACCAGATGTGCAAGAGTCGGATTGACGGCCAGCACCCCCACCCCACGAGGCCCGGCCAACCACTTGCGTGACGGTGCGTACATGGCGTCCGCGCCGTAGGTGCAGTCGATATGACCAAGGGCCTGCGCGGCATCAACTACGACGGGCACCCCGGCCGCCCGCGCCAACGCGACCACTTCAGCGGCGGGCTGTACCGTGCCGCGGTGGCTGCCGAGGGCCGTGAAATGCACCAAGTCCACCTTCTCACGGCGCAGAAACACCTCGATCCCGTCCAGATCGGCTCGGCCGTCCCCGTCGGCCGGCAGCCACACCGGACTAAATCCGAAGTGGTTCATGATCATCAGATTGGGTCCGAATTCTCCTGGCAGACATGCGATAACCCGCCCGGCATCGGCGGGCCACGACTGCAGAAGCGTACGCAACGCATCGGCCGCGCCCGTGGTGAAATGCACCTGCGCCTCGGGCATGCCCGTCATGTGACGTACTGCGGCCCGTCCGGCCTCGAGAACCGGCGCCGCAGCTTCCTGCGCCACGTAACCGCCGATCTGCGCCTCATGTTCAGCGTGCTGAGCCACCGCACGAATGGTGTCAACGCTCTGCCGTGAGCAGGCGGCCGAATCCAGATGCACACCGAGAACCGGTGGCCTAGCCTGCCTCCACTCCTCACCCAAGCTCACTGCTTCACCGCCAGCGACAGTCCGAAGTCATGGGAATCATCTGTCCACCAATGAGTCTGACGCAGGCCTGCGGCGGCTAGCTCTCTTGCCACGCCCGCCTGCCGGAACTTGCACGACACCTCGGTCAGCATCATCTCCCCGGCCCCGAAATCGACCGCGAGATCCAGGGCTTCGATGGTTACCCGCTGATCGCGCGCCGAACGCAACCACATCTCCATGCGCTCCTCGTCGCTGTTCCACAATGCGACGTGTTCGAAGGCCTCCAGGTCGAAATCAGCATCGAGTTCACGGTTTATCACCGCCAGTACGTTGCGGTTGAAGGCAGCGGTCACTCCGGCGCTGTCGTCGTAGGCCCGTACCAGACGCTCGGTGTCCTTGACCAAATCAGTTCCCAGTAAGAGCATTTCGCCGGATTGCAGCGTGGCCGCGACATCGGCCAGGAATAGTGCCCGCGGCCCGGCGGTCAGATTTCCGATCGTGGATCCCAAGAAGGCGACCAGGCGCCTGCCCTCCCGGGGAATCCGACCGAGGTCCTTCTCGAAGTCCCCACACACAGCGCGGACCCGCATCCCCGGATACTCATCGACGAGCGCGTCTCCCGCAGCACGCAGCACACCGGAGTCCACATCGAAGGGGATGAAGGTACTGGGAGCCAGCGCATCGAGCAGCATCCGGGTCTTCTCGGAGGTGCCGCTGCCCAGCTCCACCAGGGTGTCGGCGCCGGATGCCGACGCGATATCGGCCGCATGGGCCCGCAACAACCCAGCCTCGGTCCGCGTGGGGTAGTACTCCGGCAGCCGAGTGATCTCATCGAACAGATCACTGCCCACCTCGTCGTAAAACCATTTTGGGGGAAGCGATTTCGCGTCTGCGGTCAGACCCTGCCGAACATCACGTCGTAGCGCCTCTGCTGCCGCGCCAGAGGCTAAGTGGTTCTCCAGGGTCATGGGGGACGACGGAGTCATAATCCTCTTATCTCTACCTTCCCATCGCGTACCCGCACCAATTGCCGGTCCGGGATGTCGACCCAGGACGGGTCGTCGTCGTACGGTTCACTCGCCACCACGACACCGTCGGCGGCCTCCAAAATCGACAGGGTGTCACCCCAGGTCGTGGCGATCAACTCATTTCCGTTCGCCGCCAGTATGTTCAGCCGGGCCCCCGGATCAGCAGTCCCGATCTGCCGAACTACCTCCCCCAGGTTCTCTGGTCCCGATGCGAATATGCGCGCCGCCAGCACCGCACTGTCCACCACCGATTCGGCGCCGGAGACCTCGCCCACCGCACCACGATCGACTATCCCGTTGTGAGACAACAGCCATGTTCCGTCCGTGAACGGAGCGGCCGCGGATTCGTCGATCGGCATTCCGGCACTGGCGGAACGGACCGCCGCCACCACGCATCGGCTGCGCAGCACTGGGGCCACCGAGGCGAAGGAGGCATCACCCCACAGCGGCCGTGCGCTACGCCACCTGCGGGGCGCACCATCGGCGAAGAATCCGGCACCCCAGCCGTCGGCGTTCACCAGGCCGTGTTTTTGGCGCCGTGGCGAATACGACTGCACCAGAAGACCATGCGGCGGTTCGAGTATCAGCGACGCCAGGCTACGCGGCTCGCCCAGCCAGCCCAGATGACGGCACATGCTAGACGTCCCAGGCCAGACGAACACCGCAGAAGATTTGCCGCCGGATCGGATGATCCCAGTTCCGGAAGCTGGGCCGCATGATCGATGGCGCCACCGCCCACGAACCTCCACGTAGCACGCGATAGTCACCGGCCCCCGAACCTTCGAAGAATGGCTCGCTGTACTGCTGATAGATCATCGGCGTGAAACCGGGCCACGGCCGCAGCGGGGATGTCGTCCACTCCCACACATCACCGAGCATCTGCTCAACGCCATAGGCCGACGCCGACTCGGGGTATGCCCCGACCGGGGCCGGACCCAGCGCACCTCCACCCAGATTGGCTCTGTCTTGGCTCGGTGCACCCTCGCCCCACGGAAACCGCCGTCGCGCAGAGGCTTCCGCATCCCAGACACAGGCCTTTTCCCATTCGGCCTCGGTCGGCAATCGCGCACCTGCCCAAGTGGCGTAGGCCTGGGCCTCGTGAAAGCTCACATGTTGCACCGGCTCGTCGGGCACGATCTCCAGCTCACGACCGAACCGCGTGAGCGTGCCGCCCGAGTGCCAAAACTTGGGCGCCGTCAGATCTTCCGCACATCGGTGTGCCCACCCGGCCTCGGTCCAGAATTCCTGGCGCCGGTAGCCACCGTCGGCGATGAATGCCGACCACTCCGCATTGGTCACCGGCACCCTGCCGATTCGGAAGCTCTTGAGATCCACCATATGCGCGGGCCGCTCGTTATCAAGCGAGAACGGCTCGTCGATCGCATCGACGCCCAGCACAAACGGGCCCTCCGGCACGAGCACCGAGGTTCCCGCGACCCCGAGCCGTCCCGGAGGCAACGGGCCAACGCGTTCCAGCAGCGCGGCCCCGCGGCGAATCGACAAGGCCTGCAACATGGTTTCGTCGTGTTGATGCTCGTGGCTGAGCACCATGGAGTAGATGAATTCGTCCGACCGCGCGGAACCGTCGGAGGGCAGCGCCTCCAGCCGGTCCAAAACCCGGCCCCGCACCTCGTGACAGAAGGACCGTGCCTGGGCCGGTGAGAGCAGCGGCAGCTGCACCCTGCTGGCTCGGGGGTGTTGGAAGGCGTCGTAGAGGGACTCGATGTCACCGGGCAGCATCCCCGGCTTTCGCGGATCTCCACCGCGCAGCAGCCACAACTCTTCTTGCTGGCCGATATGCGCGAGGTCCCACACCAAAGGACTCATCAACGGGTCGTACTGACGATGCAACTCGGCATCGTCATGGTCGGTGATCGTCAGCGTGCGTGCGCGTGCCGCTTCAAGATCCCGCGCCAGGTTCTCCCGGATCATTGGGTGGCTCCCGAGAAGGCCCGCTCCACCCCGTATTCGGTGACATTGTCGATGAAATCATCTGCGGGGCAACGGCCTTGCTCGACACGCTCCACAAGGAATGCCATATCCGCGGCCAATTCGGGCGGCGCCACCGCGCTCGCCGCCGACACCAGCCGGCGCCCGGCCGCATGCAGGGCCGGATCCGCCAGGCCGACCCGCGCCGCCACCTCCCAGGCGTCACCAAGCGGTTCCACCGCCTCTGCGGCGACATCGGCGACCTGCGGATGATCGAGCGCCGCGACCACGGTGAAGGCCAGCGCGGGCCACCACCAATCCGGTGCGGCATCCAGATACCGCAGCTCCAGCCAGCGTCGCGGCCGCACCGGCGGGAACAGTGTGGTCAGGTGATAGTCGAGGTCTTCGGTGGTGGGGGCGCGCCCCGCTAGCTGCACGGACCCGTCGACCCAGGATTGAAACGGCACATGGGTGACAACCGCTTCGGCGCCGTCCTTGTTTCGCACCAGCATGACGGGCGCGCGCAGGGCATATCTGGCCCAGGATTCGGTCGGGTCGGAGCCGATCTCGACCGGGGCGCAGCGCCGCGGATCCAGCTTCTCCCAGATCCACTGTCGAGTGTTTTGCCGACCGGTACGACAACCCGCAAGCATCGGCGAGGATGCCGACAGCGCCGCCATCGTGGGACCGATCCGTTGCGCCAGCGCGAACCTGTCCCGCCACTGACGTGGCGTCCCGGATTGCAGATTGACCTGCAATGACGCCGTGCAGGTCATCATCTGCAGCGCAGTCTCGCCGTATCCAGCGGCGCCAAAATGGCTGGCCATCGCCGCATATCGGGCCCCGGGATTGACGCGTTCGGGTGCTCGCAACGGGTCGGTGCCCAGGCTGGCGAGTGCGACCCCGGCGTCACGATACGTCGAGGTCAGGATCTCGTGATCGGCCCGCATCGAGGAGATTGCGGACCACACGTCGGCACGCGGAGGGCCGGAGAGTTCGACGGCACCGCCCGGTTCGAACGTAATCGCGCTGGATCCGGGCAGGTCGGGAACCGAGTCCGCGATCTCATGGAGGCGGCGCCAGGTGACTCGACGGTGCGGAGCAGCCAGCTCGACGGTATGAGATTCCAGCTCCAGCCCGACCGTGCCGACATGTGCGTCGGCGAAAGACTGCCGAGCAATGTGCTCGGCAGCCTCGTCCGCGTTCGACAGTGTCTCCACTGTCGCCGTGGTGGCCATCTCTCCAATGTTCCATAGGCCACCGACAAGTAGCGCTACTTCGGCTGGAGGCGGGCTCCGCCGTCGATGCGAATCGTCTCGGCGTTCATGTAGCTGTTGGTGACCAGCTCGAGGGCCAGCGACGCGAATTCTTCGGGGTTACCCAGGCGCTGCGGGTACAGCACGTTCGGTGCGAGGCGGTCCTTGAACTGTTGCGCGGACTCACCCTCGCCATAGATCGGGGTGTCGATGAGGCCGGGCGCGATGGTGTTGACGCGGATGCCGACAACCGACAGATCGCGCGCGATCGGGAGGGTCATGCCGACAATGCCACCCTTCGACGCCGAGTACGCGGCCTGACCGATCTGACCGTCGAACGCAGCGACGGAGGCGGTGTTGACAATGGCGCCGCGCTCACCGAACTCGTCGACGGGCTCTTCCTGGCTGATCGCGGTGGCCGCGAGACGGATCAGGTTGAACGAGCCAATCAGGTTGATGCCGATGACCTTGGAGAAGATGTCCAGGGAGTGCGCCGAGGCGTACTGCCCGTCCTTGCCGATGGTGCGTCCGGGCCAGCCGACGCCCGCGCAGTTGACGAGGACGCGCACCGGGCCGAGTTCCTTGGCGGCGTCGACGGCGGCGATACCGTCGGCCTCGCTGGTGACATCGGTGTGCACGAAAGCCCCACCGAGTTCCTTGGCCAGAGCCTCACCCTTTTCGTCCTGAACGTCGGCGATAACGACCTTGGCGCCCTGCTCAGCGAGCAGGCGAGCAGTTGCGGCGCCAAGACCCGAGGCACCACCCGTGACGATTGCAGACACACCATTGATATCCATGAGCCGCACCCTAACCGATCAGTTGGTTGGGAGATCGAGGCCCCATAGGCTTTCCATTCGTGACCGATGACCGACTCGCCATCCAAGATCTCGTCGCCCGGTACGCCAGCGCGGCAGACCGCCGCGACGTCGACGTACTCGTCGGATTGTTCTCTTCCGACGCCGAGCTGGTGCGCCCTCCCGCTCTGCTCCGCCGGGGTGATTCGGCCGCCCTGCAGGGCCGCGAGGCCATAGCGGATTCGATTGTGGCGGCGCTGGCGCCGCTGCACGCGACCTACCACCTCATTGGCCAGCAGACGGCGACTGTCAGCGGCGATACCGCGACGGGCGAGGTCTACTGCCTGGCGCACCACATCTACCTGCGCGGGACGGACGGAGACCGCGACTCGTTTCATGACAATGTGATGGCCGTGCGCTATCTCGATAAGTACGAACGCGGGCCCGCCGGTTGGGTGTTCACCCGCCGGGAGCCGGTCGTGGTGTTCAGCGAGGACCGGCCAGTTCGAGTCGGGTAGCGCATGCAGCCATCTCGTCGATAACGGCCTCAAGAGTAGTGGCGCGCCGCGAGGCCGAGAGCAGCATGCGCCCAGCCCCGGTCTGTTGAGCCTGGTCAAGCGCCGCCTGATCTACGCGATGCAGACCATGGCCGAGCACAAGATCGATCTCCGCGGGATCTCGACCCGCATCGGTAGCCGCCGCCCGCATGACACCGAGCGCCACCGACAAATCCTCGCCGACCAGACCCAACGGTTGGAAACCGTCGCCCAGTCGCCCCGCTCTGCGCGCCGCGGCCTTGCTGTGCCCGCCGATATACAACGGGATACCTTGCAGTTGTGCGGGTTTGGGATACGAATAGGCGTCCCGGAACCGATAGAACTCACCGTCATATGCCGCGGCACCGTCGGCAGACCACAGCGCACGCATGATCGCGATGCCCTCATCGGTGGTCCGGCCCCGACGATCGAAATCGCCGCCGCACGCCTCGATCTCCTCGCGCATCCACCCCACACCCAGGCAGATTCGTAGCCGCCCCCGGCTCAGCCGGTCCAGGGTGGCCAGGCGTTTGGCCAGCACCACGGGGTGGTGGTCCGGCAGCACCAGCACGCCGGTGGACAGCCCCAGGGTCGTGGTGGCGCCCGCGATGAAGGACAGCAATTCAAGCGGATCGGGGATGTCGACGTCATCGGGTAGGTGCGACTGCCCGGTCGGCGAATAGGGATAGGTGCTCTGCGTATTTCCGATGACAACCGCGTGCTCCACCACGGAGACCTCGCTGAATCCCAGCCGCTCTGCAGCACAAGCAAATTCGAGAATTTTGTCCGGTTCCGCAGTAATCCCGAGCTCCACCGGAGCAACAACACCGATCTTCACCGCCACCTCCATTAACCCATGCCCGCCGCATCCTCAGTGTCTAATACGTCAGATGAGCCTGATCACCGACCTCCGCGCGACGTCGCGCCTGGGCATCATGGTGGCCGTGACCGCCGCGGCGGTGGGCGTTATCTACGGATACGACTCCTCCAACATCGCGGGAGCGTTGCTGTTCCTCACCGATGACTTACATCTGTCCACCCACGACCAGCAGGTGGCCGCCACCGCGGTGGTGATCGGCGAAATCGTCGGCGCACTCATCGGCGGGCCACTGTCCAACCGGATTGGCCGGAAGCGGTCAATGGTCTTGGTGGCGGCAACGTTTGGAATCTTCTCCCTGCTGTCCGCACTGGCCGTCGACCTGACAACGCTGGTCGGGGCCCGAACGTTGCTTGGGGTGACGGTGGGAATTTCGGTGGTGGTGGTTCCGGTGTTCGTCGCCGAGTCCTCTCCCACCAAGATCCGCGGCTCCATGCTGGTGCTCTACCAACTGGCCTGCGTAACAGGGATCATCGCCGGGTACCTCATTGCCTGGGCGTTGTCGTCCACCGGCAGTTGGCGGCTGATGCTGGGCCTGGCAGCCATCCCGGCCGCGCTGGTGCTGATCGCCTTGCGCAAGCTCCCGGACACCGCACGCTGGTACATGATGCGTGGTGACCGTGCACGTGCGCGTGAGATCCTCGCTGCGGTGGATCCGGATATCGATATCGACCACGAGCTCGACGAAATCACCGAGGCACTGCGGGCCGAGGGCGGCGGTTCAGTGCTGGCGCGGTTACGAGAGATGATCACTCCGCCCTACAACAGGGCGACCTTTTTCGTTGTCGGCCTTGGTTTTTTCATCCAGATCACCGGCATCAACGCCGTCGTCTACTACGGGCCCCGCATCTTCGAGGCGATGGGCATGTCGGGATACTTCGCCAAACTCGGACTCCCCGCGCTCGTCCAGGTGGCGGCGCTCGTGGCGGTGTTCGTGTCCATGTCGACCATCGACCGAATGGGGCGTCGACCCATTCTCATGATCGGCATCACCATCATGATCATCGCCGACGCGCTGCTGGTGGGCGTGTTCGCCGTCGGCGGATCGTCATTCGGCGGCGTGCTGACCGTTCTGGGATTCCTCGGCATCGTGCTCATCGCGGTGGGCTTCACCTTCGGATTCGGCTCGCTGGTGTGGGTGTACGCGGGCGAGAGCTTCCCGGCACGGCTGCGCTCCTATGGGGCCAGCGCCATGTTGACATCAGATCTGGTGGCGAACGCCATTGTCTCCATGTACTTCCTGACGTTGTTGACCGCGCTCGGCGGCGTGGTGGCATTCGGTGTCTTCGGAGCCCTCGCCCTGGTCGCCCTCGTGTTCGTCTATCTGCTGGCGCCGGAGACCAAGGGCCGCGACCTCGAGGAGATCCGGCACTTCTGGGAAAGCGGGGGCAAGTGGCCCGAGACGTAGCAGGCGGCGTGATAGTCGGGATCGACATCGGCGGATCCAAGACCCGCGCGCTGGCCGTCTCGGATGGCAAGGTGATCGGCGAGGCGCTGGCCGGGAGCGCGAATCTGCAATCGGTCACCGAAGAACAAGCGAAAACCGCATTCGCCGATATCTTTTCCCAGCTGAACCGCGACGACATCTCCCGCGTGAGTGCCGGATCGGCCGGTGTCGACACCGAGGAAGGTGCACAGACCCTGATTCGGCTGCTGCGCCCGTACGCACCCCATGCCACCATCACCGCGGTGCACGACACGCAGCTGATCCTGGCGGCCGGCGGTTTGACGGCAGGTATCGCGGTGATATCCGGTACCGGATCGGTGGCGTGGGGAAAACGCTCCGACGGCGCCACGGCGCGGGTAGGCGGTTGGGGATACCTACTCGGGGACGAGGGCAGCGGCTATGGCGTGTCGAGAGCTGCTGTGCGGCACGCGCTCTCCCTGTCCGACAGAGGTGACCCGCCTGACGCGCTATCGCGGAAGTTCACCTCCGAGTGCGGTGTGCGCGAGCCCGCCCAGCTGCTCGACCATTTCTATGCCCACCCCGAACGGCGGTACTGGGCCAAGATGGCAGGGCTCGTCTTCGACCTCGCCGCGGCCGGTGACAGTGCCGCGGAGGTGATCACTAGACAAACAGCCATCGACTTGGCCGCGTTGATCGAGGGTGTCTGCGTACGATTGGGCCCTGGACTGCCCGTGGTACTCGGCGGAGGGCTACTGGTCAATCAGCCGGGCTTGGTCGCCGATATCATCGAACGCACACGGACCACAGGCGTTTCGGATATTGCTGTCCTGCAACGAGAACCAGTGTTTGGAGCATTGGCCCTAGCCGGGGCCGACATCGACGGATTGGAGAAGGCATGACCGCGGGGACGCATATGGCCGACGAGATCCGCCAGCAGCCAGCCGTATGGGGCCGGCTGCTTTCCGACGGCCGGGCCGCGATTGCGGAGGTGGCCGCGAAGGTCGTCGAATACAGGCCCCGCTTCGTGCTCTTCGTCGCGCGGGGAACCAGTGACCATGCCGCGCTGTACGGCAAGTACCTCACCGAGATCATCCTGCAGATCCCGGCGGGGCTGGCCTCGCCGTCGACCATGACGACCTACGGTGCGCGACCCGACCTTTCGGGTGTGCTGGTGATCGGGGTCAGCCAATCGGGCGGTTCCCCCGACCTGGTGCAGACGCTGTCGGTGGCACGCGAGCAGGGTGCATTGACCGTGGCGGTGACCAACGCCCCGAAATCAGCGCTGGCGACCGCCGCCGAATACCACGTAGACGTGTTGGCCGGACCCGAGCTCGCCGTCGCCGCCACCAAGTCGTACACCGCGCAACTGCTGGCGCTGTACCTATTGCTCACCGATGTGGGGGGCCGCGACAATACGGCAGTCAACCTGCTCCCGGAACGCGGCGAGGAGATCTTGCACAGCGCCGTCGTGCAGCAGCTGGCCACCCGTTACCGCTTTGCATCACGCTTGGTCACCACCGGTCGCGGTTACTCATACCCGACGGCGCGCGAGGCCGCCCTCAAGCTTATGGAGACGAGTTATCTTTCTGCGCAGGCATTCTCAGGGGCCGATCTGTTACACGGCCCGCTGGCGATGATCGACCCGCAGGTTCCCGTGATCGCGATCGTGCCCGACGGAGTCGGCGGCCGCGCCATGAATGATGTGCTGCACCGGTTGGCCGGACGCGGCGCGGACGTGTGCTGCGTGGGGTCTGCGGATGCGGTAGCGGCCACTGGCTTGGGTGTGACCCTGGAGCCGACGCTCGAGGAGCTTTCGCCCATGTTGGCCATTCTTCCGCTGCAGCTGCTCGCGATGCAGTTGGCGATCGGACGCGGCGAAAACCCCGATGTACCTAGAGGTTTATCCAAGGTGACCGAAACGCTGTGAAGCGACAGTGACCATGCCCGCGTTCTTTGATATGCACGTGCACGGTGGTGGCGGCGCGTCATTCGGAGACGATCCTGAGGCCAATCGGGTGGCCGCAGCGTGGCATCGGTCCCATGGCACCGTCGGCATGCTGGCCAGCCTGGTGACCCTGGCGCCCGATGAGATGCTCAGCGCCGTGCGTGTGCTTGCCGAGATGGCAGGCGGCGATGGCATCGCGGGGATACACCTCGAAGGCCCCTGGCTTTCACCGCGGTACGCCGGTGCTCACGATCCACGGCTGCTGCGCACGCCGGACCTCGCCGAGTTGGAGCGGCTGCTGGACGCCGGGGCCGGGCACATTCGGATGGTCACCATTGCGCCCGAGCTACCGGGTGCGATCCCGGCCATCGAGTTACTCGTCGCGCGGGGCGTGGTGGCCGCGGTGGGACATACCGATGCCACCTACGAGCAGACATTGCAGGCCATTTCGTCTGGCGCGACGGTCGCAACCCATCTCTTCAACGCCATGCGCCCGATCCACCACCGCGAGCCCGGCCCCATCCCGGCTCTCCTGGAAAGCCCCGAGGTGACCATCGAGTTGATCGCCGACGGTGTCCACGTCCACCCCGCGATCTACCGGATGGTGCTGGCCACGGTGGGCCCCGACCGGATCGCACTTGTCACCGATGCGATGTGCGCCGCCGGAATGCCGGACGGTGCTTATCAATTGGGCCAACTGCCGGTCACCGTGGCCTGCGGCGAGGCGCGGCTGCCCGATGGCACGATCGCGGGGAGCACCGCGAGCATGGCCGACCTGCACCGGTTCGCGGTGACGCAAGCGGGCGCCGCGGTGGCCACCCTGCAAACCTCGGTCAATCCCCTACGCGCCGTGCGTGTTCAGGCTGAATCGTAACGGGGTCCGATGATCTTCGCGATATCCAGCAGCCGTTGGTAGTTTTCCGGGCCCGCCGAGCATCCGCGTAGATCGGTCGCGGTGTTGCGAACCCTGGCCAGCAGACGCGAGCAGGACATGCGCGCTCCGTCGTTCGTAATCATCACGTAGGAACCAGCTACCGCGTCATCGTCTCGGTGCAACGAGCCAATCACGTACCTCCATTGCACGGAGTCGTGCACGGTTTGCTTCGCGCACCTCAACCACATGTTCATCTCACTGGAGGCGAAGTCACGCGCCTCAGCATCCGTGGGGAAGACAGCGATGCTTTGTGCAACCTGCACGTTCCACGGCGAGCTGTCCTGCAAATACTGCTCGTGCGCGGCCATGTACGGGCCACGGTCGTAGCTGACCACTGACGGACGGACCACACTGCCGCAGTCCGGTCTGTCCGTCGTGAGATCGGAAAGGGCGTTAAGTCGATCGACAACCGGAAAAGCCGCTCCCATAACCGAAGACGCCTCTTGCGGCGTCACCATCAGATCATCGATCGCGGCGGGTGGCACGATCGAGCCCGGTTCGGCGTGAGCGGGTGGCGCCATAAAAACCCCGGCCGCCATCAGCACGACCGTCATTGCCGACGTTCTCATGGCTCAGACCTCCCATACCCGCGGGCCGACGATCTTCATCAACTCGAAGGCGCGCTCGCCACCGCTCTTCGAAACCGTTGAGCAGGTACGAATGTCGATGGCGACATTGCGTTCTCCGAGAAGCACGTGCTGGCATGCCGCGTAGGCGGCATCGTTCCTTCCGTAGCCGACGGCCAAGACGTTGTCGACCTGCGTGACGCCGCGGATGTCCACGGTTGCCGTCAGAGTGGTGCCGTCGATCGACTGCTCGGAGACATTGATCGTCTGCTGTTCACACTTGCGCCAGCGATCGGCCTCGCTGCGCGCGAAGTCTCGGGCCTCCTCATCCGTGCTGAACACCGCGACACTTTGATCGACCAAGGTGAACCAGCCGGGGTGATCCCATCGTGCTTGGGAGTGCGCCGCCACATAGGAGGATCGGTCGTAGCTCGACACAGAAGCCAACACAACGCTTCCGCAATCCGGCCGATCGGTATCCGATGCGAAGGTCGCACTCTGCCGGTGGATGTTAGGTAGACCGACGCCCATGACCTGTTCGGCCTCCCGCTGGGTGAACATCAGGCGGTCGATCGCCGCAGGCGGCACATGTGGCGAAGGTTCGGCGCGTGCGACGGCTGGGTGCATGGCGCCCAGTGCCACCATCAGCGCACCCACCACCGATCGCATGCGGTTCCCCCTACCTAAGGCCTTCGATGGCCCTCGATTGTTGTGTATTGAACTCTAGGACGCGATGAGACGCAGCTCCTTGGCGAGTTCGTCCGCATCCGGCGGCTGCGCCCCGGGCCGGGTGCAGGTCAGCGCTGATGCCACTGCCGCGCGGCGCAATGCCTCGGGCAACGCCAGTCGCCGCTGATAGAACCCGTCGAGGAAAGCGCCGGTATAGGTGTCGCCGGCCCCGACGGTGTCGACGACGGTGACCTCATGAGCCGGAATGTGCAGCGGCAGTGATTCACCCCGCCGGAAGGCCAGTGATCCAGCAGGCCCGCAGGTGACCAGCCCGATCTCAATGCGCAGATGCTCGTCGAACCAGCGGCCAACCACGTCCTCGACCGACGCGCCGGGGTAGAGGAATTCAAGGTCTTCGGTGCTGGCCCGAGCCACCTCCGCGATGGACAACCATGGCGCGATGCGCGCGGTGTACGTCTCGCGGTCACCGAGGAGCGTCGGGCGCACGTTCACATCGAAGGTGAGCGGGATGTCCGAATAATGCTCGACAATCCAGGCCCGTAGCGCCTCGCGTCCCGGCCAGAGCACGCTAGCGATCGAACCCGCCCAGATCGCCACCGGGGCGAGCGCCGGATCTGGAAGTAACAGCGGATCAACATCATTGGTGGTTCCCTGCCAATAGAACCGATACTGCGCGACGCCGCGCTCGTCGACTTCCGCAACGGCCAATGTCGTCGGGACCTCGTGCCGCATCACCAATGATTCGTCGACACCCACCTCGGCCAGGTTGTCGATGCACTGACGCCCGAACGCATCGCCGGACACGTGCGTGAGAAGCGCGGTCCGCATGCCGAGCTTGGCTGCCGCGACAGCGGTGTTGTACGGGCCACCTCCCGGCACCGATCGCCACAACCCATCGGGCGCGGGCACCACGTCCACCAGCGTCTCGCCGCATACGATGAGGCCGTCTCTGCCGGGCACGGTCCCGAGGCTACCCAGGACCGGTTTTCTCGCAGCGCCTTTCATTTCGCCTATGCCCGGGCCACCCGGGGCAGAAGACCCAGGATGAGATCGAGGGCCCGGCTACCGTCGCGTTCCGCGCAGGCCCGCACGTCGATAGCCACGTTGCGCAGTGGCGCCAGCGCGTGCTGGCAGTACATAACTCCACCGAAATCCGTCGGCCACGTGTAGCCGACCACCAGAACCTCCTGCACCTGGACGATCTTGCGAAGCTGTACCCATTCACGACGCGTGCTTCCGTCCGGCTGCGCCAGAAACGAAGTGACCCGCTGGTTCTCGCAGGCGCGCCAGCGATCCGCCTCACTCAGTGCGAAGTCCGTCGCATCCGACCACTCGGGAAAGACCACCATGCTCTGGTCCACCAGGCGCGTCCAGCTCGGACTGTCCACCAATGAGCGGTACCGCCCAGACAGGTAATTGGACGATTCATAACTCACCGTCGATGCGAAAACCACACTGCCGCATTCGGGTCTGTCGGTCCGATCCGACACCAGCCCGGCCCAATCTCCGGACACATGCATGCCGGCCCCCATGACAGGACTCACGTCCCCGGGCTCAAGCATCAGACCGGGGAGCGCGTCCACCAGAACGGGAAGCTCGTCGGGATTCGCCGAAGCGGTACCTACGGGCGCCACTGCCATCGCCACCACACAAAGGAACGACGCCACCCCCAGAACAGTCCTCATATCTGCAGGAGCCTAGAGGAGCTACATCGGCATCCCGTGCACTTCGAGACCCCATCACGGCTGTTGACACTCGCGCTCAAGTATTGTTACATGCGAATGTATGCATTATTAGAAGGGAAGTCCATGGCCGCGGCGGCGCTCGTCCTGTATCTGATCTTCATCGCTGCTGGGCTCGGCTGGAAGAGCTACCGACAGTGGCGCGCAACCGGCTCCACCGGAATCCACGGATTCCATGGGCGCCCCGGCTCACGCGAATGGCTCGCGGGTGTGGGATTCATCGCCGCGATAGCCATCGCCCTGCTCGCACCGATTCTGCAGCTCACGGGATTCATCACTCCCCTTGCGCCGCTGGATAACCGGCCTCTACAGATCGCGGGAATCGCACTGGCTATGGCGGGAATCGCCGCGACTATCTGGGCGCAACACAGCATGGGCGAATCCTGGCGGGTAGGCGTAGACACCCGGGAGACCACCCAGTTGGTGAGCACCGGTGTTTTCGGATGGGTCCGCAATCCGATCTTCACGGCGATGCTGACGTTCGCCGCCGGGTCTGCCCTCCTGGCCCCGAACCCGTTGTCCCTCAGTGGTTTCGTACTACTCGTCACGTCCATCGAACTGCAGGTGCGCGTGGTTGAGGAGCCCTATCTCCTCGCGGCACACGGCAGGGCCTACCGCGACTACGCGGCCCGGGTCGGACGATTCATTCCCGGAATCGGCAGGTTCAGCGCCCAGGGTTGATGAGCCCACCACCGCGAGTGGTGGCCAGCTCGTAGGCCGACTCCGCATGCTCGGCATCGTCCAGACCATCGGACTCGTGCTGCGGATGCGACCTGATGCCCATGGAATGCCGCAGGCCCAGCCCGATAAGCCCGGTAACCGCGACCGAGTAGGCGAGCACCGCGGCGACCGCCACGAGCTGCAACCAGAACTGATGTAACCCACCGCCATACAACAGCCCGTTGACACCGGCGGGGGCCACGGCACTCCCGACGACGCCGATCATCAACGTGCCGACGATGCCACCAACCAGGTGCACGCCCACCACGTCGAGCGAGTCGTCGTACCCCCAGCGGTATTTCAGCTCGATGGCCAGCGAGCTCAAAGCGCCCGCTACCGCACCTATGGCCAGGGCGCCGATAGGGGTGACCGCCGAGCAGGAGGGCGTGATGGCCACGAGTCCGGCCACCACGCCCGAGGCAGCACCGAAGGAGGTCGGCCTGCCGTGCCGGATCTTCTCGACCAGCAGCCAGGCCGCCATGGACATCGCGCCCGCACCAAGGGTGTTGGCGATGACGATGGCCGCGGTGCCGTCGGCGGCCAATGCCGACCCCGCGTTGAACCCGAACCAACCGAACCACAGCAGCCCCGCGCCGAGCATGACCGCGGGCAGGTTGTGGGGACGCATCGCCTCGCGCGGCCAGCCATGCCGCTTGCCGAGGATGACGGCCAGTGCCAGACCGGCTGCGCCCGAATTGATCTCCACGGCCGTACCGCCGGCGAAGTCGATGACGCCCAGGTTCGCGAGCCATCCACCCTTCTCGGCGGTGGTGTCCTTGACCGCGAACACCCAGTGCGCCACCGGGAAGTACACCAGGGTTGCCCACAATGCCGTGAAGGCGATCCACGGGAGGAAGCGCATGCGGTCGGCGACCGCACCTGCGATCAGCGCCACCGTCACCATGGCGAACCCGGCCTGGAACATGACAAACACCAATGCCGGGATCTTGGTCGGCCCCCACAGCGGGACTGAGGACGCCTTGTAATCGCCCTCGAACAGGTGCTGCAGCCCCGCGAACTGGAACGGATCGCCAAGCAATCCGCCACCAATGTCGGTGCCGAACGCCATCGAGTACCCGAAGGCCACCCAGAGCACCCACACCACGGCGACGGCCGAAAAGCACATCATCATCATGTTGAGGACGCTCTTGGCGCGCACCATGCCGCCGTAGAAGAAGGCCAATGCCGGGGTCATCAGGAGCACCAGCGCGGCGCTCGTCAGCACCCAGGCGGTATTGGCCGCGTCGGGCACTCCCATATGGGGAAACATGTGCTGGCTACTCCCGGATCGTGCGATTAGGTCAGCGTGAGTGTAGGGAAGCCGCCGCCCGCGTGCGCAAGACCTGATCTAAACTAGAACACGTTCCAGTTTTCTGACGTAGGATTTCCTTCACATACCTGCCCGACCGACTGTTTCCCCCACCCACCCAAGGAATGGCCATGCATACCCCCATCTGCGACGAGCTCGGCATCGAGTTCCCGATTTTCGCCTTCACGCACTGTCGCGACGTCGTCGTCGCGGTGAGCAAGGCCGGCGGCTTCGGCGTGCTGGGCGCCGTCGGATTCACCCCTGAACAGCTCGAGATCGAGCTCAATTGGATCGACGAGCACATCGGTGACCATCACTACGGTGTCGACATCGTCATCCCCAACAAATACGAGGGCATGGACGCGAACATGCCGGCCGAGGAGCTCACCAAGATGCTCCAGTCGATGGTTCCGCAGGCGCACCTGGACTTCGGCCGCAAGCTGCTCGCCGACCATGGTGTTCCGATGGAAGAGGGCAATGACAACGCCCTGCAGCTGCTGGGCTGGACGGAAGCCACCGCCACCCCGCAGGTGGAAATCGCGCTCAAGCACCCCAAGATGACGCTCATCGCCAACGCACTCGGCACGCCTCCGGCCGACATGATCCAGCAGATCCACGATGCCGGTCGCAAGGTCGCAGCATTGTGCGGCTCGGCCAAGCAGGCTCGCAAGCATGCAGATGCCGGAGTGGACATCATCATCGCCCAGGGCGGCGAAGCCGGCGGCCACTGCGGCGATGTGGGCTCTATCGTGCTGTGGCCGGAGGTCGTCAAGGCGGTAGCCCCGGTACCCGTGCTGGCCGCAGGCGGAATCGGCAGTGGCGCCCAGGTCGCGGCGGCGCTGGCGCTGGGCGCGCAGGGAGCCTGGACCGGTTCGCAGTGGCTGATGGTCGAGGAGGCGCACACCACGTCTGTCCAGCAGCAGACGTACGCCAAGGCGGGAAGCCGCGACACCGTGCGCAGCCGCTCGTTCACGGGCAAACCCGCCCGCATGCTGCGCAACGACTGGACCGTGGCGTGGGAGACCGAAGGGAACCCGGAACCGCTCGGAATGCCGTTGCAGTACATGGTTTCCGGGATGGCCGTCGCGGCGACAAACAAGTACCCCGATCAGAGCATCGATGTAGCCTTCAACCCGATCGGCCAGGTTGTCGGCCAGTTCACCAAGGTGGAGAAGTCGGCCGCCGTCATCGAGCGCTGGGTGCAGGAGTACCTGGAGGCCACCAGCACGCTCAACGAGCTCAACGAGGCCGCCGCGTCGGTGTAGCAGATAGCGGCCTGGGTCAATCCGCTACTGGCTCAGGCCGTTTTGCATCGTGTTGGCCAGCACGTTCACCGCAAGGCTGCCGTTTCCCGGCTGACAGACCTTGGCCTGCAGCAGCACATTCTCACGCCTGCGGGTCTGGTTGAAGCAGCGACGGTCAACCCCCGCCTCCTCCTTCATCCAGGCGGCATCGGCGGCACCCGCCGCTGGTCCGGTGAATGTCCACACCTCGCGTCGGCCGTCGTTCAGGATCAAGGTGGCTGTCTGCCCGGAACACCCTTGGGTGCGGTCCACCACTCGATGGAATGCCCGGTCCGCCGCGTCGTTGTTGGCGAACACGCCGATCGACTGCTTCACCAAATGCGTTGCATCCGTGGCGGAGTCTTGCGTCGTCGCACCCCGGAACGAGGCCAGATCCGGATCGGCGTATACCTCGTCGAGCCCGATATCCGACCAGTTGTTGCATTCCGGAACATCCACCGAGAACGCCTGAAACGGCTGGGTGAACTCGCTATGCGATCCCAGCTGCGCACCAAGGACATTGCTCACCGATCCGCGCGCGAGCACCGCGTAATTGACCACCCCCGGATCAGACGGACGGGCGCCCGCCACGGGCGCCAACACCAGCGCGAATACCAGCGCGAATACCGGCACGACAGCCAGAAGCGCCGCACGCATCAGACGCGGGCCTTCACAGTCACTTCGATATTGCCGCGTGTGGCATTCGAGTACGGGCACACCTCATGGGCCTGCTCCAAGAGGTCCTCGGCGACCTCCTGAGACAGTCCGGGCAGGTAACCATCCAGCTCGGCGGACAGATCGAAACCACCCTCGGGGGTTTTGAAGATTCCCACCTTCGCCGTGATCGATGTCGCGGGATCAAGCTGGACCTTCGCTATCCGGGCAACCAGATTGAGCGCACTCAAGAAGCACGCCGAATACCCGGCCGCGAACAACTGCTCGGGGTTGGTGCCTTCCCCGTTGCCGCCCATCGACTTTGGGATTCGGGTATCTAGATCTACCCGGCCATCCGACGAGCGAACATGCCCATCACGGCCTCCTCCGGTCGACGTGGCTTCTGCTGTGTACACGGCCTCATTGGACATATGACGAGCATACGGAAGGCGCCGGCCCCCTTGAAGAGAACCGGCGCCTTCCAAGAACTGCCTACTGGGCGTCGAGACCGGCGCGAACGCCCTCTTCCACGGCCTTGCCGAGCTCGGGGTCGACGTTCTTCCAGTAATCGAACACCCGGGACAGCACGGGTTCGCTGACGCCGCCCAGCACGTGACCGACGATGTTGCTCGCCAGACGCGCACGCTGATCGTCGTTCAGCACCTCACGTACCAAGGTTCCGGCCTGAACGAAGTCGTCGTCCTCGGCATGCTGGACATACCCGGCACGCACCGCGGTGCCGTCGAAATCCCACACGCCCAGGTCGCCCGCTGCCTGCGGATCGGCATGCGGACCCCCAAAGGAGTTGGGGGCGTAAACCGGAACCTCGGGCTCATTGAAGTGATACCGCATCGCGCCCTCCTTGGAGTAGGAGTTCACGGTGGCGGCCCGCGCCTCGTTGGGCGGCAACTGTGCGTAGTTGGTGCCAATCCGGTATCGATGCGCGTCGGCGTAGGCAAAGACCCGGCCGAGCAGCATCTTGTCGGGTGAGAAGCCAATTCCCGGAACGATATTCGATGGTTCGAAGGCGGCCTGCTCGATGTCGACGAAATAGTTCCCGGGGTTGCGATTGAGCGTCCACTTACCGACCTCGATCAGCGGGTAATCCTTCTTGGACCAGACCTTGGTCAGATCGAACGGGTTGAATCGGTATCCCTGCGCCTCGGCGACCGGCATGATCTGCACGTGCAGGGTCCAGCTCGGGAAATTGCCCTGCTCGATCGCATCCCACAGATCGCGACGATGCGCATCGGCGTCGGATCCGGCGAGTGCATCCGCCTCCTGCTGGGTCAGGAAATCTTGACCCTGATCGGTCCGGAAGTGGTACTTCACCCAGAAGCGCTCCCCCTCGGCATTGACCCACTGATAGGTGTGCGAACCGTATCCGTTCATGTGGCGGTAGTTCTTCGGGATCCCGCGATCGCCCATCAACCAGGTGACCTGGTGTGCCGTCTCGGGACGCAGCGTCCAGAAGTCCCACTGCATGTTGTGGTCCCGCAGCCCTGATCCCGGCAACCGCTTCTGCGAACGGATGAAGTCCGGGAACTTGATGGCATCGCGAATGAAGAAGACGGGGGTGTTGTTGCCGACGAGGTCGTAGTTGCCGTCCTCAGTATAGAACTTGATGGCAAAACCACGCGGGTCACGCCAGGTATCGGGGCTCCCCTGTTCCCCCGCGACCGTCGAAAAGCGAACCAGCGACTCTGTTTTCACGCCCGATTGAAACAACTTGGCCTTGGTGTACTTCGAGACATCTGCGGTAATGACGAGCTCTCCATACGCGCCGGCACCCTTGGCGTGCACGATGCGCTCGGGAACGCGCTCGCGGTTGAATTGCGCAAGCTTTTCGATCAGATAGTGATCGTGCAGCAGGACCGGACCTTGGATCCCCGCGGTCAACGACTCGTCGTCGCTCTCTACTGCGATTCCGGTGTTCGTGGTTGTTCGGATGGACATGAAAACCTCCTCGATACCTGACTAACTGGGCTGAACTAATGGGGCTGACATTCGGGGCAGATACCCCAGAAGACGATTTCGGCCTCGTCGACCACGAAGCCCGCGGTGTGGGACGGCTCCAGGCACGGAGCATGTCCCACGGTGCAGTCCACATCGGTGACGGCACCGCAACGGCGGCAGACCAGGTGGTGATGGTTATCGCCGATACGCGTCTCAAAAAGCGCCGGCGAACCGGCGGGTTCGATACGTCGCACCAGCCCGGCACTGACACAGGCCTTGAGCACGTCATAGACGGCCTGCGTGGACACCTTCCCAAGATCGGCACGCACCACCATCGCAATGATGTCTGCAGTCGAATGTGGATGCGCCGCAATCGCGTTCAGAACCGCGACGCGTGGGGCCGTGACACGCAGTCCCGCCCGGCGCAATGCTGCGTCTGGGGCGGGGGGCTGTACTACGGTCACTCCACCAGTATGCGCCTTTTCTGGAATGAGTCAAGAAATGGCTTTTCAGCCGAACGGGCCGTTGAACACGAAGTAGGCCCCGGCCGCGATCAACACGAACCCCACCAGGTGATTCAGGGTGAGCTTCTCGCCCAGGTACCACACGGCGAAACCAAGGAACACCGTCAAGGTGATGACCTCTTGCATCGCCTTGAGCTCGGCGCCCGAATACACCTCACTACCAAGGCGATTCGCGGGAACTGCCAGGCAGTACTCGAAGAACGCGATGAACCAGCTGACAAGGACAACCACCCACAGCGGGTGATCCTTGAATTTGAGATGCCCGTACCAGGCGAAGGTCATGAAGACGTTCGAGCAGATGAGCAGCACTGGCGGCAGAAACCGAGCGGCAATCATGTCCACATTCTGTAGATCTTCCCTGTCAACCGTCCACAGCCGCTAGCCTGCTGCGCATGGGCGGCGCCGCATTGCAAGACCGGTACATCCAAAGCTGCCTCGGCGGACTGCACGTGCGGGTAGGAGGCGACGGGCCCGCCATCCTCTTGTGGCCCAGCCTGCTGATGACGGGGTCCATGTGGGCTGACCAGGCGGAGTACTTCACCGACCGATACACCGTGATCGTCGTTGACCCGCCCGGTCACGGTGACAGCCAGGCCCTGCACCGAATGTTCGGTTTCGAGGACTGCGCGCACGCCATCGAACAGATTCTCGACACCCTCGGCATCGAACGCACACACCTCGTCGGCAACTCCTGGGGCGGAATGATCGGAGGTACCTTCGCCGCGCTGTATCCGCATCGGGTGGGAGCGTCCGTGCTGATGAACGCCACCGCTTCGCGCGCCAACGCACGCCAGACGGTCGAGTTTCGGCTGCTCACCGAGATAGTCCGGATTCTCGGCCGATTCCGCGAACCGCTCACCACGCGCGCGGTGAAGGCCTTCGTCGGGCCCACCATCATGCGGGAGCGCCCTCAGGTAGAGCAGACAATCCGTGCGCAATTGCGCGAGCTCAACGTCGACTCGGTCTATTGGGCGGTCAACAGCGTGGTTCCGGCGCGACCCGACCAACGCGAGCTATTCGGACGCATCACCACACCCGTCCTGGTGGTGGCGGGCCGGGAAGATCCGACCTTTCCCGTCGCGGAGACTCAGCTCATGGCCGAGGCGATTCCCGGGGCCGAGTTCGTGATCATGGAGGACACCGGGCATCTGGCCGCCCTGGAACGCCCCGACGAGGTCAACGCCCTCATCGATGAGTTCCTGAAGCGTCATCCCCTGGAGGGCTAGAGCGAGCGCGCCCTGCGCATATCGTCGATGGCCCCGGTCCGGTCTCCCAGCTCGTTGCGGATCACCGCGCGCAGCGCAAGTGCATCGGCGAATTCGGAATCGATCTCGAGGGCCTCATCGGCCGCCTCGAGCGCCTCGTTCGGTTTGCGGGCACCATGGAGAGCCCACGCGTGGGTGTAGTGATTGATGGCGTCACGGCTGCCATATCGCACGGCCGAAAGCGCGCAATCGATCGCATCGAAATGCCGTCCCATGCTGCCGAGGCAGTACGCCAAGATCCGCCAGGACAGCGAGTTCTTGTGCTCCAGCTCCAGCGCATCGTTCGCGAGACGCAGTGCCTCGCTATCGTCTCCGGACGCCAGAGCCTCGCTTGCGCGGGTTGCCAGCTGCTCAGCGTCCACAGAATCGAAGGTACGCGAACCCTCTCCGCCGGTTATCCACTCACCGGCCGCAATGTCGATCGAGGTTACGCTAGCAATCATCGTTACCTATCCTAACCAGCCAGCTCGCGCGGTTCGACAACTCTGGTAACAACCGAGTGTTAGTTAGCCCACATTGGCAAGCAGCGGGTTCACCGCGAATTCGATCACCCGATAGGGAGCATGATCGCGTGAGTCGGTGTTCCACTGGCTGACGTAGATGCTGAGGCGATCAAGCGTGGAGTCCGGCCCGATGTATCCGCCATACGGCTGAGCCAAGGTGTTGTCCCAGGACTCGGGAAGTTCGTCCGCCATCGCCGGCCAGGCCCCGGCATTCACCACCGTGGTCGCCGGCACCGCACCGAGTCGCGTCGGGTTATCGGCGACCCGCACCTCGACGTTGCCCGTGGTCTGATTGAAGTAGGACAGCACCGCCTGTCCGTCCACCATCTTCATGCTCAGCTCACCCAGGTGGTCGCCCCACAACGGCGTCACGGCGGTACCCCAGGCCCACTTCCCGTGCGCGTCTGTTCCCCAGCCCTGCCAGGTCGCACGGTCGGTGAACGTGTCCGGTTTGGCCCGGTACAGCACCGCGGGCCGCGAGCGATCGAAGGCATCGCTGACGATGTACACCCAGCCCTTCGGCGACTCGGGTGTCCACAGCGGGTCGTAGTAGCCGCTGATCTGCGTCTGTTGGCCGCCCGCGTAATCACCCGGCCGCACCGATCCCGGCACCGTCGGCCAACCGGCACGGAAGGGATCGGGCTTCACCAGCCGTGTCGACTGCGGGATCAAGTTCTTGGTGACGGCGATGAACAGCCAGTTGGTCCCGTTGATGTCGATGACACCGGAGGGAAGTTGGGAGAAGCCCGGCGGTGTCGGGTCTTCCAGGAGAGGACGGTCGGTGCCCAGGACACCGGAGTGACGTACACCCGATGCGTTCGGCACCGTTTCCGTGTCGACGCGCAGCGCCACCGGCGAGTACCAGCCGCCGTATCCCACACCCTGGCCTGCGAAGCTGTCGCCGCAGATCTGCAGCATCCCGCCGGTGAAGACCATGAACTCGCACAGGTCGGTGGCGCCAAGGTTGTAGTCAGAGGTCGCGGTGCCGGTGCCCGCGACGGGGCCGATCCGCACCACCTCGCCCGGATCCAGCGGTACCGGGGCGGGCCGCAGCGGATCGGCGAGTGCGATTGGAGCATAAGGCAATTGGGGTGCGGCAACGGCTACGGCTACGGCTACGGCTACGAGGACGGTCAGTAGGAGTGCGCTGACCCTGATGCGCCGCACGCCTCATCTCCCATCCGACGCCGCGGCGCCACTAGCCATCCCTGGACAGGGTAGTCAGTGGCGCCGCGGTTGGATCGCTATGGACGAGGCACGGTCTGAGATGGCGACTGCGGGGGCGGGGGCAGCTGGCGCCGCTCACCTGGGGCGGACGGGAAGTCCGGCGGCCCGATCTCGGGTCCGCGCTGGATGATCACCGGGCCCCGCATCGGCGGTGCGTCGTCACGGTCGAACATCATCACGCGGCTTCGATCGTGCCCACCAGGGCCGCCGTGCCCGCCATGCCCGCATTGAGAGCCGGCCAGTACGCCGAGACCGAAGGTGACCCCGAGGATCACGAAGGCACCCGCGACGATGCCGACCACGGCGGCGATCTTTACCAGCAGGGTGTTACTCGCCGAACGCGGCGCGGGCGCAGGTGCCTGCGGTACAGACACCGGATTCGTTGGTGTATCGGGATTGTCTGGAGTTGTCATGCCCCGAGCATGGCCGAACCGACTGACCATTGCCCAGGGAAAACCCGTGAAGTTCCTGTGAGTCAGCTAGCGACGAGCAATTCGGCGATCTGAATCGTATTGAGCGCAGCACCCTTCCGAAGGTTATCTCCGGAAATGAACAGCGCCAGACCGCGATTACCCGGAACACCCGGATCTTGACGGATTCGGCCCACCAGCGAGTCATCGGCACCCGCAGCAGCCAACGGCGTGGGCACATCGGCCAGAGCGACTCCCGCCGCCGCGGCGAGCAACTCGGTGGCACGTGCCGGAGTCAGCTCACGCTCGAATTCGGCGTTGATCGAGAGCGAATGTCCGGTGAAGACCGGCACCCGCACGCATGTACCACTCACCAAAAGCTCTGGGATGCCCAGAATCTTGCGGCTCTCGTTACGCAGCTTCTGATCCTCGTCGGTTTCGCCGGACCCGTCGTCAACCAGCGACCCGGCCAGCGGGATCACGTTGAAGGCAATGGGCGCAACGTATTTCACCGGATCCGGGAAAGTGACGGCCGAGCCGTCGTGCACCAGCTGCTCGCTCTCGTCGATACCGGCGCGCACCTGGGTGGCCAACTCCTCCACACCGGCCAGACCGCTACCCGAGACTGCCTGGTAGGTCGACACAATCAGCCGCTGCAGGCCCGCCTCGTCGTGAAGCACCTTGAGCACCGGCATCGCGGCCATAGTGGTGCAATTCGGGTTAGCGATAATGCCTTTCGGCAATGTTACCCCGCGCACATCGCGATCGAAGTTGACCTCCGAAACCACTAACGGCACATCCGGGTCCTTGCGCCAGGCCGAGGAGTTGTCGATGACCGTCACTCCGGCCGCGGCAAAACGCGGCGCCTGCACCCGCGACATGGTCGCACCGGCGGAGAAGAGCGCGATATCGAGCCCGGCCAGGTCAGCCGTCTCGGTGTTCTCGACCTCGATCTCCTGGCCGCGGAAGGTCAGCTTTTTGCCCTCCGAGCGAGCCGATGCGAAGAACCGCACCGATGAAGCCGGGAAGTTGCGCTCTTCCAGTAGCTTTCGCATGACGGCACCCACCTGACCGGTGGCACCGACAACGCCGATGGAGGTCATGTCCAAATCTCCCGTCGCTGCGCTCGCCTCATCGTCCGGTGCCTCCGTACACAGTGGCTTCCTCTTCGCCGCCGAGGTCGAAGGCGTCGTGGATGGCCCGCACGGCCGCGTCGAGTTCAGTGTCCTTGACCAGCACCGAGATCCGGATCTCCGATGTGGAGATGAGTTCGATGTTGACCCCGGCCTTGGCCAGTGCCTCGCAGAAGCTGGCAGTGACACCCGGGTGGCTGCGCATACCCGCGCCCACCAGCGACACCTTACCGATGTGATCGTCGTAGAGCACCTGCGAGAACCCGATCTCGTTCTTCAGCGAGTCCAGCTTCTCGACCGCGGTGGGTCCGCTCTCCTTGGGGCAGGTGAAGGTGATGTCGGTCTTGCCGTCCTCGACCTTTGAGATGTTCTGCAGCACCATGTCGATGTTGATCTCGGCATCGGCCACGGCACGAAAGACCTTGGCGGCATATCCCGGAACGTCGGGGATTCCGACGACCGTGACCTTGGCCTCACCACGATCGTGTGCGACACCGGTGAGAATCGCTTCTTCCACAGGAATGTCCTCCATTGATCCGCTGACGATCGTGCCCGGCTTGTCGGTGTACGACGAGCGCACGTGAACCGGAACGTTGTATCGCCGGGCGTATTCCACACAGCGCAGCATGAGCACCTTGGCTCCGGCCGCTGCCATCTCCAGCATTTCTTCGAAACTGACCTTGTCGAGCCGGGCCGCATTCGGCACTATCCGCGGATCGGCGGTGAATACCCCGTCGACATCGGTGTAGATCTCGCACACATCGGCCTTGAGCGCCGCAGCCAGCGCGACGGCGGTGGTGTCGGAGCCACCCCGTCCCAGCGTGGTGACGTCCTTGCTGTCCTGACTCACACCCTGGAATCCGGCGACCAGCACCACCTGGCCCTCGTCCAGGGCGGAGCGCAACCGGCCCGGGGTGACATCAATGATCTTGGCGCTGCCGTGCCTACCGGTGGTGATGACGCCGGCCTGCGAACCGGTGAACGAGCGCGCCGAGGCGCCGAGCGAATGGATCGCCATCGCGACGAGGGCGTTGGACATCCGCTCACCCGCGGTGAGCAGCATGTCCAGCTCGCGCGGCGGCGGGGCCGGGCAGACCTGTTGGGCCAGGTCAAGCAGCTCGTCGGTGGTGTCACCCATGGCCGAGACGACGACGACGACGTCGTTGCCGTTCTTCTTCGTCTCGACGATGCGTTCGGCCACCCTGCGGATGCGTTCGGCCGTTGCGACCGACGATCCGCCGTACTTTTGGACGACGAGCGCCACGGCATACCTTCCTGCTGTTCGGCCAGGGTCGGGGGAGATCCAGTCATCAGGATAAGGGGTTACGACAACTCGTTAACCTGGCCCGTATGGGCAACCCGACCGAACGTACCGCCATCACCTCGGTTCCGATCCAGCCGCTGATCGCCTCGCGCTGGAGTCCGCGGCATTTCGATCCCAGCGCAAGCCTGGCTCCCGAGACCCTGACAGCCCTGCTCGAAGCGGGTCGCTGGGCCGCCAGCTGGGGTAAGCGCTTCCCCGTCAGATACATCGTGGGTCTGCGCGGTGACGCCACCTACGAAGCGCTGACTGAGCTGCTCAATCGGGGAAACTCTTACGCAAAAGTTGCGGCAGCACTCGTGCTGGTGAGCACCGACCTGGGTGATGACGACAACACTGCCGTGTACGCGGCGGTGGATGCCGGGCTGGCGATCGCCCAGCTGGGTGTGGAGGCGCGCGCCCACGGTCTGCACACCCATCCGATGGCGGGTTTCCGGGTTGAGAAGGCGCCTGCTGTCTTCAACATCCCCGAGAACGTGCGGCCCATCGCCGTCGTCGCGATCGGGCCCGTTCTCGACGATTACGCCGATGCCGACGAATCGACCGTCGAACGCGATCACTCCCCCCGCCAGCGGCCGGCGCTCAGCGATATCGCCTTCACCGAACGCTGGGGCAACGGTCTGGTCGGCTAGTTCGGGGCAGCGAGGAGACGCCCGCGGCGCCGCGTCCCGGCTCGCGCATCAATCGAACGAACCGCGGAAGATCCGCACCGCCTTATCGATCATCGCGCGGGTAGACACACAGTCAGCGTTCTTCAGCGAGAAGCTGAGCACCTCGATGAAAATGCGCTCCGGGGTGCTGTTCTCCTGCATGGCACCGCCCGGAACTTCGCGGGCATAGAGGGGCTTGCCCAGACGCATCATGCTGGTGCACATGCTGCCGTCCTGGCCGTGAAAGTACTCGACACCGTCGCGGATCTCTTCCCGCAGCCTCGACGGCGCATCGATACCGGTCCTGATGGACAACTCGAACTGAGTATCGCTGTCCTGCAACGAGAATCGGCACGAGAACGGATCGCCGAAAAGTGACGGCCTCAGGTCGTCCACCTTGCCCGGATACTCACCGAGAATCTCGCACGGATCACGTTCGGCGATCTTGATCGGGTACGCGCTCAACGCATCGCGCATGGGCATATCGGCCGGGTTCAGCTTGGCTAGTATGCCGATAACCGGTTGTGCCATTTTGCAATTCGCCGCCAGCGCGCTCCGCGTGCCATCGACGACCACGACGCGCAGCGCGGGCACCTTGGCCCCCTTCAACTTCGGAGCATCCGGGAGCTTGTTCAATGCGATCGGAAATTCGTACAGGCAGGTGCCCGCGGTGTGAAACACGGGCGCTCCACCGATCGTGAATTCGGGCTTCTCGCGGGAATAGTCACCCAACATCAGTGACAGGCCGACGCTCGACGGGTTCGCCGTACCCGTCACCTTGATGGAACCGAAGCAGCCATCTATGTCCCCTGAAATGTATTCGGGAGCGCCAATGTCCTTCAGCATCAACAAAAGACCACACGGATCTACCCGTCGCAGCGCTCGTAGATAGGCCAGCAGCGTGGTCTGATTCTGCGTGAAGGTCTGGCCGTACGTGGGCACAGCACCGGCGAACAGGGTCTGGCCGGTAGGCGCGGGCATCCGTCCGGTCGCGGAACCGGACACCACATTCGTACACCCCGCGATCGCCAGCATGGTGACGAGTAGCACTGCTAGCGAGCGGAGTTTGCGAATAACCGCACCGCCTTGTCCAGGATCTCCCGCATCTGCCCGCAATTCGATCGCCCATGCCGGGTGAAGCCACTCGCCACGACCGCCGGGGTGTACGCCTCGGAATCGTCGGTGTTCATCGCACCGCCACCGGCGTCCTTGGGATACAACGGATCTCCAACCAATGCCAGCGCGTGACATCCCGTCGGGGTACTCGTGTCCTCGTTGTGGAAGTACGTCACGCCGTCACGGTGCGATTCGACGTATTCATCGGGAAAGTCGTCGACACTGCTGGTGAGCTCCACCGAGTAGTCGATATCGGAATCCGAAAGCGCGAAGTCACAGCCGAAGGGATCGCCCAGCAGGTCGACGGACACCTCGCGCGCCTTCCCCGGGTACTCCCCAAGGATCTCGCAGGGATCACGTTCGGCGAGTTTGATCGGGTACGCACTGAGCGCGGAACGTGGCTGCAATCCCGAGGGGAGTTCCTTGGCGATCGCTGTCACCAGCTGCTTGGCCAGTCGACAGTCCGGGTCGGAGTGTTCGTCCGACCCATAGAGGTAGGCGCTGACCGTCAACATGGCCTGCAGCGTGGGGCTCGCAGGCGCTCCCGGAAGCCGTTCCAGGCCGAGAGGGACCTCATATTCGCACTCGGACCCGGTGTCGTAGACCGGGACAGAACCCACCTGAAACGCCACGGCGGTATCGCGCTTGTCCTGCATGGAGTACTCGTAGGACACCTCGGTGAGGCTGGGATCACCCGTGACCTTCACGCTGGCATAGCAGATCTGAAAGTCGCCGACGACCTGTCCAGGGTCGCCGTAGTCCTTCAGGTTGGCCGCGAAGCCGCAGGGGTCCACGCGCCGCAACGCTCGCGCATAGGTAAGCGTCGCCTTCTCCTGAGCGGTGAGCTTCTGGCCGTAGTCCGGCTGATCGCCACGAAAAAACGAGTCGGCCCCGGGCGCTGGTTCGCCTCCCCGCGCCTGCCCGGTAACGGTGCGCGTGCAGCCGGTGGCCACCAGCAGAATCGCCAGCGCCACCATCCCCCTGCGTACCCACATGCTCTGCGATCGTGCCAGATGATCGGGGTTCGCGCGGCTGGTAGAGTCCCGTATATGCAGCGGGCGCTCCTCCTCCGACGCCGCGACAGGGTCTGATCCAGACCGGCTTCCTGTCGCGGGTTGTTGGCGTGCCGGTCGAGATCCCCCTCAAACTCCCGGAGCCTTCCCATGACCAGCTTTTCCCCAGACGAGTTCAACTACACCCCCCGCAGCATCGTCACCCCGAACGGGCCGATTCCGGCCGACCAACCGGCGTGGAACACTCAGAAGAACAGCTCGATGCCGGTACATCGGTACCGGCCCTTCGCCGATGAGGTCGAGAAGATCGAACTGCCGGACCGCACCTGGCCCGACAAGGTGATCACCCGCGCACCGCAGTGGGGAGCGGTCGACCTGCGCGACGGCAACCAAGCCTTGATCGATCCGATGAGCCCTGCTCGCAAGCGCCGGATGTTCGATATGCAGATCCGGATGGGGTTCAAGGAGATCGAGGTCGGATTCCCCTCGGCGAGCCAGACCGATTTCGATTTCATCCGCGAACTGATCAGCGAGAACGCCATCCCCGAGGACGTCACCGTCCAGGTGCTGACACAGTGTCGCCCGGAACTGATCGAGCGCACGTTCCTGGCCTGCGAGGGCGCGGCGAAGGTCATCGTGCACTTCTACAACTCGACGTCAATCCTGCAGCGGCGCGTGGTGTTCCGGGGCGAGAAGGACACGATCAAGAAGATCGCCACCGATGGCGCCCGCAAGTGCGTTGAGGAAGCGGCCAAATACCCCGATACGCATTGGCGTTTCCAGTACTCCCCGGAGTCGTACACCGGCACCGAGCTGCAGTACGCGCTGGAGGTGTGCAACGCCGTCGGCGACATCATCGAGCCGACACCGGAAAACCCGATCATCTTCAACCTGCCGTCCACGGTTGAGATGACAACTCCGAATGTGTACGCAGATTCCATCGAGTGGATGAGCCGTAACCTGGCTCGCCGCGACTCGGTGATCCTGAGCCTGCACCCGCACAACGATCGCGGAACAGCGGTCGCCGCAGCGGAATTGGGCTACCAGGCAGGAGCCGACCGCATCGAGGGCTGCCTGTTCGGCAACGGTGAGCGCACCGGAAACGTATGCCTGGTGACCCTGGGTCTGAATCTGTTCAGCCGCGGCGTGGATCCCCAGATCGACTACTCGAACATCGACGAGATTCGGCACACGGTCGAGTACTGCAACCAGCTGAAGGTCCCCGAGCGGCATCCCTACGGTGGCGATCTGGTCTACACCGCCTTCTCCGGCAGCCACCAGGACGCCATCAACAAGGGCCTGGATCAGATGAAACGCGATGCGGACGAGGCGGATTCCGACGTCGACGACATCCTGTGGCAGGTGCCGTACCTGCCCATCGATCCCAAGGATGTGGGCCGCAACTACGAGGCCGTGATCCGGGTCAACTCGCAGTCCGGCAAGGGCGGCGTCGCCTACATCATGAAATCCGATCATGGACTGGTGCTGCCGCGGCGCCTGCAGATCGAATTCGCGCAGTCGATCCAGCGGATCACCGACGGCGAGGGCGGCGAGGTGAACCCGAAGGAGATCTGGGACGTCTTCGCCGAGGAGTACCTGGCACCCATCGTCCCGCTGGAGCGGATCCGCCAGAAGGTGACCGCTTCCGAAGAGGACGGTGGAACGGATTCCATTGCCGCCGTGGTGAAAATCGACGGCAAGGAAACCGAAGTCAACGGTACGGGCAATGGCCCGCTGGCCGCCTTCGTCGATGCGCTGTCCACCGTGGGCTACGCCGTCAATGTCTTGGACTACTCCGAGCACGCGATGAGCGCCGGCGATGACGCACAGGCCGCCGCCTACGTGGAGGCCATGGTGGTCGGCCCCGATGGCGGTGAGGCACAGACGGTGTGGGGTGTCGGTATCGCGCCGTCGATCACCACCGCCTCACTGCGGGCAGTGGTGTCGGCGGTCAACCGTGCTGCTCGTAACTAGCCCTCACATCGAATGCGAGCCTGGCGCGGGTTCTTAGCCAATTTTCCGCGCCAGACTCGCACTCGATTCGGTTAGCGAGTCCCGTAGCGCCTGCGGAACTTCTCTACCTGGCCGGCGGTATCGACGATCCGCCGGTCTCCGGTCCAGAACGGATGGGAGTCCGCCGTCACCTCGGCGGTGATCAGCGGATATTCCTGACCCTCGAACTCGACGGTGCGATTGCTTGTCGCCGTCGAGCGGGTCAGGAACATCTTTCCGGTCGTGGTGTCCTGGAAGACAACGGGGTGATAGTCGGGGTGTATTCCGGGTTTCATCAGTGGTTTCCTTCTGTGTTGTATTCGCCGTAGGACAGGAAATCCTCAAGCTCGGACACGTGCTCGCACGGGTCCTCATGCCAATCGCCAAACGGATCGCTGAACTCTTCCCAGCTTGCGGGGCTTGCCATTTCGTCATCGGTGAGCAGCGCACCGCGCAGGGCGTCCAGCACCTCGGCGCTCTCGGCGCCGCATATCAGCACCGTCATCGCGATATGCCGGTCGCCGAACCGGTAATCCCACATGAGGTCGGCGAATGCCCTCCGCTCCAGATCGGTCTGCCGTGCCTCCGCCGAATCCATTGCTGCTAGCCACTTCCCGGCTGCCGACACCCGGAGTCCACCACCTGCGGACTCCAGCCACATCGCCTGCTGATCCTGAGTCGCCAGCCACAACCGGCCCCGGGTACGGATCACGCCGTCAAGCAGTAGGTCGATCGCGGCATGCAGCCTTTCCGGGTGAAATGGCCTGCGCGCATTGAACTCCACTAGCGCGATCCGGCCGTCAACGGCCAGGGAGGGCTGCCCCGCCAGTAGCGGGCCATGTGGGTCGTCTGCCCGACCACACCGCGCATCGTCCTCGAGATGATCAAGGGCTTGTTCGACTCGACCGATGCGGGCGGTGATGCGTGCGCGCGGCGCCAAGCGCCGCAGCACCGAGAGCACCTCGGGTTCGGGATTGCGTACCACCAGGACGTCGGCGAACTCGGCCTGGCCGATCACCACCTGCGCCACGGTCCGCCCGTCGTCGAGCTCGTCGTCCCCGAGCGCCTGCTCCAGCCAGTTCGCAGTATCGACGCAGGAGACCACCCCAGCGATTTCCACATCACGCGCCGCCGGTCCATCGACGTACCCCGGTCCCATGCGAACGGGCACCGTCTTGATCGCCCAACAGATCGGATCGGCTTCCAACCATGGCTCCAGATGTAGGACGATCCGCCCCACGTCTTCTCGGCGATGCAGCTTGCGGAGCAGCACGAGCAGATCGTCCCGGACGGTGCAGGACACGCAGCCGTGGGCCAGTTCCAGCACGGTCACCTGGGGGTCGCGGGCTCCACCCCCGGATACGACGGACCGCTTGACGATATGCCCGTCGAACCGGTGCGTGACGACGACAGTTCCGGGGTCGCGCGCCAAGACATCCACGACCGCATCGGTATCGGCCTGTCCGGATACGAGTAGCACCGGCGTGCGCATGACTTCTCCCTCTTGCGATCTATTGGAAACGATTTTCATTACCAGAAGCTTCACGGTACAGTCCGGATCAGCACTTGTCGAAAACGATTCCCATTATCAAATGGGCATGAATGGAGGTCCGTTGTCCGCGCATTGCGAGGTGACCGGACGGTCACCGGGCTTCGGTAACGCGGTATCGCATTCGCACCGCCGTACCCGTCGCCGCTGGTCACCCAATATCCAGCTCAAGACGTATTACCTGCCCTCAGAGGACCGGCGCATCAAGCTCCGGGTGAGCGCCAAGGGCATCAAGGTGATCGACCGCGACGGCATCGAGGCCGTGGTGGCACGCCTGCGCGCGCAAGGACGGAAGTTCTGATGGCGCGCAATGAGATCCGGCCCATCGTGAAACTGAAATCCACGGCGGGCACCGGATACACGTACGTGACCCGCAAGAACCGGCGCAACGACCCGGACCGGATGGTCCTGCGCAAGTACGACCCAGTAGTGCGCAAGCACGTAGATTTCCGAGAGGAGCGCTGAGATGGCCAAGAAGTCCAAGATCGCCAAGAACGAGCAGCGTCGCGTCATCGTCGAGCGTTATGCCGAGCGACGCGCAGAGCTCAAGGAGATCATCCGTCAACCATCGAGCAGCCAGGAGCAGCGTCTGGCCGCACAGGCAGAGCTGGCCCGCCAGCCGCGTGATGCCAGCGCGGTACGGCTGCGCAATCGCGATGCGGTAGACGGCCGCCCCCGCGGCTACCTGCGCAAGTTCGGGCTGTCCCGGGTGCGGGTCCGTGGACTCGTGCACGACGGGTCGCTGCCTGGCGTCCGGAAAGCGAGCTGGTGATGGTCACCAAGACACCCCGCAATCGTCGCGTCAAGGACGCCGATACCAAGCCCAAGCCGAATCTCTTTGCCAAATTGGGTCTTTCATCGGTCGATTACAAGGACACCAACACCCTCCGACTGTTCATCTCCGAGCGCGGCAAGATCCGTGCCCGCCGGGTGACAGGATTGACCGTGCAACAGCAGCGCCAGGTCGCCACGGCGATCAAGAACGCACGGGAGATGGCGCTACTGCCCTACGCCTGACCCCGAGTCAGCGCGGCTGCGGAATTGCGTTCTCCAACAAGAAGACGTGCTCCGGGCTGATCACCTTGGTGATCGCCGTGCCGAACAACGTGCTGGGCTGCGCGGGTTGTTTGGCCACATCGGTGTTCAGTAGCGCCACCACCGTGGTCTGCTCGGCCGGCGAATAGATGGCCAGTGTCTGGAAGCCGGGGATGCTGCCGTTGTGACCGATCCACCCGCGTGCGTCGAAAATTCCTAAGCCATAACGGATATCGTCGGGCACGGGGGGCATCGCCACTGTCTGCAGGCGCTGTTCTTGGGTGGCTGGCTTAAGGAGCCTGCCGGTCGCCAAAGCGGGTACCCAGATCCTGAGATCTTCGAGCGTGGAGATCATCGCTCCCGCCCATGACGCCCACGACGGGCTCCAGTTGGTGCTGTCGACTAGCGGCCCGGTCGGCGTCAGCTGCGTGTAACCCTGCGCGTGGGGATCGGGAATGCTGTTGGTGTCCGGAAAACTGGTGTGACTCAAGCCGAGTGGCTCGGCGATGTGTTCACGCACAAACTCGGGCAGCGTCTGTCCACTGACCTTCTCCACCACTTGGCCCAGCAGCACCGCATTGGTGTTGCTGTATTCATAGCCCTGCCCCGGTGGGAAATTCGGCGGCTGAGCGAAGGCGTAATCGAGCAGTTGCTGGGTACTGTAGCGGCGCCTCGGATCGGCCTCCAGGTCACGGTTGAAGGCCAGGGACATCGAATAGTTGAACAGTCCGCTCTGCATCCGGGCGAGCTCACGCAGGGTGATCTTGTCTCCGCCCGGAACCTTGTCCACATACTTGGCAATCGGATCGTCGAGTCCCAATTTGCCCTCATCGACAAGCTGCAGCACCGCGGTGACCGTGAAGGTCTTTGTCACACTGCCAATTCGGTGATAGAAGTCGGGCCGCATCGGGGCACGGGTGGCAGTATTTGCGATCCCGAACGTCCGCACATACTGACCCTTGGGTCCCCACACGCCGACAATCGCGCCGGGGACCGAGGCACTCGAGAGCACCTCGTTGATGGCGGTATCGAGCCTCGCCGATGTCTCCGCGTCCAGATCTGTGACGGCAATGTGCGAGCGCGTTCCACACCCGCCGATGAGCAGCGCAAGCGCGAGTACTACACGAAGGATTCGGCGCATCAGAACAGCGAGTACTGCGCTCCGGCGCGGCTGGGAACCGTGAACTGCTCGATGTCGGTACCGCCGACAACGCGCCGCACTTCGGTCATGAAGGTCACGTCATCCAACAGCGGGACACCGAGCGACCGTGCATGAAATCCCTTACCCTGCTCAGGGTTTGGCTTGTTGCAGATCACCACCGAGGTGTCCTCGTCGACCGTGTCGGCATAGGCGAGGCCAGCCTGCATGATCTGCTCGACCAGCTCCTCATGTGTGTGAGCGACCTCGGAACTCAAGGCCACCCGCATGCCCTGCACCAGCGGCTGACCCGCGATGAACGGGCCGGGATTGAGCCAGTGACACGGCTGACGCGATGCCACGGTCTTGAGCGACCGGAGCTCGTCGTGTGTCACGCGACCGTTGGGCCAGCGCTTACGGGTGGTCTCGCGGATAGGAAGCCAGGTTCCGCGTTCCCGCGCCCGGTCAAGCACCTTCGGCAGCACCTCGGCAAGCACCCGGGCGTCGTCATAGGCGTCGTGAGCCTTGAGCTGTTCGACGCCCCAATGCGCGGCAAGGGTTTCCAGGCGAAGGTTCGGCGTTGCCAGGTCGAGACGCCGGGTCAGCTCGACCGTGCACATCACCGCCTCGGTGGGCAGCTCGGCGCCAACCAGCTCGGCCTCCGCCGCCAGGAACGAGTAATCGAACCCGACGTTGTGCGCAACCAGTGTGCGGCCCCGTAACAGCGCGATGAGATCGGGGACGACATCGGCGAACTCGGGCTGCCCCTCCAGCATCTCCGGAGTGAGGCCGTGCACATGCGTCGGGCCCGGATCGACACCCGGGTTGAGCAGACTCACCACGCTGTCGGTGATGGTCCCGTCGGCATCCAGCGCCAACGCCGCCACACTGATGACACGTGCCCGACCTGGCTGAAAGCCGGAAGTCTCCAGGTCAACGACCACCCACTTGGGGCTGTGGTCGGGCGTCTGCCCCCAGATCGGCATGACTCAGGATGGCATGTGGGACCGACAACACCGGGCCCGGCGCGCCGCCCTAGGCACGCGGGGTCCGAAGTACCTGTCGCCCGATCGCGTACTTGTGCACCTCGGTGGGGCCGTCGTACAGACGGAAGGCGCGCATATCGCGGAAGATCATCTCCACCGGCGTCTCGTCGCTGATACCGATACCACCCAACACCTGGACGCACCGGTCGGTGACCTTGAACAATTCCTCGGACACGAACGACTTGGCCATCGAGCTTTCGTGCCGGCCCTTGGCGCCGTTATCCATCATCCAGCAGGCGTGCCAGATGGTGAGGCGGCATTGATGCAGCGCTATCTCGTTGTCGGCGAGCATGAAGGAGACACCCTGGTGCTCGCCGATGGTCTTGCCGAACGAGGTCCGGGTGCGCGCGTAGTCGACGGCGATGTCCTGAGCGCGGGCGGCAGCACCGAGCCACCGCATACAGTGCGTCAGCCGGGCCGGAGCCAAACGCAGCTGCGCGTACCGGAAGGCCTGGCCGGTCTCGCCGAGCAGCGCCTCACGCGGCAGTGTCAGATTGTCGAACCGCACGACCGCATGCCCCTCGGCGTAGTTGCGGTCCATCGTGTTCATGATGCGTTCGATCACAATGCCTTCGGTATCGCCGTCACAGAGGAACAGCGTGGGCCCCTCGGGCAGGTGATCGTTGGCCTCCAGATTGGCCATGATGATCCACGTCTTGGCGCCGCGCGCCCCGGTGATGAGCCACTTGCGCCCGTTGATGACGAAGTTCTGGCCATCGAAGGTGGCGGAGGTCTTGAGCTGCGACGGGTCCGATCCGGCTCCGTCGGGTTCGGTCATCGCGAATGCCGAGCGCTGGTGTCCCTCGATGACGGGACGCAGGAACTTCTCGGACTGTTCCTCATTGGTGATCTTGCCGAGTAGGAACATGTTGCCCTCATCGGGCGCGGCGCAGTTCATGGCGATGGGGCCCAGGGTGGACCAGCCCGCCGCCTCGAAGATCACCGCCTGACCGATATGCGAAAGACCCCAACCTCCATAGGATTCCGGCGCCTGCACGGTCAACAGTCCTGCATCTCGGGCCTTGCCGACGAGCTCATCACGCAGTCCGTCGGTAGGCCCGTGCGCGGTCAGACGCGGGTCGCGCTCGTAGGGGATCACGGTCTCGGTGACGAACTCACGCACCCGCTGCGCCTTCGCGGTCAGCTCTTCCGGAATGCTGAAGTCAATCATATCTCTCCCTCGGTGAATTGTGTTGCCGCCCAATCAAGAACGGCCATGGCGATGTCTTCGAAATCTGCATATCCGGCGCCCACCAAATCGCCGGACTGCCACTTGCGGTACAGCTGCATCCAGGCGACGGCCAACCGGAGCCGTGCGCAGGCCACATGCCAGTGCAGTGGGCGCGGCCGCGTTCCGGCCGCGGCGAAGTAGGCATCGATGACGTCCCGACGACTTCCGAATCCGGGTGTTGTGGTGGGCATCTGATGGACAGCACGCACGGCCGCCGGGTCGCTCTGCTCCATCCAATACGAGACAAGAATCGCCAGATCGAACAGCGGGCATCCGCGGGTGGTCATATCCCAGTCGATGACGGCTCTCGCGAACAACGTTTCCCGGTCGACGAGCATGTTGTCGAGCTTGAGGTCCATATGCAACAGCGAAACTCCCGCGGGCTCGGGAATCTGCTGCTCCAGCTGTGAGGTCAGCTTCGTCACGACCTCGGGCAGTCCCTCGGGCCAGACGGCGTGGGCCCGGCGGGTCCAGCCGGTGAGCTGGCGTTCGAGGAAACCCTCGGGCTTACCGAGATCGCCCAATCCCACCGCCTCTGGCGCCACCGCGTGCAGCAACGTCATGGCATCGATCAGGGTGGAGCTGATGCGCGCCGGAGCGTCGTCAGGGAGACCTGTCGGCAGTTCCCCACCGATCACCAACCCCTCGCGATACTCCAGAAACTGGAAGGGGGCACCGAGGACATCGAGTTCGTCGCAGTACAACAGGCCTTGCGGAGCGAGCGTGAAGCCCGCGTTCAGTCGCGAGAGCACTCGCCATTCGCGAGCCATATCGTTGGCGCCCTCGGCGATCGGGCCCGCGGGTGGGCGGCGGAATACAGCCGGCCGGCCGTCGAGGGTCACCAAATAGTTGAGATTGGCCTTACCGCCCGCGAATTGTCGCGCAGACGCGGCGTCGAGTGCGTGTCCCTGCCGCCTCACCCAGGCCGACAGTGCCGCCCAGTCCTGTGGCGTCGTCTCGGCTGTGGCGCGGAACACACGCGTTACCCTAGCCGCGTGCCCCAACCGGCTGGTTGGTTGGGTGGATGGTCACTCGTTTTCGCCGGTAGCGTCGATCAGCCGCCCCAGTATCCGCCTGAGTTCGCGCTGATCGTCGGCACTTAATCGGCCGAACATCTCGTCCTCCGCGGCCCAGATGGCCGACTCCACACGTTTGAGTAGCGCCTTGCCCTTGGGAGTAACCCGCGCCGGCAACGCTCGCCCCGAAGCCGGCACCGTCGGCCGGGACACCAGCGCTACGTTCTGCAATCCGTTGAGAACCTGATTCATCGCCTGCGCCGAGACATTGTGTTCGCGCGCCAGCTCAGCACTCGTACGCCCGGGGCTTTCGTTGAGCATCCGCAAGCACATGAACTCCGGCATCCCGAGCCCGAGCGGCCGCAGCGCAGCAAGGACCTGCGGACGCATCACGGCACCGGCACGGAACATCAGGTACCCCAGTGGCTCGGCCTCATCGGATTCAGTCATCGCAAGCATCCTGGCATGAACCTTGCAGGACGCACGCAGACTCACGCCCATTGACTCGATGCACGGGGGCAGTGAGCCCCCGGCCGACACGTCTCGTTTGTCGTCTATACACGGCCCCGGCATGGGCCAAGCGGGCGAGTCGTTGCCGTGCAATGGATTACCACGCCGTGCGAAATTCTCAGCGTACTCATATCAAGAACCTTGACATGTCTGATGCAGCGCATGTATCAAGGAAGTTGATACAGGTCCAGTCGGCGACAGGTCAGCTGCCTGATCATCAGAGAAGGAGAGTTAGATGTCTGATTCATATGCAGGCCCCGAAGGTCGCGGCTCCGGTTTCGGTGGGTTCGACGGACCTGGGTTCGGTGGGCCCGGATTTGGCGGCCCGGGGTTCGGCCCCGGATTTGGTGGCCCAGGGTTCGGTCCCAGCGGTTTCGGTCTCCGAATCAAGCGTGCAGTCACGGCCTCACTGCTGCTTGACGGGCCGGCCAGTGCCGCAGAGATCGTGCAGCGGGTCTCGGATACGACCGAGGGCGAGATCACCCTTCCCGAGCCCGTGGTGGCGCGCGTCCTCGAACGGCTGACTCATCGCGGCGTCGTGAAGACCGATGACGGCGTAGCCACCCTGACCGAGTTCGGCCGGAAGGTGCTCGCCAAGCGAGGCATCACCAGCCAGACCGCGCAGGCACTGCGAGCCAAGCTCTTCCCGAAGCTCGTCAACGTTCTCAAGCTCCGCTCGGGCCTGACCGAGATCGCCGGGCTGGCGCGCGTTATCGCCGTGACCGGCACCGACGAGCAGAAGGAGAAGTTGGCCGAGGCCAGCGCCACCCTCCTGACCACAGTCAACGAGGTCAAGCGATCGCTACAGAGCGCCGTCGCCTAGTAGCCGTTCAGCACTGCCCGTGTGGCCATCTGCTCCGGCCGCACGGGCAGTGAACGCTTCCTGGACGACGGTGACATCGTCGCGTCTCGAGGCCTCCAATAAACTCCCCGAGTGACCCAAGACCACCTCTCGGTGCGCGGCCGGATCGCACTGGCCGCAGGACGCTCAGCACGCTGGGCGTCGCGCATCAGCGGTCGCGGTGCGGGGTCCATGATCGGCGGGCTCGTCGCGCTCAAGTTGGACAGCTCGGTGCTGGCGCAGTTGGGCCGCGGACGTCGCACGGTCCTGATCACCGGCACCAACGGCAAGTCCACCACCACCCGGATGGCCACCGCCGCGCTCGCGACCGTGGGTCCGGTGGCCACCAACACCGAGGGCTCCAACATGGATGCCGGCCTGGTTGCCGCTCTGGCCGGGACCCTGGAGGCCGAGGTCGCAGTGCTCGAGGTCGACGAGATGCACGTGCCGCATGTCGCGGACGCCGTCAACCCGGCGGCCATCGTGCTGCTCAACCTCAGCCGTGATCAGCTGGACCGGGTCGGCGAGATCAACAACATCGAGCGCACCCTGCGCAAGGGGTTGTCCCGGCATCGCGGTGCGGTGATCGTGGCGAATTGCGATGACGTCCTTATGACATCGGCCGCATATGACAGCCCCCATGTCGTCTGGGTGGCAGCGGGCGGCGGATGGGCCGGAGACTCGGTGAGCTGTCCGCGTAGCGGAGAACTCATTGTCCGCGACGGAAACCATTGGTACAGCACCGGAACCGACTTCTCACGGCCCGATCCGGACTGGTGGTTCGACGACGATCGCATCTATGGGCCCAGCGGAATCAGCCTGCCGATGTCTCTGACGCTGCCCGGCACCGCCAACCGCGGAAATGCCACGCTCGCGGTGGCCGCGGCGATCGAGCTCGGCGCCCGCCCCGGTCCGGCCGTCGATGCGGTGTCGGCCGTCGACCAAGTGGCGGGCCGTTATCGGAGTATCGACCTCGGCGACCACACGGTGCGGCTGCTGCTGGCCAAGAATCCGGCCGGCTGGCAAGAGGCCCTGTCGATGGTGGATACCGATGCCGACGGACTCGTCATCGCGGTCAACGGGCAGGTGCCCGACGGTGAGGACCTGTCCTGGCTGTGGGATGTCAACTTCGAACATTTCGCGTGCGATAACCGTGCTGATGACGACAAGACCACCGTGCCGCCCGTCGTCGCATCCGGGGAGCGCGGCACCGATCTCGCGGTCCGCCTGACGTATGCCAGCGTCACGCACACCCTGCACCACGATCCGGTACAGGCCATCAAGGCCTGTCCGCCCGGCAAGGTCGACGTGATCGCCAACTACACGGCCTTTCTCAACCTCAACCGTGCGCTGGCCAAAGGTGGTGCGGTATGAGCGAATCCACCGTACGAATCGGCCTGGTGCTTCCCGATGTGATGGGCACATACGGCGATTCGGGCAATGCCGTGGTGCTGCGACAGCGGCTGCGGATGCGCGGCATCGACTCCGAAATCGTGGAGATCACCCTGGCAGACCCCGTCCCCGACTCTCTGGACGTGTACACACTGGGCGGGGCAGAGGATTACGCCCAGCGGCTCGCCACCCGCCATCTCATCGCGCATCCGGGATTGCAGCGCGCCGCCGAACGCGGTGCACCGGTGCTGGCGATCTGCGCAGCCATCCAGGTGCTCGGGCATTGGTACGAGACGTCATCCGGTGAGCGAGTCGAAGGCGTCGGACTGCTCGATGTCACCACCAGCCCGCAGGACAAGCGCACCATCGGCGAATTGGCCGGCGTACCCATCATGGACGAACTCGAAGGCACGCTCACCGGGTTCGAGAACCACCGCGGCGGAACGGTTTTGGGACCCGCTGCGGCGCCGTTGTCCAGGGTCGCCCGCGGCGCCGGAAACCGCGCCGGTGACGGCACCGACGGTGTGGTGCAGGGCAGCGTGATCGCCACCTACATGCACGGCCCGTGTCTGGCACGCAATCCCGAGTTGGCCGACCTGCTACTCGCTCGCGCCATGGACGTGCCGCAGCTGACCGCGCTGGATCTGGACGAGGTCGCGCGGCTGCGTAAGGAACGACTGTCCGCCAAATGATCTAGAGAGGGCGGCGGCCGGAGAGGGCGCGCCCCAGGGTCAGCTCATCGGCGAACTCCAAGTCGCCGCCCATCGGCAGACCGGACGCCAGCCGGGTGACGCTCAGCCCGGGGAAATCGCGCAGCATACGCACCAGGTAGGTGGCCGTCGCCTCACCTTCGGTGTTCGGATCGGTGGCGATGATGACCTCCGAAATGGAGACGCCATCTTCCTCGGTTCCTATGCGCGTCAACAGTTCCCGGATGCGCAGTTGATCGGGACCGACACCCGAGAGCGGATCCAGCGCGCCACCGAGCACGTGATAACGACCGCGGAATTCTCGGGTGCGCTCGACCGCCTGCACATCCTTGGGCTCCTCGACCACGCAGACCAGTGCGAGATCGCGTCGCGGATCCGAGCAGATACGGCAGCGTTCCTTGTCGGAGACGTTCCCGCAGACCTCACAGAACTGAACGCCATCGCGCACCCGTGCCAGGGCTGCGGTCAGTCGATCGATATCCGGCGCCTCCACACCCAACAGATGAAAGGCGATGCGCTGAGCGCTCTTGGGTCCTACGCCGGGCAGCTTGCCCAGCTCGTCAATGAGGTCCTGGACCGGCCCCTCAAACACCGGGCAATCCCAGCCCTCCACCAAGATCACCGAGGCCGCCGGCGAGCGGGCCCAACCGCTGGCTTGCGAGTTCCTGCGTCTTCGCGGTCAGATCGGCGAACGCACCGATGACCAGGTCCTGCAGCGTCTCGACATCTTCGGGATCGACGATCTTCGGGTCGATGTGCACGCTGGTCACTTCGCCAGTGCCCTTGCCGGTGATCCGCACCAGGCCGCCACCGGACTCCCCGGTGACCTCGGCCGCCGCGATCTGCGCCTGGGCAGCCATGAGCTGCTGCTGCATCTGCTGTGCCTGCGCGAGCAGGGCGGACATATCCGGGGCGCCTCCGGGTTGCATGTGTCTCCTTAATCGGGCGGGTATCAAGTTGGTCACGCTCGCCGGGCCTCGGCGGGTCGTCAACAAGGGTAGCCGCCGTCCGGGCTACCGTGGCCAGGTGCGAGTGAGTTTTTGGCGTGCCGCGGGCCTGACTGGGGTGACGCTGCTAACGGCGGCATCGATCACGGTACTGCCCATCGTCACCTCATCGGCCCCCACCACCTTCACCGCCGGCGCAGCTCCTGGCATCGCCGGACGCATCGTCGTGCTGGACCCCGGTCATAACGGGGCTAACGACGGCTCGATCAACAATCAGGTGCCCGACGGGCGCGGCGGTACTAAGAGCTGCCAGACCAGCGGAACCGCCACGGACGGCGGATACCCGGAGCACACCTTCGCGTGGAACACCGTGCTGCTCATCCGCCAGCAGCTGACCCAGCTCGGCGTGCGCACGGCGATGACCCGTGGTGACGACGACAAGCTCGGACCCTGTATCGACAAGCGCGCGCAGATCGAGAACAGCTTCAATCCGGACGCGGTGGTGAGCATCCACGCCGACGGCGGCCCGGCCGGCGGCCATGGCTTCCATGTCAATTTCTCGAACCCGCCGGTGAATGCCGTGCAGGGCGAGCCGACGGTGCGCTTCGCCAAGACCATGCGCGACAGCCTGCAAGCCGCGGGCCTGACACCGGCGACCTACATCGGCACCGGCGGGCTTTACGGCCGCTCCGATCTGGCGGGCCTCAACCTGGCCCAGCACCCGAAGGTGCTCGTCGAGCTCGGAAATATGAAGAACGCCCAGGACTCCGCGATGATGACGAGCCCCGAGGGCCGCGCCAAGTACGCGCAGGCCGTGGTTCAGGGCATCGTCGCCTACCTCAGCGGTACCGCACCGGCGCCGGGGGCAGACCCGGCGGCGGCGCCTGAACCCGGCGGTTAGGTCGCCGAACCTTCGACCGTCTTCTTCAGGTTGTCCAGCACCTCGGCCTGAATTTTCTTGAGCCCCAATGGCGCAAAGGTCTTCTCGAAGAATCCCTTGATGCCGCCGCCACCCGTCCACGCTGTCTTGGTGGTGACGGTGGAGCCGGTTCCGGCGGGTGCGACGGTCCAGCTGGTCACCAGCGTGGAGTTGGCGTCCTTCTCGATGACGGTGTGTCCGGCAACGCTGACGCTGGACTTGATGTCCCGCACGCGCGACTCGGTGGCCTGCAGCTTCCAGGCTGCGACGGTGCCCTCGCCCTGACCGCCTTCGAGCACCTGGTAGTCGCGGTAATGGCCGGACAAGATCTTCGGGCGCACATTCTGGTAATCGGCAACCGCGGCGAGCACTGCCTCGGGTGCCGCGTCGATCAACACCGAACTGGACGCACTGACCTGACCCATGAGTTCTCCCTCGCTACGACTTGGTTCTACTACTGGTTGTAGTCGCAGTCTAAGGGTCGCCCACGAGATCGCCGAGGCGACGTTCACCGTCCACCGTCTGGCCGCCCCGCTGCAGAAAGAGCGCAATTCTTTCGGTGCTGTGCACGTCAGCGAACGCGGCAACGATCGCTGCCCGCTCTGCGGCCAACCCCGGCTCCAGGTCGCTGACCAGCGCATCTACCGTGCTCTTGGCACCGGCGATCAGTGCGAGCGGATTGACGGCGATACGCCGGGCGAGCCGATTCACGAACCGCCACCCCTCGTCGGGGTCCAGGGCACGGTTCACCCAGCCGTATCGCTCCGCCAGGTCAGCATCGAAATCCTCATGACCCAAAATCACCTCGAGTGCCCGCGCCCGACCCATGCCCTGGAGCAGGTGCTGCGGGCCCGAACCCGCCGGCACAATGCCCAGACCCGTCTCCACCTGATTGAAGACGGCCTTGCCGCGCACCGCGAAGCGCATGTCCAGATTGAGGAGGAACTCACTGCCCCCGCCCGCGACCCGACCCTCCACGAGGGCGATGGTGGCCTGGCGCAGCGCGCGGAACCTGCCGACCAGTCGTTGGAAGGATTCGACAGACTCGGCGGTGCGCGCCGAATCCGTTTGCAGGATTTCGACATTCAGGTGAGCAATGAAGAAGTCGGGATTGGCGCTGCCGAACAACACCACCGTCACGTCGTCACGGTCGGCAAGCCATCGGGCCAGGCGTGACAGGCTCGACATGAGCGGCCCGTCGAGCAGATTGAGTGGACCGTTGTCGATTTTGACGGTCAGGATTCGGTCCGCGAGCACGCAGTGCAGACCGGTGAGCTCGGGTGGCATCAGAAGGCGACAGATCCCGGCGGCAGCCCGAGTTCCACCCGCCCGAAAAGCTCGTAGGCAGAATCGGTGTCGTAGACAACGTGCGTGGACAGCGTGTTCACATCACGCAGGTGACGCTGCAATGGCGAGTCTTCGTATTGCGCGGAGGCGCCGCACGCCTCGACAGCCTCGGCGATGGCCTGCTTGCAGACCTCGACCACGTAAGCGCAGTTGCGGCGCACCGCCACCCGATCCTCCGTCGTCAACCCTTCGCCGGAACGCAGCTTGTCCTCCACATCGCGCACCGTCTGCAGTAGCAGGGTGCGCGCCGACTCCGCCTGCGCGGCAACATGTCCCATGCGGCGGTGTGCGGTGGCGAGTTTGGACTGCTCCTGCATCGAGTAGCGCATCACCCGAGTCTTGATCTTCTCGGTGAACAGCTCCACCGTGCCCAGTGCCATGCCCACCGCGGGTGCGGCCGCGACATTGGAGAGCGCACAGAACAGCGGTATGCGGTAGATCGCGGCGCCATGCAGGTCGGCCGACGGTGACTGCCCGCGCGCCAGCGGGCCGAACTCCTGCACCCGATGCTCGGGGACGAACACGTCGTTGACAGCGATATCCATGCTTCCGGTGCCCCGCAGGCCGGAGGTGAACCAGGTATCGATGACCTCGAGATCATCTCGGGGAATCATGAAGGTGCGCAGATCCGGATACTTCTTCGGCTCCTCATGCTGCACCACCGCGGCGACCGATGCCCACGAAGAGTGCCAGACACCGCTGCCGAATTGCCAACGCCCACTGATCTTGTAACCGCCCTCGACGGGTACGGCGACACCCGACGGCGACCAGCTGCCCGGAAACAGCAAGGGCGAGCCAGGGGACACCGACCCGAACATCTCGTCCTGCAGCTTCTCGGGGAACAGTCCGGCAAGCCAGTTGTGAATTCCGTAGATACAGAACGTCCAGGCGGTCGATCCGCAGACCTTGCCCACCTCGATGACCGCGCTGACCAACGTCTCCAGGCTGGCCTCGTCGCCTCCGTATCGCCGCGGCGCCATCAGACTGAACAGACCCGACTGGGACAGTTCGGCAATGGTCTCGTCGGGCATCCGGCGCAAGCGCTCCGCCTCCAGCGCCCGTACGGCGATGTTGGGTGCCAGCTCGCGTGCCCGCAAAACGGCATCGGTCTGCACTGCTGTCGAACTCGTCATCAAAACCTCGCAACCTGCGTAATCATTAGGGGATGACACGCAATCGGACTGAAACTGAATCTCGATTCAGGTTTAATGTAGCCTTGGCTGGTGGTGATGTCTAGCGATTCCGCGATCCGGCCCGTGCCCATCGAACAACCCTCGACACAACGTGGCCGCAGCACGCGCCGCGCCCTGATGGATGCGGCGCGTGAGGTCATCTCCAGGGTCGGGTACGCCGAGACCCGCGTCATCGACATCACCACCGAGGCCGGGAAATCCGTCGGCGTCTTCTACAACTACTTCACCGACAAGGCAGAGCTCCTGCGCACCATGGTCGATGAGTTCCGCGACGAGGCCTACACCCGCGGCGACACCGTCGAGACCGGTGATCGCGCACCGTACGAGGTGATCCGGGACATCGTCACCGTCTACTGGACCACCTATCGCGACCATGCGCCGGTTCTGTCCGGGGTGTTCCAGGCGGCGCAGATCGATCCGACCTTCGTCGAGTACTGGCGGGACTTGCGTGCCCCCGCGCGCACGATGATCGCCAAGAACATTCGGCGACTGCAGAAACACGAGTACTGCCCGGGGTTGGATCCCGACATCACCGCATCGGCCATCGGGGCGATGATGGACTACTTCTGCTACGTCTGGCTGGTCGAGGGGGGCGAGACCGGGCGTAGTTCAATCACCGACGAAGAGGCGATCGATACGCTCGCCCGCATCTGGTTCAACGCGCTGTGGTGGAAATCCGAAGGCGCGCATGGCGCCACCTGACTGGGTGGTTGAACTTCTCTCCCACGCTGAACTGGTGCCAGTGGATGCGCAACCGTTGACCGGCGGGGTGTCCTCCGATGTGTGGCGCGTACGGCTGAGTTCGGGCGAATCGGTGGTGGCCAAGCGGGCCATTGAACGGCTCCGCGTGCAGGCCCATTGGGTGGCACCACTGGAACGCAACGCTTTTGAGGCCCGCTACCTCGCGCGTGCCTCGACGATCGTTCCGTCCTTCACGCCGCGGGTTGTCATCTCCGCCGACGATCTGCACGCGTTTGCGATGACCGATCTGGGCCCAATCCCGTCCTGGCGGGACGATTTGGCGAGTGGGCGCATCGATCCGGAGGTCGGCGCGCTGCTCGGTGCGCGTCTGGCCGCCGTCCACGCCCGCACGGCAGGTGATGCCACGGCGGCAATCGAATTCGCATCCGATGACCTCTTCGAGGCGTTGCGGATCGAACCATACCTGCGCTACACCGCAGAGCGTCTCCCGGAGCACGCGGCAATCCTGATGCGATTGGCCGAGGATCTCGCGGGCACTCACCTCGCGCTCGTACACGGGGATGTGAGCCCGAAGAACGTCATCGTCGCCGCGGACGGGCCGGTGCTGACCGACGCCGAATGTGCCTGGTACGGCGACCCCGCCTTCGATCTGGCGTTCTGTCTTAATCACCTGTTGCTCAAGCGAATATGGAAGCCGGAGTATCGCGAGCCGTTGCGTGAGACGAGCGCGCGACTGTTCGCCACGTACCTGCAAGGCGTGTCCTGGGAGCCAGCGGACGCGGTGGCCGCCCGGACCGCACGCCTCCTGCCCGCTTTGGCTCTCGCCCGCATCGACGGCCGTTCTCCCGTGGATTACTTGTCTGCCGCCCATAGGGATTCATTGCGCACCCGCGCAGGGCAGGCCCTCCATGAATCGGCCACCGACCCGCTGGCCGTCGCACAACAGTTAGAGGAATGATGACCGGAACACAGATCAGCGGTGTGCACGCTCGACGGGTATGGGATTCGCGGGGACGGCCGACCGTCGAAGCGGAACTGCGACTGGACGACGGCAGCATGGGACGAGCGATCGCGCCCGCGGGGGCGTCCCGGGGCAGTGGCGAGGCCACCGATTTGCGGGACGGTGGCAGATCTTTCGCCGGATACGACGTGACTTCGGCGGTCGTGGCGGCACGCGGCCTCGCGGAACATCTCGTCGGCGTCGATGCCACCGATCAGCAGGCCGTCGACACGGCGCTCGCAACGGCGGACCCGTCGGACGCGTTCTCCGTCATCGGCGGAAACACCGCGGTGGCGATATCGATGGCTGCCGCGCACGCCGCGGCCGCGACGTACGGAATCCCGTTGTGGCGGTATCTGATCGGTGACCGGACGGCGGCAATGCCGTTGCCGGAGATTCAGGTGATCGGCGGGGGCGCCCATGCCGCGCGCCGCACCGACGTCCAGGATTTCATGGTGGTGCCTGCGGCCGCCGACAGCATCGAACAGGGGCTCAACTGGGTGGCGGAGATCCATCGCGCCTGCGGGGCATTGCTTTCCGAGCGAGGCCGGCTCGCCGGGGTCGCCGACGAAGGCGGCTGGTGGCCGGTGGTCGACTCCAACGAGGATGCGTTGGAGCTGCTCGTCGCCTCCATCGAAAGGGCCGGATTGCAGCCGGGCGCCCAGGTCACGATCGCGTTGGACATCGCGTCGAGCGAGTTCGGTAGTGGTGGCCGCTACCGTCTCGGGCTCGACGGCACCGAACTCGATTCCGACGCCTGGTCGGAGGTTCTGATCGGCTGGATCGATAAGTATCCGATCGCTTCCATCGAGGATCCCCTGGCCGAGGATGATCCGGCCGCACTGGCGGAGTTCACCCAAGCAGTGGGACACCGTGTCCTGGTCGTCGGTGACGATTTCACGGTGACCAATGCCGGGCGGGTGCTCCGAGCAACCGAAGCCGGAGCATGTAACGGCTTGCTGGTGAAGCCAAATCAGGCGGGAACACTCAGTGCTGCCAAGGCTGCGCACGACGCCGCTCACGACTGCGGATGGGACACCATCGTCTCCGCGCGATCGGGTGAGAGTGAGGATGTCACCATCGCGCACCTGGCGGTGGGCTGGGGCGCCGAGCAACTCAAGGTTGGCTCCATCACCAGGTCCGAACGCACCGCGAAGTGGAATGAGCTGCTCCGCATCGACGAACAGCTTGGCGGAGCACCGATTCGGTTAGGACGATTGACCCTCGGTTAGTCGCGCTTGGTCACGAATCAAGATCTCGGGTGCGCCTGGCCCAGAACCGGGCTAGCGTAGGAACTGTGCCTATCGCATCAGGATCGGCGCACGCCGAGGGAGTGAACCGGCTACTACGGAGTTATCGGGCCATTCCCACGACGGCGACCGTTCGTTTGGCTAAGCCCACGTCAAATCTGTTCCGCGCAAGGGCAAAGTCGACCACACCGGGCCTGAATACCTCGGGCCTCACCGGTGTCATCGACGTGGACACCGTCAACCGGACCGCCGACGTGGCCGGCATGTGCACCTATGAGGACTTGGTTGCCGCCACGCTTCCCCACGGACTCTCACCGTTGGTGGTGCCACAGCTCAAGACCATCACGCTCGGTGGCGCGGTCACCGGACTCGGAATCGAATCCGCGTCCTTCCGCAACGGGCTACCCCACGAGTCCGTTGTCGACATGGACATCCTCACCGGCTCGGGCGAAATCATCACCGCGTCGCCACACCAGCACGTCGATCTGTATCGGGGTTTCCCCAACTCATACGGCACCTTGGGCTACTCGGTGCGTCTGCGCATCGAACTGGAGCCCGTGGCACCGTTCGTTGCCCTGCGGCACATCCGATTCCACAATCTCGATGAACTGGTGACGGTGATGGAGTCGATCGTGGACTCGGCGACCTTCCAGGGCCAACGAGTGGACTACCTGGACGGGGTGGTGTTCACCGCCGGAGAGTCGTACCTGACCCTGGGCACCCAGACGGATGCACCGGGTCCGGTGAGCGATTACGCGGGACAACGGATCTACTACCGATCGATCCAGCACGCGGACGGAATCAGCAACGATCGACTGACCATTCACGACTACCTATGGCGGTGGGACACCGACTGGTTCTGGTGTTCCCGCGCGTTCGGTGCACAGAATCCGCGCATCCGCAGGCTGTGGCCGCGAAAGTACCGGCGCAGCAGCGTCTATTGGAAAATGATCGGCCTCGACCAACGCTACGACATCGCCGACCGTATCGAGAGATTAAACGGACGCACAGCCCGAGAACGCGTCGTACAGGACGTCGAGGTGCCGATCATCAACACCGCGGAATTCCTGCGGTGGTTCCTCGACGAGGTACCGATCGAGCCGGTATGGCTGTGTCCGTTGCGGTTACGCGACAGCGAGGGGTGGCCGCTGTACCCCATCCGATCAGGACAGACATACGTCAACATCGGATTTTGGTCTTCGGTGCCCGCGGGCTCCGCCGAGGGGGCCACCAACCGGCTTATCGAGCGCAAGGTCAGCGAGCTTGGTGGACACAAGTCGCTGTACTCCGAATCCTTCTACCCCCGTGATGAGTTCGAGGCCTTGTACGGCGGAGAGCACTATCGGACCCTCAAGAAGACGTACGACCCCGATAACCGATTGCTGGATCTCTATGCGAAGGCGGTGCGGCGACAATGACGACCACTCATGCCAAAAATGAGCGCGGCGAGAACGGCAGGCTCTCGCTTGCCGAGATTCTGGAGATCATGGCGGCAGGGGACCTGCCGTTGCGCTTCAGCGCATACGACGGGAGCAAGGCCGGACCCGAGAATGCAGAACTGGGTCTGGACCTGTTAACTCCGCGTGGCACAACATATCTGGCGACAGCGCCCGGTGATCTGGGGCTGGCGCGGGCGTATGTTTCCGGCGATATCGAAATGCAAGGGGTGCACCCGGGTGACCCCTACGAACTACTGAAGGCCATGGCCGACAAACTGGACTTCAAGCGTCCACCGGCGCGGGTGCTGGCCAACATCGTCAGATCGATCGGTTTTGAGCATCTGCGCCCCATCGCGCCGCCGCCACAGGAGGCCCTACCCCGCTGGCGCCGGATGGTCGAGGGATTCCGGCACAGCAAGACACGCGATTCCGAGGCCATTCACCACCACTACGACGTGTCGAATGCGTTCTACGAGTGGGTACTCGGCCCGTCCATGACCTACACGTGCGCGTGCTATCCGAGTGTGGACACCACCCTGGAAGAGGCGCAGGACAACAAGTACCGGCTGGTGTTCGAGAAACTGGCGCTCAAGCCCGGAGACCGGCTGCTCGATGTGGGCTGCGGCTGGGGGTCGATGGTCAGGTACGCGGCGCGGCACGGCGTGCACGCCATCGGTGTCACATTGTCGGCAGAGCAGGCCGCCTGGGCACAGAAAGCCATCGCCGATCAAGGCCTCTCGAACCTCGCCGAGGTCCGACATGCCGACTATCGCGACATCACGGAAAGAGGGTTCGACGCGGTCTCCTCGATCGGGCTGACCGAACACATCGGCATTGCGAACTATCCCGCCTACTTCCGGTTTCTGCAGTCACGCCTGAAGACCGGGGGTCTGCTACTCAACCACTGCATTACCCGGCCCGACAACCGAACCTCAGCCGTCGCAGGGTATTTCATTGACCGCTACGTCTTCCCCGATGGAGAGTTGACCGGGTCCGGCAAGATCATCACCGAGGTACAAAACGTCGGCCTCGAAGTACTCCACGAGGAAAACCTGCGTCACCACTACGCATTGACACTCACGCAGTGGTGCGCCAACCTCGTCGAGCACTGGGATGAGGCGGTCGCCGAAGTCGGCGAGGCCACCGCGAAGGTGTGGGGGCTGTACATGGCGGGCTCACGACTGGGCTTCGAGCGCAATGTCGTTCAGCTACACCAGGTGTTGGCCACGAAGCTGGATGAGCGCGGCGGTTCCTCACTACCGCTGCGCCCGTGGTGGCAGCCCTAGCTGGGATCGATCTTGCGAGCACCCAGCTCGTTCTGAAGCAGTTCCAGGGCGACCTCTTCGGGGTCGCGTCGCGGCCCGGTCTCGCCCTGCCCGGCCTCGGCGAGCATCTGCTCCTCCTCGTCCTCAGGGGACGAGGGTTCCGGCTCAGGCTCCGGCGCCTGCTCGGGCTCGGGTGTGGGGCGGCTGGGCCTGGTTACCACCCGCGGCGCGGACTTGTTGGCCTTCTGTGTGGGAGCCGGAGCGCCGGCTTCTCCACTGCCCACCTCGCAGCGGATCTCCCAGTCCACCCCGAGCGCATCCTTCAACGCGTCCCGGATGACTTCGGCGTTGCGCGACTCGGTGATGCGTTTAGCCAGCGGCGGCGAATCATGAGATAGCACAAGGGTCTTGCCCTCGATGGCTCGCACCGTGGCACCGGAGAGCATGACCTCGGTGGTACGGCTGCGATCCCTGACCTTGGATCGGATCTCGGCCCAGGCGTTGCGGACCGCGGTGGTGTCGAGAGCGCCGGGCTGGCGCGGCTCAGGTGCGGGCTCGGGTTCCGGGGTCGGCTCCGGCTCCGGTTCCGGCGTCGACTCAGGCTCGGGGGTCGGCTCCGGCTCCGGAACCGCCACGGGAGCGGGCGGTGCCGGTTCTGGAGTTGGTTCCGGTTCCGGGGCGGGCTCCGGCTCCGGAGTGGGTTCCGGTTCGGGTGCAGGAGCGGGCACCGGCGGCGCGGGAGCGGGAGCAGGGGGCTCAGGCGCCGGAGCCGGTGGCGCGGGTGTTTCCGCGGCCGGCGCATCGGAGGCCTGCGACCTGCGGACAAAACGCGGCGACGCGACTCCCCCCTCAGCCTCAGGCACCGACATGTCCAGACGCTTCTCGATGCGTTCGACGCGTTGCAGCACAGCCGATTCCGCATCCGCGGCCGAAGGCAACAGCAGCCGGGCACACACCACTTCCAGCAGCAGACGGGGTGCCGTCGCGCCGCGCATCTCCCCGAGTCCGGCATGCAGCACCTCGGCGTACCGGGTCAGCGTCGCGGGGCCGATGCGCTCGGCCTGTTCACGCATCCGTTCCAGCACATCCTGCGGCGCGTCAACCACACCGCGCTCGGCCGCATCCGGAACAGCTTGCAGGACAATCAGATCACGGAAGCGTTCCAACAGGTCTGTGCCGAATCGGCGCGGATCGTGTCCGGCATCCATCACGCCTTCGATGGCTCCGAACACCGCGGCGCCGTCACCGGCAGCGAGGGCGTCGACCGCATCGTCGATCAACGCGATATCGGTGACACCCAGCAGCGCGAGAGCCCGTTGGTACGTGACGCGTTCCTCGTCCGCACCGGCAAGCAGTTGGTCGAGCACCGACAGGGTGTCGCGGGGGGATCCCGCACCGGCACGGATCACCAGCGGGTACACCGGATCGTCGACGGAGACCTTCTCCTGCGCACAGATGCCCTCGACGAGCGTCCGCATCGTCTTCGGCGCCAGCAGTCGGAAGGGGTAGTGGTGGGTGCGCGACCGGATGGTGGGCAGCACCTTCTCCGGCTCGGTAGTGGCGAAGACGAAGATCAGATGCTCGGGCGGCTCCTCGACGATCTTGAGCAGCGCGTTGAAACCCGCGGTGGTGACCATGTGCGCTTCGTCGATGATGAAGATGCGGTAGCGCGACTGCGCGGGTGCGTAGAAGGCTCTGTCACGTAGCTCACGGGTGTCGTCCACTCCACCGTGGCTGGCGGCGTCGAGTTCGATGACATCGACGTTCCCCGAGCCGTTGGGCGCCAGCGCGACACATGAGTCGCAGGTTCCGCACGGCGTTGAGGTGGGGCCCTGCACGCAGTTCAGTGAGCGGGCCAGGATGCGCGCGGAGGACGTCTTACCGCAGCCACGAGGGCCCGAGAACAGATACGCGTGGTTGATTCGGCCGGCGTCCAGCGCGGTGGTCAACGGTCCGGTGACGTGCTCCTGGCCGATAACTTCGGCGAAAGTCGCCGGGCGATACTTGCGGTACAGGGCCACGGAGAGCAAGGGTACCGGCGACCGCAGACGTCCTTGGCGGGCCACCTGACCAACAAACGGCTACATTGCGTGATCTTGTTCGCTAAAGTCCGCGCATGAAGACACGTCGCGTTGATATGAACACTGTGTTGGCGGTTGGCGCGAGTGTCATCGCACTCGCATTCACCTCCGCTTGTTCGAAGGAATCGCCGAGTAATCCTTCGGCGGCTCCATCGAGTACTCAGAAGGCTGAAGAACCGGCCGCGAAGTTGCCCGAGGGTCCGGCGACCGCGCTGGTGCTGAACCGCGAGGACTTCCCCGCCGGCAATGGGACCTTCACCGTCGAGGACAAGCTCAAACTCGACAAGGACAAGGCGGGAAAGTCCAAACCGGAGAAGGTCAACCCGCCCGGATGCTACGAGTTCATTTCCGAGGGAGATGGCGACTACGACAGGGCGCAAGCCAAGTACGAGTCGGACACCGTGACGGCGCAGAGCAGTGTCGGGCTCGGGATCAAGCAGTCATTCGACGACCTTGCGAAGCGGGCCCAGGAATGCGCTTCGGTCCAGATGGAAGGCGACGGGATGGCCATGAAGGCACATGTCTCCATCGCCGATTTGCCTGGCGCCTCGGTGGAGGCCAAGTTGGTGAAGGTCGGCGGCCTTCTCGGGCCCGAGGGAGATCAGATCGGCGTCGAGTCTCATATCGCGATCGCCCATCCTCGCGGCACCACCGTCAGGATCGAAGTCGATCGATTCATCGATCCGTGGACACCCGATCAGGACACGCTGGTGTTGGATCTACTCAACAAGCAGATCGCCAAGGTACAAAAGGCGCCGTAAGCGAATCCGCACATGATGGATGGGGGATATCCCGTGGCTCGCATACTGTCCATCGGCGCGATATCCGCTGTGCTGATCCTCGCATCGGCGTGCACCAGCGTCGTCGAGGGTGAACCGAAGTCCGATGGCTCGCCCGGGCTGCCCAAGGGCTCTCTCGAAACGCTGCTGCTGCCGCGTGAGGACTTTCCCGATGGCTCCGGCTCGTACGAGGTGGTCGAGCAGCCTGGCGATGACGGGCCCAGGGTAAAGCCGGTCGAGTGCAACATCTTTGTCAACCACGACACAGTCCCCTTTGAACAGGCGGCCACCCAGTACGAGGACGGGGCTCTTCGCGTGGACGTCGTGGTTGGCAGGGGCATTGCCGACTCCTTCCAGACGATCGAGGAGAAGGCCGGGCGGTGCGGGTCCGTCAAGCTGGATCTCGACGGGATCGAGGGCACCGGCAGCGTCAAGATGGAGAAGGTAACCGGGGCCTCCGTCGACGCGACGGAGACCGTCTTCACCGGTGGTCTGGGCATGGACGGTGCGCAGACCGTGGAAATCACCATCAAGACGCTCACCGCGCATCCGCGCGGAACCACGGTGACCGTCAAAGTCCTTCACGCCATGGAGCCCTGGACCAGCGATAACGACAAACTGGCGTTGACCCTGCTCAACAAACAGATCGACAAGGTGCAAAAGGCGCCCTAGTCGGCGCGCTCCAGCAGCTTCTCCGTGGCCGCCAGCAGTGCGCACGTCGCAAGACCATCGACTGCAGCACCAACGGTCTCCAACGGGGGGAATGACGGCGCCAGTCGAATGTTCTTGTCGTTCGGATCGTTTCGGTAGGGGAACGTGGCCCCCGCCTCGGTGAGCGCAATCCCGGCCTCCTTGGCCAGGGCCACGGTGCGCTTGGCCGTGCCGTCGAGAACGTCGAGGCTGATGAAGTACCCGCCCTTGGGCTCACTCCACGACGCGATCTTGCTCTCGCTCAATCGGTCGTCCAGGATTTCGAGCGCCAGTTCGAATTTGGGCGCGAGGATCTGCTGATGCTTCTGCATGTGCAGCTTGACACCCTCGGCGTCGCCGAAGAAGCGCAGGTGCCGCAGCTGATTCACCTTGTCGGGTCCGATACTGCGCTTACCGGCGTGCTGCAGGTACCACGCGATGTTGGCCAGCGATCCGCCCATGAAACTCACACCCGCACCGGCAAAAGTGATCTTTGAGGTGGAGGCAAAGATCAACGGACGGTTGGGATGTCCGGCGGTTTCGGCGATGCCCAGCAGGTCCACATTCCGGACGAAATCATGCGTGAGTGTGTGCACCGCATATGCGTTATCCCAGAACAGCCGGAAATCCGGTGCGGCCGTGTTCATCTGGGCCAGCCGTCGAACCACTTCCCATGAGTACACGGTTCCGGTCGGGTTGGAGAAGACGGGAACGCTCCACATGCCCTTGATGGTCGGGTCGGAGGCGACGAGCTCCTCGATGAGGTCGACATCGGGGCCGTCCTCGCGCAGCGGGATCGGAACCATCTCGATGCCGAAAGATTCGGTGATCGCGAAATGACGGTCGTATCCGGGCGCCGGGCACAGGAACTTCAATGACGGCTCGTCAACCCAGGGCCGGGGCGAGTCGACGGTTCCGTGGAGCAGCGAGTACACGATCACGTCATGCATAAGAGACAGGCTGGCGTTGTTGGCGGCGATCAGATTGGGCGCGGGAACGCCGAGTAGCTCACCGAAGATTGCGCGCAGCTCCGGGAGGCCGTTGCCTCCACCGTAGTTACGAGTGTCGGTGCCGTTGCCGTCAAGGAAGTCGCCATCACCAGGCAGGGCCAGCAGGCCGTTCGACAGATCCAGCTGCTCGGGCGCCGGCTTGCCGCGAGTGAGATCCAGCGATAGCCCCTTGGCCTTCAGCTGGCTGTAGTTCTCCTGCTGCAACCGATGCTGAGCTGCGAGTTCGTCGGGCCCAAGCGACAGGAATGACACGGCTTTCCCCTATTCGCCCCTACGGGGCATCTGGAGGTCGCGATCTTCGGAAAGGGGACCCCGCGCACCCGACAGAGCCCGTTGACCCTTGCTGCCTTCCAGCCCTGGGGGAGTTCACAGGATAGACGCCGCGCGGGGTCCGGCGACCAGTCTAGTAGGCGGGCGTCAGCCGTCCCGGGTGGTGGTGGCTGTTGGTGATTGAGTCACCAAGATCGAGGTCTGGTGGGGGTATCCATTCGGTGGTGCCGTCGGTGTGTTTTCGGGTGGTCCAGCCGTGGTTAAGGAGTCGGTGGTGGGGTGCGCAGGCGAAGGTGAGGTTGTCGATGTTGGTGGGTCCGCCTTGGGCCCATTCGTTGATGTGGTGGACCTGGCAGAGGTATCCGGGGATGTGGCAGCCGGGGTGGGTGCAGCCGCGGTCTTGGGCGTGCAGCACGATGCGCTGATCCGCGGTGGCGATGCGTTTCGAACGTCCGAGATATAGCGGTCGGCCGTCGTCGTCGAAGATCGTCAGGCAGTGGTGGGCGTGGGCGGCCATGCGGATCAGATCGCGCAGGGGCAGCCTCGTGCCGGCGCCGGTGATCGCGACGCCGGCGGCGTCTTCGAGCTCTTTGAGGGTGGTGGTGACCACGACGGTCACCGGTAGGCCGTGATGGGAGCCGAGCTGTCCGGAGGCGAGCGCCATGCGCGACATCGCCTTGAGGGCGTCGTGGTTGCGTTGGGCGCTGCTGCGGGTGTCGCGCTCGGCGGCCTCGGGGGCCGGTTCCCCGTCCACGAGAGGTGTTTGATCGGCAGGGTTGCACATGCCGGGTGCGGCGAGTTTGGCGAACACCGCATCCAGATAGGCGCGCGTCTCGGGATCCAACAGTCCCGAGATCGCGGACATGCCGTCAAAACCCTGCTGCCCGATCACGATCCCTCTTCGGCCGTGCTCGATCCGCATCCGGAGAACTCGCCGTCCGGGTTCAACAACGCCATCAACCGGTCGGCACCGATACGCAGCGCCTCGGGCCCAAACCGGGCCGCCATGGCCGCGAGTTGTTGTTCGGCGGCCTCGCGGGTCGGCACATCCACCACGATGGGCAGTTTGTCGAAGAAGCCACGAATGATCCGCACATGCTCGCCCCCGATATCCCCGCGCCGTAAAGCCTCGGCGACATTTGGCAGCTGTGGCGCCAACACGTCACCGGTCAGTCCACGCCTGGGCGCCAACTGTTCGGCATCGCCGATCCGGCGCCGGGCCGCACTCTTGCTGATATGCAGCCGCCGCGACAACACATCGGCATGCGAGGTGCCCCCGAGTTCGATCGGCGAGGCCTGGGCCATCACCATCGGAACCAGCCCCAACCCATGGGCGGACAACCGGCGCTGCACCACCTCCAACCGCGCCAACACCGCCAGCGCCTCAGATGCGGTCAGCTCCTGAATCGACTCAGCGCAGAAGGCATCAACCGCCGCCTCCAACACCCCAATCGAACCCATGTTCGAATACTAGCGACCCCCACCGACAACCAGTCTCAGTTCGTCAACCCCAGCAGTTCAGCCCCATTGCGGTCGAGGATCAACGAGGCGTCCTCGGCCGACAGACCCTCCTGGATGTACGTCGCGGCACTGACGTACCGGGAACCGCCCTGGTATGGGAAATCCGATCCGAACACCAGCCGGTCGACACCCAGCGACGCGACAGCCGCCTGCAACGCGGGCGTGTGGTCATGTCCCACCGTGTCGTACCAAATCCGCCGGGCGGCATCCTTGGGCGCCTCCGGACAATGGGTGGCTTCCCACTCGGTCACCTGCCGGTTCACTCGCTCCAGCACCATCGGCAATGCCCCACCCAGATGACACGTCACGATCTTCATATCCGGATAACGCGACGGGATGCCCGCGACGATCAAGTGCATGATCGCGATCGTGTCCTCGATCGGCGCGCCGATGGACCAGGTGAGCGAGTGTTCGGTGATCAACGAGGAGTCCGCTCCACACCCCGCAGGGTGCACGAAAAGGATTGCGCTCCTTCGATTGAGCTCCGCGTACAGCGGATCGAAGATCGGGTCGGCGATTGATCTACCAAGCACCGAAGTCGTGATCGCCGCGCCGTACATCCCCAGATCGTCGATCGCGCGGCTCAACTCCTCCAATGCTGCCGGGATATGCGGCAAGGGCAACGACGCCAGCGCCCGAAACCGTCCCGGGTACTCACTAGCGAGCTTCGCGTACTCATCGTTGATGAATCGGGCGCTCTCGACGGCGGCAGGCTCATCCTCGAAATGGGGCGATGCCGGTGTCGCCGAGAGGATCTGCAGGTCAACACCCGCCTCGTCCATCAACGCGAAACGTCCATCCAAATCGGCACGCACCGCCCCGGCCCCGAGACCACGATGGACATCGGTACCGGCCCGCCCGTGCTCATCGAGCAGCGAGAGATACTCGTCGGACCACAGGTGAGCGTGAATGTCGATGCGCACACTTGTCATGCTAGTACCGGAACCCCCGTCGCCAGAGGCGTCAGCAGCTCACCGAAGATTCCCACTCCATCCCGCGTCAGGATGGACTCGGCATGGAACTGTATCGATGCAAATCGCTTGGCGCGCACCGCGTGAACCTCACCCGTACCGGCATCGGAACTAATCTGCACTCGCCCAGCCGGGGTATCCACCCATTCTCCGCCCGTCACCGCGGCGAAGGTGTTGTAGAACCCGACATGCCGCTCAGTTCCGAACAAATCGATCTGCCGCTGGACGCCCTGATTGGGCTGCTCCCGGCGGCGGACGGGCAGGCCCAATTGCCGGCACAACACCTGATGACTCAGGCAAATCGACAGGAACGGAATGCGCTGGGTCAGTGCGGTCTTCGTCAACGCGGTCAGCGTCGCGATCTTCGGAACATCGACGGCCGTCGGATCACCCGGGCCAGGACCGAGCACCAGAATGTCATGCGAACCGGGTCTGATGTCCTCGTCGAAGCGGCGAATATCCACCCGCAAGCCCAACGCCCGCAGCTGCAATCCGATCATCGAAGTGAACGTGTCCTCGGCGTCGACCACCAACGCGGTCCGGCCGACCAGATTCGCGGCACTCTCCCCCGACCCGTGTCCCAACCAGAAGGTCCCGATGCCGGTGTTGCGACTCGCGAGAGCCTCCGTCACCCGAGGATGGCTGCGAAGTTCGCGACGTGTCGTCAACGCCGACAGCAATCCCGCCGCCTTACTGCGGGTTTCGGCGGCCTCACTCACCGGGTTGGAATGCCGAACGATGGTGGCTCCGGTGCCGGCCACCAGCGATCCATCCGGTGAAATCTCGGCGGTACGAATCAGAATCGCCGAATCCATTTGCCGCATACCGGCAGTATCGGTGCTGATCAGCGCGGCGACTCCGCTGTAGTACCGGCGGCCCTTTGGTTCATATCGCTGGATGACGCGGCACGCGTTCTCCAGTGGGCTTCCCGTCACCGTCGGCGCGAACATCGTCTCGGCCAGAATCTCTCGCGGATCGCGGTTCGTCACACCGGAAATCAGATACTCGGTGTGCGCAAGCCGCGCCATTTCCTTCAGGTATGGCCCTTGCACCTGCCCACCATCCGGGCAGATACGGGCCATCATCTTCAGTTCCTCGTCGACGACCATGTAGAGCTCATCGGATTCCTTGGTGTCCGCGAGAAACTCCATGACGGCATCCAGGTTTGGGCCGTTGGCACCGTACCGGTAGGTCCCGCTGATCGGATTCATCACTGCCAACGAATCCTGCACGCTGATATGGCGTTCGGGCGTGGCACCGACGAACACCTGATCCCCGGTACTCACCAGGAAGGTCCAATACGCACCCTTCTCCCGCTCCAGCAGCCTGCGAAAGAGCGTCAGTGCTGTATTGATCGAATAGTCGTGCAACTGGACGAGCAAGTTCCGCTTGAGCACGAAGTTCGCACCCGCACCCTGACCGATCTCCTCGGAGATGATTCCGGAGGCCAGACGTGCGTACTCCTCGTCATCGATGTCGAAATCGCTGTGGCCCACTACCACCGGATACTCAGGAATGCGATCCAGCACCGCCGACAACGGCGCCGACTCCTGCTGTTCGATGGCCAGCGCCAGCAGCTGAGCACCGTCATCGGGGGCCACGAATCCCCGCTCGACGATCTGGCGGTAGGGCACCAATGCCAATAGGTCATGCCCAATCAGTCCATCGCGCAACGGCAGGTCGCCGATCCGGTCGACGGCCGTCACCTCCCCGATGAACACGTCTACGGCATCGGGCGCCCCGGATTCCGGCCGGTGCAGGAGCGCGAACGGTCCGGTTTCTCCGGCCAAGACGCGCCCCAGAAGATCACTCATGTCAGCACCTCATCCGTAACGGTCAGCACAGCGCATCGCCGCGCCGCGTATTCCAATGCCATCCAGTGTGATTCGTCATCGAAGTCGGCAATCGCATCGGCAACCAGGAAGGTCTCGATATCGTGAGTGAACGCGTCCACCGCGGTCATCAGCACTCCCACATGGGCGTAAACCCCGCAGATAATCAGCTGATCTCGCCCTGCGGCGTGCATCCGCTCCAGCAGCGCCGAACGATGGAAGGCGCTGTACCGCCATTTGGTGAAGACCCAATCGCCGGGATCGGGCGCGATCGGATCGACGATCTGGCGATGCTCCTCGTCCACGCGCATCCCCGGGCCCCAGAAGTCCTTGAGCAGACCGCGCTGTTCCTGAGTCATGCTGCCGGGCTGAGCGGTGTAGGCGATCGGGATGCCCGCGGCCACGGACCTGTCACGGATGGCCGCGACGTTACTCACCAACTTGGCGCGCAACGAAACGGGCAGTGGAGCAAGGAAGTAACGCTGCATATCGTGGACGAGCAACACCGCGCGAGCGGGGTCGATCTGCCATGTCGCCGTGTTGGCGGGCAGCAGATCCACGGTCGGCAGGTCGTACTCGGCGATGATCGGGATGCCGCGTTCAACGGTGGTCATTGGTCAAACCCCTAGCGTCGCGCCACCGTCGACCACCAGCGTGTGCATGGTGATGTGGGCAGCTTGGTCGGAAAGCAGGAAGGCCACAGCGTCGGCGATGTGTTGTGGTTGTGCGACGCGCCCCAGGGGAATCCCTGGCTTGAAGTCATCCAGACTGCCGGATACCAGTCCGGAGTCGGAGGAATCGCCAAGCATGGCGCGCAACATCGGGGTGTCGGTAGAGCCGGGAGCCACTACGTTGCATCGGATTCCGTGCTCCGCAAGCTCCAGCCCCAAACTCTTGGTGAACGCGTTGGCGGCCGCCTTGGATGCGGAGTACGCCGTCATCCCCTTGCGGGCCACCAACGCGGCGTTGGAGGCAATCGTCACGATAGAACCCGCGCGGCGTGGGATCATGCGCCGCGCCACCTCCCGGCTCAGCACAAACGGCGCACGCACGTTGACATCGAAGGTCTGAGCCCAGTCGGCATCGGAGAACTCCACCGCCGCACCCGTTCTCAGTACTCCCGCACCGTTGACCAACGAGGTGATCGGACCTATCCGAGATTCAATGTCCGCCACCCCCACCGCCACCGCAGTGTCGTCAGTGATGTCGAGCACCTGCCCGATGATGTCCAGCCCCTCATCGGCGGCATACTCGACGAGCTGCTTGATGGCCACCTCATCGATATCCACCGCGACAACTCGCTCGTCTCGGCGAGCCAGGGTCGTTACCACCCGAGAGCCGACTCCCCCGCCGGCGCCCGTAACCACCGCTACCATGCCGACACCACCTCGGCGGCCTGAGCGGTGTTGAGGCGCGGATCGCACAACGTCGAATACCGCTGACCTACTTCGTGATTCTGAGAATCGTCAAAGACGCACTCGACCACATCATCTGGCGTCGCTTCCAGGTGCAATCCGCCCGAGTGCACGCCGGCCTCATCGAGCACCTCCCGAAAGCCGCGCATCTCATCGATGGCCGTCTGGACGTGCCTCGTCTTGTACCCGGAGTCGGTGGACACTGTGTTGGCGTGCAGAGGATCGCACAGCCAGATCACGGGGTGACCGGATTCACGCACTGCCGCAACCAAATCAGGCAGCTTGGTGCGCACGGCCGAAGCACCCAATCGCGCGATCAGCGTCAATCTGCCGCTCTCGTGCTCCGGATCCAGCTTGTCGCACAGCGCGAGCAGGTCCTCTGTCGTCATCGACGGACCCACCTTGCACGCCACCGGATTGGCGATACGAGAGAACAATTCAACATGCGGTCCGTCCAGGTGCCGAGTCCGGTCCCCGATCCAGGGCCAGTGCGTGGACGTGAGCACCATGCGGTTCTCGCCGTCGCGACGCAGCTGTGGCTCCTCGTAGTCGAGCAGCAGCGCCTCGTGAGATGTCCACACCGGCGGTTCGATGACCGACAGCGAGGATGGCACCCGCCACCCCAGGTGACCCATCACCCGGTTCGCAGCCCAGTACCCGGCCAGCATCCGATCCGGATTGGCTCGCCGATGTACCGGATGCGGTTGCGGGCCGTTGACGAGATGTCCACGGAAAGAGGGCAGTTCGACACCGTCGATGATCTCGGTGGGCTTGGACCTCGGCTTGGCGTACTGCCCGCCAATGCGGCCGACCCGAAGTACCGGCCGGTGGGTCTTCATCCGCATGGTGCCGGCGAGGACGTTGAGCAGCGCCACCTTGCGGGCCACGTGAGCATTGGTCGACTCCTGCGGATCCTCCGCGCAATCACCCGCCTGGATGATGGTGGCCCGGCCCTGAGCCACGGTGCTCAGCAGCGCGCGCAGGGTCCTGATCTCGTCGGCCCCAACCAGCGCAGGCAGCTCGCTGAGCTCCGCGCGCACACGCTCCAGGTGCACGTCGTTCTCCCAGACCGGTTGTTGCACGGCTCGACCGGTAGTGAGCAGCAGTGATGACGCAGACATTCTCGTGATCTCCATTCGATTGATTTCTGATTCACTTGCCCCACTGGACTGCGTCGAGAACGCCCAGCTGTGTGGTCTTGGCAGGAGTGGTGATTGTTCCGGCGCCGTCACGCAGCACAAGCTGCCGTAAGTCCTTGCTGACCGGATCCCATTGAGGAAGCCGCGGGCTGGCCGGCGCACGACCGTGCGCGAACTCCGTCACCACATCCATAAAGGCGGCGGAGGTTTCACGCTCCTTGGGCCCGTCGCCGAACTTGGCCACATTGGACGGGTGCGCGTAAGTACCGAAGAGGAACGGTGATGTCGACTCGTGGGGCACACCGAAGTACGGCGGCTGAACCGGGTGGGCGTACTCCATGAGGTACAGCGGTGCACGCCGCTCGACCGTCGCACGGCGGGTGAAGGCAAGGATGTCGTGGCGGATCAGGGCATCTCCCCACAGTTCGGTCCACAGCGAGAGCGGATCCGCCGGCCGGCCATCCTTTTTCGCCGAATCCGTGTACACGGCAACGGCATCGACGACGGTCTCGTCGGATATGGGCACTGCCCCCTGTTCGAGAATGTCACGGAAGGCGGCACGCAATGAGCCGGCATCGGTCGGCTGCGGTTGCGGATCGGGCGCGTTGGGGCCCGTGAAGAACGACCCCTCCGTGGTGGTGTAAATGGAGATGGCGGGGATGTCCGGCATCGGTTGGTTGACATCGAAGGCCGGGAGCAGCACTGGATCGAGGACGGGTCCGCGATACTGACGACCGCTCTTGACGACTCGCTGTGACCTCGGCAGCGCGAATTGCGCGACCCACCAGTCACGTATCCGGTCCGCCGGTATGTCTTTCAGGTTCTTGACCGGCACCCCCTGAGCCGCTGCCAGCGCATCGAACACGGCGGTGGCATCGGCGGGCGTCAGGCTCAGGTAGGGGCTCCAGACATGCGCCTGACTGATGCTGATGATTCGGCGCAGCAGCGGCCGCGTCTGTGGATGCAGAGACAACTGCCAGGTGCTGGCCCCGCCCGCCGAGGTCCCCACGAGGGTGATGTTCCCCGGATCGCCACCAAACGCCTTGGCGTTCTCACTGACCCAGCGCAGCAGCGCGATTTGGTCTTGGAGGCCCCAGTTGGTGTGCAATCCGGTGTCGGGGTCTTCGAGGGCGGGATGACCGCAGAAGCCGAAGGCACCCAGCCGGTAGTTGAAGTTCACGACGACGGCACCGGCACGCTCGGCGAGCGCCGCCCCGTCGTAGACCGGAAGACTGCCCGCTCCCCGGGACCACCCGCCACCGTGGATATAGACGATCACGGGCAGCTTCGCCGCTCCGTCGACCGTGGGCGTCCATACATTGGCATACAGTGCGTCTTCCTGACGCACTGGATCACCACCGGACGGCTGAATGAAGTCAGACCCAAATCTCGTGGTGTTCAATGTATTTCGCCACGGAACCGGTGGGCGCGGGGACCGGAATCGATTCTCGCCGGTCGGCGGCTGCGCATAGGGGATGCCCCGGAACACGTGCACCTTGCCGACGGTTCCCCCACGGATCGCACCACCGGTCACGGAAACTTGCGGGTCCGCTGCGCTGGCCTGCGAGCCGCAGCCAGTGAGTGCCGCCGCGCCAGCCAACGCCAATGTCGTTCCTAGCAACGCCCGCCGGGTAATCACCTCTCTATCTTCGAGATGGGGCGTCGCGCACCAAACAATCGTGAATTCAGTTCGTCAGTTCGGAGGGAATCCGTCAAGTTGACCCCCCTGACACCCCATTGCGCCACCTAATGACTCAGCCTGCAAACAATGATTTGCAGGTCACGGGGTTGTTCATCAATCCGTCATCTCGCATTAGTCCACCACGGTTGGTGTAGCGGGGCACCCGCATAGTCCGTCACTTTGTGTGGTGCCAATACCTGGCCCTCAACGCGACTCTGGCCCATTCTTGGGTCGACTCCGAACATCCGCTAACTCATTGAGGTGCTTCAGACATGACATCTGCGACCAAGGCACAGGCCGCGACCGAACTGTTCGATACGCGGCCCCGCGTCAGCTCGGTCGACGCCATGGCCTCCGTGGCCTCGCATGTATGCCCCGAAGTGCTGCGATCCCTGCCGCGCTGCGATCAGCGCGCCAAGGGCGAGGACTACGTCACCGGCCTACTGAAGGTGCGCGGACGTAAGTCGGCGCGGAACATGGCGGCCACCATGGGCCAGTCAATGGGCAGAGAAGTGAGCGAGCAGAACCTGCATCACTTCGTGAACAGCTCCACCTGGGACTGGTGGGCGGTGCGCCGGGACCTGACTGCCTACCTCACCAGCGCGTACCACGCGGCCGCATGGGTGGTGACCCCGATGCTCATTCCCAAGGCGGGCGTGCACTCCGTGGGTGTCGACCGACGCTACTGCCCGCGCGCCGGGCGCGCGGTCAACGGCCAGCTGGCCCTCAGTGTGTGGCTCGCCGCCGACGGTTTCGCGGTGCCGGTGAGCTGGCGGTTGCATCTGTCGCAGCCCTGGCTGGAATCCGCGGCCAAGAAGACCAAGACCTCGATCCCCGAGGATTACCCCCTGGAGTCGGTGAGCGGATGCGCACTGTCGTCGTTCCAGGAATTCCTCAAGGTGGCCCGTCCCTCGAAAGCACCGGTGGTCTTCGACCTGCTCGGTGCCAGTGGCGCGGACCTGACCCAGCTCTTCGGAACGCTGGCCCATCAGGTCGCCACCACACGGGTGCCCAGCGACCTGCAGCTTCAAGTGGTCGACCCGGCCTTCGCCGGCTACCAGGGGCGCGTCCTTCCCGCCGCGCAGATTGTGCAGGCCACCAAGGGCTCGCGGCGCACCGAGCAATACGTCTACCAGGGACGCCGGCACCTGATCAGCATCGCCAAGGTCCAGCTGGCTGACCCCTCGGCGGTGCGTTCACGGACGCCGTTGACGCTCGTGGGCATGACTCCGTTGGACCATTCGCGGGCGCGCACCGAGCTCTGGTTGACCAACGACCCCGAGTTCTCCACCTCCTCACAAGCACATCAGGTGGCGCTGGCCGATCACGTGCAGCAGGGATACCTGCACCTGGCGAACCGCATGGGCATGCAGGACTTCGCCGGGCGCTCGTTCACCGGATGGCATCGTCACGCCACTCTCGTGTCCATCGCCGCGGCGGTGGGATGCCTGGTGTCACCCGGTCTGGCGAGTGAGCAGCGAACCACGAACTTTCCACAACTTGATGGCGAGCTGCGTGTCCAGGAGCCGCTCGGCATCCTGCCACCCGTCACCCAGTAGTTCGTTCACCCGATCGAGGCGACGCACCACCGTGTTGGGATGGGTGTGCAGGATCTTCGCGGCGCGGGTGGGGCTGGCGCCGACGGTGAAGTAGACGTCGAGCGTCTGCAGCAGATCGGTATCGCGGTCTTCGTCGTAGTCGATGACGGGCCCGACCATGGATCTGACGAAACCCTCGACGTCCTGGTGACGCGAGAGCAGCACCCCCAGAAAGCCGAGTTCGTTTGCGGCCGCGGCGGTCCCGAGAGCACCCAACGCACTCATCGCATCCATACAGCGCATCGCGTCTTGATATGTCTCTTCGATGGACTCGACGCGGTCCGACGGTCCGGCGGAGGACACCGTCACCGGCATGCGCAGGTGTGTTGTCGTTTCGGTCCATACCGCCTGAGCGGTCCGCCCCGGATCCGACCCCGGAACGAGCAGTACCACCACCTCGTCCTGGGTGGCCCGCAGCCCACCTACACGTGAGGCGAACGACGCCGACCACAGCGACGCGCGATCCAATCCGCCACGTTCGGGTCTGAGGATGACCACGACATGGGGCTGATTGAGGTCCAAAGACAAACGGCGGGCATAGGTCTGAACCAATCGACTGTCACGCTGGCGGTAGTCCAGCACGTCGTGGAGCAGGTCGTCACGCAACTGGGCCACCGATAACGACATTCGATTGTCGCCGCACATGACCACCGCAGCCGTGGTGGTGAGATCCTGGATTTTCAACGGGTACACCGAGACTGGCTCGTCATTCAGGCTCGCAACGGACAGCTCACCGTGGTAGTCATCGCCCACCGTGAGCGCGGTTGTCACGAAGTCTTCCGGATCGGATTCCCATTTGTACGAGGCGATCTCATCGCCATCGTGCCCGGTCACCCGCATCGCGACACCGAGGTCCTCCCCCGCCGTGAGGACAAAGCTGTCCATGCCACCGGGACCGGCCCCGGCGTTGAGAAGCCTGGTCCGCAGCTCGAGGCGTTGCTCCAGTTCTCTGATTTGTGCTGTATTACTGGAGAATTCGTCAGCGCGTGCCAACGCGATACCCGCGAACGAACAGAGGCTGGCGAACAGCGACCGCTCGGCGCCGGTAAAGCTGCGCACCGTACGTGATCCGACATAGAGGTTGCCGAAGTGCTGCCCCTCGTGTTCCATCGGCATGACCATCAGGCTGTGCACACCTTCGGAGCGCATGGCGGCATCGCCATCGCTGGCCCGGCTAAACCTGGTGTCGGACGGGTAATCCGTGGTCCACACCGGGCCGTGGCCGGGGCGATACTGGCTGACCAATCCGATGTCGTCACCAATGGGGAAGTACAGACCCCGGTTGATCGCGGTAGTAGACCCGTCGACGTAACGGACGTGGTGCCGCACATCAGGTCCGGAGTCCTCGCGCACCGAAATGAACGCGAAGTCGGCGTCGAGCATGACCCGCGCGCGTTCTGCCAAGATCGTCGATGCCTCGTCGATATCGCGGCAACCAAGCAACTCGATGGCCACGCCCACGAGGTTGGACAGTCGAGCCTCCCGCTGATTCTGCCCTTCGATAAGGCCGTATATGCGTTCGGCATATCCGCGGGCACGGTGCAGATCGGCGGCGCTCCACGGCGGCGAGGATTCGCGGGCCATCTCCTTGAGCCGGGCCTCGAAGACATCGGGCGCCGTTCCGGACGCCAACAGCCGCAGCACGGCTAATGCGGTGGGGCCTCCTTCGCGCGCCCCACCAACCTGTATGTCAGTCAATCCCAACTACCCGTCTGCCGTGTGTGCGTGGCAACGGTAAGTGTGGGGTACGGCAGCGTCAAGACTCTTGCGCGCGAACAGTTCGCAAAGAATCATCCTGAACGAAAGTTCGCGCAGGTGGCTTCCTCAGATCTGTCGCGTGGCGGCGGCTTGCGCCAGCTGACCTGCCGCTCCGACGTACGTGACGGGGTCCAATAGTTCATCGATCTCGGTCTCGCTCAACCAAGCGATGATCTCCGGACGGGCAAGACTTGCCGCGCGCAAACTCACCCCACGTGCGACTGCCTCGTCGACGACGGCAGAGACGAGGGCCTTCGCAGGACCCTTGCCCAACTGCGCGGACAGCGCGGCCGAAAGCCGCTCGGCGGAGGGTTGCCCACCCAGCAACCCGAGGTTGTCCGACATACGCTGGGCACGCACCTGCAGCCCGCGACTCAGCTCGACCGCCGTCTGCGCCGCACCGCCGGTGAGGCGCAGACATTCGCGCAGGGCCAACCATTCCGCGTGCCAGCCACCCGCGGACCGCTCATCCTCGCTGAGCAACGAGTTCGTCAGAATGGTGCTGAGCGCCGGAACCTGCAGTGCCGCCGATCTGATCATCGTGGCCAGCACCGGGTTTCGCTTATGCGGCATGGCCGAGGAGACCCCGCGCCCCGGTGGCGCCGGTTCGAGCACCTCCGCGACCTCGGTGCGGCTCAACGTCAGCACATCGATGGCGAACTTGCCCAGAGCGCCCGTCACAAACGCCGTGGTGCTGCCGATATCGGCGATCGGGGCGCGTAGCGCATGCCAGGGCAATCCCGAGGAGGCCAGTCCCGTCCTGCGGGCGAAGGCGGTGTTCAGTGTCTCGACGAATGCCCCGGGATCTGCACGGTGCGGTCCCGCGTATTCGAGATATCCGGCAAGGGTGCCCGCGGCACCACCTAGTGAGACCGGAAGGGCACCCGCGACTACGAGCACGCGTGCGCGCGCCTCCAGGATCAGCTCCCGCCAGCCGGATGCCTTGAGCCCGAACGTCGTCGGTACGGCCTGTACCGCCAGGGTCCGGGCAGCCATGACCGTGTCCCTGTGGTCGACGGCCAGGACCGCAAGAGCCTCCGCCACATAGCCCAGATCCGTTGCGATGAGCGCCAGCACCCGCTTGGCCAGCATCATCGCCGCGGTATCAAGGATGTCTTGGCTGGTCGACCCGCGATGCACGTAATCGGTCGCGCTCGGATCGATCTCCGCGACCACCCGGGTCAGTTCCTTGATCAGGCCGACGACCGGATTGGCAGTCTCCCGCGCCGACAAAGCCACCGCGCGGACGTCGATATCGTGTCCGGCCACTGCCTTCGCGATGACATCGGCCGCACCCCTGGGCAGAACTCCGATATCCGCCTGTGCGGCTGCCAGCGCGGCCTCCGCATCGAGCATCGCCTGCAGCCACGCGGCATCGGTCAACTCACCCTCGGCGACGGTGCCGGCGCTGACCGGCGAGAGGAGTCCGGTCTCCAGGAAACCGCTCACACCAACACTCCGTGATCACCCACATCCGCAACCGGAGTGGGTGCACTGGCCAATGCGGCGCGGGCGATCGCATCGGCGTCGCCCAGTGTCACCGAATCCACTCCCGGCCTGATTCCCGCCGCGGTAACCCAGTGCACCGACTCGGTGGGTACCCCATAGGCGAACCGGCGCGGGTGAACGCGCCCGTCGGCACCGATCAACCTGTACGGACGTTCGGTGACCGCTAATCCCTTTGTCTGGTAGGCCTTGTGATCATCCGTCGGGATCTCATACGGTCGGCATTGACCGGTCTCCTGCAGGAAGATCAGCAGGGGATCGCTGCTGCGGCGCAGGTCTGGTTCATGCAATCGTGCCTCGATAAGGCTGCGCGTCCTGATTGCCGACCCCGGCACAAGTGGCGACTCGATGACCACAGCCGGGTCATGCGTGTCGAAGCGCACCTGCATCTGCGGACCCACCAGATGCATGACACCGGCCTCCACCAGGGCGATGATCTCCTCGATCCGCTGGGCCGGCGGGCCAATGGACAGGAACGCATTCAACGGGGTGTACCAGCTCTCCAACTCGTCCCGGTACGACTTACCGTCCAGCCCGCCGTGGTCCACCGCCAGCCGGATCTCATTGCGCAGGTCCCGCAATACATCCAGCGCCGCCTTCACCGGACCGTCGACATTGCCCTCACGCGCCATCACCACATCGGCACGTAGGTGTTCGAGGATCCACGCGGTGAAGTCCTCGGGGCCGCTGAACTCGCGATCACCCCACGGACGGTCGAGATCATCCCATTCCCAGGCGATCTCGAGCAGGCCGTGATCGGACAAGATCGCAGGTAGGTCATCGGAGTCCGCAACCAGATATCGCTCGGCGAACTCTTGGACCGGCGCTCCGCGTTGCGTCAAATGCCCTTCGTAGTAAACGCATTCAACCTCCCGCGCGATCAACGGCCAGAGGTCGCGGCGGAACTGCAGGAGACCACCGAGGCTCTCGCGGAGCTGGGCGATGCGTTCCACGGTGAGTAGACGCGGGAAGTAGCGACCGGAGGAACCCTTCTGATTCTCGCCGCGTGCGTGGTACGGGATGCCACGTCGCGAGCTGGCGTACAGAATCGGCTCTTGCCCGGATGGGCGATACACCAATCGCCCCTCCTGTGTTCCGTTCTCCCGCTCGAACTTTCCACCGCGGCCCACCGTGAGCAGGGCCATGTAGTCGAAGAAGTTCAGGCCCAGCCCCCGAACGGCCACGGGTTCACCCGGTGCGATGGCGGATAAATCGATATCGGCCGGGTTGGACGGAGTGACGTAGGTCAGTCCATGGATGCGGGCGAGGGAAGCGGCGCGCGCCTCACCGGGACGCAGGCCCGCGGGGACATGTCCGACGGCGAGAATGACGGCGCTCAGATCGTGCAACCTGGTCCCGTTCTCCAGCCGAACCCCCTGTGGGCCATCGATATCCCCATGGGTGTCCGCCAGCGCCACCGCGCGCGAGCGGTGGACGAGGACAGTTACGTGATCGGGCGCCCATCCGACCACACGCGCGAAACTGTCGCTGAGGTAGTGCCCGTAGAGGGCGCGCGTCGGGTACGAGTTGGAGCGCAGCGTACGTGCCTCAGCGATCGCCTTCTCGCCGCTACGCGATGGATCACCCAGCAACGCAAGGCTTTGCGCCCACTCGTAGAGCGTCGGCCCCGGCTCAATGGGCCCCTCGATGGCCACACTGTCGTCGGTGAACACGGTGATCTGCGAGGCCACGGTGTTCATCAACAGATGCCAGGACTGATTGGTGCGCCAGACCGATCCGGCTCCCGGCGAGTACGGGTCGACAACGTGCACGACGATTCGGTCCGCGCTGGGTGCGTGGCGCTCGTTGGCGCACAGACGTTCCAGCACTGCCAGACCGCGAGGTCCCGCACCGATGATGCAAATCTGTTGGTCCGACATCTACCGCACCCCTACCGCCGACGTCACCGCGGTCAGCCCGAAATCGGTGTCTCCGTGCATCCATGCCAGCTCGTCATGCAGATCGGAATCTCGCATGGCGCCCAGTTTCTCGTTGCGCTCGACGGCCGCATCACCGGCCGCGTGCCAAATGCCGATGCTGTCCCTGGCCGCCAGCGTCACATCGGCGGTGCGGTCGCGGCGAGCCTCGACATACCTGCTGAACCGGCCCGGGAGGCGGTCTGGATCGGCGCCGATGATCGCGCCGAGAACCACTGCGTCTTCGAGCGCCTGGCTGGCCCCCTGCGCCGCGTAGTGCAGCATGGGATGCGCCGCATCACCCAGCAGCACCACCCGGCGATCCGACCACTGCCGCACCGGATCACGATCCACGAGCGACCAGGACCTCCAGTCGTGCCCTAGCTCTAGCAGGCTGCGCGCCGTTCCGCGCAACGGCGCCAACTCGCTGCGCACGCGTGCCTCACTCACTGAGACGCCCGAGAACGCCTGCGTGACACCGTCGGTACGGCTCGCCGCCAGATTCAGCAGCGAACCGCCCGCGATCGGGTAGGTCACCAGATGGCAGCCGGGTCCGGTCCACCAGGTGACCGAATTGGATCGCAGGCTCTCGTCGACCTGGTCGATGGGCACCGTGGTGCGATACACCGTGATCCCTGCCACCCGCGGTTCGCCGTCGTCAAGCAGCATCCGGCGGATCGAGGAGTTGATGCCGTCGGCACCGATGAGACCGTCGCCGTCCACGCTGGTGCCGTCGGCAAGCAATGCCCGTACTCCCTCGCCATCCTGCCGGTATCCAAATACCTCACGGCGGCTGAGCAATTCGATGCGGCTATCCGAAGCGCAGGCATCGACCAGAATGCGATGCAGCTCGGCGCGATGTACCACCAGGTAGGGGCTGTCGAACCTGTGCTGATAGTCCGCACCCAGACTCATGGTGTTGATCAGCCGATCGGCGGTGGCGTCGAAAAGCCGCAGGGAGTCCACCTGGACTCCGATGCTCTCGATCTTGTCACCCACGCCAAGCAGGTTGAGAGCATGTAGTCCGTTGGGGGCTAGCTGGATACCGGCGCCGATTTCGGCGAATTCTCGCGCCCGCTCCAGGACAACCACCTCGTTACCCGAGGAGGCGGCACTCAACGCGACGGCGAGTCCACCGATACCACCACCGACCACAATGAGCCGCGACATCACCGGGCTCCATTCTCTTCGCGCAAGCGGCCCATCAGAAGGCCCCCGCGCCGATTCGCGCCGACAGTTCCAGTCGCTTGATCTTCGTGGTAGCGGTCTGCGGCAGCTCGTCGAGGCGCAGCTGCAGCGGCGGGGCCATCGGCGGCAACTGCGCCGCCGCGGCATCCCAGGCGTGCAGATTCAGCGGCACATTGTTTTTCGTGCACACGACCGGCTGCGCAAGACCATTCGGACCGGCGACGATGATCACCTCGGAGAGCTCGTCCACCGCGAGGAACAGGCGATCCTCGGCAGCCAGGGTGCTGCCGAAGCCATCGATGAGATCGACTTCGCGGTCAAGGAGGTGAATGCATCCCCAACGGGTGCGGTAGCCGACATCGCCCATTCGCCACCAGCCGTCGTCGAGCTGATTGTCGTAACGGTCCTGCTCCCCCAGGTAGGTACGAATGCGGCCGTCGGTCCGCACCTCGATGTAACCGGGGTTCTCCGAGGACGGCGGCTGCCCATTGCGGGACACGATCCGCACATCCGTCATGCCCGGGAAGGGGTAGCCGACACAACGCCCATCGGAGTCTGCGGACCGCAGGCGGCTGAAGCCGCGCGCGACGATCGGCCCCACCTCGCTTTGACCGTAGAGCTGCCCGAACAGCGGGCGCCGGCGTTGCGTGGCCGCCAGCAGGGTGCGCACCGTACGTGGGTGAATGGCATCGAAGGTGCTGCTGAAGTATTTGACCGAGGCCAGCGGGCGCCGCGGATCATCGGCCAGTACTTCCCAGTTGATGAACGTGTTCGGGTGGGCCTCAAGAATTCCCGGCTTTACCCGCAGGAAGATCTCCGCGGCGTGCTCGGGTTCGTCGTTGACGAGTACCACCACGGGGAAGCCGCGCAGCATCGCGATCGCCAGTGCGGTCACCAGGCGCGAATGCACGAAGGACACGTGGATGACCACGGGTTCGCGGCGGCGTACCAGTGCCGCGACGGCGGCCTGGGGGCGGTACCGCGCCTCGAAGGTGAAGTTGGTGTGCACCGCGAGCTTGGGCACCCCGGTGGTACCGGAGGTGTGGGTGACGAGTGCCGGATCGTGCGGGCTGGGGATAAAGGCGGGCGCGGGCGCGGCGGGAGTGAGCGCCGACAGCGTCACGGCCTCAGGGTGCTCGCCTTCGGCGAGCAGGATTCGAGAGGTGATCTCCGAGATAGGCTGTCCGGCCAGGTCGCCCTCGAGCTTCGCGGCGTCCGTCAGCAAGGTCGGGTTACCGACCCGGCCAATGAGTGTCGCCACTGTTGCGCCGTCCAGCTTGGGCGACAACAGAACTGGAACCGCGCCGACGCGGGCCGCGGCACAGGCCGCCAGCGTGATGTCAAAACCATCGGACTTGTGAATGACCAGTTTGTCTCCGGGAGCGACACCGGCCGCTCGCAGCCGCCGCGCGATGTCGTCAACGGCCGTGGCCACCTGGGCGATGGTCGACGTACCCTCCAGCTGCGGAGCCAACGAGGGTCGATGGTCCAGGGTCAGCGTGTTGGAAGGGTGCCTACGCGCCGCGCGTTCGAAGAGTGAGCCGAGCTTGATACCGCGATTTCCGATGCGCTGCAAAATCATTGGGGTACTCCAGCTTTCTGGGTGGCATGGGCTTCCTCGGTGATACGCGAGATTGAGTCCACGGTGGCTTGCATATCGGCGCGGAGTTTGTCGCCCCACTCGATGACGAATCGCTTCTTACCCTCTTCATCGAGGTGCGACATGATTTCGGTGATGCCCTCGGTGGGCTTGCCCATCCGGTAGTGGTGCCGCAGGATCGACCCACCCTCGGCGGCGTCGACGAAGTAGCTCCAGACGCTCTCCTGCCGTTCTCCGGAACGGTTCAGGATGGACCAGCTGAACTGCTTCGGCGCTTCGGCTGCCACGATCTCACTCTCGGTCTGCCAGCCTCCGCGCACCACCGGTGCCCATGCGACGACATCGGTCGCGCGATTGTTGTTACCGCGGAACACCGCGCCAACCTGTCCGGGTTCGCCGGATATCCATTGTCCACCAATGCATTCAGGGCTCCACCGACCACTCTCGGGGAGGTCGCTGACCAATGCGTACAGGTCTTCGGGCGATGAGGTGCAGAAGGCGCTGGTTTCGATTTCGAAGAGGCTCACGCATCAAAGGCTGGCACCGGCAACAGGGGGCAGCGATGTATCCGGAGAAGGTCCGTCAAGTTGGTTTTCGGGTCCGTCAAGTCGGTACACCGGTGCGGAGTAAACACCAGGTTGCGGCCGGGAATCAGGCGGGAAGCAGCACCAGCCGGGTGCCACCCATGACTTCCGTCTCGATACGCCGATGCGCCTGTGCCGCCTCTGAAAACTGCATCAAATCAATGGAATTCGGCGTAAGACCGCCGCCGGCGAGCAGGACCGCCGTGCGCTGGGCCGCAGCGGCGAGCTGGCGGGTGGACGCCCTGGACATGACAAACCCACGAATGGACCCGCTCTTGCGATACAACGGACCGAGCGGCACCTGCCGCTGGGTCTCCGGGGTTCCGTCGCCCGATATCAGGATGATCCGACCGTGCGGTGCAAGCAGATCCACCGCCGCGGCGATGTCATTGATCCCCGAGGTGTCCACATAGACGTCGACGGCACCGCGGTGAATCTTGCTGACCAACGACACCCAATCGGAGGTGTAGTCATACACCTCGTGGGCACCGAGTTGCACACATCTGTCCAGGCTGCGCTGCGATGCCACGGCGATCACCCGCGCGCCCGAACCGGCCGCCAGGGAAACCGCGGCCGATCCGACGTTTCCACCGGCCCCGACGATCAGCACCGTTTCCCCGGGTCTGATATCCCCGTATTCGACGGTCGCCAGATAGGCGGTTGACGCGGGGTGAGCCACCGCGACGGCGACCACCGGATCCACATCCGACGGCAGTTCGTACAACCTATCGGCCGGCACAGCAGCGAATTCCGCTGTGGCCCCTTGCCTTCCGTCATACCCGAGACTGCTGCACCACACCCGATCACCGGTGCGGAATCCCTCGGATGCCTGTACGACAGTCCCCACCAGGTCGCGCCCCACCACAAATGGCAGCGGAATCGCGGTGGGGTACGAGCCCGAACGCACAAAGGTATCTACCGGGTTGACCGCCACCGCGTCGACCTGGACGAGCACCTCACCGGGCGACGCCACGGGTTCGGGAAGCGTGCCGTACTGGATGTTTTCGGCGGGTCCTCGCTGCTCGATATAGGCGGCGCGCATACGCACATCTTGCGGTATGCCCGCCAGGCCCACAACGTGACGGATTACGTTGTCAATGCTTGCAATTCACGACCCACTGATGGGCAGCGGCGTGCGCGGCACCCCGGGGGTTCCGAGCCTGCCCGCGACCCAGGGAAAGGCCTGCGCAAACGCCTCCTGCGCATATGCCCAGTCATGGTTGCCAGTGCGCCGCACCACCGCGCAGTCGATGCCTGCGGGCAGTGCCGCCTCACACAGCCGGCTCGCCGCGACCGGACCGGTGAGCTGCTCCTGGCCCGCCCTGATCTTCGCTGTCGTCGATACGTCGAGCCAACCCGCCACATCCTGATATCGACGATGACCGTGTATCGCCGAGAGCGTGTCGAACAGCGCCCACCGCTTCTCATCACCATCGTAGAGCCGCTCGACAGTCTGTTCCTTGGTGCCCGCGTTCGGAGTGAGGTCACCGGCCATGTCGACGAAGGCATGGAACAGTTCCGGGTGCGTGATCACCAAGTCCGCCGCGCACGTTCCGCCCATCGACCAGCCGACGACACCCCAATTGTCGGGGCTCGGGCTCGTCCCGAACTCCGAATTCACATAAGGGATAACTTCTTTGGTGACATGCTCGGCGACGTTGCCGCGCGGCCCATCCACGCATTCGGTGTCGTTGTTGAAGGTCCCGCCGGTGTCGACGAAGACAAGCACCGGGGTGACGCCGTCATGAGACTGCGCGAAACGATCCATGGCCGCGGCCGCGTTGCCCTGACGGACCCAGTCGGCGGGAGTGGACCACGCTCCGGAAATCATGACTATCGTAGGAAGTTTCGGGGGCGCCGGCTGCGCGAACCAGGCGGGCGGCAGATACACATACTCGGTTCGGTGTTGGAATCCAGAGACCTCAGCCGGGATCTCGACGGGAACCACACGTCCGGTTGCGGTGGCACCCTTGCCTTTCAGATCCTGTACCGCCGTCAGCTCGGTCTCGTCGGGTAGCGGCCCGGCCGTCACCGCGGCCCACGCCAAACGCAGCGTGTCGTAGTAGTCGATCCACTGATTGAGCACGGTCAGCGCCGCGAACAGACACAGCGGCACCGCGAGGACCATCGCACCCCGGCGCAGCCATTGTGTCCGCATCCAGCCGGCGATCAGGACAACCAATGCCACTGCGGCGAAACCGATCCAGATCCACAGCATGAGCGGGGGCGGGTTGTCCGCCATTCCTTGCGAGGTGATGTACCAGTACGCCAGCGCGCCCACACTCGTGCCACATATGGCGGCACTGGGCACCCACACCCGCAGCCAGCTCCTGGGTCTGCGGTAGAGGCCGATCACCAGGGCCAGCGCGGCCAGGACTTGAATAGTCACCGGGAGCCAGCCATGGATGAGTGAGGGGCCCGCGTACAGCGGATTGTTCCGCGCGTAAGCAGGCAGCTCGGCCAATACCCAGGTCCCCGACGGCGGCACGCACTGATTGTCCGTGGGATTCCTGAAAGGAGGTTTCGCGCATTCTGGAGAATCGCTGGGAATCGGCGTATTCGGTCAACACGCTCGGAAAGGTGACGGACAACGCCACCGTCGGTTGCCGCCAGTGTCACGCCCGGCCAATAGTGCAGAAATGACGCGGGTTGTCCTGATCGTGCTGTGCGCACTGCAGGTCACCATGCAGCTCTACGTGTGGATTCCGATTCACGACGCCGTATCGGCGTCCTACGGCGGACAGAACATGACGCCCGCACTCTCCGCGGCGCTGTTCGGCTACGCCGCGGGCTTCCTGCTGTTCGGTCCGATCACGGATCGATTCGGCCGCCGACGTGTGCTGATCGCGGGGGTTTCGGTGATGGCGGTCCTGACCTTTCTGGTGCCCTTCGCCCCCACACCCGCGCTGTTCGGATTGCTGCGGGTGCTGCAGGGTTTCGCCGGCGGAGCGTTCTCACCGTCCGCACTGAGTTATCTCGGGGAGGCTCTGCCCCGGCGGACGGCGACGACCGCGATCGGCGCGGTATCCACCGCGTATCTGATGGCCGGGGTACTCGGGCAGGTGCTGGCCTCCGTCATCACCCAGGCATGGGGGTGGCAGTGGTTGTTCTGGGTGAGCGCGGCCGGGCTCGTGCTCAATGTCGGGCCGCTGGCGGTCGTCATGCGCGAGGAGCGTGGCGGGGATCCCTCGGCGCGGGTGGTGTCCGGTTTCGCCGCCCAGGCCCGCCTGCTCACGCGCCGGGACATCGCGGTGCCTTTGGCCGCGGTGTTCGTGCTGATGCTGTCGTTCGTCGCGATGTACACGAGCCTGGCGAATCAGCTCGTTGATGAGCTGCGGCTACCGGAGTCCACCGTGACGACCATTCGGCTGGCGGGCATTCCCGGAATGCTGGTGGCGCCGTTCGTCGGGTCGTGGGTGGGCAAGGTCGGCACCGAAACTGGGGCGTTGGTGGGGTATGTGCTGGCAGCAGCGGGTTTGGCGATCGAAGCCCTGGGGGCCGGTTCGGTTCCGGTCATCGTCGTCGGCAGCAATATCTTCGTCGCCGGGATCGCCGTCGCGTCGACGGCGATGGTCACCATGTTCGGTGATCGGGCGGCTCCCCGGCGCGGTGCCGGTACCGCTTTGTACGGCTTCACCGTCTTTCTCGGCGCCAGCTCGGCGCCCTACCTCGCGCGCGCCCTCGGATTCCGGCCTCTGCTCGGGGTGCTGGTGGCCGCGCTGATCGGTGGAGCGGTACTCGTCGCGAGCTCACGACGTGCATCGGGGCCGGTCAAGGGGATGGTGGACATTGGCACCCAGCCCAGTCCGCTACCATGACCGACGGAGGATTCGCCTAGTGGCCTATGGCGCTCGCCTGGAACGCGGGTTGGGTTAATAGCCCTCAGGGGTTCAAATCCCCTATCCTCCGCCAGAGTGCTGCTACTTGAACACTGAGGGCTATAAAGCGCCTGTTCGAGTAAAGACAGCACATGCACGTCAGCGGCAGCGTCCCGAACAGGGGCGCTGCTGTTGTTTTTGCGCTCATACTGCTGCCGGTGCAGGGCTTGGATGCCTGCGCCGCCTGTGGTGTTTCGTGCCTGCCAGTTGCGTCGTAGTTCCACAACTGTCTTGAACGCGTCTGTGAGCTCATCTGAGGCCACGTAGGCCACTGTTTCGTCGCGCACGTCGATGTACAGGCGATGGAACAGAGAGCAGTTGATTGCCGTCTTCGCTCTGAGGCCGCTTCGCTGACACACCTCGTAGGGGTCTTCCGAGTAGTCCAGTACGCGGGTTGCGTTGGTGTGTGCCTCGGTGACGATCTGCTCACCGGCAGCGAGTTCTTCGGTGAGGCGTTTACGTTCGTCGCGGAGCTGGCGCAGTTTGTTGGTGAGTTTTTCTCTCGGCCAGTCGGGATCGAGTGCGAGTTCGATGTAGCGATCTTCTTGCCGGTCGAGTTCGGTCAGACGCTTTTTCATCTGCTTACGGTTGCCGCCTCGTGACGAACGCCATTGGCTCGCTGCTCCTGTGAACAGTTCTTCTAGTCGGCGCTTGAGATTTTCCCCGAGAACGAGAGTCCAATAGTGACCGGCTACGACCTCCTCAACTTGGTGCGTCCGTATGTACGGCAGATCACAGAGCTTTTGTTGCCGTCCACGGCAGACGTAATAGAAATACAGCTCGCCAGTCTCGCTGCGACCACGCATAACGATGAGGCGGTGATGGCATCGCTGGCACGAGATAATTCCCTTTAAAAAAATGGTGGTAGCGGAGTTGCCGGTTGCCTGCTCCTGGCATGACTTTCAGTACGGATTGCACTTGGTCAAAGAGTTCTTGCGAGACCAGCGGCGCGTGTCGGCCTTGGTATTCCTGCCCGTTCCATGTGACATACCCGAGGTAGTAGCGGTTGCGCAGCATCTTCTCAATGCTGTGGATCGAAATAGCGCCACTGGGGTACTTGCGGTTGGGTCGGGTACACAAACTACAGTCCCGATTTTCGCAAGGTAGTCAACCGGACGCCGAGAAGTGATAATCATGTCGGCTATTACGATGCGCGGACGGGCGTCAGCACCGATGTCACGAATGTCGTTTCTCCCCCACCTGCCGGAGACTTTGGCGTGCAGACAACCCCGGCACATGCGTACCCGAAGTTTGATGACAAAGGACTATTCGTCTTCTTCGATATCAAGGCAGACGAATACAAGTTTTTCGATACAGAGTCACGGCAAGTTGTACGCAGCAGCAAGACGTACTATCCGAAGTATCTCCCGCAGCTTGCACTCAATCCGGTGGTGGTCAAGCCAACCGAACTACCCGAAGATCAAAATTCTCGACTCTGCGATGCAAAATGGATTATCGACGACAATCGGTACTTGCGAACTGTCAATGACAACCAAGGCAATTACCAACTTGCGGTTGAACCTATTTCGAGATCAGCGGGTCGTACGAATTGCAATGAGGTGGCGGGTCAGAGGGTGACACCACCGGGTAACGAAATATGGGGAGCAGCAGCCGATCCGACAGGTTCAACCATCGCATTCCTCGTGGAAAGCCGGACGAATGGGAAAGCCCTGAATCTGTATCGCGCCAACACGAAAGACCCGGATCACCCCACACAAATCAAGCTGGCTAGCGACCTCTTAGATACCGCAGGACTCACTGAAAGGGGTAAAGGGCAAGTTGTGTCGTTCGTTGGCTGGCGATGAGCTAATGCGTGCGGCCTGTCGCGAACACGCTATATCACAACTTTCGTGATATACGCAGGATCAACTCTGCCGATTCCAGTACATCGTTCGGAGGAACCCACAGAGTCGACTCTGTTTTACGAGGCGTGGAGAGGTGCGGTGTTCGCCGCTCGGTGTGGTCGCAGTCGTAAGATTCGTCCCGGCGTTTGGTTTGTCCGCGGTAGGCATCTTCTAATGTCTTGCTCACGTTTTGCCAGATAGGAGCGGTCAGCCATTGGGTGAGGCGTCGCTTGCGGGCATCTGTGTGTTTTCTGCTGCGCCATATGAACCACCAGCTCAGACCGGGCACAAAGATGAGTGGGCCTGCCATGAGGATTGATACGGGAAGGACCTTGCCCCAGTTGTACGGTTCATCAGTTTGGCTAGCGCTCAGCACCAAGATGAATAGTGCCACGAAACAGGAGTATCCGATTCGGTAGATTATCGGCCAAATGGTAAGGCGGAAGCGACGCCGTTTCTGGATTCTGTTAGACCATCGCCGCCATGTGGAGCTACCAATGACGTAGGCGATAGCTGATGAATACGCCCAAATTGCGGCGATGAACAAGACCTGCGTCCAACCCATAGGCGGCGTTATCAATGTCTTCTTCTTGATTAAGACCATGATTTCCAGAACGCCGTACGTGTAGATAACGTCAAAATACCCGATCACAATCACGATTGCGAGCAGCCGAGGCACCTTGCGTACCCATTTCCATTTCAGCCGAAAAGGATTCGCGGCAGGAATCGTCGCTAGTACGCCCCGATCCTGTATATATTCGAGCCAGTCGATGATGTTCGTGCGCTGTTCGCACGCCTCGGTGAAGTCTCTTGCCCAGTCGGTTGCATTCAGATACTGCGCTAATGTGATTGCAAGGAATGCGGTGATCCCGCCAACGAAGATCGCGCCCGCCGCTGTTCCGTACTCGTCCGGCTTGTGAAGACTGCCGAGTTGGAGAATGCAGAACAAGCCCGCTCCAGCGGCGATCACGATCGAGCACCATTCGAGCATGCGACGCCATAAACTGCTGATGATCTGCTCGCGTCGGCTGAGACGAGCCACCGCAGCAGCGATTGCGATATTGATCGACGCGACTAGTGCCACGAGCGCGATATTGACTGTGAGTGCCAGTCCAGGCGGCACAGCTCCCTTGAAGTGTCCCCACGATTGAACGGCCTGCTCGAATGTCGATTGAGCCGTGGGGTGTGTGATGTCGAAGAACATGCCAACTAGCAAAATCGCGGACACCCCCATAATGAGCATGCCGACGATCGGGAAGAGGCGGCTTAGAATAGCGCCACGCAACCGTTCCATAGTCGCGTTATCTTCTTTGTGCTGCTCTTGCAGCTCTCGAACCACGCGCGAATCGAACGCACGTCGGACACCCAGGGTGTCGTCCAACTTGTTCAGATCGGTTCGCATCGTTGTCCTTCGCTGCTTACTTAGGTGAAAGAGTGCCACCATGTTGCCAGAGGCCACCGACAACCAGAGCCCGCTACCTGTTGGTCGTGATCAAACACCGGAAATGTCGGGCGCAGCCGCTAGCATTCGCCTTATGAGGAAACTGGTGGCGCTGGTCGGCCTGCTTGCTATGGCGCTCGTGGGGTGTAACCGAGGTGAGGCACCTGCTGCGCCAACAAGCACGCTGGTACCGGAAGAACGGTTCAACAGCCTGTTTCTGACGTTTGACGAGCTGGGATCAGTGATCGGGCAGCCGATCTCAGACTATTCAGAGACCAAAGGGCAGCCAGTGATTGATGCCGCCAAGTCCAAAGCTGACGCCACGGTGCCATGCAATCTAATGAATACCTTCCTGGTCAGCGAGTTCGTCTATGGCCGCGATTTCACCCGTTACCGACTGGTCTCGCAGTCAATTCAGGGGACGGTGGGCGGTCAGATGTTCTACGCGGCGGTGCTTTACCCCGATGAAGCCAAGGCAGCAGGGGCTTTTCAGCGGCTAGCTGATGGCTTCCATGCCTGCCGTTGGCAGGGAGGCAGCCAAGGCTGGTTCAGTTTCGGTGAGGACACCGCTACCAAGCTGACATGGACATCAAAGCAGTCTTCAACCGAACAGATTTGCGCTCACGCTGCGCGCCTCGTTCGTAATCTCGTCATTTCCGATTTCACGTGTTCCACCAAGAACGATGTCGAGGACACCGACAAAATCGGAGCCGCGATCGAGGCGAAAGTCACGCAATAGCACCATTGTCGTTTCAACCCATCAAATAGCAATGCAAGGAACGTATCGACCAGACGCCTATCAACAACGGGCACTGGGTAGGCGAACGTGGTGAGTCAGAATGGGTTTCAAAGAATCCTGAGGTCAACAAGTTCCTACATGACGCGAACGTCGATGGCATCCACTACAGTAATGCCCAGCCTGATTTCTCACCAGTTGCCAAGGGGCAGGTAGAGATTCCCGAGATGACTACCAGTCGGGATCAGAATTTCAGAGTCGCAGACAAGCTACTTGCAAAGGATTGGGGCGTTTCGCCGCAAGAGATTGCCGACTGGCGAAGCGATAACAAGTACACGTGGCACGAGGAGCCAGACCTCAAGACAATGCAGCTAGTACCATCTGTAGTGAACAACAGGCTGGGTCACGTCGGCGGGATTGGCGAACTCAACGCCGGAAAAACAATGCCACCGACAGGAGACGGGCGCCCGTGACCGACGCCGTGCTGGGAGAGATTGCCTACAGCGAGCCGATGGGCTGGGGAGGTTCGTACACGTTCCTATTCCTCGGCCATGAGGTGACCGTGCGTATGGCTCTCGGTGGGTGGAACGAGGAAGATCCGGTAACACCCGTCCAACGTGATGCGGTTGAGCAATTCAGCCTGCGCAAGGCGGAACTATGCGAGCAGGCCGACGATGCGTTGTATGCCGAGTACCAGAAGCGGTTGCCTGAGCTACGTGAACAGTTCGGTGACGATGCAGACAAGCTCATGCCAATCATCGCTGACAAGCAAGGACTCGCCAAGCTGGTAGGGCCTGACTTCTTCTTAGTTGCCTACCCTCGGCGTGGTTCTACTGATCGCATTGTGGCGCTTATGTACAACTGCACGTGGGACGTTGAGCTAGGTATCGCAGTCAAGTTTGTCAATGAACAGATCGCGGAAGTAGGACCCCAAAACATCGTGCTCTAGACACATCGGCTGCAAGGTTTTCACAGATGGACTCGTGACTAGACGTAGAATCCTTCTATGCTTTATGCCTTTGAAAACAGGATTGTCTTAGGCGACAAAACAAAAACCTTGGACTCTTCTGAAACAAACCAAGCAATTCATAATTCAGGCACTGAAACTGTCACACTGTTCCCCGAGTTTAGTCAAACAGGCTTCAATGAGGCCGATTGGCTGATGCTTCGGGGTGAAGGTTTCTCCTCTTCGGATGCAGCTTTCAAAGCGGGCAAGCTTTGGCGTCAACAGCTTTTAGTGGCCTTTGCAGAGGCCGAGATTCCCGCAGACTTTGATGCAGCACCAGTGCAGCCCGAAGAAGATGATAGAGAACGCTCAGACGAGGCGCGTGGATTACGTATTTATCTACAACCTCCTGAAGAAATCAGGATCGCGTTCGGTGCACGAGCTGTAGTACGGCAAACCCGACCGCTAGATCTCTTTCTGTCTGAAGAATTATCCGCGGCACGCAGCCTGATACCGGACGGACTAAATCGGCAACTTGAACTGGCATACGAAACATTCCATATGGCGTTGGCGGCGACAAAACCTGAGATCAGGTACATATTGTTCGTCACCGCTGTTGAAGCGTTGATTACCGACACAAAACCTGAAAAGGATGATGAGGCGCTAGTTGCAGCACTGAAAGAACTACGGCACGAGGTAGAAAAATCCGAACGCTGGGATGCTCAGATACGCGACCAAATCGCAGGGGTGCTCGAAGACGCGCAGAAGAAGTCCATCGTGCGGCTCGGCAAAGACTTGGCCGCAAAACTCGACCCCAAGAAATACGATGGAAAAAGCGCCAAGAGGTTCTTTGACGAAAACTACGCCGGACGGAGCGCTATAGTGCATGGCAATACCACCGAGGCAAAGCGACCCGAACCAACTGAAATCGTGCGAAGACTTCCATACCTAAAGGAATTTGTTCTCGACTTGCTCGAACGAGAATCTGCAGCACCCAGCGAACAGATTGCCTAGCGTTGATGACTTTACTTTCGCAGATGTTCGATAGGGGTTAAAATGCTGCCTCTCAAATAGACCCATAGCTAGTGATCGATCAGGAAGTCTTTGAATTCATAATCTTAGTCCAACGCCAACGGCTAGATATAGCTGCGTTTGGAGGAAGTTTCCTACCTGAGGTAACAACTGTGCCAGTACCAGGATAATTGCACCTATCGCCAGACACACTTTCAGTACAGTCAGTTTGTAGCGCCCCCAAGCCTCTATTAACTGACGCACGTCCATGCAGTTGCCCCCTGAATCTGGGAGTTGGTTCGCAACAGCCTAGTTTGATTCGTACACGACCGAGACATGTTTCAGCACTGAATCGGTAACCATGTGCGGATCTTATCGGGGGTTTGGATTACCCAACCAGCTCGGTTCTGTCAGTTAGCAGCGTTGAAAGCGTCGATTACCTCAGCAGGGATGCGGCCACGCGACGACACAGCGTGACCGTTCTTGCCAGCCCACTCGCGGATCGCGGCACTCTGCGCACGGTCGATGCTTGGCCGCTTGCGACCTGAACCCAAGCCACCACGGCCATGACGACGCCCGCTCACCTTGCGAGCATGCTCCACCCACGTAGAGAGCTGCTTGCGTAACTTCTCGGCGTTCTTTGACGAAAGGTCTATTTCGTAAGTGACGCCATCAATGCTGAACTCAACGGATTCGTCTGCTGGGGCTTCGCCATCGACATCGTCAACGAGCGTAACCGTGACCTTCTTCGCCATGTCGGAGACATCCTTCTGATGGAGGCTACTTGCCGGTACCAAGATCGAACGGTACCAGGGAAATTCAATAGATTTCGAAGGCACGCCCATCTCGATCAAAACTCGTCCAAAACGGCACTACCGGTGCTATTGTTCGCGCCAAATAGGGAGGAGATACGGGTGAAGATTTCGGAGCATTATGGCATACAAGGCGATCAAAGCACATTAGATTTTGTCGATGTGAAAGCCAAGGGGGATGTTGCGCTATTCATCGACCCCTCGGTGATCTCGTCCATCGACTCACCATGGACAGATGAGTGCACATTTACTATTCAGACCTACTTCCAAGCGGTATTAGATAAAATCGTCGCACAGGACGAGGATGGTGCACGAGCACTTTTAAGCCAACTCGGGGAAGACAACTCAACCAGACTTGGCTACTCCGATTCAAGTGAGGGAAGCGGTGTCGGACGGTATCTGGCGGACAAATTCTACAATGAACTCTCTACTAGCCAAGCGGTGGAAAGCGGTTTAATTACTGACATTGAGGATACCGCGCTTCTGATCGAAGGAGTCCGTGAAGACAGGATATCCGATGTCGTCACTAATATTATCCGCAAGCAGCTAATAGATTATACCCAGCAGACCGCTGATTTCTATAAAATACCGCTGGTTCCTAACGTTGCCATCAATCCGTATTGGGACGCTACGGATCGACGCTGGATATCCAATCAGGTATTCGATCTTCCCATTGCAGAACATGAGCCACTCCTCCTGGTTCCGAAGAGTATCGTTCGCCGACTTCTTCGATATAGCCCGTCTGAATACTACCGGTACCACGTCCTCGCCTATTTTCAAAGTGACGAACTGGCAAAGGGCAGCCCGCTTGTCCAGACACTCAAATCGGGTGAAAAGCGGGTAACAAAACGCTCGGTAGAGGCAAAATACAAGCAGAAACACGATAACGGGGGACGACCTGGTGTTGAAAAGCGAATAAACCTCGACGCTTCGAGTCGAAATCCTGAACTACTGGCAAGTTACAAGGAAGCCAAGCGCAACAACCCTCCAGACGCGGTAAGCCATGAAACTCTAGCCAAAGCCACAAGCACTCCATTACCCGACTACGATGACCTCCTACAAGCTGTGCGGTCGATACCCCAAGGCATCAATGACTCTGACAGGTATGAACGCGCTGTCGAAGCCCTCCTAACGGCACTCCTCTACCCCGCGCTGGTGAATCCTGTCAGGCAGAGTAGACAGCACGAGGGCCGTAAGAGGATCGACATCAAGTACACCAACATGGCACGTGAAGGATTCTTCTGCTGGTTGTCCGCTAACTATCCGGCCCCGCACGTGATGGTTGAATGTAAGAACTACTCTCGTGATCTTTCTAACCCCGAATACGACCAGATTGCCGGAAGATTCTCGCCTTCGCGCGGCAAGTACGGCCTGCTCGTCTACCGCGAGTGCACCGACAAGGAGCGAATAATGCTGTCCTTGCGGGACACGGCCAACGATGACAGGGGCTACATAACCGCGCTCGACGATGAGGATCTATCTCAACTTGTCCAAGAAGCTAAAGCCGACGAAGGATGCGCGGCGCTAAACGGTCTTCTGCACAAGCAGTTTCTTAAGCTGATCGAATAGGCGGCAGTTTCGTAATACTGTCCGCATCGTCGTCGCCCTGTAAAAGTTGGCTTGACTACTGATCAGCACGCAACACAGCTTCCAAGCCCCGTATGGCAGATTGTACTGCGATCACATCTTTGTCCTCGCGGTTTGTCACGAACTCGTTAGGGTGAATGCCAGATTCATCCGCATTCCAGCAGAATGTCGCCCAGGAGTCCATCAAGCGAATCCACCGTTTGAAGACTGATTCTGAGCTAAGAAGACGAAGTTGAGCTGTCACAGTTTCTTGCTTAGTGGCCGGTTCTTCCCGTCGACGATCACTGCGCAACAGAGGATCTTCAAGCGACTCTTTGATGCAATCATCAATCCTTTGCAGATGCATCATAGCGTCTTCATAGACACGAAGCTTCCGGTCATGTAAACGTGCGGCTTTGGCGTTCTTTCCTGTGAAGTATCCCTGAGCCCACGCACCCGATCCGCCGCTGAGAGCGGTGGTTACTAGACCCGCGATTGCGACAACAGTAGCTGCTTCCACAGCATGAATGTACCGCGCTTCCGTCTGCACTGTCGCAGATTTGTCAGTAGAGCGTGATAAGTCGCAGAACTTTTTCCTGCGGCTTATATTCCAGCGCGGCGAGAATACGAACCGGCACATCGTTAATACTCGGCAGTTCCATAATTATGTTGAATTTTATCGCCTCTTCTTTGATCGACAAATTATAAATATAATTGTCCGCCATTCTTGTTCGTATGATCGACTCAATTTCATGGCGCTCCATGCTTTTTAATTCCGCACGGGCAAGCGATCCCGCCTTGGCCTCGTGAAGGTATCTAAGCTTCGCTTCTTCGATCACTACGGAGAATTCCGATAGAGAGAGCGGCTGGGGGCTCACCGCATTGAGTGAGAACTCCGTGTCAGTTTCAAAGCCCGCCACTACTGGGCGTTCAATCTTATATGACAAGAATAGATCGAACAGAGTTGACGGGACATTTCGGCAGATGTAGCCATTCTCCTCGAACGGGTACGCAAACATGTTGAAGTCTTCATCCGAATCAAAATCGTCTTCATTACCTTGAATGATAATGTTCCGATGCTTGATGAAATGATTTACTAGAATTGTCGACAGAAACAACTTAAATCGCGATCCGAAAGTGGTGTCTGCATATCCGATATAACCACAATAGTCCCGAAGCCCCGCATCGAAATTAGTTACCGCCGCATCAGACACGTTATTAATGTAGATGATGTAGAATTGGCTACTGTGCTTCCATTCGACCTTACGGCGCACCACAAGAGCTTCCTCCAGCGCACCCAGGAGTTGCGGTTGGTGCTTGTTCCGGCCAGAATAGTCGCCAATCAGAATGCTGTGATTACTATTCCTATGAAACAAAGGTATCAGTCGCGCAAATACATCGCGGCCATACCAGTCATCGGAGATGGACAGGGTATCGAACACCAGCGCGATTTCCCGTCGATTTATGCTAGGAACTAAGGCCGTCTTAAGATCGGAATAGCTGACCTTCTTTTTATCGAGTATTTCTCCGACCTGATTTCTCGCCAACTGAATCTCGGAGAACACTCGATCTGGCGAGAGCTTAAAGTACTGCCTTGCAAGCTCCAACGAAATATTATTCCTGGCATCAAGCGTATGGATGGAGCTTACCTCGGACATGCAGTTATTCTGCACTGGTAGTCCAGCACGACGCCCCGGAGATTCCTTTCGATGTGTCGGATGGCTCCGACTTCCGTCGACCCACCTTCCGCCGCTTCACCCCAGCCCGATCCAGCAGCTTCACCACTGATCCCTTGCTCATCCGTCGCTCGCGGGCAATCTCGATCAGAGACATTCCACGCGCGTACATCTCAACAACCTCTGCCTGATCTGCCTCAGTCAGCGCCCGTGACACAACCGGACGTGGCTTATCTGCGGACAACATCAGCGGTGATCTGCCCCGTGCCTGGTCAAGCAGGCTTGGCTCGTCCCCAGATGAGGTGTCTATGCTGTCCAGAGGAACAACGCGGATGTTCAAGTAAGGCCTAAGTACGTCCGCCACTGCAGGACCGCATCAAGGAGGGCAATGGCTGCCGGACGCCGGACGGCGACCATCGTTCTGACCAGCAGCCATGCCGCTCTCTCCTTGATCGCGGGACTGCTTTTTTTCTTCTTTGTGCTGCCTCGCTGGCCCGAATTGAACGGGGCCACCGGCCACGCCGTCGGTACCGGGCTGCGGATCCTCGCCGGCCTGCTGCTGGCCGCCGCGGGTGTCCCGGCCCTGATCTCCTGGCGGCGGACTCGCGGACCCGAGTTCGCGACACCACAGCTGGCGCTCACGCTGCGCGCGGCCGCCTTCACCGGCCATTTCCTTGCCGGCGCCCTCATCATCGGAACCGCGATCGCCGAGATCTGGCTGGACCTGGACCGGTTCGGCATCTGGGAATTCGGGGTGTACGGCGCGGCAGCGGCCATCGGAATACTGGCCTTCGCGGCGTATCACCTGGCGTTCGTGGCCGAGGCGCCGGAAAAGGAACGCAAGCCCCGTCCGGCCAAGAAGAAGGCCATCGAGGTCGCAGAACCCAGCACCGACACCGACGAGACCACGTCGGCGGACCAGACCCCTGTCCAGGAGTCCGAGGAGTCTGAGGCCGTGGAACCACCTGCCGACGAAACCGCCGAGGACACCAAGGACCTCCACGACGAGGAAGCGCTCGAACCGGCGCGGGGCCTGCGGAACCGTCGCACCCGCAAGTCCTAGGTCACGTCCTTACCCTGAGCGGACAAGACGAGCACCGAACCATCCTTGGGTGCGAATGCCTTGACCTCCCACCCGCCCTTGGCGCTGTTGGTGGACAGCATCCGGTCGAGTTCGTCGCTGCGTTCGAACTGCGCGGAGGACGACACACCCGTATCGAGCGTCTTCCACAGACGCGGCCTGGTGGCAAGCACCATGCTGGAGCGGAAGGGCGCTACGTACGAGGCCAGCTGCTGCGGCGGCATCTCGATGATCGCGTCGACCCAATACGTGGTGTTCGGACCCGGCAGGGGCTCGTCGCCGAAGAAGCCCTGCACCCATTCACCGGTCACCGGTTTCGGTAGCTTCGGGAAACGCTGCTCCAACGGCCCGGAGTCGTAGCGGATTGGCGATGCTCCGGTCTTTTGCGGCGTGTAGGAAGTCTGGGTGGAATCGGGCGCGTCCCATGACGAGCAGCCACCCACCGCGAGCAGCGCAATGACACAGGTCGCCGCCCAACGCTTCATTCCTGCACGGTACCGGCACGCCACGATGTGGTTGCGAGTATCCAGATCGCCACCACAAAGAACAGCAACGGATAGATGGCGGAGTCAAACACCCTTTCCGCGCGGGACATCTGCGCGATCACGGCGTCCCAGGCGGTGATGTAGGAACCGAAATCGGGGTCTATCCGCATCGCGCGGACGTACAGCACCAGGTACCACCACATGGACACGGTCACCGCAGCGATGGCCGCCATCGCGGTCCACAGCCAGCGCTGAGCGCCACGAGTGATCAGTATCTGGTTGACCAACAACACCATCAGCGGCACCGTCCACACCCAGTGATGCCCCCACGCCAGCGGAGAGACAACACAGCCGACCATGCCCACCACGGTCACCGCCAGCAGCTCGCGACCATTCCGGTGCGCCTGCTGGGCGGCGGCCATCCCCAGCAGCGCGGCCGAGCCCGCGAGCAGGACCCACAGCCATGTTGGCATGGGTTGCGGCGTATAGATATTCGACAACGCGCCGCCGATCGATGCGTTGGCCGGATGGTCCAGAGAGCCGATGTGGCCGGTGGTGCGCACGGCACCCAGCCAGTAGTCGGATGAATCCGACGGCAGCACAATCCATCCCAGCGCCACGGTGCCCACCGCCGTCACCAACGCCACCACCGCGGCCCGCCACTGACGGGAAATCAGCAGGTACGGAACGAAGATGATCGCCGTGAGTTTGACTCCCGCAGCGACACCCACCGACCAGCCACGCCACCGCGCGCCCTCGGGCCGGGTTAGGTCCCAGATGATGAGGGCGGCCAACACCAGATTGACCTGCCCCTGCCATAGCGTTCCATGAATCGGCTGAATATCCCAGGCCACCAAGTTCATTCCCACACATGCAACGGCGAGGCGACCATCGGCCGAGAATCCAAGAACCCGCCAGCAGCGCCAGATGATGGCGAAGAGCGCTCCCAGATTCACCAGGAACCAGATGACCTTTGCCGCGCCTAGTGGAACCAAACCCAGTGGGGCGAAAAGTAACCCCGCGAACGGCGTATAGGTGAACCATCCCGCATCCGGAATTTCCGTGGCATACAACGGCTCACCGTGCAGAACCCGCAGACCGCCGAATCGGTAGGTCATCAGATCGCCACCGTTGCTGAACAATCCGAAGCTGTTGGGGGCGTTCAGCGGAATCAGCCAATGCTGCACCAGCACCGCCACCACCCCGGCCGCCAGCCACGCGCCGGCCGCCCGCCACGACATACTGCGGACCGTCACTAGTGCTTCCTATCGGTATCCCTGGATGGCTGAACGCGTTTCGGTTCTCCCGGCATCTTCGGGTAGTTCGGCGGATAGGGCATATCGCCCAGTCCGTTCGCCTCGTCCCGTTCTACCATCTCAAGCAGCGGCTCGATCGATTGCGCTGCATCGTCCATATCCGCCATGGGGTCTGGGCGTTTCCGGAGCAGCTCGGGCACGGTCGCGATGGTGAAGTCATCGGGTTCGGCGTCGACGAGCTCTTCCCACGTCAACGGGGTGGAAACGGTGGCGATCGGGGTGCGCCGCACCGAGTACGCCGATGCCATGGTGCGATCACGCGCGTTCTGATTGAAGTCGATGAAGATGCGCTCGCCGCGTTCTTCCTTCCACCACGAGGTGGTCACCTGCTGGGGTGCACGACGTTCCACCTCGCGAGCCAGCGCGATACCGGCACGACGCACCTCGAGGAAATCCCAGCGGGTTTCGATGCGCAGATAGATGTGAATGCCCCGGCCCCCGGAGGTTTTCGGATACGCAATGAACCCCAGCTCATCGAGCAGCGGACGCAGCACGTCGAGCGCCACGGACTTGGCCTCGTCGAATCCGGTCCCCGGCTGCGGGTCCAGGTCGATGCGCAGCTCGTCTGGGTGATCAAGATCGGGATATCGCACCTGCCACGGATGCAGCGTCACCGTGCCCATCTGCGCTGCCCACACGATCGCGGCGGGCTTGGTTACCCGCAGCACCTCTGCGGTGCGGCCCGAGGGGAAAGTCACCTCGCAGCTGTCCAGGTAATCGGGATAATGCTTGGGCAGTCGCTTCTGGTAGATCTCCTCGCCGTCGATGCCGTCGGGGAAACGCTGCAGGTGGGTGGGGCGGTCGCGCACCGCGTTCATCATCGGGCCGAGTGCCACGCTCCGGTAATACTCGGCGAGGTGGCGCTTGGTGCCGCCATCGGCGCCCAACTGGGGGAAGTACACCTTGTCAGGGTTGCTCAGCCGGACGGCGATGCCGTCGACATCCAGTTCCTCGGCGGGCGTGGGCATTACCGTCATCATATGGGAATGGACCTGCCCGTCATGCCTCCAATCGCGCCAATGCTTGCAAAACCTGTCGCAAAAATCCCGGGCGATGCGTCGTATGAACCCAAATGGGACGGGTTCAGGTCGATCGTCTTTCGTGACGGCGATGACGTCGAGCTGGGCAGCCGCAACGAAAAACCACTGACCCGATACTTCCCTGAGCTGGTTACTGCCGTTCTGGCCGAGTTGCCCGAGCGCTGCGTGATCGACGGCGAGATCGTGATCGCCACCGAGTCCGGACTGGACTTCGAGGCGCTGCAACAACGGATTCACCCGGCGGACTCACGCGTGCGGCTGCTGGCCGAGCAGACGCCCGCCTCATTCATCGCATTCGATCTGCTGGCGCTGGGTGACGAGGACTACACCGGGCGACCCTTCAGCGAGCGCCGTTCCGCATTGACGGAAGCACTCGCTAAGACGGGTACCTCCATTCATCTCACCCCCGCCACCACCGACCAGACCCTCGCGCAGCGCTGGTTCGAGGAGTTCGAGGGCGCCGGTACCGACGGTCTCATCGCGAAACCGTTGGCCATCGCCTACCAGCCCAACAAGCGGGTGATGTTCAAGATCAAACCCGAGCGGACCGCCGATTGCGTGGTGGCCGGGTATCGGGTGCACAAGTCGGGCGATGATGCCATCGGCTCACTGCTGCTCGGTCTGTATCAGGACGACGGTGCGTTGGCGTCGGTCGGCGTGATCGGTGCGTTCCCGATGGCCGAACGCAAGCGGCTCTTCCGGGAGCTGCAACCGCTTGTCACCCCCCTCGATGATCACCCCTGGAACTGGGCCGCTCACGAGTCCGGTGAACGCACACCGCAGAAGAACGCGGGCTCCCGCTGGAATGCCGGCAAGGACCTGTCATTTGTGGCCCTGCGTCCCGAGCGGGTGGTGGAGGTCCGCTACGACCATATGGAGGGTGTGCGGTTTCGGCACACCGCACAATTCAACCGCTGGCGCCCCGATCGCGATTCCCATTCCTGCACCTACGACCAGCTGGAACGACCAATCGCTTTCAGTCTCAACGAGATCGTTCCGGGCCTGGTGTGACGGGTGCCGGTCGATTCGCACCGAGCCCCTCGGGTGACCTGCATATAGGCAATCTGCGCACCGCGTTGTTGGCGTGGCTGCTGGCACGCTCGACCGGGCGCCGGTTCCTCATGCGGGTGGAAGACCTGGACACCCGCACCAGCACCGCCGTGGGGCAACGCCAGCTGGCCGATCTCGCCGCAATCGGCCTGGAGTGGGATGAACCCGTGGTGTGGCAGACCAATCGGACCAGCGCCTACGGCGAGGTGCTCGACTCGCTGGACTCTCGCGGCCTGCTATACGAATGCTATTGCAGCAGAAAAGATATCGCCCAAGCGCCGACGGCGCCGCACTCCCCGCCCGGCGCATATCCGGGCACCTGCCGGGACTTGTCCGAATCCGAACGCGCACAGCGCCGCGTGGGCCGCTCCGAACGCCCGCCCGCGCTGCGGCTGCGCACGGAGAATTCCACGGTCACCGTGCGGGACACACTGCACGGTGAATACACCGGCCTGGTCGACGATTTCGTGGTGCGCCGCGGTGACGGCGTGACCGCCTACAACGTCGCGGTGGTGATCGACGACCACGCACAGGGCATCGATCAGGTGGTACGCGGTGACGATCTGCTGGCCTCCGCGCCCAGACAGGCCTACCTGGGCGCGCTGCTCGGTTACCCGGCGCCCAGCTACACACATGTCCCGCTGGTTCTCAATACGGCGAGAGCACGCCTGGCCAAACGCGATGGCGCGGTGACCATCGCCGATCTGGGTGCGCAGCGGGCATTCGGCTTGATATGCGAATCGCTCGGATACCAGGCCACCGACGCCGCCGACCTGCTGATCGAGTTCGACGCGGGCCGCATCCCACGCGACCCGTGGATATACCCGGACTGATCCGAAGCAGCCTGGTTGGCACGGAATCGTGTTAGCCTCCCGCGGTGTTTCGTGCCGTCGCGCTCGCACTTCTGGCACTACTGGCAGTAGCCGGTTGCGGGGGTCCGGCACAGGAAACGCTGCGGGTCGGCACCGAGGGTGTCTATGCGCCCTTCAGTTTCCATGACGAGCACAGCGGAGAGCTGACCGGATACGACGTGGATGTGGCTCGCGCCGTCGGCGAGAAACTGGGGCGCCCGGTGGAGTTCGTCGAGATCCCGTGGGACGCGATCTTCGCCGGATTGGACTCCGAGCGGTTCGACGTCGTCGCCAATCAGGTGACGATCACCGCGGAACGTAAGGCCAAGTACGACCTTTCCACGCCGTACACGGTGGGCGAGGGCGTGATCGTCACCCGGGCCGACGACAACTCCATTCACACGCTGGCGGATGTCCGCGGCAAGGTGGCTGCCGAGAATGCGACAAGCAACTGGTCGCAGATCGCCCGCGACGCCGGAGCCCGCGTGGAGACAGTCGAGGGCTTCACGCAATCCATCACATTGTTGAGCCAGGGCAGGGTCGATGTGGTCATCAACGACAGCATCGCCGTCTACGCCTACTTGGCCAGCACCGGAGACCCCGCGGTGAAAATCGCGGGCACCACCGGTGCACGCAGCGAGCAGGGATTCGCGGCGCGGAAGGACAGTGGTCTGCTGCCCGAGCTGGACAAGGCGTTGGATCAGTTGGCGGCCGACGGCACGTTGACACGCATCTCCGAGAAGTACCTCAAGGCCGATGCCAGCGGCACCCAGAAACCTCAAGCGGGCCAGGGGAATTCTGGACCCGGGCGGTCCAATACCCAGCTGGTTCTGGACAACCTATGGCCGATGGCGCGCGCCATGCTCACCGTCACCCTTCCGCTGACCGCCATCAGCTTCGTGTTCGGTCTGGTCATCGCCCTCGGGGTCGCGCTGGCCCGGATGTCCGATCGTCGCGTGCTCTCCGGCCTTGCCCGGATCTACATCTCGATCGTCCGAGGTACACCGCTGCTGCTTCAGCTGTTTCTGATCTTCTTCGCGCTGCCCGAATTCGGAGTGAAGATCAGCCCATTTCCCGCCGCGGTCATCGCCTTCAGCCTCAACGTCGGCGGCTATGCCGCCGAAATCATCCGGTCGTCCATTCTGAGCATCCCCCGAGGGCAGTGGGAGGCCGCCTCAAGCCTGGGCATGAGCTACAGCACCACGTTGTGGCGCGTCGTCATTCCGCAGGCCAATCGTGTCGCGGTACCCCCGCTGTCCAACACGTTGATCTCTCTGGTGAAGGACACCTCACTGGCGTCGGCGATTCTGGTGACCGACGTGATGCGCACGGCGCAGGTCGCCGCCGCGCCGACCTTTCAGTTCTTCACGCTCTATGTCACTGCCGGCGTCTACTACTGGATTGTCTGCATGGTGATGTCGGTGGCGCAGGACAGGGTGGAGGAACGGTTGGCCAGGTCTGTCGCGCGCTAGATGGCACTTACCGGAAGATCGGCGAGTCCGCGCAGCGTGACATTGGGCTTGTAGCTGGGCTCACCGATCAGTCGTGCGCCGGGGAACCGCGCCGTGATCGAGCTCAACGCCAGCTTGGCCTCCAACCGGGCCAACGGGGCACCCAGACAGAAGTGCGGTCCGTGCCCGAAGGCAAGGTGCTTGATCTCGGCGCGATCGGGATCGAAGACATCCAGATCCGGACCGATCTCCGGATCACGTTGTGCGGCAGCCAGCATCAACAACACCCACTCGCCGTTGGGCAACGTGAAGTCACGAATCGTCATATCGCCGACGGCAACCCGGGCCACCATATGCACGGGCGGGTCATAGCGCAGCGTCTCCTCGATGACCGCCGACGCTCTATCAACGTTCTGCCCCAACAGTTTCCACTGCCTCGGAGCTTGCAGCATAGCCAATGACGCATTGGCGATCAGATTGACGGTGGTCTCGTGTCCGGCGATGAGCAGCAGCGTGCACGTGGAGATGATCTCCTCTTCGGTGAGCTGATCGCCCGCCTCCTCCACCTGGATCAGGCCGGACAGCAGATCGTCACCGAGGTTGCGCCGACGGGCCGCGATGAGATCGATGAAGTAGTTCCACATCCAATGGGCCGCCTGGAATCGTTCGTCCATGTTGGCGGGCGCCTGACCGGTCAACGCGAAAACCGGGTCCAACCCCTGAGCGAGCAGCGCTGAAGCCCTGCCGAATTCAGGCTCGTCTTCGATCGGCACCCCCAGCATCCGGCAGATCACCGCGACGGGCAGCGGATAAGCGAAATCGGTGATCAGGTTGACGGTGCCACGCTGGGCGATGTCTTCCAGAAGCCGGTCCACGATGGCCTGGATATCTTCGGCCATCGCGTTGATCACCTTGGGTGCGAACGCCTTCGACGCCAGCTTGCGCAACCGGGTGTGATCGGGGGCGTCCAGCCCCAAGAACGAGGGCCTGGCGATCAGATTGGGATTCTGCGCAAGCTGTCGCTGGACGATCTTCGACTTACGGCGATCCGAAGATGCCTGCGGGTGGCGCAGCACGGCGTTACAGTCCGCGAAGGTGGCCAGCACACTCACGTCCATACCCGGCGGGTGCACCGGACCCGCCTGCGTCTGCTCGACCAGCTGGCCGTAGACCGGGTAGGGATTCGCACGATTGGCCGGGTCGAGCACCTGAAGCAAGAGGGTGCCCGGGTCAGTCGTAGTAGGCATGTGTCCAGTGTGCGCCGGAATTCTGAGATGTGCCTGAGCTTTGTGGCTCAGCTGTAGTAGCGACCCAAGGTCTCTTCACGCAGCTCGTCGAAGCGGCCGTCCACGATGCTGGCGCGAATGCGATCTACCAGTCCGATGGTGAATCGCTCGTTGTGGATGGTGGCCAAGGTGCAGGCCAGCATCTCCTTGGCCTTGAACAGGTGGTGCATATAGGCCCGCGTGTAGTGCGTACAGGTGTAGCAGTCGCATTCGGCGTCGATCGGGGTGAAGTCCCGGCGGTACCTGGCGCCGGTGATGTTCACCCGGCCGTCGCGGGTGTACACGGCGGCGTTGCGCGCGACGCGTGACGGGGACACACAGTCGAAGGTGTCCGCCCCCGCGGCGACAGCGGCGAAGAGATCGTCCGGCTCGCTGATTCCCAGGAGGTGACGTGGTTTGTGTTCGGGCAGTTCGGATGTCACCCAGCCGACGATGGTGCCCAGGTTCTGCTTCTCCAACGCGCCACCGATCCCGTATCCATCGAAGCCCCGGCCTTCTTCGCTGGCAAGGGATTCCAGGCCGCGCGCGGCCTGGCGACGGAGATCCTCGTACTGTGCGCCCTGCACCACCCCGAACAATGCCTGGTAGGGCTTGTCGGCGCGCTCACGCGTCAGCTTCTCGTGTTCATCCAGGCACCGCTGCGCCCACTCGTGAGTGCGCTGCACCGAATCCTCTTGGTATTCACGGGTATTGATCAGCGTGGTGAGCTCATCGAAGGCAAAGATGATGTCGGCGCCCAACTGATGCTGGATCCGCATGGACACCTCGGGGGTGAACCTGTGGGCGGACCCGTCCAGGTGCGAGGTGAAGGTGACGCCGTCGTCGTCGACGTGTGCGAGCTTGTCCTTCTTCGCGCCGGTTCCCAGGGCACCCAGGACGTCGTCGGAGCGGGCCCGGTCGACGTCCATCGCCATGACCTTGCGTGCTCCCGAGCCGAGCGAGAGCACCTGAAACCCACCGCTGTCGGTGAACGTCGGGCCTTGCCAGTTCATGAATGCCCCAAGCCCCCCGGCCTCGTCCACGATGTCGGGCCCGGGCTGCAGGTACAGGTGGTAGGCGTTGGCGAGCACGGCCTGGGCTCCGAGGGCGGCCATGGTTTCCGGCAGAACCGCCTTCACCGTGGCCTTGGTTCCGACGGCAATGAAGGCAGGGGTCTGGATGTCGCCGTGCGGGGTGTGGATCACGCCGGCCCGGCCCGCGGTTCCGGGCAGGGTGGCATCGACGGAGAAGTACTGATCAGTCATCGGGGGTTATTTTGCCCTGGGCGCGTCGCACCCCCGAGCCGTAGGCTCAAGGTCATGACAACGACGTCGGATCTTCTCGCGCTGGAGCATGGCACCACCACCCAAGAAGCCCTGTCTTTCTTCGACAATCTGGCACCCGTGCGATCCGAGGAATTGATCGGCCAGCGCTGGCACGGTGGAGAGGTGCCCACCGGGCATTCGATGGGCGGCATCCTGACGGTGTCCGGCTGGTACGGCAAGCAGTTCGATGACCTGAACCACGTGCACCCGCTGCTGTTCAGCGATGGTGGCGGCGACATCTTCGCGGTCGATCCGATGCTGGCGCCGATGGGGCTCGCGGGGCGGATCAGCGGCCTGACCGAGTCCCCGATGGTCAAGCGGACGTCTCCGACCGCGTTGTCCGCGCTCAAACCGCTGATCAGGACCAACAAGCACCGCGCGCGGCTGCGCAACATCGAGTTCCGCGGCGCCGTCAGCGCGGCCATGGTCTACGACCACAAGGCGATCATCGACCACTTCCGCAAGGTCGACGACGCCACGCTGCTGGGCATCATGGACCTGCGGGACATGGACCAGCCGTACTTCTTCACGTTGCGCCGAGACTGAAAACTGTCGCTCACCATCGCCGTCTAGGCTGCCCGAGTGAGGGCGCCGAAATGATCTTGTTCGAGCGGTCTTTCGTCTACACACCGCTGCACGTGTGGGGTGTGATGGTCGATCCCGATCTGTGGTCACTACACACCACCGGGTTTCGGCCCGAGGTCGGTTGTGAGTACCGCATCACCCACCCGGCCATCCTGGGCACACGGCTGCTCGGCACCGGCGACTGCACTGTCGTCGCCGCGGATCCGGGCGAACTGCTGTCGGTGGCGTTCGTCGGCGCGGTACGAGAAGGCGATCCCGCCCGCTGGACCATCAGCCACCGTCTCACCGCCGAGGATGGAGCGACCACTCTCACGACATATCTCGAGGGAGTCGACATCAACGACCACTCCGAGAAGGTGCTGATGCGCATCGTGGCCGAGAGCACGGCGCGATCCGCGCACCTGCTCGCAGAGTGGCTGGCGAAAAGCCCGAATGTCACCCGAGCGGCACCACACAGCGAGCAAGAAAATACCCCCGAACTGCGCTAGCAGTCAGGGGGTAATGGCGGTGGCGGAGGGATTTGAACCCTCGGACGGGGGTTACCCGTCACACGCTTTCGAGGCGTGCTCCTTAGGCCGCTCGGACACGCCACCGCCGAAGAGACTACAGGCAGGCGCGTCCGATCCCCCAATCGGTTGACCCGCCTCCCGGCGACCGGCACTCCTGCCATCACAGGCGAAAGCGCTATATCGCGCTATCAGCCGGCAGCGTTAGCAACGCACCATCCATATGCGTGAAGTCGCATGGCTGGCAGGAAACTCCCAGCGTGCTGTACGAAATCAGCGGCGTGGCTCCAAGGAATGTGGCCTTCCATCTTGCTTGTGCAGGTTCTCGTTGGCATCGCGGCATCCGTCTCTCGGGGCGGGCGGAGGCCGTCTGGCGATCAGCGAGACCGGCACGAGGAGATCGACACCATCACGATTGGAAGGCCCTGACCAATGAAATTTCTTGTAGGAATCGCGGCATCCGCCGCCATCGCCGCGAGCGGGCTCGGCCTCGCAGCGACGGCCAACGCGGCACCGGCGCTCCCCGCCCCCAACTACCACTGGTGCCCGGGTGAGTTCTGGAATCCCATCTGGGGATTCAACTGGGAATTCGGCGAATGCCACGACGACTGGCATCGCGACCGCGACGGAGACTGGCACGACCGCGACTGGCGCGGTGATCGAGATGATCACGGCGACTGGCACGACCATGACCATGACCGCGGCGACTGGGGACGCGGCCACGATCGCGACTGGAGGCCGTAGCCCCATCTCGCCGAGAAGCAACCCCGCCCGCCGGACGCACTCCAGCGGGTGGGGTTGTTTGCCATCTGTTACCAATGTGCAATGAACGAACAGTTCAATACATCTGAAATATCTTGACTGACAGCAGATTTACAGCTCACTGTACGCATAGCGCACGTTGATTGCCAGCAAATAATGCTTTGCTTACTTTATGAAAATTCTCGTTGGACTTGCCGCTTCCGCAGCCATAGCCGCAGGCGGGCTCGGCCTCGCCGCCACCGCCAATGCCGCCCCGGCTCCAGAGCTTCCGGCGCCCACGTATCACTGGTGCCCCGGCGAGTTCTGGAACCCGATCTGGGGCTTCAACATGAACTGGGGCGAATGCCACGCCGATGGCATCCTCGACCGTGACCGTCCTGGCGACTGGCGCGGTGACGACGGCCGCTGGCGCGACAACGGCCCCGGCCCGGGCGACAACCACGGTCCCGACCGTGGGCCTGATCGCGGACCCGACCGTGGACCTGATCGCGGCCCTGGCAACGACTGGCACCGCTAAAACCTCCCGAATCGGCCCGTCCGGCGTGCGACCCCGACTCATCAGCGCCGGGCGGGCTACCTACCTCTTCGCCGCGAAGAAGCTCTCGAGCAGGGCCGCGCACTCGTCGGCGAGCACGCCGCCGCGCACCTGCGGGCGGTGGGCCTGCCGACGGTCCCGCACCACATCCCATAGCGATCCCACGGCTCCGGTCTTGGGCTCCCAGGCACCGAACACCACCCTGCCAACCCGCGCAAGCACCAATGCACCGGCGCACATGGTGCACGGCTCGACGGTCACCGCCAGCGTCGCGCCCTCCAGCCGCCAGCCATCGCCATGCTTCGCGGCGGCTTCTCGCAACGCGAGGACCTCGGCATGTGCCGTCGGATCACCAAGGCGTTCACGGGCATTGGCGGCGCGGGCCAACTCTGTTCCGTCTGCGGCGTAAATCACAGCACCGATCGGCACATCATCAGCACCGGCCTCCCCGGCCGCCACCAGCGCCGCGCGAATCAGCGCCTCGTCGTCCGGAAACGTCACCGATCCAGCTTGTCGAGCACCGCACCGAACTCGTCGGCGAAGCCCATGCGCGCCGCGATCATCCCGAGCTGCTCATCGGGATAGAGATCCGTCTCACTGAGGATCACACTGAGCACAGGCTCGGGCAGCCCGATGTCGGAGAGCAGGCCCAGATCGCCTTCCTCCCACGGATCGACCTCGTCGAGTTCATCGGAATCGAGCTCCGGGACAGGAATATTCAGCCTGTCGAGTACCTCGGCGGCAATGTCGTAGTCGATGGCCGCCGTGGCATCGGAAATCAGCAGATGCGTTCCCGAGGGTGCCGGGCGGATAATGATGAAGAACTCCTCATCCACATCCAGCAGGCCGAACACCGCGCCAGCGCTACGCAATTCGCGCAGCTCGGTTTCGGCTGCCGCCAAATCGGTGAGCGCTCCGGCCTTCAACGACGTCACCCGCCAGTGACCCTCTTCACGAACGACGGCCACGCCGAAGCCCTCCAGGCTTTCGGCGCTGGGCCCTGCGGCCTTGGCACGTTGTGCGTCCATGGGCAATACGGTAGTGCCCCACCCCGTGTTGTGACCACAAACAAGTTGGTCACGTATGCAAACCTGATGGGATGAACGCCGCCGAACATGACCACCAACGCCCCCCGATCTGCGTACTTGGGCTCGGGCTCATCGGCGGCTCCCTGGTCCGTGCGGGCACCGCCGCAGGGCGGCACGTCTGGGGCTACAACCGTTCCGCCGAGGGCGCAGACGCCGCGAGGGCGGCCGGTTTCGATGCCACCGCCGATCTGGATCTGGCGTTGCGGCGCGCCCGTAACGCCCAGGCTCTCATCGTGCTCGCGGTACCGGTCCCCGCGCTGCCCGCGCTGCTCACGCGCATCGCGGAGCTGGCCCCGGAATGCCCGCTCACCGACGTCACCAGCGTGAAATCTGCTGTCCTACAACAGGTATACGAGCACGGACTGGTGCAACGATTCGTCGGCGGCCATCCCATGGCGGGGACCACGGAATCGGGGTGGAGCGCCGGGAACGCCAAGCTTTTCCGCGACGCTACCTGGGTGGTCAGCGTCGACGACGAGGTCGATCCGCAGGTGTTCGCACAGGTAACACGGCTGGCCCTGGACTGCGGATCCGTCGTGGTCCCGGCACGTTCGGACGAGCACGACGCAGCCGCCGCCGCCATCTCGCACCTGCCGCACCTGCTCGCCGAGGCCCTGGCCGTCACCGCCGACGGGATCCCGCTGGCGTACTCCCTGGCCGCCGGATCGTTCCGGGACGGCACCCGAGTCGCCGCCACCGATCCGTCGCTGGTGCGCGCCATGTGCGAATCCAATCCGCACGGGGTACTGCCGGCCCTGGAAGAAGCCATGGCGCTGCTTGCGGCGACGTGGAACACCCTGAACGCCGAGAGCTCGGTAGAGCTGCTCGTAGAGGCCGGCCACGCCGCGCGGCAGCGGTACGAGGCACACAAACGGTTCGACATCACCGGCATAACCCGGGAGGACGCGCAATGGCGCGAGCAGCTGGCCGAGGCCGGGCGACAGGGCGGCGTGCTGCGGACCGTGCCCTAGATCCGGAGAGCCAGACCGGGGTATTCCAGCAGAAATCCCTCGTCATCGACGGTGACGGTGGTGTCTGCGACCGGCGAGACCACCTTGATGCCCTTGCCGTCATTGCGGTAGCTAATGGTGGCGGGGCTGACGACCAAATCCGGAAGGGTCACGTAGACAACGGGCAGCACCGCGCTGCCTTCCTGCTGGTAGAGGCCGGTCCGACGGATCGGAAGTGCGTTGAAGAAGGGGCTGAACACCACGTCGACGTCCAGTGCTCCGTCGAAGGCGGAGCGCGTCGCGCCCTCGTGGTTCTGCACGGTCCACATGCCCTCTTCGTCCCGGGCGATCGACAGCTGGCGCTCCCTTTCGGCAACGGTGGTCGACAGGGACAGCCGGTTCGTGGAGCCGGTCTCGTCGGTGACCAAGTCATACGAGGCGCTGAAAGCGGGGTGAGCCTCGGACGCGCCGGCCACAAAACGGCCATGCGCACGGATACGCCGGCCCGACAGTTGGACCCGGGTGGATTCCATACGCGACGCGTCATGGGCGCGCCAGGTCAGCACGGCAGGACCGGTCGCCGCGTCGGTCTGACTGGGGTTACTCACCCGTCTACCGTAGGCGACCGCGCAAATTGAGCCCTCGTGAGCCCTTTCCGCCTCCGATCACCCCCGCTTGCGCGCGACGTAGAGCAAGTACTCCCAGTCCATCACCAGTCGTCCGTCGCCGCGATCATGTCGTCGTGCCAGCTCGACAAGCGCGTCATCGAGTTCGGCGGTCTTGCCCGCGTCATCGGCGATTGCCGTGTAGACAGCGATCGTCGGCCCACAACAGGCCTTGAAGAAGTCGCGGAACTCCAGCGCGGTGGCGAACCTATCGACTGTCAGCGGGCCATCAGGGTTGTGCCGCGGAGTGCCGACGTGGTTCGACCCGCCCCTCTACGCCGGTATCCCCCGCCTTTGATTCGTCAGTGAGATCACGCGGGGCCGGTCGCAGCCGTCCGGTGCCCGGGGACGACAGCCACACCGCGAAGGCAAGGATCGCATCCAGCAGCAGGGCCAGCGCGGTCACCAGGAGGGCTCCGACCAGCGCCAGATGGAACTGCCGGACCTTGATGCCGTCGATCAGGTACCGGCCAAGCCCGCCGAGGCTGGCATAGGCGGCGATGGTCGCGGTCGCGACGATCTGCAGGGTCGCTGTCCGCAGACCCGACAGGATGAGCGGCAGCGCGTTGGGTACCTCGACACCGAACAGCACCTGGCGTTCTGTCATCCCCATGGCGCGCGCTGCCTCCACCACTGTGCGGTCCACGTTCGCGATGCCGGAGTAGGTTCCCGCCAGCAGTGGCGGCACCCCCAGCAGCAGCAATGCAACGGTCGGCGGAACCAGACCCAGGCCCCACAGCAGCACACCCAACAGCAGCACACCCAGCGTCGGCAGCGCGCGCAGCGCGTTCACCGCACTGACCACCAGAAACGTGCCGCGACCGGTGTGCCCGATGATCAGACCTATCGGCACCGCGATGACCACAGCGGCCAGCAGGGCAATCACGGTGTACTGCAGATGCTCACCAATCCGCGTGCCCAGCCCGCTGTTACCCGTCCAATTGGACGCGGTGAATATGTAGCCGAGCGCATCGGAGAGAAAGTTCACACTGCACCAACGGCTTTCGTCGCTCTAGTCCACGGCGTCGCAGCACGGCCCAGGGTCACCAGGAGCGAATCCACGACGACGGCCAGCAGAAAGATCGCGATGATCCCGGCGACGATCTGGCTGCTCTTGTTGGCCTGGTACCCCTCGGTGAACCAAGTGCCCAGGCCGCCGATGCCGATCACCGAGCCGACTGAGACCATCGAGATATTGGTGACGGCAACGACTCTCAAGCCCGCCACCAACACCGGTATGGATAGCGGCAGCTCGACGCGGACCAGGCGGGCCAAGGGGCGATACCCCACCGCAGTGGCCGCGTCGCGCACCTGTGGGGCAATGGCGTCGAGCGCCTCGGGCACGGCGCGGATCAGCAGCGCGGTGGTGTACAGCGTCAGTGCCACCGTCACATTGGCCTCATCGAGTATCCGGGTGGGAATGATGAGGGGTAACGCCACAAACAACGCCAGTGACGGGATGGTGAACACGACGCTGGCAATCACCGTGGTGACGCGCCGCACGGTCCGGTGCCGGTGAATCAGTGCGCCACAAGGAATCGCGATGGCCAATCCGATGAGGATGGGGACCAGCGACAGCCGCATGTGGATCAGTGAGAGCTGCCAGGCGTCGCCGAGATGGGTGAAGAGATACTGCATCTCACCGCTGCCCGGTACGACGTTGCCGATCCAGCGCGACGAGCACGTCATCCCCCCGGACGCCGCCGCGCACGCGGCCGTCCTCATCGGTGGCCACGCCCAGCCCCGACGGCGAGGACAGTGCGGCATCGAGAGCCTGCCGCAGTGTCCCGTCCGGCCCGAACAACGATCCTCCCGCTATCACGCTGTCATATAACGATTTTCCCGACCGATAGACCTCCGCCCCGGCATCGTCCATCCACCCGAATGGTGTGCCGTCGGGATTGCAGACAAGCACCCAGCTGCGCGGGGCGAGGATGAGGTCGGGGACCTCCGATTCAGAGATCTGCCTGATGTCGTAGAGCGGCAGCTCCCCAGCCTCACGGAACTGCAGGCTCCGATAGCCCCGGTCGCGCCCGATGAACCCGGCAACGAAATCGCTTGCCGGGTTGGATAACACCCGCTGGGGCTCGTCATACTGCTGCAGCACCCCGCCGGGCCCGAAAACTGCCACCTTGTCCCCGAGTTTGACGGCCTCGTCGATATCGTGCGTGACAAAGACGATGGTCTTGTTGAGCTCGGCCTGTAGGCGCTGCATCTCGGCCTGCAGGTCATCACGCACATTCGGGTCGACGGCACTGAAAGGCTCGTCCATCAGCAGGATCGGCGGGTCGGCGGCAAGCGCACGCGCCACTCCGACACGTTGTTGTTGGCCACCCGAAAGCTGCGCCGGGTACCGGCCCGCCAGCTTCGGATCAAGCCCGACCCGTTCCAAAACCTCAAGAGCCGCCTTGCGTGCGGCGCGCCGGGATTCGCCGCGCAGCACCGGCACTGTCGCAACATTGTCGACCACTCGCTGGTGTGGCATGAGGCCCGCGTTCTGGATGACATACCCGATGCCCAACCGCAGCTTGACCGGATCCACCGTCCTGACATCTGCCCCGTCGACGGTCAGCACACCGGAAGTAAGGTCGGTCATTCTGTTGATCATCCGCATCGAGGTGGTCTTGCCGCATCCCGATGGCCCCACGAACACGGTGAATGAACCCTTGTCGACGTGCATGGTGAGATCGTCGACCGCGGTAGTCCCATCGGGGTACTTCTTGGTGACGTTCTCGAAGGTGATCACGTGATCAGTTCCCTATCGGCTTGTCGAAACCCTTGTCCGTCAACCATTTCTGCGCAGCTTCCTTGGGGTCGACGCCGTTGTTGCCGGACACCGCGGCGTTGAGCCTGGTGAGGTCCTCGGTGGTCAATCGTGCGGAGAGAGCGTCGAGCACCTTCTTCAACTTCTCAGATTTCTTCTGCGCGTTGACCAACGGCACCAAATTGCCTGCCGGAAACGTGAACTTGGGGTCCTCCAACACCACCAGATCATGCTCGGCGATGGCAGGCGAGGTGCTGAATATGTTGGCTGCGGTGATTGTTCCGTCCACCAACGCCCTGACCGTCGCCGGTCCTCCGCCATCGCTGATGGCCACGAAGCGCGACTCCGGGATGTCCAGGCCGTAGTTCGCCTTCAGGCCGGCCAGGCCGACACTGCGGTGCAGGAACTCCGAGGGCGCACCGACCTTAACCTCCTCCGAGTGCACCGCAAGGTCGGCGATGGAACGCAGATTCCATGCGTCGGCAGTGGCTCGGGTGACGCACAAGGTGTCCGCGTCCGAAGCCGGCGACGGAGCCAGAATGTCCAGATCCCCGTCGAGCTTGCGTAGCAGCGCCAGCTCGACATCGTCGGGTTTAGTGGCGGTGGCCTCCGGATCGAAGTAGCGCAGCAGATTTCCGGTGTAATCGGCAATCAGGTCGATCGAATGATCCTTGATCGCCGGGATGTACGTCTCGCGGCTACCGATGCCCAGCTGCTTGGTGATGTGAAAGCCGTTGGTCTGCAATATCTGTGCATACAGCTCGGCCGCGGTCTTCGATTCGGGGAAGTCAGCGGAGCCGACGATCAGCGTGTTGAGGTCACCCGAAAGCGGTCCTCCGCCCAGGGGATTGGCGCTGCCGCAGCCACTGAAGACAACTGCGGCCATGACGGCGGCGAGGAGTCGTGCGGCCCTGCGCATCCTTTGACAGTAACCGGGCAACCGTCACCTCGCCCGGCATTACGGTCAGGAAGATTCCGGTGGCTAATCAGTGGGGACCGTAGTTTCGGGACTTCCACCAGACCCTGCCAGGAGCTCTGGCAAATATTTGATAACCGCCTCGGCCTGCTCATCGGGAAGCAGCTGGCGAGCGAGGACATTCGCTCCGATGATCATCAACATCGTGGCGTTGGCCCGGTCGCGCGCCTCGTGCTGCCCAATCTCCGGACGCTGTGCACGCATCACCTGCGACAGGAGTTCGGCACCCGTCTCGCCGAAGCTTGCCCACAACGCCTGCCCCAATTCGGGATCGGTTCGCATCTGGCCGAGAAGCGCGGGGGCGGCCGCGATGACATCCGGGCGTTCGAAGAGTTCCGCTGTGTACGAGCAGGATTCCCTAACCCAGTCGCCGACTCCCGCGGCAGCAGTCATCTCTCGGGTGGGAGCGGTCCAACCGAAAACCGCCTCGAACACCAGGTGCGCACGTGAGGGCCACCGCCGGTACAGCGCGGGCTTGCCCACGCCCGCGCGCTCGGCAATCGCAACCATGGTGGTGGCGTCCCAGCCCTGTTCCACCAGGAGCTCACGCGCAGCAGCAAGCGCCTTGATGTCGATATCGGAGCTGCGGCGCCGGCCCCTGCCTACGGGTAACTCGTCGGTATTCATTGCAAATAACGGTACACCATGTAACGTATTGAGAACGTTGAGGCGTGGGTCACAGACAGAAAGGCAGCCGATGACAGGACTTCTTTCCGGAAAAACGGTGGTGATATCCGGAGTGGGCACCGGGTTGGGACGCGAGGTCGCTCTCAAAGCGCACCAGGACGGCGCGAATGTGGTGCTCGGCGCGCGCACCCGGGAAAACCTCACGAGCCTCGCGGCCGAACTCGATGACACGGGGGCCACCACCGCCTGGGCCGTCACCGACATCACCGACGCACAAGCGTGCCAAGGCCTCATCGATACTGCCGTTGAAAAGTTCGGCGCGGTAGACGCGTTGGTGAACGTCGCGGCCAAGGAGGACGTGTTCGGCGGCATCGAGGGCGCGGATCTGGCGCAATGGCAGGCGATGCTCAGCACGAACGTCGTTGGCACGCTCCAACTCGTTCAGGTGGCCGTACCGGAGCTCAAGAAGAACGGCGGGTCGGTGGTCTTCATCGGTTCGCAATCGGCGTTCCATCCACAGCTGCCCCAGGCCGCATATGCGACATCCAAGGGAGCCCTACAGAACGCCATGTATCAGCTGGCGAAGGAGCTGGGGCCACACAAGATTCGACTCAACATGGTCGTCCCGACATGGATGTACGGGCCGCCCATCCAGCTGTACATCGGTCTGATCGCCCATCAGCGCGGCATCACCGAAGCGGAGGTGCTGGCGGAACTGTCGGCGAAGTTCCCCCTGGGCGAGATGCCCGCCGATGAAGACGTCGCCGACGCGGTCGTGTTCTTCGCATCTGATCGGGCACGCATGGTGACCGGACAGACCCTATTCGTCAACGCAGGAGAGTTTTTCGCATGAGTGATAAGTATCCCGTCATCGTTTGGGGCACAGGGGTTGTCGGCAAGCTGGTGATCCGCGAGCTGTTGGACCATCCGGTGTTCGAGCTGGCAGCCGTCCTGGTGCACGATCCCGCCAAGGATGGCGTGGATGTGGGCACCCTGGCCGGTAGCCACCCGATCGGACTGGCGGCCACCACCGATATCGACGCCGCGTTGGGCACCGAGGGCACCGTCGCGTACTTCGGGCCGACGGCGCAGTACGCACTGGAGAACATCGACAACATGTCCCGGGCGCTTCGCAGTGGGCACAACATCGTCTCCACCGCGATGACGCCATGGGTGTACCCGCAGGTATGCCCGCCCGAGATGCTGACCGATGTCAAGCAGGCTTGCGAGGACGGTCAGACCTCCTGTTTTACCACCGGCATCGACCCCGGCTTCGCGAACGACCTGTTCCCGATGACCCTGCTCGGTGTCGGTGGACGGGTGGATTCAGTACTGGTGCAAGAGCTTCTGGACTACCAGTACTACAACGGTGATTTCAGCATGCCGATGGGACTGGGCGCACCCATGGACCAGCCGGCCGTGCTGGAGATTCCCGAGGTGTTGATCCTGGCCTGGGGCCACACCATTCCGATGATCGCCGACGCCGTCGGAGTCAAACTCGACAAGATCGATACCGTCTATGAAAAATGGGCCACCCCAACCGCGATCGATTACGGCGCCGAGCCCAACACCGGCACCATCGAGGCAGGACATTGCGCCGCTGTGCGATTCGAAATCCGCGGCTGGGTAGGCGGGAAGCCGAAGATCGTCATCGAGCACGTCAACCGGATTACCAACGACACCGCGCCGCATTGGCCGCGGGCGCAGTCGGTCGACAATGACGCCTACCGCATCGAGATCAAGGGCAGCCCGAACATCACCCAGGAGACCGTATTCCGTGACGAACGCACCGGTGACGGCGCGATCGGCGGCTGCCTCGCTACCGGGATGCGCGCCATCAACGCGATACCAGCGGTTATCGACGCTAAACCCGGCTTCCTGACACCATTGGACCTTCCGTTGATCGCGGGCCAAGGCACTATCCGCTCCTGACCTGCGCCGAGCGTCGGCTTTTCGCGGTATTCACGCGACCTTTTCCGCGAAAAGCCGACCCGGGACGCTTGCAATCAGCGCCCATGTAGCAAATGATGAACACATGACCAGTGACCCCGGTACGACTCCGGACTCTCCGGTTGCCGACACATCGATCGACATCCCGGTCGGGGAGCAGCCACCGCTGCCCGCCACGAAGCCCGCCAAGAAGGAAGATGCTGTCAAGCGGACCCGCGCGGCGGCGACCTGGACCGGCGTCATCCTTGGCCTGTTGATCCTAATTCTGCTGCTGGTGTTCATTCTGCAGAACCTGACGGATACGACCACCCACTTCCTCGCGTGGGAGATCCAGATGCCTCTGGGCATCACGGTGTTGTTCGCGGCCATCACCGGCGCGGCGCTCACCGCCCTGGTCGGTGGGGTGCGCATCGTCCAGCTGCGGCGCGCGGCGAAGAAGAACCTGAAGGCCTAGGATCCGGTTGGGCCTCTACGACTGCAACTGTCAGGTCTCCGGAGTCAGTCTGCTGTATCAGGATGCCGCGTTGGTGATCCTGAGGCGAATAGGCGAGTCGTTCACGCCGATCACACTGGCCCTGCACGGCAACTACAACATGCAGGGCGCAATCGGCGCAGAGCCGGACGCCAATAGCGCGCTAGTGCTCAACTACTTCATGGACCGGTACGACGACGGGGCCTTCATCGCCGCGGACGACACCACACGTCCCGAGTCCCGACTGCCACCGACACGAAACAGCATTCAGTCGGTCATCGACGTCATCGAGCGCACCACAACGTGTTCCGAAGTGAACACCTCCTTTGGGCCTCACGGTGGCGGCCATAAACCCTCCACTTTGCTCGGCGGCGATTTCATCGTGCACGCACTGATCGCCCAACCCGTGTGGGATGCGATTTCAGCGCATCACACAGGACCAGAACAATCCACTGAAGCACAATTCGCAAGCGTCTTCACCGACCCTGCGGCCGGGCAGATTTATGCAGGCCGTATTCCCGAGCTCAGCACGGAGATACACGAACTTGCCAGCGTCGACTCGTTTCTCGAGGAGCATGGGATGACGTGGACACCGCCCGGCTCCCTGGCCTGTCGCTACCCCAGCACCTATAACGACCACGAGGACGAGGACGTGCACGACTGGCTGAACCGCGCCCGCGCGGACTATCACGGCCTTCCCTGGATGCTCGCCGCGATCGAAGAATGCGGGACCGTATTCGAGGATCGCCTCCGCGAGTTGGACGAATAGACCGATTCGGTCGACACCGAACACCGCATACCGGGACAATATGTCCGATGGCTACGTTCTCCGCGCTTGTCCGGAAGGCTCTCAAGGACAAGCCCGTACCACTGGCTGACGCGAAGCATTTCGACGACGCCGAGGTTGTCACGATGCTGCGGATGCTCGGCATCGCGATGCTTGAGGTCGGTCAGCCCACCAACCTGGTGTTGGCCAAATTGCATGACATCGCACCGCAATACACCGACAAGGAACTGCGCGCCGTCGTGCTGCCCACGGTGCTGATCATCCAGATCGACGGCGTCACCGGGCAGCTGGAGGTGGAGGAATCCACCCGTAGCACAGCGCAGTTGGACCAGGCCGGTCATATCGACATCATCGCCGACATGGCCGCCGCCGGGGCAATCGCACCGGCCGAGGCCATCGCAAGAATCTACGAGATCCGCTGCTTGAAACCACGTTTCGGGACGATCCTCACCGTCATCGGGCACACGATCCTGACCCTCGGCTTCGGACTGGCCCTGGCGCCGACCTCCTCGGCGCTGCCCGCCTACCTGGTATTGGGCCTGATCGTCGGCGTGCTGATGCTCGCGACCAATCCCATGCCCACCCTGGCGGCCACGATGCCCGCCGTGGCCGCATTCGTGGTGACGGTCATCAGCACGTTCATCGTCGCGAATGTTCCCAGCGAGGGTCTTGCCCGCGTGGTGGCGCCGGCTCTGATCGCCGTACTCCCCGGGGTGACGCTCACCATCGGGGCGCTGGAGCTCACGAGTACCCAGCTGATGGCCGGGTCCACCCGCATCGTCTACGGCATCGCACAGCTGATGCTGTTGGCGTTCGGCGTGGTGATCGGTGTGAAAGTGGCTGGGCCACCGGAGCCCTCTTCACTGGGACCGCCGCTGGGCAGTTGGACGATCGCGCTGGCGGTGCCGGTGATCGCGGTGGGGTTCTACCTGTACAAGTCCGCACCACGCGGATCGCTCATCTGGCTGATTCTGGCGATCGGCGTCGCCATGCTGGGCCAGCGTCTCGGCGGCTTGTTCCTTGCACCGGCAATGACGGGCTTCATCGGGGCGGTCGCCGTCGTCCCGTTTGCCCTGTTCGCCGCGCGGTTCAAGGGTGCGCCTTCGGCAATCGTGTTGCTGCTGGCCGCTTTCTGGTGTCTGGTGCCAGGGGCGTTGAGCTTCGTGAATGTCAGCGAGGTGGCCGCCACCGGACATGCCAACCTCACCGCGCTGCTCGACACCTGCATGGCGATCTTCTCGATCGCACTGGGACTTCTGGTGGGGGCGAGCCTGCACCGCGGTATGCGTTACGCGCTCACCATCAGTCGGTAGCGTGCTTCGCCAGTTCGATCCGGGCCACCACTCCGCGATGCACCTCGTCGGGTCCGTCGGCTAGCCGCAGCGCGCGGGCGTTCACCCAGGCCGCCGCCAACGGAAAATCGTTGGAAAGTCCACCACCACCATGGATTTGGATCGCCATGTCGATGATCTGCTGGGCCATGTTCGGTGCGGCAACCTTGATCTCGGAGACCGCCGACAACGCACCCATGATGCCCACGGTGTCCAGCAGCCAGGCGGCATGCAGTACCAGCAGGCGAGTCTGGTTGATCGCGATGCGGGCGTCGGCGATGCGCTCGCGGTTCCCGCCCAGGTTCACCAACGGTTTTCCGAAGGCTGTGCGGTCCAGTCCGCGCCGGCACGCGTGCTCCAGCGCCACCTCGGCCAGGCCGATCAGGCGCATCGCGTGGTGCACGCGGCCCGGCCCGAGTCGTCCCTGCGCGATCTCAAATCCCTTGCCCGGTCCCGCGATAAAAGCGTCCACGGGCAGGCGCACATTCTCGAACGACACCACGCCGTGTCCGCCAGGCTCGTCATAGAACCCCATCGTCGGCAGCATCCGTTCGATGGTGACGCCCGGGGTGTCCATCGGGACCAGCACCATCGAGTGGCGCGCGTACCGATGCGCGTCGGGGTCGGTCAACCCCATGAAAATGATCACCTTGCAATCGGGATGTCCGACGCCGGTGCTCCACCACTTGCGGCCATTGATCACCACCTCGTCACCGTCGACGACGGCTGTGGCGGCCATGTTCGTCGCATCGGAGGACGCGACATCGGGCTCCGTCATACAGAAGGCCGACCGGATATCACCCTCCAGCAGCGGCTCGAGCCACACTTCCTTCTGTTCCTGGCTGCCGTACCGGTGCAGCACCTCCATGTTCCCGGAATCCGGTGCGTTGCAGTTGAACACGGTGGGCGCGAAGAGTGATCGGCCCATCTGCTCGGCCAACGGCGCGTACTCGGAGTTGGACAGCCCGCCGCCCAACTCCGGATCTGGCAGGAAGAGGTTCCACAACCCCGCAGCGCGCGCCTTCGCCTTCAACGCGTCCAACTCCGGAGGAACGGCCCAGAGCTCTGCAGTCGTACCTGCGCGCGCACCCAGCAGCTGGTCATGATGGGCCAGCACCGCGCGTTCCACCGGCATGATCTCCGCGTCGATGAACTCCCGGACGGCGGCGGTCAGTTCAGCGGCGCGGGCAGAGGGGGCGAAGTCCATCTGTCCGATGCTAGGGCGGTTGACCCGGCACGTGACAGACTTCGGCACATGAGCATGCGCCGAGCCTCGGTACTGACTCTCACGACGATGACCGTCGGCGGGGTTATCGGCATCATCGTGTCCCTCATCCTGAACGTCTTCGTGTTCGATGAGTACGACGCCTATGGCGAGGTGAAGATCCCGGGCAACACCCGGCTGGAACTGCCTGCCGGCGAGGTGACCGTCAGCTTCCACTCCTGGGTGTCCGGTGACAACGGATTGCTCATCCCCCAGCTCGGTCTGTCCATCTTTCCGCCGGATGGGGTGGCAGAACCACAGGTGCGCGAAAGCATCGGAAGCTCGACAACGGTGAACGGCGACGCCCGCCGTCGAGTATGGGTGGCGCAGATCCCCGCCGCCGGTACGTACGAGGTGCAGGTCGACGGCGAGGTCAACGGATTCGTCAATCCACGCCTCGCGTTCGGACACGGAAGCCCATATTGGCCTCTCACCTGGGGCTTCGCCGGACTACTCGGCGCCGCGGCGCTGGGCTGGATCGCCTATCTGCTGACGAGATCACGGGCTGTCCGTCGAACGCCCCCGGTAACCGTGCAACCGGCCTCGTCCTATGAACCCACTGGCGACGGCATTCGCATTGAACAACTCAAATCTCTTGCTGCCCTGCGTGATTCCGGCGCGCTGACGGAAGCGGAGTTCGAGGCGGAGAAGCGGCGACTCCTCGACGGCGGCTAGTCGATACGATTCCTGGTATGGGCGTCATCTACCTGATCCGGCATGGTCAGGCTGCCAACTACTCCAGCAGCCCCGATAGCCCGTTGACCAGCGCCGGACAGCGACAGGCCGATACCGTGGCGGCCGAGCTCGCCCGCCGGGGCCTGCGCGGCACCCGGCTCCTGCACGGCGGGATGAAGCGGCAACGGCAGACCGGCGAGGCCATCGCGATCGCACTGGGATCCGAGCCGCAGCAGGACGACCGCTGGGATGAGTACGACTACAAGGAGATTGTCGGCAACTCGCGGATGCGTCGCCTGGCGTCCGTCAACACCGTCAAGAGCCTCGCCAAGGGGGACACCCAGGCAATTCTGGAAGACGGCCTGGCGAAATGGGCAAGCACCGATTCATCCGGTGGATACGCAGAGAGCTATACGCGCTTTCAGCAGCGCGTGCTGGCCGCCATGACCGATGCTGCCAAGCGCGACGGTGACACCGTGGTGGCCACCTCCGCCGGAGTCATCGGAATGATCGTCGCGGACCTCTGGGCCACAGATAGCGGCGGGCGCGTATCGAATTGGCTTACCGCACAACGCGTTGTCATCAACTCGTCAATCACCTCATTGGTCAACGGCAAGCGCGGCCTGAGCCTGCTCACCTTCAACGACCACACCCATCTGCTCGGCGATGGCGGCAACCGGGATCTGGTGACTTACCGCTAGTCCTCGTTGGCACACGGGGACGACGCGGTGACCACGTACACGTGGACCCCGTTGCCACGCACGTCCTCACGGGCACTCACGATGTAGCCGGCATCATCGCGATAGGTCCGGCTGTTCTGCGGCTCGGGCTCGGGCCGCTTGCTTTCTTGACGGTGAAACCCCTTACTGGACAGCGATTCCAGGCGATCCAGCACGCCCGAGATCAGCTCCGGAGTGGGGTCGGCGAAATCGCGTTGCAGACGCAACCACCACGGCGGGCCCTCCGGCAGGGCCGAGTTATAGCTTGTGCGGCAGCCCATCCGCTCGATGTCGTTGACACCCGGCTGCACCTTCTCCGCCGTGACGAACGACAAATTCTCGACCGTGACCCGCAGCGCATCGGACATCTTCACCGACGTAGGTTCCATGCTCTTACTGCCTCCTTGCTCGCCGTCCGCGCCGGGATTACACGAAACCGCAACCAGCATCGTCAGTCCCGCCACCGCGCCCGTCCACGCGCGCCTCATCGAACTTGCACCTTCCGGCCAAGACCGGGATTGTCTGTGACATGCGGATTGCCGTAGGGGTCTTCCCATTTGGGATTGGTCGGCAGCGTGAACGGGCCGATCTTGGCCCCCGACAACCACTGATCTCCGTACGCCTTGGCGATGTCCTTCACCGATTCCTTCAAGCTGCTGTCGTCTCCGAGGTTGATATCGACATTGTTCGACTCGATGCCTCGTTCGACATAGGTGGTCACCTCGCCGCCCTTGATCACATTCGCCATGTTCTGGAACGCATCGGACTTCGGATCGTCCCAGTAGCTGCCGTGCCCGTTGGGGCCGAACACCACCTCACCGGGGTGATTCTTGTTGTCATCGCTGTAGTAGCCGGTATCCAGACGGGTAACCCCGGGAATCGAATCCGGATCTCCGCCAAGCGGATTACCGGCATGCGGATTACCGATATCGCCGTCCGGAGCCCGCGGAATGACCGGCGGAAGGTCCAGATTGACTCCCGGGAACGGGGAGAATCTCGCGGGGATATCGCTGTCCCGCGGAGCGAGCTGCGCGGCACCGATGAGGTCGCCGGGAGCGGTCATGGAGAACCGCTGGACATTCGGATTGGGGTCGTGCCACTCGGTGCTGAGGATGCCGGTACCGGCAGAAGACGCGTACAGCACGCGGTCGGCGCGCAGCCCCATCTGTTCGGCGGTACCGACGATGGATCCGCCATACGAATGCCCAATGTAGGTAGTGGGCGTGCCGGGCGCGTGACGCGCGACCTCCGCGTCGAGCTCCTTGCCGAACGAGACGAGCTGCGGTGCCATGGCCAAGCCGTACGACGGGTCGGTCGCCTTGTCCAGCCCCTGCGGAAAATCGTTCTCCATATAGAGGAAGACCGGCGACCCGCTCTGTTTGGCCAGATTGACGGCCGAGTCGTGGTTGTTCCTACTGCCGTTGAGGTTGGTGTTGGTGCCAGGGACATAGACGCCGACACCCGGCGCCCCGGGTTTCAGGTCGCCGATCTGTTCGATCATCCGGCCGTTGCCCTCCGTGGAGAACATGACGAACTTGCGATCGACCTTGAAGTCGGCGGGAGAACCTCCGGCAGGAATAGTCGCGAACGGGTCATCCATCGGTTCGAGCATCGCCTTGAGCTGATCGACCCGCGCCTGATTGGGTGACGGGTTCTGCAGCTCGTCGGTGAGCGCGTTCCTGATGTTGATCTCGTTGGCGTCCGCGCGAACATCGAAGGGCACCCCATTGGTGTTCCCCATGAATTCGGGGTCGGCGATGACCATCTGATGCACCGTCTCGGGGGGCAGCCCCTCCAGGAACGCGCGGCGCTCCTCCTCGGACATGCCCCGGACCCGGTCGACGAGTGCGTCGGGATCGATCTTCTCTCCCGTCGGCAACGTGACATCCTGCTGCCCGTCGCGCATGGCCTCCAGGTCGTTGACGGCCTCCCGCAGCTTCCTGCCGTACATCTCGTCCAGTCGCGCCACCTCGTCGAGACCCGACTGAATCCTGCGCTGGTGATCGGCGGCGGCCTGCGTCTTCGCAGAGTCCGGGTGGCTGACCTCTCCGGCGTCGGTAACCGTGAATCCTTCGGAGACAGCGGCGTCCACGTCCTGAAGCGTGTACTCCTTGGCGTGCTTGAGCGTTCGCCCCGCGTCCTCGGCGTCATCGGATAACCGGTTCAGGACATTGCGAACCTCACGACCGTGGTCCAGCTCCTGGTCCACCTTGACTCGCGCCGCATCATGCGTCTTGCCAAACCAGCCCGAGGCATCATGGAAGACGCGGTCACACGAGTCCAACGACGCATCCAACGTCCGGGCGTTATCGCGGGCGATGTCGGCGGCCTTACTGAGCGCATCGAGATTCCAGCCCCTGAGCGCACTGATCGCCGGACGCATCAGCGTGGCCTGAGCGCGTCGAGCGACGTAGCAGTCTTCTCATCCTGCGCCGTCGCGTTGGTGGCGAAGGTATCGACGAGCCCTGCCATATCCGAGAACCGGCGGGCGATCGAGGACATCGCCTTGATACCGGGTGATGCGGTATCACGGATGGCGGCCAGTACTTCGCTTCCGGAACCCGAGGCGTCCTGAAATGAGGTCCACGGCATGTCGTTGATGTGCAGTGTCTCGCTCAACCACGTCTTGGAAATGGCCGCGAGCTCCTCGGTCCGGACCCCGAACTCGTCGCTCATGATTCCCCTCCGCTAACTCCTCATCGGTGACTCTATCCAGTCAGACGTTCGGAGAGGCGGATCGGTTTCATGCTTGTGCAGAAAGAACCAAATCGGCAGCCTTCTCGCCGAGCAACACCGACGGAGCATGCGTGTGCCCGCGAATGAGGCTCGGTATCACCGACGCGTCGACCACCCGCAGTCCCTGCACACCGCGCACGGTGAGATCCGGAGCAACCACGCTGGCCTCGTCTGTCCCCATCCGGCACGTAGCGACGGGGTGATAGAGGGTGTGTGAGTTGTTCTCCAGCGCGGCGACGAGTGTCTCCTCCAGATTGTCGCTGGGGTTCCTCGGTCGGAGAATCTTGCCGAGTATCGCCCGCATCGACGGCGTCTCGGCAATGCGGGCGGTGGTGTGCAGTCCGAACATCATGGCGGCGCGGTCCTGCCCGGCGGCATCGCTCAGGTAGCGCGGATCGATGCGCGGCTTGGCCAACGGGTCCGGTGAGGTGAGGGTGATCTCGCCGCTACTCTCCGGTTTGAGCAGGATCGGCCCCATCACGATGGCGTGCTCGGTAGCCTCGCCCAGACCCTCGTCGAAGAACGGCGCGGGCGCGAAGATCAACTCCACGTCGGGTAGTGCAAGATCGGCCCGGCTGCGCAGGAATCCGTACGCTTCACCGACATTCGAGGTGAGCATGCCTCGATGGCGCAGGAAATAGTTGGCGAGCTGCAGCGGCTTCTCCGCACTGTAGAGCGAGTCCGCCTCGACCGCATAGCCCACCGGGCAGCACAGATGGTCAAGCAGATTCTGGCCGACCTGCGGGGCGTTGGCAACCACGCCGATACCGAGATCGGCAAGGCGCTTGGCATCACCGATCCCCGAAAGCATCAGCAGCTGAGGGGAATTGATGGCACCGCCGCTCAGAATCACCTCGCGCCGGGCTCGCACGGTATGCGTGATGCCGTCACGCACGTACTCGACGCCGATGGCCCTGGTGCCGTCGAACAGCACCCGGCGTACCTGGGCCTCGGTGACGACGTTCAGGTTGCGCCGCCGCAAGCCGGGTTTGAGGTAACCGTCCGCCGTACTCCAACGGCGGCCGCCGCTCTGACACACCATGGTTTCCGAGAACCCCTTGGGTTCAGGAGTATTGGCCCGCTCGACATCAAATCCGGCCTCTTTGACGGCCTCCAGCCACGCCGCGGTGCTGGAGCGGGGGCTGCGCTGTTTGGAGATCTTCAGCGCACCCTCGGTGCCCTCGTCACTCTCGGTCGCACCCTCCACCGTCTCGATGCGCTTGAAGTAGGGCGCGACATTCGCGAAGGACCATTGATCGCCGGCAACCGCTGCCCAGTCGTCGTAGTCGGCCGCGAATCCACGGACCCACATCATCGCGTTCATCGAGGAGGAGCCGCCCAGCGTTTTCCCTCGCGGCCAATAGATCTGACGGTTGTTCAGCTGGGGCTGTGGCTCGGTGAGGTAGTCCCAGTCCACATCGCTGCGGAATAGCTTCGAGAACGCGGCGGGAATATGGATCCCCATGTCCTTGTCCTTGGGGCCCGCTTCTAGCACCAGCACGTGGTCGTTGGTGCGTTCGGAGAGCCGGGTGGCCAGCGGTGCCCCCGCCGATCCCGCGCCCACGATGACGTAGTCAGCTGCCAAATCCTCAACCATGTGGGGGACGGTAGCGGACTGGACACCGCGTCGGGAAGCTTCTGGTACGCGACGTCCCAGGTGCGACCGCGAGGGTCACCCGATAGAGCTCAGGGGTACACCCGGTAGCAATTCGTCCCGCCGATACCCAGCACGTATACGGTGTCGCAGCGCGTGAAGCTGCCATCGGGGGCGAAGTCAGACTCACAGACGCCGCCGCCGTTGCCCCACACCACAACGTTTCCACACGGAGCCGCCGCGGCCGGACCAGCCAGCGCGACGCCCCCGGCCGCCAATACGGCGGCGATACCCACTGAGGCCAGTAGTTTGCGCATGTCAGTTGCCTCTTCTTCATGCTCCCGGCCTCACCGTGACGCCAGATGTACCCATAGAACGTTTCCGTTTTTGGAAAAGTTTCCCCAAATGGAAGGTTTGTTACTATGGCCACATGCCACCGACCAGCGGCCTGCGCGAGCAGAAGAAATCAGAGACCAAACTGGCGTTGAGCCGCGCCGCCCTGGAACTGGCGCTGGACCGGGGCGACCTGGCGGCGGTCACGGTCGACGAGATCGCGGACGCGGTGCGCGTCTCGTCGCGGACCTTTCGCAACTACTTCAGCAGCAAGGAAGACGCCGTCTTGTTTTCGTTACGAGGCATCGAAGACAACGCCGTCGGGCTGCTGCGTCAGCGCCCTAGCGATGAGCACGTCTTCGATTCTCTGGAAGCGGTGATGCTGGACCTGGCGACCTCCGAGGCCTTCAGCACCGCCGTCGCCGTCACTCGGTTGTCGGCTCAGAACCCGGGCTTGGCAGCACACGACGCGGCCCGGTCCGATGATGTGGGCACCGTCGTGCTCGCCGAAGTCAGTCGGCGCACTGGGCTAAATCCTGAGGTCGATCTGTATCCGCGACTGGTCTGCAATGCCGCATACGCGGTTCTCGGAACGGTCATCCAGCTTGCGGTATCCGATTCCACGCTGCCCAGAAACCCCGGAGAACTTGTCGCCCAGGGATTTCAACGGCTGCGGGACGGGCTGGCGGATCAGCCGCGCGGCTGATCCAGCAATTTGGCGATGCCGTACAACTCGGTCTCCTGAATCTCCTTGACGACCCGCAGCAGAATCCGTTCATCGAGGTCCTCGAGATTGACGCCTCTGTTCGTCACGGTCAGCAGGGTGCCTCCCTCATGCTCACGGAAGGCCACATGCCGCGTCCACCGGGCTGACTGACCCATGGACGCGTGAGCCAGCAGGCCCAGAGTCAAATGCTCGTAGGGCACAGCGTCGAGAAACTCGACCTCGAATACGCCGTTGAATCGCGTGCCCACCACGGGAACGGTGGTCATCGTGAAAGCGCTGCCCACGGTGACATCAGCGGGCGGGCTATCAGGCTTGCCCCACCACGATGCCGGATCGACGAGAGCCGACCACACATCGTGGGGAGGGTGCGGGAAATACCGTTGAACCTGTGTCATTGCTTCTCACTTACTCGTGAAGAAGTCCTGGTGCGCCCGAAGGGATTCGAACCCCTAACCTTCTGACATATTCGTTCGTTCATGTGAGTTCACTCGAATCTGTAAAAGTATTGTGGCGCATAGATTTACGAGATTTTGTATTCGCTACTGTCTATCAGCGTTCAGGGAGATTCGCGGACGTTTGTATCAGGAAAGTGACAACTCAGATGTCACCTCTGGAGGCGCTGCCGTGTACTGCTGTCGGAGTGAAAGAACCGGTGCCGTGCGGCCTGAACAGCTTTGGCGGTGCGCCCTAGCTCTACTGCCACATCCAGGACGCGGATGTGCGGGCCGCAGACGACGTCGATTTCCTCGGCGGTCCAGCGGGCGCCGTGGCGGGTCGCTGTGGGGCGAGTGACATCCTGCATTCGCTGCGAGAATTCACGTGCCCGCGCAGCGTCCTCTCGCCGGTCGATGGTGCGCTCCCTGAATTGCCGGCCGAATTCCTGACAGGGCTCGCACGCGCAGCCATGGAACCGCCACGCCAACAACGTCCCATGCGCATCAGCAGGCACCTGACGGCCATAGCGGCGCCGCGCGTAATAGACCGTTCCGAGTGAGCGGTTCAGGCGGTGGGCGATCTCGGCCGTGGACAGCGATTCATCCAACAGCACCTCGATATCGGCTGGTGTCCAGCGCCGTCGCCGATCCGATTCGCCCGGACGGCCATGCGAATACAGGGCCCGTGCCGAACGCACGGCCCCGACAGTGCGGCCTAATTGCTTTGCGGCCTGCGACATCGTCAAGGACCGGTCTAAGGCCACCGCCAGCTCGGCCTCAGACCAACTCTGTCGGGCGCGACGCTTTCCGGGATTGGGCACATTCTCGGCATAGGCGATACGGGCCTGCTCCACTGCGTACAGCGACCGATCAAGCCGGTCCGCGACCTGGCGCGAGGTCAGTGACCGATCACGTAACACCGCGAGGTCATCGTCTGACCATCGCCGCATTCCACGTCGTCCAACCACAAGGCTAGAAGTCTACTTCTGCGTCTCCGTGCAGATCGTGAACTTACGCGCCGCATGCGGGAAACCACCCGTAGGACCGCACCCCGCGTTCGTGGTGGTGTTCAAGATGACCTTCAGCGGTTTTTCGCGGTTCGCCTTCGACGTGTCATTGCAGGCTGCGCGGACCGCCGTCACCTTCCCGATGCTCAGGCAATCGTTAGCGCTCCACGCGAAATCCAGACAAGCAGTGAACTGGCCCTCGTCAGGATTCATGTAGAACTTCTGCGCAACATCCGCCGGGCACTGGTCAGGTGTCGAAACACGCTGGATCACTTTGAAGCCGTTAGTGGGCGATCCGCAATCAACGACCTTCAAAGTGGCGTTGCTGCTAGGACCTTCAAAGCTGACGCAAGCGCCTACTGGGGCAGTCGAAGCACCCGGAACACCTGAGGCCTGCGGCGGGAATTGTCCAGGGATTTGATCGAACTGGGCCACGGTTCCCGAGCCACGCTCAACTGAAGCCCGATCATCGCTAGAGGGGGCACATGCTGTAACCAGTGCGAGTGCACCGGCCAGTACAGCGCTTTTCGCGAGATGCCTCCGGGTCATGAGGCGTAAAAGATCTGGGCAGCAGCTATCGCGATGCTGGCTAGCACCAATAGCGCTGGGAGCACATACCAGCGTTCCGGAAGAGGCTGGGTCTTGAACGCCCTTATTCCCGATGGGATGGCTGCCGCTAGACCGAGCACAATCATGATCACGGACGCCGTGAAACTACGCCCGACGATGATGTTCGACGCCCCGATTATGGCGACACCAAGAGCTACTGCCGCTACGGCGGATCGCCGTACAGCCTCGCTATCGGAACGCCTCAATACGACAGCGATGACTGCCAGCAGTATCACGCTCAAGGCGATTGCAATACCTACATACATTTCAGCAACCACTCTTTGTCATTTGATCCATCCCGTCGTACGCGAGCGTACCGGCGCCGCCCATGCCAGCTATAGCTAGAACTGAGTCCGCTCCGAACGTGACCGGAATTGAGGCGAATGCGATTCCTACACCAATGAACCCGAAGACCGTCTTGGTGAGACCCACGAAGACTTCAGATTTCTTGCACTGTTTAGGTGTGTCAGCTTTCTTCTCGAGGTCGCTGATCTTGTTCTCCGCTTCTTTTAAGCGCTTAAGAACATCTTCAAGCTTGCCTGCGTCACTATCGCCCGGCTTCTGAGTGACTTCGGGACATCCTTGAGGGCAGGGCGGCGTGGGTACCGGTGCGGGGTCAAGCGCCGGTTCAAACCACCAGATCGGGCTACGGCCTCCGCCGCCACCGAAGGATGGGACGGTAGTAGTCGCAGAAGTAGCGGCCAACTTGACGGCAGCGGCCTGGCACTGCTGCTTCTTCTGGTCCAGCTGCTGGGTGCTGTCGTCCTGCTTATTCTGCGGCTGCTGAGTCTGCGTGGGCGCCTGGCTCGGCTGCTGCTGTTGCGGTTGCTGGCCCTGCTGAGGCTGGTTCCCCTGTTGCGGCGCTTGATAATCCGGATTCGCTTGACCGGGGCCCTGCGTGTAGGGGGTCGCGGTCTGGTAATCGGGGATCTGATTGCCATGTTGCGGCTGTTGGGCCTGCTGGGGTTGTTGCCCGCCCTGCTGGCCTGGAACCTGTTGCGGCGCTTGAGGATTGCCGCTGTTGTAGATTGAGACCCCGTTGTCCTGGTTCAGCGGCGGCTGATTGTTACCACCCTGATAATCGGGCATGGAGCTGGGCATCTGCGGCGGCTGGAACTGCTGACCACCGTCCATACCCGGCCCGCCAGTGGGTCCAGGCGGCCCAGTCGGGTCTGCGGCGGCGGTCTGAACAGTCGAAAAGCCACTGCCAGGCATCGTGTAATCGCTGGCGACCTTCGCCCCACTGATAGCGAGCGCCACGATGGCGACTACCGCTGATGTTCTACGCAAACCTGACGACATGCGCCATCGATCGCTCATTACCACCTGTAGGTGCCCCTCCCAATACTTGCTGCACGTGACCCACGCATACAGCTGCTGCGAGGATCATGACAGAAGGCCTCGGGTTATGTCTAGGCCCCGAGGGAATCGAGGTGTTTGCTGAATCAATCCCTTGGGTCGCATGTCCACGTCGAACTGATCGGTAACCCACATCGACCTCGCAATATTGCGACCGCGCGACATCAGTGTCAACGGGGGAATCTGACCATGAAACTGACTTAGCTACTGGTTTGATCCGCCCGTGAACTCCGCCGCCGGTACACCTTCTCGGGCGGGATCGGCACCGGATTGAGGTTGTTGGGCCCTCCCCGTCCACGCAACTGGGTACCTGTCTCGGTCAGCGCATCGTGAACGTATCCATAGGAGTGGCCATGGGCAGCCGCCAGAGCACGGATGCTGGCACCCGCTTCGTACGCCGCTCTCAAATCGGCACGTTCCTGCGCGCGCTCAGCCCCATGCGTTTTCACTTGCTCCCCCTCGATACTTGACCGCCCGTATGGACGAGCCTAGGTGGAGTCGTGGCAGATTCCGCGAATGGCCTGTAGGCGCAGGTGGCCGCGCGTACAGTTCCCTGATCGCGCTCGACCGACGGAGGGGAACATGCCATGAAGACCAAGGTCATTCCGGCATTGATGGCAGCTGGATTTTCGGTCCTGCCAATATCTTTGGCGTCGGTTGCGCAGGCGGATCCGCCCTACGGGAACTGCACCGAGGCGCACCAGGACGGGGCGTACAACATCAAGAAGGGCGAGCCCGGATATCGGGCGAAACTCGATCGCGACGGCGATGGCGTCGCCTGCGAACCCAAGCCCCAATAGGCTGTTTGACCGGGGTTTTCGTTGGCGTCAACGACTTCATCGGCGCCCTAACCAACCTTCTCGACGGCCCCTAACCGGTGATGGCCGCTTTGGTGGAAAACGCGGTATGTAGACCTGCCCAATGCCATGAGTGGGCACTGAGGGCGGCGGGGAGGGGCATGTGCCTGGGTGGGGGTCTGGCCAGGGGCTTCTAGCTTGCGCATTCGCGTGTGGCGCTCGCTCCCTTGTCCTACGCTGCAACCACCCTGACGCGGAACCGCGCCGGTTCCTGCCACGGAAGGAGTTCTACTATGCCGTCATTCCAGACTTGGCCAGATCCAGAGAAACGGTTGCAGTCCATCGAGATTCCGGCCGAGTTGTCTGCGGCCAAGGGATTGATAGAGCACTTGACCAAGCTGATCAAGACTGGGTACACGGCCGAGTCTGACGATGACCCGAAAGCCAGGCTTGTTATTGACCTTGCAACCACTGTCGTCCAGATGGTTGAGGCATGGGACAAGCGCGTCAAGTAGCCACCCCTACTTCGCCCACCAGTTTCGGCCGGTGACGAAGGTGACGCGGGGTGCTGGATTGTGGATGGCGCCTCTGCATTCGTTGCAAGGCGTGCCGTCTGGTGTGCTGCACGCGCGCTCGCCCTGTCGTCTTCTGCGGGGCTGGGCGGGGTCTAGGTCGACGCCGTAGCGTGCGGCAACGGCGATGGTGGTTGCGTCAATTTTGTCGCTGCGCCACCGATTGCATAACCGGTGTGAGGCTCCAGCGTTGTCGTATTCGTAGGCGGGGCCGCCGTGCGTGATCTGCCACAAATGATCCAGCTGAAAGCTACTGGGGTTGTGGTGATGCGCCGCATAGTCAATCGGCTTGAGGCATATGTGGCAGGGGCGTTGTTCGGCGCGTACGCGGGAACGCAGCCGCTTTGCTCGTGTGTCGTTGACGCGGGGTTCTGTCATGGCGTTCTCCTGGATGGTGTTGTCGTGGAAGCGCAAAGCGCCCCGGCCCTGTGCGGAAGGAGGGGGTCGCACAGAGCCGGGGCGGGTCATTGGAGGGGCGGTGATGCCTTACTCGGTCGGGGCGCTCTGTTCGGTGCCGTTGGCGAGCTCAATGAGCGCGTCGCGGGCGTTGATCTGTTGGTCGCTGAGGCTTCTGGTCGACGGCAGAATCCACCAGTAGCGTTGGTGGTCAACGACTATCGGGCGTCCGGGTTTGCATGCGGACACAGCGAGGTCGTAGGCGTCGATGAGGGTGGCCGCGTCGGGAAGCCAGGGCCGGTGGGCGGCTACGTGGGCGAGCCAGGCTATCGGCGTGATGCCGTCTGGCTTGGGCGCTGTGGGGCTCCCGCCGAGTCGTCTGCCGACGGGCTGCGGTGCGGCGGCAAGCCACTGCTGATGTGCCCGACCGGTTTCGGTGGCGTCGGTGGCTTGCCGGGCGCTCATTTGGCGGCGCCCCGCCCAGAACGGTTCGGCGTCAATGAAGTTCCTGAACTGTCCGCACACGGCGACCATGTGAGACAGTGCCGCCGTCTCGTGACCGCCGTTGGCGGGGTCGAGAAAGACTATCTGCCGGTGTGCGCTGCGCAGACTCAGGTAGGAGTCGGCCAGATCGGCGGCCGACGTGTAGGCGGCGCCGCGCCCGTCCCGTAACGCTCGCTCGGCGGTCAGGCTCGGGTCGATATCCAATTCATCCCACGCCGTGAATAATTCGCCGAGTTGTTCGCGCAGCCATTGGTACGCGTGGTTGACGCCGCCGCGTTCCACGGTGGCCAGCTGCGATTCGGCAGTAGCCACCGCACTGTTGTAGGCGGCGACCACCTGACGATGGCCATCACGGGCCGCAAGGTGTTCACGAGCCCGTCCCGCAAGGTCGGGGGCGGACTGCCCAGTGCGGGCGGCCTCGGCGATCTCAGCGGCTATGGCCGTTGTGAAATGGCCGGTGTCCGTGACGGACCCGGTCACTCGGAATGCGTCGGCCTGCCAGGTTTTGAGCGTGTCCACGAGTGCGACTTGTTCAGTGCGGTCCGGGATGGTTGCGAGCGCCTGATCGGTAAGGCCGCCGGGTGTGGGACGGACGGGGATGAAGGGATTGGTCATAGTGGTATTTCCTTCCAATTTCAGTGGGGTGATTCGGTGTTAGTCGGTGGCCTTGGAATCCGTGCGCCTGTACAAGTCGGCGCCGTCTGCCATGCCCCTGATCGCTGGCGTCTGCTGATTCAATGAAGAGTCCTCGTACTCGACATCGCTGGCACTGGACCGCCTGTACAGTTCTGCGCCTTCCTGCAGGCCGCTAGATGCGTTGTTGCTCATGGGTCGAAACCTTTCTCTCGGGTTAGGGGTTGGGTACAGCTTTGTGCCGCAGTGAATCTGACGGTCACGGGTCGTCGGCACTATTGAGGGCCTCGGCCAGACGGGCCACTAGCGCCTCGGCGCCTGACTCGCTGGCCACGTCAAACACGGCGTGCACCCGCCATTGCCGCTTGTTGCGGTGGTGCATGCCCACGGCGAGAACATCGCCGGTCTCATCGAGCAGCCGTAGTCCTTCGGCGCGGGCGCTCATCGGATCTCACCCCGGCTGTAGGCGGCCCAGCACGAACCGTTATCGGATCCGTCAGCGTGGAAAAACCGATCGGCCTGCGGCACAAACCACGCTGGCGAAGCGCACGCTCCGCAGACGGATCGACGGGCCCGCTCCAAGCGCAGCGTCCGTCGTACGCGCGCCACATTGAGGCGGCGGGTCGGAATCAGAAGCTCTCGGATCAGCGCCTCATCGTCGGGCGACGTAGCAAACTTCGATCGGCGCCTGCCGGTTGATGGTGCCGTACTTGGCACAGACGTGCCGCTGGCGTCGGAGTGTCCACTTTCCTGGGGAAATGGCGGCGATGGAAGGTGTAGGGGGTGTAAGTTACACCTTTCCTTACACCCCCCGTTTGTGCAGGTAGATGGCACTTTCCAGGGGGGTGTAATTTGGGTGTAATTACACCCCCCCCGTCGGCGAGTTCGTATTCGGAAGCATCACTGGCACCTCCTTCGCAGCTAACTACGACACCGTTCTCGATTAAGAGCTCGAAGACGGGGTCGAAGTCGGATCGGATGGCAGAGGCGCAGGCTTTCCGCAGATTGTGTCGGGTCGATTTTCCGACACGCTCAAGCTTGCGGGTGATCGCCTTAGCGACGCGCCCCTGTGTGGCCTCAGCCAGCTTCTCGGAGATGAGGGCCTCACGGTCGGCGGTCGCTAAAGCCTTGGCCCGGTTCTCTCGGCGGTACTTGACCTCGACGGCTTCGCGGATGCCTGCGCGCACGGTTTTGGAGACCTGAATCAGTTCGTGCGCGATTTTCCAGTCGTCGGTGTCAATGTCCTTGCGGCCAGATAAGACTGCCAGCGCGAAGGCCACCTTCAGCTGGGTCAGCATCAGGTGCCCATCTAGGGGGTCAATGCCTTCGGTGCCCCTGAGTACGTGGTAGCGATGGGAGTCGATCTCCGCACGAATGTGTTCAGGGGTGTCCACGATGTACCGGTCCGTGCCGAAGTCGGGAATGGTGACCTCGATTGGTTTTACGGCCGGGGGTTTGACTTCGGGGGCATCTGGATCGTTGGTGGGAAGCCACAGGAACCGCTGTGGCAGGCCGTTTCTCTCCCGACTCAAGAAGAATCCGGCGTTCTCTGGCTGCACGCCGACTCCGAGGCATAGCCGGTATGAGTGGGCCTCGATCGCGGTCGTGGTGTCTTTGTGGGCGTTCGTGAACCCCAGCGGCTCCCCGGAGAAGCCCTTGAGAAGCTCTGATTCCAAGGTGGCTCCCTGGCGATCCGCCAATGCCACCAGGGTGGCCACTTCGGGCACGATCAGGTGCGCCTTGGTCAGCGGGGGGCTGTTGCCGTCTTTGTCGCTGTGGCCCTTGAACAGTCGTGCCAGTCCCTCACCCGATCCTGCGTTAGGGCGTTGTGCCTCAATCTCTTTGCCTTCCCCGTCCAGGAACCGGACGGCGACAAAACCGACGGCGTCGGAGGCCCCTTTGCCGCCTCCGGAGCGGCCTACCGCGCAGGTGAATAAGTTGACTGATGCGACATCGCCAACAGTGGCGGGCAGGACGACATTCGGCTCGACAGATGCCACAGCGCGGCGTAGCACGCACCCGAGGGTGGCGAAAGGTGCCACTCTGCGGGAGCGTGCGAAGTCGAAGACATGTCGCAACTGGTCGCTTTGGGACCAGAAACCGCTGTCGGGGTCGGTCATGGGCTCTACGGTGTCGGCGTCGATCATGCGGCCATTGCCCCTTTCAGGGTCCGGGCTGCCGCTGACATATCTCCGCCGTGGTTGAGCACCGCGAATGCATGAAATCTGCTGTACCCGTGTGGGTCTGAGGATTCAGTGACATCGAACGGGGTGTTCGGCGAGTACACGTACAGCCGACCACCCCGGATGGTGGCCGAGTGCGGCGAGGTCGCGCTCGGATGACGCCACCGGGCACCATCGGCGTCCGGGTCGCCATCCAGGCACCGCCAGCCATGCGGCTCAAGAACATTGGGCCAACCCACCGAGGCGTTGTAGCGTTCGGCGATAGACGGGCCGCCGCCGAGCAGCACAGGCCGCCGCAACGGCTTCACGCACGGACGAGGCTGCTCGGGCCGCAGCAGGGCAACCAGCCAATGCGGCGGAGCCGCCACCGGATGCTCTACGCGTGTGTACGGCTTGCCGCTGTCCGGGTGGATCGACGGCGGCAGCACCACATACCCGGTGGAGGTTTTGATGTCGATGCCCGCCCCATGGTCGGCGGCAATCCGCTTGGGCGACAACACTCCCGCAGGACGGCGGAAGAACAGATGTATGCCGCCGTCTCCCCGACCTGAGACTGTTGTCAATGTGGGTGGCAGCACCCCGTAGGCATCCTGCAACGCCTTGGCGGTTTTGTCGCCGCCGTGGCGGGGGTCCACGTCTAACACGAACATCGACTCGGGCACCCGGCCACCGATGTTGGCGCCCGCATACCGGCCACCCCACCAGCCAATGACGGTCTTCATGTCGGTTGTGGCGTCCAGAACGCCATGGCCCGGTAGCCCGCAGTCGCCCTTGCACTCCCGACGCTCACGGCTGCCCTGGGGATGCGGATTACCTATCGCGGGCACCTTGCCGCGTAGAGGAAATACCTTCCAGTTGCGCACCGCGTACTCGACCGCGTGGGTACCAATGTCGGCGGCGGCGAGAACATTGCCGCCCAGCTCGCGTAACAACAGCGCCTCGAACGCCAGGTCTGCATCGCTGCCGACAGTGGCTCCCGGCTGAAGTACAATTGAGCTGTCCGTCGTCGTGGACTTTGATGGAGCCGCCCCGTTGCCCACGGGGCGGCTTTTTCGTTCGACTGTCATAGACGTTGACCTTCCTGATTTTGGGTACAACAAATCCCGGCACCCGTTCGTTCGTGGATTGCCTTGGTGAAGAGCTATTTTCGGCCTAGGGCTAGACCGCAGGGTCGCCTAGCAGCTGCTCCTGCGCTTCATCAGGATCGATGCGGATGAGCTTGGGACCTACCCGGTACGCGGTGAGGCGCCCAGCAGCGATGTAGCGCCGGATGGTGCGCGGCGAAACACCGAACTTCTCAGCCGTCTCGGGGATTGAAATCTTTTGCGCCATCAGGCGACTCCCATTCTGTCGATGGGTAAAAGAAAACCCCGACCCAAGTACTGGGGCAGGGTTCCGGGCACAGTCGTACCGCTTGCACCAGTATGACACGTAACGGCCAACTGTGTCCACCCTGACACGGCTGAATCTCCTTGAATAACAAACCATCAGGGTCGATGACCTACTCGCTTTCGCCGCCCCTGATCGTGTTGGAATGCGCCAGTATGCGATCTGCGGTGACCTCGCACTCCTAGCCATCAACGCATCCCCTCAAAGGGGTAGGTACCGGCCAAGCCTGCGATGGGCAGCGGGCCACCTTTGACCTGCTCCAAGGTCATCGCCTCGACATCGGTCAGGGTCGTGAGCCGGACCCGGACCAGCCATATGTCGATGTGCAGCACCTGCGCCCACACCTCGATACTGACGTTCGGGTACTGGAACACCACCCCGATCAGATCCCGCAGCGGGATCAACCGGCGCGCCGTGATCGCCTCGACCTCGCGTTCCTCAGCCGCACGCTCGTGCGGATCACGCAGCCCGAAAATACCGCGCTCCACATGGATCAGCTCGTGGGCAAGAGTGGCCTCACGCTCAAAAGCATTCAGCGTCTTGCAGACCCATATTTGCGAAGGCTTGCTCAGGCCCAGCACCCGAGGCGGCAACTGGTAATCGAAGCTGCACCCAACGCCGGGGTGATCCACCACCAATGCTTCCCATGGGTTCCACCGAAGCCCATCAACAGGTACGGTCGAGCTGGAATCGGCAGTTACAAGGCTCCCGTTTCCGCTGACGGTCCCCGCCCGGTGCTCGAACACCGGGGCCACGGGGGCCGTCTCTATCGAGTCGACTTGCTTCGGTGCAGTGGAACCACCATTACCGGGGGAAAGCCACCGTGTAGGCGGCGCGGTGCTCATGCCGCACGTTCTTCCAGGTTGGCGATGTATTCGGCGATCTGCCGATCGGTCGAAAAGCGGCGTCTGCCAATCTTCACCGATCCAAGGTCGTTCGTCTTCCATAGTTCAAACACCTTGGACCTGCTGATATTGCCGAGCCGCTCGGCAACCCGGTTCCAGTCGTTCATGGGCCATCCTCCATAAATCGTTGTTGCTACGTATTTATGCGTAACTATCACGCACATAACAGTCTTACCATGGACGTAGACACACCACAAGACTCGCTCTAATATGCGTAGCTATGACGACACCGAAGGAATGGTCGGCGGGAATGGTGGCCGATGTTGCCGCCACCGTTAAGACGATCCGGAAGGCCATCGGCCTCTCGGCGACGGAGCTGGCAGCTAGGACGGCCATTGGCAAGCCGATGACAAGAGCGGTGATATCCGACCTGGAGACCGGGCGAAAAAAGACGCTAGAAGTTAGCGAACTAGTTACTCTCGCTGCCGCACTGGGTATTTCGCCAATGGGGCTACTATTTCCCGACGTTAACAAAGATGTCGAGATTCTTCCCGGACAGACGATTATTGGTATGCAAGCGTTCGAATGGTTCTCTGGCACAGGCGATTCTGCCCCAGAAGGAGTCTCCGTAGATACTCAGCTGAACCAATCCACGCAGACCGCCCACCAGCTCGTCATGATTGCCCGCGCACTCCGGGGTCAGCAGCGCAGACTAGCCAATGCCGAACGTGACCAGAAGATGCCCTCATCCCTGCCTGAAGCGCTACGCAACCAAGCCGACCGGGAGCTGTCCGACGCGAGAGACTCGGTCAGGGAGCTGGAGAAAGACCTTGACTTCCTCATAAAGGAATATGTTCCCGCCAACTCTGGGCGGTACCTGCGTCCGTTTAAACCGGAAGAGTACGCAGAGGACGAAACCGATGCCTAGACAACGCCTCGCGCCCGGTGAACACGGCCGCATCACCGAAAGCTCCACTGGAGGAAAGTTTTTCGCTGCCACCTACGTCAGAGATTCGGACGGCCGACGGCGCCGCGTGGAGCGGTCCAGCGAGAAGTCTGCCGAGGATGCGCGCCGAATCTTGCAGCGGCACTTGAATAGTCGCCGCACGCCTCTTTCAGGGCAACTGATAACGGAAAAGACCGCCCTGGCTGACTTGTTCGACCTGTGGATCGAAGCGAAGGCAGCCGAGGACGGCGTTTCACAGCAGACGGCGGATCAGTACCGGGCGGTGTGGAAAACCCACGGCGCAGCCCAGTTGGGCTCCTTACGGGTGACTGAGCTGCGCACCCAGGCAGCGCACAACTACTTGCAGAGCATGGGGGCGACGACTCAGGGGAAGCGGCTGCGCACGGTGCTTTCGGGGATGTTCTCGATGGTGGTCAGATTCGATGTCCTGCCTGTGAACCCAATGCGCGAGGCGAAGCCGGTCAAGACGACGCGCAAGCCCACGCGGGCGGCCACGGCAGCAGAGTTCCAGCAGATCCGCAGAGCAGTTCAGGCATACGCCACCCGGAAGGGGTCCGGGCCACGTCCCGGCCGACTATTGCCAGCATTCGTGGACATGCTGGTAGCGACTGGCTGCCGTCCCAGTGAGGTGCTGGCGACGAGATGGGCGGAAGTCGATCTCCTGGCAGACCCCCCAGCCATGACGATTACCGGCACGTTGATCGACCACGGACGTATCGCGGGCAAGCCTCTCCATCGGCAGGAACAACGCAAGCACGGCGCCCCCGCGCACACGGTTGTCCTACCTCGGTTCGGCGTCGAGACCCTGACGGCCCTCGTCGGGGAGTCGGGGATGGAGGGCCCTGTCTTCGCCAACCGTGACGGCGGATGGATGAGCTTGGCCAACATGCGGCGGGCACTGCGCGCGGCCCTCCCCGACGAACTGAGCTGGGTGACGCCGCACTCATTCAGGCGCACCGTCGCCACAGTGGTCCGCGATGCCCACGGACCCGACAAGGCCCAGCAGCAGCTCTCCCACTCCAAGCTTGCGACCACCGAAGCTCACTACCTCGAACGTCAGACTCGCGGTCCCGATGTGCGTCAGGCTTTGGAACAGTACGCCGAAAGTGGCGGCTGAAAGTGGAGGGAAAGTATCAGATTCCGGGTGTGTCGTCCGGCTGCTAGATACTGTTTTCGCTGATAGATGGTGCGCCCGAAGGGATTCGAACCCCTAACCTTCTGATCCGTAGTCAGATGCTCTATCCGTTGAGCTACGGGCGCGTGCTATTCAATTGTTGCAGGTCAACAGGTTTGGCCTGCAGACCGACGCGGAGGCGAGAGGATTTGAACCTCCGGTCCCCCGTAAAGGGGACAACTCATTAGCAGTGAGTCCCATTCGGCCGCTCTGGCACGCCTCCTGAACTTCCGAGCGGTACTCCGAACCCATAAATGGATTCGGAACCGCCGAGGGCACAGAGTACAGGCCCGCGCGGCCGGAAGGCAAAGCCGTTGGTCGTCATCCGGCCCAACATGCACCGATAGTCTGATGGCCGTGTCTGATCCTCTTCGCGCACGCGGCTCATCGATACCCGCGCGACTACGCCCCGAGCTGACCGAACTGCCGGCGTACACCCCGGGCCGCACCGTCCCCGGCGCCATCAAGCTCGCCAGTAACGAGACCGTGCACGGACCACTGCCCAGCGTCCGCACAGCCATCGTCGAGGCCACCGCACAGATCAACCGGTACCCCGACAACGGGTACGCCGAACTGCGCTCGCACCTGGCCAAACACGTAGACGTGCCACCCGAGCACATCGCGGTGGGATGCGGATCAGTCAGCCTGTGTCAGCAGCTCGTGCAGATCACCGCGACGGTGGGCGACGAGGTGCTGTTCGGCTGGCGCTCCTTCGAGACGTACCCCCTGGTGGTGCGTGTCGCCGGCGCCACCCCGGTTCAAGTGCCGCTGACCGACCACACCTACGACCTTGATGCCATGGCCGCCGCGGTGACGGACGCCACCCGGCTGATCTTCGTCTGCAATCCGAACAATCCGACCGGCACCATGGTGCCGCCTGCCGATCTGCGACGGTTCGTGGAGACGGTGCCGGCTCATATCCTCATCGCGATCGACGAGGCCTACATCGAGTACGTGCGCGAGGACTTTACCGACAGCATCGCACTGGTTCGCGAACACCCCAATGTGGTTGTGTTGCGCACCTTCTCAAAGGCCTACGGTCTGGCGGGCCTGCGGGTGGGCTATGCGATCGGCGACCCTGACGTGATCGCCACGCTGGGCAAGGTGTACGTGCCGTTCAGCGCATCCAGCCTCGCCCAGGCGGCCGCGGTGGCCTCGATCCGCGCCGCCGAAGAACTCCTCGCCCGGACCAATGATGTTGTCGCCGAGCGCACCCGGGTAACCAGCGCACTCCGGGAGGCCGGGTACGACGTACCCCCCTCGCAGGCAAACTTCGTGTGGCTCCCGCTGGGCGAGCGCTCGACCGAGTTCGCGCAAGCCTCCGCAGAGGCTCGAGTCATCGTGCGCCCCTTTGGAACCGACGGCGTGCGAGTCACCATTGGGGCACCCGAGGAGAACGACGCCTTCCTCGAGTTCGCGCGCGCCTGGCGCTAGCTCACCCGCGATAGCTGCGCGGCTTCGGCCCATTCGACGGTGAGTTCGACGACCTCCCGCGCGCCCGGGAGCACCAAAGCCAGCGGGGTCAACGGCCCCTCCGCCACTCCGGTGAGTACGCGGGCGGTCGCTAGCGGGTCAACGACCGAAACCGTCACCGTCGCAACGCACTCCGCGGGGCGCACATAAAAGCGCGTACCCGAGTCCACCAGTCCCGTGAGCTCGGCCCCGGAGATATCCATCGCCTTGGCACCCTCGGAGAGTGAGACCAGAACCGGACGGTGCGAATCCACCACGAACGGGCCCATCAGGCCCGCAGCCATCACCGCCTGCGAGTCATCGATCACCGGGGGATGGTCCACCTGACCGGCGGCGATCAGCGATTGCTCCAGTAGGTACCGGTACAGCTGCACAACACGGTCGGCGTTGCGATGGTTGCGCGCATCATGCAGCCAGAATTCGACACCCTCGATATCGGCGGTGCCGCCTTGCACATACAGGCGATAGAAGCGGTATCCGAGATCCGGTGCGCCATGCTGGGTTTCGGCGACCGTCGCGCCCACGCCCAACGTCTTGACGTACCGCGCCTCACCCTCGGCGAAGCTCAACTCCGAGGAAGAGACCTCGCGCCATACCGCTCCATTGACGGATGCGTGCAGCCGAACACTGGCCGGCTTCTGCCCTGCACCGGTACGCACCGTCAGGCCGCCCAGCTGCGGGCGTTCCTTGAATTCAAACTCGATGAAAGACGGCGACTGACGGGTTGCCGTGGGCACATTGCGCGCCACGGTGTCCAGCTCCACCCCGTTGGTGAGGAACCAGATGGCCGCCTGGGTTCCTGCGATGGCCTCGTGGTCCTTGATATTGGCCTCGCTCAGGTATCCGGCGGCACGCAACTTACGGCTCAGCTGTGCGGTCGACAGCGCCGGGAAGGAGTTGGCCAAGATCCAGGCGACCTGCGATTCGCGGGTACGGGCCCGCAGGTTCGCTACCGACAGCCAGTCCGCCACCGCGTAGCCCGAGGGCAGGTTGGGGGCGATGCCCGCGATATCGAGGGAGTACGCGGCGATGGTGGGGTTGAGGCGAATTAAATCTGTGCGAGCAGAAGTTCCGTCAGTGAACACAACCTCGTCCACGGTGGACGAATAGGTGCCCCCGCGGTACCTAGTCAGGCGCTGCGGGAGTACCTCGGCGTTGTGGCCGTGACGCCTGCCAGTGATGCGGGCGGAGGGCCATTCGACGAGCGATAGCAAAGAATGAGCGGTCATGGTTTGTTGATCCTTGTGCCGGCGGATTGCAGCCCAGAAGCTCGATAACGTCGAAGGACGGTCAGCTGGGATGCCAGGGGCGGGGTTAGGGAATCAACAACAACAGCAACACACGGCGGCGCTGCGCGCCCCGAAGGTGTCGGCGCGCAGCCCGCTGATCGCCCGAAGTCGGTGCGATGGTGCGACGTGCTGCATGCATCCAGTCTACGGACGCCCGGCCGTGCACCCGGATTTTTGCGGGCTCGCCATCTCACGGCGGACACGTGCACGACCAGTCCGCCGCGACCCCGCCGGTCAGCGGAATCCTGCCCCGCGGACTTTGGCGCACGGGTGTTCGTTACCTGATGCGCCGCCTCAATCGCGATTAGGATTTCAGTCATCAGGTCTAGATCCCATTCGCCCAGGAGGAAACCGCTGTGCCCGCTGCCAAGAACGAATCCCAGGCCCTCGGCGATCTCGCCGCACGGCAGCTAGCCAATGCCACCAAGACCGTCCCCCAGCTGTCGACGATCACCCCGCGGTGGCTGCTGCATCTGTTGAACTGGGTCCCCGTCGAGGCCGGTATCTACCGAGTGAACCGCGTGATCAACCCCGACAAGGTGGCGATTCACAGCGAAGAACAGGGCGAGAGCGAGGCCCCGCTGCCGCAGACCTATGTCGATTACGAGACCAACCCGCGCGAGTACACGCTGCGGACCATCTCGACGCTGCTCGACATCAACACTCGGGTCTCCGATCTGTACTCCAGCCCGCATGACCAGATCGCCCAGCAGCTGCGCCTGACCATCGAGTCCATCAAGGAACGTCAGGAAAGCGAGCTCGTCAACAACGCGGAGTACGGCCTGCTGGCCCAGGCGACGCCCGAGCAGACCATCAAGACCCTCGGTGGCGCCCCCACCCCAGATGACCTGGACGCCCTGATCACCAAGGTGTGGAAGACCCCCGGCTTCTTCCTGACCCACCCGCTGGGTGTGGCGGCGTTCGGCCGCGAGGCCACCCGCCGCGGCGTGCCGCCGGTTGTGGTCAGCCTGTTCGGTGCGCAGTTCATCACCTGGCGCGGCATCCCGATCATCCCGTCGGACAAGGTTCCCGTGAAGGACGCCAAGACCAAGATCCTGCTGGTGCGCACCGGCGAGGAGCGCCAGGGTGTTGTCGGCCTGTTCCAGCCCGGCCTGGTCGGCGAGCAGGCGCCGGGTCTCTCGGTGCGGTTCACCGGCATCAACCGGTCGGCCATCGCCTCGTACCTCGTCACCCTGTATTCGTCGCTGGCTGTGCTGACCGATGACGCACTGGCCGTTCTCGACGATGTGCAGGTGGACAAGTTCCATGTCTACAAGTGACGCGATCCCTGTAACCGACAGCCCACCCGGCTTCCCGTCAGCAGCGGAGCTGTCCGCATTGGCCACTCAGCTGTTCTGGGAGGCAACACCTTCCGGAGCACCGGGTATCGACACCCCGGGACCGGCGGTACCCGTCGCACCCCGGGGCAACGTCCCGGACGCGACCGCGGGATCGTCCGCGGCAGCCACGGCGGGCTCGTTGGCCAGTCCGTACGCACCGGCACCTGTGGCGGACGCATTGTCGACGGCAACGGTGGCTCCGCCAGTTGCGGCCTTCGGTTCGGCGACCCCTGACGGGGTCCCCGGAGCGGTTCCGGTGGCTCCGCGAGGAGGTGGCGGTGACCTGACATCGGGTACATCCGCCGCGCACACTGCCGCAACGGGTTATCCCACTTATCCCACGACGGGGTTGGCTGATTTCGCCGTTCCCTCGGGACTGGTTCCGACCATTCCCGGGGTGCTCGCAACCCCCTCGGTGAGCCCGGCCGCACCAGCCGCCGCCTCACCTCGCGTGGCTCCGTACTCGCAGGCGCCGGGCGTGCCGGACCTGGGTTGGACCACCCCGGTGGCGCCGACCGGAGGCGACGAGTCGAATTACTACTTCTTGGGCGGGGCGCCGTCTGCGGCACCGATCCACGAGGACGCGCGTGCCTTCGATGTCGCTGCAATTCGGTCGGATTTCCCGATCCTGTCCGAGACCGTCAACGGTAAGCCGCTGATCTGGTTCGACAATGCCGCAACCACACAGAAGCCGCAGTCGGTAATCGATCGGCTGGTGCACTTCTATCAGCACGAGAACTCGAATATCCACCGTGCCGCACACGAATTGGCGGCGCGGGCCACCGACGCATACGAGGACGCGCGCGGTGCCGTCCGCAAGTTCCTGGGCGCCGAGGCGGACGAGAACATCATCTTTGTGCGTGGGGCCACCGAGGCCATCAACCTGGTGGCGCACGCCTGGGGCGGCAAGAACCTCGGGCACGGTGATGAGATCGTCATCACCCACCTGGAGCACCACGCCAACATCGTCCCGTGGCAGCAGATCGCAAAGGAGACCGGCGCCGTCATCAAGGTGGCTCCGGTGGACGACGCCGGTAACCTGCTGCTGTCCGAGCTGGAAGATCTGGTCGGTCCGCGTACGAAACTGGTTGCGGCCACGCAGGTTTCCAATGCGCTGGGGACGGTGACACCCGCCAAGCAGATCGTCGAGATCGCGCACCGCTACGGCGCTCGCGTACTCATCGACGGCGCGCAGTCGGTACCGCACCTCACGGTGAACCTGCAGGAGCTCGGCGCCGATTTCTTCGTCTTCTCGGGCCACAAGATCTACGGCCCCACCGGGATCGGCGTGCTCTACGGCAGCGAGGACGCGTTGGCGGAGACACCACCGTGGCAGGGCGGCGGCAACATGATCGCCGATGTCACCCTGGAGCGCTCGGTGTTCCAGGGTCCGCCCAACAAGTTCGAGGCAGGCACCGGCAACATCGCCGACGCCGTCGGACTGGGTGAGGCACTGCGGTACGTGGAACGCATCGGCATCGACCGGATCGCTGAATACGAACACACGCTGCTCGAGTACGCCACACCACAGTTGGCCGCGATCCCTGGAGTGAGACTGGTGGGGACGGCCGATCACAAGGCATCGGTGCTGTCGTTCGTGCTCGACGGGCACGAACCGGTGGAGGTCGGCAAGGCACTCAACGCCGACGGCATCGCGGTGCGGGCCGGACACCATTGCGCCCAGCCGATTCTGCGCCGCCTCGGGTTGGAGCAGACGGTGCGACCGTCCTTTGCGTTCTACAACACCTTCGACGAGATCGACGTCTTCATCGATGCGGTCCGGCGACTGGCGGAAAGCGGTGGGCCCAAGGCGTAAGGCTCTGTTCGCCGAGTGCACACCGCACGCAGACATCTCATCGAAATGCCCTGCGCCTGGTATGCACTCGGCGAGCTCAGCCCGCCCGGCCGACGACCGTCAGCACAACCGCCGAATCGTCGAGCGCCGTAAGGTCGTGGCGATCTTGCGGGATGACCACGTAGTCACCGGCTGCCAGCGCGACCTTCGAGGTTGCCGTTGCGAGTTCTACCTGCCCACTGAGCACCAATAAGGTTGCCTCACCGGGGTTTTCATGTTCGGCAAGCTTATGGCCGGCCGCGAGGGCCAACACCACCTGCCGCAGCGCATGACCGCTACCGCCGTGCACCGTGTGCGCGGACCGACCACTGTGCGCCTTCCGCGCTGTTTCGACCTGCTCATCCCCTAGCCCCGTTATCGAGATGACATCCATGACTATTCCCCTTTCACCTGTGGATCCAGAGTCAGGCTGACGGTGCAGTCTCCGTGCCCGGCATCGGGTGACACGGTGACCTGAAACTGCCTGCCGACCGCGTCCGCGTTGACGTCAAGTACTTCTTGGATGAGGCCCCGCTGGATCCCGCGGACCACTTCCGGGGCCGTCGTGGCGATCTCGGCAAGTGGGCATGAGCAGATCTGCACGGTGGAGCGCCCAAAGGACATCAGCGTGGACTGCACTGTAAACCCAAGTTCACCAAGGGTTTCCACCACCAAGTCCTCGGCCGACAGCGAAGCCCGGTGCCGTGCCACGCCCACACGGTGCGCCAGATCCGCCCCAACCAAGGCTGCCCGTGATTCGCGTTCAGCGACGGTTCCCCCGAGATGCACCGCGAACAGCGCCACCACATCGGCGTAGTCAAGTCGTGGGGCAATCGCGTAGGCCAGCTGCGGTCTGCCCGCCTTCTGGCCTGCGCTGCTTCCACGCCGGACGATCTGCCCCTGCTCTTCCAGGGTCCTGAGGTGGAAGCGCACCGTCGTGATGTGGATCTGCAGGTTGTCGGCGATGTGCTGTACGCCGACCGGCTGCGGCGCCTCCCGCAACAGCCCGAGCACCCGGTCGCGCTGTTGGCCCGCTTTGCGGTTACCGGTCATTCGGGCCGGATGCCGACCACGGCGACCGCCGTCAACGCGTCTTTGTGTTCACGAAACGTACGGCGCATGGCAAGCACGCGCTTGCGGGCGGCGCCATGCAGGACAACATTTTTCACCAGCCGCAGGGCTCCGATAATGCCCTCGTCGGCGATGACGCGACGCGGGTTGAGCAGCGCCATCGGCGACCTGTCGGTGCTCACCACCTCGAATCCCGAGGCACTGAGCAGCTCACTCCACTCGGCCACGGTGAGCGGCCGGGCGTTGACTTTGATCGAGCGGGCCAGAGCGCGGCGAATCTCGTCCTTAGTGGCCGTATCCACGGAGTCCGGTGTCAGCCCGAGTTCATGAATCGCGTACCGCCCGCCCGGCCGCAAGACCCGATACGCCTCGTCCACAATGGCCCGCTTGGCCTTGTCGCTCTGCATCGTGAGCATCGCCTCGCCCACGACGACATCGGCGCTGGCATCGGGCAGACCCGTACTGGCGGCATCCGCGACAATCACGCGCCCACCACACGGCGCGACGACATCGCGCACCGATTGGGTGGCCGCCGCGGTGTCATCGACACCGACATAGGACCGCGGACGCAGCGCCACGATGTCGCGCGCAGTCCGGCCGAGCCCCGGCCCAAGTTCGACCACATCGGCATCAGTCACCTTCCCGGCGGCCAAGAGCCGGGTGGTCAGTTCGAGCCCGCCCGGACGCAGTACGCGCTTACCCAACCGCGCCAGCAGCCAGTGCCCTGGAAGGTCTTCGTCCCTGCGGCCGGCCAGTGGAAGCGTTTCCCTGTCAGCCATGACTCTAATTTAGAGGATATCTATCCTTTTAAATAGCCCTACGTCCTCACGAGGTTGGGTTCACCACGGCCGCAAACCTCCCATCGCGGTGGTCACCCGACTAACGTCAGCTCGCGTGACTGCCTCGACAACGTCCCTCAACGCGATCACCGATGCGACCCGGGCGGCAGTTGCCGACAAACCGGCCGCCGCGGCGGTGGTGTTCAAGGCTTCCGCCCAACCAGAGGGCACGGTCGGCAGCGAAATCGCCCTGGGCAAGTACCGCGTCCACGTCGACGAGCCGCCCAGCCTCGGCGGGCAGAACACCGCACCCAACCCCGTCGAGTACTACCTGGCATCGCTGCTGTCCTGCCAGGTGGTGACCTACCGCTTCTGGGCGGAAAGACTAGGGATTCAAGTCGATTCGCTCAGTGCCAGCGCCGAGGGCGACCTCGATGTACGCGGCTTCTTCGGCCTGGACGACAGCGTCCGGCCCGGTTTCCAGCAGATCCGCGTCACCGTGACGGTCTCCGGGCCCGACAGCGACGAGCGCTACCGCGAGCTCCAGGAGGCCGTGGACGCACACTGCCCGGTTTTGGATCTGACCACGGGTTCCACCCCCGTACACACACAACTGATCACGCAGCCGCGGTCTTAAATCCGTTGCCAGGCGCGAAGCCTGCCTGGCAACATCACCGACGCCCGCCCTAGACCGCGCTAACCGGTACGCGCGGTCCGCTGCTCACGCAGCTGGCGAGGGAGGCAGCCCGTTCGAGCCGGGCCGGGAACCAAGCGTAAGAGCGGTGGCGGAGGGATTTGAACCCCCGGACGGTGTTAGCCGTCTCTCGCTTTCAAGATACCTCGAACTGGGTGTCCCGCAGTAAGGTTGCGTCGCTTGGGATGTCCTGAAGTGCAATACAGCCTTCCGCCGGAGGTACGCGTCGGGAGCGATAGTGACAGGAGTGTGGCAAGGTCCCACCGAGGCAACCACAGTGCACCTGGCCCGTCTCGGCGTGTCGTGACAGTTCACTGGTGCAGGACGCACGGCCGCGAGAAGCTCACTCCATGAACGAGAACAGTGCAGAGCAGGTCCGTCTGTACACGCTGGAAGAGGCCGCCGAACAGTTGCGGGTGAGTCGGGAATGCCTGTACCGGATGCGTCGGCGCGGGCAGCTGAACGTGGTGAAATTCGGCCGGCGGACGTTGGTCGAGCCCGCCGAACTCGATCGTGTGATCGCGGCCGCTCGGACGAACACAGCGGCGTAGACACAGCGCGAAGCGAAAGGAATGACGGTAGCCCCGACGCGCTGCCTCGAGATAGTGCGCGTAGAAGGCGTCATCAGCCTGCGCGCACAGTTCTTGCTCGCGAACGTTGAACCGCTGCACTGCAATCGCTGTCGATACCGCCGCTTAGACGTTATCCGAGGCGGGCGTCGTGTTGGATCATCGCATTTACGTCTCCCTGGCGAGCCTTCCTGGGTGGGAGAAGTATCGGCGATCGTATTCATGAGTTCGCCGTTTGGTCCCCAATTCTGGTACTCCGAGCCTTCTCCGGCAGGACAAGTCAGAAGGTCCAGGTGCCACCGCGGGAGATCACAAAGCCCCGGCTCGGGGTGCCGGTGATGATGCAAGCTGTGTAATCGTCTTCGCCCTCGACGCAGGTGGCCGAGCCATTCACGATTTTCTGTCCAGGATTGAGAACCTGCCGGCCCGGATCTCCACCCCGTTGGCGGTGGCCGCAGTCGACGCTTTGGCGGCTTACATAGTTCCACGAGGCGACTTGGTCGGATTCGCATTCCTGACCCGGATTCCTGGTGAGCGGGTAGCTGTCCACACCTGGGATCTCCCCCGTGCAAACGATGCTTGAAGAATTCAGATTGCACGCGAAATCGTTGCTCGGGGGCTGGAACCACGGCGATCGCGCACGCGGACTGCTTCCTGGATAGTCCGCTGTGTTTACCTGCGTATACGCCCCGACATCAGGGAATCCGGGCGGCGCCGGGTCAGCAGCGGCGTCAGCCGCTGACAACAGGAGGAGGCTTGAGACTCCCACACACACGCCGGTCATGTGCGCCAGCTTCCAGAAATACACGAATGCCACCACCTTGTTGTTGGTCGATCTAGGTTACTGGTTGATCTGGATGGTCTGCAGAAAAGTCATCGGAAGGTAGAGCTGGTTCCCGTCCCCGTCCACGAGCGGATTGCCCTCGGCGTTCAGAGCTGTCGCCCAGTAGCTGACCCGCGCAACGATAGATCCACCCTGGCCGGGGGCGGTGTTATCCGCTTGGAGCGCGGCGCCATACGCGGAATCAGGGGATAGCTGTTGCCAACTGGCGGCGCCCGGAGGAAGAGGCGGCATCTGGTCGAGGTTGGGAGCCTGACTGATCCGAGCCGATGTGCCACTCAAGATGGTCGTCGGATCGTTACTGAGGAAGCCGCGGACCCCGCCACCGTTTTTTGCATCAAGAAGAAGCCAAGAGCCATCTTTCAACTTGAGGATCTGGTTCTCGCGGTCACCGCCACCACTGGTGAATGGGACTGAATCCTTCTGGGTGAGTTTGGATATCCATTTGTCTGGTGTGTCGCCGGGCTGCGCGGGAGCGGTCCAGACCGCGCGACTATCTGATGGGTTCAGACCGGTGTTCCCGACGACCACCATCTGCTTGCCGATGTCGTCGTAGGTGAAGCTGCCCTGTGAGATGCCAGGCAGCTGGCCCTTGAATTGCGGATTTTGAGGATTACTCAGGTCGTAGAGCCAGGTATTTGTCGACGCGAATTCTCCCAGGTCGGTTCCACCTTTTTGAGGGAAACTAATCCCACCCAGAGGATGGCCGTCCGCGCCGTACCCGACGCCGGTCGCTAGCCCGCGATTCGGGAAGGCGAGCGTCCCATCCGCGGGAGCGCTCGGCCACGAGACCCCCTTGTAGTTTTCGTTCACATTGGCATTCGCTGCGGGGCTGAGCATATGTGCACCCAGCTTCCCGCCTGTCGGTGCCTTGAGGTCTCCGGACGAAATGGTTGGAAAGCCCGGGATTTGCGCGTTCAGATCCGCCTTATCCTGCTCGTAGCCGCCTGGCGGCGAGATGGCTCCGAACGTCGAGGCAGCCGTAGGGTCGGTGGCGGCGCCACCGGGAACATCCTGCAGCACGGTCCCGCTCATAAGTTCAACGGGCGCCGCGGCGTCAGTGGCGCCGCTGGCCGGACCGGACATCGCTTCGGCCGTGCCGCCACTGTTCGGCACTCCACCCGAACCGAGACTGCTCACAGAGTTGACCGCGCCGGCACCCTGAGAGGTGAGCTGCGCTCCCTGCCCCACCAGATCGGTGATCTGTGATGCCTGATCGTTGAGTTGGGCCAGTTGCTGCATCTGCGGTTTCAGTTGCGGGTTGGCGTCTCCGACCGCTTGAGCGGCCTGGTCGGCTTCTCCCTGAGCGGTTTTCACAATCTGACTGCCCGCGTTGATGGCATCAGCGGTGCCTTGGATGCCTTGTGAGACACCCTGGACCAGAGTGATGGCGTCTTGTGGGTTCACCGCTCCGGATTGGGCTGAGGACGCCAGCGAAGCACCGGCTTGCGCCGCTGATCCGAAGCCTTGGGCAGCCTGACCCGACGCTTGGCCGATCTGCTGTCCCGACTGCACATAGGTCTGCACATCACCTGGAAGACCTTGCACCGCTTGGGATGCATCCTGACCGAGCGCCTGAGTGTCCGGGCCTTGTTCCTGCTCGTCCTGCTTACGTCGCCGCGTAGAGACCGCACCCATCAACAGAGCCGCCAAATCGTTGTCACCGGACTGCTTATCGCGGTCCTTCTGCTCGTCCTTGTCGTCCTTCTTCTTGTCCTTCGACGGGAACTTCGGCGACTGCTGCTTCTGGTTCTGCTTGTTCTGCTGCAACTGCTTGGTCATGTCGTCGATGCGCTGACGATCCTGGCCGGACTGCTGCTGTTTCTCCTGCAACTGCCGCGTCAGATCATCGATCTTCTGCTGATCCGACGACTGGTTCGGCTGCTGGCTCGGATTCTGCCCGGTGTTGTTCTGCGGTGGCTGCTGATTCTGGGGCGCCTGCTGCGGCTGTTGCGCCGGCTGCTGCACACCCTGATTCGGCTGGCCACCTTGCGATCCCGCATTGGAGCCCGGGTTGGCCTGGCCGCCTTGCGATCCTGGGTTGAAATCCGGATTCGGCTTACCTGGTCCTTGGGTATACGGGGTCGCGTTCTGGTAATTGGGAGGTTGGGTGCCGTGTGCGGGCTGATCCCACCCCTGCTGAGGACCTTGCCCGTTGGACCCGTTGGCGCCGTTGTTGCTGACCGAGGGGGCCTGAGTGTTGTAGATGCTGATGCCGTTGTTTTGATCCATCGGCGGCTGGTTGATGCCGCCTTGGTAGTCCGGCATCTGCGGCCCACCCTGACTGGGCGGCTGGAACATCTGCCCGCCCCCAGGCGGACCGTCACTACCGCCCGGACCACCACAATCCGGCGGGCACGCCGCCCGCGCCTGCGGCACGGTCGCTGGGGTAAACCACCCCAACCCCAAACCGCTTGCCGAAAACATCAACACCGCAACAACACCCGCGACAGCGCTAGCCTTCTGTGAGGCGTCGGTGGCCCACTTGTAGAGCCCACCAAGGCCTTTCCACCAACCCAGATTGGACCCGATCGCCCACAGCAGCACCCCGGCTATGGCCGCGATAGCGGGAAGCACGTCGGGGCCGGTGATCCACACATACAACCGCGGAGTGATCCCGGCGGTCAGCAGCACCAACCCCAATCCACCGCCAATAAGCGCTGCCACCAAGCCGGGATGCCACACACCCTCAGATGCTCCACTGCTACCTGACGTGCGATCACGCTCCAGGAGCAGACCCGAGTCAGTGAGCACTTCCTTGGCCAAGCCGGTCACGTACCTGCCGCCGGTGAACAGCGCAGCACCAGCCAGCACCGCCACCAGCATCTGGCCAACCCCAAGCGACAACGACCAGCCACGCTCACCGGTGAGGTGCTGCCACCAGCTGGCATATCCGCCACGGAACACCCACCACATGCCCAGCGCCCCGGCAATAACCGCCCCTGACGCCACGAGCGCCAACAAGGGCTCGGACAAGCGCGCCTTGGCGCCATCGGACACCACGGCCGTTACTGGCTTGGCGCCCCACATCGCAAGCTTCACACCCCCGCCGAGAGCCGTCATGCCTAACAGCAACAACCCGGCCCAGCCGATCAGCTCCGCGGCACTATCGCCGCCGCGATACAGGTGGTGCAAAGCCGCCACCGCACCAACCACCAGGACACTCCCGACAGCGAAAGCGGCGAGTCTGCGACCGGCGTCACCTTGGGCACCTCGCCGAGGCTCAAGATCACGCACAGGCAACTCCTGCGTTGCCGCAGCAGAATGCGCCATATCACGACAGTCCGATACTGCTGTCAGCTGTTCAGTCGATCGATCGTTCCCCGACACGTCGCCTCCGTTGAATCCCGCAAATCCCTCTGGTACGTGACATTACGCGCAGTCGAGGTGAGTGTCCACAGCGTTAGCAAACATTAAGCAATGCTGGAGTGCCAACAGGATGCGGCGGGGGCCCGAGCCGAGGTTCACGTGCAAACGCCGCGAAATCTAACAACGACGCCAGCCGTGGCTAAAGCGGACATTGGAGGCGTGCGAATTACCGACCCCAATCACAGGCCAGGCCACATCCCCTCGCTCCCGCCAGGTTTTAGGCAGCCAGCGCGCGGCAGACAGTGCGCTTGGAGCAACGGAGCGACGCTGCGATTTCTTCGGCGGAGCTACCGCCGTCGAACAGCATCTTTGCGTGCCGTTGGTCCGCAGTAGAAAGTGAGCGGGGACGTCCGATCTTCGCGCCGCGGGATCGAGCAGCGGCAAGGCCAGCCTTTGTGCGCTCGACCAGAACCTCTCGCTCCATGGTCGCGACTGCGGCAAGGAGCGTGTACGCGAACCGGCCTGCAGGACTGGTGGTGTCGATCGGTTCGGTGCAGGAGAGCATCGCAACTCCCGCTCGCTCGAACCGCTCCGACAGTTCCAGCGGGTGCTTGGTTCCGCGACTCAGCCGCGACAATGAGTAGAACACCACCGTGTCACCGCTCTTGATGTCGGCCAGCATTTTGTCCAGCTTGGGCCGCGACGTGGTGCCGCTGACGGCGTGGTCCATGTAAAGCGCATCAACTCCGGCCTTCTCGAGTGCTTGACGCTGTAACAGTTCGTTCTGGGAGTCGGTACTGACGCGCATGTAGCCGAGCCTGCGTCCGGTCGAGGTCGAGCTCATCTCGTTCATAGCGTCGATTGTGCCGAAATCCCCTGACATCAAGGCTTTTGGCGCGTTGCATTCGTCCATCGTTCTGGCGCAGGGTTTTGGCACGCGCGACCGGCACCGTTGCGGCAATGGGCGGCTGTGACCAAACCGGTCGTTTCTTGCAGGCGGCCGCAATCATCTCGGCCTTCGAGCACGTTCACGCTCAACTATCAATTCACTGGCACTGCGTCGGGTGGGATGGGGTCGATCAGGTTGATTCGGCCGTTTACATAGCGCGCCCGAAACTGCGGATTGGCAGACTTGCCGTTCCTGATCAGATGGATGGTCAGATGAATGAGCGTGGGGTCGGTCTTGTCGACCTCACCACGCAACCACGAGTACGCGTGGTCGGTGACAGGCCCAACGAAGCGGCCACGATCAAACGCCAGCACGTAAGTAGGCATCGCCGGCATCTGATGGTTGTTGTCGTAGTCGTTGGTACCGGCCTGGAAGAGCTGCAGGTCGTGGCAGGTGTAGAAGTCGCCGGTTCCCACCGGCATCCAATGCAAGCCACCGCTGTTGGGCAGCGACGTGATGGCCGTTTTGATCGCGGCGTAATTCACCCGGGCTCCGCAATACACGTTTCCCGGTGTACGCGGCTCGACGCGGGCGTCGACTGGCATTGGGTCGACGGTTTTCATGGGCGTCAAGTCATCGCGAGAGAGATGAAACCCCGTGCTCGACGCGAAGTTGACACAGGTGATTCCGTCTCGGGCGCTGAGACATTCGATATCGCCAAACCGCAGCGTGGACCCGTAGGGCAGCACGTTGGCTTTCTGCGGGAGCATCGGATTGCCCGCGGCCACACCGTAGGTGATCTCGTCACCAAATTCGATGTACGGCTCCCAGTTCCCTGATGAAGACTGGACCGGTCGCGGCGGGGCCGGAAGCGTCGTGCTCTCGGCGTAGCAGATCAACGAATCTGATCCGCCGGTGCAGATGATGTGGCCGCTTGGGGTCATGAACGAAATGCGGTCGTCAAGGTCCATGGGTTCGTCCTCGTGCCAGGTGGAGGCATGGAAGTCACCGGAGTCCACGAGTTTTCCCGCCGCGGCCTTCGGCAGCCGAGCCAGAGCATCCCGACTCGGCTGCACAACAAGAGGTTCGGACTGTTGGGGCGGCTGAGCCGGACGGGTGTAGGGCACCGCGACATCAAGCGGGGCCGGCGCAGGAGACGACGGCCCAGACGTCGCCGCCGGAGCAGGTTCTTTGGGCACGCAACCCGAGGCCAAGAGAATGAGCACTACCGCACCCAAAGTTCCCCACCGCATAGCAGCACCATACGGACTGCGCGCGGTGTTACGAGTTGACCGGCGGGTGGCACCAGGCATAGAAAGCGCGGGCCTGCTCAGCCGCCCATTCGGTGAGCTCTGACTGCCCGCCGCGGGACAACACGTTGTGCGCTTCTTCGAACAGTTCGCGTGCGGGAGCAAGGTGTGGCAATTTCGGGATTTTCCGGCATCTGGCCTGACAGCGGAAATATGTCCTGAACAGCGGTGGCGGAGGGATTTGAACCCCCGGACGGTGTTAGCCGTCTCTCGCTTTCAAGGCGAGTGCATTAGGCCGCTCTGCCACGCCACCGTGGGCAAGCCTAGCGGCTCCGCCAGGCGGTCTACTCCCCGCCGCGGCCCTCCCCGTCCCTGAGGGCGTCCTCGGCACCCTCACCGACGCGCCGGAAGCTCTCCGCGACGGCGGCCTGCTGCGGCCGGGTCAGTCGAGTCAGGTAGTGCTCGCGGACGCACTCGGCGTACGTGGACATCGCCGCCTCACCGAGGGTGCGGCCCTGCTCGGTGAGTGCCGCCAGCACCGCCCGGCGGTCCTGCGGCATCGACCCGCGCTTCACCAGGCCCTGATCCTCCAGACGGCGCACTTGGTGCGTGATCCGGCTACGCGAGGCCAGCAGGCTGGTAGCGATATCCCCCATGCGGCAGCTACCGTTAGCTGACCGCAACAACTGTTGGAGAACCTGAAAGTCTGTCAACGAAATACCGTGCGATGCAACCATTTTCCGGTTCAACAAAAAGTACAACCGATTAGTTGCCACCCAAAAGTTTTGCCACGAACGAAATTCGGCGAGGTCCAGTCCTGGGACTTCACTCTCCGAACGCGTACTCATACACAATCCCCCCCTTCCGCCGACCAAGCTACGGCCCCGACCGCGCCTCCATCCGCAGTGATAACCCGGCGACCACCAATAGCTCGGCATAGTCTGGTTGCTATGCACGCTATCACCGTTGACCAGCCGGGCGGGCCAGAAGCGCTGTGCTGGACCGAAGTTCCCGACCCGACTCCAGGACCAGGCGAAATACTGATCGATGTGACCGCCGCCGCAGTTAACCGTGCGGATCTGCTGCAACGACAAGGCCTGTATCCCATGCCTCCCGGTGCGAGCCACATACTGGGCCTCGAATGTTCCGGAATCATCGGTCAGGTTGGCACGAATGTCACAGAATGGACTGTGGGGCAACCCGTTTGCGCGCTGCTCTCCGGCGGCGGGTATGCCGAGAAAGTGGTGGTACCCGCCGGCCAGTTGCTGCCGATTCCGTCAAATGTCGACCTTGACGTCGCGGCCGCCCTGCCCGAAGTCGCGTGCACCGTGTGGTCGAACCTGGTGATGACGGCGAGAATGACTGCCGGACAATCCATCCTGATTCATGGTGGCTCCAGCGGTATCGGTACCCACGCCATTCAAGTCGCCAAGGCACTCGGTGTGCGGGTTGCCGTGACCGCCGGCACACCTGACAAACTCGACGCCTGTGGTGATCTTGGTGCCGACCTGACCATCAACTACCGGGACACTGATTTTGTACAGGCAGTTCACAACTTCACCGAGGGCGCCGGCGTCGACCTCATTCTCGACATCATGGGAGCGAAATACCTGGACCGAAACGTCGATGCTCTGGGCAACGACGGGCACCTGATCATCATCGGTATGCAAGGCGGCGCCGTGGCGGAACTGAACATCGCCAAGCTGATCACCAAGCGCGGCTCCGTCACCGCCACCACCCTGCGCGGGCGGCCACTGGACGGGCCGTCCGGCAAGGCCGCAATCGTCGACTCCGTCACGCAGAACCTGTGGCCACTCGTCGAAGCCGGGAAAGTCCGGCCGATCGTGGGAGCCGAGATCCCGATAAGCCAGGCCGCCGAGGCGCATCGCCTCCTGGAGCGCGGCGAGGTCGTGGGGAAGGTACTGCTGACGCTCTGAGCCGTCTCAGTAAGGCCGAAGCGATCAGCCCAGCGAGGCGACCGCGCGTACCAGCTGGTCGACCTCGGCAGCCGTCGAATAGTGCCCCAACCCAACCGTTATCGCACCGCCGATCTCGTTGACGCCGATGGCGTCGAGCACCCGCGAACTGGTGTTGGCGATCGCGCACACCCCGTTGTCGGCCAGGCGCTGCACCACGCGGTCGGCCGGAATCCCGATCACGGTGAAGCTGAGCGCGGGAATCCGGTCCTCGGGGGAACCGATGACCATGACCCGCGGCAACGTGCGCAGCGCGCTCACCAGATACCTGAACAACCAGTCCAGATACGCGCCCGCCGAGTTCAGGGACGTCAACAGCCGCTCACGCCGGGTACCCGCGGCGGACTCGTCCAAGCCAGCCAGGTACTCCACGCTTGCGACCAGGCCGGCCAACATCGCGAACTGATGGCCGCCGAGCTCCAGCCGCGCTGGACCACTGGCCAAGGGATTGAGCGATATCGAACTGATCGAATCCAGCAGGGCGGGATCGCGAAACACCAACGCGCCCACCGGTGGTCCACCCCAGGCCGTGGCGTTGAAGGCAACCACATCGGCATCGAGAGATTCGATATCCACGGCGCGGTAGGGCACCAGGCTCGAACAGTCCATCACCACGATGCCACCGACCGCGTGCGCCAGCTTGGTGGCCTGCTGCAGATCCGGCATCGTGCCCAGGGTCGACGAAGCCGCCGTGACCGCCACTAACCGGGTCGGCTTGGTAATCAACGACTCCCACTGCCAGGACGGCAGATCACCGGACTCGATGTCCACCTCGGCCCATTTGACCTTGGCTCCGTACCGGTTGGCCGAACGCAGCCACGGCTGCACATTGGCCTCTTCGTCGAGCCGGGACACCACCAGCTCGTAGCCCAGCCCCGCCTTGGACGACGACCCCTCGGCCAACGAGTTGAGCAGGACCGCGCGGTCACTGCCCAACACCACACCGCGCGGGTCGGCACCCACCAGGTCGGCGGCAGCGTGTCGAGCGGCCTCCAGAACGGCGGCACTGCGCCGGGCGCTGGGGTGCGGCCCCCGCGTGTCGGAAAAGGATCCGCGGAAGGCGGTGGATACAGTCGTAGCAACCGCATCGGGGATGAGCATCCCGGCTTGGGTATCGAAATGTACCCACCCGTCGCCGAGGGACGGGTGCAAACCACGCACCCGGGCGACGTCATAAGCCATGCCAGACACCTTAGATGCTCACCACAGGTCACGGCACTGAACCCGTCCTTGCACCACGTCCCGACGGACGACGGTCAACGGCGCCGTCTCGTGTAGTCATACTAGAGCAATGTCGTTCGCTTTCGGGGTGGCTACGGCACTGCTGTTGCTGTTCATCCCAGGCTGGCTGATTGGCCGAGCCTTCGGGCTACCAACGCATTCGGCCGCCGTCACCGCACCTGCATTGACCTATGGGCTAGTTGGGCTGTGCATCGTCACCTTCGGCTCAATCGGCATACCGTGGAACTCAGTTTCCGCCGGGTTTGCGCTACTCGGCGCGATCGTCATCGCTCGGCTGATCTGGCGCCGTCTGCGGCCGAAAGAGCACGCCGAACAATTCCCGTCACAAAATCGTGCGGCACTCATCGCGGTCACATTCGGCATCGCGATCGGGACCGCGCTCATCTTCTACGCGTTCCTGCGTGGGCTGACCGATTGGCAATCGATCCCGAGCACCTGGGACTCGATGTGGCACGGAAACACCATCCGCTACATCCTCGACACCGGGCAAGCATCGTCGACCCGGATGGGTGACCTCCGCAACGTCGAGACACATGCCACGCTCTACTACCCGTCGGCCTTCCACGGACTGGCCGCGGTGCTCTGTCAACTGACCGGCGCGGCTCCCACTTCCAGCTACACGCTGTACGCGGTGGCCGGGTCGCTGCTCTTCCCACTCAGCGCGGCGGCGCTCACCTGGCAGCTGCTGCGCGGCCGCACCAGCCGTACCTTTCAGGCCGGTTCCGCGGCCACCGCCGCCGCACTCTCGGCGTCGTTCACGGCGCTGCCCTACGTGGAGTTCTACGTCGCGGCCGTCCCGAATCTGGTGTCCTTCGCCCTGGTGGGCCCCGCCGTGATCGCCATCACCAGCGTGGTCGCCGACCGCAGCCGCATACCCGTGGCCGTGCTCGCATTCGTGGGAATCGCCTCGGTACACACCTCGGGTGCCATTGTGGCGGTCGTCTTCGTGGGATCCTGGTGGCTGCTCGCACCGCTATCCCGGTACCGGGGCAACGAACAAAAAACAAAGCCCCGCTTGGGAAATGGCTTTGTGCCATTGGCCATCGCCGGCGTCGCCTCGCTGGTGCTGCTCTACCCCCAACTGCGCACCCTGCTGCAATTGTCCGAGATCATCGCCGGACACCAGTTCGCCACACCGTGGGGCAAGAAGCGCGCGCTGCTGGACGCCCTCACCCAGCACACCCGCCACCTTGCCGACTACCCCGTGCAGTCCGCACTGCTCTGGCTTGCCCTGCTCGGCGCGGTGGTACTGATCGTCAAGCGGGTGTACTGGCCGGTCGCCGTCTGGCTCCTACTGATCGTTGCGATTGTCCACTCCTCCAGGCCCTTTGGCGGTTTCATCGGCCACGCGGTGGCCCTGTTCTCCGATGCCTTCTACAGCGACCCGCGCCGGTTATCGGCCATCGTGTGTCTGCTACTGGCCCCGGCCGCCGGGATCGGCTTGTTCACGCTGGCTTACGCCGTGCTGACGAGGGTGCAGGGAGAGCGAACACGAAAGTGGGCGCTGGTCATCACGGCGATCGTGCTGGCCGGATCCTGCAGCTTCTCCGCACGGCACTACTTCCTGCCGCACAAGTACCTCGTCGGCGCCAAATACGACCAGGTGATGGTCGGCCCCAAGAAGCTCGACGCCTTCGCCTACCTCGCGACCCTGCCCGGCGCCAAGGACACCACCATCGGCGACGGCAACGTGGACGGCTCGGGCTGGATGTACGCGGTGGCGGGGCTGCACCCGCTATGGACGCACTACGACTTCCCACAGCAGCAGGGCCCGGGCTATCACCGGTACATCTTCTGGGCCTACGCCGATGATGCCGATACCGACCGGCGGGTGACCGAAGCTGTGCACGCGCTGAACATTCGCTATGTCATGACCAGTACTCCCGTGGTCCAGGGGTTCAAGGTTCCCGACGGACTAAGGTCGTTGGACAGATCCCGATCATGGAGAAAGCTGTACGACAGCGGCGTCGCCCAGATCTACGAATGGGCCGGCGACCAGAAACCACAGGCGGAAGGTGACAGATGACCCATCCCGGTCAGGACGATGACGACGACCAGGTGATCATTTTGGGCGCCGACGATTCCGACAAAGGCGCCGACGGGGTGGACGACGACCCGTCCATCACGGATCTCGTCGAGCAGCCCGCCAAGGTGATGCGCATCGGCACGATGATCAAGCAGCTCCTCGAAGAGGTGCGCGCGGCTCCCCTCGATGAACCCAGCCGCTCCCGGCTGCGCGAGATCCACGCCGCCTCCATCCGCGAGCTGGAAGACGGGCTGGCACCCGAGCTCCGCGAGGAGCTGGAGCGTCTGACCCTGCCCTTCGTCGAAGACACCATTCCGTCCGATGCCGAGCTGCGTATCGCACAGGCACAGTTGGTCGGCTGGCTGGAGGGCTTGTTCCACGGCATCCAGACTGCACTCTTCGCCCAGCAGATGGCGGCCCGCTCGCAGCTACAGCAGATGCGTCAAGGTGTTCTGCCGCCGGGTCTTTCAGCACCCGCTCAGGGCGGCGGCAGCGGCACCGGTCAGTACCTGTAACCGTGGTCAGTATCCAGACCCACGAAGCGTGGGTGGAGTTTCCGATTTTCGACGCCAAGTCACGCTCTCTGAAAAAGGCGTTCCTCGGCAAGGCGGGCGGCGCGATTGGCCGCAACGAGTCGAACGTGGTGGTCATCGAGGCCCTGCGGGACATCACGCTGTCCCTCAAGGAAGGCGACCGGATCGGACTTGTCGGCCACAACGGTGCGGGCAAATCGACTCTGCTGCGCCTCCTTTCGGGAATCTACGAACCCACTCGGGGCAGCTCGTACATCCAGGGCCGGGTCGCGCCCGTGTTCGACCTGGGTGTGGGTATGGATCCGGAGATCTCCGGGTACGAGAACATCATCATCCGCGGCATGTTCCTGGGGCAGACCCGTAAGCAGATGCAGGCCAAGGTCGACGAGATTGCCGACTTCACCGAGCTGGGCGAGTACCTCTCCATGCCGCTGCGCACGTACTCCACCGGTATGCGCGTTCGCCTGGCCATGGGCGTCGTCACGAGTATCGACCCGGAGATCCTGCTGCTCGACGAGGGCATCGGTGCGGTCGATGCAGAGTTCATGAAGAAGGCACGAATCCGGCTGCAGCAGTTGGTGGAACGCTCCGGCATGCTCGTCTTCGCCAGCCATTCCAACGAGTTCCTGGCCCGCCTGTGCAACACGGCGATGTGGATCGACCACGGCACGATCAAAATGAGCGGTGGTATCGAGGACGTGGTGCGCGCCTACGAGGGCAATGAGGCGGGCGATCACGTGGCACAGATCCTCGCCGAAGATCGCCATGACTGACACGGCCAGCGGCGTCGTCGCGGTCGTCGTCACCTACCGGCGCACGGTCGAACTGGCAGCGTCGCTGAAGATCGTCACGGCGCAGACCGTCGCGCCGGATCATCTCGTGGTGGTGGACAACGACAACGACCCCGCCGTCAAGGCCCTGGTCGACGGCCAACCCATCGCCACCACCTACCTGGGGTCGCGCCGAAACCTTGGGGGCGCAGGAGGATTCGCACTAGGAATACTGCACGCCCTCACTCTCGGCGCCGACTGGGTGTGGCTTGCCGACGACGACGGACGCCCCGGCGGCACCGATGTTCTGGAGACGCTGCTGGCCTGCGCCCGTAAGCATCGGCTCGCCGAGGTATCGCCGATGGTGTGCGATATCGACGATCCCGGCCGGCTGGCGTTTCCGCTGCGGCGCGGGCTGGTGTGGCGACGACGGGTCGAGGAACTGCGCACCGATGCCGGCCAAGATCTGCTGCCCGGCATCGCCTCGCTGTTCAATGGCGCACTCTTTCGTGCCGAAACCCTGGAGGCCGTGGGTGTTCCGGACCTGCGACTGTTCGTGCGCGGCGACGAGGTGGACGTGCACCGGCGCCTGGTGCGGTCGGGCCTGCCGTTCGGGACGTGCCTGGACGCCACGTATCTGCACCCCAACGGTGCGGCCGAGTTCAAACCGATTCTGGGCGGGCGCATGCACACCCAGTACCCGGACGATGCCACCAAGCGGTACTTCACCTATCGCAACCGCGGCTACCTGATGTCCCAGCCAGGCATGCGCAAGCTGCTCCCTCAGGAATGGGTGCGCTTCGGGTGGTACTTCCTGATCACCCGACGCGACCCTGCTGGCCTACGCGATTGGATTGCCTTGCGGCGCTTGGGTCGACGCGAACAGTTCGGCAGGCCGGGCAACCCGGCACCGAGGGTCGAAGGAGAGTGACATGGCGGATGAATTGATGGAGTTATCGTCGGATTCCCGGACCTTCAAGCGCGCGTGGCGTGATCTGTCCGACGGCTTCGAACATCGGCAGCTGTGGCTACAGCTGGGCTGGCAGGACATCAAGCAGCGCTACCGGCGATCGGTGCTGGGACCGTTCTGGATCACCATCGCGACCGGGTCGACGGCCCTGGCGATGGGCATCCTGTATTCACAGCTGTTCAAACTCCCCTTAGCCGAGCATTTGCCCTATGTGACAATCGGTTTGATCGTATGGAACCTGTTCAACGCCGCGATCCTGGAGGGGGCGGACGTCTTCGTCGCGAACGAGGGCCTGATCAAGCAGTTGCCGACACCGCTGAGCGTGCACGTCTACCGGCTGGTGTGGCGCCAGCTGCTGCTGTTCGCACACAACATCATCATCTTCCTGGTGGTCGTCGCCGTGTACACGCCGCACTGGCACGTGACGGACCTGAGTTTCATCCCCGCACTGGTGTTGATCACGTTGAATTGCGTTTGGGTTTCACTGGTTTTCGGCGTGCTGGCCACCCGTTATCGGGATATCTCGCCGCTGCTGGGCAGCCTGGTACAGCTGCTGTTCTTCATGACGCCGATCATCTGGAACGAGAACATGCTGGGCGAGAGGGTCGGCAAGCTGGCCACGGTGGTGCAGCTCAACCCGTTCGTGCATTTTCTGGCCATCATCCGCGATCCACTGCTCGGGCTCGATCAGCAGGTCCACCACTGGATCATCGCGGGCGCCATCACCGTCGTCGGTTGGACCGTGGCGATCCTGGTGATGCGCCAGTACCGCGCCCGCGTGCCGTACTGGGTGTAGTCATGTCACAGATAACCGGCCGGGAGCGCCGATGGCTGCTGGTGTCCGCCCGCGCCGCGTTCATCGTGTTCGCACTGCTCTGGCTGGGCTATGCCCAGCAGTGGAATTGGCTGTCTCGGCTGGATGTCGCGGCGCTGGCACCCGCGCATGACTATGGAATCGCTCACCCCGGCTGGGTGACCGCCTGGGACCTGTTCGCCACCGTCCTGGGCCCGGGTGCATTCCGCATCGCAGGGGCCGTCATCATCATCGTGCTGCTGGTGCGGCGCCAGCGGCGTGCGGCGGTGTTCCTGCTGATCACCGTGGAGCTGAGCGCGCTGGTGACCGAGTTGGCCAAACTGCTGGCGGGCCGCCCACGTCCGGCGACCAGGTTGGTCGACGCGTACGGATCCTCGTTCCCCTCCGGACACGCACTTGGCGTCATGGTCTGTGTGCTGGCATTGCTCACCGTGTTCCTACCGAAAATCAGTGCCACGCTGCGTCCCTGGCTCGCGGTGCTCGGCGGTGTGCTGATTCTGCTGATCGGTGTCAGCAGAGTCCTGCTCAACGTCCACAACCCCTCGGACGTGCTGGCGGGGTGGGCGCTGGGCTACGCGTACTTCGTTGCCTGCCTGTTGATCCTGCCACCGTGGCCCCTCACGGCAGCGGACGAAAGACCGCCAGTGCCCGGTAATGAACTTTGAAGCTGGCCTCCGCGACTCTGTCGCCGGCCTCGCCGTCGCGCGCGAGCACAGTGGGGCCGTCGACTGCGGTAAAGGAGAACTCGGGTACCTGTAGCTCGTGATAGAGCGGGCTGCGCTGCAGCCGCCCAAGTGCCAGCGCCGTCAGGATCCGCACCCCGCTGAACTTGCGGCCGGTTTCCAGGATGCGTACATCGATGAGGCCATCGTCCAGACGGCTGCGCAGCGAGGGGGCGAACCCCGAAGGCAGATAGACCGAATTGCCCAGGAAGAACAGCGATGTCTGAATGGTCTTGTTATCGAATCGGATACGCACCGGGTGATCGCGCCGCAGCATGTGCAACATCGCGTACACGGCCGCGAGCGGCTTGCCGATCCTGCGCTCGAGCTTCTCACGAACCTGTACGAACTTCGGGTACGCGCCGATGCTCGCGGTGTTGATCACCACCTGACTCTCGTTCAGGTAGACCAGATCGACTCGACTGACCGCACCCCGCCGGATGGCATCGACAGCCTTGGCCACCGTGTCACAGCCGATGTCCTTGGCAAAGTGGTTGAAGGTGCCGCCAGGGAAAACCGCCAGGGGCGTATCCGTCTCGGCCGCAACACCGGCCGCACAGGCCACTGTGCCGTCACCGCCGCCCACCGCGAGCACCTCGGCCCGCCCCGCCGAGCTGCGCATCACGTCGATCACATCATCGTCTTTGTTCAGTTCGACGATCTCGGTACGCGGCAAGGCCTTCCGCACCTGGTCCAGAATCCGCTGCCCGGTTCCGTCACCGGAGGCCGGGTTGACCACCAGGACCACACCCTGGCCCTCGGGGCGCGCGGCGGTGTCCACCCGCAGCGGGTCCACCGTGCGGACCGTCGGCGACACAATCGGCGGCACCACCCGGGCGCCCAACACCGCGATACCCGCACCAATCCCGAATCCCGCGAACACATCACCGGGATAGTGGACACCGGTGGCCACGCGCGACAGGCCTACCAACCCGGCAAGCAGCGAGAGCCCAAAGCCCACCGGCGGACTCTCGAGGCCAACGCCCACCGCGAAGGCTGCCGCGCTCGCCGAATGGCCCGAGGGCAGTGACGACGACGTGGGAATGCGCCTGCTGCGCCGCATCAGCGGCACCGCGAGGTAGTTGGGACGCGCGCGCCGACGCAGCCGCTTGGCGACCTGGTTGGTGACCGCACTCGTCACGGCCAGTGTCAACAGCCCACGGGTGGCGCCGCGCTGCATGGCCGGCTTACCGAACATGGCCAGTCCGGCGCCGATCCCGATCCAGAGCTTGGAATGGTCGGCGGCGCGAGTGAGCCGCGGCATGACGGTGTCCAGCAGCGGGCTCGGCGACTCCGCGATCGCTTCGAACACTTCTCGGTCGAGCGTGCCGAGGCCATCACCAATCTGTCGCAGACCACGCAGAGAACGTCGAGACAACGGGAAACCCATGGAATTCAACATATCCGCGCCTGGACCGTGGCGCCGTGGATCGTCGCGGGTCGGGTCAGCAGCTGACCGCAGGCGGTTTGGCTCCGGCCAGGAAGGACACGTGCACATGGTCCATGTGATTGGCGGTGGGGCTGCCGCGGTTCTCCATCATTGACCAGCCGTTGCCGTCGTTGTACCGCTGCTGCCAGATCACGTACGTGACACCGAGCCGCTCACGGTTGGCGAGCACAAAGTTCGCGAGCGCGGTACCGGTCGCGTTGGAGCTCGTCATGAAGTCCAGAGCCAGACCGCGACCGTGGTCGCCGCCGCCTCCACGCCCGCTGGCACCGCCGATGTCACCGATACCGAACATCGTCTTCAAGAAGTTTCCCGCCTGCGCCACCGCCGGCTGTGCACCCGCCAACACGGTCGAACATGGCTTGATGGCTCTGGCCCTGGCCTCCAGGGCCAGCGCCTCGGCCGAGACATAGCGCCGGTCCCGCTGGGCACGCGGCAGGTCGGCGATGAGCACGATCGCACGCTGTTCGGGCTTGATCGACAGCTGTACATCGGGCTTCTGGACTTCGCTCACGACCCCCATCACGGCGGCACCGGCAACGAGTGAGAGCGCGAGGCCCGCGACGCGAGAGAGCGGCATCGCGGGCCTCTTCTCACCGTCTTTCGCACGCCATCTCGCCGAGATCACCCGGTCAGATTACGAAACGATCACGCTTCTGTCACGCCGACGGCAAAGAATGTGGCAAATCTAGCCACGCTTCGGAGGTGCGTTGCGGGTAGTGACAGCGATGCGATTCCAGGCGTTGATCGTCAGGATCATCCCGATGATCTGCCCGAGCTCGCGTTCGGTGAAGATCGCCGCCGCCCGGGCATAGGTGACATCGGACACGTGCTCACCAGCGGAAAGGACGGTCGCTTCCTCGGTCAGCGCCAGCGCGGCCTTCTCACGTTCGGTGTAGATATCGCCGGCCTCTGCCCAGGCATTCAGCAGGTAGATGCGCTGCTCGGTCTCACCCTGCTTGCGGGCATCGTGGGTGTGCATATCGAGACAGAACGCACAATGATTGAGCTGGGATGCGCGGATCTTGATCAGCTCGGCGAGGCCGGGTTCGACGTCCTTGGCCGAGGCGATGCTCAGCGCCATCATGGCCTCGTAGACCTCGGGCGAGACCTTCTCCATACGGATTCTTGGGGCATTCAGGGTGCTTGTCATGCCTTAACCGTAGAAGCAGAAAGACCCATTCTCATGGTTCAATTTAGACGTGAGTTCGTGGGCCAATTCGGGAATATCAGAGCCACGCCCCCTCAGCCATGATCTGCATCTGGATCTGCGTCACGCCATCACCCCCGGTGCCCGCGGCGTCCGTGATGTGTTGACCACCGCGCTTCGTGAGGCGATCCGGTCCGGACGACTGACGGTGGGGGCAATGCTGCCACCCTCGCGCACCCTGGCCATCGACCTCGGGCTCGCGCGGAACACCGTCGCCGAGGCCTACGCGGAGCTCGTCGCCGAAGGATGGCTCGAATCGCGGCAGGGCTCGGGAACCCGAGTGGTCAATCGTGGCCAGCACCAGCTGCCGCCGCGATCACGCGGAGCGGGCTCTCCCCCACCGCACAACCTCATGCCCGGCTCCGGGGACGTCACCGCCTTCCCACGCACAGACTGGGTCACCTCCGTCCGCCGTGCACTGAGCAACGCCCCGCACGAGGCCCTGCGCGCCGGCGACCCCCGCGGTCGTCCCGAATTACGCTCTGCCGTCGCCGAATACGTGGGCCGGGTACGGGGCGTGCGAACCTCACCCGATTCGGTCGTCATCTGCGCGGGCACCCGTCACGCCGTGGAGATCCTCACCCGCATGTACGGGCTGACCCGGCCGATCGCCCTGGAAGCCTACGGGCTCTTCATCTTTCGCGACTGCATCGAAGCGGGAGGGGGCTCCAGCACTCCGATCGGATTCGACGAGGAGGGCGCCGTGGTCAACGACCTCGACACCCTCGATGTGCGCGCCGCCATGATCACCCCCGCCCACCACTTTCCACACGGGCTGCCACTGCACCCGACACGGCGCACCGCGGTGGTGGACTGGGCACGCCGCACCGACTCCTACGTTCTGGAAGACGATTACGACGGCGAGTTCCGATACGACCGTCAGCCCGTCGGCGCGCTACAAAGCCTCGATCCCGATCACGTCGTGTACCTCGGCTCGGCGAGCAAGAGCCTGGCACCCGTACTACGCCTGGGATGGATGGTGCTGCCGCCGGATCTGGTGGACGCCGTCGTGGCGGCCGCCGGCGGCGGGCAGTGGTACGTCGACGCGATCTCGCAGCTGACCATGGCGGACTTCATCGCCAATGGCCACTACGACCGGCATATCCGGCGGATGCGCGGTCGGTACCGACGTCGGCGCGACCTCCTTGTCGAGCGGCTCTCGGACTACAACGTCGGAGTCCGAGGACTGTCTGCCGGACTGCACCTGCTGCTCACGCTGCCCGACGGCGCGGAACCCGACGTGCTGTACCGAGCCGGTGAGGCGGGCGTGGCCCTGGCCGGGCTATCGCGGCTGCGGCACCCTCAGGCCGGTCCGCACATCCCCGATCCGGATGGGGTCGTGGTCAGCTTCGGCACCCCCGCCGATCACGGTTTCGCGCCGGCCGTCGACGCGCTGTGCGGTGTGCTGGCGTCCGCGGGTCTCTAGGCCCCCGGATGGCACCGTCTGGCAGTGTCGCGCCTCGTCATGGCAGCAGGTCGGCGACATGGTCAAGGCATGCCTACTTTCGAGTCTTCAGCCGGACCTATCCACTACCGCGATAGCGGGGACGGCCCTCCGATCGTCTTCGTGCATGGTGTCTTCGTCACCGGGACCGTGTGGCGCAAGGTCGTCGAACCGCTGAGTCGGCGGTTCCGCTGCATTGCACCGGACCTGCCCCTTGGTGCGCACCAGACCCCTATGAATCCGGGCGCGGACCTCAGCCCGCGCGGTGTAGCCGGACTGACCCGCGAGCTCATCGAGACCCTCGACCTCGACAACGTCACCATTGTCGCCACCGACACCGGCGGGGCCATCACCCAATTGCTGCTCGCCGACGGCTGCGACCGGATTGGACAGGTGGTGTTGACGCCCGTCGATTCATTCGACAACTTCCTGCCGAAATCGATTCGCGTCCTGCAGTACTGGGCACGGACTCCGGGAACCGATTTCGTCCTGCGGCCTTATGCCCTCAAGACAGTGCAACGAATCGTCGGAAAGACGCTCGCCAAGTTCCCGATTCCCGACGAGATACTCGGCGAATGGGTGCGCCCGCTGCTCGACCAGCAGGGGATCCGGCGAGATCTGCGCACCTTCCTGCGGGGCATCGACCACCGCGACACGCTGGCCGCCGCCGAGACACTGCGCACCTTCGACAAGCCGGTGCTGCTGCTCTGGCCGCGCAAACTGCCGTTCTTCCCGTTCGCACATGCGCAACGGTGGGTTCAGCTACTGCCCAACGCCAAGCTTGTAGAGGTCCCCGACAGCTACACCTTTGTCAGCGAGGACCAGCCCGAGCTCATGGTGAAGGAGATCGAGGCCTTCGTCCCGCAACGAGTCTGAGCGGTTACTCGTCCTCTTTGGCGTGGTCGGCGACTCCAGGGTTGGGATCGCGCGACAGGTCGATCAGCGGATCAACGCCTTCGCCCTCGGCCCGTTCGTGCCTTCCGTGCTCTGGAGTCGTCATGGCTGCCCCTCACGCGTCGATGTTCCAGCAATCCAGTTGCCGAGTCTGCCGCGACCCTACCTGCGCGCAGAAAGTCGCGCGCGGGGTCCCGTGATTGGCGCTGCAGGGCGGCACCTGACATAGGCTCTGGCGCGTGTCAGATGCCCCCGCAGAGCAGGCGCCGCTGTCGCTGACCACTCAAGCGACCCGTTTCGTCCTCACCGGCGGACTCTCGGCGATCGTCGACTTCGGGCTGTATGTGTTGCTGCTGCACTTCGGCCTCCAGGTCAACGTCGCCAAATCCATCAGCTTTGTCGCGGGAACCACCACCGCCTACCTGATCAACCGGCGCTGGACCTTCCAGGCCGAGCCCAGCCGGGCCCGGTTCATCGCGGTGATGGCCCTCTACGGCCTGACCTATGCCGTCCAGGTCGGCATCAACTATGTGTTCTACATGCAATTCGAGGACAAGGCCTGGCGGGTTCCGGTTGCCTTTGTCATCGCTCAGGGCACCGCGACCGTCATCAACTTCATCGTGCAGCGCGCCGTGATCTTCCGGCTGCGCTGAGTCGTCCCCCGGTCGCTTCGCTCCTACCCTTCGATCGGCTCAAGTACGCTTTTTCACTGATATGTCTACAGACCTTCCCCTGACCCCGCGCGCACTGACCGGGTTCGGCCGCACCGCACCCACCGTGGCTCACGTGCTCTCCACACCCGATGTCGATGTGATCGCCGAGGCGGTGCGCCAGGTCGCCGACGCGAGCGCGACCAGCCCGGCGCATCTACGCCGCGGCATCGTCGCGCGCGGCCTGGGCCGCTCCTACGGTGATCACGCCTGCAACGGCGGCGGGATCGTCGTCGACATGACCCCGCTGAACAAGGTGCACTCGATCAGTGCCGAGACGGCCATCGCCGACGTCGACGCGGGCGTGAGCCTGGATCAGCTGATGAAGGCCGCCCTCCCCTTCGGCCTGTGGGTACCGGTGCTGCCCGGTACTCGCCAGGTCACCGTGGGCGGTGCCATTGGCTCGGACATCCACGGCAAAAACCATCACAGCGCCGGCAGTTTCGGAAACCACGTGCTGTCCCTGGACCTGCTGATGGCGGACGGCCAGGTGCACACCATCGCCCCCGACGGACCGGACAGCGAGCTGTTCTGGGCCACCATCGGCGGCAACGGGCTGACGGGCATCGTCGTACGCGCCCGCATCGCCATGACGCGCACCGAGACGGCCTACTTCATCGCCGACGGCGTAGCCACCCGGGACCTGGACGAGACCATCGCGGTGCACCAGGACGGCAGCGAGGACAAGTACACCTACTCAAGTGCCTGGTTCGACCTGATCAATCCGGCACCGAAGCTGGGCCGCGCGGCTGTCAGCCGCGGAAGTCTCGCGCGACTGGACCAATTGCCTGCGAAGCTGGCCAAGGACCCGCTCAAATTCACCGCGCCGCAACTACCCGGCTTTCCCGACCTCTTCCCGGTCAACTTCATGATCAAGCCGTCGCTCATGGCGATCGGCGAGGCGTTCTACCGGATGAGCGGTAACTACCAGGGCAAGATCGTCAATCTGACGCAGTTCTATCACATGCTCGACATCACAACCGGATGGCAATATGCCTATGGACCAGCAGGTTTCGCGCAACATCAGTTCCTCGTGCCGCCCGATGCGCTCGACGAGTTCAAGGGCATCATCCGGTGGATCCAGACCCAGGGTCAGTACTCGGCGCTCAATGTCTTCAAGCTCTTCGGCCCGGGCAACAAAGCGCCGCTGAGCTTTCCGATGAAGGGCTGGAACGTTGCCATGGACTTCCCCAACAAGCCCGGTGTCAACGAGTTCCTCAACGAGCTCGACGCCCGCGCCATGGAGTTCGGCGGCCGGGTGTACACCGCCAAGGACTCACGGGTGAACGCGGAGAAGTTCCACAAGATGTACCCGCGCGTCGACGAGTGGATCGCCACCCGACGCAAGGCCGACCCCCACGGCGTGTTCGCCTCCGACATGGCCCGCCGCCTCGAGCTGCTCTAGAAAGGCTTCAGCCACACAATGATTGACGCAACGGGTAACCCCCAGACCATCCTGCTGCTCGGCGGCACCTCGGAGATCGGCCTGGCCATCGTCGAGCGCTACCTCAAGAACGCCAAGGCGCGCGTCATCCTGGCGGACCTGCCCAACGCACCCAAGCGCGAGGCGGCCATCGCGCAGATCGAGGCCGCCGGAGCCAAGTCCGTCGAGTACCTGGACTTCGATGCCGTCGACACCACGAGCCACCCTGCCCTCATCGAATCCGCTTGGGCACAGGGCGATGTGGATGTCGCCATCGTCGCCTTCGGCGTCCTCGGGGATGCCGAAGAGCTCTGGCAGAACCAGGCCAAGGCAGTGCTCAGCGCACAGGTCAACTACACCGCCGCCGTCTCCGTCGGCGTGCTGATCGGCCAGAAGATGAAGTCACAGGGCTTCGGTCAGGTCATCGCGATGTCCTCGGTGGCCGGCGAGCGGGTCCGCCGCTCGAATTTTGTCTACGGCTCAACCAAGGCCGGCCTCGACGGGTTCTACCTCGGCCTTGGAGAAGCGTTGCGCGAGTTCGGTGTCCACGTGCTGGTGGTACGTCCGGGCCAAGTCCGCACCACCACGACGATCGAACACTGGAAGGCCACCGGCGCCAAGGAGGCTCCGTTCACGGTCGACAAGGAGCAGATCGCCGAGCTGATAGTGACGTCGGCCGCCGCGGGCAAGGAGCTGATCTGGGCGCCCGGCCAATGGCGCTTCGTGATGTCGGTGCTGCGCCATGTGCCGCGCCCCATTTTCCGCAAGTTGCCCGTGTAATCACGTCGAGATGACAGCCCCGATGACTTTGACGGCACGCCGGCATGTGCTGGACACCGCCAAAGACCTGATGCTCGCTGTGGTCATGGCCGCCGCGGTCAGTGCCGTCGCGCTCGTCGCCATCGGGCGGGTCCAGTGGCCGGCCTTCGGATCGTCCAACCAGCTGCACGCCCTGACCACGGTCGGACAGTTCGGCGCCATCGCCGGGTTGGTACTGGCCGGGGTTCTTTGGCGCAGAGGGCGCAGGGCCGTCGCGAAAGTACTTTCGCTGCTGTTCTTGTCGACGTTCACCGTGGTGACCCTGGGGATGCCCCTGGGCGCCACCAAGCTGTATCTGTTCGGGGTCTCGGTGGACCAGCAGTTCCGCACCGAGTACGTCACCCGGTTCACCGACTCGCCCGTGCTGCACGATATGACCTATCCGGATATGCCGCCGTTCTATCCGGCCGGCTGGTTCTGGATCGGCGGGCGTCTCGCGGCGCTCACCGGAACCGCTGGCTGGGAGATGTACAAGCCCTGGGCCATTACCTCCCTGGCGATCGCGGTGTGTGCGGCATTTGTCTTGTGGAACAAGATGATCCGCTTCGAGTACGCACTCGTAGTGAGTGCGGCGACCACCGCCGTCACACTGGCGTACACGGCTGCCGAGCCGTACGGCGCCATCATCACGGTGCTGCTGGCTCCGGCGCTGGTGCTCGGCTACAGCGGATTACGGGCCACCGGCCGCACCGGCTGGGCCGCAGTGGTGGGCTTCGGTGTCTTCCTGGGTTTCGCCGCGCTCTTCTACACACTGCTCTTCGGTTTTGCGGCACTGACCATCACCGTCGCGGCCACGGTAGTGGCCATCGGCCGGTGGCCACAGAACGGCTGGCGGTCTATGCGGGAGCCGGTGAAGCGTTGGCTGGCCATCATCGCCATCGCCATCGCCATCGCACTCGTCTTCTGGGGACCGTACGTGGTCGCCACCCTGAGCCGTTCACTGGAGAAGGCGGCGTCGGCGCAGCACTACCTGCCCAACGACGGTGCCCAGCTGTCCTTCCCGATGCTGGCACCCACCATGCTCGGCGGGCTGTGTCTGCTCGGAACGATCTGGCTTGTGGTGCGGGCACGGAGCTCGACGCGCGCGGGCGCGCTGGCGATCGGCGTGGTCTCCGTCTATCTCTGGTCGCTGCTGTCCATGCTCGCCACGCTCGCCAAGACCACCCTGCTCTCGTTCCGGCTCGTACCCACCCTCACCGTGTTGCTTGCCGCCGCCGGTGTGTTCGCCTTCATCGAGGTGACAGCCTGGGCAGCGCAGCGCACCAAGACCGCGACGATCGTGGCCACCGTGATCGGACTGGCCGGTGCAGTGCAGTTCAGTCAGGGCATCCCCAACATGCTCCGCGGCGACATCGTCATCGCGTACGCCGATACCGACGGCAACGGCCAGCGTGCCGATCGCCGCCCGCCCGGCCCGGAGAGTCATTACGGCGCCATCGACAAGGCCATCACGGAAATCACCGGCAAGCCGCGCGATGAGACCGTGGTGCTCACCGCCGACTACAGCTTCCTGGCGTTCTACCCCTACTACGGCTTCCAGGGACTCACCCCGCACTACGCGAACCCGCTGGCGCAGTTCGACAAGCGTGCGGCCGCGATCAAGGGCTGGGAAGACCTGCACACCGCCGATGAAATGGTCCGGGCGCTCGACGCACTCCCCTGGCGGGCCCCCACCGTGCTTCTCATGCGCCAATCCGGTGACAACTACTCCCTGCGGCTCGCCAAGGATGTCTATCCCAATCAACCGAATGTGAAGCGGTACACCGTCACGCTGAACAAGCAGCTGTTCGCTGACCCGCGGTTCACCGTGCGCACCATAGGGCCCTTCGTCCTGGTTGTGCGGGTCCCACCTAAGTAGCCAACTAACATCTTCCTCCGTGACGGTTCAGGGCAACGCGACGGAGAAGGTCGCCGACAACGGCGACGGCGACTACCGCAGGGCCCGGCTGATCGCGATCGTCACCGGTTTCCTGGGAGCGCTGCTGGCCATCGCCACTCCGCTGCTGCCCGTCCGGCAAGACACCGCCACGCTGAACTGGCCCCAGAACGGCACCCTCGCTAGCGTCGACGCGCCCCTCATCGGATACGTGCCCACCGACCTCAGCATCACGGTGCCCTGTGCGGCCGCCAGGGGCCTCGACGGCCACAACAGCGTGCTGCTGTCCACCGTGCCCAAACAGGCCCCCAATGCGGTGGACCGCGGCATGCTGATCCAGCGCATCGGCGGCGACCTCGTGGTGGTCGTGCGCAACGTGCCGGTGGTCTCTGCCCCCATCTCCGAGGTCACCGGGCCCAACTGTCAGCGACTCGAAGTCACCGGGCATGCCGACAAGGTGACCGGGAAGTTCGTCGGCCTCGTCCAAGGACCCAAGGACGCCAAGCCCGGACAGCCGCGCGCCGGGGAACGCGGTGGCTACGACTTCCGGCCGCAGATCGTCGGCGTGTTCACCGACCTTTCCGGACCCGCGCCCGAGGGTCTGAGCCTTTCGGCCACCATCGACACCCGCTACAGCAGCTCCCCCACCGCCATCAAGTTCATCGCAATGATCCTCGGTGTCCTGCTGACCGGCATCGCGCTGATCGCCCTGCACACTCTCGATACCGCCGACGGGCGCAGACACAAGCGCTTCATGCCCGCGGGCTGGTGGAAGCCACGGCCGCTCGACGCACTGGTCGGCGCGGTGTTGGTGTGGTGGCATTTCGTCGGCGCCAACACCTCTGATGACGGCTACATCCTCACCATGGCCCGCGTCGCCGAGCGCTCGGGCTACATGGCCAACTACTACCGCTGGTTCGGCACACCCGAATCGCCCTTCGGCTGGTACTACGACCTGCTGACCATCTGGGCGCATGTCAGCACCGCCAGCGTCTGGATGCGACTGCCCACGCTGGTCATGGGTGTGCTGTGTTGGGCGGTCATCAGCCGCGAGGTGATCCCGCGGCTGGGCCACGCCGCACGCACCAATCCGGTGGTGCCGTGGACGGCGGCCGCGATGTTCCTGGCGTTCTGGCTGCCGTTCAACAACGGCCTGCGTCCCGAACCGATCATCGCCGTGGGCATCCTGTTGACGTGGTGCTCGGTCGAACGATCCATCGCCACCAACAGGCTGCTTCCGGCGGCCGCCGCATGCATCATCGGCGCGCTGACCTTGTTCTCCGGGCCGACGGGTATCGCCTCCGTCGGTGCGCTGCTGGTCGCGATCGGACCACTGCGCACCATCGTGAGCAAGCGTGCCAAACGATTCGGCTACGCCGCGCTCCTCGCACCGATTCTGGCGGCCGGGCTGGTCACGCTGATCGTCATCTTCCGAGATCAAACCCTTATCGGCGAGATCCAGGCCAACGCGCTCAAGTCGGCCGTCGGACCATCGCTGAACTGGTTCGACGAGCACGTCCGGTACGAACGGCTATTCCTGCCTACCACCGACGGCGCCATCTCCCGGCGTTTCCCGGTGTTGGCCCTCGTCACCGCACTCGGTGTGGCTGTGGCAATGACCTTGCGCAAGAACAAGATTCCGGGTACTGCGAGCGGCCCAAGCCGCCGGATCATCGGCATCACGCTGATCTCGTTCGTCGCGATCATGTTCACCCCCACCAAGTGGACTCACCACTTTGGGGTGTTCGCCGGTCTGGCTGGATCACTGGGCGCGCTGGCCGCGGTCGCGGTGACCGCGGCGGCAATGCGCTCCCCGCGTAACCGCACGCTGTATGCCGCCATCGTGCTGTTCGTCCTCTCGCTCTCGTTCTCCAGCGTGAACGGCTGGTGGTACGTCTCCAACTTTGGCGTGCCGTGGTCAAATTCCTTCCCACAGTGGCATTTCGGCATCAGCACCGTGTTCTTCGGACTGTGCGTGCTCGCCATCTTGTTAGCGGCGTGGATGCACTTCACGGGCCGTGACCATCCCGGCCGCACCCCGGTGCATCCGGTGCTGGCACGCGTGGCCGAATCTCCTCTGGCCGTCGGCACCTGGATTGTCGTGATCTGGTCGGTGTTCTCACTGACCGCAGGCATGGTCAATCAGTACCCCGCATGGTCGGTCGGACGTTCCAACCTCGACGCGCTGCGCGGACACGGCTGCGGGCTCGCCAACGACGTCTTGGTCGAGGAGAGTCCCAACGCCGGGATGCTGCAGCCCATCGATGCCCCCGTCGGGCAGGCGCTGGCCGCCGATACCGACATCCTGTTCAGTCCCAATGGGATTCCATCGGATGTGTCCGCCGATGAGGAGAACAACCCGCAGAGCTCTGACAGCTTCGTGGAGCGCGACAAGAGCGGCAACGCGGCCGGGAGCCGGGAAGGCACCGAGGGCGGCACCACGGTCGCCCCCGGCGTCAACGGATCGCTGGCTCGGCTGCCCTTCGACCTCAGGCCCGAGACCACGCCCGTCATGGGCAGCTATCAGATCGGCAGCCAACGTGCCGCCCGGCTGCAGTCGGCGTGGTACCGCCTGCCACCCAAGGACGCCACCAAGCCGCTGATCGTGCTCGCGGCGGCGGGCCGCTTCGATCCGGTCGAGCTGCAGGTGCAGTTCGCCCGGGAAGACGGAAAGGTCATGGGCGCCATCTCGTTTGCCGACCTCGGCCCGGCTCCGGCATGGCGGAACCTGCGGATGTCCCGCGATGCCATCCCGACGGAGGCCACCCGGATCCGGCTCCTTGCCATCGATGACGACCTGGCGCCGCAGCACTGGATAGCGGTCACCCCGCCCCGGGTTCCGTCGCTGCGCACGCTGCAGGACGTGGTGGGTTCCGATCCAGTGTTCCTGGATTGGCTTGTGGGGCTTGCCTTCCCATGCCAGCGGCCGTTCGACCACAAGAACGGGGTCATCGAGATCCCGAAGTGGCGGATTCTTCCCGACCGCTTTGGCGCAGAGGCGAACTCGCCGGTGATGGACTACCTCGGTGGCGGCCCGCTGGGCATCACCGAACTGCTGTTGAAGGCAACTCCGGTGCCGACTTATCTGCAGAACGACTGGTTCCGCGACTGGGGTGCGTTGCAACGGTTTACGCCGTACTACAGGAACGCCACCGTGGCACAGTTGCAGCTCGAAACCGCCGTGCACAGCGGATTCTGGACGCCGGGACCGCTGCGTAAGAGCCGGTAGAACCCGGCATCCAACATTTGGCTGATTTTCGATAGGAACTGGCAACTTATCGGAAGCCAGTAGCAGGTCCGCCGACTTCAATGGGGTTGTCTCCACAGAGATCCCAGAGGGGCGGATGCAGATTGGACCCTGGCCCGCCCCTCTGGACTACCAACCCAGAGGAAGGTTCCTGCGATGTTACGGCAGTTCGTCATGGCCGCATGTTTGACAGCGTCCCTGGTTACGGCCATTCCGGCCGCGGCCAAACCCGATAACGAGCCCTGTCCCTATCATCCGATCAAGATCGATCCCAAGTGCGAGCGCTCCGGGGTGGCCCGGGAGAAGTCACCGCACAACGACTAGGTCGCCGAGGCTACGGTTCTCGCCGTATTCCGCGAGTACGCGACGCGGAATACGGCGTGTCGGCGGGGAGAGACAACGAGGCGTCAGTCTTCCTGTGCGCGAACAAATCCCGCAAATCCGGGAATGGTGAACTCCAGGAGCCCATGGCCCGCGACGCCGACTAGGCCCTTGTCGATGAGGCCGGCGCGGGCGGCGCTGATCGCCCGCGAATCCCGGCCCATGACGGCTGCGATATCGGACCGGCTCGCCGACCGATCATCGGTCAGCGACTGCGCCATCGCCGACATGAATTGCCGCTGTACCGGGGTGGCGTTGTTCCAGCGCGCACGAAAGAGCGCGTCCATGTCCTCGGCGACCTGACGGGCGGCGTGCGCGACATCGGACATCCTGATCCGGCCCCCGGGATCCGGATAGCCGGCACGCGCCCAGGCGGCGTCGGCGTAGAGCTGCAAGGTGTGCGGATACCCGCTGGTCTGCGCGATCACGGCGTCAAGCGCGTCCTGGGCCCACTCGACCCCGACCGCGCCGGCGGGTTTGACGAGTGCCACTCGGGACGCCTCGGGACCGAGCCGATGCAGTGTGCGATAGGCGAACCGCTCACTGAATGTGGCTGCGGCACTGATGATCTCCGGCGTCTGCGGCAGACCCGCCGCGAACACCCCGGCAGGCAGGGCGTCGGCCTCTGCTTGGAGGTCCTGCCACGTCACGGCCAAGGTGCGCAGCCCCGCCCGGTCGGCGTCCTGGATCTCGTCGATCAGCAGCACCAGGCCGCGATGTCCCTCGTCGCGCGCCGCCGTAGCGGTCTCGACGATCAGTTCCTTGAACGATGACTCCGATAGGGCGCCTTGGGTGCCCTGCGACGGTTTGACGGTCGCGCCCACTTGAGCCACGCCCGGCACCCCCGCTGTGATACTCACCTGATCGACGGCGCGCAGCAGGCGACCGCGTGACTTCTTCTTCCACGCCGTGACACGGGCCCCGATCGCGGTCGCTATCGCCGCCGCGAGTGGCTCGTCTCCTCCCGCGGTGACCCACACCGTCACCACGCCACGGGCCTCCGCGTCGCGCTGCACCTCACGCAATAGTGAGGTCTTTCCGACCCCACGCGGGCCGGTGTCGACACGGATGCGCCCGATCAACCGGCCGAGCTCGGCCATGTACATCAGCCGCTCGCCGATCTCGGCCAGCTGTTCGGCGCGGCCGACCACCTCGCGTGCCACCTGGCCTGGTGTGTACGGGCTCGGCTGCATCGATGTCCTGCCTGATACTTGTTGATACTTACTAGCGTTGTATTAACAAGTATCAGATAGGACCGACATCGTGGATACTTTTTGATACTTCAATCAAGGTATCTACTGGTATCCGGAAATGAGGTCTCAATCCGGCCAACCGAGCGCGCTGCATTGAGGTGCCCGAAGCTTCGTCACATACCATCGCCCTCGTGCCTTCGCCGCTTCCAAAGTCCGCGACAGCAGGTACAGCCCAGCGGGCACGTCTGATTTCACTGGCTGCGGCCACCATCGGTGTGCTGCTCTGCGTGCTTGTTCCCCTGCTGCCTGTCCGCCAGTCCACCGTCGACATCAGCTGGCCCCAGGGAGTCACAGCCGACGGGAACATCACCAGCATCACGGCGCCGCTGGTGTCGGGCGCACCGCTGTCCTTCGACGCGCACATTCCGTGCACTGCCATCGCGAGCCTGCCCGCCAGCGGCGGCGTGGTGCTGTCCACCAGTCCCGACGGCGGTTTCGAGGCAAGCCGGCACGCATTGTTCGTCCGTGCCACCTCCGATCTGGTGGTCGTCGCCTTCCGCGACAACGTCGCGACGGTCGCTCCGCGCAAGGCAGTGGAATCCGGCGGCTGCACCTCACTGGACATCTGGGCCAACGCCGGCGGCGTCGGCGCCAACTTCGCCGGGCTTCCCAACGCCCACGGGACCCTGGCCATCGAGAACAAGCCCCAGGTGACCGGCCTGTTCACGGACCTCAAGGTGCCCGCGGCCGGCGGCCCGACAGCGCATGTGGTGGTCGACACCCGGTTCATCACCAGCCCAACCACATTGAAACTGGCGGCGATGGTGCTCGGCCTGGCGGCGGTGGCGATCGCCGTCGGCGCCCTGGCAGTGCTGGACCGCGGCGGACGCAAACGCGTCCGGCCCTCCTTGCGCCTACCGACTCGCACGGCTCTGCTGACCAATGGTCTCGCCGACATCGGAGTCGTTGGCACACTGATTCTTTGGCACGTCATCGGTGCTATCACCTCCGACGACGGCAATGTCCTGGTCGAGGCGCGGGTAGCCCATCAGGCCGGATACGTCACCGAGTATTACCGCTACTTCGGCGCCACCGCCTCACCATTCGATTGGTATGCAACCCTTTTGAGCTGGATCACGCAGGTGAGCACGGTCGGTGTCTGGATGCGGGTGCCGGCCACCCTGGCGGGCATCGGCACCTGGTACATCCTGCGGAAGAAGATGCTGCCGCGACTCGGCGAGCAGCTCGCCACGAGCCGTACCGCGGTGTGGACTGCGGCACTGGTCTTCCTGGCCGCCTGGCTGCCCTTCAACAATGGCCTGCGACCCGAGCCGATCATCGTATTCGGCACCGTGGTCACCTGGATTCTGGTGGAGCGCTCCATCGCGACCCGGCGCCTCACCCCCGCCGCGCTGGCGATCATCGCCGCACTGCTTACCGCGACCGTCGCCCCCCAGGGGCTCATCGCGCTAGGACCGCTACTCGCCGGTGGACGCGCCATCGCCCGCGTCGTCTCCGTGCGGCGCCTGCGGTACGGGCGGTTCACCCCCATCGCGGTCTTAGCGGCCTCAGTCGCAGCAGTATTCGCGTTCACCTTCCGTGACCAAACCCTGGCCACCGTCGCCGAATCAGCGCGCATCAAGTACGTGGTGGGCCCGACTATCGCCTGGTACCAGGAGTTCCTGCGCTACTACTTCCTGACGGTCGAATCCAATGTCGACGGCTCGCTGACGCGTCGCATCGCGGTGTTCATCCTGCTGCTCTGTCTCTTCGGCACACTCGCGGTGCTGCTGCGCCGCGGGGTTCTTCCTGGCCTGGCCAGCGGGCCGATGTGGCGGCTCCTCGGCAGCACCGCGATCGGGCTGCTGCTCCTCACCTTCACTCCCACCAAGTGGGCCATCCAGTTCGGCATCTTCGCCGGGCTTGCCGGCGCGCTCGGTGCCGTCGCCGCATTCACTTTCGCGCGAGTCGGCCTGCATTCACGACGCAACCTGGCGCTGTACGTCACCGCGCTGCTGTTCATCCTGGCGTGGGCGACCTCCGGCATCAACGGCTGGTTCTACGTCGGCAACTACGGCGTGCCGTGGTTCGACAAGCAACCGGTCATCGCGGGACAACCGGTCACCACTTTGTTCCTGGCGCTCTCGATCATCACCGCGCTGCTGGCCGGGTGGCTGCACTTCCGCATTGACTACGCCGGGCACACCGAGGTCGAGAACACCCGCCGCAACCGGCTCCTCGCCTCCACCCCGCTGCTGACCGTGGCGGCCATCATGGTGATTCTCGAGGTCACGTCGATGGCCAAGGGGGTCTACGCGCGTAGCGACACCTACACCACCGGAAAGGCCAATCTGCTGGCCCTGGCAGGCAGCCCGTGCGCGATGGCCAACGATGTCCTGGTTGAACCCGACGCCAATGAGGGTATGCTGCAACCTGTTCCGGGCCAACAGGCGGGCAAGTACGGGCCTCTCGGGGGCACCGATCCCGTCGGCTTCATCCCGGATGGCGTGGAGACCGGCATGACCTCCTTGCCTGTCATCGGCAAGCCGGGCCTGGTCAATTCCGATGCCTCACCCAACGCGCCGATCATGGAGGTCAGTGATGCGGCCGGGACCACCGGTGGTGTCGGCCCCACCGGGATCAACGGCTCCAGTGCGCTGCTGCCGTTCGGACTGGACCCGGCCCGTACTCCGGTGATGGGTAGCTATGGCGAGAACACGATTGCCGCACATCTCAAGTCGTCCTGGTACGAGCTGCCCACGCCCAGCCCGGATCGGCCACTGGTAGTGCTGTCGGCGGCCGGAGCGATCTGGTCACACCAACAGGACGGCACCTTTAGTCCCGAGATCAACTATGGCCAACAACTGAAGTTGGAATGGGGCACTCGCGGCAGCGACGGCGCAGTGAAGGCGCTTCGCCAAGACGAGCCGATAGACATTGGGCCACAAAGAGTCTGGCGTAACCTGAGGTTCCCCACCAAGACCGCTCCACCGGGAGCCAACGTGGTTCGGATCGTCGCCGATGACCCGAACCTGTCCAGTGATCAGTGGCTGGCGTTCACCCCACCCCGGGTGCCCACCCTCAAGACCGCACAGGATCTGTTGGGCTCTGACACTCCGGTGCTACTGGATATGGCTGTCGCGCAGAACTTCCCATGCCAGCGGCCATTCAGCGAGCGTCTCGGGGTCGCCGAGCTGCCCAAGTTCCGGGTCATGCCCGAGCACAAGCAGGTCGCGACATCGTCGAACATGTGGATGTCAGCCGAGGACGGCGGACCGTTCATGTTCACGACAGCACTGCTGCGAACCTCCTCGGTGCCCACCTATCTGCGTAACGACTGGTTCCGTGACTGGGGCTCGATCGAGAAGTACGAGCCCGTCATCGCTCCGAATCTGGCACCCAACGCACAACTCACCGAGGGCACCGTCGTGGTGAACGGCTGGACCCGCAACGGACCGATTCGAGCCCTGCCATGACACAGAATTCCGTGACAGATACCTCCCCTGAGGCCCGCAAGCTGAATATCGCACGTTGGACGGCAACCGTTTTCGGCCTGCTCGGGTTCGTGCTGAGCGTCTCCATCCCGTTACTGCCGGTCAAGGTGTCCACCGCGACCCTCGACTGGCCGCAGCAGGGACAGCTGAACAACGTCACCGCCCCGCTGATCGCGCAGACGCCCATGGACATGACCGTGATCGTGCCGTGCGCGGTCATTAACTCGGCCCCCGCCGAGGGCGCGGTGATCGTGGGTACCGCGCCTCCCGAAGGTAAAGAGGCCGCGCTACAAGGCCTATTCGTCAAGGTCTCCAAGGAACGCGTCGATATCACCGACCGCAACGTGGTCATCGCCACCGCCCCGCGCGCCAAGGTCGCCTCACCCGACTGCCGGCAAATCGTCATCACCTCATCGGACAAGGGCACCTTCGCAACGTTCGAGGGGCTGCGCGGTGACGGGGCCGACAAGACCGCTGACCTCAAGTCGGGATTCCCCGATCCGAATCTGCGCCCGCAGATCGTCGGGGTCTTCACCCAGCTCACCGGTCCGGCTCCGGCAGGACTGAGCCTCACCGCCCATATCGACACCCGTTTCTCCTCCAGCCCAACGCTTCTCAAGCTTGCGGCGATGGTGGGCGCGGTTATCTCTACCATCATCGCGCTGCTGGCCCTGTGGCGAATCGACCAGACCGACGGCCATCGCATGCAACGGGTCATCCCCACCCGATGGCGCCGTTTCGATTTCACCGACGCCGTCATCATGAGCAGCCTGGTGCTCTGGTACGTGATCGGCGCGGGGTCTTCGGACGACGGCTACCAGATGGGCATCGCACGTACCGCCGAGCACGCCGGGTACATGGCCAACTACTTCCGCTGGTTCGGCAGCCCCGAGGACCCCTTCGGCTGGTACTACAACCTGCTGGCCATCATGACGAAGTTCAGCGATATCAGCCTGTGGATCCGGCTGCCCGACCTCGTCGCCTCACTGGTCTGCTGGCTGCTGATCAGCCGGGAAGTGTTGCCTCGCTTGGGACCCGCTGTTGCTCGCAGCAAGCCTGCGGCCTGGGCGGCTGGATTTGTGCTGCTGGCATCGTGGTTCCCGTTCAACAACGGTCTGCGCCCCGAGGGCCAGATCGCCGTCGGATCGCTGATCACCTGGGTGCTCATCGAACGCGCCATCACCTCTCGCCGACTCACCCCCGCCGCGCTCGCGATCGTCACCGCGGCGTTCACCCTGGGGATTCAGCCGACGGGTCTGATCGCCGTCGCCGCCCTGCTCGCCGGTGGCCGGCCCATTCTGCGAATCATCGTGACGAAGCACCGGCAGGTGGGCACCTGGCCGTTGGTGTCGCCCATGCTGGCGGCCGGAACCGTGGTGCTTGCAGTCATTTTCGCCGACCAGACCCTGTCGACGGTCATCGAGGCCACCCGGATTCGCACCGCGATCGGCCCAGCACAAGCGTGGTACACCGACAACCTGCGGTACTACTACATGTTCCTGCCGACGGTCGACGGCTCGGTATCGCGGCGCTTCGGGTTCCTGCTCATCGCCGCCTGCCTGTTCATCTCGATGTTCATTCTGTTGCGCCGCAAGCGGGTTCCCGGTATCGCCCGAGGGCCGGCCTGGCGCGTGCTGGGTGTCGTCTTCGGCACCATCTTCTTCCTGATGTTCGCACCGACGAAGTGGGTGCACCACTTCGGGCTCTTCGCCGCCCTGGGAGCCGCGGTGGCCGCCCTGGCCACGGTGCTGGTATCGCCACATGTGCTGCGCTGGAGCCGCAACCGGATGGCGGTCGTAGCGACTGTCCTGTTCGTGCTGGCGCTGAGCTGGGCCAGCGCGGCCGGATGGTGGTACGTCTCGAGTTTCGGCGTTCCGTTCAATAGCAGCATGCCCAAGATCGCCGGGATAAGCGTCAGCACAATATTTTTTGCGCTGTTCGCACTCGCCGTGGCGTACGCGGCATGGCTGCACTTCTCACCCCGGCATGAAGACAACCGGGTGATCAGGTCCATCACCTCCGCCCCGGTGGCCTGGGCGGCCGGGTTCATGGTGTTGACATCTATCTGTCAGCTGACGATCGGTGTCGTTCGTCAGTACCCGTCGTATTCCAACGGCTGGGCCAACATCCGTGAACTCGCTGGTGGGTGCGGGCTGGCCGATGACGTCCTCGTCGAGTCCGACGCGAATGCCGGTGTACTACAGGCCATTGGCACACCGTCTGGGCCCCTGGGCCCGCTCGGCGGCGCAAGTCCCTCCGGATTCACACCGGACGGGGTGCCGGACAAGATCGTCGCCGAGTCCATCCGGATGAACGACTCGCGCCCCGGCACCGATTACGACTGGGACTCCAAGGACCGCACCAAGACTCCGGGCATCAACGGCTCCACCGTGCGCCTGCCCTACGGGTTGGATCCGGCGCGGGTGCCGATCGTGGGCACCTACCGCGTCGGCCCGCAACAGCAGGCGAAGGCGACCTCCGACTGGTATCAGCTGCCAGCCCGTGATACCAGCCATCCGCTGGTCGTGGTCACCGCTGCCGGAACGATCGCCGCGAAGAACGTCAAGGGCGAAATATCCGGTCAGACACTGCAGCTGGAGTACGGCGCGGCCGCCCCGGACGGCACATTCACACCCGCCGGACGACTCACTCCCTATGACCTGGGACCGGTACCGTCATGGCGCAATCTGCGCTTCGCCCGCTCGGATATTCCGGACACCGCCACCGCCGTGCGCATCGTGGCGGCCGACATATCGCTGAGTCCCGGCGATTGGCTGGCCTTCACTCCGCCTCGGGTGCCCGAGCTGAAGTCGTTGCAGGAGTATGTGGGCAGCACGCGGCCGGTGCTCATGGACTGGACCGTGGGACTCGTCTTCCCCTGCCAGCAGCCGATGCTGCATCAGTACGGGATCACCGAGGTCCCCGAGTTCCGCATCACTCCGGATTACGACCAGAAGCGCAAGGACACCGACACCTGGCAGGACGGCGAGAACGGCGGCCTGCTGGGGATCACCGATCTGCTCCTGCGGGCGCATGTAATGCCGACCTACCTGTCCAAGGACTGGGGCAGAGATTGGGGCTCGCTACGCAAGTTCGAGACCCTCGTCGACGCCCAACCCGCCCAGATCGAGTACGGGTCCGAGGTACACGGCGGACTGTGGAAGCCGAACGAGATCCGGATCAAGCCGTAGGCGCTCCTTGAGGATGTCACCGCCCTACCCGGCGCAGTCGTCTAGCTGATCACGCCGCCGGGCGACGTATCAATGGTGACCGCGGCGACGATTGCCGTGGCCGCCACCGCCGCCGAACAGCCCGCCCATGATGCCGCGGTAATCCTGCGGTGGCGGCGGGGGTGGATACGCCTGTGGCGCGGGCGCCTGGTCGATGTGCGCCGACGGGCCGAAGCGGGCGGCGCCGTCCACGAACTGCTGCAGGCTGTCCTGCTCCACCAGCACGGCCGCACATCCCGTGCATTGGAACGTGCGCACGCCAAACCACTTCGTCGACAGCATCTGCGACTCACACTTGGGGCACGTCAAGGGCTGAACGTTTGTCATGACACATGCTAGCATGCACATGTTTGCATGAGTTATATGAGAAGGAGCTGGCATGGCTACGGACGCGCACGAGCACGGATCCGGACACTCGCACGGCCACGGCGTGAGCGCCGACGCCGATCGCAAATGGCTCACCATCGCGCTGGTGCTGATCGGCGGGTTCATGGCCGTCGAGGTGGTCATCGGTTTCATCGCCCAGTCCCTGGCGCTCATCTCCGATGCGGGGCACATGCTGACCGACGCGGCCTCGATCGTGCTGGCGCTCATCGCCATTCGTCTCGCCTCGCGCCCCGCCCGCGGCAGCTACACGTACGGACTCAAGCGTGCCGAGATCCTGTCGGCACAAGCCAACGGCGTCACACTGTTCCTGCTCGCCGCCTTCTTCATCTACGAGGGCATCCGCCGCCTGATCACTCCCCCGGAGGTATCGGGACTACTCGTATTCGTCACCGCGCTCGCGGGCATCGTCGTCAACGTGGCGGCCACCTGGTGCATCAGCAAGGCCAACCGATCCAGCCTCAATGTCGAGGGGGCCTTCCAGCACATCCTCAACGACCTGTACGCCTTCATCGCCACCGCCATCGCCGGTGCCGTCGTCTGGCTGACCGGCTTCACCCGAGCCGACGCCATCGCCGCGCTCGTTGTCGCCGCGCTGATGCTCAAGGCAGGTTGGGGCCTGGTACGTGAATCGGGCCGCATCTTCCTGGAAGCCGCACCGGCCAATCTGGATCCCGATGCCATCGGAGCTCAACTCGCCTCGTTGCCGTCCGTCGCCGAGGTGCACGACCTACACATCTGGCAGATCACCTCCGGTCAGCCCGCGGTGTCGGCGCATATTTTGGTGGCCCCGGACGCGGACTGTCACGGAATACGGCGCGAGATCGAGGGGTTACTCCATACGGAGTACGACATCGACCACACGACATTGCAGGTCGACCACGAGGACACCGAGGCATCGAGTCATTGCCTCGACCCCCACGGACAGCCGTACCGCGCGGAGAAAAGCACCTTGCCGGGCAAGGGCTAGGTATCTACTATCGGTTGTAGTAGACCAACGGAGGTCGCGATGACAGAACTCACCACTCGCGCCGACAGGTTCCTGCGCGCGGCCACCATCGCCTTCATCGCGGGTTGGGCACTCGATGTCATCGACCACCTGCGGCGCGGCGTGACTGCGGCGCCACAGACCCTGACCTACCTCTCCGCCACCCACGCCGTGCTTATCGCGATTGCGGTGACGATGATCCTGCGCCACCGAAAGCATGCGCCGGAGGCCACCGTGATCGTCGGCACCGCCAGCGTTTTGGGGCTCGGATATGTGCACCTCATGCCGACGTACTGGCCGGCGGTACAGGACAGCTTCATCTCCGGCCCACGTGTCCAGGAAAACCATGTCACCTGGTTCTCCTGGGTAACGGTGCTGATCTCGATCGGTGCCGCCATGGTGTGGGCCCACGCGGGCAGCCGCGCCCTCGTGCTGCGCGACTGACTCTTTCAACGCGAAGGCCCCCGACACGCAGTGCGTGCGGGGGCCTTCGTGTGTTGAATCGTTAGATCGGGGTGAGACCGTGCTTACGCTGGACCCGGCTGATCTGCTTGTCCCGCAACAGCTTCAGCGACTGACGCAGGAGCAGCCGAGTCTGATGCGGCTCGATCACGCCATCGATATAGCCACGTTCGGCGGCAATCCACGGGGTGGCCAGGTTGTTGTTGTAGCCCTCGATGAAGTCCGCTCGAATCTTCTGCACCTCGGGCGCAGTCGGGTCCGGGAATCGCTTGACCAGCAGCTGCGCGGCACCCTCGGCACCGATCACCGCGATACGTGCGGTCGGCCAGGCGAAGTTCAGGTCGGCCGAGAGCTGCTTGGAGCCCATCACCGCGTACCCGCCGCCGTAGGCCTTGCGGGTAATGATCGTCACCTTGGGCACATCGGCCTCCACCACGGCATTGAAGAACCTGCCGCCGCGCTTGATGACGCCGTTCGTCTCCTCTTCCACGCCCGGCATGGCGCCCGGGGTGTCGACGACGAACACCAAGGGAAGATTGAACGAGTCACAGAACCGGATGAAACCTGCCGCCTTGTCGGAGGCCTCGTTGCCCACCGCGCCAGACATGTGCATCGGCTGGTTGGCGATGACGCCAACCGGGCTTCCGTCGACGCGGGCGAACGCGGTGATCATGGACGGGCTGCGCTGGTCGGCGATTTCAAAGACGTCACCGTCATCGAAGATCCGCAGCAGGACCTCGTGCATGTCGTAGCCCTGGTTATCGGCATCCGGGATGATCGTGTCGAGGTACAGATCGTCCTCGGTGATCTCGGGCTCCAGGCCGGGATTGACAATCGGCGGATAGTCAAAAGTGTTGGAAGGCAAGAAACTCAGGTAGTCGCGCACGTACTGGTACGCCGCCGCCTCGTCCTCGACCACCTTGTGGATGTTGCCACGCTGAGCCTGTACGTCCGCGCCGCCGAGTTCGTCGAACGTGACATCCTCGCCGGTGACGTCCTTGATGACGTCGGGCCCGGTGATGAACATGTAGCCCTGATCGCGCACCGCGACCACGAGGTCGGTCTGGATCGGCGAGTACACCGCACCACCGGCACACTTTCCGAAGATCAGCGAGATCTCCGGGACCATGCCGCGCAGCATCTCGTGACGACGGCCCAGCTCGGCGTACCAGGCCAGCGACGTGGCAGTGTCTTGAATGCGCGCGCCCGCCGAGTCGTTGATGCCGATCACCGGGCAGCCGTTGGTGGCCGCCCATTCCATGAGCTTGGCGACCTTACGGCCGAACATCTCGCCGACGCTCCCCTGGTACACCGTCTGATCGTGGGAGAACACCGCCACCGGACGATCGTCGATGCGGCCCAGTCCGGTCACCACACCGTCGGTGTACGGCGCATTCGGATCACCCGGGGTACGGCCGAATGCGCCGAGCTCCAGGAAGCTGCCCTTGTCGAGCAGGGCGTGGATGCGGGCACGCGCGCTCGGGATGCCCTTGGCATCACGCTTGGCGACGGCCTTGGCGTCACCCGGCTCCTGCGTGCGGGCAATGCGCTCGCGCAGGTCGGCGACCTTCTCCGCGGTTGTATGTGGTGGCACGTCTAGCCTTCCTGGTTCTTCGCATTGATGGAGCGCAATGCCTGACTCATATGAGCACCGACCTTAGCGATGAAGGGTTCGTCGATGATCTGGATGTGCTCCCCACCGACCGAAACCACCTCGAGATCAGAGACGAACTCGCCCCAGCCGCCGTCAGGCTGGCGCGTCGCGTACGCGGGCTCGAAGGTGATGGCGTCATCGTGGTACCGATCCGCCATGTACAGCGTCATGTGGCCGTCGAACGGCACCGGGTTTGAGGTGTCGATGGCCCGCTGATCCAGGTAGGACGTGCGCTGGTGCTCGATGATGCCGCCGGGGATCTCCACGCCGGCCGCCTTGACGGCCTCCAGCACGAACCTGACCTGGCCCTCGTCGTCGAGCTCCTCGAGCTGCTCGTACGGGATGGCCGGGATCTGCACGTTGAAGGTCTTCTGCGCAAAGGCCGCATACCGGTCCCAGCGCTTGCGGGTCTCCTCCGTGGTCGTCAGGATCGGCGTGCCGGGGCGTACCCCATCGATATTGCCGACCCACGCGACCTCGGCACCGGCCTCCTTGAGGCCCACCGCGCAGGCGTACGCCAGCACCGCACCGAGTGACCACCCGGCGAGGATGAACGGGCCCTTGTGTAGTTCCAGGAGCTTCGGCACGTACTGGGTGGCCCGCTCCTCGATGGTTCCCTCGACGCGCTCGAAACCGAACATCGGCGTGTCCTCGGGCAGACGCTTCAGCAGCGGCTCGTAGACAACCGTCGACCCGCCAGCCGGATGGAACACGAAGACAGGGACCGTCGTAGAACCCTCTTGCCTGGGTCGCAGGGTCCGCACGAAGCCATCGATCTTGCCGGCCTCCAATCGGCTGCGGACAACCTCACCGAGTGCCTCGATGGTCGGCGCGAGCTTGACCTCCTCGGCGTCGATCTCACCGTCGGCACGCTGCGAAAGGCGCTCTGCGAGTTTCTCGGCCGTCGCGTCGTCGATCTTGGGCAGCGCGTTGAAGATGCTGCCCGGCGACTCACCGGTGACGATGGCCCACGTCGCGAAGGCGACGCGCTCAGCCGCATCACGCGGTGGCACATCGGCATTCAGCGCCTCCGCGATGGCCTCCTGGTTCATCACGGCAGCGGCCTTGGCCAGTTCAGAGGTCTCCGCAGAGACGGCAGGCTCCGCGGCGGGAGCACTCTCGGCGACGGGTTGCGGCTCCGCGGCCTGCGGAGCGGCTTCCAGTGCCTTCTCGAGATCGGCCTTGGACAGCACGCCGCCGGTCGGCGCGGCCTCCTTGAATTCATCGGTCTGCTGGTAGTCGTGCAGATCGTGCACGGCGTCGGGGTTCTCCAGCGCGTAGACAACCAGCCGCTCGACATCGAGCAGGTTGGCATCACGCACGGCCTGCAGCTGAATGGGCGGCAGATCGAAGTCGAACTCGACACGGTTCTTGATACGCACAGCCATCAACGAATCCAGACCCAGCTCGATCAACGGCACCTCGCGCGGTACGTCCTCGGGCTCGTAGCCCATGGCCAGCGACACGATCGCGGCCAGACGCTCGATGACCGGCTCGCCGGACTCCTTGCTCCACTTCTTGAAGTCGGCACCCGCACCCGCCCCGGAGAGCAGGTTGTCGTGAATCTCTTCGGGCACTTCGTCTTCGGCGACCGCCTGCGCGGGGGCGGCAGTCACGGTCGCCGAACCGTTGGTGGCGACACCGGCGGCGGTCGCGAACGGCAGTGCGCCCCCCTGACCGGCACGGGACACCACCGCGTCGTAGACGAGGGTGAACGATTCACCGATGCGCGCGTGCACCTGCACGGTGGCTCCACCCGGGTGCCGAGACAGCGTAGTCACCAGCGAGGAACCCTCGCCCGGGATCGCCCGCTGCTCGGACGCGGTGAGCTGAGCATCCGGAAGTACCGTTACCGCAGCGGCTTTCACCAGCTCGGGGAAATTGACCGTAGCGATCTCAGCCAGGCTCCATTCCCACACATGCTTGCCATCGGGCAGCGATACATGGGTACCGGGGATCCGGGTGGCGCCATCGACACTGAAATGCGCGGGGAGCCAATGTTCCTTGCGCTTGAACTCAGTCGCAGGAATCGGCGCGTAATCCGCCGACCTGGTTGCCGCGCCGAACAGCGTCCGCGGATCCAGGCTATGGCCGTACACATACAACTGCGCCATGGTCTTGACCATGGACTCGACCTCGTCCTCTTTACGGGCGAGAGTCGCGATCAGCTGCGCGTCAGGCAGTCCCGACGACATCGTGGTGAGCCCAACCTGCATGAGTGCCACAGGATTCGGCGCCAGCTCCAGGAAGGTGGTGTATCCGGCATCCACGGCGTTACGGGTGCCATGGGTGAAGTAGACCGAATGCCGCATTCCCTTCTTCCAGTAATCGACATCGTGCACCGGGTCACCGCCTGGCCGGATGAACGTGCCCTCGTTCACCGTCGAGAAGATCCCGATCTTCGGGGTCATCGGCTCGATCCCCTGCAGTTCGGCGGCGAACTCGCCGAGCAGCGGATCCATCTGCGAGGTATGGCCGGCGCCCTTGGTCTGGAGCTTGCGGGCGAACTTGCCCTCGGCCTCGCAGCGCGCCACGATCGCGTCGACCTGCGCCGGCGGACCGCCGATGACGGTCTGCGAGGGTGCGGCGTACACGCATACCTCGAGGTCGGGGAAGTCGGCGAACACCGTCCTGAGCTCGTCTGCCGAGTACTCGACCAACGCCATCAGCCGGATGTAGTCACCGAACAGCATCGCCTCGCCCTCACCCATCAGGTGGGCGCGCGAGCAGATGACGCGGGTGGCATCACCCAGCGACAACCCCCCGGCGAAATAGGCCGACGCGGGCTCGCCCAGCGACTGCCCGATCACCGCGGTGGGCTTGGCGCCATGGGCCTTGAGCACCTCGCCCAGACCGATTTGGATCGCAAAGATGGCGATATTGCTGGTTTCGATGCCGTACTCGTGCGAGTCGTCGAGGATCAGTTCGACAACGGAGTAACCCCGCTCGTCCTGCACGTACGCGTCGACCTTATCGATCCACTCCGCGAAGATCGGATCGCGCAGGTACAGGCTCTTACCCATCTTGCGGTGCTGCGCACCGAAACCGGCCATCACCCACACCGGACCGCTGGTGACGGGGCCATCCACTGAGTAGACGTACGGCTTCTGCTTGCCTTCGGCGACGGCGCGCAGGCCCTTGATGGCCTCATCGAAATCGTGGGCCAACACCACGGCGCGGGAGCGCCCATGATTACGCCGGGACAGCGATCGTCCGATGGACTCCAGCGAGTAGGACTGTCCCTCTTCGGATTCCATCCAGTCCGCCAGCGCGGCCGCAGCGGCCTTCTTGCGGGAGGACAGGAAGCCCGAGATAAAGAGCGGCACAACGGGAGTCACCGGCTCTTCGGCAGAAAGCGCAGCCAGCGCCTCCTCTTTGAGACGTTTGGCCTCGTCGGTCAGTCCTGGCAGCTCCTGCGGCCCATCGGAGTACCCGCCCATGAACTCGCCGTACTCATTAAACCGAGACTCAACGGATTCGACATTTCCTGCTTCGGCATCTGCCTCTGCTGCAGCATGTTTGCCGTCGGCATCGGAATCGTCGTTTTCGGAGTCCGGCACCGGGCTTTCGGTGGGTTCCACCAAGTCGATCGGCAGCACCTCGCGCACCACGATGTGGGCGTTGGCGCCACCGAAACCGAAACCGGAGACACCGGCGATGGCATGCCCGCTGTAGCGCGGCCAGTCGGAGACCTGATCGACGACCTTCAGGTGGATCGCGTCGAAGTCGATGTACGGGTTGGGGCCGGTGTAGTTGATCGACGGCGGAACCTTGTTGTTCTGCAAGGCCAGCACGATCTTCGACAGGCTCGCGGCGCCGGCCGCAGACTCCAGGTGCCCGAAGTTCGACTTGGCCGAGCCCAGCAGTGCCGGTTTGTCGGCGTCGCGGCCACGGCCCACTACCCGGCCCAGGCCGTCGGCCTCGATCGGATCGCCGAGGATGGTGCCGGTGCCGTGCGCCTCGATGACATCGACACTGCGCGGATCGATACCGGCATCCTTGTAGGCCTTGCGCAGCACTTCGGCCTGGGCGTCGGGGTTCGGCGCGAGCAGACCGTTGGACCGGCCATCGTGATTGACCGCGGATCCGGCGATGATCGCCATGATCGGGTCGCCGTCGCGTCGCGCATCGGAGAGCCGCTTGAGCACCAGCATGCCGCCACCCTCGGAACGGCTGTAGCCGTTGGCATCCTGCGAGAAGGACTTGATGCGGCCGTCCGGGGCCAGCACGCCACCCACCTCGTCGAAACCGACCGTCACCAGCGGTGTGATGAGCGCGTTGACGCCACCCGCCAGCACCACATCGGCCTCACCGGAACGCAGTGCCTTCACACCCTGATGCACCGCGACCAGCGAGGAAGAACATGCGGTGTCGACGGCGACACTCGGGCCGCGGAAGTCAAAGAAGTACGAAACCCGGTTGGCGATAATCGAACTCGCGTTGCCGGTGATGGCGTACGGGTGCATGACGGTGGGGTCGGCCACCGACAGGTAGCCGTAGTCGTTATTGGAACTGCCGATGTAGACACCGACGCTGTCGCCCTTGAGGCTCGATGCCGGGATGCGCGCGTTCTCCAGCGCCTCCCAGGTGAGTTCCAGGGCCATCCGCTGCTGCGGATCGATGTTGTCGGCTTCCATCTTGGAGAGCGTGAAGAACTCGGCGTCGAATCCCTTGATGTCCTTGAGGTACCCGCCGCGGGTGGCGGCCTGCGCCACGCGCTCGGCGATTCGCGGTTCACTGGTGAATTCTTCCCAGCGCCCCTCAGGCAGGTCGGTGATCGCGTCGCGGCCCTCCAACAGCGCCTCCCACAGCTGCGCGGGGGTGTTGACATCACCGGGCAGACGGGTGGCAAGGCCGATCACCGCAATATCGAATTCGCCTGTGGCGGCTTTGGGATCGCGTGACCAGTCCTCGTCACCGGCATCCGGTAACTCCGGCTCGCCTTCGACGATGCGGGTGGCCAGTGACTCGATGGTGGGGTGCTGGAAGGCCACGGTGGCCGTCAGCGTGACCCCGGTGAGGTCTTCGATATCGGCGGCCATCGCCACGGCGTCACGCGAGGACAGACCCATCTCCACCATGGGTGCCGACTCGTCGATGCGATCGGGGCTCACCCCGGTGGCCTTGGCAATCCAGTTGCGCAGCCACTCGCGCATCTCGGCGACGGTCAACTCGGTGCCGCTCGCGGGGGCCGCTGCTTCGGGAGCCTCGGGCTCGGTCTCGATCTCTGGTATCGAATCCTGTTGCGTGTCAGTCATGTTCGAGCCCTCTCCGGGGTATCGCGTACGGACGACCGTGTGTAACGGTTACTGCCGGTCGTCGGGGAATGCGGTCTGCTGGTAGCCGCCGCGCAGGCTGCCATCCAGGTAACTGGTCCGTGCGGCCCGGCGGGCGATCTTGCCGCTGGAGGTCCGCGCGATCGAGCCCGCAGGAACCAGCAGCACATCGCGCACCGTGACACCGTGGCGCACCGCGACCGCGGCGCGCACATCATCGCCCACAGCCTGGTTGTCTGTTTTGTGGGCGCCCACGCTGCGCTCGCCGATGACGACCAGTTGTTCGGAGGAGTCCTCCGGGTCGTACTTCAAGCCGGCGTGCGGGTTGTCGAAGACTTCCTGTGGCAGCTGGTTGGCCGGCACCGAGAACGCGGCGACGTATCCCGGACGCAGCGCCTTGTTGGCTTCCTGCGCGGTGTACTCCACATCCTGCGGGTAGTGGTTACGCCCGTCCACGATGATGAGGTCCTTGACGCGGCCGGTGATGTACAGCTCGCCGTCCACCCATACCCCGAGGTCACCGGTGTTGAGCCAGTTGGCGTCGTCTGCCACACCCTCGGCATGCGATTCCGCGATTCGTGACTTCAGCGTGTTGTGGAACGCCTCGCGGCTTTCCTCCGGTCGGCCCCAGTAGCCGGAACCAATGTTGTTGCCGTGTAACCAGATCTCACCGATCTGGCCGTCGGCCAGCTCGGAGGCGGTCTCACCGTCCACAATGACGCCCCACTCGTCGCGGGCCATCCGTCCGCTGGAGACCTGGGTCACCGAGTTTTCGGCGCCCGGCTCCACCTGCGCGATGCGCCCGGCATTCAGCTCGGTGCGATCTACGTGCAGCACGCGCGCCCTGTCGGTGTTCCAGATGGTCGAGGTGACGAACAGCGTGGCCTCGGCCATGCCGTAAGACGGGTGAATGGCCCTGGGGTCAAAGCCATAGGGCTCAAAGGCGTCGCAGAACTTCTTGATCGAGGCCGTCGACACCGGCTCGGAACCGTTGATGATCGAGTACACGTTCGACAGGTCCAGCGGCGGCTCGCCCTCCTTGGGCAGACCGCGCAGCGCGCAATGCTCGAAGGCGAAGTTGGGCAGCGCCGAGAAGGTTCCCGAGCGATCGTCACCCTTGACCGCCATTTCCCGCAGCCAGCGCAGCGGGCGGCGAATGAACGCGGCCGGACTCATCACCGTCATGTGCTCACCGATCATGGACGGCACCATCACCGTGATCAGGCCCATGTCGTGGAAGAAGGGCAGCCAGGTGGTCCCACGGTGACCGGGCTGACCGTCCTTGCCTTCCTGCTGCGACAACGCGTCGACCAGCTGCAGCAAGTTGGTGGCGAGCGACAGATGCGTGATCTGCACACCGGCCGGGGCGCGGGTCGAACCGGAGGTGTACTGCAGGTAAGCGATGGTGTCCTTGGTGGCCACGGGCTCCACCCAGGTCTGCCCGACGTCCGCCGGAATCGCATCGACGGCGATCACGCGGGGGCGCTCCTTGGGGGGACGGTTCCGGAAGAACTTGCGCACCCCCTCGGCGCATTCGGTCGTGGTGAGCACCGCGGACGGCTGGCAGTCGTCGAGCACCGCGTGCAGGCGGCCCGCATGGCCGGCCTCGCTGGGATCGAACAGCGGCACCGATATCGCGCCGGCATACAAGGCACCGAAATGCGCGACCAGGTAGTCGAGGCTCTGCGGCGCCAGGATGGCGACACGGTCACCCGGCTTGGTCACCTGCTGCAACCGCGCGGCGACGGCGCGGTTGCGCGCGCCGAACTCCGACCAGGTGATGTCGATGTAAGCGCCATCGCGCTCGGTGGAGAAGTCGAGGAACCGGTACGCCAGGCTGTCGCCCTGCGACTCCGCCCAACCTTCAACGTGACCAACGATGCTCCCGTCTTCCGGGAACTTGATGTGGCCCGCCGAGTCGAGGAACGGGTTGTCGAACGCCATGTGTGCTTATCTCCTCTGACGGCGCATGGTGCGCGTTTCGCGGGCCTGAGGCATTCGCGAGCACGCGTCATCGCGAACGTCAAATCCTCGATGATGGTACCGAGAGGTGATCGCGTACTACGGCAGCTCAGGCGGCCATTCGCGACGAGATTATCGGTCGGCGTCGGCCAGCCAAAATCCCGCCACCCCGCGAACGGCTTACAGTCTTATTTTTCTCTTAATCTTAGGCGAGCGTACCGTGCCCGCCAAATGTCTCGACGCCCTGTTGCCAAGATGACATCGAGGGCTGTCAGCCGTGCTTCGGATGGGGCGCCTTCTCGATGAGCCCCTCAGCCCAGTTGGTGGTCCACACCGTCGCCGGCTGACCATCGATCTGCCAAAACTCCGGCGTGGCGTACAGCGCGTGTACGGGCGCACCCGCGCCGCCGGACAGAATGTCCAGCGTCTTACCCAGGTTGGAGATGTTGAACGCGTCCGGCGGCGCCGCGCAGATCAGATCCCCGGTCCCGCAGATCTGGTTGGTGCGATCGCTGAGCTCGCCGAATCCGCCGGGACGCGGACCGGACATCTTCAGTCCGAACGAATCCAGCACCCCCAGATCACCCAGGGTGACCTCCGCGCCCTGTCCGGGCGGGTTGGGTCCGGGCGACAGCCCGATCCCGTCCTGACGGCGGCCGTCTGCGATCAATGTCACGCCGAGCACCAGGTCCTGGTCGACGGGTCCCTCGCCGTTTCCGATCTGGTTGGCGATGTCACCGGCGATCACCGCGCCCTGCGAGAAACCAATCAAAACGTAGCTGGTAAGCGGGCAACGGCCATACATCTCGGTGAGCTGCTTGACCGCGCGGTCGGTGCCTTCCTTGCGGCTGTCGTTGTAGGACATCTGGTTGTCATTGGCAAACGGGTTGTGGAACTGGGCGGTGTACGGCACCGTCCACACCTCCAACCGGGCCTTGTCGAACTTCTCGGTGATCGGCTGCGAGACGTTCAACAACAGTGAGCGCGGGAACTGCGTGGGGTTGAGCGGATCCTCGGTGACCGAGGACTCCCACGTGCCCGGGATGACGAGCGCCTGCACATCGGGGCAGTCGGCGCTCTGGAAGGCCGGCCGGGGCTTCTGGCCGGGCCGGGTCAGCGGCGGTGTCGTCGTCGTCACCTGACCGGCGGGGGGCGTGACGTCGTCAGGCCTGCGGACGATGACCACGACGATCGCGATCACCAGGATGACGACGACGGCCACGGCGAGCGCCGCGGCCAAACCGAGAATCCGGTGTCGTTTACTACTCGAGGTCTTGGGCATCTGTCTCCTGGCCGTTCGTGACGTGCGGTCTCGCAGCTTGCTCCACGGTACCGGGAGCCCCGGGCGAGGCTACCGAACTGATGCCAGCTGCACCTGCGCAAATGATCGTCCCAGCACAGAATTCGTTACGTGATTGTGGCCGACGGCCATCACCCGAAACAACGAAAGCGGCGACCACAGAAGTGGCCGCCGCTTTCGCGATTGTCAGTGATGATGCTCAGTGGCTGCCCAGGTAGGCGACCATGTCAGACTTCATGGCCTTGAGCTGGTTGCCCCAGTAGGTCCAGTTGTGCAGACCACCCGGGGGGAACTCCACGTGGGCGTTCTTGCCACCGGCGGCGGTGTAGGCATCGACGTACTGCTTGTTGATGCCGATCGCCATGCCCTCCAGGAATCCACCGGTGAAGTTCTCGAAGCCATTACGCGTGGCGTCGAGGTCGGTGGCGTCGCCGCTACCGCAGTAGATCCACAGGCGGGTGCCGTTGGCCACCGTCTTGTCGATGTTCAGGAAGGGGTCGTTGCGAACCCAGGCCGGATCGCTATCCGGGCCCCACATGTCCTGCGCACTGAAGCCACCGGCGTCGCCCATGGCCATACCGACCTGCCCCTTCATGTCTGCGGGGTGCAGGAAGCCGGACAGCGCACCGGCGTAGACGAACTGCTGCGGGTGGTAGTTGGCGAGCGTGATGGCGGACGCGCCGCCCATCGACAGACCAACGACCGCGTTACCGGTCCGGGAAACACCGTTGTTGGCTGCCAGGTACGCGGGCAGCTCCTGGGTCAGGAAGGTCTCCCACTTGTAGGTGAAGACGCCATCCTTGCCCTTGGCGGGGGAGTACCAGTCGGTGTACCAGCTGGACTGGCCGCCGACCGGCATGACCACCGAGATGCCGGACTGGTAGTAGTCCTCGAACGCCGTGGTCTCGATGTCCCAGCCGTTGAAGTCATCGCGCGCACGCAGACCGTCCAGCAGGTAGAGGGCCTTGGAGCCGCCTCCCTGGAACTGGATCTTGATGTCGTGGCCCATGGAGGCCGACGGCACCTGCAGGTCTACGACCGGGAGACCCGGACGCGAGAAGGCATTCGCTACCGCCGAACCACCGGCAACGCCGATAAGTCCTGGTAGAACGGCAGCAGCAGCGGCCACGGCCGCAAGTCGACGCGCAGTGGCGCCACGCATGTTTGTAAAGAGCTTCATTACCTCAGTATCCCGTCTGCTTCAGTCGGCGTTACATGTCAGGCCGACAGACATCCTGTGGGGTCCCCGAGGTAGTCAACCACATCAGGACGGCTGTCAACACATCCCGTCACCGATGTTGGCGCTCCGCAACCGGACCGATGTGGTCTTGAGACACAATCCGGCGAAACACGAAAAGAGCGGTGGCCACCGTGGTGGCCACCGCTCTTTTGACTGCTTATGCCTAGTGGCTCTGCAGGTACGCAACCATGTCAGACTTCATGGCCCGCAACTGCTGACCCCAGTAGGTCCAGTTGTGGATACCGCCCGGAGGAAACTCCACGTGAGCGTTCTTGCCACCGGCCGCGGTGTAGGCCTCGATGAACTTCTTGTTCGAACCGATGGCCATACCCTCAAGGAATCCACCGGTGAAGTTCTCGAAACCGTTCCGGCTGGCGTCCAGGTCAGTGGAGTCGCCGGTGCCACAGTAGAGCCACAGACGAGTGCCGTTGTCGATGATCTTCTGGATGTTCAAGAACGGGTCGTTGCGCTGCCAGGCCGGATCGCTGTCCGGGCCCCACATGTCGGAGGCACTGAAGCCACCGGCATCGCCCATGGCCATACCGATCTGGAACTTCATGTCCGACGGGTTCAGGAAGCCCGAGAGCGCACCCGCGTAGACAAACAGCTGGGGGTGGTAGATCGACAGGGTCAGAGCCGCCGAGGCACCCATCGAGAGACCAACGACAGCGTTACCGGTCTGCGAGACGCCCTTGTTCGCAGCCAGGTACGCCGGGAGTTCCTGAGTGGTGAAGGTCTCCCACTTGTACGTCCAGACGCCGTCCTTGCCCTTGGCCGGGTTGTACCAGTCCGTGTAGAAACTGGACTGCCCGCCGACGGGCATGACCATGGAGATACCGGACTGGTAGTAGTCCTCGAACGCCGTGGTCTCGATGTCCCAGCCGCTGAAGTCATCGCGCGCACGCAGACCATCAAGCAGGTAGACGGCCTTGGTACCGCCGGGCTGGAACTGAACCTTGATTTCGCGGCCCATCGACGCCGACGGCACCTGCAGGTACTCGACCGGAAGCCCGGGACGCGAGAACGCGCCCGCAATCGCCGAGCCACCGGTAACGCCGACAAGACTGGGCAGCACGGCTGCGGCCGTTGCCACGACAGCCAGTCGACGCGCGGTAACACCACGCATCTTCGAAAAGAGCTTCATTTACTTCGTTTTCCCATCTGTTTCAATCGATTTCACACGCGCAGGCCAACGGATTTGATGGACGCCGTCGCACGCTCGCGCGGTAGTCAACCACATCTCTGGACCTGTCAGCATCATCACTATGTGCGCCTGCAGACCTTCTCAAGGTGCCCCGAGAACCTAGCCATTGAGCGTGGCAATCAGATCACCCTTGAGGGCCTGCAGTTGCTGTCCCCAATACGGCCAGGAGTGATTCCCGGACGAGGGGAAGACAAATGTGGCGTTGCTGCCGCCGGCTGCGGCATACGCCTGTTGGAATCGCTTGTTGCCGCTGACAGCCAGCGACTCCAAGCTGCTCGCGCTCAGGGCGATACCCGCATCGCCGTTTTCGTCGATCGGTGTCGAGCCACCGGGAGCGCAATAGACATAGAGGCGGGTCCCCGCCGCGACCAGACCCTGGACCTGCACGGTGGGGTCATTGCGCCGCCATGCCGGATCCCACGGTGGACCCCACATGTTGTCGACGCTGTAGCTGCCGGCGTCGAGCATCGCGACCCGGATCGCATTGGTCATGAAGATGGTCGAGGGATTGAGGAATCCCGAGAGCGAGCCCGCGAATCTGAACTGTGCGGGGTGATACGCGGCCAGGATCAGTGCCGCACCACCACTCATGGACAGTCCCACCACACCATTACCGGTGGCCGATATCTGCTTATTGGTGGCGAGGTACACAGGCAGCTCTTGGGTGAGGAAGGTTTCCCACTTGTACGTGTACGGCTGTTTGTTGAGCGCAGACGGCGAATACCAGTCGCTGTAGAAACTCGACTGGCCGCCCACGGGCATGACCACCGAAATTCCCGACTGATAGAACCACTCGAACGCCCCGGTGTTGATATCCCAACCGTTGAAGTCGTCCTGTGCGCGAAGTCCGTCAAGCAAGTAGACCGCCTTGGGGCCCCCACCCATGAACTCCACACGAATATTGCGCCCCATCGAATTGGAGTAGACGTCCAGGTACTCGACCGGAAGTCCCTCACGCGAAAAGGCATGCGCGGTGGCTGGACTGATCGCTACACCCGCAGCCATCGCCACGGGCATCACAACCGCCGCAAGCAGGGCCGTCAGCACGCGGCGGACTCTCACGCGCACGCTCATCTGGGGTCCATCCGTTTCATTGGGGGAGTCACAACTGTCACTTCTGTAACGCAACATTGCGCCTGAAGTGTCTGACACGGTCGTCTTCGTATCGCCATGACGGGGCCGCGGCGTTACCCAATTGGGATCTCGATTCGGACACGGAAACCCGCAGGCATGGTCGCTTCGAGGACCCCGGCGGGGAACGCTCTAGGGACCGGTCGCAGGAAGCCCAGTGTACTGGGGCGTATCCAGCTTGGGCATCGGCAGACCGCATCGAGCCAGTTCAAAACGCGGAACGCGGTCGATTCGGTAGGTGGTGAACTCGGCCGAGTGCAGCAGATTGGACACGAAAAGCCGAGGTGAGAGCGGCCGACGTATCGAACCCAACATCGCATCGGTCTGGGGGCATTTGAGCGCCTCCACAGCCTCCGCCACCCAGTCCTGGTCGATGTACCGGGGGATGTACGGGTAACGCTTGAGCCAGGGCCCGTCGGCGATCATCCAATCCGGGAAGAGGTTCTTGTCGTGGCCGATGCGTCCGTCGGTGATCCGCGCGGTGTGTGCGGCCAACGGGTTGGCCAGGCCGATCTGGTCCACGATCCGCACATCCAGGCCCAGGTTCATACCGAGCATGCCCAGGTTGGTGAACATCACCGCATGCGGCCCGCGGTAACCGTGCGGAATCGGAGGTGGCGGTGGGATGGCCGGCACCACATCCCACTGGTCGTAGTTCCCCGAGGGGAGCAGCAGCGCGCCATCCGGGGTGTTGTCGATCGCCACCAGCACGGCACGCATCCGCGGGTAGTTCAGGTAGTCCGCAGCAGTCAGCGGATGCGCGACACCGGTGGCCTGCGCATAGAAGCGCCGCTCATCGACGATGCCGCTATAGCCGACCTTGGTGCCCTCCCCGCCCATTCCCGGGGAGTTGGCCGCCCACACCGACCAACCGGCGATACCGGCGAACAGGCCGATGGTGGCCGCGGTGAGCAGGCGAGCCCGCCGCGGAGTGAAGGACGCACTGTCCGGAGCCGCCAGCGGAACCACCGCGATCGGAAGCAGCAGACAGAACACCGGGGTCAACAGCACGCGCGCGTGCATGAAATCCCCACCCTGACGAATCCAGTAAACGCCCTGGATAAATCCGCTTGCAAGCATGAAAACAACTACGGCGGTGGGATTTTGAATGAGGCGTGCCAGCCAGCCATAACCGGGGGCGGCCACCTGACGCACCCACCATTGACCGCGGCGAGCCTGGAAGGCGGCCACGCCCAGCGCGATGAGCAAGACCGCCGGAACCCAGATGAGATACGGCGAGTTCATGTTCTGCAGGTAGACGAAACCCTGTCCCCATTTGGAGCCCGACGCATCCTTGGCGATCGCCGTACTCGGCACCAGCATGCCGTAATAGCCCATCCGGAAGATCTGGTACAGCACCGGCAGTGCTCCACCGGCCGCCACGATGTACACCCTGATGGTGAACCCGCGCGCGGCGATCAGCATCATCACCAGGAAGCCCCCACCGATAAGTGCGAGCTCCGGACGGATCAGCACGCTCAACCCGGCCAAAAAGGCCAGACCTAGCGTGAACCGCTTACTCAGGACATCTTTCGGGTCTTTTTGGGCGGCGTGCACGATCCGCGGGTCCACCGGTTGACGCGGGCCGCCACGCCGATCGAGGGTCACCGGCATGCGCACTGCCTGCGCCCAGATCATCATCATGAGCCACAGACCGCCCAAATACGCCAGCACCAAACCGTTTTCGAGGCCAGAGGTGGCGAAGTCGCGGGCCGGAGGGATAGCGATGTACACCAGCATTCCGGCGGGCACCATGACGGCGGCGCGCCCGGCGAGCAGCGGCGCGTACAGCCGGGCGGTGCCGAAGATGGCCAGCGCGACGCCGACCAGGCTCAGCACCAGTGACAGGGTCAACGCCACATACTCCAGGCGTATGCCTCCGCCGGCCCAACCACCCAGATACGTCAGGTAGGTCCATACCGTGGAGGTATTGGCCTCCACCCGTTCTCCCTTATTGAAAACAGGACCGTTGCCCGCCAGCAGATTTCGCACGGTACGCAGCACGATAAGGCCGTCATCCGCTATCCAGCGCCGCTGCCAGGCACCCCAACCGAACAGCACGGTCACGGTGAGGACGCTGACCCACACGGTGAAGCGGGTCAGTCCGTTCATGCCCGGGCCGGGTTGGGTATTAGGAGAAGTAGAAGGCCGCACCGAGTGATCCGATCCATGCGACGAACAGGAACTGCAGCACCCTGTCCCCCAGAGCGATCTCCTCGGGCTCGCCTGCCTCGCCCCCGTCGACATCAACCGCGTAGCGCAGGATGGCGACGGTGAACGGAATCATCGATGCCACAAACCAGGATCCGGCGCGGTGGTCACGTTCGAAGGCCCACAGCCCGTAGCAGACCACGATGGCGGTCGCCGATAGCGTCCACACGAACCGCAGGTAGCTAGAGGTGTATCCCTCGAGCGACTTGCGGATCTTGGCACCCGTCTTCTCGACGATCTGCAATTCGGCATAGCGCTTACCCGCGGTCATCATGAGCGACCCGAAGGCCATGATCAGCAGGAACCACTGCGACAGATACACCCCGGCGGCCACACCACCGGCGATCGCCCGAATGAGATACGCCGAAGAGACGATGCAGATATCGATGACCGGCTGGTGTTTCAGGCCGAAACAGTAGGCAAGCTGGATGGCGATGTAAATCGCTATCACGATGACCAGGTTGATATTGACCTGCGATGCGATACCCAATGACCCGGCGGCCAGCACGACCGCAAGTCCGTACGCGGCGGGTATCGGCAGCACACCCGCGGCGATCGGCCGGAATCGCTTGGTGGGGTGTTGCCGATCGGCCTCCACGTCGCGGGCGTCGTTGATCAGATAGATGGACGAGGCCGCCATGCTGAAGGCGACAAAGGCGATAGCGACCCGGATGAAAATGCCCCGGTAGTCGTGCGGTGAGATATCGCCGAGCGCCGCCAACGGCGCCGCGAAAACCAGGACGTTCTTCACCCACTGGCGCGGGCGCAGGGCCTTGACGATCCCCGAAACGAGATTCTTGGGCGGGCCCGCGGTGGGTGTCGGTGCCTCACTCATCGCTGTTCCTCCTTGAGCGCCAGGCGAGCGTCCGCCCGACGAACGGCTGCGCCGATCAGTGCGCCAATCGCGGCGCCCGCGGCCACATCTGTGGGGTAATGCACGCCAAGAACCAACCGCGACAATGCCATCGGCGGAATCAGCAGCGCAGGCAGGGGCAATCCCGTCAGCGGCGCGAGCAGCACCGCGGCCGCAGCGGTCGAGGTGGCATGCGAGGAGGGGAAGCTCAACCGGCTCGGGGTACTGACGTTCACCCGCACCGCCTCATGGCTGGGACGACGGCGACGCACCACACGTTTGATGATCACCGACGCGGCATGGGCGCCAAAGGCGCCGGCGCCCGCCGCTAACCAGCTGCGACGACGGGGCTTGTCTCTCCAGTTGATGGCGGCGCCGACCAGCGCCGCGGCCACCCATCCGATGCTGTGCTCACCGAAATGGGACAGCCCGCGGGCGGTGCTGAGCACCCCGGGCCGTCCGGCGAGGGCCGACTGCACAGCGACCAGAACCGCGGTCTCACCCTGGGGCGCGGTCACCTCGCCCGGCAGCAGACCGGTCATGCACTCACCCCGGACGATGTCGACCGAGCAGCTGGATCGTCTTTACCGATGCCAAGGATGTTCTCCCACTGCTCTTTACTGGTCAGCGTCGGCAGCGCGTTGCGGTAGGTCTTGCGCATCTTGTTGAAATTACGCATGAGCTGTAGGTGGCGGCGTACCGACGCGCGCAGCAGCTCGAACATCTTGGCGCGGTCACGCTGGCGGTACACCACACCCCGCCCGTCGGCGGTGGTCACGGTGACACCATCGACACGGCACAGCAGGAACCAGCGAGCATCCTGGGTCGCCACATTCAGCTCCGGGCGCACGTGATGCTTGGGGTCTTCCTTCTTGAGCTGGTGCAGCACACCGCGGGAGAGCCGGAACCCGATGGCAGGCAACGACACCGGCGGCTTGTGTACCTTACGGCGACCCGACGGTACCGGCAACGAGGTGGCCGTCGGGAGCACCACGGCGTCCGGGAACTCCTGGCGCATCTTGCGCACATCGGGCAGCGCCGACTCCAGGATCGACGCGATGTGCTCAGGCCCCGCCAGGAAGTCGTCGATCGCGCGGTTCTGAATGGCGACCGTCGAGTACTCCAGACACATCAGGTGTTTAAAGGTGGCCTTCAGCGAGCTGGCGAGCAGACCACGGATCGGGTTGTCCCAGTGCATAGCCGCAACCACCAGCCGGTTACGCAAGTGGAAGTACGCCTGCCAGTCGATGGCGTCGTCCTTGTCACTCCAGGCCATATGCCAGATCGCGGTACCGGGCATCGACGCGGTGCCGTAACCGTGTTCGTTGGCGCGAAGCCCGTACTCGACGTCATCCCACTTGATGAACAGCGGCAGCGGTTGCCCCAGCTCCTCGGCGACCACCCGGGGGATCATGCACATCCACCAGCCGTTGAAGTCAACATCAATGCGCCGGTGCAGCAGCTTGCTGCGATCCTCCTCGATATCGTCGAGTGTGAACTTGGCGAAGTCGTGGTCGTACTCGGCGAACGGGGCGTTGCTCCACATGAAGTTGTCACGGTTGACCACCTCGCCCATCACGTGCAGATGCGAGGGCTCCTGCAGGTTGAGCATCTGACCGCCGACAAGCATGGGGGACTTGGCAAATCGGTTGAGCGCCAACGCCCGCAGGATCGAGTCCGGCTCGATCCTGATGTCGTCATCCATGTAAAGGATCTGCTCGCAGTCGGTGTTCTTGAGCGCCTCGTACATGACGCGGCTGTAGCCACCCGAACCGCCGAGGTTCGGCTGATCGAACACCCGGAGCCGGTCCCCCAGCGGCCCTGAGGCAGCGGCCCATTCCGGATGGTCCTTAGCCTTCTTGGTGCCCTGGTCCGGGACGATGACGGCGGTAATCACCTTGTCCACCTGCGGGTCCGAGGTGAGCGCCTTGAGGGCGTTCACGCAGTCTCCGGGACGGTTGAAGGTGGGGATGCCCACCGTGACGCTGGCCCGGCCGGGCGCAGCGCTCGGCGCGTACCAGCCCGCGTTATGCAGCGCGACCTCGGTATCGGAGGTGATGTCGAACCAGATCCAGCCGCCATCCTCGAATGCGTCCAGGCCGATCTCGAACTCGATCACGGCGTTCTGGCCGCTGAACTGGGTGCCGCCCACCGTGATTCGAGCTCCAGTGGCCTTGGACCGGTACACGTCGATGCGCCCGGCGCCACTCAGCTCTACGTGCAGCACCACGTTTTCCAGCGTCGACCAGCGGCGCCAGTAGCTCGCCGGGAAGGCGTTGAAGTAGGTCGCGAACGACACCTCAGACTCCGCCCCGATCTCCAGGGTGGTGCGGGTGGGCGCGTGCGCACGCCGGTCATTGGTCTCGGACTCGACGATGTACAGCTTGCGCACATCGAGTGGTTCACCCGGTCGGGGCAGGATCACCCGGGACAGCAGGCTCACCGCATGCGATTCAGCCGAATCGATGGGGCCGAATGGGATATCACTCATTGTCGTCACCTCCGGACAAGGGTGCACCGTCGGCCAGGTGCGGCGCGAGCACGTTGTCGTACATGCTCAGCGCACTGGCGATCGCCATGTGCATATCGAGATACTGATAGGTGCCCAGCCGACCGCCGAACAGCACCTTGGCTGAAGCTGTTTCCTGCTTCGCGCGGGCACGGTAGGCGGCCAGGATGGCCCGATCGGATTCGGTGTTGATCGGGTAGTACGGCTCGTCATTCCCCTCGGCGAACCGCGAGAATTCCCGCATGATCACGGTCTTATCCGTCGGGTAGGCCCGTTCCGGATGGAAGTGACGGAATTCGTGAATCCGGGTGTAGGGCACGTCGGCGTCGTTGTAGTTCATGACCGGGGTGCCCTGGAAATCAGCGGTATCGAGCACCTCGACCTCGAAGTCCAGCGTGCGCCAACCCAACTGGCCCTCCGCGTAGTCGAAGTAGCGATCCAACGGCCCGGTGTACACAACCGGAGCATGAGGCGACTGCGTGCGCAGGTCTTCCTGGACTTCGAACCAGTCGGTATCCAGGCGCACCTCGATCCGGTCGTCGGCGGCCATGTTCTGCAGCCACGCGGTGTACCCGTCGACCGGCAGTCCTTCGTAGGTGTCGTTGAAGTACCGGTTGTCAAAGTTGTAGCGCATCGGCAGTCGGGTGATGTTCCCGGCGGGCAGCTCCTTGGGGTCGGTCTGCCACTGCTTGGCGGTGTATGCCTTGACGAACGCCTCATACAGCGGTCGCCCGATCAGTGATATCGCCTTTTCCTCGAGATTGGTGGCGTCCTCGGTGGCGATCTCGGCGGCCTGTTCGGCGATGAGCGCGCGGGCCTCATCCGGGGTGAAGTAGCGGCCGAAGAACTGCGAGACCAGCCCCAGGCCCAACGGGAACTGATAGGACTGCCCCTTGTGCATCGCGAAAACGCGGTGCTGGTACCCGGTGAACTCGGTGAACTGCCGTACGTAGTCCCAGACTCTCTTATTAGAGGTGTGGAACAGGTGAGCGCCGTACTTATGCACCTCGATACCGGTCTGCGGCTCGGGCTCGGAGTAGGCGTTGCCACCGATGTGGTGCCGTCTCTCGACGACGAGCACCCGCTTGTTCAGTTGCGTGGCCGCACGCTCGGCGATGGTGAGGCCGAAAAACCCGGATCCGACGACGATCAGGTCGAACTGTTGGTTTTCTGCGCTATCCACTCTTCGCGCAAGCGGCTCATCGGCGGTCACGTGCAGTCAGGGTACTGGACCGGCACCACGTGCCCCGGACAGCGACATCCGCCCCGCGCGGAACGAGCCCGCAAGGGTTCGCAGGTACGGATCCGGTCGCGATTGGCTCACGATTTGGTTTCACCCCTCCAGTCACACCAGTAACTCTGGTTACCATCGAAAGCGTCAGTTCCGGTGCCGATCCGCCGATCCGACACCTACGGGAAATCCCGTGACAGAACAAGCAAAACCGCAGTACACCAAAAGTGATCGACCCGATATTGAGGAGACTTCCGTGCCTAATCGTCGCCGCCGCCGGCTTTCGACAGCCTTGAGCTCGGTCGCCGCGCTGGCCGTTGCAAGTCCGTTTGCCATCGCCCTCGCGACCAACATGACCCAGGCCGCCGCACCCGCGCCTTCACAGCAGGAGTTCGTGCAGGCCGCGATCGTGTCGGACCTCCCCGGTGAGCTCATGGGTGCAGTTCAGCAGATGACGTCACAGTTCGGCGTGCAGATCCCCGGGCTTTCCGGTCTCAACATCCCCGGCCTGGGCGGTGGGGGACTCGGTAGCCTCGGTGGCGCCAACCCGGCGCTCGCCCCCGGCGGTCTCACCACGCCGGGCGGCCTGACCAGCCCGTCCTCGTCGCTGACGAACCCCGCTCTGACGAATCCCGGACTCACCAGCCCGGGCGGAGCCACCACGCCAGGCCTTACCGATCCGGCGCTGACCAACCCCGGTCTGACCAACCCGGCCGCTCCGGCGAGCACCGCGGGACTCACTCCCGCGACGGGCGTGAACCCGGCGCTTACCGATCCGGCCGCAAGTACCGCGGGTCTGACCTCACCCGGCGGTGAAGTCCCGATCGCGCCAAACCCGGCACTGGGCACCGGCCTGACCAACCCGGCGCTTGCCGACCCCTCGCTGGCGGGCCTCGGTGCGCCCAGCGGACTCGGCGGCGGCAGCGGACTCGGTGGCGGCAGCAGCCTGATCAGCGACGCGATGGGGGCCGTCAACCAGCTGGGCATCACCCAGGCGGTTGACCTCATCAAGGGCGCCATCCCGGCGGCCGCCTCCGCGGCGGCTCCGGCGCCGGCCGGCTAGGTCGACACAAAAAGCTAAGTAGCGAAACGGCACCGCAGGGCATAGAGGCTCTGCGGTGTCGTTGCGTGTGACCAACCCGCCAAATATCAAGATCGACCATTGACGCGTGTCGAATCACTAGTCACATTTGTCCCATACGTAACATCCCTGGTGGTCGTGTCGCTCCATGCGGTGCGTCCGGTGTGATCCAGGAGAGACGACGTGCCCGTACGAGTCAGCAAGATGCCCATGAGACGGCAGCTTGCGCTGGCTCTTGCCGCGACCGCGACGGTGATGACCGTCAGCGTGGTCGATCACCTCAAGACCGAGCAGGCCGAAGAGACTGCGATCACCTCCCAGTCCCTGCAGAACGCCGCGACTCATGACGTCCTGACCGCCGAGGTCGGGCTACCCGGCCAGAACACCCCGGCCACCGTGCACGACATCCAGCAGGCCGACTCCTTCAGTCTCGTCGCCGTCCGCGGTGGGGACCTGGCCTCCGTGAACGTTTCCGTGCGGGCGCAACAGCCCGATGGCAGCTGGGGACAGTGGTACGAACTCCACCCCGTCGAGTCTGGCGATCCGGTGGCCCCCGACAAGGGAATCCCCGCGGCGACAGAACCGGTATTCGTCGGCTCCACTCATTCCGCTCAGATTGCGGTGCAGCCCAGGTACGGCGCGAACGTGAAGCCCCCGAGAGCCGACGGCGGCCGGACGTCGGCCGACCCTGGTTTGGGTTACCGGCCCGCGAGCATCGAGCAGCCATTGACCACCGGACTCGATGCCATCTTGATCAGCCCCAAGCTGGCACCCCCCGATGGGGCACGGTTCGAAGAGCGCTGGTCGGCACCGATAGCGCTGCCCCAGGCGGGCCCACGGATCATCACGCGTGCCCAATGGGGTGCCAACGAATCAGACCGTTGCCCACCGGTTTACAACAGAGACGTGCGCGCGGGAGTGGTCCACCACACCGCCGGAAGCAACAACTACTCGCCGTACGATTCCGCCGCCATCATCCGGGCGATCTACGCGTATCACACCAAAACTCTCAAGTGGTGCGACATCGCCTACAACGTGCTCGTGGACAAGTACGGACAGATCTTCGAGGGCCGCTTCGGTGGTATCACCAACAACGTGCAGGGCGCACATACCGGCGGATTCAACGAGCACAGCTGGGGTCTCGCGCTGATCGGTGACTTCACCCGCGAGGAGCCCTCACCCGCAATGCTGCAATCCGCGGGCCGGATGCTGGGCTGGCGTCTGCGACTCGCCGGGGTGGACCCGCGCGGACAAGTGGACCTGGCTTCGGAGGGCGGCCCGTTCACCACCGTGCCCGGAGGCAAAGTAGTCACGCTGCCAACGATTTTCACGCACCGTGACGTCGGGAACACCGAATGCCCGGGTGAAGCCGCCTATCGCTTGATTCCCCGGCTGCGTGATATCGCCGCGGGCGCCGCCAACGGTGACCCGCCTGATCTCGTCGACGCGATGCGTGGCGGCGCCATCTACGACACCTGGATGCGGCTGGGCAGTACCGACAGCACGCTCGGCGCACCCACTTCCACTGAACAGCAGGCCGTAGGTGACGCCCGCTTCGCCACCTTCCGCAACGGAGCGATGTACTTCTCACCAGGCACCGGCACCCATCCCGTCGTCGGGGCGATCTATCACGCCTGGGCCGAAACAGATTTCGAGCGTGGGTCGTTGGGGCTCCCCGTGAGCGACGAGTTGGGCGAGCCGAACATCATCGTGCAGAACTTCCAGAACGGCTCCCTGATCTACGACCGGGCCAGCGGCCGGGTATCGAGTGTGATCAACGGCGAAACCCACGAGATACTCGGGGTGGCACCGGTGGCGCAGAACGCCTTGCCCGAACAGTTCTCAGCCCCCGCGGCGCCGGCCGCACCGCCGCCGCCCGCACCTGCTCCGCCTCCTCCGGTCGAGCAGTTCGCACCCGCCGCCTAGCAGACCTCCGGAAGCTCAGGGGTTAAACGTCTCAGCCCCACCAGCGTTCGAGAACCTTGGCCACTCCGTCGTCGTCATTGGTGGCAGTGATCTCGTCGGCGGCGGCACGCGCCTCCGGGTGCGCATTACCCATCGCCACCCCGTGCCCGGCCCAGCGCAGCATCGCCACGTCATTGGGCATATCGCCAAAGGCGATGACCGATTCCGGCTGCACCCCAGCCTGATCCGCCACCACGGCGATTCCACTGGCCTTGCTGATCCCGGTGGGCATCACCTCGATGAGCCCGTTATCCGTGGAATAGGTGATCGCGGCACCCGCCTCGGTCACCAGCGGCGCGAGGATCTCGGCCATGTCCGCGCTACGCGCACCGGCTTTGCGCACCAACAGCTTCACTGCAGGAAAGCTCAGCAGGTCGTCCAGAGACACCTCGGTGTTGTCGGGGTTCAGCCAGGCATGCTCGTATCCGGGCGAGCTGACGAACTGCGGCGTCGCGGCGTCGTGTGCACTGCGGCCGACCCGCTCCACCGCCAGGCCCACCCCGGGGATGGCGGCCTGCGCAACCTCAGCGAGCACGGCGAGCTCCGCCGGGCCCAGTGTTGCCGCCGAGATAATCCGGTCGCTGTCCGCGTCGTACAGAACGGATCCGTTGGCGCACACAGAGATCGGCGCGAAACCAAGGGCCTCGACGATCGGGGTGATCCAACGGGGCGGACGTCCGGTGGCGAGGATGAACGTGGCACCCGATTCAACCGCAGCGGTGATGACCGCGCGGGTGCGTGCCGACAGCAGCTCGTCGGAATTGATCAGCGTTCCGTCCACGTCGGACGCGATGAGTGCGGGAGGAGTCACGAGCGGCCCGGCCCTGTCTTCTTCTGGGCCCTCTTACGGGCGCGTTCCGCCAATTCCGTCTCGTCGAGCGCGGCGGCTTCCTTCGGGGTAGGAGCACTACCGCCCAGACGCCTGGGCAGCCAGTACGCGTCGGGTTCTTCCGGATAGTCTCGCTGCGCCTGGGTCAGAAGCTGCTCCATCGCCTCGCGCAACTCGGCGGTCGTGCGATCGACATCCGAGGACGCCGACAGCGGCGGACCAACGGCGACATTGACGGGGATTTTGCTGTATCCCAGGTCTTTTCGATGATCCTTGGTCCAGATCCGCTGCGTCCCCCAGACGATGAGCGGAACGATCGGTACGCCGGCCTCATGAGCCATCCGGGCGGCGCCGCTCTTGAACTCCTTGAGCTCGAAGCTACGGCTGATGGTGGCCTCCGGGTACACCCCGACGATCTCGCCGCCCCGCAGGCTGTCCACCGCCGCCTCGTAGGCGCCGTGGCCCGCGCTGCGGTCAACGGGAATCGCCTTGGCATGTTTGATCAGGAAGTTCATGATGGGCACCTCCTGCATTTCCGCCTTGAGCATGAACCGCAGCCGCCGACCGGCGCGGACCGTCGCCAAACCCGCCGGAAGAAAGTCGACGTAACTGGTGTGGTTGATGGCGATCACCGCACCGCCACCGGACGGGACCTGCTCCAGACCTCGATATCTGATCACGGTCCCCGTGAGCAAGACCGCCGTGTTGGCCGTGATTTCGAGGAGTCGGTAAACCGGTTCCATCTAGCCGTCTTTCTGTGCCCCATCCTTTTGGGCCTGCTTCTCTGCCTCGCGAGCGGCGCGTTGTGCCTTGCGCTCGGCAGCATCCTGGGCATCCCACTGCGCGGCCTCGGCCAAGGTCGGCGCGGAACCACCCAGCCGATGCGGCACCCAGTACTCCCCGGCCGGATGCTGGCCGTAGTCGTCCTGCACCTCCAGCAGCAGGTGTTGCATGCGTGCATGGAGAAGCGCGGTGAGCTCCGAAACCGGCAACGTCGGCTCGATAGGCGCGCCCACCGCAATGGAGATCGGCGTATTGGTGCGGCCGAGACTCTTGGGATGCCCCTTGGTCCAGATGCGCTGTGCGCCCCAGACGACGTGCGGAACGATCGGCACTCCGGCCTCGATGGCCATGCGTGCCGCCCCTGATTTGAATTCCTTGATCTCAAAGCTGCGGCTGATGGTCGCCTCCGGGTACACCCCCACCAGTTCACCCGCCTTCAGCTTGTCGACCGCCTCGGCGTAGGACGCGGCCCCGTCGACGCGGTCGACCGAGATGTGCCGACAGCCCCGCATGATGGGGCCGGTGATCTTGTTGTCGAAGGTTTCCTTCTTGGCCATGAACCGCACCTTGCGTCCCTTTTTCTGAAGGAACGCCGGCAGCCCGGCGAAGGTGAAGTCCATGTACCCGGTGTGGTTGATCGCCACCACCGCCCCGCCTTCAGTCGGCAGGTTCTCAACACCCGTAACGGTGAATTTCAGGCCTTGAACGGCCCAGACGGCACGGGCAAGCCCGATCACCGTTCCATAAACAGGCTCCACGTGACGAGCCTAGCGCTGGTGGTCCACCCGGTGCACTCGATACCCGTCTAACGCTGCACGAGACCGCCGCCATCGGCCACGATCACCTGGCCCGTGATGAACGAGCCCGCGTCCGACAGCAGCAGCAGCGCCGGTCCGATCATCTCGTCGGTGGACGCCAGGCGCCCCATGAAGGACTGCGCGGCCATGGCGTCGATGATCTCCTGCGGATTCTGCTGCAGCATGTACGTATCGACGGTGCCGGGGGCCAGTGCGTTCACCCGGATGCCGCGTCCGGTGTACTCGGCGGCCATCGACCGGGTGAAGGACATGAGCGTGGCCTTCATGGCCGCGTACATCGACAACATCGGCACGTATTGAAATGCCGCCACCGACACCACATTGAGCACCGAGGCATGCTCGCTGGCAGTCAGATGCGGCAGCGCCGCCTGCACCAGAAATACCGGACCGCGCACGTTGACGTCGAACGACTTGCCCAGCGCCTCGTGGGTGTAGCTGCCCATGGGCTGCGCGACCGGGTTGGCGGCCGCGTTGACCACGATGTCGACGCCGCCGTACTCGTCGACCGTGCTCGCGACCAGACCGTCGATATCACTCAGGTCGCCCATGTGGGCGGGCACGCCGAGCGCCCGATACCCCTTGTCCTGTAGCTCCTTCGCCGCGGTGGTACAGGCCTCGGCCTTGCGGCTGGACACCACGACCGATGCCCCGCAGGCACCGAGGGCCTCGGCAATCGCGTACCCGATTCCGCGAGTGCCGCCGGTGACAATCGCGGTACGTCCCGACAAGTCGTAGAGCGCCTGGAAGTCATTGAGGTTCACGTTCGGCACGCTACCCGCCGACCGATGGCGGACAGACTCGAACGGTGACGATTCCGATCGCGCCGGTGACCATTCCCGAGATCGTGTCGCATGTCGCGGTAGGGCGACCGGTACTCCCGGTGTGGGACAACGAAACCTCTCTACACGCCGGCCAGCTGCGGAAGTGTCGCGTGGGCGATAAGGAAGTAAATGATCAGGCCGGTTCCGTCAACGAGTGTGGTGATCATCGGGGCAGATACCACCGCAGGGTCGACCTTGAGCTTTTGGAGCAGGGGTGGCAGGAGCGATGCCACCAAAGCCGTCCATAAGACGATGGCGAAGAGCGTCAAAGAGACGGTGATGGCGATCTCCTTGCCGACACCGAGAGTCCAGGCCCGCATGATGCCTGCACCGGCCATCGTCAACGCAACAAGGACGCCTGTCGACAATTCGTTGAACAAAACGCGGGGCAAATCGCGTATGTGAAACTGGCCGGTGGCCATAGCGCGTATCAGGCTGGTGGTGATCTGAGTTCCGGTGTTTCCGCCGGTACCGATCAGCAGCGGAATGAAGAAGGCCAACGACACCGCCGCCTCGAGCTCGTCTTCGAACGCCTTAAGCACGGTGCCGGTGTATGCCTCTGCGACGAACAACACCAGAAGCCACACAATGCGTTTGCGCCATAGATGTGCCGGCGAAGCACGCACGTAGGGCACGTCAAGAGGCTCCGAGCCACCCTGCCGTTCCGCGTCTTCGGTGGCCTCTTCGATCAAGATGTCGTCGGCAGCCTCGGCGGTTAACACCCCGAGCACCTCCCCCTGATCATCGACGATGGGCAACGCAGACAGGTCGTAATCGATCAGGATTTGAGCAGCGTGCTCCGCGTCGGTAAGCGGCCCCACCCGAATCGGGTCCGCACTCATAAACTGTGCGACAGTCTGATTCGGCTCGGCCAGGACGAGATCGTCGAATCCGACCGCCGCTAGCAGGTGCCGATCAGCGTCGGTGACATAAATCTGGCCTGTACCACTACGGGCCTTGCCGACTGCGCCTCGGCTTTGCGCTCGCACGGATTCTTGGGCCGCAGGCACGTTCAACTCGGGACCGATGGTGAACACATCCGGAATCATGTGCGCCGCCACCGACTCCGGCGGCCATTGCAGCACCGCACCGAGTGCCTCAACGTATTTCGGGCTCAGGCTCTGCAGGAGTGCCCTTCGGCGGACACCACCCAACTGCCGCACAATGTCGGCAGCCGTGTCGTAGTCAAGGGCCTCAATGAACCGGCTGCACCGTTCCACACCTGCCGCACGCACAACCTGAGCCGCGGCGTGCGCATCAAGGGATCCCAGCAGTTCGGGGCCGGTCTTTTCATCCAGCAGTGAAACCAGATGCACAATTTGCTCTTTGGACATCTGGGCAACCATGCGGCTGCGCTCCGCGGTGCCGGCTAAACGAAGCCATTCCGACACCGCACGCGCAGAATCAAGCGCACTGGCGCGAACCGGCAACACCCCCAACACTCCGAGATCCATATTCGACTTCGACATCACGGTCCTCTCTACGCCCACAGGTCCTGCGCATCCGCGCAGGATGCTGCCAGCCACCACGGATTACCGGGGCCTCGATTAGCCGGGATTCACACCCGGTATGCCCGCACCGTCTAACGAATCCACGATCCAAAGTGGCCCGGGCGCAGACATATTGACACAGAGAACGAGCCCTGGCCATCCAACCGATTCTGTGCGGTGAAACTCCGCACCCCTGGCTGCCTGATCAACCTCAGCACCACAACGCCACACGCTGGTGACGACCAGCGGTGTTAGGCGTTGCGTGCGTCGTTCACACATTCCTCGTGATCGCCAGCTGGTCCCCCGTCCGACGCCGAGGACTGGAAGTAGCCTCGCGACAGATTTCCGTAATCTGGATCGCATGCGTCTCTCGACCCGCCGGGCCTTGATACTGGTAGCACTCGTCACGACCCTGGTGGTGGTGGCGGGCGGCGCCATCGGTTTCTACCGTTCCCGCACCGCAAGCCCGGCATTTCCCGTCGTCGACACGACCGCGCTGTCCCCCGGACGCGCGGCCGTGGTGCGGATCCTCGGGCAGGAATACGCCGAGCAGGCCGGGATGGCGAAGTACTCGGACGGCAACGACGAGCCGTGGTGCGCCGACTTCACCAGTTGGGTGATGCGTGAGTCGGGCCGGCCTTTCGCCAACCCGAACTCCGGTAACTGGCGCATTCCCGGGGTGCTGACGCTGACCGCGTACCTCAAGGATGAAGGGCGCTACGAGGCGCCCGATTACGCACCGAGGCCGGGCGACATGGTGTTGTACGACGAGCCGAGTCCGAAGGGCCAGCATGTCAACATCGTGCTGATCAATGACAACGGCACCCTGACCACGGTCGGTGGCGGCGAGGGCAGTGGGGTCGGGTTGTCGACCTACGTGGCCGCCGACGATTCGGGTATCACCGGATACGGGCGCTACGAGTAATCACCGCGCGACCGATCGCAGCATCACCGGTGAATCCGCACGCTGCAGGTGGCGCAGGAACTGTGACATCGCCGGTGAGACAGCCGAGTCCGCACGGCGGACAAACAACGTCTCGACTCGCGCCTGGGCGGGCGGCAGCTGGTGCACACGCAGTGCCGAGGCGCGCTGCGATGCCGTGACGACCGCAACCGGAAGCAGCGTCACACCCATACCGGCCGCGACACATCCGAGAATTCCTTCCAGACTCCCGAATTCAAGGACCTGAGGGTCTGCGATGCCATGATCGACAAAGATCTCGTGCAGCCTGTCGCGATATGCACAGCCGTTGCGGAAGACGAGCATCCGCGCCGAGGGGTCGAGAGCTTCCTGGAGATCTACGTGCTGCTGGGCAGTGACCAACACCAGCTCTTCCACGAAAGCTAAATCTGTTGTGAAAGAAGCATGTTCGATGGGCCCACAGACGAATCCGCCATCGAGCCGATGATCGTTCACCATATCGGTCAACTCGGCAGTGGTCCCCGTGGTGAGTGTGAAGTCGACCCGCGGGCACTGCGTGGCATACGCAGCCAGGATGCCGGGCAGGCGCAGGCCTGCCGTGGTTTCCATGGCTCCGATCGCCAGTGTCCCGGTGGGTTCGGCCTCGTCGCCGACCACTTGAGCGGCTTCTCTCAACAATGCCGTGATTCGCTCGGCGTACGGCAGAAAGGCTTCCCCCGCGTTGGTCAGGGTCACTCCGCGCGCGTGCCGACGGAACAGCTCGACGCCGAGTTCGTCTTCCAGCGCCTTGATGTGGGTACTGACGTTCGACTGCACGGTGCGAAGCTGTTTCGCCGCATGAGAGATACCGCCGGCCTCGGCAACCGCCAGGAAATGCGTGATGTCACTGAGCTCCATATCGGGAGCCGATCACGCACTCGCGGCGGCCGGAACGGCCAGCTCACCGGTGACGTACTGCGCGTGCCCGAAGCCGAAAGACCAATCCTGCGGCCCGTTTTCGCTGATCGCCACGAACAGATCCGCGCCCGCCACATCAACGGCGGCCAATTTCGCGGCCAACGCCGAGAAGACCTTCTGTTTGGTCTGCGTCGTCCGGCCGGCTTGGGTGAAGATGTGCACGATCACCACCTGGGCCGATCGGTGGAATCCCAGTCCCGCATCTTCGGCGATAACGTCCGCAGAGTCATGCGCGCTGATGATCTGGAATCGATCGCGCACAGGGATTTTCAACACCTCGACCAGGGCCTCGTGCACCGCGTCCGCGATGGCGCGCTGCTGTTCACGCGTCCGGTCCGAGGTGACGTCGATACGCACTAGTGGCATGGGCTGACTCCTTGGTGTGTCGGGTTGATAGCGGCAGCCTGGGCCACCATGGAATGGATGATGTCGGCGGCACTTTCGATACTCCGGATCTGCCCGACGCCCTCGCCGATGATCAGATTCGCGACGGTGTAGTCCTCACCGGCCAAACCTGCCTGGTAATCGGCGTGCGCCCGCTCGAGATGCCGAACGAGCTCGGCCTCGTGCTCGTGCCACGTGTTGACGAAGTCGTTGCGCAACACCCGGCCGCTGTACGCGCGGGGCCAGCTCTTGCCGCGCACAATGTCGTAGACGTGTTGGCGGATGGTGTCGTCGCCGCCGGCCTGAAGGGCCCGCTGCTGGGCGGACCGAGAGATCGCTGCCTCCTGCGCGGCCAAGAACCGCGTACCGACCAGCACTCCGTCGGCGCCCAGAGCCAGCGCTGCCGCCAGACCGCGGCCATCGGCCACTCCTCCGGCCGCCAACACCAGCACCTGAGGCGCGGTCTTCGCGACGAGATCCGCGATCTCGGGAACCAAGGTGAATGTTGAACGTTGCCCGGACCCGTGTCCACCGGCTTCGCCACCCTGCGCGACGATGAGGTCGGCACCCACCTCGATGGCTCGCGCAGCCTGCTCGGTGTTGTGTACCTGGCAGATCAGTGGCACACCGGCGGCTCGGATGCGCGGTGCGTACGGCGCGGGGTCTGCGAACGACAGGAAGACCGCTACCGGATTCCGGTCCAACACCCAGTCCAGAATATGTTCGTTGCCGTTCAGGGTCCAGGTGATGAACCCGCATCCCACGGCGGCGCTCGCCCGGTCGAACTGTTGACGAATCCACGCCTCGTTCGTGTAGCCGCCGCCGAGCAGGCCCAGCCCGCCCGCCGCGCTGACGGCACTCGCGAGGCCCGCGTCCGCCACATCATCCATCGGTGCGAGGACCACCGGATGCTCGATGCCGAACTGCTCGGTCAGCCGATTTTTCAAGGTCATGTCTCAACCGTAGGTTCGCGAGAAACCGCAGGTCCAACGGTTTCTAGCGATAGGAGCATTCTGTTTTTCAGAACGCATTCCAGACTACATCCCCGCCTTTGAGAAGGCTCGGTCCCGATACCATCGAACAGTGATCCTGCGCCAGATCGCGATCAATCGTGAAAAGCAGCCCGATGCTTGGTATTTGGAAATTCCTGCGATAGCCCAGATCGCGCACGAGCCCCTTCGGTTGACCACCGGTGTCACCGTGATCGTCGGGGAGAACGGCTCAGGCAAGTCCACCTTCCTGGAGGCGCTGGCATCCTCCTGGCGTTGGAAACTGCCCGCTGCCGTAAAACATTGGGGCGCGCGCCCCAGCGGTGAAGACACCGAACTGCACTGGACGTTCACCCTCGACGCCGAGCATCCACGGCCCAGTGGCGGATGCTTCCTACGCGCCGAAGCGATGCATCAGCTGTTCACAGCGGTCGACGGACGCACCCCGGAACAGATCTTCAACGGCAGACTCAACGAGCGCTCCCACGGCGAGTCGTTTCTGGCCTTCCTTGCCGAGCGGGACATGGAGCGCGGGTTGTTCATCCTCGACGAGCCCGAGGCGGCACTGTCCTTCACCTCATCGCTGCAGCTGATGGCGATGCTCGATGCCGTGGTCGCCGCGGGATCCCAGGTCATCATGGCCACCCACTCCCCCGTGCTCGCGGCATTCCCCAGTGCCACCATCCTGGAGTTCGGGGAAGAGGGCGTGCAACAACGTGATTGGAACGACTTGGAGATGGTCGGGCACTGGCAGCGCTTTCTATCCGACCCGCGCGCCTATCTGCGGCACTTGTTCCCAGCCGAGTGAACCGACGGAACTCCGCCACCGCGCCCAGGTAAGGCCGTTCTTAGCGAGTCGCAATCCAATCGAGACGCAAGCTCTCGTTGGCCACGCGCGAATCGCTGAATACTGCACCCGGGAGGTCGGGGTGGACAGGAGTCTCCAATGGAGCGATTGGGTACGCATGCCGTAGTGCTTGGCGCAGGTATCGCCGGGCTAACCGCGGCGCGAGTGGTCTCGGAGTTCTACGACAGGGTGACAGTTGTCGAACGTGATGTGCTGCCGGAGGGTCCGCAACAGCGTCGCGGAGTGCCTCAGGCAAGGCACCTGCACGGACTGCTCGTCGGCGGCATGCAGGCGCTGACACAACTCTTCCCGGGGCTGGACGAGGAACTACGCGCCGCCGGCGCTCCCGTCAGTGATGAGGGCGATCTCTCTCTGGTTTCACTCTGCACACGTGGCCAGGAGATGAGTCGGTCCGGACGTTTTAGAGATCCAGGCTCGCTCAGATTCTGGTTCGCCAGCCGCACCCTTCTGGAATCGACTATCCGTCAAAGAGTTGGCAGCCTCGACAATGTATCCATCCTGGATGGTCACGACCTCGTGGATCTGATCACCGACACCCCGGGGGCTGTGACGGGGGTCCGAATCGCAGCACGGACCGATGGCCTTGAGCAGACTCTGCGGGCCGAGCTGGTAATCGACGCGACCGGGCAAGGCTCACGTTTACCGCTCCTGCTGGAGAACCTCGGATACGCACGACCTCGGCTCCAGCACACCAAGCGGCCGCTGAGTTACGCGAGCCAATGGCTGCGGCTGGCCCCGGGCTCGATGCCCGAGAAGCTCATCATGCGACATCCCGATCCCGGAGGCCTCAGGGGCGCAGCCATCCAGCAGGCCGAGCACGACACATGGGTGTTCTCCGTCCTCGATCTGGCCGGCGGCGACACCCCCGCGGACTGCTCCACCATGCAGGCCTGGGCAGCTGAACTGTTTCCGCCCCGGGTAATACAAGCCCTGCGCGAGGCGCAGCCGCTCACCGACGTTGTAGGACACCGTCATCCCGGCGGGTACTGGCGCCGATACGACAAGATGCGCCAGTTCCCGTCGGGGCTCCTGGCCATCGGCGATGCCGTCTGCAGCCTCAACCCGATCTTCGGTCAAGGCATGGCCGTTTCCGCACGCGAGGCTGTCGCATTGCGCGACTGCCTGCGCAGAGGAGATCACCGTCTTGCGCGCCGATTCTTCCGACGAACGGCGGAAGTGATTCAACCCCTATGGGTTTCGTATCTCCAGCTCGACTGGGCGATTTTTGACCGACACGGCTGGCGTGCAGGTCCGCAGCGGTTCTGGCGCTGGTGGTTCGACAGGATTTGTGTGTCCATGGCCAGGGATGTCGCGGTCGCTGAAGCGTTTCTGCGGGTATCACAACTCATCGATCCACCATCGTGCACCACATGGCCGTCTCTTCGAATTCTGTTCGCCTTGCCATCCAACTAGCTGTTGGCCATCCGTCGGGTAAGGCCTTCGAGGATCCTGGCGGCCTCGGCAAGCGTGCGCTGCTCATCAGACGGCAGCGTGCTCAGCCACGGATCCAGAACGCTCTGCCGCTGCGCGCGCATGGCAACAAGAGCCTCGCGTCCCCGTGCGGTCAGTTTGATGCGCTGCGCCCGCTTGTCGGCGGGATCGACCCGTCGCTCGACGTACCCGACATCCTGGAGCCGCTTCAACTGCACGGTCATGGTGGGTTGACTGCAGTGGTCGGCCTGAGCCAGGTCCGAGATCCGCGCGTCCTCCATCTCACCCACAAGTGCCAGCAGCCTCGCCTGCCCGGTCGGTACGGGCAGCTCAGCCTGGCTGGACACCCAGCGGTTAAGCCGCGCGATCACGGTCAGTACGTCGGCGGTGAGGCCATCGGTGGTGGACACAGACCAATTTTACGTAGCGCCGTGCACAAGGGGATTTTGATGCATAAACAGCGGACCTACGCGCCCGTCCATGCCTTTCGCGACCGTAATCGCAGCTCGATAGGCTGGGGGCCATGCGAGTCACCAGTGTCGGCCACGCCGGATTCTTTATCGAGACGGCTGCGGGCAGCATCCTGTGCGACCCCTGGGTCAACCCGGCGTACTTCGCCTCGTGGTTTCCGTTCCCCGATAACAGCACCCTGGATTGGGACCGGCTCGGGACCTGCGACTACCTCTACGTCTCGCATCTACACAAGGATCACTACGACCCGAAGAACCTGACCGAGCACGTCAACAAGGACGCAGTGGTACTGCTGCCCGACTATCCGGTGCCCGACCTGAAGCGCGAGCTAGAAGGACTGGGATTCCACACGTTCGTGGAGACCGAGGACTCGGTGAAGCATCGCGTGAGCGGCCCCAAGGGTGATCTGGACATCATGATCATCGCGCTGCGGGCCCCTGCCGACGGACCCATCGGCGACTCCGGCCTCGTCATTTCGGACGGCATCACCACGTGCTTCAACATGAACGACGCCCGCCCCGTTGATCTGGATGTGCTGGCCCAAGAGTTTGGGCATGTCGACGTGCACATGCTGCAGTATTCGGGGGCCATCTGGTACCCGATGGTCTACGACATGCCTGCCCGCGCCAAGGAGGCCTTCGGCACCCAGAAGCGGCAGCGCGGAATGGACCGGTGCCGTCAGTACATCGCGCAGGTGGGCGCCACCTGGGTGATCCCATCCGCGGGGCCACCGTGCTTCCTGGACGCAGAGCTGCGCGACCTCAACGACGACCACGGCGACCCTGCGAACATCTTCCCGGACCAGCTGGTGTTCCTGGATCAGATGCGACAGCACGGCCACGACAAAGGCCTGCTGATGATTCCGGGCACCATCGCGGAATTTACTGGTTCCGAACTGAATTCGTTGACACATCCGGTGTCCGACGAGGAGGCCGAACACATCTTCGGCGCAGGCAAGGCCGCATACATCGAGGAATACGCGCGGCGAATGGCGCCTGTGCTGGCCGCCGAGAAGGCGGCCTGGGCGCCCGTCGAGGGAGAACCTCTACTGGAGCCGCTGCGTGCCAAATTCGAGCCGATCATGGCGCAAACCGATCAGATCTGCGATGGCATCGGCTATCCCGTCGAGCTGCGCATCGGAAATGAGACGGTGGCGCTCGACTTTCCGAAACGCATTGTCCGTGAACCCATCCCCAATGAAAAGTTCCGCTACGGGTTCGGGATCGCGCCCGAGTTGGTGCGTACGGTGCTCCGCGATGACGAGCCCGACTGGGTGAACACCATCTTCTTGTCCACCCGCTTCAAGGCCTGGCGAGTGGGTGGCTACAACGAGTACCTGTACACCTTCTTCAAATGCCTCACCAACGAGCGCATCGCCTACGCCGATGGCTGGTTCGCCGAAGCCCACGACGACAGTGCCTCGATCACCTTGGACGGCTGGGAGATACAACGTCGCTGCCCACATCTGAAGGCCGACCTGTCGAAATTTGGCGTGGTGGAAGGAAAGACGCTCACCTGCAATCTGCACGGGTGGGACTGGAACCTGGAGACCGGCCGCTGCCTGACATCCAAGGGCCACGAGCTGCGGTCCAAGAAGCTCGGCTAGGCCGGGACCAACTCGAACATCGGAATCACCCGGTCGATTCGCAACTGGTAATCGCCAAAGAACGGGTACGTGGCCACCAGCGCCGGGAACATCTCGTCGCGCTCGGTCGAATCAAGCTCGCGCACAACGGCGTTGTAAACATCCGGAACGATCTCGACGGTCACCTCGGGATGGGCGCGCACATTGAAGATCCACGATGGCGGCCTCTGCTGTCCGCCGTTGGACCCCACAATGAACCTGCGCCCGTCGCGCTCGAAGTACCCCAGCGGTGTCGGCCGTTCGATTCCCGACTTGGCGCCGGTGACCGACAGGATGAGCACCTGCATCTCGCCATCGGACACTCCGGGCAGCTTGCCGCCGTTCTCGCGAAGCAGCCTGATCATCCGGCTATTGTGTTTCTGCACACCGTTTTCAGAAAGTTCCCGGTACGTATCCGATGTCACGCCTTCGGTCATTTTTCGACGCTAGCGCGAACCCAGCAGTCCGAACCCGGCCGTCCCACCTAGCGGACGTTACGTACCCGCTGCCGTAGCTCGGACGCCTCAGCGGATTCGGTGCTGTAGACGCGCACCACGGCCTCGTCGCCTGCCTGTAGATATGTGGATTCGCCCAGCGGCGTGTACTTGGTTGCCCCGATGCCGATCAGCACATGCGCGGGATGCCCGGCGGCCACCATGAGTGCGCCCACATCCTCCAGCGGTGTGTCCGGCAAACCCTTTTGGTTGTCCAGGCGCTCGGTGATCCAGTCCAGGAGCACCTCCCCGTAATAGGAGTACCCGAGCAGTGGGCTGTCGACGCCGTACTCGTGCTCTTGTCCGTCCGCGGTGTGCAGGTGACAGTTCAGCCGCAGGCTCGCGGTGGGTCCGTCGGGGGTGAGGTCGCTGACCTCAAAGAACTGTCGCGCAACGCCTTTAGATGCCGTACCCCAGTTCTTCTTGTAACTGATCTTGGGAGCATTGGGCCGACGGATCGAGCAGTCGTTGAAAGCGCCCAGCGCGAACGGCTCCAGCGAGGCAACGACATCACCACGCCAGTGCACCCGGCATGCCAACCCCACCTCGGGTTCGATCTGCAGGTTCAGCGGAGTGTCGCTCTCGGGCAGCACCGTCTCATCGTGCGAGAGCGGGAACTGGCCCAGGAACCCACCGTCACCGGGCACGTACCAGGGGAAGATCCCCTTGGGGGCGGCGCCGTTTGAGGCCACATTCACGAAATCCGCTGACTCCCCAGCCTGTTCGAGATGCCCGGCGAAGTTCCCGGCCACCCCGAAGCCGAACCAGCTACGCAGTTCGTCCAGCTCGACGTCGAGCGTCTTGCTCATTTGGGCTCCAACACTTCGGTTCCCACGAAGGGCACCAGGGCCGCGGGTACCCGAACACTGCCATCGGGTAGCTGGTGGTTCTCCAGGATCGCCACCAACCACCGCGTGGTCGCCAACGTGCCGTTGAGTGTCGCGGCCGTCTGCGTTTTACCGTTCTCGTCGCGGTACCGCACGGCCAGCCGCCGCGCCTGGAAGGTGGTGCAGTTGGAGGTGGAGGTCAGTTCACGGTAGGCCTGCTGCGTCGGCACCCACGCTTCGCAGTCAAACTTGCGTGCCGCCGATGAGCCCAAATCGCCTGCCGCAACATCGATCACGCGGTACGGCACATCAATGTGGGCCAGCATCTGACGCTCCCAGCCCAGGATCTTGGTGTGCTCGGCCTCGGCGTCCTCGGGCTTGCAGTAGACGAAGGCCTCCACCTTGTCGAACTGGTGCACCCGGATGATGCCGCGGGTGTCCTTGCCGTAGCTACCGGCCTCGCGGCGGAAGCAGCTGGACCATCCGGCGTACCGCAGCGGACCGTCGTTCAGGTCGAGGATCTCCCCGGAGTGATACCCGGCGATCGGCACCTCCGAGGTGCCCACCAGATACAGGTCGTCCTCCTCGAGGTGATACACCTCATCGGCGTGGGCACCCAAAAACCCTGTGCCACCCATGATTTCGGGCTTGACCAGCACAGGCGGAATCAGCAGGGTGAAGCCGTTGGCCACCGCGGTCTGCACGGCCAGCTGCAGCAGGCCGAGTTGCAGCAGCGCTCCATATCCGGTGAGGAAGTAGAACCGGGCACCGGAGACCTTCGCGCCACGCTCCATGTCGAACAAACGCAGCGACTCGCCCAATTCCACATGGTCCCTGGGGTTTTCGATGACAGTCGGCTCGCCCACCAGCTCGCGGACCACAAAGTCCTGCTCGCCACCGGCCGGGACACCGTCGATCACCACATTACTGATCGCCTTGTGTGCCTCGGTGAATGCGGCCTCTGCGACCACCTGCTCGGCTTCGGCGGCCTTCACTCTCGTCGCGAGTTCAGAGGCGGCAGCCAACAGCGCTGGGCGCTCCTCGGGCGTCGCCTGGCCCACCTTCTTGCTTGCCGTCTTCTGCTCCGCGCGCAGGGTGTCGCCGGTCGACACCGCCGCTCGTCGCGCCGTATCGGCGTCGAGCAGCACATCGACGAGTGCCGGGTCCTCGCCTCGCAGACGCTGCGAGGCACGCACCGCGTCGGGGTTTTCGCGCAGAAATTTGAGGTCGATCACCCGCTGAACACTACTGGGACGAGTTCCCATACCTGCGATTCAGCCCAGTGCTGACCCATCGGCTCGGACAATCGTCTCGACCTCGGCACGCAACCCCACCAGCTCGTCACGCTCCGCCGGCGTGTACTCGCGCGCCACCTCGTCGAGCACACAAACCGTCCCAACGACCTCACCGGCCGAGTTGTGAACGGGAAGCCCTAGATAATTAGTGAGGCCAAACTCGATTTCATCCTCGTTGCCCGCGAAAAGCTTGTCGACACGGGAGTCCCGCACGAAGACCTCGTCGCCGGTGTCCACTACACGCTCGCAATACAGCGGAACCCGGTCCTGGTCATCTCCCGCCTTCGTACCGACAGACCCGACCGCGTAGTGCACGGCCGCCTCTCCGGCCGTGGCAGCGACGGCCATCGCACCGGGTTCCGAACGCACGACCAGTACCGATCGGACATCTAGTAGGCGCGCGACCTCATCGAGCCGCGGTGCCAGGGCAGCGAGTTGCGGATTGGTCTCGGCAGATGCCACGCAGCAACGCTCGCCTACTGCTGTGACAGCAGCGAGGGTTGCACTCACCATGAATCCCCATGCGGCCTAAAGGCCGAACAGGCTCAGATACTCGTCCTTGCCGAACATCCGTGCCGCATCGCGCGCCGATGGAGTCCCGGCGGAGGGATCGGCGCCCGCCTTGACCAGGATCTCGACGATGTCGTCGGAGCCCTTGAACACCGCGCCGGCCAACGGGGTCTGCCCCTTGTCGTTGGCACGGTTGACGTCGGCGCCGCGCGCTATCAGCGACCGCACCGTCGAGGCGTTCCCGTGGTAGGCGGCCAGCATGACGAGGGTGTCGCCTGCCTCATTCGTCAGATCTACCGGTGCACCGGAGTCCAGGTATGCGGCCAGGGTGGACGCGTTGCCCTCCCTGGCCATATCGAATAGTTCGTGCGCGAGCGCGGCGACCTGCTCGGCAACGCGGGCCTGATGCTCGGCTTCCCCCGCTGAAGAGTCGCCGACGTCGTCGCCGTCATCACGGTCAGGTTCCATCGTTGTCACAGAGTTCAATCTAGCTGCGCGTGCGGACAGCATCGCTGGGCTAACCCACACCGCCACCTGTAACAATGACTGCAGTATGAGTGACGAAGCCGAACCCACGCCGAAGGTCGAGCGGGACGAGTCCTCCCCGGACGAATCCACCAACGACGAGGTGGGCACCGATACCTCCGCAGACTCCGCCGCCGAGTCCGCGGATGCTGCCGTGCCACCCGCGGAGGCCCAGGAAGCCCCGGAGACTCCCGTCACCTCGGACTCCGATACCGAAACGGTCGACGCCGCCGAGTCTCCGCAGACGGAAGTCCTGGAGTATCCCGATAGCGAGGATGCCGCCACCGCAGATGGCGCCGTCGATGGCCCCCCAGCCGGGAAGAACCACTGGTGGGAGGGCCTGAAAGAGAGTCTGAAAGAGCGCTCTACCCACCGCGCACTACTGCTCGTCACATTCGGTGGCTTGTTCATCGCGGGTCTCACCCAGGCCCTACCTGACGGCTGGAGCTCGGCGGACCGCTTGGTCAACAAGATCGACTCCAACCCGGTGCCGAGCACCGGCGCCCCTGGCAACAGCACCTTCAACTCGGCGAAGGGTGGCGACTGCCTGAGTTGGTCCGCGCCCACGTCCATGGCCGATGTTCGCACCGTCGATTGCGCGAGCGACCATCGTTTCGAGGTCGCCGAGTCGATTGACCTGCGCACCTTCCCCGGCGCGGAGTACGGACCTGATTCGCAGCCGCCCAGCATGGTGCGGATCCAGGAAATCAGCCAGGAACAGTGCCAGGTCGCCATCAACCGCTACCTGGGCGATCGCTACGACCCGAACAGCCGGTTCACCATGGGCATGTTGTACCCCGATAAGAAGGGCTGGTCCGAGGCGGGCGAACGGCGCGTGCTGTGTGGACTACAGCTCCCCGGTTCCGACAATCAGCAACAGCTCTTCCGCGGCAAGGTCGCCGAGCAGGACCAGTCGAAGGTCTGGCCGGTAGGCACGTGCGTCGGTATCGATTCGACGACGAACCTGCCCACCGAGCTGCCGGTGGACTGCGACAGGGCTCACGCCATGGAGATCACCGGAACAGTGAGCCTGGCAGAGCAGTTCCCGGGTTCGGTACCACCCGAACCCGATCAGGATGCGTTCATCAAGGACAACTGCAACCGCCTGACCAACGAATACATGGGGAATCCCGACGGGTTCCGAGCCACGACGCTGACGCTGTCGTACAACACGATCACCTTGCCGAGCTGGACCGCAGGTAGCCGTCAGGTCAGCTGCAACATCGGTTCCACCCTCGGTAACGGCGCATGGTCGACCTTGGTCAACAGCGCCAAGAGCGGGCAACTGCTGATCAATGGCCAGCCGCCGGTACCACCGCCGGACATCCCCGCGGACCGGCTGAACATGCCGCCGATCCCGTTGTCCACCACCCCGGCGCCGACCCAGCAGCCGACTCAGCAACCCAGCTATACACAGCAACCGACATACACGCAGCAGCCGACCCGCACCCAACAGCCAACACAGCAACCGACCCAGCAGCCGACCAGGACCTCTGCGGCGCCGACCTCCTCGGCTGCGCCGAATCCCAGCAATCCGCCCGGCAACACGATCGTGACGACGCTGCCCCCCGGCGCGGGGCCACCACCGCCCGCGGGACCGCCGATGGATGGCCCTCCCATGGAGGGGCCGCCGATGGAGGGACAGGCGCCAGGTCAGGCACCCCCGGGAGCCCCGCCACCCGGACCGGCCTAACTGTGCCAGCGCCCGACGCCGGCCCCTGATGGCGGTCCAGATGAGCGAGCAACGGTTCGAGGAACTCGTATCCGACGCCCTCGACGCCGTGCCGCCGAAGCTCGCCGCCGCCATCGACAACGTGGTGGTGCTGGTCCAGGACCGGCATCCGGAGGACCCCGAGCTACTCGGGCTGTACGAAGGGATCGCGCTGACCGATCGCGACAGCTTCTACGCGGGCGCCCTTCCGGACACCATCACGATCTATCGCGAGGCGTTGCTCGAGATGTGTTCCAGCGAACACGAGGTGGTCGACGAGGTGACGATCACGGTGATCCACGAGATCGCTCACCATTTTGGTATCGACGATGAACGGTTACACCAGCTGGGCTGGGGCTAAAGAGGCGGCTGAGGTTTGCTAGAAAAAAATACAAAAATCTTGGAGAATGATGGAACCGAATAGAGGGATCCGCCGTCCATCTCTAGTGAAAGGGCAAATCTGCCCTTAGGACGACGCGAGACATGTGGGGGAAAGGGGACAGAAGATGGCTGACGTACCGGCGCCCGCCCAGCGTGAGGAGATCCGTTGGGACCTGGCTAACCAGCCGGGAACTGTTCTGCAGGTCGATCCGGATGTGATGAAGGATGCCGCTGTCGAGTACGACGCGATGGCGCAGCGACTGCAGGATGCTCTCGACAAGCAGCTTGAGGCCACCAAGTTCGGCTCGGCGGGCCGCGACGAGGTGTCTACCGCGGTGTCCAACGCCTCCGCGAAGACCAATGAGAACTTCGAAAAGGTCGCCAAGGACGGCATCGAGCAGCTCAAGCGCATTGCCGAGGCGTTCCGACGCAACTCGCAGGCGTTCGTGGACCTCGAACGCCACAACGCCGCCCGTATCAATGGTGTGGGGGAATAGATCATGACCGGATTCACTGGCGTCAACTGGGTGGCCCGCAAGGCGAAGAAGCTGGCCCTGGACCTGACCACGGGTGCGGGCCCGACGCATGTCGTCGACAGCGCATTGGCCTGGCAAGAGATCAGCGCCGCGTTCGCCGAGGTGCACGAGAACAGCCTGGGCGTCAGCGAGAAGCTCGTGGAGGGGTACCGCGGACCACGTGCCGAGGAGGCGCTGTCCAAGCTGACACCCTTCACCGAGTGGCTGGACAAGATGGCCGGACTGACCCAGGAGGTCAGCGACACCGCCAACACCTACGCCGAGTCGTACGGCACCGCGGTTCTCGACATGCCGCACATCAACGACCTGGCCCAGCTCGAGAAGGCCAAGGCCGAGGCTTTGTCGGCCGGCGGAGCGCTCTTCGGGCTCCACGCCACCACCGAGGGCATGGAGCAGGGCCTCGATCTGCAGGCCGCTAAGGCCATGGAGACCTACGAGTCGGCCAGCGAGCCCGCGGCCAAGGTCGTGGAGTTCCCGGCGGCTCCGGAGATCATCAAGTACCCCGAAGAGAAGTCGGAAGCCAACAGCGGCAACACCGGTGTCAGCGCCGCGGGCGTCGGTCTGTCCGAGATGGGCCCCAGCCCGCTGAGCCCCGACTCGGTGCCCGGCGTGCAGAGTGCCCGCGCGGCAGCCATCTCGATGACCGCCAACGCCGCCTCCGCCGGCGGCACCGGTATGGGCATGGGCGGAATGGGTGCGCCGATGGCCGGCATGATGGCCGGCGGTGCGCTGGCCGCGAGCGCAGGCAAGGGCATCAAGGTCGGAAACGTCAACAGCAAGAAGGATGAGGACGAGGACGACGAGAAGCTCACCGCCATCGGCGCCACCGGCGTCTTCATGGGCGACGAGAGCAAGCCCGTCGAGCTGCCCGACATTCTGACCAAAAAGTCAGGTAGCGACAAGGTTGCCGACTTCGAAAACGTAGACGCCTCAACACTGTTCGAGCGCGGCGGCTCCAAGGGAGCAGTGGCGCCGCCGGTCCTCGGTGCGAGCGCGGAGCTATGACCGTCCGCCTGGACTTCGACGAACTGGAGCTGACCCGCGAGATCACCGGCAATGACCTCTTGCCGGTTGTGTTGGCCGCTGGTCCGCGCCACGAAGACGAAAACGAGCATCGAGACGCCTTGGAAGGCGCCCGCACCAGGCTCAAGGAACGCAACCTGCTGAAGGGCGAGGACCTTCATCCGACTCTGCGCGACATGCTGACCTCGGCCAGCAAGGCCACCGGACAGGTGGCGGTGCGCCGTTGGGCGGGATCGCAGATGCTGCGCCTGTGCCTGGTCGAGCACGGCGAGGCATATGTGCTGCTGGTAAACGATGGCGAGGGCGTGGCCATGCGGTCGGTGTCCGGCTCACTCGGCGCCGAACTGTGGCGTTACCTGGGTGATGCCACCCCGCTGAAGTTCGGGTCGATCAACGCGCCCGCCGAGCAGCTGGCCCTGGCCCTCAATGCCGAGCCCGCGGATATGGCCCGTCACCTCATGGCACTCGGTGCCACCAAGGCCGACGCCGTGACCGTCGCGAAGGCGATGGCTCGCCGCGGCGCGATGACCGAGATCACCGCCATTCGCCGAGTCGACGGCATCACCGACCGCGCACCCGGTGGAGTTGCAGTGTACGACACCGCATTTGGTCGAATCATGGCCACTCCCAGCACATCTACCGACGGTGCGTTGTGGGCCACACTCACTCCGGCGACTCCCCAGCGGATGACACACGCGCTTAAGAGCCTCGGCCTGGAGTAGTGCCGGTCCTGCTCAGACCGTTTTGGTGACTCCGTAGTAGGCGATGATGTCCTCCGTTCCTGAGGTCGTGCTGGTGAGCACCGCGTAGGACCGCAGGAACGACTGTCCGATACACCCGTCGATCTTGATGTGGACGTCCTTGAGCGTGATGCGCGATTGCGTGCCCTTGAACTTCTTCTTGGTGACGGAGACGTTGATGACCTCACCGGGCTTGGGCCTCACCTCGATGTTTCCCACGAGGGGCATGCTGATGTTGCCGAGCCCTGACTGGCCGATCGACGAGGAGAGGCCGACGCTTCCGGTCAGACGAACACCACTCAGGGCGATCCCGCAGCCGATCTGGTAGCCCGCCTCGACCGTGCCGCCCTTCAGTTTTGTGCTGCCACCGCCCTTCACGGTGGCGATGAACGTGCCTCCGGACAGGTATTCGCGGGATGAGGTCGCCGTGGTCAGTGGCGGGATCGGCAGCTGGGTCTCTTCCTCTGCAGCGAGTGCCAACACCCAGCCATCCGGTGTTGTGACGGTCGCCGGTGGTTCAGACGCGACAACGCCGTTGTCCAGTGGCGGGCCGGGTTCGCCATCGGCGGGCCGCGGCGGGTTCTCCGCTGCCGCGGGCAACGGAAGTGGGGAGGGGCCGGGCTCAGCCGAGGCCAACGGCGCCCCTCCCGTGAGTAGACACGTGGCTGTCAGGGTGGCAAGAGTCTTAAACATGGTCATCGAGGCCTCTCAGAGCTGGATATGACAGAGCGAGTTGAGATTTGGGTGCCATAGCGGTCAGACGGCCTTGGTCACGCCCATGTAGGTGATCACGTCCTGCGTGTCCTCGGTCGAGCTCGTCAAGATCGCATAGGAGCGGATGAAGGACTGACCCACGCAGCTGTCGATCTTGATGCGGAATGCCGTAATGCTGACGCGGGCGGTGTCCCCCTCGAATGCCATCTTGGTGACCGGGATGATGGTGGCGGTGCCCGGTTTGAGGGTGGGGCGGACCTGCGCGAAGACGTTACCTCCGATGCTCGGCACCCCGGCAGGACTGATCTGAGGTGTGATGCCGCCACCGAATCTCAAGTCGACCTCGGCAGCGCTTATCCCACAACCGATTTGGTACCCAGCCTCCAGGACACCGTCGGTCAGCTTGGTGGTGCCGGACCCCTGGATGGCCCCAAGGAACGTTCCACCGACCAAATACTCGCGTGAGGACAGTGCAGTGGTCAGTGGTGCGACGGGCAATTGGACCTCGTCTTTGGCCGCGACCGCCAGAATCCAGCCCTCCCTCGTGCGCAGGGTGCCCGGCTCCGCCGACGCGACGGCACCGTCATTGACGGCAGGCGGGACCGGTACCGAATCGGCGGCCGCCGTATCCGGCAATGGCTCACCGCCCGGCGGATCCGCCAGGGCCACGGGCGCGACCGCACCGAGCGCGCACACGGTGGTCAGGACGGCAAGACTTTTCAGCATGGTGGCGGCGGTGCCTCTCAGTTGTCCGACACGGTCCATCCCCGGAAAGCCCGGAGCTAATACCTGGTACCCCTTTGGGGTATTGATGATTTTTAAGTTGACGCCATTTACGGCAAGTGAACGGATCGCGAACGGGGTTTGTCTGTTGAGCATCCGTTCCATGCGCACGCCTCGGGCACGTGAAATCGACCTCACCAATCCCGTAACTGGACGCCAAGATTGGCATAATGGCAATATATGAAGTTGACCGATCCGAGTGGCTGACCAGTCGGTTCCGGTGTCAGACTCGAGGAGGTGGCAGTGTCCGGCCAGCGACAGCGGATCAGCCGCGCAGAGTCTCAGCAACGCACTCGCGAGGAGCTCCTCGACGCGGCCGAGGAATTGTTCCTCGCCAACGGGCTGGGTGGCACAACGGTCACCAAGATCGCCGATGCCGCCGGCCGGACCGTCGGAGCGATCTACTCGAATTTCTCCAGCAAGGAGAACCTCTGCGCAGAGGTACTGCTGCGCTGCTACATGCGAACCTTCTCCGAGGTGGCTGGAAAGCTCATCCAGTCGGCGTCCTCCGTCGACGACCAGATCACTCAGCTCGCGCACTGGTCCGCGGCGTTAGGCGGCGATGAGGGCCTGGTAGCGCTGGCAGCCGAGTACGCGCTCGCCATTCACAAGGACCAGGCGCAGTTGGCAGTCTCGCAGGGCCACATAGCGATGGGTCGCACCCTTCTTGGCGCGGTGCTGGCCAACGCCCTTCCCGAAACCACCTCCGATGACGAACGTGACGCCGCGCTGACCGCAGTCCTCGCGACCGCCGCGGGATTGGCGTTGGGCCGCACGCTCGGGACCATCGACGACGCCGAGTACGTGGATCTGTTGACGCGTACGTTGCGGCTGTGGATCGCCGACCTACAACGGGCGCCGAACGCCTCCAGCTAACCAACCCGGCCGCCCGCTGGCCGACATGTGAGCAACCCTGCTTCCATGGAACGTTTTCCAGTCCCTCCTGAAAGCAGGCATTGCGCCTTCATTCAGATAATCATATTATCTGAATGAGAGGTTCTCGACGAGGAGAGGTCCGCGCATGGTTGAAGCATCGTTCCGATTCAGGGTGTCCCGGAGGTGTTCGTCATGCCGGTAGCCGTCGTCACCGGGGCGGGCAGCGGCATAGGCCGTGCGACCGCCGAGCGATTCGGCCGTAAGGGTTGGACGGTCGTGGTTTCCGATATCAATGCGACGACGGGAGCCGAGACGGTCGATCACATCTGCAGGGAGGGCGGGAACGCCGTCTTCCGTCGTCTGGATGTCGCGGACCTAGCCGATTGGGAGCAATTCACCGATTGGGTATGCGAGCAGCACGGTCTCCCCGACCTGCTGGTGAACAACGCGGGAATCCTCATCGCCGGCGGATTTCTGGAGCAGACCGGCGCAGACTGGCGGCGAATGATCTCGATCAACATGATGAGCCCGCTGGTCGGGTCGCGGCTTTTCGTGCAGCGCATGGTCGACGCCGGCGCGCGGGGCCATATTGCCAACATCTGCTCGGTCGGGGCGTTCATGCCCTCACCCCTGGCTCCGTCATATGTCGTTGCGAAACAAGGAGCTTGGTTCGGCACGCAGGCACTGCGCGCCGAATTCGGCCGCAGCGGTATCGGTGTCAGCGCGATCTGCCCCGGCCTTATCGATACGAACCTGTCCGCGAACGGCACGCGTAGTGGCGTCGACAGTCCGACCGGCACAACGTGGACCGACAAGCTGAGTCGCGGACAGCACTTCCTCGGCCGATCCCCCGACCACGTCGCCGCGGCCGTCGAACGCTCCATGCGGTGGAATCTGTCCACGGTGCCGGTCGGTCTGGAGGCGTGGTTCGGCTGGTACCTGTACCGGCTGTCTCCCGGCCTCATGCGCGGGTTGCTGGGTCTGGCCCGGATGTCACTGGCCGACCGCGTCGTGGATGCGGGAGCTCGTGCGCTGACCACCTTGGGTATCGGAGGAAATCGATGAAGACCGCAATCGTGACCGGCGCTGGCTCCGGTATCGGACGAGAAACCGCGCACCTCTTCGCTTCTCAGGGCAACCGGGTGATCCTGGCAGATATTGATCTCGACACTGCGGAGGCGGCCGCGGGTGAGATCGTCACGGCCGGCGGCACGGCGATCGCGTATCGACTGGACGTCGCCGATGAACAACAGTGGGAGACCTTCGGCAAGTGGGTTGACTCCGAGTTCGGCGCGCCCCACCTGCTCGTCAACAATGCCGGAATCATGGACTGGGGCGGGTTTGTCGACATGTCCGCGCAACAGTGGCAGCGCACCATGGACATCGATTTGATGAGTGTCATCTACGGATCGCGGATCTTTGCCCAACAGATGATCGACGCGGGGGTTCGTGGGCATATCGTCAACATCGCGTCGGGCGCAGCGTTCCTGCCGCACAAGATGATTCCTGCTTACGGCACGGCCAAGGCAGCCGTGCTGATGGCATCGCAGGCATTACGGGTCGAGCTGCGCCGACACGAAATCGGGGTCACCGCGATATGCCCCGGTGTCATCAACACCAATCTGATCGCCAATGGTCAACGCGCCGGAATCAGCGAGGACGATCAATCGCAGTGGTACGCGCAGGCCGGCAAGATCCAATCGATCAGCTACGCGGGCCCGGACAAGGTGGCACGGGCCATCGAACGATCGGTACGGCACAACTGGGCCGTCGTTCCAGTCAATCCCGAATCGTGGCTCATTTACGGCCTTTATCGGCTATCGCCAAGCCTCAGCCGGGTCCTCACGGGCATCGGATCGTTCGAACTGGCCGACAGCCTGATGAGCCGGCTGCAGCCCATCCTGAATCGAGTCGGACGATGAGCACACCACAACCGGAATTCGACGTCGCCGTCATCGGCGCGGGGCCCGGCGGTATCGCGGCCGGGGTCAAGCTGTTACAGGCCGGAATCGACAACATCGTGCTGGTGGAACGAGCCGACGACGTCGGGGGCAGCTGGCATGAGAACCACTATCCGGGCCTGGGGGTGGATGTTCCGTCCTTTGCCTACCAGTACTCCTTCGCACGGAACTCACAGTGGAGCAGGCTCTTTCCCAAAGGGGACGAAGTCAAGCAGTATCACGTCGACGTCGCACAACGCTTCGGTGTCTACGAACGCGTCCGCTTCAACACCAACGTCGAACGAGAAGAGTGGGACGACACCGGATTCTGGAACTTGCTCACCAGCGACGGTTCGGTTATCACCGCACGCTTCGTGATCAGCGCCGTCGGTGCCTTCGTACGTCCCAAGGCCGATGTCGGTATCGCGGGAGCAGACTCCTTCGGCGGCAAGGTGCAACGGCCCACCGACTGGGACCACGCATACGACATGACGGCAAAGAGTGTCGGCATCATCGGCACCGGTGCCAGTGCGGTGCAGATCATTCCCACCATCGCACCGCAGGTATCGCAGCTCACCGTCTTCCAGCGCACACCGGTCTGGTCGCTGCCCAAGCCGGACCTCACGTTGGGACCGATCCTGCGCCGTGTGTACGCGGCGCCCGGCATCCAACCGGCGCTCAACGGCGCCGTGCTGGTGCTGGCCGATGTCTTGCTCCGCACCCTGAGCAAGGCGCCGTTCCGATACTCGCGCCCCGTGATGGACAGGTTCGATGCGACCTGCATTGCCGCCTACCGCCGCTACATTCGATGGATAGTCGACAATCCGTCCACCGGCGAGAAGCTCACGCCGGACTTTGGCCCGCTCGCCAAACGGCCCACCATTTCCAACGGCTATCTGCGGGCATACAACCGAGAAAACGTCTCACTGATCACCGACTCCATAGAGAGAATCACCACCGACGGTGTCCGGACGCGCGATGGCGTCGAGCACCGATTCGATGTGTTGATCCTGGCCACCGGGTATGAGGTGTTCTCGGACCCGGAGACCTACCTACCCGGAGCCATCCAGGGTCGCAACGGCTTTGACCTGGCCACGTACTACGCCGAACACGGACTGCAGGCCTACGAGAGCGTCGCCGTGCACGGCCTGCCGAATCGGTGGACGCTCTGCGGACCGTACTCGTGGACCGGATCGGGCTGGCACGCGTTCGTGGAAATGACGTCCGATCACGCGGTGCGCGCCATCGTCGAAGCCAACAGGCGCGGAGCTCATTCCTGCGAGGTACGTAAGGAGGTCGCCGATGCGTACCATCGCATTGTCCGCAGGCGATCGGAAGCCATGCGCTACTACCTTGCCGAACTGAACGGACACATTCCCACGTATTACCGAAACTCTCAGGGCGACAGCACGTATCTGCGGCCAGCGGGGTTCTTCGAGGCGCGGCGCAGCACGCGCAAATTCCCGCTCGACGACTACGAATACACCTACGAGAAGCAGGCCGCAGAGGTGCTCGCATGAACGCTCCGATACCCATTGCCACGCCAGGCGGCACCGTCACGATCGAGATGCTAGGGAGCGGCTCGACACTGCAAAGGTTTTCCCACGCGCTGGCGCGCGTTCTGCTGCGAGCTCCGCTGGAGGCTCTTGCGAGACTCGTCATACGTTTTCCCTCGTTGAGGACGCGCGGATTCCGGGCCACCAACTTCGTCGAGGTGGCGGCCTACCCGTTGCGCCCGAGTCGCGGCACCCTGCGGCGCATCGTGACGTTCCCGCATTTTCGGGCGGAATGGTTGTGGCATAAGGACCTTCCCGATCCGGAGAATGCGGCGGAGGGTGCTGTCCTGTATTTCCACGGCGGGGCCTTCATTCTGGGCGGTCTGCACAGTCACCGACGCATGACGGCACGGCTGGCGCGCACGGCGGCAACCCGACTACTCGCGGTCGACTATCGCCAGCTCCCCCTCGCGCACATCACCGAATCCGTCGCCGATGCCATGACCGCATACAGATATCTACTCGACCAGGGATACACCGCCGACAAGATTGTGTTCGCCGGGGATTCGGCCGGAGGCGGACTGGCCTTCAGCGCGGCTCTCGCCGCTCGAGATCTCGGGTTACCCGTGCCCGGTGGTATCGCCGCCATCTCCCCGTGGGCGGATCTCGATTGTTCGGCCAAGAAGGCTCATCCGAACGAGGCCCGTGACGCGATGCTGTCCGGCCTCATTCTCTCGGTGCCGGGCGAATTGGGCATGGGCCCCGACGGCGAGTTGGACCCGGCCTGGTCATCGGTGAACCACGACTTCACCGGCATGCCCAAAGTTTTCATCCAGGTGGGATCACTCGAAGTACTGCTGGTGGACGTCGAACAACTGGCCAGCCGCTGTGCCGAGGCCACCGTGGCGTGCACGGTGCAGATCTGGGATCACGCCGTGCACGACTTCCAGATCGCCGCCGACATCTTGCCCGACGCCCGCGCCGCCGTTGACGACATGGCGTACTTCATCGGCCAGATCACCCATCCGACCAACTCCAAGGCAGGCACATCGTGAACACGCCCACCCCCCAGTACGAGGTTCTTGTCGTCGGCGCCGGATTCGGTGGTATCGCCGCGGGCGTGCGGCTGCGCAAAGCGGGTATCGACGATTTCGTGATCGTCGATAAGCACCCGTCCGTCGGCGGAACCTGGTTCATCAACAAGTATCCCGGTGTGGCGGTGGATATCCCATCCTTCATCTACAGCTATTCCTTTGCCCAGACCGGGAACTGGAGCCGCCTCTTCGCGCCCGGCGAAGAGCTCCAGCAGTACGCCGAGGACGTGGTCGACGGACACGGCCTGCGCGACAAACTGCGGCTGAGCACCACGGTGCTCGGCGGACGATTTGATGAGACCACCGATATCTGGCACGTGGAGACCGATAGAGGTGAGATCACGGCTCGCCACGTGATCGTCGGGATCGGCGGGCTGGAAGTGCCCAACCTGCCCAACATCCCCGGCATCGACACCTTCGCCGGCAAGCTCCAGCACACCACGGCGTGGGACCACGACTACGACCTGACCGGCAAGCGGGTAGCCGTTATCGGGACGGGCGCCACCGCGCTGCAATTGGTTCCGGCAATCGCCGACCAGGTCGATCACCTGACGGTGTTCCAGCGCACCGCGATCTGGGTCGCACCCAAACTCGACTTCGCAACCGGGCCCATCAGCCGTTTCATCTTCGGTAATCGTCTGCTGCGGGCGCCCCTGCGCGGTGCCGGCATGGTCCTCGTCGAGCTGGGCCTCGGCGGCGCGCTCCTGGGCGGGCAGCTGCTCGGCGAACGTCTCTACAAGACATTGTTGAACGGTGTGGGGCTGGCACTGCGGGGATGGATGCGAACTCAATTGCCCCATGATCCCGAGCTGCGCAAGAAGCTCACGCCCACTTACGCGTTCGGTTGCAAGCGGCCATCCATGCACAACGAGTGGTTTACGACGTTTACCAAGCCCAATGTCGATCTCGTGACCGAACCCATCGAACGCATCACCGAGAACTCCGTCATCACCGCCGACGGGACCGAGCACGAAATCGACGTTCTGGTGTGCGCCACCGGCTTCAAGGTCATGGAAAAGGGCGCGACGCCACCGTTCCCGTGTCTGGGGCGCGGCGGTGTCGACCTCAACTCGTGGTGGGATGAGAACCGCTACCAGGCCTACCAAGGAGTGACCATCCCAGGATGGCCCAACGCGTACATGCTGATCGGGCCCTGGGCGTACTCACCCGGCTCGTACCTGGTCCTGTTGGAATCGACGGTTGCGCACGCCGTGCGGGCCATCAAGGAAACCCGCCGGCGTGGAGCCACCCGGTGCGAGGTGCGCCAAGAGCCTCACGACAAGTACTGGCAGCAGATGCTTTCGCGCGCCGCGAAGAGCCACCTGCCCACACCGCTGTGCGCCAGCTCGAATACGTACTACATCAACTATCAAGGCGATGCCGCCGCGTATCGTCCCTCGACCAACACCGAGATGCGCCTGCAGAACCGGTATTTCCCGTTCACCGACTACGAGTTCACCGACGCTAGCCGGGAGAACTCAGTCGATCTCGCCACGTCTCGAGGGTCTGCATGAACACGCTGGTTGACTGATCGGGCTCGACGAGGCCCAATGCGTGGTTGACCACCAGCCCCATTCCGGTGGCAACAATTGCCGCCACGGCACGACCCGACAGCCAGTGCCCCCGGGGGATCAACATTGGAATAACCGGACTGCAGTCCGGTTATAATCATCTAGACGGCCGGGAGTCGGCCCCCACGGAAGGGAGCGGATTCATGGGCGACGACGTTGCGGGGGATACGGCCAAGGAGATAGTGCGGCGCAACACCGAACAGGTGCAGGGGCGGGGCGACTTCGAGCTACTGGAGACCTTGTTCGCGGATGATTTTGTGGATCACACCCCACAGCCGGGGACGACTCCCGATAAGGACGGCGTCCGCGTGCTCTATCGGCGGCTGCGTGATGCGTTTCCCGATTTCCGTCCCGAGATTCATTGGCAGACCGTCGATGGCGATGTCGTGACCACTTTCAAGACGTACCACGGGACTCACCGGGGCGTGTTTCTCGGCATCGAGCCGACGGGTCGCGTCGTCCAGTTCGACACTGTCGACGCGATGCGTGTTCGGGACGGGCGGATCGTCGAACACTGGGGAGTGGCCAACCTCTATTCGGTGGTGCACCAGCTGGGCGGCAGGATCGCGTCGTAACGACACCGGCACATAGTCGCAGCCGACGATCCCACACCGAGGAGAATTCGTTCACCGTGCAAGCGATTGGACTCGGCCATATTTTGCAACTCTGCGAGTCGCGCCGAACCATCTTGCTCGTCGAGTGCGGCCAGTGCCAGTACCTCGATGCAGAAGCCAACAATGAAATGGCGCATGTCGGAATGGTCCGCCACGCCACTCTATTCCGGGCCTCGATCTGGAAGTTCTTCGATGTTCGCGCCGACGACGCCGCGCCGGTTACCAGGACTTGTCGGCATACGGTGCTAGAACACGGGTATGAAGAAATCACCGGAGTGGCGACACGCCATCAGCTGCGGTGTGGCCTGTCGTGATTGCATCCGAGATATCGACCACTGCCACGGCACATTGATCGTGCACTCCTCGCGACATGCCGAGTGCACGGACCGCGACTGCGACGGGCAGTACCTACTACGACACAGCCTGGTCATTGATTGCATTGCCGCACAATGCGATTGCGACGGCGAGATCCCGCTGGCGGTCTAGCCCATCGGGTCGGCCGACTGCGCCAGCTCCTCGGCGCTGGCGGCCTCCTGATGCGGGAAAGGCGCGGCCACCTCGCCCCAATGCACGCAGCTCCACCGTCCGTCGGTAATCGGTGCCAGCACAACCGCTTCCGCATTGCGCAGGTGATGGTTCACCGCGAAGCCCGGATCCACTCCGGCGAGCGCGGCCGCCACCAGACGAATCGCTGCCCCATGGCTCACCACCACCACGTCACCGGTCGACGCGTCGTTTTCCAAGTGCCGCAACCGGAGCTCGGCGACCACCGGCAGGTACCTGTCGAACACGTCTTGCGCGGATTCGCCACCGGGCAACGCGGTGCCGAAATCGCCGAAATGCCAACGCTCATATGTGCGGTCGAAAATCTCGAACGACTCCAGCCCGGTGTGGTCCTCCAACTCCCCGGCCTGCACCTCATGCAAACCGTCGAGTTGAAGAGCTTCCACACCAAGATGTCCCGCGATCTCGGCGGCGGTTTGCGCGGCGCGCAGCGCCACCGAATGCACCAGCACCGCAGGCACATGATCCTCGTACTGCTTGGCGAACAGGCGCGCCTGTTGCAATCCGAGTTCGGTCAGCGCCGCACCCGGCGGTTTGGTGTCCAGTCTGCGTTCGACGTTTCCGTAGGACTGTCCGTGCCGGACCAGGACAAGGCGCCCACTCATCGCAGCTTCCCTTCCCGCGTCTCGGCGAGCCATCCCGACGCCTCGTCCAGCACCGGCGGGTTGGCGCCCGCGGGCGCGGTCGTCTCTCGTGGCCACGATCCCAAATACCGCACATCCGCACAACGACGATGCAGTCCCTTGAGTGCCTCACCGACTGCGACATCGTCGATATGGCCGACACAGTCCAGGAAGAACCGGTAGGTACCCAGACCAGTACGGGTCGGTCGGGACTCGATGCGGGTGAGATCGATGTCCCGGATCGCGAACTCGTTCATGGCCGTCGCGAGCGCACCGGGTACGTTCCCCAATCCGAGCACCACCGAGGTGCGATCCGAGCCGGTGGCCGCGGGCGGGGGCCCAGGTTGCCCCACCAGCACGAAGCGCGTGTGCGCGTGGGCTTCATCGACGACGCCGCTGGCCAGGGCGTCCAGCCCCAGTCGCTGCGCGGCCCATTCCGTGCATACGCCCGCGTCGGCCCGCAACGCCTTCACATCCTCGGCCGCCGCGGCATTCGAGTTGGCAGCGATCAGCTCGGCATTCGGCAGATTGGCCGCCAACCACTCGCGCACCTGTGCGGCGGCGATCGGGAAACCGGCGACGGTCTTCACATCCTGCGCGGACGTGCCCGGCCGCACCGCGATGGTGAAGGACACCGGTAACACCGTCTCGGCGAAGATCTGCAGCGGAGTGCCCACGGCCAAGGTATCCAGAGTCGGCACCACCGGACCCTCGAGCGAGCTTTCGATCGGAACGCAGGCGTAGGTCGCGTCCCCCTTCTGGACCTGCACCAACGCCTCGCGGGCACTGGCAACCGAGACCGGCTCCACCTCTGGCGAGCCGGGAATCCGCCCCGTCGTCCGCAGTCTGGTCAGCGCAGCCTCGGAGAACGTGCCTTCCGGCCCCAAATACGTGATGCGCTGCACACTTCAAACCTTAGGCGTTCCACCGCCGGGCGAACCCCCGACACAGGCGACAGCACAGGTGTCCCTTGCACTCTCCACGGTCCGTTGTTAACTTAGGCTTACCTCAGTTCGTCGGGTTCTCCAGGGTTTGAACAGGAAGGGTCACCATGACCACAGCACCGCCCACCACCGCCGAGCGTGTCCGTTCGGCTTGCGCACGGGCCGCGAGCTCAACTCTCGCCATCGCCGGAGCCGATGTGGTCGGAACCTCGCTGCACCATCTGTTCGACGACGGCACCTTCGCCGTCGCGGTTCCCTCGGATAGCGCCATCGCCGCGACCGTTGTGGCGGCTGGCCAATCCGGGATGCCCGCCCTCCTGGAGCTGACCGACCAAGCACCGCTTCCCGTGCGTGAGCCGGTGCGATCACTGGTCTGGGTGCGCGGCAACGTGGTGGCCGCCTCCGATCGGGAGGCCCGCGGCATCGTCGACGTGATCGCCAGCCGGATACCCAACCCGGCGCTCCTGGATATCCGCACCGATATGCGGCTGCGCACAGAGCCCGGCTCGATACTGCTGTGCCTGGGTGTGGAGTCCGTCGTCGTCGCAGATTCAACGGGAGCCGAATCGGTTGACGTCTCCGCACTGCTCGGTGCGCGTCCCGACCCCTTCTGCGCGCTCGAGGCCGGCTGGTTGTCACATATCGACCAAGACCACCGCGATCTCGTCGAACGACTGGCGCGGCGTCTTCCCCTGAATCTGCAACACGGTGAGGTGCGGCTGCTCGGCATCGACCGCTACGGCATCCAACTGCGCGTGGAAGGCGCGGCAGGCGATCACGACGTGAGACTGCCGTTCAACGAACCCGTCAACGACACCGCGGGCCTGAGCCAGGCACTGCGCATCCTGGCCGGCTGCCCATTTCTCAACGGGCTGCGCGCCCGCAAGATCTAACCCAGCAACAGTTCGCGCAACACTCCGGCGAACATCGCGGGCGCCTCACGATGCGCGAAATGACCTTGCCCAACAAGCTCTTTGACTCGCACACCGGCCACCCGCCGCGCCAAGTACCCCACCGGCTCACGGAACTGCAGCGGCGAGTTCGCCCCTTCGAGTAGCAGCATCGGGATGACCACATGGGTGTACTCATCGAGCACCGCGACGCATTGATCCAACGCCTGGAACTCCCGTGACACGGTCATCGAACGCGCTCGAACCGCCGCGCTCCCTTCCCGATTCGCCGTAGCCACACCGTCCGACACCGGAAGCGGCGGCTCGTACAAGACGACGGCCGCCGCATCGAGTCCGCGACGCAACGCCTCCAGCACGACGACAGCGCCGAACGAATGGCCGAGTATCACCGCATCGGGTCCCACTTCCGCGGCCACCGCGATGACATCGTCCGCCTCACGCGCGAGGCTGTGTTCCCCGGCGTCTGTACTCGAGCCATGACCACGCCGGTCGACCAGAAAGCACGTGAAGTCCCGTCGCAGCTCTGCGGCGACATCGAACCAGGTCGCCCCCGAATCCATCGCGCCGTGCACCATCACGAGCGGTGGCCCCTCACCGGACACGGTCAGGCTCAGCCGAACCCCATCAGGCGACGTCACACAGCGCAGAGTGCTCACCACATCGGACACTCTTCCACCAATACCAGCCACAATGGGCGCCGTGGCCGAATCGGAGTCTTCACCTCTTCGCGCATGTGACTCGTCGGACATGACACCGCGCACCATCCGCATCGAGATCGGGATCGTGCTCGCCATCAGCTTCGGGATGAGCGCGGTCAGCGCCCTCCTGCAGTTCACGTCTGCCGTCCTGGCCGGGCTTGCCGGCCAGACGGTCGCCCTCAATCCCCGTCGCGCCGAGCTCAGCCTGATAGACCTGGGATTGAACCTGGTATCGATCACACGATTGGCGGCCTGGGGCGCGCTTGGGGTGTATCTGTTGTGGCGCAGCGGTTTCAGTCTGTCTTCGATCGGGCTCGGCCGCTGGCGCTGGCGGCCCGACGGGCTCGGCGCACTCGGATTGGCGGCGCTGATCGGGCTGCCAGGCCTGGCACTGTACGTCGGCGCGCGCTGGATGGGCTTGAGTGTTCAGGTCATTCCCGCCTCCCTCGATGACAGCTGGTGGCGACTGCCAGTGCTGGTGCTGTCCGCGTTCGCGAACGGCTGGGCCGAGGAAGTCGTCGTCGTCGCCTACCTACAGACACGGCTGCGGCAACTGGGGTACGGAACGACCGCCGCCATCGCGTCCTCGGCGCTACTACGCGGTTGCTACCACCTCTATCAAGGCGTGTCGGCCGGTATCGGAAACCTGGTGATGGGTCTGGTGTTCGGATACGTCTGGCAGCGCACCGGACGGCTATGGCCGCTGGTCGTCGCCCATGGCGTGATCGACACCGTCGCCTTCGTCGGGTTCGCGTTGCTCCGCGATCACCTGGTCTGGCTCCATTAGCCTCGTCTCATGGGATGCGCACGATGACCGAGCCCACCATCCCCTTCCGTGGACGGCGCCCCCCTCAACGGGAGAGCCGGGAGGACAGCGCGATCATCCGTCGTCCCCCGCATCAGGCACCTCCCCCGGCGCGCGGTAACCCGCCGCGTCAGCAGGGCCTTCCGCCGCCCCGCCGCGAACAACCACCGCCACCGAGACCCTCTTCCCGCGACCGGCGGCCGCGTCGATCGGCGACACCAGCCAAACCTCCGCCGCCCCCGCCACCATCACGTCCGCGACGGACACGGCGATGGGGCGCCTGGATACGGCGCACTTTCCTACTCGCGACGACCCTTGTCCTGCTTGGGTTCTGCACCATCATCGGCGCAGCGTTCTGGATCGACGGGCGGATACACCGCGTGGACGCACTCACCGACTATCCGGAACGCCCCTCGACCGGCAGTGGGACCAATTGGCTTCTGGTCGGCTCGGATAGCCGCCAGGCCCTCAGCCCGGAACAGGAAGCGGAGCTCGCCACCGGCGGCGACACCGGAGATGGCCGCACCGACACCATCCTGCTGGTGCACATACCCGCGTTCTACGACGGCGGGTCCGCCACCATGGTGTCCCTTCCTCGTGATTCGTACGTCCCCATCCCCGGCTACGGAAGCGACAAGATCAACGCCGCCTTCACGCTCGGCGGCCCCGCGTTACTCACCCAAACCGTCGAACAAGCGACCGGACTGCGTATCGACCACTACGCGGAAATCGGATTCAGTGGATTCGCTTCGGTGGTCGATGCCATCGGCGGCGTCGCCATCTGCCTCGACGAGCCGATCGACGATCCGCTGGCCGGAATCAACCTGGCGCCCGAGTGTCAGACACTCAACGGACCCAACGCACTTGGATACGTGCGCAGCCGGGCCACGCCTCGGGCCGATTTGGACCGCATGACGCACCAGCGGGAGTTCATGTCCGCGCTGCTTCACCGAGTAAGCAGTCCAGCGGTATGGGCCAACCCGTTCCGCTGGTATCCGCTCGCCACATCCACCGCCGACGCCATCACCATCGCGCAAGGCGATCACAGCTGGAATTTGGCGCAATTGGGTCTGGCTTTAGCGGGTTCCGTACAAAACCTGACAATGCCTATCGGCGCGTTCTCCTCGAACTGGGCGGGAGACATCGTCACGTGGGATGAGGATGCCTCGGCGCGACTGTTCGAGGCTCTGCGCACCAGTCAGCAAGTTCCCGCGGACCTCTTGCCCGACCCGGCCACAGCGACCCCTTGACGCACTAGGCTTTTCGACGTGGCTACCACCGACCTCCATGCGCGCGCATCCTCACCGTTCCTCGAACTGCTGCGTGATCAGATCCGCAATGAGTTCACGGCCTCCCAGCAGTACATCGCCATCGCGGTCTACTACGACGACGCCGATCTGCCGCAGCTGGCCAAGCGCTTCTACGCGCAGGCGGTCGAGGAGCGCAATCACGCCATGATGATCATCCGGTATCTGATCGACAAGAACGTCGCCATCACGATCCCCGGCATTGATCCCGTCATCAACGAATTCGCGGACGCGCGCGCACCGATCGCCCTGGCCCTCGAGCAGGAGAAGCGCGTGACAGATCAGGTCACCGAACTCGCCCGCTCGGCCCGGTCTTCGGGCGACTACTACGGGGAGCAGTTCATGCAGTGGTTCCTCAAGGAACAGGTCGAGGAGGTCGCCCTCATGGACACACTGCTCACGGTCGCCGACCGCGCCGATCACGACCTCTTCGATCTGGAGAACTTCGTGGCGCGCGAGCTCAGCCGCCCCGTCGGCCAGGATCCGACGGCGCCCCCTGCTGCGGGCAGTGCACTTTAAGTCAATTTTGCGCACGGCGATTCCCAATTATCGGCGCGCACAAATTAACTTTGGCTAAGTTAAGAATCGTTCAATTCGCTTGGGTAATATTCAATTACTACTTAGGTGACGATAACCTCATTAAGGTTGACCTTGGCTGACAAGGCCCCTGACCTGGTCTATTGTCGAATTCATGTCCGCGACCGACACCCCCAAGACTAAATTCAACGCACTCCTCCATGAACAGATCCGCCACGAGTTCACCGCGTCGCAGCAATACATTGCAATTGCCGCGTATTTCGATGACGCCGACCTTCCGCAGCTCGCCGCGCATTTCTACAAGCAGGCAGTCGAAGAACGCAATCACGCCATGATGATCGTGCGGTACCTCATCGATCGGCGCGTCTCCGTGGAGATCCCCGCCGTAGGTGCGGTGACCAACGGATTCACCGCGCCGCGTGAGCCGCTGGCGTTGGCGCTGGCTCAGGAGCAGACCGTCACCGAGCAGGTCACCGAGCTGGCCCGTACCGCCCGGGATGAGGGCGACTACATCGGCGAGCAGTTCATGCAGTGGTTCCTCAAGGAGCAGGTGGAAGAGGTCGCCCTCATGGACACACTGCTCACGGTCGCCGAGCGTGCCGGAGACAACTACTTCGACCTCGAGGAGTTCGTGGCGCGCGAGATCTCGGTCGAATCAAGCGATCCCACCGCACCCCCGGCCGCGGGTGGCTCGCTGTAGTCAACCCGGCCTAGCGCTGACTGCTCTCCCTCGTCCTCACCCTTGGTCAAGGACGAGGGAGAGTTTGTTTTCGGCCCCATCACACCCATCCGAGTAACCCTCGTCGGCTAATCTTCAATGGCAAATACTGATTTGCCATCTCTGACGACGACGCGCCGGGAAGGGGGCGGTGGACCGGATGTTCCGCGGCCGACACATTCAGTTGACGCTCACCGCTTCTCGTGCCATCGAGTCACTTGGCGCTAATCCTTTGTTTGTCGATGCATTGGCCGGGCATCTGGTACTGGCGTCTGGTGAGCCCTACGCGTTGGCACTACTGAACCATCGACCAGCGGATTCCCCCGTTGCTGTGGACTCGACTAGCGACCACAAATCCTTCATCGCACATTGTCGCTCTCTCATGACGAAGCATTACGACGAGTCCCTCCTGGCGGCGACGCGTTCCGGCGCCCGCCAGGTGGTGCTCTTGGCAGGCGGACTAGACACTCGGGCCTATCGGCTGGACTGGCCCGAGGACACCACGGTCTTCGAGGTCGACTACCCCGAACTGCTCAGCTTCAAGCAAGAAGTGCTCGCCGATAGCGGCGCGGAGTCACGTGCCGAACGCAGGCAGGTCGGAACATTCCTCAGCGGACCATGGCAGTCGGACCTCACCGCCGCGGGCTTCGATCCCGATCTGCCCACCGCATGGCTGGCCGAGGCGCTGGTCTCACACCTACCCGGCCCGAGCCATGACGCGCTTTTTGAGCGAGTCATCGAGATGTCAGCGCTCGGCAGCAGCATCTCCACCGACACGGACGGCATCGCACCCTCTGGTCAGCCGTGGGCTGACGTTCGTGATGCGTTGGGCCCGAATGCATTACAGGCAGACGGGGTCTCCCCGGCGAACGACGGACGTACCCTGTCCGGGGAATGGCTGTCAGGACATGGCTGGCTGATAAGTACAACCACCGGCCGCGAACTCGCTGAACGCTACGACCGTCCGTTGAACGGCGAGCCGGCGCCCTACTCCCAAGAATTCGCAGAACGCCGATTCCTTGCCGCGACGCTGCCTGCGACGTATCTGTCATAGGTCGAAGACGCATGGGAGTTGTTCAGCTACGACGCGGTACCGGTGAGGCCCCGCTCTAACCAGGATTTGGTGCGGCCGGGATGGTTGGTGGCGATCCAGGCGACACCGATGCTCCGGCAGAATTCGACGTCCTCGTAGTGGTCGACGGTCCAGCAGTACGTCGCGCGTCCCTGAGCGGCCGCCCTGTCGACCAACTCCGGGTGCTCGCGCAGAGTCGCGATGGAGGGTCCCACTGCGGTGGCTCCCACGGTGGTCGCCGCGCTGCCTCCTAGATACCGGGACGTCTCGCCCAGCAGCACGGTCGGCAACATGGGGGCCGCGCGCCGGATGCGCCACACCGCCGCCGCCGAGAACGACATGACGACCGCCCGCGACATATCCGCCGACGCCGGGGCGGCGATCCCAAACCGGTGCAGCAGGGCGAGCACCTTGTTCTCCACCAGGGACCCGTAGCGGACCGGGTGCTTGGTTTCGATGAACAGTTTCACCGGACGGTTCCAGTCGAGTACAAGTGAAACCAGCTCCTCCAGCGTGAGCAGCCCGGTGCCGGATTCGGCCTCCGCGCCGCCCGGATGCCACCCGCCGAAGTCCAACGCGCGCAACTGGCTCAGCGTCATTTCGCTGACCAACCCGGTCCCGTTGGACGTGCGATCCACCCTGCGGTCGTGCACACACACCAGTTGCCCGTCCCGAGTGAGGCGGACATCGCATTCCACCCCGTCGGCCCCCTCTTCGAGAGCTAGCTCGTAGGCGGCAAGGGTGTGCTCGGGCCGGTCCGCCGACGCACCCCGATGCGCGACGACGAACGGATGCCGTTTGGCCCTGCCGTCTATCTCGTCGGCTCCTTGTACAAACTGAGGCTCCGCCCCATCACCAGGCTCCGGCGACTCGGTCACGCTCCAATGCTGCCGGTTCCTGCCCCATCGGTTCAACCGCAGCGCCGGAATTGTCCCCGCGTGTCGCCGGCACATCCGGTCGATCGGCATCGATGGGTACCGGCCCCTGCGGGGATTCGACCGCTAGCCAGCGCACCGACAGGTGCTGTCCTTCCGGCGCGGTGAACCCGGTGTACACCCGCCGGAGCGACCAGGCCGCAACCGCCGCGATCGCGTAGTCGAAGGTGGTGAAGAGCGCGTTGTCGGCGACACCCTGCACCGTGAGCGGATCGCGGACGACCCACGTCAGGAGCACCAGCAGCCAGGTGGCGCCCCACAGGATCGACCACCACACGATGTTTCGGTATTGCCGGTACCACCGGTTCTCAATCTTGGCGAGCTCGAGAAGCAGCAGGGGTACGCCAATGATGTTCACAATCGGCACCAGGCAGCCCACACGGATCTCCCACCGCGCACGCGGATCATCAAATCCCAGATCCCGGTATGTCTCAGCCCGCCGCTCGATCATCCAGTCGGTGAGGAACCACGCGGTGGCGGCCATCACCGCAAAGGCAAGCGCCACGCTGAAGAGCACTAGCCCGTTGGAGGTGCTGGCCACGAACCGTGGAATCAGGGCTCCGCGGTTGTAAACCATCAGCGCATATCGAAGAAAATGCGCACACGAAACGATTGCCAGGGCGATGATTGTCCCCAGCAGGAGCCTTTCGAGCACCCGGCTGGGGATTCGCCCCCCGGCTATCCCTTGGCGTGAGGACCCCGCCGGTTCGATGTGGTCTACCAGACCCCAGCGGGGGATGTATGCGTACCGCGGTGTCGGCCCCAGCGGACGCCGACGACGGGCCGGAGTCGGCGGCGAGCCGGGACGCACGGCAATCCATCGATATCCCGCGGGAAGCCGCGTGGGACGGGCCGGAGAACGTCCGGCGGGCGTTGCCACGGGACCCTGCGCAGTGGGCGGAACCCAGTACTTGCCAGCCGGCGGCTGCGTCCCGGCAGGCGGACGGGGCATGGGCGCGGGAGGGCGTGACGAGGCGGTCATCCCCGGCTCAAGCAGCGTGCCCCGACACCGCGGGCACCAGTATCGACGCTGCTCACGCACGTTCCACTGAGTACCGCAGCGGGAGCACACCTGGATCATTCGTCCAGCGTAACGGCCTGAGGGCGTAACCGGCAGCGAGTAGGGCACCGGCGCCAACCCGCGGGCAAGGTCGCCGGGAACTCAGCTGATTGTCGGCTTACCTGCCTGTACCCAGGCCAGCATGCCGCCAGAAACGTTGCTGACGTCAAATCCATTGCGGTTCAGGTAGGCGGCGGCGCGCTGAGATCTCCCGCCCGCATGGCAGATCACCCACAGCGGAGCATCCGGATCGAGCTCGTCCATTCGGGAGGGCACATCACCGAGCGGTATATGTTGCGCGCCGTCGATATGCCCGGCCGCCCACTCATCGTCCTCACGGACGTCAAGCAACTTGACACCAAGATCAAAGGCGGCCGCGATCTCGTCGACACCGACCTGTGGGACCTCATCGCCCGAAGGGAAGCTCATCGTCCATTCCTGTCGCTCAATTGGGGTGACAGCTGCTGTGCCTGCAACTTTTCACAATGTGACGCACGCCACAGCAATGTCGGCTTATCCACAGTATCCACAGGTTGATCCACAAACCACAGGCTGCTCATTTGTATTTGCGCTGGCCAGGACTTCGTGGAGGCGCTCAGCGGGGCTGGCGACGGGGAACCGTAGCACTGCCTGTGCATAGTTAGCGAATTCATAGTCACTGCCATGGGATAGCTCACGCCTGTGCTGGATCGCCGGGTGGCACATCCAGTCCGATAAGGCAGGAGACTGACGTTCCGCCGAGTCCGCAGTATCCGTTCGGGTTCTTGGCCAGGTACTGCTGGTGATATTCCTCGGCGTAGTAGAAGCGCCGCGACGCGTGCCCGATCGGCCCGTCCAACGGAGCTATCTCCGTGGTGACCGCTCCGTATCCGGCGTCAGCAAGTGCGGAGCCATACCGCGTGGCGCTCTCGGCGGCCTGCGTCGCCTGACTCTCACTCGTCGCGTAGATGGCCGAGCGGTATTGGCTGCCGCGATCGTTGCCCTGCCGCATGCCCTGAGTGGGGTTGTGGCTCTCCCAGAACTGAACCAGAAGCTGCTCGTAGGTCACCTCGCGGGGATCGAACACCACCAGTACAACCTCGGCGTGCCCGGTCCGCCCGGAGCACACCTCTTCATACGTCGGATTGGGCGTGTAACCCCCGGCGTACCCGACCGCGGTGGAGTAGACACCTGGAACGTTCCAGAAGCCTCGCTCGGCACCCCAGAAGCACCCCTCGCCAAACACCGCGGTTTCGAGCCCCTCCGGAAAGGGCGACACGATCGCGTGACCGCTGACGAAGTGCGTGCCGGATATCCGAATCGGGGTGGTACGCCCGGGCAAGGCCGCGCCCTCCTCGACGATTGCCGACTTTCCCGGCGTGAGCCCGTCTTCGAGTCGCCCCAAGATCTGATCGCGAACGTTATTTACCCAAGAAGCCATGCCCCTGATGGTACGCCGCAGCACGCTACCAATTTGCTGGTCTAGCTGGGGTTTCCAGGTACACGCAGGGTGAATTTTCGCGCATCGCGATTTGGAGCTATGATGACCGTCACACGCGAGATGTTGTGACTCATCTCACCGTGACGGTAGTTGCACAAGGTGACAGGAGCTCGGCGATGACGGCGCAGTCGGCAGGGCACGAGTCGATGTCCACTTCCGGCTGGCAGTTGACCCCCCGCTGCTACAACACGTCTTACCGCGTCGCGGCCTTTCGAGCGCTTGTCATCGCTCTCATCCTCGCGGCCGGCCTCGCGTTTCTCATCCTGATCTAGCTGGGAGTCTCGGCGATCCGTTTCATCCGGCCAACATTGGGTAACCAATTGAGGATGGGTGCGTCCTTGCGAGGCGTTGCGCAATAGAGCAGGGTTGAATCGTAGGCCGGCAGTCCGGTGCATCCGGTTTGGCCGTGTCTTCTCATTGAAATGGATCTGCACACCCGCGGATACGAAGCAAGCCGAAAGGAATCTCGTGGCTGAGTACACACTGCCCGATTTGGACTACGACTACGGAGCGCTGGAGCCCCACATCTCGGGACAGATCAACGAGTTGCACCACAGTAAGCACCACGCGGCCTATGTGGCGGGCGTCAACTCCGCTGTCGCCAAGTTGGAAGAGGCCCGCGAGAAGGCGGACCACGCCGCGATCTTCCTCAATGAGAAGAACCTGGCCTTCCACCTCGGTGGCCACGTAAACCACTCGATTTGGTGGAAGAACCTGTCGCCCAACGGTGGTGACAAGCCCACCGGCGATCTGGCGGCCGCCATCGACGACCAGTTCGGTTCGTTCGATAAGTTCCAGGCTCAGTTCACCGCTGCAGCCAATGGTCTGCAGGGCTCGGGATGGGCCGTGCTCGGCTACGACAGCCTGGGGAAGAAACTGCTGACCTTCCAGCTGTACGACCAGCAGGCCAACGTCCCACTGGGCATCATCCCGCTGCTCCAGGTCGACATGTGGGAGCACGCCTTCTACCTGCAGTACAAGAATGTCAAGGCGGACTACGTCAAGGCGTTCTGGAACGTGGTCAACTGGGCCGACGTGCAGGACCGCTACACCGCGGCCACCACGAAGACATCCGGTCTTATCTTCGGCTGATCTCGCTGTTTGGCTTGGGCCCCGGGTTTGTTACGAATCCGGGGCCCAAGTGTGTTTTCGGCGTGTCCGCTAGCAATTGCGGAGCGGGTCGGCGCATGGTAATTCTGGAGTGAGCAGCGTCGCGCAACGTGAATTGTGATGTCAGAGTGATTGCGAGCGTGGCAGATATGACGACCAGTTCCGATCAGCCGATCGAGATCGCGCCCTTCCACGCGGGCGGGTCACTCAGAGGGTTCGTGGTGTGCGGCCGCTGGCCCGATTCCACCAAGGAATGGATGCAGCTGCTGATCGTGACGGTGCGCATCGCCACACTGCCCGGATTGCTGTCCACCACAACGATTTTTGGTGCCCGCGAGGACCTGCCTGACGATCCCGCACCCGGCATGGTCGGTTTGGTCGTCGCCGAAGGCACGGTACTCGGGGAATCCGCCGTCGCACCCGGGCATTTCGCGGAACATCAACCACCTGCGTTGCTCATGCTGCATCCGCCATCCGAGACCAACCCGACACTGCCCGAATGCCTTGGCGCGGCCTCAGGTTGCCTGCTTCTTCCCGGACTGCCCCACCTGGGTCTGGAGCATCGGGCCGCATGGGTCGAGGCTGAGTCGGACGGCACGGTGACATCGGTGGTGAGTCGGGTAGGCATCGATCCCATCAGCGATCCAGACACGGCCGTGTTGGCAATGCTGCTTGCCGCGTAGAGGAATTCGGTGGCCTGACCTCCCCGTCATTCCGACCAACGGCGTCGCATTGTCGAAATATGTTCTTCTGCTTACGCTTTCGACCCCGCGAGGTCGTGGCCGCGGCAGGAGTCAGCGGAACACCCCAAAAGCGCGGTCACCATCACTCGCGCCAAACTGTCGGTCGGCGAACCGGTTACATTCGGTGCGCCCGACGCCAGAGCCGGTCCTGAGCACTGACCGACGGCAACGACACGGCCTTCCGCGCCAAGCTCGGCAACCATTCCCAAACTGATGGCGATCAGGCATGAGATGCGCTGCAGTTGGCCGACGACGCCTGTGGGTATCCGGCCCCATCGCCGGTCGTAATTCACGGCCTCTCCGTCGCCGTCGGACAGGCCCTCGGAGGCAACCTCGCCGAGCGGCCCATCGCCTTCTGCACAGGTTTCACGTTTCCCGGCTCCGTGAGCTCAATACGGCGCAAGAACGACGCAAACCACCGTCCTAAACCAGCGACCCCCCGCACTACTCGTTTCGCCTTCCTGGCGATCATTTACTCGATCATTCAGGCCGAGCTCGGTGACACGACATCACCGGGCGCCCTCACCCTCGCCAGCGACCATCGGCGGAACTACGCACTGCAGGGCTCACCGCCGGGCACGGTGTGCGCTGACGCGGCCGGAGCTCTGCCGCACGGGTAACTTCCGTCACATCTGCTCCGTAACATCACCGCAGCCATCCCCCACGATCGTGGTTTCGGAGGGCCTTCGACGGCTCGCACGGGCGGCATCGCATGGCAGTGACGGAGCGCACGCCACCGGTAGTTGCTGTGATCTTCCTCACAGTCCGCCGCTGTGGATTTACCGCTGGTCAGAGGGGATGCCCTGCTGACGGCCACACTTGCCATCAATGCTTCAGTATTTAAACGTTACCTCTGCGCGGCGATTCCCTCCATAATCGCTAGCTGCCGTTATCGTCACGGGCATGACATCGTGCCAGGTCAGCGAGGCGTGCGCGGAGAAGGTGCGGTGTCGGTGCCGGTAGCAACTCAGCAGGTTATACAGCCGGGCACTGTGTCCGACCTATTTAGGAAACGAATACGACCTCTCCGCACGGCCCACAGCGGAGCCTCCAAGCCATCGCCCTGGGGATTCATCAATCATTTGCCTGAGAACGAAGATTCCCAGATCGTCCCGAATATTGGACGCTGCACAAATGTGCCCGAGCTAGCAGGTTTGGATAACCGAACACCACGTCCACCCGAGGCGAACTTGATGGTTGCGCTTGGCTGCAGGCAAAACTAAGGTTACGATAGGCAGCAAATACGTCCCCCGAATTAGCAACTTTATCTGTTTGTGGAGGTAAGGCTCGATGAGCACCACGTTCACCGCACGTTTGAATCGGTTGTTCGACACCGTGTACCCACCCGGGCGCGGCCCCCACACCTCTGCCGAGGTGATCGCGGCCCTGCGTTCCGAAGGCATCACGATGTCCGCGCCGTACCTGTCGCAGCTGCGATCAGGTAACCGCACCAACCCTTCGTCGGCAACCATGAAGGCGCTCGCGAACTTCTTCCGCATCAAGCCGGCGTACTTCACCGACGATGAGTACTACGAGAAGCTCGACCAGGAACTGACCTGGCTCGCCAACATGCGCGATGAGGGTGTCCGTCGGATCGCAGCCCGCACCGTGGGGCTGTCCGTCGAGGCACAGGACCGCATCACGCAGGCCGTCGACGAATACCGTCGCCAAGAAGGTCTCGACAGCTAGTCCGCTTCTCGCCTGGCCGGTCCACTCGGGGAAGGACCGGTCAGTTTGGCGTTCACCGCTCATCGAGCCGCGGGGTGCGCACGGAGGGGACGGCGATGTACAACTTAAGAATGACGTTCGGCACGCACCAGCCTGCGGTACTCAGTGGCAATCGCGAGAATCCATTCGCGATCGGAGTATCCGTCAGGCTGGTGTAGCCATTCCGGGCCCGGGAAGTTCTCTTTCGGATCACCCTCGGTAAGAACCCATTTCACCACCGCATGGGCCTGCGTGTCCGGTGGCACATCGAGTTTCACCGGTTCCGCACCGATCTCGATATCGCCCTCGCCCTCCGATTCGGGGTCTAGCCCCTGGGCGTGCATCGCCTCCAGGAAAAGCGCATCGGAGATATAGGCCATCCGGTCTGCGACCTGGAAGGCCAGCGGTCCGCGCGGGCGCACTCCGATCGCTGCATCCGGCTGGCGCTTCTTCAGGTCGTTGTACAACGGGGCCAGTACGAACATCTCACGTCGAGCGACCAGCCAGGTCTCGAAGGTCGGCAACAGCGACCCGACCGCCACCATCGCCATCGCACAGCCGATCAATGTGGCCGCGGTCCCGATCGTCACGTACTCCGAATTGGCTACCGCGACACCGGCCACCACCAAAACGGCTAGCACCAGCAGGCTGATCCCGACGGTGAAGAGGAACAAGGCGCGGCCCCGGCGGCTGCGATTCGAGTAGGCCATCCCCGCCCACAGCACCACCGATAGAGCGACGGCGATGTACAGCATCGGGATGAGCCAGGCTGTGCCAGAGGCGAATCCGCCCAGATCGTGCTTGAGAAACTCGCGAGGTGTCATCTCGGGCAGCGGACCGCGGGAAAAGAACACGGCAAGGCTCGCGCCGGCGATCGCGGCTGCGGCCAGGTACTGCCAGCGCGCCCATCGCCTGTTGGCCGCCGAGGTGCGGCTGGCCGACATGCTGGTGATCATCACGCAGCTGCCCGCCGCGCAGGCCGTCAACGCGGCCTGGCTCACGGCCACCGAGATGTTGGGCCAGCCCAATGAGCTGTCCACAAGAATTGTCAGCGGCTCCCAGTTCAGTGCCGACACGAGCGCCAGGCTTCCCAGCGCAACGATCATTCCGGTGCTTACCGGGGATTGTTTGTGGACGAGCACCCACCCGATGCGTAAACCCGTCGCCATACCCAGCAGCCCGGCAATCACCCAGGCGATCACCCAAAGGCCTCCCCGAGCCTCACCTGAACAATGGAAGCGCGGTCCGAGGGCAGCCTGCCAAGCCGGTAGAGCAATAGCGCCGCGAAGTCCTCGGCCTCTTGTTCGGCCTCCATCCCGGCCGCACCCATGCATCCGGTGCGCTGGGACAGCATGTATGCGATGAGGTCGTCGCTGGCGAATTCGGCTTCGTCCCTGGCCATTTCAACCACCGAGATGCCCTCATGCCGCAGCACCACATGGCCGAGTTCATGGGCGAGCGTGCGATCCCAGGTGGGCAAGCCGCGCTGGATGATGAAGATGTCTTCGTTCTCGTATTGCCGCCATTGACCGCACACCCCGGGTGGTAGATCAGCCGAGATGATCTCGATGGACCGGTCCCGATCGCGACCAACGGCCTCCACGAGTGCGGTCAGCGTTACCTCGCCCTTGCGCGGAGCCAGATCCAGCACAGCGTTGACGGCATCGGTCACACGACGGCCTGCGCCCATGTGCGTCTCCCCTCACCACGTACCTGCCCGGACAGACCCCTGACGGGGTGCTGTATCGATTCTCCCCTACTCCAGGAAGCGGGCGGCAGCGGAGGCGCGCACGGTGTGCCCGGCCTTCGCTTGGCGGTATCCGATGGCGCCTCCCACGAAGGTCATCATCGCGATGCCCACGGCACCCGGAATGGCCACTGCGGCGATCTCGGAGGTCTTCGTCAGTCGGAGGTAGTCGCCGTAGCCGGTACGGGGCGCGATGGTCTCGGCCGCGACGAACTGCTCGATCGGCTTGGTGACGGCCTCGGGTTGCTTCGACCCACCAGCTGTCACGACGGCGTCGCCGCCCCGACCACTCTCGGCCTGCTTGATGGTCACGACCGGCGGTGCCGGCGGCACGACCGGCGCTAGCGGCGCGATAACCGGCGGTGCGGGCGGTGCCGCGATCGCGACTGCGGGAGCCTTGGGCGTGGGTACGGTCGGCGGAGATATGGGTCCGGTGTGAATGCCTGGGTTTCCGCCCGGGTTCCGGGTGCCTGCGGCGCCACCGAACGACGGCGTGGCCGGGTTCGGGACACCGCCGATGTTGGGCAGCCCGGGCAGCGTGATCACGTGATCGTGGTCGTCGGATTCATGCTCGTGCGTCGAACCGCCCCCAGCACCCGGCTCGTGCATCGAACCACCCCCGGCACCCGGCTCGTGCGTCGACGTGCTCGGCTTCTTCTTCCAGATGACGATGGTGCGCCCACCCATATTGATGGTCACGCCCGGAACTCTGGGCTCCTCGGACGACGCCTCATGCCCTGGTTGCGTAGAGCCAGAAGCGGGGGTGTCCACCGTCGCGCTCGCGCCCGGTGCCGTCGCGTTGTGCGGAGAGGTCGCAGTGTCGGCCTTGGGCGTCGTGGCGGTCTGCGTCTTCGGGGCCATCGCGCCGGCGACGGAGCCCAAAGCACCCTTCAGTGTCGGCGACTCTTCGGCGTGAGTTGTTGCACCACTGGGGCTTTCAGCATTGGGTGCAGTGACATTTGGGGTATGGACACCCGCTGCGCCACCCGAATGCGGCAGCGTTATCTCAGAGCCGCTACCGATCCCCACACTGGACGTGCCGCTAGAAGTGCTGGTGCTCGAACCGCCGGACGTGCTGGTGGTGGAGCCGCCAGGGGTGCTGATGCTCGAACCGGGACCGCTGGTGCTCGAATCATGGCTGCCTGCGGCATGGTCGGACGATTTACCGTTTGCGCCGACAGACCCCGGCTTGGGAACGTTCGCCCCCGGGCCCTTGTCTTTGCCTTTGTCCTTGTCGCCGGCGGAGGAGTCGCTGCTACCACCCGCCGCGCCTTCCGACCCAGAGCCGCCGTGCAGGCTTTTTCCGAAGCTCGGGGACGAGGGCGCGCTGCGCGTGCCGCCGCTGCCCGGTCCACCGCCACCACCGACTCCGCCACCGAGCAGGCCGCCGGTGATCTTGTGGATCGCGCCACCCAAGCCATGGTCATGGTCGCTGTCGCCACCTGAACCGCCGCCGGGCTTTGCATCCGCTGCCGGAGTAGATACGGCGAAAACTCCGAATCCCCCCATGAGCGTCCCCGAGCTGAGCACCGTCACCACAGCAGCGCGCGCCGAGGCTCGCTTCAGCTGCTGGCTCCGCCTACTCTGCTTTGCTCGATGTCGCCCCACGGCGAACAGAATGCCGGGAATTTGCTCGGAGGTCAAATATCTATCGCAAATTGTGGCCCCTTTCACCTCATGTTCGCCATGTACCACCCGAATGGGGGCTTCTAGGACTTCGCTGGGGACCGTCGGGAACCTTTGCAGCGTGCGGCGCGACCACCGCAATACGCGGCCCCATCCGCACGGGGCCGGCGCGGGTCGGCGCGCTAGGGTTAGCGCCACACTCGCAACGCGATGAACGGAGGCCGCTGGGATGGGTTTTCTCACCAGCCGCAAGAGCCGCTCGACGAAACGCGCCGAGGCTCGGGCTCTGAAGGCTAAGGCCAAGCTCGAAGCCAGATTGGCGGCGCGTAACGACCGGCGACGGATGCTCATGCAGGCGCGCTCGGAGTCCGCCGCCCGGCGCGACTCACGCAAGACGGAGCTCGCGACGCTGAAGGCTCAGCGGCAGATCGCCCAGGACCAGCTCAGGGCGGTACGGGAGGGCAAGCTGCTCTCGCCGACCCGGATCAGACGCACCCTCACGGTGGTGCGGCTACTGGCCCCGGTGCTCTTGCCGGTGTTGTACAAGGGCGCCATCGCGGTCCGTGGGGTGCTGGATCAGCGCCGCGCCGATCGCCTGGGCATACCGCTGGCAGAACTCGGCCAGTACTCAGGGTTCGGAGCGGAGCTGTCGGCTCGTATCGCCGGGGCTGAGCAGTCCCTCCAGGCCGTACTCGATCGGGCGCCCAAGGATGCGGAGACCAAGAAGTTCACCTCGGCAGTCCGTGCGCGGCTGGAGGAGTTGGGCACCGCCGTGGGGGCGTCCGAACACATGCCACCGACCCGTAGGCGCGCGGCCCATGCCGCCATCGCCCGCGAGCTCGACGGCATCGACGCAGATCTGCTTGCCCGACTCGGAGTGAGGTAATTCATGCGCATGTTCCCCCGACTGATCGCGGTATCGACCGCGGCAGCCGTGGCGCTGGTGGCGCTCGCGGTTCCCGCGTCCGCCCACGTGCGCGTGACCACGGACAACACCGCCCGCGGTGGCTACGCGACGCTGGAGTTCTCGGTTCCCAACGAGTCCCAGAGCAAGGCGCTGACCACCGAGTTGACCGTGCAACTGCCGGATGTCGGCTCGGCGAGCACCGAACTGCTGCCGGGCTGGACCAGCACCGTGGATCGAGATGCCGCTAAGGGCACGGTCCGGGCGGTGACATGGAAGGCCGCTCCCGGCAACGGGATCGGGCCCGACCAGTTCGCATTGTTCCGGGTACGCGTCAAGCTCCCCGATACCGAGTCGGTGGCCTTCCCCGCAACACAGACATATGCCGATGGTCAGGTCGTCAGATGGGATCAGCGGGCCCAGCCCGATGGCACCGAGCCGGAGCACCCTGCACCCACACTCGACCTGACGCAGAGCAAGGCCGACCACGACGGACACTCGGCGCACGCCCCTCAGGTGTCGGCAACCCATGATTCCGGGCAGAGCGCGGCGCATCCGGACAAGACGGCCCGCTGGTTCGGCGGGATCGGTCTGATCCTCGGTGCCGTCGCGCTCGTGCTTGCGGTGACCAATCGGCGGAGGCAACAGTAATGACCGTTCTACGCAAGTCTGTGTCCGTGTTCTTGTCCGCCTTCATCGCGTTGGCGCTGGGCCTGGCACTGCCGGGTGTGGCGGCGGCACACGCCGTCAAGGTGTCCTCCGATCCGGCCGAGAACACCGTGTTATCCGGGCCTCCCGCACAGGTCAGCGCCACCTTCAACGAGCCGCTACAGAAGCGCTTTTCCGCGCTGACGATCATCGGGCCGGATGCGAAGACCGACCAGTGGCAGGCAGGCGACCCGCTGGTCTCCGGTGCGACGATCTCGGTCGGGATGAAGCCGGGAGCGCCCGCCGGAAAGTACACGGTGAACTTTCGGGTGATCTCCGAAGACGGACATCCGGTTGACGGATCCTGGCAGTTCACCAGTACCGGCTCGGGTGCACCGGCCTCCGCGGGGGCACCCGCGGTATCGCAGCAGCCGTCGGGCACGAGTTCTTCCGCTCCGAAACCCTCGGCGAATCCGACCGACGGCGACCTGCCCATGTGGCCATTTATCGTGGCTGTGGTGGTCTCTGTGGGCGCGGCACTCATCTGGACTCAGCGTCGTCAGTCGTAAACGGTTAGGGGGCCGACTCGCCTTTTTCCGGTGTGACGGCATGATGGACAACGGCGGGGCGGCAGAGATTCGGGTGTGAGCCGCCCATCGTGGCCGGGAGCGCGCCACGAACACCCAGGACGACCGAAACTTGCGAAGGAGCAGGCGCATGGCGGACCAGGACAATTCGGCTAACGAGCCCAATCAGACACCGGACAAGCCCACCGGCGGCGAGGCACCAAAGCCCGCGGCACCGGCCCGCCCCGCGAAGGCGGCGAAACGTCCAGCAGCCAAACGTGCGCCTGCCAAACGGCCCGCCGGCTCGTCGGCACCGCCGAAGACGGGTCCCAAGGACGAACCGGCGTCCAACGCGGCCCCGGCCCCAAAGCCGCCTGCCGCACCGAAACCTGCCAAACCGGTGAAGCCCGCCGAGACCCCGGCATCCGAAACACCCGCGTCCGAGGCACCCAAGCCCACTGCCCCACCGGCGCCGAAACCTGCGCCCGCTCCTGGGCCCGTTGCCGAGGCGCCCGCACCCAAGCCCGCGCCCGTTGCTGAGGCACCCAAGCCGGCACCCACACCTGAACCTGCCCAGCCTGACCTCGCGGCAGCCGCCCGGGAGGTCGCTGCGCAAGCGAAGTCGACTGTCGATTCGGCCCCGCCGCCGATTCCTGGTCCTGCGCCCGAAGCGGGCAGACAAGCACCGAACCTGAAGATCGCGTTCGGTGCCGCATTCGCGATCTTTGTCGTGTTGCTGCTGCGCCGCCGGCGTCGCCGCGAGGACTCCGTCGAACTGGACTGACCGGGCTCCGCACTCCGCCGTCACGAGAAAAGGGCTTGACCCTCACATCACGGGGGGCCACACAGTGTCGGACGTGAACGAAGACATGTCGTGGTTGCCTATGCGCCAGACCCAGCAGCTGAGCCCGACGAATAGGCTTGGGGTATGACGACAGCACCGATCACGCCCCGCCCGACCGCAGACCTGGGAGATGAGCTCGGCATCGACATGGCCAGTTGCGATCTTCAGCTCGCGCAGTTCGGCGCGCGGCCGGTATTCGCCGGGGTCATCACCACAGTGCGCTGCCACCATGACAACGCTCTACTGAAATCCATTCTGTCAGAGCCTAGTTCGGGTGGCGTACTGGTGATCGACGGCGGCGGATCGCTGCATTGCGCGCTGGTCGGCGACATCATCGCGGGGATCGCCGTCGACAGCGGATGGTCGGGCCTGGTGATCAACGGAGTGGTTCGGGACAGTGCCGAGTTGGCCACCATGGACATCGGCATCAAGGCCCTCGGCACCAACCCGCGCAAGGGCACCAAAACCGGCGCCGGGGAGCGCGATGTCGTCGTCAGCTTCGGCGGCATCGACTTCACACCGGGGGCTATCTGTTACGCCGACCACGACGGCGTTGTCGTGGTTCCTGCCTGATGTCGGTGCGGCGGTTGGCCAAGGCGCTGCGGGGGGCACCCATACCGCTGGCCGCGGTCGATATGGACGCGGCGCGGGCCAACGCCGCGTCGCTGGTCGCCGCCGCCTCCGGTCTACCGATCCGGGTGGCCAGCAAGTCGATACGCAGCACCGCACTGATTCGAAAGTTTCTGGAAATACCAGGTTTTCACGGGGTACTCGCCTTCACTCCCGCAGAGGCCGTGCATCTCGCAGACTCCGGTGTCGACGATCTATTGATCGCTTACCCCAGCGTCGACCGGGGAGCCCTGGCCACGGCGGCCCGGCATCGCTCCGTCATCCGCCCCTTGATCGATTCCGCCGAGCACGTGGATCTGCTCGCGGCGATCTCGCAAGAGACCAACGCGCCGATCCCGGTGTGCCTGGATATCGACGCCGGGTGGCGTCCCCTCAACGGTCCGGTGCATCTGGGGCCCAAGCGATCGCCGGTGCACACCCCCGAGCAGGCGGCCGCTCTCACCGATCTGGTGTGCGCCACCCCCGGGCTGCGGCTGGCAGCGGTGATGGCCTATGACGGGCAGATCGCCGGCGTGGGCGACATCGTCCCGGGAAACCCGTGGTACCAGTTGGCGGTTCGCGGCATGCAAGCGTCCTCGCTGCGCGACCTCGGTGACCGTCTCCCCCGGGTGGTGGACGCGGTGACCGCGCGCCTGCGTGCCGCCGGGGCACCGCCGCTCGAACTGGTGAACTCCGGCGGTACCGGCAGCCTGGCCCGCATCGCAGGACTCGGATTCGCCACCGAATTGGCTGCCGGGTCAGGTTTCTTCGCCCCGGCACTCTTTGACAACTACCGCAGCCTGCAGCTGGATCCGGCCGCCGCGTTCGCGTTGCCGGTAGTGCGCAAACCAGCGCCCGAGCTGGCCACGGTGCTGGGCGGTGGGTACATAGCCAGCGGCCCCCCGGGGGCGAGTCGCGTGCCGGTGCCGTCGTGGCCCAAGGGTCTGTCCTTTGAGGCGTCCGAGGGCGCCGGGGAGGTTCAGACGCCGCTGCGCGGCGCGCGGGAGCTGTCGACCGGCGATGTGGTGTGGTTCCGGCACGCCAAGGCCGGTGAGCTCTGCGAGCACTTCACCGAACTGCAGCTCGTCGAGGGCGGTCAACATGCCGGATCGGTACCCACTTATCGCGGCGAAGGAATGATGTTCCTGTGAGCGAATGGCACAACTGGAGTGGTCAAACATCCTGTGCCCCAGGATTAGTGGCACGTCCACGATCCGAGGAGGAGCTGGCATTCACCCTGAGACGTTCCGCCGGGCGCACAGTACGGCCGGTCGGTTCATCGCATTCCTTCACCGAGCTGTGCGTCACCGACGGTGTGCAGGTGGATATCTCGGAACTGCGGCAACTGATATCGGTCGACGAGCAGGACCGCGTGCGGGTCCAGGCCGGCATCAACCTGCATGAGCTCAACCGCAGGCTGTTGCGGTGCGGTCTGGCACTGCCGAACCTCGGCGATATTGACATCCAGACTCTGGCCGGGGCCGCTGCCACCGGAACACACGGGACAGGCCTGAGGTTCGGCAACATTTCGCAGACCATCGTTTCGATGCGAATCATGGCTGCCGACGGCACTATTCACGAGATATCGGGCGGTGATGAGCTGCGCGCCGCACGGATCTCATTGGGCGCGCTGGGAGTGGCCACCGAGTTCACCCTGCAATGTGTTCCGGCCTTCCGGCTGCACCGCCGCCAGTCCGTGCACGATCTGGACACCGTTTTGGCCGATCTGCCCACATTGCTGAGCTACACCGATCACCTTGAGCTATACCTCTTCCCTCACACCCGACGGGTGCTGCTGCTGCAATCGACACGCACCCAGGAGGACCCATGGCCGCGCCATCCGGTGCGGCACTGGGTAGAGCGCGATCTGGTGGAAAATGGTGCGCTCGGCGCTTTGATGTGGGCGGCCGGGCGAGTGCCCGCTACTGCCCCGTACATATCGAAACTTGTTGCCAATCTTGCCGGGGCCAATGAGTCTCAGGACGAGAGCGCCGCGGTGTTCGCGAGCCCCCGCAAAGTGAAGTTCACCGAGATGGAGTATTCGCTTCCGCTGGAAAATGCCCGCGATGCCATCGAGACGGCCCTAGCCACCATTGAACAGAACCGTCATCGGGTGGCCTTCCCGCTGGAGGTCCGCTTCACCCAGGCCGATGACGCACTGCTGGCGCCGGCCTATGGCCGCGAAAGCGTCTACCTGGCCGTGCACCAGACGATTCACGGTCCGTGGGAGTCGTATTTCCACGACCTCGAACCCATCCTGATCGGGCTGGGTGGCCGCCCGCACTGGGGCAAGCGGCACACCCTGACCGCCGCGCAGCTGAGCGAGCGCTATCCGGAATGGCAAACATTCCAAGACGTCCGCGCCCGGTTCGACCCCGGGGGCGTGTTCAGCGGCGGCTACCTGAACAGGCTCCTGGGTCCGGTCAGCCCCTGAACCAGGGCGGCGGCGTCGGGGCAAAAGCTCCGTCAGGCTCACTTACCGCGCGGGACGTTCCGGCAGCTTCGTCGTCCCAGACGAAGTCGGTGCTCCAGTCCGCGTCCGACGGCCGTGCGTCTAGAGCGGGCGCATCGTCCACGGCGGAGGGCCGGTTGTGTCGTCCCACGATGCACTCCATCCTCATGCTCATGACAATTATTTGGCTACGTAATGTAGCCAAATATAGGTGAGGTGTGCGTGGTGCGGTATTTGACCCCCGGCGTGCAGCGACTTCCCTCCTGGTGAGCAGAGCCGAGCGCATAGACTCAACGGTCGTGGCCAAACGATTGACTCGCTCTGAGGCTCAGGCTCAGACCAAGGCCCGACTCGTGGAGTCCGCGACTCAGCTCTACTTGCAACAGGGATTTGCGGCGACATCAAATGAGCAGGTGGCCGAAGATGCCGGCTACAGCCGCGGCGCCGTGTACTCGAACTTCCCGAGTAAAGAGGCCTTGGCGCTGGAAGTCATCGACCGCCACTCCGAACAAGTTCTGGAAAGCTCGCGCCAAGTGCTTGGCGAAGGTTCGTCAGAGGATCGCCTTGAGAAGTTTCAGGACTGGATTGAGCAATCACTCAGTGACACCGGCTGGGCCCTGCTGAAGATCGAGCTCGCCCTGGTAGCCCGGCACAATTCGACGCTGAACGAGGAACTCGTCGCCCGCGACAAGACCATGCTGGACCACGTTGCCGGCGTGATCGCGCAGCTCGACGACGATCTCGAACTTCCCGAGGCGAGCGTGCAGGACCTCGCCCGCCTGTGCATCGCAGTCGGTCAGGGAGTGGCCATCGACAGCATCAAGGACCCCTCGTCGACGACCGACTGGACCGAACGACTCCTGGCCGCCGTGCAACGGCTGCTGCCCATGCGGCCGATGCTGCCCATGCTGATTGCCGCGAGCTCGAATCAGGCTGCACCCGAAGAGAAATAGCGTCCGTGGTCTAGCTGTTGACGGCCACCGGCGCGGTCTCTGCCGCGGTCTTCTTCCTGCCGAAGCGCATGCCCTCGGAGATCCGGCTGCGCCGCATCATCCCAACGTCATAGACGTAGTTCTGCTTCAATCGCCACGGGTGCTTGTCGCCCTGCTTGGGCAGCTCTTCCAAAGCACGCAGCACGTAGCCCGGGGTGAAGTCCATGAACGGCTGCTTCTCCAGCGTCTCGTCGGCCAGCTCGGGAACCGCTGTGACATAACCGTTCTCGTCCATGTAATTCAGCAGTCGACCGACGTACTCGGACACCAGGTCCGCCTTGAGCGTCCACGAGGCATTGGTATACCCGATGGTGAACGCCATGTTCGGGATACCGGTGAGCATCGCGCCCTTGTACACGGTCTGCGCAGGCAGGTCCACGGGCACACCATCGACCGTCGGGATGACGCCGCTGAAGAACTTCAGGTTCAGACCCGTCGCGGTGATGATGATGTCGGCGTCGAGGTGCTTGCCCGACTTGAGCTTGATGCCCGTCTCGTCGAATGTCTCGATGTGATCGGTGACGATATCGGCCTTGCCCTTGCGGATCGTCTTGTACAAGTCGCCGTTCGGCACGACGCAGAGGCGCTCGTCCCACGGGTTGTACTTGGGGCCGAAGTGGGTCTTGTAGTCATAGCCCTTGGGCAGCTGAAGTTTGGCCTGCTGCATGATGATCCGCCGCGCAGCCTTCGGAAACTTGCGGCTGGCCTGGTAGCTGAAGATCAGCTGTCCGATGTTCATCCACCGCGCGACCGGGTAGGCGACCTTGGCGGGCAATATCTTTCGCAGGCCGTTGATGATCGGGTTCTCGTTCGGCAGCGACAGAATGTAGGTGGGCGAGCGCTGCAGCATGGTGATGTGTCCGACATCGGGCGCCATCGCCGGAACGAGGGTCACCGCGGTGGCGCCGGAGCCGATCACCACGACCTTCTTGCCCTTGTAGTCAAGGTCCTCGGGCCAGTGCTGCGGGTGGATCACGGTGCCCTTGAAATCGGCGACGCCGGGGAACTCCGGTGAGTAACCCTGGTCGTAGTCGTAGTAGCCGCTGCAACAGAACAGGAAGGAGCAGGTGTACTCGACGGTCGTGCCGTCGTGGTCCACCTGAACCGTCCACTGCTGGGTCTCGGTGGACCAGGCCGCACCGATCACCTTGTGCCGGTATCGGACGTGCCCATCGATACCGGAGTTCGCCGCGGTCTTGTGCACGTAGTCGAGGATCGAGGGGCCGTCCGCCAGGGTGCGGCTGTCGTTCCACGGCGAAAACCGGAAGCCCAGCGTGTACATATCCGAATCGGACCGGATACCCGGGTACTTGAATAGATTCCAGGTGCCGCCCATATCGTCGCGGGCCTCAAGCACCGCATAGGTCTTGGATGGGCAGCGGTTCTGAATGTGCCAGGCCGCGCTGATGCCGGAGATGCCGGCGCCGATGATGAGCACGTCAAAGTGTTCGGACATGCCGCGATGCTACCGCTTACGGATCAGGGAGAAAAGTAAAGTTAGACCCTTGCGGTCGCACTCACACTGTGCCGACGACGCCGCAGGTCAGGGCCCTCCGGCACTGGTGAACACGTACTCGGACCAGTCCGGACTCCGGACGGCGTGCCAGTACTCGGGTAAACGCCAGGGACTGACGGTGTGTATCTCGCCGTCCATGTTCTTGAAGTAGGAGTGTTCGACGGCCGGGTGCGACCACACCATCTTCTTGATCCGGTCCTGCGTGCGGCGGTGCCACTCGGCCGCCGCCTCCGGCTCTGGTTCCATCGCCAGGGTGCTGTCGGCGGCCAGGCGTTCGAGGCATTGTGTGATGTACCGCATCTGCAGTTCGGACTGGAAGATCAGGCTCCCGCCGTGGGCCAGGTGCGTGCCGGGACCGTAGAGGATGAAGAAGTTGGGGAACCCTGGAACGGTGATGCCGCGATGCGCGTAGGGCCGTTCCCCCCACATGCTGCGCAGCTCGATGCCGCCGCGGCCCGTGATCCGCATCGGCCACAGCACCTCGGTGGCCCGAAACCCCGTGGCGTACACGATCACATCGGCGGAGTGGACCGCGCCGTCCCCGGTGACGACACCGTCCGGTTCGATTCGATCAATCGGTGTGCGCACGAGAGCGACATTGGCGCGCCGCAGCGTGCGTAACCAGCTGCCGTTGTCCTGGAGTGTGCGTTTACCCGTGGCCGGGTAGTCGGGCAGCACCTGGGCGAGCAGTTGTTCATCACCCTCCACCTGCCGGGTTATCCAGTCGGTGAACATCATTCGTGCGGCGGCGTTGATCGCGCTCACCGCGTAATCCTGGTCGGCGTAGTCGGGATCGATCTCGGCGGCGTCCAGCCCCTTGTCGGCGCCGGGCCACATGAGCAGGAGCCGGTACCAGCGCCCGTAGAACGGCAGATGTGTCATGGCCCACCGCACACCGTCCTCGACTCTGTCGTGATACATGGCGTTGGGAAACATCCATTGCGCGGTGCGCTGGAACACGGTCAGGTGCTCCACGGCCTCGGCGATCGCCGGCGCGATCTGAAATCCGCTGGCGCCCGCCCCGATGAGGGCGACCCGTTTCCCGGCCAGATCCACCGAGCCGTCCCATCGCGCGGAGTGAAAGGCAGAGCCCATAAAGGTCTCGGCGCCATCGAAGTGCGGGATGTTGGGTCGGTTGAGTTGACCCACCGCACTGATGACGGCCCGGGCCGCGAGCTGCTGTATCGCGCCATCTTTGGTGCGCACCCGAATGTTCCAGTGCCCGTGTTGCTCGTCCCAGCTCGCCGACTCGACCTCGGACTCCCACCGCACATGCTCACCGAGCCCGCGCCTGTCGACGACCTCTTGAAAGTAGTCACGTAGCTCGGGCTGCTCGGCGAAGTAGTGGCTCCAACGGTCGCTCGGCTCGAAGCTGTAGCAGTAGAAGTGATTCGCGACGTCCACCCGGGCGCCCGGATACGTATTCTCCCACCAGGTTCCCCCGGGTCCTGCATTCTTCTCGACGATGGTGAATGGGATGTTGGCCTGCGCGAGCCTGATTCCGGCCAAAATCCCCGATTCACCGCACCCGATCACGACGACGGGCAGGTCGTGCATCTGTCCAGGATCCAGGGGTGTGGCGCGTCGCGGATCGACGCCCTCCAGATCGAGTTCCTCCAGAATCAGAGGTATGTAGTGTTCCGGAACCTCCTCGCAGGCTGTCCAATTCATCATCTCCCGGACGACATCGGCGTCCAGTGGTTCCGGCTCAGGGCATCCCCGATCGCGGTAGTCCACGATGACCTCGAGCGCCACCTGCCGGGCCCTCGCCTTGTCCTTCTCGGACATGAAGCCCTGGACTTCGTTGAGGAAGCTGGCCGCCTGCGTGAACTCGCGGATGTACCGCGGATCGCCGGTGATATGCACCAGCGAAAGCAACAGCGTCGGGATGCTGACATCCGCCAGGGCCGCAGCGATCTCCGGCATGGAAGTGGAAAAAGATTGCCCCGCATAGCGGTTACGCACGGTGTCTATCCGCGGTAGTTCGCGGGCAATGACACAACCCCGTTGATCCACCCCGACCTGAATCGGGTGGGCTCTCCGGTCGGCATCAGATCCGGCAGCCTGTCCGCCATGGCGTCGAACATGATGCCGATCTCCAGCCGGGCGAGGTTGGCTCCGAGGCAGTAGTGAATCCCATGGCCACCGAAGGCCAGATGCGGGTTGGGGTCGCGCTCGATGTTGAAGGTGAACGGGTCGTCGAACACCTCCTCGTCGAAGTTGGCCGACGCGTAGAACATTCCCACGCGCTGGTCCTTCCGGATCCGCACTCCTGCGAGGTCGACATCCTGCAGCGCGGTGCGTTGGAAGGCGATGATGGGGCTGGCCCAGCGGATGATCTCGTCGGCGGCCGTCTGCGGACGGCGCTCGCGGTAGAGCTCCCATTGCGCGGGGTTATCGGCGAAGGCCAGCACCCCGTGTGTGATGGCGTTCCGTGAGGTTTCGTTACCCGCGACCATGAGCTGGATGACGAAGTAGGCGAACTCCAGCGGGGTGAGCGGACGATCGTCGTACGCACCCTGAACCAGACCCGTAAGGATGTCGTCGCGCGGATTCAATTGCCGCTCTTCGGCCATCGCGTACGCGTAGCCCAGCATGGAGACAGTGGCCGTGGTGGCCGTGTCTTTACCTATCGCCGGGTCGTCGTAGGCGAACATCTGGTTCGTCCAGTCCAGCACCTGCTGACGATCCGATTCGGGGATGCCCACCAGATCCGCGATGGCATGCATGGGTAGCACCGAGGCGATATCGGACACGAAATTACCATTGGCCTTTTCGGCGGCGGCCGCCACGATGTCCTTGGCGCGCGTGACCAATCGTTCATGCAATCCATTGACGGCCTTGGGCGTAAACAGTGGAGACACGATGCGCCGCAGGATGCGATGTTTGGGCTCGTCCATGTCGATGAGCAGATTCTCGCGCTGAATGTCGAGTTGCTCGGCGGTGATGTCCTCGTTGTAACGCACCACCGTCGTGTTCACGCTATTGGAGAACACCTCGTTGAGCCGCGATACTTCTTTGACATCAGTGTGTTTGGAGACCACCCAATAGCCGTCGTCGTCGAATCCGGCCACTCCCCTGGGCTGTGCATTCCACCAGATGGGGTCGGTCTTGCGCAGGTACGCGAACTCCTCGACGGGGATACGCTGCTGGATGAGGTCGGGGTCGGTGAAGTCGAACCCGGGCGCGAACGGGCATGTGGTCATCGCTTCAGGTACCCCTTGTCGACGGGAATTTGAGCTCCTGTCATGACGCCGGATACGTCGCCGGCGAGCCAGGCCACCACCTCAGCGATTTCGGCGGGTTCGACGAGCCTGTCATTGTCCACCAGTGTCTGGCTGAAGCTCTGTAGGTATGCCGGGTGCTTCTCGAACATCCGCAGCACCGACTCGTCCGCCGCCAGCGGCGTATTGGTTCCGTAAGGGTGGATGGAGTTGACACGAATCCCGTACTCCCCCAGCTCGACCGCGAGCGAGTTCGTCAGCCCCACCACCCCGAACTTGGCCGCCACATAGTGGCCGCAACCGGGCATGGCTTTGATCCCTGCAGAGGAGCTGACCGTGATGATGGATCCACCGTTACCGGCTTCGATCATCGCGGGGACCGCCGCCTTGATGGTGTTCCACACGCCCGTCAGATTGACGTCGATGACATCACGCCACTGGTCGGCCTCGATCTCCCACAGCCGCGCCCAGCTCGCGATGCCCGCGTTGGCCACCACGATGTCCAGGCGGCCGAATCGTGTGATCGCCTCGTTGATCACCTTCTGCTGTCCGGCGAGGTCGCGCACGTCGACGCGTTCGGCGATAATCTCGCGGCCTAGATCCCGCACCGCTGAAACGGTTTCGTCAAAATCTTCGGCAGTGGTGGCCGGGTACTCGTTGTAGGGCGAAGGCTTGTCGCAGGTGTCGATGGCCACAATGTCGGCTCCGTCCGCGGCCAATCGAACGGCGTGCGCACGGCCCTGGCCGCGCCCCGCGCCGGTGATGTAGGCGACGCGCCCGGCGAGCGGCTTGTCAGACTGATTGCTCATGAAACACCTTTGCTTCCAGGGATACGGGACGAAATGAGTAGTCCGATAGTGGGGAATGCCTTGAAAACCAGTTCATTTCACTCACTGTTTGGGGTCGGTAGTAGCGGGCCTCACCCTTGGAGTTGACGAAGTAGGTGCTCAGCGGCGGCTGGCAGTCGGTGGCATATAGGCGGATCGCCTTGCCCTGATGGACCATCCGGCGTACCCATTTGTCGAAGGCGTGTTGCCTTACTTCCGCGACCTCTCGGCGGGTGCGACTGGATTCGGCAATGACGCGGGCGGCGTGGCGCGCATTGGCCTCCACCATGGCGTGCCATCCCTGCCCTTGGTTTCCCTCGGGGCCCACCAACACCCACCGGTTGGGCAGGCCCGGTAGCGCCGAGCCGCCGTAGGTTCGCATCTCGTGGTCACGGTAGTACTCGCCCAGGTCAAATCCGTCACGGCCCCGGACAGTTCCGATCTTGTAGTGCTCCGGGTCGGTGTAGATCTCGTACCCGGTCGCCAAGACCAAGAGGTCGACATCGTGATGTGTGCCGTCGCTGGTCTCGATACCGGTTTCGGTGACGCGCACGATGGGGTCGGTAACCAGCCGCACCGTCCCGGCATCGACGGCCTGCAGGAAATCATTGGACAAGACGGTGCGGCGCGCGAGAATCCCGTAGCCGGGCATCAGGGCGTCACGCAACGCAGGGTCCCTGACAGTGTCTGCCAGCAACTTGCGGTACCACCGCCGCGCCAAGCCGTCGTAACGAGGAATCATTTTGCGTAACAATGCTTCCGGCAATAGCGGCAGCAGATGGAACAGCACCGCCTGCGCGGCATCCATGGCTCCGACGATCAGCGCGTTGATAGCTGTCAGCACGAACGGTGCACTCAGCATCCGCTGGGCACGGGGCGAGAGACCGGGGTTGGGTTTCGGAATAATCCATGCGGGGGTGCGCTGGAATGTGGTGACCGAGTCGGCCGTGCCGGCAATAGCGGGGGCAATCTGGATGCCGCTGGAGCCGGTGCCTATCACCGCGACACGCTTACCCGCGTAATCGTAGGTGTGGTCCCACGCATTGGGCCGCATGGTTCTGCCGCGGAAGTCGTTGAGGCCAGGGATATCGGGGCCGGGTTTGATGTCGATGTATCCGCCCACCGCACTGATGACGTACCGGGCCCGAATGGCCGGCTTCCCGGCCACGGTCAGTTCCCAGTGTCCGCCGTCCTCGTTCCAGCGTTCCGCGGTGACGGCGCTGCCTCCCTGAAAGTGCTGGCGCAACCCCAATTCGTCCGCCACCGACAGGTGATAGCGCTGGATTTCGGCGCCGTCGGCGAATAGCTTGTTCCACCTGCCAGTTCGCGCAAAACTCAACTGGTAGAACAGCACCGGGATATCGACGCCAAGACCTGGATAGGTGTTGTCGCGCCAGGTGCCACCGAAATCCTCGGCACGATCCAAGATCACGAAGTCGTCGATACCCTGTTGACGCAGGTAGTGAGCGGCGGCGATACCGCCCGGACCCGCCCCGACGATCGCCACTTGACAGTCGATGTCGCTCATGTGAGTCCGCGCAAGATGAATCGGGAGAAGTAGTCGCGCACCACGGCCGGGTCCTTCAGATTCACCGAGATGGCAGGCAGCACTTCGATACTCATCAGCGTTCGCATGATCCATTCGGCGCCTTCGGTGGCGTCGACATCCTTGCCGATCTCACCGCGCTCCTTGGCGGCCTCGACCTGCGGTGCCCAGAACTCGACCGACCGGCGCATCAGATCATCACCGCATTCGTCGAGCACCAGCTCCAGCACGTTGGACACGTGCAGCGTCGGGTCCAGGCGATCAGACCAGGCTCGGTGATCGCTGATGCGCACCGCCGCCTCGCCGACCTGGTCGGTCAGGGTGGTCCTCGCGCTCACCGCCCCTGCGAACAGTTCGATGAAAGCTCCGGCGATGAAGCCGACGGCGACGTCGATGGCTTCTTTCTTGCCACCGAACCAGTTGTAGATGGTTCCGCGGGAGACGCCCGCCTCGTCGGCGGCGGCCGACAGGCTGAAACGTTGAATTCCCGAGCGGACCAGGGTCTGTGCGACGGCCGCGACGATTGGCTCGGGTACCTCACCGCGCGGGCCCGTCGTCTTCACAAGCTTCACGCTTGAACACTTTGCGCGAATATGTTCAAAGTGTCAATAGGCGGTCAGCCGTGCTGCGTGGTCCTGGCCAACAGCTGCTCAACGGGCCAGGTGTTGATCACTCGTTCTTCGGGAACGCCGGCCTCAAGCGCTCGCTCGCAGCCGTATCCGGAGAATTCCAGCTGCCCCGGCGCGTGCGCGTCGGTGTCAATGGAGAAGTCGCAGCCAATGTTCAGCGCGAGGTCAAGCAGCCGGCGCGGCGGATCGCGCCGCTCCGGGCGGGAGTTGATCTCGACGGCGGTGCCCGAGTCACGGCAGGCGCGGAAGACTTCTGCCGCATCGAATTTCGATTCACCGCGGGTGCCCCGCTCCCCCTCCACCAGCCGTCCCGTGCAGTGCCCCAGCACATCGACGCGCGGGTTGGTGACGGCGGCAATCATGCGGCGGGTCATCGCGGCGGAGTCCATCGCAAGCTTGGAATGCACACTCGCGACAACGATGTCGAGCTGGTCGAGAAGCTCGGGGTCCTGGTCAAGTGCGCCGTCGTCCAGGATGTCAACCTCGATACCGGTGAGGATTCGCATGGGCGCCATCTGATCGCGTAGTCCATCGATGACCTTCAGCTGCGCGCGCAGCCGCTCCCCCGACAGACCATTGGCCACGCGCAGGCGGGGCGAATGATCGGTGAGCGCACAGTATTCGTGACCAAGCGCCTTGGCGGCACTCATCATCTCTTCGATGGGCACCGACCCGTCCGACCAGTTCGAATGCAGGTGCAGGTCCCCCTTGAGTGCGGCCCGCATGGTGCCACCGCCGGTGCTCTTGGCGCTCGCGCGCAGCTGTTCGAGAGTGACGGGCACCTTGCCGGCCCAGGCCTCGGCGGCGACGGTCGCGGTTTTGGGCCCCAGGCCCGTCAGACTCTTCCAGGTCTTGCCGGCCCCATGACGTTCTCGTTCTTCGGGACTGAGCGCGGCGATAACGTCGGCGGCCTTGCGGTACGCCATGACGCGTCGCGACTCCTCGCGAGCGAGTTCCTTGTAATAGGCGATCTCACGCAGGGCGGCGACGGGGTCCATGTCCTGGACTCTAGGCGCGTACCGCCAGCTCCTCATCACGATTATCTGGCGGATAGTCTTCAATTTCCGCAGACAGCATCGCCAGCTCGTCCAGTTCGTCAAACTCCATCGGCGTGCTGAGCCGCAGCCAGCTGACGGCGCCGATCATGAAGCACAAGAACGCCAATGGGTACCAGCCGCTCATCAGCTGGCCTATCCAGAACGGTCGCAGGTCCAGGAAGTTCCAATACACCCCGCTGAAGTAGATCGTGGTGTGCCCGCGACCCGGCCGGTGCAGGGTCCACATGAAGACCATCGCGAACAGCCCCACCGCGCGCCAGGCCCATCCACTCGACCATGGCCGCCCGGTGGTGCACGCCTTCGCGACGAGCCAGATGACCGCGGGGGCGAACCACACCCAGTGCGCGGCCCAGCTGAACGGTGATACCGCGCAGCCGGTAAGTCCCACCAACACCACTGCCAGCACCCGCTCTCCCCTGCGGTGCGCCCACACTGCGACCGCCATACCTGTGGCAAGCATCAAGAGACTCAACACAGTCCATAACCACTCCGGGCGTGCATGCGGAAAGAAGTACCGAGCCAGGAATCCGTTGATCGACTGGTTCGCCAGGTGATCAATCCGACTGATGTGCGCGGTGTCCCCTAGATGACTCCAGAACCATGTGCTGTCGCGCGACAGCAGTGGCCAGGTCAGCGCCGCGGTGGCGGCGAAGGTCGCCGTCGCGGTCACGGAAGCACGCCATTGCCGGGTGAGCAGCAGGTAGGGCAGAAAGATCAGCGGGGTGAGCTTGATACCCGCGGCAAGGCCGAGGCCGATCCCCTGCCACCGTCCCTGGTTCGGTCGCACCAGGTCCACGATCACCATCGCCATGAGCAGGGCATTGACCTGCCCCCACCAGAGGGTGGCCTGCACCGGCTCGATGTCGATGACGACCACCGCGAGTGCGGCACTCAGCGTGGCCAGCCGGATATCCGCACGCACGCCGGCCAACCGCAGGATGCGCCACGCGATCACCGCCAACGCGGCGATGGACAGCGCAAGCAGCACCCCCTTCGCGACGGAGAACGACGCCCAGGCAAGCGGTGCGAGAACCAGCGTCGCGAAGGGTGGGTAGACGAACCAGGCCTGATTCAGCGCCGGGGCTTCGTACAGCCGCTTGCCATCCCAGAGCCCGCGGACCGCGGCCCGGTAGGTGTCCAGGTCGTAGCCGTTGTCGGCCAGCCCGAAGAACCGCGTGTCGAAGGGGACGAGGCGATTGTGGACCACCATGGCCAGGACTGCCACGACCAACGCACCCAGCGCGACGCCACGTGGCAGCCGCATCTCCCCACCCCAGCTGTGCATCCGGCCGATTTTACGGCCGCGGCGGTTAGGACGCTGCGCCGATCTTGGCCTCTTCCTGCCAAGCAGCCGCGACGTCGTTGAGGTCGAGATGCAGGGTCGCGGCCAGCTGGACGACGGCGCCAAATGCGGGCGTGGGGAGCCGTCCGGTCTCAATCTTGCGCAAGGTTTCCGGGGAGATCCCCGACGCGCGGGCGACGTCGTCGAGGAGCCGGTCGCCGCGCGCGGCGCGCAGCAGCCCACCCAGACGCTTACCCGCGGCGAGTTGCTCTGCGGTGAGCGGCTGACGAACCATGCAGCCCACTCTAGTCTTGGTATTTAAATACCAAAAGCCCTAAGGTGGTATTTAAATACCGTCCAGGAGGTACGCGTGATCGAGTTGAAATCGCCCGCGGAGATCGCGCGCATGGGGGTAACCGGCGGGTTCGTGGCCTCGGTGCTCTCCGACCTATCGGCGATCGCCGCGCCTGGAGTCAATCTGCTGGACTTGGAGCTGCGGGCGCGTGACATGGTCACCGAACGCGGAGCGGTGTCCTGCTACTGGGACTACTCCCCCTCTTTCGGGCGCGGACCGTTCCGCAATGTCATCTGCCTGTCGGTGAATGACGCGGTGCTGCACGGGCTGCCGCATGATTACGTGCTGGCCGACGGTGATCTGCTGAGCATGGATTTCGCCGTGAGCATCGATGGTTGGGTGGCCGACTCGGCGGTGAGCGTTGTCGTCGGCACCCCAGACCCCGAGGACGTGCGGCTCATCGACACCACCCGAGCCGCGCTGGATGCGGCCATCGCGGCTGCTCAACCGGGCAACCGGCTTGGTGACATCTCGGCGGCAGTTGCCACGGTGGCCGAGGGAGCCAAGTACCGAATCAACACAGATTTCGGTGGACACGGTCTGGGCCGGACCATGCACGAAGATCCCCATGTCCCGAACAAGGGGACCGCCGGCCGGGGGCTGAAGCTTGAGCCCGGGCTGACGCTGGCATTGGAGCCGTGGTTCGGACGCGGGACCCATCGGCTGACCGTGGATCCGGACGGGTGGACGCTCCGGATGGCCGACGGCTCCCGGGGTGCACATTCCGAGCACACCGTCGCCATCACCAAGGACGGGCCGCAGGTACTGACGTTACCGGGCTAGCGCGGCTCGACGCGTTCCCTGGTCAACGGGGTGGGATGTCTGCGATCCCCGTGACGTCCTCGGCGATTTGCGTACGATTTCCACCCTTGTCGACGAGATACAAAGTGCCGCTGTTGAGGCCCTTCGGTTCGACCACTGCCGTTTCTCCGTCTCCGAGGTTCAGCGCAAAAAGAGCCGGGCCAGGCGTGCTGATCCGATCCCAGTGGCCGTTCAGGTATGCCCATACCACGGGTGCGGACCAGGCGGCCTTCTGATCACATTGCCGCTGTTGGTAATTCACGTAGAGCGAGCCGTCCGCGCCCCACCAGGCTCGACGCACTCGGTACTGGATCTCACCCTCGGCGGGTGTATCCGGATGGATCGCGGTCCGCTCTCCGGTGGCCGTGTCGAACAGATCCACTCCGACGCTGGAGCAGGTCGTCGTCGATTCGGCGGTGCTGTAGCTTCCGACGGCCAGGCGCTTGCGATCTGGGCTAACGGCACCCCAGACATCGCTCTCCGACGGAAAGGCGTAGTCACCCAGGCTCATCGGCGTGCTTCCGGGCCTGACGATGTAGAGGGTCTGGGCAAGTTCCCAGGGCCTGGTCGGCCGGTAGACAACCGCCTGCAGGAACACATACACCCCCTGTGCCGCATCGAGGAAGAACGTGTAGGGAGCCACATTCGACTGCGCAGGTTGCGGTACGGCGAGCGGTATCGACCCGAGAGCTTCGACGTGACGCTCGGAAGCGTTTAAGTCGATCCCTTTCACAGCCGCCGTGGTCGTCTTACCATCCTGACTGGGATTGGTTGTGGCGCCGAGGTCAAAGCCGCCCACAACTCCGTCGCCCAGTGGGGCTAACGGTGGGAGAAAGCCTATGCATGTTCCGCCGCAATCGATCTCCTGCTCCACGAGGCTCGCAGTGTCGGCCACCGTGATGGCCGAAACACCCGCGCTGTAGATGTGCCGGCCGTCTCGGGTCAGCGGCACCGGGCCCGTGGGGGAGCCAGCAACCCGCTTCAATTGGAGCGCGACCGTCGATCCCCGCACCAGGCCAATCGATGTCTGAGTCTGAAAAACAAAGGTTTTCGGCGACGGTTCGGCTGGCCGGCTGGGCGTGCCGCAGCCGCCGAGTAGCAAGGCCGCGACCGCCCCGACCCCTGTCCATGCCCTTGTCCGGCGGTATCCGTTTCTCATCCGGCGTGCGACTCCTCTGGATGTTGTGGGTAGGGCCCCAGTGGCGGCGCTCCGAGTACCTGCCGCGCGGTCTCGTAGAACTCCGCCCGGCCACGCCACCCGGCCATTCCTCCGTTGATGGTGCGCGACATTCCCTCGAACCCGCTGCCGGAACCATACTGCGCGAACTGTTCGCCGTTGGAACCCGTTGTGTACGTTCCCAAGAACGGCACCGAACCCCATCCACCGTCACCCAACTTGCCCATGGCGTTCCCCATCTCATCGGAGGTGACGAACCATGCGGCAATCCGAAACGCATACTTCGGATCGCTCGCCAGCCCCGGGTTGTTCAATAAATCGATACCCAGCGCATTCCCGGCGGCCTCGTAGTTGCCTTGGCCCGTCAGCTGGATGGGTCCGCGCCCGACGTTGTAGCCGGAGGCGGGAGTGTTCTCACTCCAGTTGGTCAAACCACCAGTCTCCGCGGCCAATTGCGCGAGGAAGGCAGCCTTCTGGGCGGGGCTGGTGATACCGCGCTCCTTCATCGCCGCCTCCAGCAGCGGCGCGTACTCGGCTGCCTTCTCCTTGGACAAGTCGTGGCCCTGCGAATTCATGATGGCGATCAACTGATCTGGTGTCAGGTCTCCCGGCGCGCCCTGCTCTGTGA